>JADJNC010000067.1 GCA_016709335.1 Candidatus Propionivibrio dominans | reverse complement strand
ATTCGCGCGAACCGGCTGGTTCAGGACGGCGACGGATCGATCCGCCCGTAGGCAGCAACGAAGTGACGCTGACTGCGGATAGTGTGACCCGGGCCGATGGCCTGGCTGGCGGTTCGATCACTATCCAGAGCAGTGCGGGTACCGCGCGGGTGGCCGGAGAATTGTCGGCCCGTGGCGCCGAGGGCAAAGGCGGCGACATCCGCGTTCTCGGCGAGCGGGTCGCGCTGGAATCTGCCGCCAGGATCGATACATCCGGTTTCACCGGGGGCGGGCAGATACTGGTCGGCGGCGATTACCAGGGCAAAAACCCCGACGTCCAGAATTCCCGCCGGGTATTCGTTGGCGATGGCGCAAGCCTGACGGCCGATGCCAGCGGCAAAGGCGATGGCGGACGCATCATCGTCTGGGCGGACGAAAATACCCGTTATTTCGGCAGCCTGTCGGCACGTGGCGGCCCGCAAGGCGGCAATGGCGGATTTGCCGAGGTGTCCGGCAAGCAGAATCTCCAGTTCGCCGGCAAGGCGGATCTGACCGCGCCGGCCGGAGCGATGGGTTTCCTGCTTCTCGACCCGCTGGATATCATCGTTTCTTCGAACGGCGGCATCCTGCCGATCGTGACCGATGAGTTTGCCGATTTTTCGACAAACATCCTGACCATTTCGGACACCGGAATGAACGCCGTCGGTGGCAATATCATTCTGCAGGCGCAGAATGACATCATCTTCAACAGCATGACGAATTTCACCGGCAACAGCCTCACCGTGGCGGCCAACGGTGCGGTCGGAACAGGTAGCGTCAAACTGAACCAGGCCCTGTCGACCACTGGCGGCTCGCTGGAATTAAGTGGCTACACGGTTACCGGCAGTGGGGGTCTTTCGACCGCTGGAGGAGCCGTCAATATTCATGTGACTTCCGCGCTGGCCTATGGCGGCGCCATCAACTCGGGCGGCGGCACGGTAACCCTGGCGTCTACCGGCGGGACTGTCAGTAATGCCAACGTCAATGCCGGGGCGGGGAATATTTCTGTGACCGGGCAGACCGGGAGTCTCTTACGGAACTTCGCAGCGGGCGGAACGGTTTCACTCACCGGCACGGCAGGCAGCATCTATGGGAACAACGTCACGGCGGTCGCGGCATCGCTGAATTCGCCGAGTACGATCTACAGCAACTATATCAATGCGGGTCGAATCGACGCCACCTCCAGCGGCTCGTACGTTGATCTTTACAACCTGGCGAGCCAGCCGCTCCAGATTGGCTCGATCAATGGCAGTACGGGAGTTTATCTGCACTCCAGCGCCGGTATGCAGCAACTGTCCGTCGGATTGATCACGGCACCGGTGGTCTATCTCTATGGACAGAATTCAGCATCGACGCTTGGCGCTTCCGGGGCACCGCTGGCGGTTGCCTCGTCTGCTCTGCGGCTGCAGAACCTGGCTGCCCCGGCCTATGTTGCGCTGTCGGGCAACCCGACGCTGAGCGAATTTTATCTCCAGGGAACGCTGGCCGGGGTTGCCGGAACATCGCTGACGGGAGCGGCCAATCTGTCCACGCTCAGCCTGTCGGCGGGGGCAGGAGTGCTCAACGGCAACGCGGTGTCGACCGGCGGTTTCGGCAGCGGGTTCTCCATCAATGTTTCCGACGCCGGAATCAATATGCCGACTCTGACTCTGCCCGGCGCTGCGCTTACCTCGACGGCCGGTGGCGGTGTCACGCTTGGCACCTCGACTTCGGGCAGTCTTGCGGTTTCGACAAAAGGGCCGATCAATGCGGCTTCGCTTACCACGACTGGCGGCAATCTTTCCTTGTCTGCCAACAATGCAGTTATTTCTACTACACCATATGCATAGACAGCAGCCCGATTACGGTTGGCACCTTGTCGTCAGCCGGCAGTGCGTCGCTGTATAACTATGATAATGGCAATATCGGCGTCACCTCGCTGACCGCGGGTGGTTCGGTCAATATTCAGGCGGGCAGCTACTACTTCAGTTATTTTGATTACAGCTATCACCGGACTACCAACGCCATCAATGTCGGCTCGCTATCGGGAACAAGTATTGCCATGACCGATAGTGGTACCGGGAATATATCGGCAACAGGCAACCTGACGGCGACATCGTCCTCGCTGAACGTCAATGCCCAGATGGGTGCCGTCAGCGCGGTGGGTGCCAATACGGCTGGGACTACAGCCAGTTTTAATGCCGGCAACGGCGCGCTGGCTCTGGGTACGGTTTCGACTACAAACGGGAGCGTTTCAGGAACGGCGACCGGTGACATCACCTTCCAGTCGATTGCGGCAGCGGGCTCCAACCGCTCCGTGACCCTTACTTCGACTGCCGGGGGAATTAAAACCACCATAGATAACGCCCTTTCCGATATTTCCGCCACTGGCAATGTGACGCTTTCTGCCAGCAGCAGCCTAGGCGACAGCACCTTTACGAATCCTCTGGACATTCTGGCCGGATTGTCAAGCACGGTTTCCCTGACCTCCTCGCTAGGCAATATCGGAGCCCTCGGTAAGCCGGTGACCGTGGATACCAGCGGAGCACTCGTCGCACATGCCGACGGGCAGTTCCATGTAAAGGTTCAGGATGCCATCACTCATGCCCCCAAGACACTCCAGTCAATCGACCTGGCGGCTTCGGCCGTAGGAATGGGCGCTGGCGGCACCTCGGTATTTTCATCCCAGGATCTCTCGGTCAATGCGGCGAGCGACGGCAGCACCATCACCATCGGGAATATCGTCCAGTCGGCCAATACCCTGGATTTGTTCAAATTCGCCGCGACGGGTACAAGCGGGCTGACTTTCGGTGACGTTAACCTGACGACGAGCGGGCAGGCAGGTCACGCCCGGCTATGCCGGCTACAACCAGTTCATTCTGTCTGCGGGTAACGGGCTGACCCAAACTTTGCCGGGAACCAACAACATCAATGCCGGTTATATCGAACTGAGCGGCGGAACCGGAGCCGTGTCCCTAGGTAATGTCACTTCGTCAACTGCAGGAGCCAGCAGTGTAGGCAACAGCATCGACATCAGTGGTGGCGACATCACTACGGGCAATCTGACCGGCCTGGCGCTGACGCTATCCGGGCATGACCTGTCCCTTGGCAGCGTTGCCACTACGGGTCGAGGAGAGGCTATCCATCTTATGTTTACGTCCCACGTTTGAACTCCAGTCAGTATCTTGCAGAAGAACTGCGACTCACCGCCAGTGGCAGCCTGACCACCACAGGCAACATCAGCAGCCCGACCTCCGCTTTCGTAAATGCGGGTACTGGTCTTTCTGTAGCAGGTGGGACCGGTACCATCACCGGTGGTCATACCTCGACAGGTTATTACAATGATGCGGTTACCGCTGCCGCTGGATCGGATCCCTTTCATCCGGCGCGATTTCAGGCTTCTACGTCAATGTTTCCGGAAATGCTCTGAATACCGGCAACCTGACGGCAGACCGTGATCTGACGGTCGGTGGCACTAGTTTTGCCACGGGCAATCTGAATGCAATAGCCGGCACCCTGAGCGTGAACGCAACAAATTCCTACGTGCCCGGGGCGATCGCCTTGTCTGGCGCCAACAGCATCAATATCACCGCACCGAACGGGATCAATACCTCTGCCGCCACCCTGACCACGCCGACTGCCACTCTGACCTCGGCCAATGGCAGTGTGCAGGGTAATCTCACCGGAACCGGCAACCTCACTTTGACCGCCGGTGGAGCAATCAACTTGGTTTCAACCGCAGCCCTGACCAATCTCGATATCCATGCCAAGGGTGATCAACTCGGCGGGGCTTCGTCGATCACCGGAACCGGTCAGAGCTTCCAGCTCCACACTGTGGGAGGAAATACGGCGGATCTGGTTTTCATTCGCCAACGACACCAATTGTTATAGGCTACACCGAGCTTTCCCCGGCTACCGCCCTGACTGTGATCAATGTAACTGGCAACCTGACCAACGTGGGTATCAGCAGCAATACTTCACTGTCGATCAATAGTCCCTTCGCAACAAGCATCAATGTCGGTACGGCCCCTAATCCACTGCAACTGCACACCAATTTACTGAGCTGGATCAGCACCAGTTTTTCGACGGCAGGCGATGTCAGTCTCAATGCCATTTCCACCACCGGACCCGCCGGCATAGCCAACGCATCGGTAACTGCAACGGGAGCCAACATCAACGTCGATAGCGTGAGCACCCTAGGGGGAAGCGTCAATCTTACCGCTACGAGCGGGAGCATTTCGAAAATTGGCACGAATTCGGTTCAGATCGACACTCGATGCGAGTGGCGTTGCCAGCGGCACCGTGACCCTCACGGCGAACAATGGGAGCGTTGGCTCCAGCGGGTCGCCGCTCAAGATCTCGAAGACTGTGTCTCTGGCTGTTGCGGCAAAGGATGAAATCGCGCTGGACCTGAACAACACGACGCTGACCGATCTCAGTATCGCGACGGGTGCCAGCGGGACCGGCGGCATTTCCATCGCCAACATCCTGACCAACTTCGCTGGCTTCAGCCTGACTCGCGCCGGAGGGAATCTCGATCTCGGCGCGGTGACAAGCCCCGGCAATTTCTATTTGACAGCACGGGATGGCAACATCCGGGTCAACGGCGACATCAATGTTGCCAACCTCAGGCTCGATGCCCGCAACTCCGGATACAACACCACGGGTGACGTCATCATCCTGGCCAGCGGCGGTCCGCGCAGTGTTACGGCCAGCGGGGCGTCCTACCTGTATGCGGGCCATGATTTCATGATCCTGGCCGGTGCGGCCAGCGGCGATAACGTTTCAGTCCAGGCTGGGTATACGGATGCCTATGTCGGCCATGATTTCATGGTCAGGGCGATGGCGGCAGCGCGCTTCTCAATCTGGCTTCGACTTCCATCAGTGCAGGTCACGATATCCAGATTCAGGGGGGATCCACTGCCATAGCCGGGGCATCTGCAGCAATCACCTCAACCGGGACTCAGTACCTGTCAGCCGGAGGCAGCTTGCTGATCCAGGCCGGCAGTGCCGACGGGGCTTCGGCGAAAGCCCAGGCGACTTCGTCGCAGTCGATATCGACGGGCGGGAACGTGGCGGTACTGGGCGGTGCCGGGGTCGGATCCAGCGCCGCTTTGCAAGGCAGCAATCTGTCAATGACCGCCTTGCAGGGCGGGTTAACCGTCCAGGGTGGTAGTGGCGCCAACGCCTTCGCAGAAATTGTCTCGACCGCTGGCGGCCAGTCGATCGGCAATCAAAATACCTACTATTACAGCCCGACCGATTTCATCCTGGTGCTGGGCGGTGGCGGCACCGGGGCCTACGCCTCGATCAGAAGCACAGGATCCCAAACTTTGCAAACCGCAGGCAATTTCAGTGTGCTGGGGGGTGGCGGATCTGGCGCCTACGCAGAAGTCTTTTCATCTGGCGGCAGTCAGACTGTTGGTTCGACCTCAACCTACTATACGCCAGCAACCCAGAATATTCTTGTACAAGCCGGTGCCGGCGGTCTTGCGCGTATTCAGGCGCTAGGCAGCCAGAGCATCATGGCCGGTGGAAACATTTCGGTGTTGGGCGGAAGCGGTACCGGTATGACGGCGGCCATTCAATCGACGGGTAGCTCGCAGAATATCGGTAACACCTACATCTATTCCAACGATGCGACCAACAACGTCATTGTGCAGGGGGGTAGCGGAAGCGGTTCTTCCGCAAAAATTGCCGCATACAGTGGCCAGTCGATTGACGCCGGGCAGAACATAACGGTTACCGGCGGTGCGACGGGAGCTTTTGCCGAAGTGACGACGGCGTTCGGTTCGCAGACTATCGGCAATCTCAACTCCTCCTACAATTACGACCAGACTGATCTCGTCAGCCTGACCGGCGGTAGCGCGGCGGGTGCCTACGCCAACATGACTACAATCGGCAACCAGACGGTTCGCAGTTCCAGAAATGTGACGCTGGCCGGCGGCAATGGCGCGGGTTCGGGCGCCTTGCTCCAGGGGTAGCGGCCAGACGCTGACGGCTTACGGCAATCTCTCGATCGCTGCCGGCACCGGCTCCGATGCCGAGCTACGCCTGACCTCGGGGTGCACAGAATCTGTCGGTTGGCGGTTCCATCAGCGTGACCAATGCGGCCGGCGCAACCGCAGGTATCGTTTCCGGCGGATCTCAGACCATCAGCGCGGCGGATGCCCTCGTAATGGTCAGTTCGCCCGTGGCGGGTGCCAGGGCGGAGATTTCGGCCAACGGTACGCAGACCATCAATCTGCAGGGCGGAGCCGGAGCCAACGACAAAGCCAGCCTGACCGTGCTGAATCACAGCGCGTCCAGTGGCTCGCTGGCCCAGGTCAAGGCAACAGGCAACCAGACCATCAGCATGCCTTACACCAAAGCCGGAATCATGCAGGTGGGCGATACGGCATCGCTGGGGGCGGCGCTGGTGGCCTCCAGTGCCGATCAAACCCTGACGGTGGGTGAACTTCTCGTCCAGGGCGGAGCGAGTGCGGCTGCAACGTCCAAGATTCTGGCGGGAACGGCGACGACGGGAACCATGACAATCAGCGCCCTGACTGGCCCGATTCAGGTACTCGGCGGCGCAGCGGGTTCCGCTGCCATTGACCCCCTCTATCTCTTCATGACGACCAATGGCGCCATTCTCGTTCAAGCTGGCAACGCGGCGACGGCAACGGCGCTGATCACGGCCGGAAATATCGATATGGCGGCGACCAATGGCAATATCACGGTAACCGGCGGTACGGTAGCAGGCGCAACGGCGGGCATTCTCGCCACCGGAACGCTGAATGCCTATGCCTCGGGAAATCTGGCCTTCATTCCGAATGCCGGTGGGGCCACCATGACTGCCGGGGCCGCCACCGGCAACAACATTTCCCTGGGCGGCAACTGCATCGGGTGTGCCGGCGGACTGATCGGAAACTTCAACATATCGACCGGGCTGCTGCCCGTAGTGCCATTAGGGCTTGTTCCCGGTTCGGTACTGGTACTGGATTCAATTTCCCCTCTGCTGAATCCAACCGCAGGAGACATCGTTGCTTTGCTGGATAATCTGGAGGATCTCTACGGCTTGCTGGCCATGACAGAAGAAGGTGAGATTACCGTTGATCCCTTGCGCCGGCGCCTGCCGAAATGTTACTGAGTCGGGAGAGGGACAGAGTGTCGGCATCAAACGGCAGAATCTGGATTTACCTGCTGGGCCTTGTGCTGGCGTTTGTCTCTGGACTTGCCCTGGCCCAACAAAGGGTGGGTGAGCTTGAATATGCTCAGGGGATTGCAACGGCTCAGCTCAAGGGCGCCGATGCCCGTTTCCTCGCCCGCGGAGACGCCCTGTTTGAAGGAGATCTGGTGACGACGAGCGAAAAGGGCTATGCCGTGCTGGCTTTTGCCGATGGCACAAAAATTACCTTGAGGCCGGGCACGTCCTTTGCGATCGACAGGTTTGCCCACGACAAAGGTGCTGAAAATGCCTTCCTGCGCCTGCTGAAGGGCGGTATGCGGGCCATTACCGGACTCATCGGCAAGCGCAATCCGGGCGGCGTTCAAGTCAGCACCGTCACCGCCACCATTGGCGTCCGCGGAACCAGTTTCGATGCGCGCCTTTGTGAGAGTGATTGTCGCCAGGAACAAAGCGAAAATCGTCCGCGTCCCGGACAGGGGGCTCCCGTCCCAGCCGTGGATACCGTGGTCGGGCGGATTGTGCGCATCAGCGGTGAAGTATCTGCCCAGCAAGCGGGCCAGGTTGTACGTCGACTGGTCGATGGTTCGCCAGTGCTGGTCGGCGACGAAATCATTACCGGAAGCAAGGCCACTGCGGTGATCGGGTTTCGTGATCAGTCAAGGGTTTCGCTTGAGCCGCTGAGCGTATTCCGTGTCGACTCGTTTCGCTATGGCCGCTCGGGGCAGAGCGATAACTTTGCGCTGCGTCTGTTGAAGGGCGGTTTGCGGGTGTTTACCGGATTGATCGGAAAGAAGGATCCCACGCTGGTGTCAGTAGCCACGGTCGTAGCAACCATCGGGATTCGTGGTACAGGCATGGACATCAGTTGTGAAGGTCCGTGTGCTGCCGTAGCCAGACCGGTCAGCGAGTCGTGCAAACCGGCGAAAGCCAAAGGCAAGCGTTCCGTCCCGGTCTGCGATGAAGGGATGTTCGTCCATACTTGGGACGGCAAGATTTTTATCTCGAGCAGCAACAAGGAGCTTGATGTCGGCCTTGGGCGAGCAGGTTTCGCCGGGAAAGATCAGCAATCACGTTTGCTCAGTGGCGTTCCTGACTTCATGAACCGTTTTGTTTCTCCACGTCCGGACGGCGTAGACGTCGACTGGATTTCGCTGTTCGGCGCTTCACCCTCCACCGGCGAGGACGGACTTTACGTTCTGGACCGCGATGGGCACGTCTTCCTTGAAGCCCGTGGTGGCCGCCTTGATCTCGGGCCGGGCGAAGGCGGCGTGGTGGGTGCCGACGGGACGCCCCGGCGGCTCGACCCGATCCCCAGCTTCCTGGCCGACGATCCATTCCCTGCCCCCGAAAACTTCAATATCAATGAACCGCTTGTCCTGCAGTTGTTTGGTGCCACCTTGGGCAACCCAGGGCAGGACATGTGCCTGATACAATAAATGCATAGGCATGGCAACGATATGACAAAAACCATTCGCCTGGCGCTGTGCTTCCTGATCTACGGCATTTCGGTCGCGACCGGTGTTGCTGCCCAGGAAGCTGCCCAGGTAACCAGTGAACCGCGACTGGATGTGACGCACTATCGCGTCGAGGGCGACCCGCCCCTCTCCGAGTCCGAACTGGATGCTCTTCTCACCCCGTTTGTCGGCGAGAAGCGTACTTTGTCGCAAATCGAAACAGCCGCGCGTGCCCTGGAAAATAATCTCCATGAACGCGGTTACGTGTTCTACCGGGTATTCATCCCTGCGCAGAAACCGGTTCAGGGCGAGGTCGTGCTCCAGGTCATCCGCTTCAACCTTGGCAAGGTTACGGTGGTAGGCAATGAGCACTTCTCAACGGCCAATATTCGTCGTAGCCTGCCCGCATTGCAGGAAGGGGAAGCTCCCGACATGTCCGATCTGGGGCGCGATCTGACGGCAGCCAACGCCAGCCCGGCCAAACAGGCGAGCGTCACTTTCCGTGAAGGCACACTGGCGGAGACCGTAGATGCCGAAGTGAGGGTAAAGACTGCCGAACCGCTCAATTTTTTCGCCGGCTACACGGCAAACCGTTCGCTTGATCCATTGCACAGCGGGGATAACCTTTACCGCCTGACCTTCGGTATCCAGCATTCGAATCTCTTTGACCTTGACCATGTGCTTACCCTTTCCTACACCACTGATCCGCAGGATCTTGGACAATTGAACGTTTACAGTTTTTTTTACCAGGCGCCAATTTATGGAACAGGCTTGAATCTTGCGAGCTATTACACCCATTCGGACTCCAATACGGGACTTGTCCCGCAGGGCGGGGGATTCTTCAATGTCAGCGGGAAAGGGGACTTTTATGGAGTCCGTTTGACGCAGGCACTTCCGCACTTTGGTACAGCACGACAGACAGTCGGTGTGTCGATAGACGAACGCTACTTTGAAAATGGCACCACATTCCTGGGAACCCAGATTCAGCCGAACGTTGCGTCCAGGCCACTATCCCTGATCTACACCTTGAATCAGGACAGATCCTGGGGCAGTTACAACACCAGGATCGAATACGCCGTCAATCTGCGCGGCGGTGGCTCCAATACCCCTGAAAACTATATTCTCAACGGCGGCGATTATCGCTGGGATGCGTTGCGCTACGCCGCCGACATATTTCTGGAACACCAGGGCTGGAACTTTGCCGGACGTTTTCGCGGGCAGTGGAGCCATAACCAGCTTATTCCGGGTGAGCAGTTCGGCCTGGGTGGCGCCTTCTATGTACGAGGTTTTACCGATCGCGAAGTTTCCGGTGACTTTGGCAATCTCCTCATTCTCGAAGCCAAGGCGCCGGAGATCCTGATCCCGCAACTGAGGCCGCTAATATTTATCGAAGGTGGTGAAACGACCAGCCGGGCATTGCATCATCACGAGACTCTGCTGAGTGCTGGCGTCGGATTGCGCTGGTCTTCCCCGCAATTTGAAAGCTCTCTGGATTTTGCACATGTGCTGGATCCAAACAGCCTGAATCCCCAGAATATTCGCAACCGCCTTTATTTTGGTTTGCTCTACCGGTTCTAGCGATGGAAAACTGAAGCCATCCAAGGCATATCGAGTTATTCGTCTGATTGAATAAGCTGCCCCAGCGCTTCATCTGGGTTGGTGAAAAAAAGCGGCTTGACCGCACGTTGCTCCAGCGCATTGCCGAGCAGGGCGCGGGTAAAGGTGCTGGAGGTGTAGCGCGTGACGCGGATGTAATAACGCTCCACCAGGTCGCGCACCATATCCATGTACGCGTCAAGCAGTTCCGGAGCGAGCGAGAAGTTGTCGTAGTTGACGATTGCATAGACCTTGCGGCGCAGGTGTTGCAGTCGGGCTTCGATCCGCTGGCGGAGGTGCTCGATATCCTCCCGGCTGCGCACGCTGAGTCCCTCGAAGTTGACGAAGAAGAGATTGTGCTTCTCGTCATAGGTGAAGCGCTGTTCGAGCGGTAGCGCCAGCATGACTTCGCGCATGCCAAACGCCTGCTCGCGGAAAATGCGTGCATCCATCGTTTTCAGATCGGGGCTGATCGCCGGCCGGAAATCCATCAGCGCCAGAATGTCGCGCTCCAGATCGACACCGGGAGCGATCTCGATCAGTTCGAGTCCGCCTTCGATCAGACGGAAAACGCAGCGCTCGGTAATGTAAAGCACCGGCTGGCGGCGCTTGAAGGCGTATTCGCCGCTGAATGTGCGGTGTTCGACGAGGGAGACGAATTTCTTCGTTTCGCCCTCCTTGACAATTTTCAGGGCGCCATCGCAAAACGGCGACGGCCAGTTGTCCTGCGGTGAAGGTGCCGACGAAGACGACCTTTTTAGCGTTCTGGCTGATATTGATGAAGCCGCCGGCACCAGCCAGGCGCGGCCCGAACCTGCTGACGTTGAGGTTGCCGTGGGCATCGGCCTGCGCCAGGCCGAGGAAGGCCAGATCCAGCCCGCCACCGTCGTAAAAGTCGAATTGCGCGGGCTGGTCGATGATCGCCTCGGCGTTGGTCGCCGCCCCGAAGCTCAAGCCTCCGGCAGGAATGCCGCCGACCACGCCGGGTTCGGCGGTAAGCGTCATCAGGTCGATGATTTTTTCTTCGGCGGCAACGTTGGCGATACCCTCGGGCATGCCGATGCCGAGATTGACGATGTTGTTCGGCTTCAGTTCAAGTGCGGCACGGCGGGCGATGATCTTGCGTTCGGAAAGCTCCATCGCCGGGATCGCCGACATCGGCACGCGAATCTCGCCGGCGAACGCCGCGTTGTAGGGCTCGATGAAGGTCTGCATCTGGTATTCGGGTTTCTCGGCAACCACCACGCAATCGACCAGAATGCCGGGAATCTTGACCTGGCGCGAGTTGAGCGTGGAGCGCTCGGCGATGCGCTCAACCTGGACAATGACCAGGCCGCCCGAGTTATGCGCGGCCATGGCGATAACCTGTGCTTCCAGCGTCAGTGCCTCCTTTTCCATGGTGATATTGCCGTCAGGATCGGCGGTGGTGCCGCGAATGATGCCGACGTTGATCGGGAAGGTCTTGTAGAAAAGATATTCCTGGCCGTCGATGAGCATCAGTTCGACCAGGTCCTTTTTGGTGATGGCGTTGATCTTGCCGCCACCATGCCGCGGGTCGACGAAAGTGCCAAGACCAACGTGCGAGAGCAGCCCCGGCTTGCCCGCCGCAATGTCGCGAAAGAGATGGGTGATGATGCCCTGCGGCAGGTTGTAAGCCTCGATGCGGTTGCTCACCGCGAGTTGCTGGAGTTTTGGCACCAGACCCCAGTGACCGCCGATCACGCGCGCCACCAGACCTTCGTGACCGAAGTGGTTGAGGCCGCGCTCCTTGCCGTCGCCCTGACCCGCAGCGTAGGTCAGGGTCAGGTTGCGCGGGCTGCCGGCTGGCGACTGGGGATCGGCGCCCAGGAAGCGCTGTTCGATGGCAACGGCAATGTTTTCGGCAAAGCCGATGCCGATGAAACCGCCGGTAGCCACCGTGTCACCGTCGTTGATCAAACGCACAGCCTCGGCAGCGCTGACGATCTTGTTGCGTTTGCCCGAAAGTTGCTGCGGGTTGCTCAGTAGCGGATGGATGCTTGGGTGCATGTCACAATTCCCTTCGGGATTGGCGTGAAAGTCGCGACAGCGACTCTCGAATCTGCCCTCGCCCTATGGGAGAGGGGTCGGGGGTGAGGGAAACGGGCAGGCCTGCAACTTTCATTATGTGAGATGGCGCCAAATCCATGCCCGTTAGTCGGATTAGTGTATCACCATGCTCAGCGAAGAGACCCGGGAGCCGGGGCGACACGCAGCTTCCAGATCGTTCGCTGAAGTCCCTGCCGTACATGCTGAAGCGATTCAAAGCGCATCGCCAGATCAGCGGCGATAGACGATGCGATAGATCGCGCCGGCGTAATCGTCGGCCACCAGCAGCGAACCATCGGGCATGACCTGCACGTCGGACGGGCGCCCCCAGGCGGTTTCGCCCTGGAGCCAGCCGCTGGCAAAGGTTTCGTAGGACACCGCCTTGTTCCCTTGCAGCCGTACCAGTGAAACCCGGTAGCCGATCTTCCTTGAGCGGTTCCAGGAACCGTGCTCGGCAATGAAGATCTGGTTGCGGTACTCCGGCGGGAACATGGTCCCGCTGTAGAAGCGCATGCCCAGCGCAGCGACATGCGGCCCCAGCTTCCGGGCTGGTGCGGCGAACTCATCGCATTTTCGCCTGGCGCCGAATTCAGGATCGGGCAGGTCGCCGCCGTGGCAGTAGGGATAGCCGAAATGCATGCCCGCGCGCGGGGCGTGGTTGAGTTCGTCGGGCGGCAGGTCGTCGCCGAGCAGGTCGCGGCCGTTGTCGGTGAACCACAGGTCTCCGGTCTGCGGCTGCCAGTCGAAACCGACGCTGTTGCGCACGCCAGACGCATAGACTTCCATGGCGCTGCCATCGGCATTCATGCGCGTGATATTGGCAAAGCGCTGCGCATCGGGTTCGCAGATGTTGCAGGGGCGCCGACCGGAACGTAGAGTTTGCCGTCCGGACCG
This sequence comes from Candidatus Propionivibrio dominans, assembly GCA_016709335.1. Taxonomy (GTDB): domain Bacteria; phylum Pseudomonadota; class Gammaproteobacteria; order Burkholderiales; family Rhodocyclaceae; genus Propionivibrio; species Propionivibrio dominans. The sequence goes on along the minus strand of JADJNC010000067.1, from coordinate 213,402 downwards.
AAAGCGATGAATTTCCAGCCATGGTGGGTCTCGCCGGGCAGTCGGTCAGTAACCAGCACGGCGGCGGGCGGATTTTCCAGGCGTCGCTCGATGTCGTCATAACGCAGGATGCGGTTCACCGCCGACACATAAAGACTGCCCTCCCTGTAGGCTACACCGACCGGAAGTTGCAGCCCGCTGGCAATCAGCGTCACCCGCTGTGCCTTGAAATCGGCGCCAAAGCTCACCGCATGTACTTTCCCCGCCTGCATCGACCCGACGAAAAGCGTGCCGCCATGGCCATCGTGCTGCCCCAGTGCCATCTGTCGGGCGTTGTCGACGCGTGCCCACAGCTCGATGGCGAAGCCCTGCGGCAACTTGATGCGCTCCAGCGGTAAATCGACTGCCGACCCAGTCAGCGAAATCATTGCCAGAGCGAGTCCAAAAAGGATATTGATTCTGTGCATGGCGGGTCCCGGATCAATGCAAGGTTTCAAATATAACTCCTGGGAGCCTGACTGGAACCTTTGCGTCAATTTCTTTCCTGGTGGGCCACGCAGTTCAGTTCGTGGCCCGAGTCCAGACTTCGCGCTCATTCCGGCTTGATCACGTCTGCCCGCAACACCTCGGCTCAGGCTTTTCTTCACTTTACAACAATTTTTTACCGCTCAGCCGCGTTAAGGGCAGAAGTGTCTGTTCAAGCAGCAGAGCATTCGGTGATAATAGGCAGCGCCATTGATGGGCCAATGTAGCGGTGACAAGTTTTTATAGATAGAGATTTGCTTAGGGATGGAAAACAGCATGGAAAGCGAAAGCGCCCTCACCAGCGCGAGGCCCGTGAAGCGCCGGAGGAGACGCCTCTTTTTCTGGACTGCGATTACCCTCGCATTGTTGGCGGTGATAGCGACGGCGGCCTTGATCGAAGCCCGTGACTCGCGCCTGCAGGCGCACTACTTTTCCGAGTTTGCGCGCAATATCAGTTGGGAAATTCAGGACGGGGGCAATGCCGAAATGTGGCTGCCACAGTCGGGGCCCTACAATATCCGTCTCGGTTACAGCCAGATGCGGGCGATGTTGCCGCGACTCGCTGCAGCAGGCTACGAGGTTTCGGCGCAGGCCCGTCAGTCCGATGCTTTTCGCGACATCACCGGCCGCGGTTACTATCCGATCTATCGCGAAAAGTCACAGGCCGGGCTGACCCTGCTCGACCGCAAAGAAATTCCCCTTTATGGCAGTCGTTATCCGGAGCGGCAGTACGCCTCGTTCGAGGCCATTCCGCCGGTGCTGGTCAACGCCCTGCTCTATATCGAGAACCGGGATCTGCTCGATCCCGAACACCCGCTGCGTAACCCGGCGGTTGACTGGGGCCGATTTACTCGCGTGGCGCTGGGCCAGACCATGCGCGCGCTCAACGTCGAAGGCGGACGCGCCGGCGGCAGCACACTGGCTACCCAGATCGAGAAATTCCGGCATTCCCCGGGCGGTCGAACGCGCGATGCCGACGATAAATTGCGGCAGATGATCTCTGCCTCGCTGCGCGCCTATCAGGATGGCGAAGACACGCAGGCCGCGCGGCGTCGCATCGTCCTCGACTATCTCAACTCCGTGCCACTGGCCGGGCTGGCCGGCTACGGCGAAGTCAATGGTCTGGGGGATGGCCTGTGGGCCTGGTATGGTCGCGACTTTGACGCCGCCAACCGCTTGCTGGCCGACCCCGACGCCGACCCGCTGGAACGGGCGCAGGTATTCAGGGAAGTATTGTCGCTGATCGTTGCGCAGCGCCGCCCTTCCGGTCTCCTGCTCGAATCGACGGAGCGCCTCGATCGCCTGACCGACAGTTACCTGCGCCTGCTGTCCAGTGACGGCGGGATCCCCGAAGCCTTGCGTGACGACGCCCTGCGCACCCGGCTGACTCTGGCGCGCAAGGCGCGCGAGGGTGAAGCCGTCTCCTTTGTCGAGCGCAAAGCGGTTAACGATGTACGCGGGACGCTGGGCGATCTCCTGGGTGTTGATGACCTCTATGCCCTCGATCGTTTCGATCTGCAGGCGCGAACCACACTGGACGCGCCTGCACAGTCCAAAGTGACGGCCTATCTTGCTCGTCTCCAGCAGTCGGATTACCTGCGCTGTGCCGGCTTCAAGGAGCATCGCATGCTCGACCGTGGCGATCCGGTCGGCGTCAACTACAGCTTTACACTTTACGAGAAGACGCCACTCGGCAACCTCTTGCGCGTGCAGGCCGACAACCTCAACCAGCCGCTCGACATCAACGCCGGAACCAAGCTCGATCTGGGCTCCAGTGCCAAGTTCCGTACCCTGATCTCCTACCTGAGTGTCATCGCCGATCTGCACCAGCGTTATGCCGGCCTCGACGACAAGGAACTGGCCGCCATCGCCACCAAGCCGAGCGACCGGTTGAGCGTCTGGGCCATTGCCTACCTGCGCGGCAGCAAGGATCGCAGCATGACGCCGATGCTTGAGGCGGCCATGGAGCGGCACTATTCGGCGAGTCCCGGCGAAACTTTCTTCACCGGTGGCGGCGTGCACCGTTTTTCCAACTTCAAGCACGAAGACGACGGGCAGTCGCCGAGCGTGGCTGGAGCGCTTGAGCAATCGGTCAATCTGGTTTTTGTGCGCATCATGCACGATGTGGTGCATTACCACGCCTATGAGGCGATCGATGCGCCTGCACGCTCGCTGCGTGAGGGCGACGAGACGGCCAGGCAGGATTTCCTCAACCGTTTTGCCGAGCGCGAAGGCATCGGCTTTCTGCGCACCTATTGGCACAAGTACCGCGATGTGCCAGCGCAGGAGCGCCTCGAGGTGCTGGCTGATTCGGTACCGGCGCGGCAGTCACCGCTGGCGGCGGCATTTCTCAGTGTGCAACCGGAAAGCGACTTTGCCACCTTCCGCAGCTTCATGCGCGAGCGTCTTGGCGACAAGGCCGGTACCGACGCCGGCCTGCGCCGCATTTTCGATAACCATGCGACACGAAACTACAATTTGTCCGACCAGGGCTATCTGGCGCGCGTGCACCCGCTCGAACTGTGGCTCGTCCGCCACCTGCATGCGCATCCCGATGCCAGCCTGCGCGAAGTCGTCGCGGCCAGCGTCAGCGAACGCCGGGAAGCCTCGCGCTGGCTCTTCGCCAGCCGTTTCCGGCATGCCCAGCAGGTACGCATCGACATCATCGTCGAGGTTGCCGCCTTCGAGCGGATCGCTGCGGAATGGCGCCGGCTGGGTTATCCCTTCGAGCATCTGGTGCCATCGCTGGCGACCTCGATCGGCAGTTCGGCCGACCGACCGGCGGCGCTCGCCGAACTCATGGGCATCGTCGTCAATGATGGCGTGCGGCGCCCGACCGTGCGCATCGATCAGTTACACTTCGCAGCCGCCACACCGTTTGAAACCCTGCTTGAGCGCCGGGTCGAGCCGGGTGAACAGGTATTGCCGGCCGAGATCGCCCAGGTCGCGCGACGCGCCCTCCTGCGCGTGGTCGATAGCGGCACGGCCCGGCGCGTCAAGGGGGCTTACCGCGATGCCGACGACAAGCCGCTTGCGGTGGGCGGCAAGACGGGAACCGGTGACCATCGCTTCCAGGTCGTCGGTGCCGACGGGTCGGTCAAGAGTTCGCGTGTCATGAACCGCGCAGCCACTTTTGCCTTTACATCGGCGAGCGCTTCTACGGTGTCGTCACGGCTTTTGTTCCGGGAGCGAAAGCCGCCGGTTACGACTTCACCTCGGCACTGCCGGTACAGATTCTCAAGGAGTTGCAGCCCGCACTGCTGCCCCTGATCGCCGGAAAAGACGCCGCTCCGGGGCGCTGCAGCGAGGTGCGCCGGGCTGAAATGCGGGCGGGAAAAGCAACACAAAACGACGCGCCCGCGGTCGGGATCAGCAAAAAAGGGGGCTGATCTGGCAGAAGGCCGAAGAGCTGCCTGCAGGATGGAATGCAGAAGCCAGCAATACCAGTTGAAGAACATCCGCCGAGATCAAGGCGACTTACTTTATGGCAGTTTTCAGTAGAATATCCGGGTAGTGTTCAACGCCAGGGGCAAGGGCTTCAGACGGATTAGCATTGCTATTTGGTGGCAGAATTGATACCATTATCCATGAGAATCGTTGTTGATACTAATGTTTTCCTTGGAGCCTGTCTTGGTACAGGTGCTGCAAATGCTGTCGTTGCGGCTTGCGTGAAAGGTCTGTGCGTACCTCTGATGGGGAATGCACTGTTCAACGAATACGAGGATGTTTTCGGACGCGACGATTTGTTTGTGAACTGCAAGCTAAACAGAAGCGAGCGAGACGAATTACTCGACGTTTTTTTTGCCAGTTGCGAATGGACGCGTATTTATTTCTTGTGGCGACCCAATCTTCCGGATGAGGCAGATAACCATCTTCTGGAGCTTGCTGTGGCAGGGGGGGCGGAATTCATCGTGACGCGAAATCTGCGTCATCTGCGTAACATGGAGTTGCGTTTTCCCATGTTGCGTATTACGTCTCCCGAAACTTTCTTTACGGAGCTATGACATGACAGCACTTACGGTTCGTTTGCCCGATGAAAAACACCGGCGACTCAAGGCGCTTGCCAAGAGTCGCGGCACACCTCTTAATCGCCTGATTGATGAGATGACTACGCTGATGCTTGCCGAGTTCGATGCGGAAACGCGTTTTCGACTGCGTGCCGAACGCGGATCCGGGAAGACTGAACGCGGGTTGGACTTACTGGAAAAGGCAGCAGGCTACTAGAAGGATTTATGTCCAGCCCAATTCGGATTGGCCGTGAAATCACAATTGCGTTCGGCGTCATAGGGATCGATGGCCTTCATCGCCACTCCACCAATGAATAATCACGATTGAGAATTATGGTGCTTGCCCTGCCGCTGAATCCCAAGACAAGTTGAGCTCACATACATCCTTGTATTACTTAATTCAGATTTTTGCCATTGTTGAACGGTCGAGTGAACTCGCATTCAGGCATGACCGCCTCAACAGCTTGCGGTGACCATCAACCGGCTGGGATCCCGCCTTTCACGATTACTTTCTCGGCCCGAACCCAGTCGTCGGCAGGTGCGCCGTCCTTGAATGCACGCTTCTCGGCGAGGTAGTAGGCTGTCTCGCGAATCGCTTGCTCTGGATCCGGGATAATGGGTATTTGCTCATTCGCCGTGGTGCTCACCCCCGGGTTGGTGCCTGCAACTGTCGCGTCACCCTGACCCCGGCTAATTGATTCAGGCGCTTGAACTGCGGGCGGCTCGCTGTGCGATGTTACAAGGTGAATCGCTTGTGGCTGCACTTCTGCATGAAGCGCAGCACTCGCTTCGCTGGCCTTGTCCCTGGGAATCGACACCCGAACCGGGTCGGCCAATTCAAGGGGTGTAGCTTTGGGCACCGCCTCGGCAACCTCACCCCGGTGCGGTGTCTCAGTCTTGGGTCTGATTGCCTCATCAACGCGGTTTGCAATATCTAGGGGCGTTACGCCAACCACCGCTGCTGTCGAGTCAGAACGGGTCTCAAAGACCTTACCGGAACGCTCAGCAACGTCTGCCGGTACGGGCAATGTCTTTTTCCGCGTCTCCCACAGGAAGTTTCCGGCGACGAGAAGCGCAATCGCCAGCGGGTCAAAGACAAAGATGATGATCAGAATTACATACTTGACCGCCTGCTCCACGGACACGTTGAATGCCTGTGAAATGTAGACTATGGGGCCGGTATGCGTGTTGATGGTGATCTGTTGCGCACGCATTTTAGGCAGTTCTGCGTCCAATTGCCGCAAACGCAGGTTGATGCGGTCCGCTTCGCCCTTGAAGGCACTGATCAGCTTCTGGCGCCCTTGCACGATGTGTGAGGGAAGGTTGGCGATCTGGGCGTCAATCTCTTTTTTGCGCGCCTCAAGCTTCGCTTTTTCCTCCATGGCGGCGGTCACCAGGATTTGTTGCTGCTTCGTATCCTTGATTGCGCCCTGGAAAGCGGCGGAGAGATACCCGAACGCGCCGACCGACGTGATGGCCATCAACACCGCCGTGGCCAGAATCATGTAGAACCTGAGCATCCTGGGTGCCGTATTCCACCGCTTGTAAAGGAAGGAAACTGTGACGACCTTGCCGACGTCAAGCGCTGCCGCCAATGCAATGATGATGGGATCAGCGCTGAAGAGACTCGACAAACCGATGATTGAAATCCAGGTTCCGAGTCCCTCAATCAGGAACGCCGAGGCAAAGGTCAGCAGTGAGAAGATCATGGGGAAAGAAAGATTCGGGAAATTTTCGCTATCGCTCGTTGCCGCCGGGCAACACCAGCGTGAAGGGGAGAGAACACCGTTCGAAGATAGACCAGAAATGGACCAGGCTGCAAAAAGCCCAACCCCGGTTAATTTATAAGCTATTGAAATTGAAAGTTTATGTGGTAGGGCGTGACAGATTCGAACTGTCGACCTACGGATTAAGAGTCCGCTGCTCTACCAGCTGAGCTAACGCCCCACATAATGACTTCAAACAAACTGCCGGCCGCTGAAGTTTGCTGGTAGGTCGGGCGAGATTCGAACTCGCGACCAACGGATTAAAAGTCCGCTGCTCTACCAACTGAGCTACCGACCCGGAAAAACGGGAACGCCGGATTATAGGGAGCGGTCATTCGACTGTCAACGCGAGCCTGTCGCGAACAAGCTAAAACTAAGCTTCTTGCGAGCCGGTCACGTAAGGTGTCGGGTCGCCCAGGCCGAGCGCAGAAAAGCCCTCCCGGCGCAGCCGGCAGGAATCGCAGACACCGCAGGCACGGCCAGTCTCGTCGGCCTGGTAGCAGGAAACCGTCAGGCCGTAATCAACGCCGAGGGTGCTGCCGCGCCGAATGATCTCCGCCTTGGATAGATCGATCAATGGGGCGTGGATGCTCAGTGCTTCGCCTTGCACGCCGGCCCTGGTCGCCAGTCGGGCCATGGCCTCGAAGGCGGCGATGTATTCCGGCCGGCAATCCGGGTAGCCCGAGTAGTCGACGGCATTGACGCCGACGAAGATATCGCAGCTTCCCAATATCTCAGCCCAGGCCAGCGCCAGCGAAAGCATGACGGTATTGCGCGCCGGCACGTAAGTGACGGGAATACCGGGCTGAACGCCATCGACCGGAACAGCGATGGCGTTATCGGTGAGCGCCGAGCCGCCAAACTCGCCGAGCGCCACATGCAGCACGCGATGCTCGCTGGCGCCCAGCGCTTTGGCGACGCGCGCGGCCGCCTCAAGCTCAATGCGATGCCGCTGACCATAGTCAAGGGAAAGACAGTAGCAGTCGAACCCGGCGTCACGGGCAATGGCCAGCGTGGTGGCCGAGTCAAGACCACCGGAAAGCAGGACAACGGCGCGTCGGCGGGGGGAGGTTAGCGGTGTACTCATGGGGGAAATTGACGATTGATGACTAACGATCAGCCGCCATTCTAACGGTATTGGGAAGAGTATCGACCGGCATGGTGCGCTACAATCTCTTCCTTTCAGCCTGATTACCATTTCCGGAGAAAATGATGCGCCCTACGAAATGCCTTTTCGCCCTAGCCACCCTGCTCCTGCTGGGCACCTCCGTTCATGCGGCCGAAGCGACGTCGGTGAAAGTCGGCTTCCTGTCCACGCTCTCCGGCCCCGGCGCTGGTCTCGGTATCGATATTCGTGACGGCTTCAATCTGGCGGTCAAACAACTGAATGGAAAACTGGGCGGTTTGCCCGCCGAAGTGATCGTCGTCGACGACCAGCAGAAACCCGAGGTCGCGCAGCAGATCGCCGAGAAGTTTCTGAAGAAGGACAAGGTCGATTTCATGACCGGCATCGTCTTCTCCAACATCATGCTGGCCGTTGGTCAGCCGGTCTTCGACAACAAGACCTTCTATATCTCGGCCAATGCCGGCCCCTCGCAGTATGCCGGCGAGCAATGCAACCCCTACTTCTTCAACGTCGCCTGGCAGAACGACAACCTGCATGAGGCGGTCGGCAAGTACGTTATGGACAAGGGCTTCAAGAACGTGGTTCTGGTGGCGCCCAATTATCCCGGCGGCAAGGACGCGATGGTCGGCTTCAAGCGCTTCTACAAGGGCAAGGTCAGCGAGGAGATTTATACCAAGCTGGGGCAACTTGATTACGCCGCCGAACTGGCACAGATTCGCTCGCTCAAACCCGATGCCGTATTTTTCTTCCTGCCCGGCGGTATGGGAATCAACTTCGTCAAGCAGTTTGTCGCGGCCGGCCTGTCGTCCGATACCCAGCTCTTTGCGCCGGGCTTTTCGGCCGATGAGGACGTGATCAAGGCCGTCGGGCGCCGATGCTCGGCATGTTCAACTCCTCGCACTGGGCGCACGACATGGAGAACGCCGAGAACAGGCGCTTCGTTGCCGACTTCCAGAAGGAATACGGACGTCTGCCCTCACTTTACGCCCTCGCAGGGCTTCGACGCCGCGCTGCTGATCGACGGTGCCGTTCGCGATGTGAAGGGCAGGCTCGACGACAAGGAAGCGCTGAGAAAAGCGCTCGAAGCCAAGCACTTCAAGTCGGTGCGCGGCGACTTCAAGTTCAACAGCAACCACTACCCGGTACAGAACTACTATCTGCGCGTGATCGGTCGCGACGCCCAGGGCCGGGTAACCAACAAGACGATGGGAACGGTGTTCACGAATCACGCCGATGCCTATGTCGCGCAGTGCAAGATGAAGTAATAATGCTTTACCACCAAGGCACCAAGGGCAAAAAGTTTCACCAAGGAATGCAGACCGTTTTTTTACTTGGTGCTCCTTTGTGCCCTTGGTGTCTTGGTGGTTCGCTTTTCAAATAATGACCCAGCTCATCCTCGAACAGGCGCTCAACGGCCTGCAATTCGGTCTCATGCTGTTCCTGCTCGCCGCCGGGTTGACGCTGGTGTTCGGGATCATGGACATGATCAATCTGGCGCATGGTTCGCTGTACATGGTCGGGGCCTATCTGGCAGCAGCGGTAACGCAGGCCAGTGGGTCCTTCATGGTCGGAATCGGCACAGCCATGCTGGCTACGGCCCTGCTCGGCGCACTGCTTGAAGTGTCGCTGTTGCGCCGACTCTATGCACGCGATCACCTGGCGCAGGTACTGGCCACATTCGCCCTGATCCTGATCGCCAACGAAGTGGTGCGCATGATCTGGGGCGCGCAGCCGATGTTGCTCAATGCGCCGGATGCACTTTCCGGGCCGGTCAGCATCGGTGGTTTTTTCTACCCCGCTTACCGTCTGTTGCTGATCGGCGTCGGCGTTCTGGTCGCCGGCCTGCTTTACCTTCTGGTGTCCCACACGCGGCTCGGCATGTGGGTGCGTGCCGGTGCGTCGAATCGTGAAATGACCGAGGCGCTGGGAGTCAATGTGCGTCTGCTGTTTACCGCCGTCTTTGCTGTAGGTGCGGCACTTTGCGCGCTGGCCGGCGCCATGCTCGGACCGCTGCTGGCGGTTCAGGTGGGCATGGGGGAGAGCATCCTGATTCTGGCCTTCGTGGTGATCGTCATCGGCGGCATCGGGTCGATACGCGGAGCCCTGGTCGGCAGCCTGCTGGTTGGCCTGGTCGATACGCTGGGCCGCGCCGCGCTACCCTCCTTGCTGCGCGAGGTTCTGTCGCCGGAGGTGGCCTCCAGCCTCGGCCCGGCGCTCGCCTCTATCCTCATCTACGTCCTCATGGCGGCCATTCTTTTCTGGCGCCCGGAAGGCCTCTTCCCGGCGCGGGGTTAATTGGTCAATCATGTTGAAGGGTACAGAAAAGCTTCACCACCAAGTTGCCCCGCAGGAAATCCTCTTGGGGGACACCAAGGGCACAAAGTTTCACCAAGAAGAATCAAGCGGGCTTTCCTTGGTGCCCCTTGGTGAACATGGTGACTTGGTGGTTTGCATTTTCGTGTTGACTCAATTCTAAATGGGACTTTACGCCTCCTCCCCGCGCCGCCGCGTCGCTGCGGCAATAACGCTGCTGGCGTTGCTGGCGCTGCCCTGGCTGATGCAGACGCTCGACCAGGGCTTCTATGTCAGCTTTGCCAGCCGCGTGCTGATCTTCGCGCTGGCGGCAACCAGCCTCAATCTGGTGATCGGCTTCGGCGGCATGATCTCCTTCGGGCATGCCGCCTTTTTCGGCGCCGGTGCGTATACGGTGGCCATCCTCGCCGAGGGCGGCGTGCATTCGGCCGCGCTGGCGTGGCCGCTGGCGCTCGCTGTGGCCGCTCTGCTGGCGCTGTTGATCGGCGCCATCAGCCTGCGTACGCGCGGCGTCTATTTCATCATGATCACGCTGGCTTTTGCGCAAATGGTTTTTTATCTGATCGTCTCGCTGAAGTCATGGGGCGGCGATGACGGGCTGTTGTTGCTGCGTCGTTCGACTTTCGGCAGCCTCGATCTGAAGGACGACACGACGTTCTATTTCGTCGTGCTGGCGACGCTGGCGCTGGTGCTGCTGGCGCTTGACCGTCTCGCCCATTCGCGCTTCGGGCGCGTCATCCAGAGTATCCGCGAGAACGAAACGCGAATGGAGGCGCTCGGCTATCCGGTGTTTTCCTACAAGCTGGTCTGTTTCGTGATTGGCGGTGCGCTGGCCGGCTTGGCCGGGGCCCTGCTGGTCAATCAGAGCGGGTTGGCCAGCCCGAACCTGTTGCACTGGATGCAGTCCGGAACGCTGATGGTGATGATTGTGATCGGCGGTGTCGGCAGCGTGTTTGGCGGCGTTGTCGGTGCCGTTCTGTTGCTGCTCTGCGAAGAATTTTTCGTCGAGATTTCTCCCCATTGGCAGATCGGTCTCGGCCTGGTCTTGCTGGCCGTTGTGCTGTGGGCGCCACTCGGAATTGCCGGCCTGTTTGGCTGGGGACGAAGCCGTGAGTGAGCGCCGTACGACCCTGCTCGAAGTCCGTGATGTGAGCAAGCACTTCGGCGGCATCTACGCGCTCAATGAGGCTTCGCTGGTGCTTGAGAGCGGCGAGGTGCATGCGCTGATCGGCCCCAACGGCGCCGGCAAGACCACGCTGATTCACGTTCTGTCAGGCGCCCTGCCGGCGGATGCCGGGCAAGTGATCTTCGACGGCAACGATCTGGCGCGGCGGGCGATGCACGAGCGCGTCGCACTCGGCCTGGCGCGTTCGTATCAGATCACCAATCTGTTCTCGCGGCTGAAGGTGCTCGACAACGTGACGATGGCGGTGCAATCGCGGGTGCGCGACTGGGGGTCGAGCTTCAGCTTCTGGAAACCCTTTTCGCTCGATTCGGCGATTGTTGACGAGGCCCACGATTTGCTGGCCCAGGTCTCTCTGACGGGTCTGGCCGGACGTCGTGCCTCCCAGCTCTCGCATGGCGAGCAGCGCTGTCTTGAGGTGGCGCTGGTGCTGGCCACGAAACCGAAGCTGCTGCTACTCGACGAACCGATGGCCGGAATGGGGCCGGAGGAGTCGGTGCGCATGGTCGAACTGATCGAACATCTGGCACGCCGCGTGACGATGCTGCTTGTCGAACACGATATGGATGCCGTCTTCCGCCTGGCCGACCGCATTTCAGTGCTGGTTGGCGGTCGCGTCATAGCCAGCGGCGAGCCAGCGGTCATTCGTGCCGACCATGAAGTCAGGCGCGCCTATCTGGGCGACGCGGAATGAGCGCGCTGCTTGAAATCGAAGCGCTGGAAACCGCTTATGGCAGCAGTCAGGTGCTGTTTGGCGTCAGCCTGTCGATCGCCGCCGGCGAGGTGGTCACCCTGCTCGGGCGCAACGGCATGGGCAAGACAACCACCGTGCGCTCGATCTGCGGGCTGCAGACGCCGCGTGGCGGCAGCATCCGCTTTTGCGGTGAGCGGATCGACGGGCAGTCGGCCGACCGTATCGGTCGCGCCGGCATCGCCCTGGTGCCCGAAGGCCGGCAGATATTCCCCAACCTCCTGGTGCGGGAAAACCTGCTGGCCTTCGCGGCCAACCGGCATGGCGTGCCGGATCCGTGGACGCTGGATCGCGTCTATGCCTTCTTCCCGCGTCTTGCTGAGCGTGCCGGCGTGCTCGGTGGCCGTCTCTCCGGCGGCGAGCAGCAGATGCTGGCCATCGGCCGCGCCTTGATGACCAATCCAAAGCTGCTGATTCTGGACGAGGCCAGCGAGGGACTGGCGCCGCTGGTGCGTGAGGAAATCTGGCGTTGCCTCGACACGCTGCGCGCCAGCGGGCAAACCATCCTGGTCATCGACAAGTATGTCGAGCGGCTGATCGCAGTAGCCGACCGGCATACCATTCTTGAGCGCGGTCAGGTGGTGTGGCAGGGCACTTCGGCCGAACTCGATGCCGATCACGGCATCTGGCATCGCTACCTGGGGATCTGAAGCGCACAGCGAATGTGATGTGATCCTGCATGCCTGGCAGCGAACCTGTATCGTTGCCCTGCAACACCAGGGGCTGCTCGAACGACGCATACATCCTCTTGCCTGTATGCTTTTGCTGGACAAGCGCCAGCTTGTTATGTACAGTAAAGCGTACATATGTGGAGATTCAACATGGATGCAATGACCTACACCACCGTTCGCGCAAATCTCGCCAGCACCATGGATCGGGTTTGTGACAACCATGAAGCCTTGATTATCACCCGTAACGGAGAACAGGCCGTGGTGATGCTGTCGCTTGAAGATTACAAAGCGCTTGAGGAGACTGCCTACCTTTTGCGCACGCCGGCTAACGCCAGGCGTCTTCTCTCTGCTGCTGCACAGTTAAACGCCGGGAAAGGTGTCAAGCGTGAGATTGCAAAGTGAAGCTGATTTTTGCAGATGAGGCATGGGAAGATTATCTCTACTGGCAAAAACAAGACAAGCGCATGGTTGATCGAATTAACAGGTTGATTCGGGAAACGCAACGAGAGCCATTCTCCGGCATCGGGAAGCCGGAAGCATTGAAGCACGCGCTATCAGGTTTCTGGTCACGCCGAATAACGGATGAACAACGCATGGTGTACCGCGTAGAAGGCGATGACTTGTTGATCGCACAGTTGCGGTTTCATTACTGAGACGCCCAAGGTAACACTGGCCCATTAATCCACGATTGACTCACGCGACTTTGTGCGCGAGGCCCGCTCGAACGACGGGTCAGGCCCCAGCGCAGACCACGATTCACGGTAGCGGCCCAATGCGCGATAGCCAGGATGGTTTACCCTTCCACGAAGACTGGAGCATGTTGCCTCCCAGCAGAATCAGAGCTGCGCCTCCACCAACCCGCCAAGCCATACTGGTTTGACTAAACAGTAATGCGTACAAGCCGACGCCCACCAGAAACAGGCCAAAAACAAATGCAAACAGGCGCTCACCTTTTCCGATCATCTTGCACCTTTAGTATGGCGATAGCTCACAGTTGGCTTAACGATTGAGCAAACCAGCACTGCGCGGCTTTAGCACGCAGCGCCCCGCGCACAAAGGGTGTGAACTTGAGCACCAATTTGCTATTCGGCAATCAGCGCCGAAAGCTCCCGCTCCAGCAGCGCCGGGTCGCCGAGGTTGAGTTCAAGCAGACGGCGCAAATGCGTCACGCTGTCGATGTCGATGCAGATGCATAGCAGGCCGGCCTGGGGTCCCTGGACATGAGCGACCCTGATCTGCATGCTGATTTGCTCGCTTGGTTCGCTTTCGTTGAGTCGAACGTGCAGCATGCCGCTCGCGCCTGCGCTGAGGGGCGTGCTGGCCGGCAGACGGATCAGGGCGCCCTTTAGCGAAAGGTCGAGTACAACAACATCAAGGGTGCGCTCGCCGAGAACCAGTCGGGCTGGTGCGTGGAAAGCGATGCGGGCGTGGTGGCGGCGCTCGTCGGTCATGGTGGTTCCCGGACAGTATTACTTGCCCCGCATGTTACCCCAAAGCAGCTTGTGCAGTTGAACCTGGAAACGAACCGGCAGCCGATCGGCGAGTATCCACTCGGCCAGCGTTCGCGGTTCGAGCGTCTCCTGCACCGGCGAGAAAAGCAGCGGGCAGAGCGCGTCGAGCCGGCGCTCGATAACGGCGTGGCGTGCCCATTCGTAGTCGGCACGATCCTTGAGCACGAACTTCAGTTCATCACGCGAGGTAAGCTGTTCGAGATTCTGCCAGCGATTTTTACCGGATTCGCCCGAGCCGGGTGCCTTGAGATCGACAACCCGGCTGACGCGCTGGTCGACAGCGGAAATATCGAGGGCGCCGGAGGTTTCGAGCGAGACATCGTAGCCGGCGTCGCATAGCGCCGTGAGCAGCATCAGACAGTTCTTCTGGGCGAGCGGTTCGCCACCGGTAACGCAGACCTGCCGAGCCTGGTGGCCGGCCACCGCGTCGAGAATCTGGGGGAGTGTCATGCTCTGGCCGCCAGAGAAAGCGTACTCGGTGTCGCACCAGACACAGCGCAACGGGCAGCCGGTGAGGCGGACGAAGACGGTTGGCAGACCGGCGCGCGAGCTTTCGCCCTGTACCGAAAAGAAAATCTCGCTGATCGTCAGCGCCGGAGGTCTGCTGCGGGCTGTCACCCGGCTACTTCTTCAGGCGTTGCTTCGCAGTGGCCGCTGCCGGGCTGTCCGGGTATTTGCTGAGCACGCTTTCCAGCGTGCTTCTGGCGCCCTTGGCATCGCCGAGTTCCTGCTGGCAGGTGGCGATGTTGATCATTGAATCCGGCGCTTTCGGGTGCTGCGGCCACTTGTTGACGACGGCCTTGTGCGCGTCGATCGACTTCTTGCAATCACGCAGCGAGTAATGTGCGTTGCCTAGCCAGTATTGCGCATTCGGCGTCAGCGTGCTGTCCGGGTATTCTTTGACAAAGGCCTGAAAGGCGCCAGCGGCTTCCTTGATCTTGTTGGCCTTGAAGAGGTTGAGCGCGGCTTCGTATTCGCGCGCTTCGGCCGCCGGATCGCTGGCGACCTTCTTGCCGGGAACAGCGCCCGGTTTGGCCTCGTCTCCTGGTTTGCTTTCGGCGGCGGAGGCCGACTGCGGCTCCAGTTTGCGCAGGCGACCGTCGAGGTCGATGTAGAAATCCTGCTGCCGCTTCTTGGCCGATTCCAGTTCGAAGTTCAGTGTTTCAACCTGGCCGCGCAACTTGGCGTTCTCTTCGCGCAGTGCCTGAATCTGGTTGACCAGATCGAATTGCGCCTTCGACAGGGTATCGAGACGCTCATTGCTCTTGATCGACAGATCCTTGATCTGCCGCCGCGCTTCCTCGTCGTCGAACATGCCGGCCTGCGCTCGCGGCGCAGCGAACAAGGCCAGCAGCAAGGTCAATGTCAGCAAACTCGTTGCCAGGCCCTTTGAGCGGCCTGAGAAAAAGTCCGATTCAAGCCCCGAAGCGAATCGCAAGTGGTGCCCCGGCATCCTAGAATTCGCCGTTGTAGAGCATGTCGCCGCGACGGTTCTCGGCCCAGGCGGCTTCGTTCTGGCCTTCGTTCTTCGGCTTTTCTTCGCCCAGGCTGACCGATTCAACCTGGTCTTCGCGTGCGCCGAGCAGGGTCAGCATCTTCTTGATCGCGTCGGCACGCTTCGCCGAGCGCGAGGTTGTATTCGCGGCTACCACGGTCATCGGTGTTACCCTGGATCAGCATCTTGAACTTGCGGTTGTCGAGGAGAAACTTGCCGTGGGCGGTGACCAGATCCTTGTATTCGTCCCTGACCTCATATTTGTCGTAGTCGAAATAGACGCTGCGCTTGGAGAGTATGCTTTTCGGATCGGTGAGTATCGCCGGCAGGCGGCTTCCATCGACACCGCCGGCCGTCACCGTGGACACCCCGCCGCCACGAGTTTCAACCGGGGCGCCGTCTTGCCCGGAGGTATCGGGCGTCGAACTGCAACCCGCGATGAAAAATGCGAAAAGGGCGGTGAGGATCAGTTGCTTCATGGTGTTTCTCCTGCGTCAAGATGCGGAATGCCCGGAGCCCGTTCAGGGCTGGAACGATTATCGGGTAAATGGGCCCCACGCCGGCTCGCGTACATCGCCGGCCGGGATGGAAAGTCGTTGTTTGATGCGGCCGTCGATTGAAACGGCAGAAAGAACGCCACGTCCTCCGATCTCGGTGGCAATCAGGATCATGCGGCCATTCGGCGCGAAGCTCGGCGATTCATCCTTGTTCGAGTCGGTGAGGATCTGCACCTGCTTGCTGGCCAGATCCATGACCGCCAGACGGAAACCGCTCTCGCGCCGGCTGATGAAGGCCATCGACTTGCCATCCGGAGAGATGCGTGGCGATACGTTGTAGCTGCCTTCAAAGGTGATGCGCTGGGCATCGCCGCCACTGATGCCGCTGCGATAGATCTGCGGGCTGCCGCCGCGATCCGAGGTGAAATAGATCGACTGGCCATCCGGCGAGAAGAACGGCTCGGTATTGATTCCGGAGGAAGAGGTCAGACGCTGTACGCCGGAGCCGTCGGCGTTGACCGTGAAAATCTGCGAACCGCCTTCCTTGGACAGCACGACGGCGAGTTTGCGCCCGTCGGGAGACCAGGCCGGCGCTGAATTGGAGCCCTTGAAGTTGGCGACGACAATGCGTTGCCCGCTGGCCAGCGAATGCACATAAACCACCGGCTTCTTGTTTTCGAACGAGACGTAGGCGAGACGGCTGCCGTCGGGCGACCACACCGGCGAAATGATCGGCTCCTTCGACTTCAGCGCGGCCTGTGCGTTCTGCCCGTCGGCGTCGGCAATTTGTAACTCGTAGCGGTTGGCGCCCGCCTTCACCACATAGGCAATGCGCGTTGCAAAAACGCCGGGTTCGCCGATCAGCTTTTCATAAATGACGTCGGCAATACGGTGGCCGGCAGCGCGCAGCATCGGCGTCGAGGCAATAAAAGCGGCTCCGCCGAGCGAGCTTTGCTTGTTGATATCGTAAAGACGGAAGCGGGCTTCCTGACGACCGTCGCCGCTGGCGCCGATGCTGCCGGCGGCCAGCGCGTCGGCGCCACGGTTCTTCCAGTCGCCATAAGACGGGCTGGACGATTCGGTCATCGCGACTCCGCTGCTGTCGATCAGCTTGAACAGACCGCTACGTTCGAGATCGCTGCGGATGACCGAAGTCAGCACCCGCGAACTGGCCGGATCGCCGCCAAAGTCGGCAATGGCCAGCGGAATCCGGTTGGCGCCGGCACCGGTGATTTCGATCGTCAGTTCGGCTTGGGCGGGTGCTTGCAGCAGCGCCAGGGCGCTGAAAACAATAAGCAACAGGCCGCGCAGTTTGAGCAAGGGTCGACGCATGGGGCAAAGGCATCCGTTAAACAATGCGCGATTATATCCCTTTGGGGTGCGCCGGGTTTGTAACGGAAAGTAATATTGCATCAGGACGGGCCCTTGCCTACTCATCGAAGCGGACGGTACGGAATCTTCAAAGACGCGTCGATAGAGTCCGGGATCGTCGGGTTTGGGAAGTGGCGAGGATTTCAGGATGGCGCGTTCGATGGCCGCATCAAGCGTTTGATTGCCGCTTGATTTGCGTACCTTGACGCTCAGCACTTCACCCGAGGGAAGCTGGGTGACTTCAAAAATGGCTTCCGGGTTGCCCTGAATCGCTTGCGGCAGGACGATGTTGCCGCGAATCTTGCCGCGCACCTTGGCCGCGTAATCAGCTCACCGCGCGCAATGGCAGCCGAGCCTGCTCTGATTTGAGCTGAGCCAGCAGGTTGGCTTCGGCCTCGGCGCGGGCGCGCTGATCCTGCGCCGTCTTCTGTTGCTGGGCCTGCTTCAGATCGCGCTTGAGTTCGTCGTCAAAGCTTGGCCGGCGTTCCGGTTCGGGCTTTTTCGGTTCCCTCAATCTTTGGCTCGGGCTTTCTGGGTTCCTCTTTCCTGGGTTCTTCCTTCTTTGGTTTCTTGTCTTCCTTGATGGCGATGTCCGGCTTGATCGTCGGCGCCGGCTCGGCTCGGGGGACGGGCTTCGGTTCCGGTCTGGGTTCAGGTTTTGCGACGGGTGGCGGTTCAGCGACCGGCTCGGGTTTGGCCACAGGCGCCGCAACCGGCGCTGCACGCCAGACTTCAACCTCGACTGACGAGGGTGCCCGGCTCTTCCACTGCACACCAAGAAACAGGGCCGCGATGAGCAGCAGGTGAACGAGCGCCGAGAGAATCAGCGAGGTGACGTTCGACTCTTCGGGCGGCGGCTGGTGTGAGGCGAGTTCCACGGCATCGTCTTTCAGGCGCTGGGTCTTACTTGCCGGTGGGCTGGACGAGCAGACCGATGCGCTTGACCTGCTGGCGCTGAAGTTCGTCCATGACCGCGAGAACCGCTTCGTACTTGACGTTCTTGTCGCCGACGATGAGCACCGGCTGATCCGGGTTTTTGCGCTGGGCATCGATAATCGCCTGCGCCAGTTCACTGCGGCTCAGGTTGCGTCCCTCGGACTTGCCCGGCGCACTCAGCGACAGCGACTGATCGGCGCGGATGTTGACCTGCAGCGCTTCAGCCGGAACCTGCGAGGCCTTGCCGACCGAAGGCACGTCGATGCTGGCGGTGGTCATCATCGGTGCGGTCACCATGAAGATGACAAGCAGCACCAGCATGACGTCGATGTAGGGAACGACGTTGATTTCGTTTTTAAGGCGACGTGGGCGCATGCATCCTCCTGGTTAGCGCATCTGGCGTTGCAGGATGTTGGAAAACTCTTCCATGAACGATTCGAAGCGCGTCGACAGGCGGTCGATCTCGTGCGCGAAGCGGTTGTAGGCGACCACCGCCGGAATCGCAGCAAAGAGGCCGATGGCCGTGGCGACGAGCGCCTCGGCAATACCCGGCGCAACGGCCGAGAGCGTGGCCTGCCCGACGTTGGCCAGGCCACGGAAGGAATGCATGATGCCCCACACCGTACCGAACAGGCCGACGTAGGGGCTGACCGAGCCGACCGAGGCGAGGAAGGCGAGATGCGCGTCGATGCTGTCGACTTCGCGCTGATAGGTGGCGCGCATGGCGCGGCGCGAACCGTCGATTACGTCTTTCGGATCGAGGTTCTTCTGGCTGCGCAACTTGGTGAATTCGCGGAAACCGGATTCGAAGATACGCTCCATGCTGCCCGTTCCATGCCGGTTATTGACTGCGCTCTGGTACAGGCTGTTGAGATCGCCGCCGCTCCAGAAGTCACGCTCGAATTGTTCGGTTTGTGTGCGTGCTTGCTTGACCGTAAACCATTTACGGAAAATGTAGTACCAGGACATGAAGGAAACGCCTGCGAGCAGCAGCATGACGGCCTGTACGACGGCACTGGCGTTGAGGATCAGATGCAGAATCGAGAGATCTTGCGAAACGTTCATTGCAGGGTTTCCAGTTTGGTGCGCAACAGTGCGGGTATTGAAGTGACCTTCATCAGGGCGGAGTTTACACAGACGATATGCACCCTGCCGCTCACCAGCTCGGTCCAGCCGCCCTCGATGGCCGGATTGGCGCGCCGGATGTGCTGGCGAAAGAATAACTGGGAGCGGGAAATTTTATCGACTTCGAGGCTGACCGAAAGCAGTTCATCGAGCCGCGCCGGTTTGAGGAACTCAAGACTCACGCTACGCACGACAAAGGCAATACCCGGTTCGCGCAGCAGATCGGCCTGGTCGTGACCGATCTCGCGCAGCCATTCGCTACGGCAGCGTTCGAGAAATTTCAGGTAGTTGGCATAGTAAACAACGCCACCGGCGTCGGTATCTTCGTAATAGATGCGAACGGTAATGGTGAAGGCGTTGGGCTTCTGTTCGTGCTTCATGGACAGATTTTAATGCAGTGTCGAGAAAAATGATGTAAGTCATTGTAACGTAAAAACCTTTACGTCAACTGCAAAGGCGGGCACAGGAATTGGAGCGCCACGAAGGGCGCAAGGATTACGCATACAACTTCGCTCTGCGTTTCCTTTGCCGTCTCTGCGGCTTTGCGCTGGATTCTGAAACTGTTTACTGCCCCCGCCACAGCTCGCTTTGTCCACTGCTTGCCGGGTTGTCGAGGCCGAGGTGGCGGTACACGGCGGCCGTGGCGATACGGCCGCGCGGCGTACGTTGCAGGAAGCCCTGCTGGATGAGATAGGGTTCGAGAACGTCTTCGATGGTATCGCGTGCCTCGCCGATGGCGGCCGCCAGATTGTCGATGCCGACCGGTCCACCGCCGAATTTGTCGATCACCGCGGAGAGCAGTTTACGATCCATGATGTCGAGGCCGCCGTGGTCGACATCCAGCATGATCAGCGCCAGATCGGCGACGTCCTGCGTGATGTGCCCCGCCGCCCTGACCTCGGCAAAGTCGCGCACGCGGCGCAGCAGGCGGTTGGCGACGCGCGGCATACCGCGCGAGCGTCTGGCAATCTCCAGCGCGCCGCCCGGTTCGGCCGGCACCTTGAGCAATTGCGAGGAGCGCGTGACGATCAGCATCAGTTCTTCAGGCGTGTAGAATTCGAGCCGCGCGACGATGCCGAAACGGTCGCGCAAGGGGTTGGTCAGCATGCCGGCGCGGGTGGTCGCGCCGACCAGCGTGAACGGCGGCAGATCGAGTTTCACCGAACGCGCGGCCGGACCTTCACCGATCATGATGTCGATCTGGAAGTCTTCCAGCGCCGGATAGAGGATTTCCTCGACGACCGGCGACAGGCGATGAATTTCGTCGATGAACAGCACGTCATGCGGTTCGAGATTGGTCAGCATGGCGGCCAGGTCGCCGGCACGCTCAAGCACCGGGCCCGAGGTTGAGCGCAGGTTGACGCCCATTTCGGCGGCGATGATGTGCGCCAGTGTGGTCTTGCCCAGGCCCGGCGGGCCGAACAGCAGCACGTGGTCGAGCGTGTCCTGGCGCCGCCTGGCGGCTTCGATGAAGATTGAGAGCTGCTCGCGGATCTTGACCTGACCGACGTAATCGGCCAGCCGCTTGGGGCGCAAGGCGCGCTCGATGGCCTCTTCCTGCGTCGATTTCGATTCTGCTGAAATCAGGCGATCGACGGGAGTCTCGCCAAAGCTGTCGTCCGGCTTGCCATCGTCGAGTTTGTCTATTTCGATCATGTCTAAATGGAGGGTTCTTCGTAATCGGGGTGCGCCAGCCATTCGCGGATCAGCACCTGACCGAGCGCGAGCAGTGTCGGCCCGAGAAAGAGCCCGATAAAACCGAAAACCAGTACGCCGCCGAAGACGCCGACGACGATCAGCAATAGTGGCAGACTGGAGGTGCGGGAAATCAGGATCGGTTTGACAAAATTATCGACGCTGCTGATGCCGAACATTCCCCACAGGATCATGAAGATGGCCCATCCCGTTTGCCCGCCATCATAGAGCCAGGCGGCGGCGCCCAGCCAGATCAGCGTGGCGCCGATCACCGGAATCATCGAAAAAAAGAAGGTGGCAAAGGTCAGCATGATGACGCCGGGAACGTCGGCAATGAGGAAGCCGATCATGGCCACCAGCGACTGTGCGGCAGCGGTACCGACGATGCCGACCATGACGCCGGTGACCGTGCCAATAGCCAGTCTGAGCATGCGCTCGCCGAGTTCGCCGGCCAGCTTCTGGCTGCCGGTGTGCAGCGCATCGGCGTAGTTCTCGGCATCGCGGAACATGAAGAAGACAAAGAAAATGACCAGCACCAGTTGCAGCAAACCCTGGCCAAAGAGAGCTACAGTCGCCAGAGCGATTTTGCGCGTGGGATCGAGGAGCTGGCGCAGCAGCAGGTTCATTTCTTCCCGGCTGTCCACCAGCCTGTGCCAGTAATCGTTGATGCCCGGGCCGACGATGGGAAATTTGGCGAGCCAGACGGGCGGGTCGTTGGGCAGTCCGCTTTCGAGTATGGGTTTGAAGTAGTGAATGGCCGATTCGACGCCCTCGGCAAGCGAGCCGGAGATCAAGGCCATGGGCGCGACCAGCAGCAGCAGCAGCAGCAGCGACATCAGTGCTGCGGCCAGACTGCTGCGACCGCGGCACAGCTTGAGCAGGCGGTTGCGGATGGGCGCCGTGGTGACGCAAATCACGCCGGCAAAAAGCAGCGTGCCGGTGAAAGGCAGCAGTACGGCAATACAGCCGATCAACAGCAGAGCGACGATGGCGATCTGGATGATCTGCTTCTGGGCGGAGGATATCTGTTGCTTCATGCTTTCGAGAGTTGTCTGAGCGCCTGACGGATGCCGTCCGAGGTGGAAATGCCGGCGGCCAGCGGTTTCATTGCCGCCGTCGCTTCGCGGTCATTGTAACCCAGCGCCAGCAGCGCATTGAGGATGTCATGCCGGCTGTCTTCAACCGCCAGGGCGGTGGCCGGCAGGGCATCGGCCAGTTTACCCTTGAGTTCGAGCAGCAGGCGCTCGGCCGTCTTCCTGCCGATGCCCGGCACCTTGATCAGTCGTCCGACCTCCTGCCGGGCAATGGCTTGAACCAGATCGTTGACGGAAAGCCCGGAAAGTACGGCCAGCGCCATGCGTGCGCCGACGCCGGAGATCCTGATCAACTGACGAAAGGTGAAGCGCTCGGCTTCGCTGGCGAAACCGTAGAGAAACTGCCCGTCTTCGCGCACCACAAAATGCGTCAGCAAGGAAATCTTTTCGCCGATGCCCGGCAGGTTGTAGAAGGTGCTCATCGGCACGTCGACCTCGTAGCCGACGCCATGCACGTCAATGAGAACCTGCGGCGGGGTTTTTTCCAGCAGCGTTCCGGTGAGACGACCGATCATGTGTTTCTCCAAACAGGTAAAAACTTAAGCTCTTTCAACGCAGAGTACGCAGAGACGCAAAGATCGCAGAGAGAAACAAAAAACGCTAGCATCGTTTTAAACCCCTCGAAAAATCGCTCTTCTCTGCGCCCTCTGCGTCTCTGCGCTCTCTGCGTTGAAAGAGGTATGCCTGTTTATTCATGACAAGCGCCCGTGGCGCACGCGCAGGCCCTTGGTGGCCAAGCTCCCCAGGCCCTGACCGCCGTGCGCGTGGGCGATGGCGCAGGCCAGGGCGTCCGCGGCGTCCGGGCTGGGATCGCCGGTCAGCGAAAGCAGACGGCGTACCATGTGCTGTACCTGCTTCTTGTCGGCGTGGCCGTTGCCGACCACCGCCTGCTTGACCTGCAAGGCCGTATATTCGGCGACCTCGATCCCGCCGGCAACCAGTGCCGTGATGGCCGCTCCGCGCGCCTGGCCGAGCAGCAGAGTGGACTGCGGGTTGACGTTCACAAAAACGATTTCGACGACGCTCTGCTCCGGCTGGTACTGCGCGACCAGTTCGCGCACACCGGCATGGATCGTTCCCAGCCGTGACGGTAGCGAAGTTCTGGTTTCGGTCCTGATGCAGCCGCTGGCCACATAGGACAGCGTACTGCCGGTTTTTTCGATGACACCGAAACCGGTGATGCGCAAACCCGGATCGATGCCGAGGATGCGGATTGTCCGCTTCCCGATCAGGCTCATTGGCGGCTGGCCCGTGCCAGATAGACGCCGCTCACCGCCAGCACCATGCCGGCCAGGGCCAGCCCGCCCAGCGTTTCGCCGAACACCGCCCAGGCGATGATGGCGGTACTCGGCGGCGTCAGGTAAAACAGGCGGGCGACGTTGACCGCGCTGCCGTTTCGAATCAGCACGTTGAGCAGACTGATCGCCGCGAAGGAGAGAACCAGCACCAGCCAGAGCAGCGCGAAAACAAATGAGGGGGTCCAGTCGATGACCATGGTTTCGCTGGCGCTGGCGGCCAGCGCGGTGATTATGGCGCTAGGCAAAAACTGGATCACCGAACCGGTACGCAGGTCGAAGTGCGGGCAGAAACGCTTTTGATACAGGGTGCCAGCGGTGATCGCCAGCAGCGCAACCAGTGCTGGAATCATCATGGTACCCAGCGGCAAATTGCCCAGCTTGTTGGCGACCACCAGGGTGACGCCGACAAACCCCAGCCCCAGTCCCAGCCACTGCCTTGCGCTCACGCGCTCGCCAAGCAGCCAGCCGGCACCGCAGGCGGTAAGCAGGGGTTGCATGCCGACGATCAGCGCGGTGATCCCGGCCGGCAGGCCATGCTTGATGGCGAAAAAAACGCCGCCAAGATAGAGGGCATGCACAAAAATCCCCGAGACGCCGATGTGCAGAATCTGCCGTGCATCGCGTGGCCAGGGTGCGCGGGTGGCCAGCGCAAAAATCGTCATCAGGCCGAGGACAAGACAATAACGGGTGAGCAGGAAGGTCAGCGGTTCGGCGTAAGGCAGCCCGTACTTGGCACCGATAAAGCCGGTACTCCACAGGAATACGAACAGAAGAGGAATCAGGGCTTGAAACGGCGGCATGGCATCGGCTTGCTGGATAAGCCGACAGTATATCGGGTTCGTGCTTAAGCACTGAGGTGCATTTATCCATGAAACCACAGTTCAGCGTGATGCAAACAGCGTAAGCCCTCCTCCCCGGCGCTGCTCCCGCAGAGCTGACGTATGCATACATCTCAAATATTCCGTGGCCCGAGGCCCGGCTTCGCCGGCGGGATAGTTCAGCGATTTTCCGCTTGCTCACGTTGATGCCGCTGTTTCTCCTGGTCATTCTGTCCGGCTCGCCGGCGATCTCCCTGATTCTGGGTTCTTGCCTCGCTGCGTGGTTCGGCCGGGCGCATGATTTCACGCGGCGCTTCCTGGCGGGTTTCGCGCAGCATCGGTGGCGGTGTTTCGATGCGTGCTGGAGCGGCCTGTCTGAACTGTTGCGGCGGCGGCTCGATGCGCGCGGCACGCTGCGGCGAAATCATGGCCGGTTCGTCGCGGCGGTAGTTGCGATCCTGGGTACGTGCTTCGAACGGCTCGGGCCTCGACTGCGGTACAGGACGTACGACTTCAGGAATTGGCCGCTCGTTGCGTTGCGGTGCGAAGGCCGGGGATTGAGGTGCCGGCAGCGGTGGAATCACCTCCCGGTTTCTCGCGGCTGGCGGCGCGTACACCATCGGTTCGGGCCTCGACTGCGGTACAGTCCGCACGCTTTCAGGCTGCGGCCGCTCGTAGCGTTGCGGGGCAGCAGGGGCTTGAGGTACCGGCGCAAGTGCCGGCGGCGTGGTGTTGCGGCTTCCTGGAGCGGCCGGAGCGGTGACCTGTGCTTCCTGTTGCTGGCGTTCCCGCCACGCCGGGGGTTGGCCTGGACGGTCCTGGCGCTCCTGCCGGTTCTGTGTGTCGACTTGTGGCAGGGTCTGCATACCGGAAGCCGGGGCGGCAGCATTCTGTCGAACTGGCGCCATCACTTCGGGTCTTGACAGAGTGGCCGGCCTCACGGTTTCTGGCATTGGCCTTTCGGCCTGTTGCAGCGGGGTGGCGGGAACTTGAGGCGCTGCCGGGACGGCCTGCGGATTGCCATTACGGTTTCCGGGCGCTGCCGGGGCGCTAACCGGTGGCTCCTGTTGTTCGCGATCACGCCGGACCAAGGGTTGGCCTGGACGCTCAGGTCTTTCCTGCCGGTTCTGCGTGTCGACCTGTGGCATGGTCTGCATACCGGAAGCCGGGGCGGCGGCATTCTGTCGAACTGGCGCCAGGGTTTCGGGTCTCTGCTGGGGGGCCGGCCTGACAGTTTCAGGCATTGGCCGTTCACCTTGTTGCAGTGTCGTGAGAGGAACTTGCGGTGTTGTCGAAGCGGACGGTGGATTGATGTTGGCGCGACCTGGTGCTGCCGGGATGGCTGGTGGTGGCCCCTGTCGCTCGTTATCGCGGCGAGTAAATGCCTGGTTCGGGCGCTCCTGCCGGCTATTTGTTCCGCTCTGGGCAGCGGCCGGCGGCGCAGCAACCGGAGCCAGGGCCTGCACCGGCTGATCACGCAGAGAGCGATGATCTCCCGGAGAAAGCGCTGCAGGCGCGACTGGGCGACGATGCGCAACGACATCGGCAGGAACGACTGTCACCGCTTGCGGCAGTTGGCGATGCCTGTAATGCGTCTGCTGAACCACCGCCTGCGGGTTGTTGACGATGTTCGTTACGTTGCTGATGTTGTTGACGTGCGTGATATTGACGTTGCGTATGTAGTTCGCGCTGCTGCGATAAGCCGGCACATAGACTTCGTGCGGGGCGAGCGGGAACCAGCCGACGTTGGGGCGGCTGCCGATGGCAATCGATGCCCCTATGCCGGGCGTTCCAATCCAGGCCACCATGGCCGGCGCGTAAACCGGTCGTGCAATCCGTGCGCCCGGAACCCAGCCCCATCTCCCGTGGTGGTGCACCCAGCGGCCGTAATGGAAGGGCGCAAAACCCCACGGTTCATAGCCTACCCAGTTCCAGCCCCATGGCGCGACCCAGACCCAGTGCCCGCTACGGTAAGGCGCCCAGTCGGCAGCGACGGCACGCGGTGTCCAGATGGCGCCATATTCGGCGTTCTCCGACCAGTTGCCGTAGGCGTCGAGATCTTCGGCGCCGGTCATTTCAGGCGAGACGTAACGCGCGTAGGTGTTTGCCGTCGGACGCCTGTCGCGCGTGACACTCCATTCGGTAAAGTCGTCGTTGACGGCGTTCGACAGGCGATAGCGGGTTTGTCCGTCACCTTGTTGCCAGAATTGGGCGCTTTGACCGGCGCCGATATCGAGTGAGCTGTCACTGGCCTCAAAATGCAGCGTGCCAAAGTAGGCCGTGGCGCTTGAACTGCCGGAATCGGCGTCAAAGCGATAGACACCGGCGTCACGAGCGCCGAATCGACCGTTGCGTGTGACCAGTTCGAAGTCGCGCACAACTTCACGCGATGGCAGTTTGACGATGGCCCGGCCTTCGTTCAGATAAAGGCGAACCTGGTCATCGTCGATCCGGGCAATTTCCAGCATGCTGCCCGAATCGAGGCGTACGCTCATCGAGCCGATCTGGATCTCGGCCCGGGAGCCGGCAACGGTGGTCAGTGTATCGCCGCTGGTCAGCGGCTGGTTGATTGCAGCGCTGTACGACTCGCCGGTGTTGGGGTTGTACAGATTGACGGCACCCGGACCAGAGAGCCAGGCAATGCGCCCGATGCGACCCGCCGGATCGGCCTGGGCCGGCGCAACGAGAAAGAGCGCGCAGGCCAGCAGGGCAAGCAGGAGGTGCCAGGGGCGTGGGGAGATAAGCGGGCTTTCCATCTGTTTCCGTCCAGTTTGGTTCGGCTTTCAATTGGCCTGTAGAACCACTTAACGAACGAGATGGCGTTTGGTCTGACGGTTGACACACTTTGTTTCACAATGGCTGTACGTCGGTTCAGGGTTGAGAACGGCTATGCTCCTGTTTTCCATCGGGGAGATCATAACGATTATCAAGTGGAGGCCAGAACAGAAACGGCGCCGGAGCGCCGTATCGACCAGTCAAGCTCGCTGAGAGCTTATTCGTCAAGCACCACGCTGGTATAAACCTCCTGCACATCGTCGAGGCTTTCCAGCACGTCGATCAGCTTCTGCATGCGCACGGCGTCGTCGCCGGTCAACTCGGTTTCGTTCCCGGCCTTCATCGTCACCTGCCCGAACTCGGCGTTAAAGCCGGCGGCGGCCAGGGCTTCCTTGACGCTCATGTAGTCGTTGGGCGGGGTGATGACTTCGATCGAGCCGTCGTCGTTGCTCAGCACGTCGTCGGCGCCGGCTTCGATGGCGGCGTCCATCAGCGCCGCTTCGTCGGTGCCGGGAGCAAAAAGCAGTTGGCCGCAATGTGTAAACTGGAAAGCCACGCAGCCGTCGGTACCCATGTTGCCGCCGTACTTGTTGAACGCATGGCGGACTTCGGCAACGGTGCGCGTGCGGTTGTCGGTCAGGCAGTCGACCATCACTGCGGCGCCGCCGATGCCATAACCCTCGTAGCGGATTTCGATGTAATCGACGCCTTCGAGCTCGCCGGTGCCCTTCTTGATGGCGTTGTCGATCTTGTCCTTGGGCATGTTGACCCCCTTGCCCTTGTCGATCGCCAGACGCAAACGCGGGTTGAACCCCGGGTCGCCGCCGCCCATCTTGGCGGCTACGGTAATTTCCTTGGCGATCTTGGAGAATGTCGCGCCGCGTTTTTCATCCTGGCGCCCTTTGCGGTGCTGGATGTTCGCCCACTTTGAATGTCCGGCCATGCTAACCTCTTGTCGGTACAGCGTTTGCAACGGCCCTGACGGAATAACCAGAACTGCTGCGGATAATTGATAAAATCGCTTGCTGATCAAGCCGCGCATTCTAACATCTCTCGACTGACCCTTTTACCGGAGTGACTCATGATTGAACCCCTTGTCGTTGCCAGGCACGAACAGACCGATCTGGGACTTCTTCCCGCACTGGCCAACCGCCATGGACTGATTACCGGCGCGACCGGTACCGGCAAGACGATCACCCTGCAAGTGCTGGCCGAGCGGTTTTCCAGCATCGGCGTTCCGGTTTTCATGGCCGACGTCAAGGGCGACCTTTCCGGTCTGGCAGCGCCCGGCGTCGACAGCCCGAAACTCAAGCAGCGCCTGCAATCGCTGTCGGTGAGCGATTGGAAGCCAACAAAGTTTCCGGCGGCCTTCTGGGATGTGAGCGGCGAGCAGGGGCATCCGGTACACACGACGATTTCGGACATGGGGCCGATCCTGCTGGCGCGGCTATTGGCGCTCAACGATACGCAGGCCGGCGTCTTGCAACTGGTGTTCAAGATCGCCGACGACAAGGGCCTGCTTCTGCTCGACCTCAAGGATCTGCGGGCCATGGTGCAGCACGTTGGCGAAAACGCCAAATCCTTTACCACCGAATACGGCAACGTATCGGCAGCGTCGATCGGCGCCATCCAGCGCGGTTTGCTGACGCTGGGCGAGCAGGGCGGCGATATTTTTTTCGGCGAGCCGATGCTCGACATCAACGACCTGATGCAGACCGACAATGGCAAGGGCATCATCAACGTTCTTGCTGCCGACAAGCTGATGTCATCGCCACGTCTTTACTCAACCTTCCTGCTCTGGCTGCTCTCCGAACTGTTCGAGCACCTGCCCGAAGTCGGCGATGTGGACAAGCCGAAGCTGGTGTTCTTCTTCGACGAGGCGCACCTGCTGTTCAACGAAGCGCCACCGGCGCTGCTGGAAAAAATCGAGCAGGTGGTACGGCTGATCCGTTCCAAGGGCGTCGGCGTCTATTTCGTGACGCAGAATCCGCTGGATATTCCCGACACCGTACTCGGCCAGCTCGGCAACCGCGTACAGCATGCGCTACGGGCTTTTACGCCGCGCGACCAGAAGGCGGTAAAAACGGCTGCCGAAACGCTGCGCCCGAATCCGGTCTTCGATGCGGCAGCGGCGATTACCGAACTCGGCGTCGGCGAGGCGCTGATTTCCTTCCTCGACGAAAAGGGGCGACCGAATGTCGTCGAGCGTGCCTTCATCCTGCCGCCGGCCTCGCGTATCGGCCCGCTGACGGCTGAGGAACGGCAGGCCGTGATCAAGGCCTCGCTGGTCTATGGCGTTTATGAAAAGACGCTTGATCGCGAGTCGGCCTTCGAGAAACTGAAAGGCAAGCCAGCAGACACCACAGCGCCGCCACAGGCCCCGGCACCGGCACCCACGAGCGAGCAGGCACCGGCTTCCGGCGGTGGCTGGTTCGGTGGCCTGGGGGACATCATCGGTGGCAGCTCGGGCAGCGGCGGGCGCAACAAGGGCGGTGACTCGGTGATGGAAGCCGCCGCCAAGAGCGCAGCACGCGCCATCGGCTCGCAGGTCGGACGCGAAATCATCCGTGGGGTACTCGGTTCGATTCTTGGCGGCTCACGTCGCCGCTAGCAGGCAGTCAATGACAAATGCCTCACCGCCAGGTCAAGCAAATGACAAAGTTCATCAAGCTTTAACTTGGTGCCCCCTTGGTGAACTTGGTGTCTTGGTGGTTCGCTGTTTACTTTTAACTGAATACGGCTTGCAATGACTCGCGTTTTTTACCGCTGCCCAAAATGCGGCTACAGACCGGCACAGGCCATGCCGGCTGACGGGCAGTGTCCGGTCTGTGACATTTATTTCCAGAAGTGGGAAGACGCGCAGGCCGAGCTTGAGTTGGGTGAAGTGGCTGCACAACAATCATCGACCGTTGAAGCAGCGAGCGCTTTTCCTGCCGCGCTGCTGACGCCGCAGGCGCGCATGGCGCCGGCGGTTTTTTATTCCCGCTGTGCAGCGCTAATCTTCATCGCCGTCTGGGGCTGGCGCTTGATCGGCATGGATTATCGCGACGGCGAAATCGGGGGCTCGTTCATGCACAACATCCTGTTGCCGATCCATGAAGCCGGTCATGTGTTGTTCCTGCCCTTCGGCGAGTTTCTCACCATCCTCGGCGGCAGTTTCTTTCAGCTTGCCTTGCCGCTCGGCCTGGCGATCGCTTTTGTGCTCAGGAACCGCGACAACTTTGCTGCCGCCGTCTGCCTGTGGTGGTTCGGTGCCAGCTTTCTCGATCTTGCCCCTACGTTTATGACGCACTGGATCCACAACTGATCATGCTCGGCGGGCATACTGGCGAGGAGGGCCCGCACGACTGGATCTATCTCCTTGAGCGCTTCGGCCAGTTGCAGAACGCGCCGGTCTGGGGCTTCGTCGTGCATAAGCTTGGCGCACTGACGATCTCTGCCGGAGTGGCATGGGCGGCCTTTCTGCTCTGGCAGCAGCGCCAGAATCTGGGCACAGAAACAGTGTAATGGCTTGCCCTGCAGAGTTGAATCGGCGTAATCCTGAAGGCGGAGCGCCTTTTCCATTGTGCTTGAGTTAATATTTCGTCATTGATGGGCCAGGGCCTGACCAGGCAGTTCCCGCTGAACTGCCCGCCCCTCCTCGAATGAAAGCTGATTTCCATGTCGCCCGTCCTCAACGAGCCGATTGATAAAACGCAGCAACTTGCAGAGCAGTTGCTTGAGGAGAATACACATTTCGTCAAGGCGGTGACCGATGTCGCCGAGCAAAGGGAAGTCCTCGCCAGCGAGGATATTTACGCCAGCAGCGGAATGAAGCTGGTCAGCGCCGGAACAAGGCTGACCGGGAAGTTTTACGAGCGACTCATTGCTCACAAACTGCTGAAACCGATCGAGCAGTCGCTCAGCATTGCCGACCCCCTGGATAGCGCAAGACTCGTCAGTCTGGGCTACGAAGAGGCACGCCGGGTACCGTCGCTGACGCCCCTGCTTGACCAGCCCGGGTCGCTGGAACGCTTGCAAGTCGTCTTTGGCGAGTTGCAGCTTCCTGCGCCACTAATGCTGAAGCTCGCGGTGATGCAGGCGGATCGGCCGCAGCTCTTCCAGCACGGACTGATCACGGCAATGATTTCCACGGTGCTGGGGATTGGCGGCAAGTTGCCGCGCAAGGACCTCCAGACTTTGGCCCTGGCCGGCATTTTCCATGACATTGGCGAGCTGTGCATCGACCCGGCCATTCTCAGGCCGGAGCATCGCCTGACGGCCGAAGAGCGGCGCCATCTCTATACGCATCCCATTACCGGCTTCCTGATGCTGCGCGATTTTCCGGAAATTCCGCAGGAGACGGCCAGTGCCGTGCTGCAACACCACGAGCGGCTCGACGCTAGCGGCTACCCGTATCGACTGTCTGGCGAGCAGATCGGTACGGTCTCCCGCTATCTGGCCGTCGCTGAAGTTGCGGCCACGCTGCTGGCAAGGGATGGCGCCGACAAGCGGATAAACATGAAATTGCGGCTGAATCGCAAGAAATACGATGCCCAGGCGGTCGCCCTCATCTGCCAGCTTTTCTGCGATTCGAAATTGCCGCCAGTACAGCCGCCGGAAGAGGTGGTCATGATGACCCGTCTCGCGCAGGCCGGGAAGTTGTTTGAAGACTGGATCGTGCTGCGCAAGACGCTGACGCCGGCCGATGTTTCGGCAGTCCCCTTTATCGTCGAGCGCGTCGATGGACTGCGCATGATGCTGCTTGAAACCGGCTTCGATCCTTGCCGGCTCGAAGACGCCCTGGTCATGACGGGAAGCGACGATCCCGAAATCGTCATGGAACAGACGGTGCTGATCGACGAGCTGGAATGGCAATTCAAGGCCTTGTCCAGGGAGGTCGAGCGCAAGCAGTTCGGTCGGGAGACGATGCTTCCCGCCGGACTGAACAACGGCTTTGGCGTCTGGCTGACAAAAGTGCGTCAGTTCGTGAGCGAGTAAGCTGCTCGTCGCTCGTCAGCGGTTCATCAGTGCACCGAAAAACACCATCTTTGTGAAGTGGGTTCAAGTCAGCAAGCAGAGAAGAATACCTCCCTGAATTTCATCCGGCGGGGCGGATACCCTGGATCTTCGAGAGTTGAGCAGCAATGCCCCTGTTGTCCGAGAGGGCGCGTTTCTTTTGACGGCACCGGCGACACCTCTCGGCTCGTGAAAGCGGGGCAGGTTTTTCAGCCGACTTGCCAAAGCCCACGGCATAAACAGCAATCAATGGTCCCGCACGATTACGGCGCCAGGCTGCGATATGAATCCGTTTCTGCTTGACCAGAATATCCATATAGCGTGTGTTTTTTATGGTGTTCGACGACAACCCGCTCGCTTGCGCGACTTCGAGATAGGTCATCATTCCGGCCCTTTCCAAAGCGGCCACGATCAGATTCATTCCGGCAGAATCCCTGTCCGCATCCTTGAATTCGGGCCGTGCAAGGTCTGGTCGATCACCCAGGCTGAACAGAGGAGTCACAAATCCTTTGCCTGTCTTTCGCCATCCGCTGACATGGACGAGCCGACTTGTGCGAAGTGCTTTCAGGTAACCGCCGCATGCCAGGGTAGTGATGCCAACAAAGGCTTCACGGGATATGTCGCTGGCCGACAAATTCGACATGCTCGCCAGGAGCGTGAGGATGCGCTGCATGGCCGGGCTGTTTTTTTCGCTGGGCACAATCATCTGGTTATCCGGAAGCGCGAAATGCAAGTCGAATACAGTCGAATAAAAGCCCTTTGAATTGCGAACCGTGTTTTCGGTCTTGAGCGAAACGGACCGTCTTGCACCTCGGAAAAAAACACGTGTTACCCTCAGCAGCGGAAGCGGCTGATCAGCCGGGTCAGTTCGCTGGAAATCTTTTCAAGTTCGTCGGCCGTTTCTGCGGTCGAGTGCATGGCGGCACTGGTTTCTTCAACCATCGAGGCAATTTCCTCGACCTTCTGTGCAATGCTGTTGCTGGCGATGCTTTGTTCCTTGGTTGAGTCGGCCACTTCGCGGATCCGTTCCAGCGTTGTCTGAGCGCCATCCTTGATCATGCGCAGCGATTCAGCAGCCCCCTCGGCCGCCTCCACACCCGCAGCGACCTGCGGCAAGGCCGCATCCATGACCCCAACCACCTGTACGGTATCCGACTGAATGCCGGCTATCATCTGCTCGATCTCGATCGTCGCTGCCGAGGTGCGCTCGGCCAGCTTGCGTACCTCATCGGCCACCACGGCAAAACCACGGCCCTGCTCGCCGGCCCGAGCCGCTTCGATGGCCGCGTTCAGCGCCAGCAGGTTGGTCTGTCCGGCAATATCCTTGATCACCCCGGCGATCGAGGAAATCTGGTTGGCGCGTTCCTCAAGCTTGCGAATGCGCCCTGAAGCGTCGCTGACGCGAGTTGCAATCTCCCTGATTTCATGCGTGGCGCTCTCAACCCGTCCACAGCCATCCTCGGACAGGCTGACCGAGGTGAGCGAGTTCTCCTGGGTATCTTTCGCGCTGTCGGAAATGTGATTGATGCTGACCGTCATTTCTTCGATCGCTGCAGCCATCGTCTGCGTCGCATCGGATTGCCTTTCGGAGGCCATGGCCACGTCGCGCGAAGCGGTGCTGATGCTTTCGGCGCCCTGCGTAAGCCGGGTCGAGCTGTGGCTGATTTCCGACACCATGGTGCGTATCGCACCCACCATCTCGCCTAATGAGGCCAGCATGCTGCCTTTCGCGGCAGAGCGCACTTCAACGGTCAGATCGCCGCTGGCCGCGCGTGTCATCAACTCGATGGCTTCAGCCGGTTCGCCGCCGACCTGGCGCAGCACGCCGCGGGCAATGGTAAAGCCAAGCAATGCGATCGCCGCCAGCAGCACGCCGGTCACTGTCAGGTCCTTGGCCAGTCGGTGATTGAACTCGGTGTCAATATCATCCATGTACACGCCGGTACCAATGACCCAGTTCCAGGGGGCGAAGTGTTTGGCAAACTGCAGCTTTTCGACAGCAAGCTTCTCGCCCGGACGAGGAAAGGCAGTATCGACGAAAGCCCCGCCCGGGCCGGACTTGGCCGCCGCGATAATGTCCTTGAGCGTGAACCGTCCCTGCCCGTCCACAAGCTTCTCCAGCACGTTCTGGCCGATCAATTCGGTTTTGACGTGTGCGACGAAAACCCCCTCCATCGTAAGCGCATACACATATTCTGTCTTGCCGTCGGCACCACCGTAGCGTGCCGCCAGCAGGGTGTCGATGACGGCCTTCTGCGCCTGCTCACGGGTCAGCGCTCCGGCTACCTCCTGCGCGTGGTAGAAAGCCGCCGTGTTATGCGCCGACTCGATGATTGACCTGATCAGCACCTTGCGACCCTCGGTCAGGTCACGTTTGGTGGCAAAAGCAGACAAGCTGGCGATAACCACCATGCCGAGCAGTGCGGCCACGACCAGCAGGATAATTTTCGTTTTTAGTTTCATGCGATCGAGCATCATCATTTCCTTAAAAATTTGTTATGCAAACACTCTGCTTACCCAAGCCAGCTCATAGCGACTGCGAGTGCTTGAAGCTCCCGCCATGAAATGACTCAAATGTTGATACATTTGATCAAGTATCTTCTGTAAACTTTTGTAAAGCAAGAAAATGCTCAACAGCAAGCCATAATGCAACAATCTCTTCAGCAAACAAACAATCCGGGGCAATTGAAACGATGGGAATCCTGCCATGGCCTCGAAATATGGCGCTTGCTCTGCTTCCCGGATTCATGGCGAGACCGGGTAAAGCCGCGAGGCCGGATCGCCATGACGTCCATTTCGCCAGACGGTGTACCCGCATCAAGTGTTCACTTTGTGTTAGCCTGCCTCGCCTTTGAATATTGCGCCAGGGCTGAACAGCCCCAAACCTCACTTTTCTCCGATTTTCTTGAACCCGCACACTTGATCCCTCATGCCCTGGAAGCAATTTTCTGTCGAACGACTTGGCGTCGCCCTCGCCATCCTCGCCGCGCTCGGTTTCTCGTTCAAGGCGATTTTCGTCAAGCTGGCCTATGCGGCGGCACCGGTCGATGCGATAACGCTGCTTTCGCTACGCATGGTGTTTTCACTGCCGGTCTTTCTCTGGGTCGGATTCCACTCCAGTCGCTCGGCGCCGCCGCTGACGCGGCGCGACTGGCTGATGATTACCGTGCTTGGCCTGCTGGGCTATTACGGCGCCAGCCTGCTCGATTTCATCGGCCTGCGCTACATCACTGCCGGGCTCGAACGCCTGATTCTGTTCACCTACCCGACGCTGACGATACTGATCGGTGTGCTGTTCATGGGCCAGCCGCTGGAGCGGCGCGAGGTGGGTTCGCTGGTGCTGTCGTATTCCGGAATAGCCCTCGCCTTCGCCCACGATCTGGAGCTGAGCGGCGACAGCGCGAGCGTCATGCTCGGTGCCGCCTTCGTCTTCGCTTCGTCGATTTCTTACGCCTCCTATCTGGCCGGCAGCGCGCCAATGATCCACCGTCTCGGCGCTGCGCGCTTCACGGCGCTGGCGATGCTGGTGTCGACGGCGGCGACGCAAGTGCACTTCTTCGTCGTGCAGCCGCTGTCTGCACTCAGCCAGCCATTCATCATCTACGCCTATGGTATTGGCATGGCACTTTTTTCGACCGTGCTGCCGGTGTTCATGCAGTCGGCGGCGATCCGTCGTATCGGCGCTTCCAAGGCGGTGCTGATCGGCACGCTGGGGCCGGTGCTGACCATCTTCTTCGGCTGGTGGCTGCTTGGCGAACCGCTTTCGCTGTCACAGATGGCCGGTGCCGCGCTGGTACTGACCGGCGTCTGGCTGGTGTCGCGGCGGCCGGTTATTGTGAAAAAGGATCCATCGCCGAGGTGAGCGCCGGGAATTTGCCGCGTAGCCAATCCCTTGGGGCAGCGGCGGAAAATCAAGGCACTGGACACCGGCTTTCGCCGGTGTGAAGAATTATCTGACCGGTGCAAAGACCAGTTCAGGAACGAGCATTTCCCAGGATTCGCCTTGCGCGTTGATCCGGGTTTTGTATTGATCTGCTACATCGCCGGGGCGGCGAACGTGGATTGCGGCGACGCGGGCGGCGATGCAGTCCATGTTGTGTTCCGGTTCGAAGTGTTGCGACAGGGCGCCGATGACAACGCCCTGCGCATCGCACAAGCGCCAGGTGCTGGCGGATTTTTGCCGTAGCTCGATCCGGCTGCCCACCGCCAGCGCAGCAAGCGCCTGATGAATGGCGTGGCTTGGCGGATACTGGGCGGCAAAGTCGAGGTCGATCTCCCGCCAGCCGAGCCGCCGATAGCGGCGGGCGAGTTCGGGCGGCGGCGTTGGTAATTCCGACTGCGGGCGGCGCAGAATGGCCGGGGATTCAGGCAATCCGTCGAGCAATCCCTGGCCACGATCAAAGCGGGCCAGCATCAGTGTTTTCCGGGCGCGGGTCATGGCCACGTAATACAGGCGGCGAGTGGCGTCTGCGTCCTCGTTGGCGCCGCTCTGCCGCCGACGCCCCCGACTTTGCCCCCGACTTTGCCACCGAATTTGCCACCACTCCCCGTCGAGTACCGCGACGTGATCGAATTCGAGACCCTTGGCCTTGTGCGCGGTGAGCAGCAGCAAGCCGCTTTGCCGGCGCCGCGCTTCCCGGCCCCATTCGGCGAGCCAGTCGAGAAAGTAATCGAGTGGCAATTCGGCGTCGCCGACATCGAGCGCATATTCGGCGATGGCCTCGCGCAGGTAGTCCCACCAATGGGCGCCGATCCCTCCTGCCGGCTGCAATTCCAGCCAGTGCGCGATCGTTGCGGAATCGATCAGCCCGCTACCTCTTGCGCGCAGCCAGCCGAGCAGCGACTGCGTTTCGCGCAGGCTCCAGAAGCCGCTGCTGTCTTCGTCGG
Source organism: Candidatus Propionivibrio dominans (assembly GCA_016709335.1). GTDB lineage: Bacteria > Pseudomonadota > Gammaproteobacteria > Burkholderiales > Rhodocyclaceae > Propionivibrio > Propionivibrio dominans. Next base: position 176,581 of record JADJNC010000067.1, on the reverse strand, counting down.
CCTGCTGAACCGGGATGCCCTGCAGTTCGCAATAACTGCGCACGGGGTCGAGTGAGCGCCAATGGCGGGCAATGACGGCGCAGCGCGCCCAGTCCCAATGGGCTGCCAGATCCGCCAAGCGCTCGAACTCGCCGATCACGGCCAGGGCCTGGGTCTGGTCGTTGTCGCCGGCCGGCAGGATCTGTACGCGCCCGCGGCCGACAGGGTCGAGGCCGGCCCATTCGCCGCCTGCGGCTTGCGCCTTGCGCGCCGCGTCAATACGGATCGGCTGCGCCTCTTTCATGCGCTGCGCGGCCGGCGCGATCATCGCGTTGGCAGCTTCGATGATGTGCGACGTCGAGCGATAATTGTCGGTCAGGAAGGCCGGCCTGGCGGCGTAGTCGGCCTCGAAGCGACGGATGAACTCGACCGAGGCGCCCTTGAAGGCGTAGATGTTCTGGTCGTCGTCGCCGACGGCGAAGAGGTTGAGGCGGCCGTCTTCATCGGGTCGGGTGCGCCCGGCCAGCCTCGAAATCAGCTCATATTCTTCTGGCGCAATATCCTGATACTCGTCGACCAGAATCCAGCGGAAGCCGGCCAGCAGGCGCTGGCGTTGCTGGTCGGCATCTTCCGGCGGCAGGTCTTCGCCCTTGAGCAGGCTGACCGCCTGCTCGACGATCTGCTTGAACAGCTCGCCATCGGCGCTCCTGCCAAAACTTGTATTCTGCGTTGCCAGACTGGCACCAACCAGACGCATGGCCAGCGCATGCAGGGTCAGCACCGAAACACCGCGCGCGTCATCGCCGATCAGTGCGGCCAGGCGCTGGCGAATCTGCACGGCGGCGTGGCGGTTGTAGGCCAGCGCCAAAATGCCGTGCGGGTTTTCGCGGCGGACGCGAATCAGGTAGGCGATGCGATGCACCAGCACCCGCGTTTTGCCCGAGCCGGGGCCGGCCAGAACAAGAACGTTGGTACTTTCGCGATCGTCGGCAACGATCTCGCGTTGCGCCCGGTTGTTCAGCACTTCGACAATGGCGTGCCACGATTGCGGCGTCGTCTGGCGCGCCAGTTCCTTGTCGCGATCGGGCAGCCAGCGGCGCATGAATTCGTCGCGCTGCAGGCTGAAGTAATCCATCGTCAGGTGCAGCGCTTCGGCCATGGTCGTCAGCCCGCGCTGCACGTACTCGGCCATGACGTGAATCTGCACCACCTGTTCGTCATAGTGCAGCTTGAGAGGCGCGAAATCCGGTGGTGTGAATTTATTCTTCCAGTCGGGTTCCAGACGAATCGTCATCGCCGGCCGGAAGACGGCAAGCCCCTTGTTCAACCGGATGATTTCCTGCTCGTGCAGCCACAGCAGCGCACGATCGAGCAGCCTGGGCGTGATCGTCTTCTCGGCCTTCAGCAGCAGATCGGATTCCAGTGCCGCCAGCAGTTTGCCGAGCGTCGTTTCGGCCAGTTGATCGTTGCCGCGCGCCTCGGGGGGCAGGCAGGCAAGAAGGTGATCGAGCAGGCAGCCGGCCGCAGCGCGACGGCGGCGGGCGGTGGTTTCCAGGCTGGACCACTCGCGTTGCAGCTCAATCGCCACCGATTCGGCATCGACGCGGCGCAGCTTCAGGCTGCCCTGGCCACCGTCCTCGTCGCGCCCGTCGCCGGCGAGGCTGCTGAGCAACTGGCGCAGGCGCTCGGGCAGGGCGTCCGGGTGGCCGGTGTCCTTCAGGTGCTGGTTGGCATGGCGCAGATGCAGGACCGACGATTCGCCGCGGCCGAGATCCGGGTGCTGCTCGCGCAACAGGCCGATCAACGCCGATTCCAGCGCAGCCGCCTGCTCGAAGCGTTTCCTCGACGAGCGTTCGACGGCAACATGGACGTAGGCGGTCAGCGCCGTATCGTTGCTGGCCAGCCCCAGCGCCTCAAGGTCGTAGAACGCGGCGCGGACTTTTTCGGACGAAAGCCCGGAAACGAGCATCAACTCGTCGGTCGAAATGCCTTCATCGACCGGCGCGCCGATCAGCGCACCGACAATGGCCAGCAGGCTTTGCAGATACTCCGGCGCAATGCGCTTCTTCGCAAGTTTTTTCCGTGCTTCGTCGAGCGAGGCGATACGCAGCGACGAGGGAAAAATCTGCACCCGGTTTTCCTCGCGCGTGAGCAGCGAAGCTTCTTCCAGCCACGACACGGCGGTGCGCACGCGCGTGTCGTCGGTGGCCGAATCGCGCTCGAAAGCGCCGTCTTCGTCCTCGGCGAGGATCTCGCCGGCGGTGGCGATCAGGTCACTGTCTTTTCCACCCTCCTTGCCGCCGCCCTTGCGTCTTTTTCGATCGAGATTGCGCAGCGAGTGCAGGATGGCCTGGATTTCCTTGCGCGAGAGCCGCGAACGCGCCGACATGCCGAACTGGCGCTCGACATCCTCGACGGTGTATAGCAGCACGCAGCGTGCCGACTGACTGTCGCGCCCGGCGCGACCGGCTTCCTGCAGGTAGTTTTCCAGCGAGCCGGGGATATCGGCGTGGATGACCAGTCGCACGTCGGGCTTGTCGATTCCCATGCCGAACGCATTGGTCGCGACGATGACGCGCAGGCCGCCTTCGATGAAAGTTTTCTGTGTGTTCTTTTTGCTTTCGGGCGGCAGTCTGGCGTGATAGTGGCCGACCGCCCAGCCCTTCTGCTGCAAAAAACCTGATACTTCCTCGGTCTGCCTGCGCGTTGCGCAATAGACGATCGCCCCGCCGGGCAGGTCCGGCGGCAGATCGGCCTGCAGAATCTGATGGATGTGCGAGAACTTCTCGGCCGGGCTGGTCGGTACGACACAGAAATCGAGATTGGTGCGGCTGGCGCCGCCGTTGAAGCAGCGCAGCTCGATGCCGACCTTGTCCTTGAAATGGGTCACGATGTCGGCCACCACATCGGGCTTGGCGGTCGCCGTCAGGCAGAGGACGGTCGAAATGGTTTTGTCGGGCTGATCGCCGGCCTTCTCGCGAATAAACCGGCTGACATAGCGATAATCCGGGCGGAAATCCTGCCCCCATTTGGAAAGGCAGTGCGCTTCGTCTAGCACCCAGGCGCCGATTTCGCGCTGCGCCAGCACCTTGCGCACGCTGCGATTGCGCAGTTGCTCGGGCGAAACGATGAGAATGCCGATATCGCCGAGGCGCACCCGGTCGAGCACGTCGGCGCGCTCGGGCATCGAGAGCAGCCCGTTGAGCGCCGCACAGCTTTTGATGTTCTTCGCTTCCAGCCCGGCCACCTGATCGGCCATCAAGGCCACCAGCGGCGAGATGACGACAGTCAGCGCACCGGTCTTGTCGAAGCGCGAGAGGGCGGGGATCTGATAGCACAGCGATTTGCCGGTACCGGTCGGCAGAATGCCCAACAGATGCTCGCCGCGCAGCGCCGCTTCGACGATGCTTTGCTGAAGGGGTCGACCATCGTCATCGGCCGGCTCGGGGCGAAATTCGGGGAAGCCGAACCAGTGCGCGAGTTCCTTCTGCGCATCGTGCCGTTCGCGGCACCAGGCGCACGCCGGGTCGGCGCAGGCGGTGTCGCGCAAACGCTTGATCAGCACGCCGGCCTGCGGAAACTGATGGCGCACCCACGGCGGCATCACCGAATTTCCGCCGGCCACCGACAACCAGGCCAGTGCGTAAGCCAGGGCCCAGCCCTGACCGGCGGCATCGGCCAGAATATCGCCCATGTACGTCTGGCAGGCTTGCCCGGCGAGCTGTACGCGAATGGCGGCAAGCGCTTCGTCATCACTAGGCCGTGCCTTGTGGCGCAAGCTCATGAAGAAGCGATCAAGACCTGCCCCGCTGTCATTTGAAGTTGTCAGCCAGTGCCAGGCGAGAACCAGGTTCGGCGAGGTTTTGGCCAGCGCAGCGTGCTGGTTGCGAAAGACTTCAAGCGTCAGTTGCGCGTCGAGCAGCGGATCGTTCAAGCGCCCGCGCTTGAGTTGCCCGTCCTGGTAATGCTTCACCAGATGGTGATAGGGATTGCGCGGAAAGGCCAGCGGGTTGAGCCACAGCGTATCGACCACCGGCAGTTTCAGCAGCCGAAGATCGGGTTTGGCAGCGGCCAGGTGCGGCAGGTCGAAAGCGATCAGGTTATGGCCGAGCAGGAAGCTGGCACCGTCGGCGAGCGAGTCGAGTTGCTCCAGCGCAACAGGCAGATTGCCTTGCCTGAAATGCAGCGAGGCCTCCGGCTGGTCCCCACGAACGGCGGCAAAGTGGTGAATCCGCGTATCGCGCAACCCGACTTCAAGGTCAATGGAGAGGCAGCGGGGAGAAAAATGACTCATGGGTGACGTTGGAGGGTGGGTGCGCTAAGCCGGTATCATCCTAGAAACCGCAGTTAAACGCGACAAATTGACCGCAACACCAAATTTGGCGATTGCCTGGCCCTCACCCCAACCCTCTCCCACGGGGCGAGGGGGTTTGCACCCTTCTCCCTGCGGGAGAAGGGCTGGGGATGAGGGCCTAAGATATTGGCATTACGCTAAACTGCTGCACTTGTCTTATTGATCCCTGGCGAGCAGATCGGGCCGATGACGAGACAACCAGTGTCGGGTATGTGCCAGCAATGCTGCGGCCTGGGTCAGGCATTCCTTGACTGCGGCGTCGGTGACCGAGTCGCCTTCGTAGTCGTTGAGGTTGCGTTGTTTGCGTAAGGCGTCAAGGACGATTACGGCGTCCTGGGCGAGCCCCATTGTTTTCGGCAGCGTTTGCAGTGCGGTCTGGTGGTGACCGGGCTGGCTGGTCGCCGTGCGATAGCCATTGGCCCACAACCCGATCATTGCGCATTGCATGATGGCTTTGTAGGCGGCATCAAAGCGATTGTCGGCGCTGAGTTCAACGAGGCGTGCGTCGGCCAGGTTGCGCTCAGCCGAGGCGAGCAATCGCAGCACGCTGCCGGACGTCGCTTCAAACGCCTGCAAGCGATGAATGGCCAGCAAGTTTTCCAAGGTCATGTTCGGTTCCGATGACGAATAGTTTCGGGTTGGCGAGAAGCTTGCCGATGAAGGCGTCCTTGTCGGCGATTCGCCGGATGAACTCGGGGGCGGTGTAGAGCACCGGGTTGATTTCACGTTGTAACTGCTCCTGCACTGGATGCAGTACCTTGACGACGTCGCCGAAGGTGGAGTCGGCGATCAGGAGTAAATCGACATCGCTGCGGGCGTTCTCTTCGCCGCGTGCGATCGAACCGAAGATCAGCGCCAGCTCGGGCGCAGTGCCAAGCGTGTGCAGGGCGTCAGCGATCACACCAACCACGCCGCTGGTCTTGCGAAACAGGCCGGCCAGTTCGGCAAAAACCGGGCACTCGCGGTTGGCGCGGTAGCGCACCTGATTGCCCTGCTTTTCGCGCAGCAGCAGGCCGGACTCGGCCAGTCGGGATAGCTCCTTGTGCAAGGTGCCGGGCGTGGTGCCGGTCAGTCGCGCCAGTTCGCGTACGTGATAGCTGCTGTCCGGATGCAACAGTAGCTGGTTCAGTGCGCGCTGGCGGTAAGTGCCGAAGAGAAGGTCAAGTAACACGATAGGCCGAATTACGTAGCTTTAAAGGCTACGATTGTAGCTTGATTTGCTTCGTTTGTGAGCTGCCCATGTACGGTGCTTCTCCTCTTGATTGCCAAGGTACTGCGAAGACCCATGCAGGAATCGCACAAGAATGTCGGCCCCGAACGCAGCGGCAAGTCACCTCGGAGGCTGTGAATTAATGGATTAACACCTCCCAAGCCGTGGCCCGAGGCCAGGCTTCGCGCTCATTCCGGCGAATGCCGGAATACAGTACCTTCCTCTGATATCCATCAATAAAACAGATAAACGAGCTGGACCCCGGCTGTTGCCGGGGTGACGAGCGCGGAAATCAGGGGGCAGGAAGTTTGCCGAGATAATCGCTCGCGGCACTTGCCAGTTGCCGATCGAAGGTGGCGAGCGGCGCCTTGAGCGCGCCGGCGAGCCACAGATAGGCGGCGTCGTAGGCGGTCAGGCGATAACGGCTGGCAATGGTGACCACTTCTTCAGGAACGGGCGCATGCCTTTCCAGTTCCATCATGGAGAACTCGGCAAGGGCGAGTACGGCATTTTCCAGTGTCAGCTCATTGCGGCGCAATCGGGTGACCGCCACGTTGGTCAACTCGTAATCGATCAGCCCCGGCGCGTGCAGACTGAAGCCGCGCAAGCGGGCTTCTGCGGCATCGCGTTCCTCTTCCCCGAAGACGCAGGCCGCCAACAGGCTGGCATCGACGACGAGCGGTGCCCGCGTCAGGTAGATGGCCGGCGGTTCGGCAAGGAATACTTCGGACATCGATCAGGCGGCACCTTTTGGCTCGCCTCCCTCCGCCCAGTCCTCGCCGTACCGGCCATTGCGCATCTGGCGGATCAGGCTTGCCGAGGAGACGTTGCTGCGCGAGGGAACGGGAAAGAGTGTGCGCCAACCTTGCAGGGAGTCCTCCACACGACGAGTCCCCCGGCTTTCACTCGCCCCGGTGATGGCGGGCAAGTCTTCACTTGCGGCCGCCTCAAGGATGGCCATCAGCTCACCCTGCAATGAACGATGGTTGCGTTCGGCGCGAATGCGCAAGCGCTGCGCAAGCTCTTCGGGAATGTTCTTGACTGAAAAACTGACACCCATCGATGGCAACATTTTGGAACTGTTTTAAACAATGGTTCCATTATGGAACCCTGTGGAAGTGTGAGTCAATCCCTGCGATGGGTGAGGTGGAGACCGGACTTGCGTTCCTCCAGGTGGCTGTCAGGCCGTCAACGTTTACAGAGAACCACCAAATTACCAAAGGGCACCAGGGAAAACAAAGAGAATTTTTTGTTTTCTTGGTGAATCTTTGTGTTCTTTGTGTCTTGGTGGTTCGCTTTTTTTCTGACTGACAACCAGGCAGGAACTACAGCCTCACTTGCGGGCAGGCGGCTTTTTCGGTTTGCGCGCACGCACTGCGGCAGCGAGCGCGAGGCGTCCCCAGGGCTGCATCTCAACCGGGGATTCCAGCGCTTCGCCGGGTATGGTCCAGTAATTCATGGTTTCTGTGCGACCGTCCCTGGTGGTAAAGCGGAAGGGTTCGCCACCGGCCTGGCGGAAGCTGTCGGCGCTTTCGCTGTCGGCCTTCAGATACAGCGTTTCATCGGCAACGATGGCGAAGAAAATCTCGTCGCAGTAAAAACCCCAGCCACCGAACATCGCCCTGACGCGAATCGACCCGAGCGGGGCGAACAACTCGCAGGCATGTTCGACGAATTCGGGTAGAGGGCGTGCCATAGTTTACGAAAGTTGAAGCCGACGGCAGATTTCAAGCGTCAGCACCGACTGGTTCATCGAGTAGAAGTGCAGACCCGGCGCGCCACCGGCCAGCAGGCGTTGGCATAACTCGGTCACGATATCGAGGCCGAAGGCACGAATGGCGTCGACGTCATCGCCGAGACCTTCGAACTTGCGGCGCATCCAGCGCGGCAGCTCGGCGCCGCAGGCATCGGAGAAACGCGCCAGCTTGGAGAAACTGGCGATCGGCATGATGCCGGGGACGATCGGGATGTCGACCCCGAGCGCGCGCACCTCATCGACGAAATGGAAGTAGGCGTCGGCGTTGTAGAAGTATTGCGTGATCGCCGAATTGGCCCCGGCTCTGGCCTTTCTGGCGAAGGCGGCAGATCGTCGTGCGGGTTGCGCGCCTGCGGGTGCCATTCGGGGTAGGCGGCGACTTCGAGATGGAAATGATCGCCGGTCTCGCTGCGGATGAATTCGACGAGTTCGTTGGCGTAGCGGAATTCGCCGGCCTCGGCCATTCCCGAAGGCAGATCGCCGCGCAGGGCGACGATGCGGCGGATTCCGGCGGCCTGGTAGTCGAGCAGGATTTCGCGGATGTTTTCGCGCGTCGAGCCGATGCATGAGAGATGCGGCGCGGCGGCGAAGCCTTCGGCGGCGATTTCCTGATCACCGAGAACGTTCGTTCGCGCGTCGAACCGCCGGCGCCGAAGGTGACGGAGAAGAACTCAGGCTTGAGCACCGCCAGCTTGCTGCGCACCAGGCGCAGCTTGTCGATGCCTTCGGGCGTTTGCGGCGGGAAAAATTCTATCGAGAGTTCAGTGTGTTTCATGCGGATCAATCACATAAATTAGGCGTTAGTTCTTGCCGGAAACCAGCAGGCTAGTCAGCGCCCACGATACGACGCTGTAGAGCATCGAGCCGAAGACCCCCGGCCAGAAGCCGCTGACCACAAAGCCTTCAATCATCGAACCCGCCAGCCAGAACATCAGGCCGTTGATGACAAAGATGAACAGTCCTAGCGTCAGTAGCGTGACCGGCAACGTCAGCAGCAGCAACACGGGGCGCAATAGGGTATTGACCAGTCCGAGCAGGAGTGCCGCGAGCAGCGCCGAACCAAACGATGCCACCTGGATGGATGGCAGCAGGTAAGTTACGGCAAGCAGCGCAACGGCGTTGAGTATCCAGAGCAGGATCAGGCGCATGGCGTTCTCCCTGGTAGGGGGTTGGAGTTGAGGTCGTGGTTCAAATAAAACCGAATAAACTGTTTTGAAGCGTCATTCCGGTGAAAACGGGAATCCAGAGATACGCCACTGGATTCCGGGTCAAGCCCGGAATGACGGGTTTCAAAACGGTTTGCTGCGAACACTCAATAACGATACTGATCGGCCTTGTACGGGCCGGCCTTGGGGACGCCGATATAGGCGGCCTGCTGGTCGGTCAGTTCGCTGAGCTGGGCATTGAGTTTCTTCAACTGCAGGCGCGCGACCTTTTCGTCGAGATGCTTGGGCAGCGTGTAGACGCCCACCGGGTAGTCGGCGTTGCGCGTGAACAGTTCGATCTGGGCGATCGTCTGGTTGGCGAACGACGAGCTCATGACGTAGGACGGGTGGCCGGTGCCGCAGCCGAGGTTAACCAGGCGACCCTTGGCGAGCAGGATGATTCGCTTGCCGTCGGGGAATATGACGTGGTCAACCTGCGGCTTGATTTCCTCCCACTGGTATTTCTCCAGCGAAGCGACGTCGATCTCGTTGTCGAAGTGACCGATGTTGCAGACGATGGCCTGGTCTTTCATCTTCGCCATGTGCGCATGGGTAATGACATGATAATTACCGGTCGCGGAAACGAAGATGTCGGCCTTGTCGGCTGCGTATTCCATGGTGACTACGCGGTAGCCTTCCATCGCCGCCTGCAGCGCGCAGATCGGGTCGATTTCGGTGACCCACACTTGCGCCGAGAGTGCGCGCATGGCCTGTGCCGAGCCCTTGCCCACGTCGCCATAGCCGGCAACGACAGCCACCTTGCCGGCGATCATCACATCGGTGGCGCGCTTGACACTGTCAACCAGCGATTCGCGGCAGCCGTAGAGGTTGTCGAACTTGGACTTGGTGACCGAGTCGTTAACGTTGATTGCCGGGAATTTGAGTTCGCCCTTGGCGTGCATCTGATACAGACGATGGACGCCGGTGGTGGTTTCCTCGGTGACGCCCTTGATTGCGGCCAGACGCACCGAGTACCAGGTCGGGTCAAGCGCCAGCTTGGCCTTGATCGCGGCAAAGAGGATGGTTTCTTCTTCCGAACCCGGATTGGCAAGAACCGAAAGATCCTTTTCGGCGCGCGCGCCGAGGTGCAGCAGCAGCGTGGCATCGCCGCCGTCGTCGAGGATCATGTTCGAATAACCGCCATCCTTCCATTCGAAAATGCGGTGCGTGAAATCCCAGTAATCTTCGAGCGATTCGCCCTTGACGGCAAACACCGGCGTACCGCCGGCAGCAATCGCCGCGGCGGCGTGATCCTGCGTCGAGAAGATGTTGCACGACGCCCAGCGCACTTCGGCACCGAGCGCGGTCAGCGTTTCGATGAGCACGGCGGTCTGGATCGTCATGTGCAGCGAACCGGTGATGCGCGCGCCCTTGAGCGCCTTGGCCGCAGCGAATTCTTCGCGAATCGCCATCAGACCGGGCATTTCGGTTTCGGCGATGCGGATTTCCTTGCGCCCCCAGTCGGCGAGGCTCAGGTCGGCAATAACGTAGTCGTTGAATTTTTCAGCCACAGTAAAACTCCTTGATAACTGTGGCCGGGAGGGGAAGAGGTTGCCTGGCGTAACGCGGCAGTGTGCTGAGGTAGTTCAGATCAGACTCACCCGACTTCCCGTGCCCGGCACGGATTGGTTGGATGAGCGCCGTTTAAGGTTCCGAGCCTGAAACTGTTGAACAACAGTTTTGCAGCGCCCCTCGGACAAGAGCGGATTATACGCAGACTTATATCGAGTGTGAAGTGCTTAGCCTGGCGCGCACACGGTAAATTTGTTCTGGAAACCCATTGTGGCCCGAGGGCCAGGCTTCGCCGGAATCGACCCGGAATCCTAGGTCGGGTTAGCGCACCGTTTAACCGAAATCTTGATCGGATGTACGCCGTCGGGTTTCGCTGCGCTAACCCGACCTACTGGATTGCTATGGACTTGCTAAATTTTCGGGTGTGAAGTGCTGGCGTGCCGGGCAAGCCGGACCAGAGTTCGTTGAAGTCCGGAAAATTCCATTGGGCCGGGTCCTCCCGGCTGGAAATCTTTTCCTGGCAGCCCGAGTGGGAGAGATCGACGATTTCGGGCAGGATGCGGGCATTGGCTTTGGTCGAGAAGAAAACCTTGACGCGCGGGGTCAGCAAGGATTTTTCGGCCTGGTCGATGACAATGCCCAGCCGTCCGGAATTGAGTTTGACCAGCGAGCCAATCGGGTAGATGCCGAGGCTTTTTACGAAAGCCTGGAACACCGTCGGGTCAAAGTGGCCATTGACCCATTCGGCCATCTTGCGCAGCGATTCGGCGGGATCCCAGCCGGCCTTGTATGGGCGGTTAGAGGTGATGGCGTCATAGACGTCGCAAACCGCCCCCATCTTGGCGAACAGGCTGATTTCACTGTCCTTGAGGCGCCTGGGGTAACCCGAGCCGTCGGTTTTTTCGTGGTGGTTCAGAACCACATCGAGAGCGATCTCATCGGCATCGGTGTTGCCGAGCAGCAATTTGTGTCCTTCTTCCGGGTGTTTTTTGATGATTGCGAATTCTTCGTCGGTCAGCTTGCCCGGTTTGTTGAGTACCTCCATCGGCATCATGGCCTTGCCGAGATCGTGCAGCAGGCCGGCAACACCTGCCGAGCGGGTCTGCGTCTCGTCGAGCTTGAGCTGCCTGGAGAGGGCAATCATCAGCGCGCAAACGGCGACCGAGTGCATGTAGGTGTAATCGTCGACGGTTTTCAGACGGGCCAGGCTGATCAGCGCGCCCGGGTTGCGGCTGACCGAGTCGGCAATTTCCTGTACCAGCTTTTCTGCACCGCCGATGTCGACCGCCTTGCCCATGCGCGCTTCCTGAAACATCGAGGTGACGGCGCGTTTGGATTGGGCGCAGATCTTCGCGGCACGGGCAAATTCGACTGCAGCCGGAACGGGTGCCCTTTCGCGCTCGGCACTTGCTGCACTGTTCAGTTCCGCATCGACCTGAGCCTCGGATTCAGCTTCCGACATCGCCGTTTCACCAGCCGTCACATCGAGCCCCTTCGCCGTGTCGATCCACACTTCCTTGATGCTGCTGGCCAGAATGGCCTTGATATCCCTCGGGTCGGAAATCACGAAAGCCGAGCGCCAGAAGGGGTGCTCCATCCACGAGCCACAGAACTCCTTGAGGTGCATGCCGACTGCAAGCTGTTTGACGCTGATTTTTTGAGCATGGTATGGGGACTGATTGGGCGTCAAATTTCCGAGGGAATAATCTTACATCATTTACTTCCGGAATAAGGAAAAGGGCCTCGCGGCCCAGGGTAAATTTGTTCTGAAAACCCATCGTCATTCCGGCGCAGGCCGGAATCCAGATTTGTACATCTGATCACGGTGTTAGTAAAACTGTAATGATGAACGAACTGGATTCCGGGTCAAGCCCGGAATGAGCGCGAAGCCTGGCCTCGGGCCACGGTAATTCAATGAGTTAGCGTAAGTACAAATTCTTCGTGCCTCACGGCCCTTTTCCTATGCCAAAAAAATCAAAGTCCAGCGTCGGCTTTCAGTGCGGCCGCCTTGTCGATCCCTTCCCAGGTGAACTCCGGCTCTTCTCGTCCGAAATGGCCGTAGGCTGCGGTCTTGGTGTAGATCGGGCGCAGCAGGTTGAGCGTCTGGATGATTCCCTTCGGGCGCAGGTCGAAATGCTTGCCGATCAGTTCGACGATCTTCTCGTCGCTGACTTTTCCGGTGCCGAAGGTATTGACCATCAGCGATACCGGCTTGGCCACGCCGATGGCGTAGGCGACCTGAACTTCGCAGCGGTCGGCCAGGCCGGCAGCGACAATGTTCTTCGCCACATAACGCGCAGCGTAGGCGGCCGAACGATCCACCTTGGAAGGATCCTTGCCGGAGAAGGCGCCGCCGCCGTGGCGCGCGGTGCCGCCGTAGCTGTCGACGATGATCTTGCGGCCGGTCAGGCCGCAGTCGCCGTGCGGGCCGCCGACGACAAAGCGGCCGGTCGGGTTGACCAGAAAACGGGTTTTGGCCGACAGCAGATCCTTCGGCAACACCGGCTTGATGATTTCTTCAATCACCGCCTCTTCGATCTGGGCGTGCGATACCTCGGGGCCGTGCTGCGTCGAGACAACGACGGTGTCGATGAACGCCGGCTTGCCGTCGACGTAGTTGACGGTAAGCTGGCTCTTGGCATCCGGGCGCAGCCACGGCAGGCGGCCATCCTTGCGCACTTCGGCCTGGCGCTGCATGAGGCGGTGCGCGTAGTAGATCGGCAGCGGCATCAGCGAGGGCGTTTCGTTGCACGCGTAGCCGAACATCAAACCCTGGTCGCCGGCGCCCTGGTCGAGATCGAGACCCTGGCCTTCGTTGACGCCCTGTGCAATATCCGGCGACTGGCGGTTGATTGCCGTTAAAATGGCGCAACTCTTGTAGTCGAAACCGATGTCGGAGTCGGTGTAGCCGATGCGACGAACGGTTTCCTGCGCGATTTCGCGGTAGTTGATGTGCGCCTTGGTCGTTATTTCGCCGGAGATGACGACCAGGCCGGTGGACACCAGGGTTTCGCAGGCAACGCGGCCCGTGGGGTCTTCGGCCAGAATGGCATCGAGGATGGAATCCGAAATCTGGTCGGCGACCTTGTCCGGATGGCCTTCGGATACGGATTCCGAGGAAAAGAGAAACTCGTGGGACATATGATTCTGCTCCAATAAAAAAACCCCGTTGTGTCGGCGTGGCCGGCTCCGGGGTTTGAGCAGACGACGCTTTAGCAGTATTTTGGAAGCCATTTTTTGACTTCTCCCGCCCTGCAAGTTGTCCTGATTAACTCGGCGGAGGAAGTAATTGTAGTTTTTAGTGAGCCGCGGGTCAAACCCGTTGCCGGCAAGGTTATTGCGTGGTCCTTCTTTTTCGTATGCTGAGTCATCTGCCGCTGGCCTGGCTGCACAGGCTTGGGGCTTTTCTCGGCTGGCTGGCCTGGTTGTTTTCCCCGACCTATCGCCGCCACATGCGCGAGTACATGGTGCTGGCACTCGGCGAGACGGAGGCGCGCCGTTTGCAGCCCTCGGCCATTGCCAATGCCGGTCGATCGGCGCTTGAGCTGCCGAGGATCTGGCTACGCCCTTTGTCCGATGCGGTCGCTCACGTCGTCAAGGTGAGCGGATGGGAGCTGGTCGAGGCGGCAACGCGCGCGGCCCGAGGCATTGTCTATCTGACGCCGCATCTGGGTTGCTTCGAGGTCACCGCCCAGTACCTGTCGACGCACGCGCCGGTCACCGTGCTTTACCGCCCGCCCAAAAGGGCGTGGCTGCAAACGATGATCGAGGCCGGACGGGCGCGGGCGCAGTTGCGCATTGCGGCAGCGGATCTGGCCGGTGTTCGGGCATTGCTCAAGGCCTTGAAGCGGGGGGAAGCGGTCGGCTTGCTGCCCGATCAGGCACCGAAGTTCGGCGAGGGTCGCTGGATGAATTTCTTCGGCAAGCCGGCTTACACGATGACGCTGGCAGCGCGGCTGACCGAGAGTGGAGCCGCCGTCATCATGGTCTGGGCCGAACGTCTGCCGGGCGGGGCCGGCTTTCATTTCCACCTGCAGGCGCCGACGCAAGCGATCCGTGGTACCACCGAAGAGCGCGCCCAGCAGATCAACCATCAGATCGAACACCTGATCAGGCAGTGCCCGGAACAGTATCTGTGGGGCTATAACCGTTACAAGCGCCGGCGCGGTGTCGAGGCGCCGCCGGAAAAAATCTGATGCAACTGGCCTTTTGCCTTTACAAGTATTTTCCCTTCGGCGGCCTGCAGCGTGACTGCCTGCGCATTGCGCTGGCCTGTCAGGCGCGCGGATATGCGGTCCGGGTCTACACGCTGGAATGGCGTGGTGACGTTCCGCCCGGATTCGAACTGGTCCTGGTGCCGGTAAAGGCGCTGAGCAATGCGCGGCGCTATGCGAAATTCACCGACTGGGTACGCCGCGATCTGGAACGCCGTCCGGCGGATCGCGTCATCGGTTTCAACAAGATGCCGGGGCTGGATGTTTATTTCGCCGCCGACCCCTGCTACGAAGAGAAGGCGCAAACGCTGCGCAATCCGCTGTACCGGCTGTCCGGGCGTTACCGGCATTTTGCCGCCTACGAGCGTGCCGTGTTCTCGCCCGAAAGTCATACCGAGATCCTGATGATCTCCTTGCTTCAGCAGCCGTTTTTCGAAAAGCATTATGCAACGCCGGCAACGCGCTTTCACCTGCTGCCGCCCGGCATATCGCCTGACCGTCGTGCGCCGGCCAATGCGGCAGAAATTCGCGCCGGGTTTCGCCGCGAGTTTGCTCTGGCGGAAGACGATCTGCTGGTGTTGCAGATCGGGTCAGGTTTCAAGACCAAGGGCCTGGATCGCAGCCTGAAAGCGCTGGCCAGTCTGCCGCAGGCCTTGCGCAGTCGAACGCGGCTGATGGCCATCGGGGATGACGAGCCGGGCTTCTTTCAGCGCCAGGCGAGTGCGCTCGGGCTGGCCGGGCAGGTCAGCATCCTGAAGGGGCGCAGCGATATTCCCCGTTTTCTGCTCGGCGCCGACCTGCTGATTCATCCGGCCTATAACGAGAATACCGGTACCGTCCTGCTCGAAGCACTGGTGGCCGGCCTGCCGGTGCTGGCCACGGCGGTTTGCGGCTACGCGCATTACATTGAAGAAGCCAAAGGCGGCAGGGTTGTTGCCCAGCCTTTCGCGCAGTCCCGACTCGATGAAATGCTCGCCGCCATGCTCGGTGACCGCGAAGCAAGGTTGCTCTGGCAAGCCAATGCGCTGGCTTTTGCGCAGAGCGCCGACATTTACAGCAATGCCGAACGCGCCGCCGACCTGATCCTGAAAGCGCGCCAATGAGCGAGCCGCTGCTGATCATCGACGAGCCTTTTAAAACGCTGTGGTCGGCTCGCGATCCCTTCCTTGCCGTTGAGGCGCTGACGGGCGAAGTCTTTCGCGAACTCGAAGCGCGCCGCACGCTGCGCAGCGAAGTCGCCGGTCGCGGCTATTTCGTGAAAATCCATCGCGGCGTCGGCTGGGCTGAAATAGTCAAAAACCTGCTCTCGCTGCGCCTGCCGGTGCTCGGTGCGGGCAACGAATGGCTGGCCATTCAGCGCCTCACCAGCCTTGGTGTCGACACCATGCACTGCGTCGCCTTCGGCCAGCGCGGCAGCAACCCGGCCACTCGCCATTCCTTTATCGTCACCGAAGAACTGGCGCCGACGATCAGCCTGGAAGACTTCTGCCGCAACTGGCCCAGCCAGGCACCGCCGCCGGCGTTCAAGCGGGCGTTGATCGCGCGGGTGGCCGATATGGCCAGACGCATGCATCGTGGCGGCGTCAATCACCGTGATTTTTACCTCTGTCACTTCCTGCTGCATCTCGACCCGACGCCGACGGCATCCCATCTTAAGCTGTCGATCATCGACCTGCATCGCGCGCAGGTGCGCGAGAAACTCCCCTGTCGCTGGCGTGACAAGGATCTGGCCAGCCTGTATTTTTCGGCGCTGAACATCGGCCTGACCCGACGCGATGGCCTGCGTTTTCTGCGCGGCTATTTCGGCCGTTCGCTGCGCGATATCCTGAATCAGGAAGCGGTGTTGCTGGGGTATCTGGCGCGCGAGGCCGAGCGCCTGCAGGCGAAGTTCCTGAGAAAATATGCCGGGAGTGCTCCGGAATGAGCGGCGATTCGGTCAAACGGCTCGATGCCGCCGGCCTGCGTGCTGCCGGACGCACGCCGGAAACACCGTTTTGCCTGGCCCTGGCCGATGGCAGCGAGGTGCTGCTGCAGCGTCTGTTGCGTGTCCTGCCCGGCAAGCGGATCGTTGGCGAGGGCCAATGGAATGGCCGGCGCGTACTGGCCAAACTCTTTGTCGCCGGCGGCAGTGCGCGGCACTGGACGCAGGAGAAAGCCGGGATCGAAGCGCTTCAGAACGCTGGCGTTTTAACCCCGGATCTGCTGCTCGCCGCTCCGCTGGCGAGCGGCGGACATATTCTGCTGACCCGCTTTCTCGATGGCGCTCAGACGCTGGCCGAAGCCTGGGAGCCGCTTTCCGCGTTACCGGCGGGCAGCCCTGCCGCGCTTGAGGTGTTGTGCCCGGCTTTCCGAATGCTCGGAAGGCTGCACGCCTGCGGGTTGGTGCAGGAGGACCTGCACCTCGGCAATTTCCTGCGCTGCGCCGAGCGTCTGTACGTCATCGACGGCGATGCGGTGCGCAGTATTTCACCGGGAAAGGGGCTTGACGAGCCGCAGGCCAGCACAAATCTCGCGGTGTTGCTGGCGCAGTTGCCCATGGCATGGGACGCCAGGCGTAGCGAACTTCTGGAAGCCTACCGTGCGGGGGGCGGGCTTGACATTGGCGACATGGCGCGCCTGGAAAGCGAGCTGTCGCGTGTCAGAAGCTGGCGGCTGAAGGATTTTCTTGGCAAGACGCTGCGTGATTGCACACTCTTTAAAGTGCGGCGCAGTGCGTTCCGCTTCACTGCGGTGCGACGCGCGGCGGCAGAACGCCTGGCACCGCTGCTTGAAGCACCGGATGCGGCGATGCTTCAGGGCCGGCTGTTGAAGGACGGGAAAACTTGTACCGTGGCGCGCGTCGAGCAGGCGGGTGGTTCACTGGTCGTCAAGCGTTACAACCTGAAAAGCATGCAGCACGCGCTCGAACGATTCTGGCGTCCGACGCGGGCCTGGCATTCCTGGCGCGAAGGGCACCGCTTGCAGCATCTCGGCATTGCAACGCCGGCACCGCTGGCACTGATCGAGGAGCGCATCGGGCCGCTGCGCCGGCGCGCCTTCCTGATCAACGCGTTTTGTCCCGGCGTCAGTCTGCTGCACTTTCTGTCGCCCGATCGGGAGCCTGAAGTCGCTGTCGCCAGTGCGATTGTCTCGTTGTTCCAGCGGCTGCACACGCTGCGTATCAGCCACGGCGATCTCAAGGCGAGCAATCTGCTGTGGCATGACGGCAACGTGTTCATGATCGATCTCGATGCCCTCGTGCAGCATCGCTCGGCGAGCGGCCATGCACGTGCCTGGCGGCGTGACCGCGAACGGCTGTTGCGCAACTGGCCGGCGCCTTCGATTCTGCATCAGTGGCTCGACAGGAATCTGCCGCCAGCCAAGGCGGGCTGAGGTAAAATCGGCACCGAACTCGCCAGAATGACGGCCTGGGAGGTGTTTATCCATTAATTCTCAGCCTCTGAGCGAATGTTCTGGTCTATAGCAGCCCCTCATCGAGTTAACCACAGCAAGGAAAAACGTTCATGAAAACCACAAGTCTTGGCCTGATTGCCGCCGCTTTTCTGTTGATACAGGGATGTTCGATGGCCCCGCCGCGCCTGCCGGCGGTGCCGTCGGAATCGACGGCGAAAGCGGAGATCCCGGGGATGCCCGGAGTGCGTTTTGTCGCCGGGGGCGACACCAGCGAAATAACCCGAAGCGCACTTGATGCGCTGCGCCGGGAACAGGAATACTTCGTGGCGCAGGGACATAAGGGGCCGCTACCTCCGGCGGTATTCCTGGCGATCTCGGGCGGCGGTGACAACGGCGCGTTCACCGCAGGACTGTTGAACGCCTGGACGGCGACCGGGACCCGCCCTGAATTCAAACTCGTTACCGGCATCAGCACCGGCGCACTGATTGCGCCTTTCGCCTTTCTAGGGCCGAAGTACGTCGCAGCGCTGAAGGAGGTCTATACCACCATCTCCCCGAAAGACGTGATGGCGCCGCGCGGTTTCATCACCGGCGTTCTCAGCGACGCGATGGCCGACAACGCACCGCTGATGGTTCTGACGCGCAAATCGGTAAACGAGGAACTGCTCAAGGAGATCGCCGCAGAGTATGCGAAGGGGCGCTTTCTGCTGGTCGCCACCGCTGACCTCGATGCCCGCCGCCCGATCATCTGGGACATGGGGAAGATCGCCTCATACGGCGGACCGAGCGCACTCGATCTGTTCGTGAAAGTAATGATCGCTTCGGCTTCGATTCCGGGAGGCTTTCCGCCGATGATGATCGATGTCGAAGTCGACGGCAAACCCTACCAGGAAATGCACGTCGATGGCGGCATCATGGCGCAGGTCTTTGCCTATCCGGCGGGGCTGCGCCTCAACAAGATGGCCTCCTCCATCGGCGTCACCCGCGAACGCAGGCTCTACGTGATACGCAATGCGCGGCTCGATCCCGACTGGGCAAACGTCGAGCGCAGCACGATGAGCATCTCCGCGCGCTCGGTGGCCTCGCTGATCCACAGCCAGGGCATTGGCGACCTCTACCGCATCTACGCCACCGCCGAGCGCGACGACGTGGATTTCAACCTCGGCTTCATCCCGTCGAGCTTCAAGGCCGTACACAAGGAAGAGTTCGACACCGACTACATGCGTGCGTTGTACAGCACCGGATATGACATGGCCTTGAAGGGCTTCCCGTGGGCCAAAGCGCCGCCCGGATTTGCCCTGCCGGGCGCTCCGGCAGCGGGTAAATAGCGGGGGAGTGAAGGCATCGCAGCAGCAGCGGAGTACTTCGGGGTTTCATTCCAGCAGCGTGGCCGCAGAAGCCGCCCTGCTGGATGCAGGTCAGGTGATTACGGCGCTCAGGTCATCTGCTCGGCGATCTGGCCGATTAGCGAACGCAGCTCGCCGACCTCGTTTTCCAGTCGGGCTATCCGTTCTTCCAGCGCTATGTTGCGGCTTGCTTCGCCGGCGCCGGCCGGCCCGTGATCGGTCGGCAGGTTGGCTGTTCCGCACAGCAGGTGGCCCCAGCGATGTTCGCGCGATCCAGGCTGTTTGGGCAACCTGACGACCAGCGCACCGCTGCTGCGTGCCGCCAGTTCTTCGAGATAGGCTTCGACCGAGGAGGCGTCGTCAAAGCGGTACAGCCGCTCGCAATTGGCGCGCAACTCGCTGACAGTCTGTGCGCCGCGCAGCATCAGGATGGCCAGCAGGGCAACGCTGGCCAGCGGCACACCGTAGCATTTGCCCAGGTTTTGCGCATAGCGCAGCACGCGGCCGGACGCGCCGTAGGTTTCAAGAACCAGCAGGCGGCCACGTAATTCCTCCAGCGCGCTCTGGATCTCGCTTTCACTGACGTTCATCACCGGGTCGCGCGAACTTTTCTGGTTGCAGCCGGCGGCCAGGCTGTTCAAGGTCAGCGGATAGGCGTCGGGGGTCGTCTTTTCCTTTTCAACGAGTACGCCAAGGAGGCGGGCTTCGAGCAGGGTCAGTGCGGGTAGTGCATGGTTCATGGCGTTTTTTCTTCCCGGCAAGTCATTCGGTGATTGGGTGAGACAGGTGCGTCGATTCCCTCTGCTGGCGCAGGCGGGTCATGGCGACGAACGGCGCCAGACACTGGCCAGCCAGGCTTGCTGTTCGCGCGGCAATCCGGCGGGGCGGTAATAATATTCGAGTTCGACGAAGCCGGCCTCCGCCATGCGGCTGCGCCAGGTTTCGAGATCGTGGTAGGCGCCGTAGCGCTCGCCGTTCCAGCCTTCCACATTGGCGCCGTGCGGGTTGGAACAAAACAGCACGCCGCCTGGCTTCAGCGTGGCGTGCAATTGGCGCAGTACGCGCGGCAATTCCTGTCCCGGCACATGAAACAGCGAGGCGTTGGCAAATACGCCGTCGAAATGCGCGTCCGGCAGATCAAGCTTGAGGAAATCCTGCTGCCACACCTCGCATCCGCTCTCCAGGCCGGCCATGTGCACAAAACGCTCGGCGCCATCGAGCCCGATGGCGAGGTGGCCGAGCCGGGCAAAGACCTTGAGGTCACGCCCCGGACCGCAGCCAAAATCGAGAAGGGTGAACGGCGCTTCGCCGGCAATATGCCGTAACAGGGCGTCAATGTTCTGCCGCACATCGTGATCGCGCGTTCCCTCGCGATAATCCTCGGCGCGCTGGTTGTAATGCCTCACCGTCAGTGCGGAGATCCGGTCGAGGTCGAGGAGCCTTGCCGGTATCGACATCAGGCACTTGCGCAAGCCGGGTGGCTAGCCATTGTTGCGCAGGGAGAGACCGGTCGCCGCATTAACGATGCCCAAAGGCACTGGATTGTCCTACTTTGCCGTAAAGCCGACCAGTTTGGCCGAGGCGGCGTCTTGCGGCTGGATTTCGACTTCGAATGACCAGGAAAACCGGGCTCCCAGATTGTCCACGCTGGCCATCGCCGTGCCAACCTCGTTGCCCGCTTTATCGAAAAGCTTGAATTCAACCGTGGCATGATCGAGCTTTCTCGTTGTTGAGTTGCTGACGTTGCCCTTGAGCACCGACTTTCCCGCCTGGTTTTTGGTGATCGTGAAATCAAGCAGTGACAGTCCTTCTGCGTTGCTCGGCGTCGCCTGTGCTGCGGCGGGTGCGGTACTGGCAGGCGCTGCGGGTGGTGGGGCGCTTTGCTTGCCGCAGCCGCTACTCAGAACGCTTAGGGCTGTAGCCATCAGGAGGGTCGGGAAGGTCGCCGTGACTGTTTTCATGATTCTGGCCTCTGATCGTGGTTGTTGGAAGGATTTCGATTGAAAATCGGCATGCAGGGAAAATGGAATTGTACCCGCTTGTCCGCTTCGATCTCTTTTCGGCTCAATACAAATTCAGGTACACAATCTCGATACTCTTGGCGTGATGTGCGCCACTTCATTTCCCAGACTCCCATGCCGGAACACGGAGGATTGTACGATGGCAAGACCTGAGAGTCTGTGAAAGAATCATTAGTGCCTGATTTCCACGCTCGACACCCCGGGCAGCGGCGCAAAGTGGCTTAATGGATGCAAAGAAGGCCTGTTCCGCAAACACCAAGGTGAAGGCCTTGGGCTCGATTTCTTGTGCGCCGGAATGACGGCTTGGGAGGTGTATATCGATTGATTCACAGCCTCTGAGCCCATCGTCCCTCTCTCACCAGTTGTTGAGGGGAACCGAAGCACCGTCCGGCGGTCTGGAAATGAGTTGTAACTGAGAGCGAGCATTGATTCCCGCCATTACGATCACCCCCCGCCATTCCGCCGACGCCATCCCACGCGACGTGTGGGATCGTCTGTGCCCGCCGGGGAATCCTTTCCTTAACGCCGACTTTCTTTCAATTCTTGAACGACACGGGGCCGCCGGGCGGGAGTGGGGCTGGGTGGCACGCCATCTGGTGGCGAGCAATGAGCGTGGTGAGGTGCTTGGTGTGCTGCCGCTTTACGTCCGCTTCAATTCGCACGGCGATTTTATCCACGACTGGTCGTGGGCTTCGGCGTACCAGCAACTCGGTCGGGTGTATTACCCCAAGCTGCTGAGCGGCTTGCCGCATACGCCGGCTACCGGACCCCGGTTCCTGCTTGCCGGTGGGCCGGACCGACCGAAGGTTCGCCGCGCGTTGATCGACGGTGCCAGGGCGCTGGCGACTGAGTACGGCGCTTCGTCGTGGCACGTGGCGTTTCCGGATGAGGAGGACAGGCAGGCCTTGCAGGGCGCCGGGCTGCTGACCAGCCATAACGTGCAGTTTCACTGGCTGGCCGGCCATTGTCGCGACTTCGACGATTATCTGGCGACGTTTGCCGCCGAGAAACGGCGCAAGGTCAGGGCCGAGCGGCGGCGCGTCAGCGAGAGCGGCCTGGCGATCGAGGTGCGTCATGGCAATGAAGTCGACCCGGCCGAGTGGCCCGTTCTGCACGCACTCTATGCGTCGACTTTCGAGAAGTTCAACAACCACGCGGTGTTTTCGGCGGCGTGTTTTGCCGATCTGGCGCAGGCCCTGGGTCGACGAATGGTGCTCTTCATTGCCCGCGACGGGCGACAGCCGGTTGCGCTGTCGCTTTGTTTGCGCAGCAACGAGGCGCTTTATGGCCGCTACTGGGGCTGTAGCGGCAACTATCACAGCCTGCATTTCGAGCTCTGTTTCTATCAGGGGATCGCCTATTGCCTGCACGAGGGGCTGCAACGCTTCGAGCCGGGGGCCGGCGGCGAACACAAGATCGCCCGGGGCTTCACGCCGACGCTGGTGCATTCATCGCACTGGATTGCCGATCCGAAGATGCGCCAGTTGATCGGCCGGCATCTCGAACAGCAGGGTGGTGCGGTCACGGCCTATCGGGATGAGGCGGCGGATCATCTGCCGTTCCGCTGTCAGCCCTAGCAGCCTGTCCTGTTAGCGGGGCGGCGGCGGTGGCGGCATTCCGGGTGGCGGTGGGGGCGGCGGCGGAATGCCGGAATCGTAGTTGTAAGTCGGCCTCGGTTGAATCATGTTGGCCGGCACCGGAACACGGTGTCCCTTGGAATACATGCACTGTATGTAGGCGTTATCGTATTGCCGCTGGGCGGCGTAGCCGGAATTCCATGCTGACCCGGAGCCGTATGCGCTGCCCACTACCAGGCCCGATCCCGCGCCTACCGCAGCACCCTGCCTGCCGCCGATCGCCGCTCCAGCCAGCGCACCGATCGCCGTACCCACCACCGCGTTGCTCACCGCCGTCTCGTTCGCCGCCTGTTGTGCCGTCTTGCCGCCAATCTGGACATAGGCAAACTGTCGGCACTCGTTGTCATCGTAACGGAAGGTGTCGATCGAACTGCCCGTGCCCGGCAATACCAGCATGCTGGGGCCAGTGGGCATGACGGTGCACGCGCCCAGAAACAGCGCGAAGACGAGGGCACAGGAAGGACCGGAAAAGTGGGTGTGATTTCTCATTTTTCATTTCGCCGCTTGCGGCAGAACCTTCTGCCAGCCACGCGGACACTCCTTGACATAGGGGTAATAATTCCTTGAATCCTGACAGTAGTACCAATACTGCCTGGCTTCCGGCGCCGGTTCGACGGGTGCCGCATGCTGCTCGATGTAAACCTGCGGTGCCGGAGGAACGACGACTACCGGTGCCGGAGCGTAATACGGGCCGGGGTACCAATAGGGCGAAGGATAGTAATAGGGCCGCGGGTAAAGCGGTGGCCCCCAGAAGGGACCCGGGCCCACATAGACGCCGACGCCGCCATAGTACCGTCCGCCCGCCCAGGCGCTGCCGGCGAGCAACACGGAGAGTACAAGGAACAGTATTTTGTGCGCTTTCATCGGACCATCCTCGTTACATTCTTTTATCCATCAACGTACAAGATAGCTGATCGTTGGCCAAATGACAGCAACAAATTGTCACAAGGTGTAAGCCTGAACGGGATGGATTTGGCGCCTCTGCCCATGGCTAATCACTCACCGCGCGGGATCCGGGATATCTTCTCTGCGTCTTTGCTAAGGGTTTATCCGGTAGACCTGAAAAACAGCCTGGAGCGATTCGTCTGTCGGCCAGCGGAAAACTCTTTTGGTACCTGGATAGCGCTCGGCAAGCCCCAATTCTTCGATGCCGGTTTTGCCGAGCGCGACGTCGACCGGGGTACTCGCTGAGGCGAGAATTTGCTCGAGTTGTGTTTGTTTGACGAAAGGCCGGTAGGTTCCAAGGTACAACTGGAGTGTCACCGGCGTGTCGATGTGGTGCAGCCGGCTGGCGTCGAGGCCGCTGGCGATGAATGCCTCTGCGGCAAGTTTTGCCTCACTGGCGAGCTTCATTTCTCTGGCGTAGTCCGAGCCTTCTCCCGGCTTGATGTGGGTGGTGACGCTGGTGCTGGTTGAATTGACCGCTGCGTAGGTCGAGCCAATGAGAATGGCGCCGATGACAACTGCGATTCCGGCAAATCGCGTCTTGCCGATCCGCTCGGCAAGGCGCGCCAGTTCGCGACCGGCGAGCAGCGCACAGGCAGGCCACAGGGGCAGGAGGTGGTCGGCATGCTGGTGCCTGGCCAGCGATAAAACAAGCAGTCCGAACAGAATCCAGCAGGTCAGGAAACGTTCGAAACGGCGCTCGCCGGGGTCGCTTGCCGGATGGCGGAAGACACGCCACACGGCAATGAGGAAGGGCAGGCTGAAGGGCAGGTAGCGAAACAGCAGGACGAATGTCGGCTTGAACAGGTCGCTGGCCTGCCAGCCGTCCCGGTAGGCACTGACGGCGTCGCCGATCAGACTGGTATAAAACATCGTGCTGATCAGCGTCTGCCCCTGGCTGATCGAGGCGGCGACAAACCATCCAAGCGTCAACACCAGAAACAGGGTGATACCGGCCAGATGCGGCCCGCCTGGTGCGGGCTGATCGGGGTTGCTGCGCTTTTCCCAGAAATAGCTGAACAGTCCTCCGGTGGCCAGTGCGACACCGGGCAGACCATTGATCAGCGTGACCAGCGCAGCCATCAGCCAGAACAGGAGCCAGCTTCCTTCCTTGCCATGCTCCCAGGCAGAGAAGGCGGCCAGTGCAGCGATGGTTACGGTGAGCGTGAATACGGGTTCGCTGCCGACCAGGGCAACCTGCTTGGCCATGGTCGGGGCCAGCACGATGGCGATGGCGGCAAGCACTCCCGCCATTTCGCCAAAGCGACGACGACCGGCTGCAAATACGATCAGGCCAAGCGCCAGCACCGAAAGAAAGGACGGCAGGGCCAGTGACAAGCGGTTGAGGCCGAACAGCGAAGCAAACAGCGCCATCAGCCAGGTATGCAGGGGTGGCCTGGGCATGATGGCACTTTCCAGGTCGTGCTGTACGAGCCAGTGGGCTTGCGCCATCAGATCAAGGAGGTAGCCCACACTCAGTTCCTGAGCGTAGCTTTCAAGGTCAGTCGGGCCGGTGATGCGGATCAGGAAGAGGGCAGTGGACAGAAGGCAGATCAGGACGACCCAGAATTGGAACGAAGACGATCTGTTATCCATGTAAGTGAGTCATAGGTCTTGCGTCAGGCTTGTTCGATTCGACTTCTCGACGAGCAGAAAAAGATGGCGAGGGTATCTACGCCAGAGCGTCGCGGACACGGCATGTATCGACGTGCCTTGAAAACTGGCGCAGCGCGTCTTTTACAGGTTAATGCCATTAAACTGCGGTACGGTGTGCGTATTCACGGAACCAGTCTACCCAGCGCGCGATGCCCTGGTTGAGCGGGGTTTTCGGCGCGAAACCAACGTCATTGCGCAGGTCATCGACATCGGCACAGGTGGATAGCACGTCGCCAGCCTGCATCGGCAGGAAATTTTTCCTGGCCTCCTTGCCCAGCGCCTTCTCGATGGTCTCGATGAAGCTCATCAATTCCACGGGCTGGTGGTTGCCGATGTTGTATACCCTGTAGGGCGCCCGGCTGCTGCCGGGATCGGGCCTGCTGCTGTCGAAGCCCGGGTTGGCCGCGGCAATTCGATCCATGGTTCTGACCGTGCCCTCGGCAATGTCGTCAACGTAGGTGAAATCGCGTTGCATCCTGCCGTGGTTGAAGACGTCAATTGGGCGACCTTCAAGAATGGCGCTGGTAAAGAGCCAGGGGGACATGTCCGGACGTCCCCAGGGGCCGTAGACAGTGAAGTAGCGCAGTCCGGTGGTCGGCAGTCCGAACAGGTGACTGTAGCTGTGGGCCATCAACTCGTTCGATTTCTTGGTGGCCGCGTACAGGCTGAGCGGGTGGTTGACTTCGTCATGCACCGAGAACGGCATCCGGGTATTGGCGCCGTAGACGCTCGAACTGCTGGCATACACAAGATGTTCGATGCCATGCTGCCGACACCCTTCGAGCACATTGCCGAAACCAAGCAGATTGCTCTGGAGGTAGGCCTGTGGATTGCGCAGTGAATAACGCACGCCGGCCTGTGCGGCAAGATGGATGACCCGCCTGATTTTCTCGGCGGTAAATAACTCACTGAGGGCGACAGCATCGGCGATATCGATGCGCACGAAGCGGAAGTTGGGAAATTTCTTCAGGCATTCCAGGCGCGCCAGCTTGAGCCCCGGGTCGTAGTAGTCGTTGAGGTTGTCGATGCCCACAACCTCGTCTCCGCGCTCCAGAAGCAGGCGGGAAACATGCAGTCCGATGAATCCGGCGGCGCCGGTAACAAGAATTTTCATGTCCGTCGAGTAACAGGAAAGCAATCGAGGTACTGCGTGCGCAGGGTCTCGGGTTGGTATGGGTTGCGGCTGTCAAAAATCATCGGTTTATTACGCAGGCGTGTCCGGGCGAAAATTATTGTCGTGCTCAAGACTTGAGGACAGGTCCGTTTCGGGTTCTCTGCTGCCTTCGGCTGCAAGCTCTTCACTGAACTGCATGGCATGCAATTTTGCGTACTGGCCGTTAGCCGCCAGCAAACCGGCGTGTGTCCCGCGTTCGACAATACGCCCCTGCTCCATCACCATGATCACATCCGCCTTCTCGATGGTGGACAATCGATGGGCGATGACCAGCGTTGTCCGGTTGGACATGACGTGGTCAAGTGCCTTCTGGATGTGCCGTTCGGACTCGGTATCCAGAGCCGATGTCGCTTCGTCGAGGATGAGGATAGGCGCGTCTTTCAGGATGGCGCGGGCGATCGCCAGACGCTGTCGCTGTCCACCCGAGAGCAGAACGCCATTTTCGCCGACCAGGGTATCGAAACCATCCGGCAGCTTGTCAATGAACTCACGGGCATAAGCCGCTTCGGCCGCTTTTTCGATAGCGGCTCGTGGTACGCCGGCCAGATCGCCGTAGGCAATGTTGTTGGCGATCGTGTCGTTGAATAAGGATGTTTGCTGGGTTACCAGCGCGATGTGGCTGCGCAGATTGCGCAAGGTGTACGCCTCGACGTCGACCCCGTCGATCAGGATCTGCCCATGCGTGTGCTGGTAAAAGCGTGGAATCAGGCTGGACAGGGTTGATTTGCCACTCCCGGACCGCCCGACCAGGGCAACCATCTGCCCCGGCTCGATGGAAAAGCTGAGGTCATCGAGAACCTGCTGGTTGCTGCCGAGGTAGCTGAAAGACAAATTACGTACTTCGAGCCGGCCGGAAACACGATCAAGCTCCATCGTGCCCTGATCAAGCTCGGGGGTTTCGTCCAGTTGTGCAAAAATACTCTCGGCACCGGCCAGCCCCTTCTGGATCGTTGCGCTGATTTCGGAAAGCTGGCGGATCGGCTTGGGTATCATCCCGGCGGCGGTGATGTAGGCGACCAGATCGCCGGCTGAAGAGTCGCCGCGCAACAGCAGGACAATGAGCAGCAAGACGGCCATCGTGGTGAATGTGACGAGTTGCAGGGCTGGAGTGAACGTTGCGCCGGTTTTCGCCATACGCAACTGTTTGCTGGTGTTTGCCTCGCTTGAAATGCGAAAACGCTCGGACTCGTAATCCTCACCGCCGAAGCTGCGTACGACCCGATAGCCCTGAATGGTTTCCGAGGCAATATGGGTCAGGTCACCCATGGCGGACTGGATTTTCCTGCTTTGTTTGCGGAATTTACGGCTGGCAGCGCCGGCCATCACGCCGATAACCGGCAGGATGGCGACTATGACCAAAGTGAGCTTCCAGTTCATCCACAACAGATAGCCGAAAAGGAAGATTACCGAAAGTCCTTCCCTGACGAACACTTTGATCGCGTCGGTCGCTGCGCCAGTGACCATGGTGACGTTGTAGGTGATACGTGAAATCAGATGTCCCGAATTGTTCTGGTCAAAATAGGTATTGGGCAGTCGCAACAGGCTTTCAAAAAGCGTGCGTCGCAGGTCATGAATCAGATAGAGAGAAACCCGGGCGAGATAGTAGTTTCCGAAAAAAGAGCCAATCCCTTGCCAGATGACGATGAGAATCAACATCAGCGGTACGCCATAGACCAGATCCAGTCGTCCCAGCAATGGAATGTCGTGGAAAGTCGATCCGGAGGGCATGGTCAGTCCGTCGACAAAATACTTGAGGATAGCGGCCAGCAAGGGCTGTGAAGAGGCAAAAGCTATGAAGCCCAGCAGACTGATGGCGAACATGCCAATCATCGGCCGCAGATAGTTCAGCAGCCGCAGGTAGACTTTCAGGGAGGAAACAGGCCGTGTGCCGGATTGCCGCATAGTGAACGTGTTCTTGAGGGAGAGTTGATCGCGAAGTTTAGCATGCCACCCAGCAGGCCAACGACAGCTCCTTGACGACAGCATGGCGATTGCATTTGAAACCACTGCACCCACTGCAAGGATGCCGCGAAGTTGAAAGTGCCGATGGCTAGCATCCCCTTGCGGATGCAATGACAAGCAAGCGCAATCGAAAGCAAGGCCATAAAGCGCAGCGCAGGTTATTGACCGAGATCGGCCAGCGGGATTTTGTTTGTCAAGGGGCAAGGGTATACTACGCAAGCTCTTTTCCGGGGCAGGCGCTTGCAAGCAGGGTCGGCGAGTTTACCTTGCATCGAATCTTGCGCATTGAACACCCCGAACCGCATCTAATGGAGATATCCCCTTTGTTATCCGTACACCAATTACGTCGTGTCCTTGCCTATTTTTTCCTGCTGACTTACCTGGTACTGCTGGCGATTACCTGGGACGGCATTGATTTTGCCTCAGCGAGCAGGGATGGCCCGCTGGTGCTTGCCTTTGCGGTCGCTGTCTGGCTGACCTACGGACTGATCTACCTGCTTCCCGCGCTATTCCTTACCTGGCTGGTCGAGAAATTCGTTCACCGCGAGCGGGAGATCGGGCACAAGGCGGT
This sequence comes from Candidatus Propionivibrio dominans, assembly GCA_016709335.1. Taxonomy (GTDB): domain Bacteria; phylum Pseudomonadota; class Gammaproteobacteria; order Burkholderiales; family Rhodocyclaceae; genus Propionivibrio; species Propionivibrio dominans. Next base: position 147,646 of record JADJNC010000067.1, on the reverse strand, counting down.
TTTCTATCCATTGGCCATACTCAGCACCGGCATTACCACGCTGTTTTTTTTCGCCAATGCCAAGCTTTTTACGCTCTACGGAATTTTCATAAACAGTTTCGTGATCAACCTGGTATCCACGCCGGGGGGACTCGAATCGCTGGGCGCGAGCGATGCCTCAAACGCCACTTTTGCCTTCATTGCATTGGGGTTCCTGCTGCTGCAGGCCGTGCTGCTGGCCGTGACGCTTTTTTTCTATCGGAAATTCGGCGAGCCGCGCTGGCTGCCGAGTCGCTTCTTTGCCAGTCTTCTGATCCTGTTCGCCATCACCACGCTTGGTGAGCGCATGGTTTATACCTACAGTGCGGCGACCGGCATAACCAGCATCACTTCGCTGACACAGAAGGTACCCTATTATCTGGGAATCACGGCACGATCACTATTGAGCAAGTTCGGAGTCAAGGTCGATCGCAAAAAGAATGACTACCAGTTGGCCAAAGGCCATCTGAACTACCCGCTTAATCCCCTGGAAGTTGAAAAGCCCGCCAAGCCCTTCAATGTGGTCTGGCTGGTTTCAGAATCCTGGCGTGCCGATACGCTGGATGCTGAAATCATGCCCAACACCTGGGCCTTTGCACAAAATGCCAAGCGTTTTACGCGCAACTTCAGTGGCGGAAATGGTACCCGCGTTGGCATGTTCACCATGTTTACCGGAATTCCAGGCAACTACTGGTTTCCCATGCTGGCCGAACGTAAGGGTGCTCCGGTCATTGATGTGCTGAAGGCTCAGGATTATCAAATGAGTTTCTTCACGAGCGCCAAGTTTTCCTACCCGGAGTTTGACGCAACCATCTTCAGCCAGGTGCCCTCGGAACAATTGCACGAAATTCCCGGGGGGGCTCAGGGCTGGGAAAAAGGATCAGCAGAACGTAAGCAACCTGCTCAAGTTCATCGAAACACGAGACAGGAACAGGCCGTTTTTTACCTTCATGTTCTTTGAATCACCCCATGCCCGTTATTATTTTCCACCCGAAAGCGTGATTCGCACGCCTTATCCTGACGACATCAATTACTTCACCCTGACTCGGGAACAACTGGCCAGCCAAATCCATCTCATCAAAAATCGCTACATCAATTCGGTGCATCATCTGGACAGCCAGTTTGGCAGGGTATTCGATTATTTGAAGAAAAATGATCTTCTGGACAGCACGATTGTCCTTTTACTGGGCGATCATGGCGAAGAATTCATGGAAAATGGCCGCTGGGGACACAACTCGGCCTTTACCGATCAGCAAATACATACACCGCTTGTTCTCTGGGTGCCGGGAATGAAACCTTCAGTCTATGAAGGAATGAGCAACCACATGGATGTGATCCCGACACTGATGCCGCTCTTTGGAGTTAAAAACCCGAAACGCGATTACTCGACGGGCATCAACCTGCTATCCGATGAAGTGAGAGAGCATGCCGTGCTGGCTGAGTGGTCGAGCACGGCCTATATCGATAACGATGTGAAGATCGTCATGCCACTTGCCGTGGTCGCGACTCAGCACCCCCTGGTTACCGGAGCGGATGACAAGGAGCTGACAGCGAAGGAGCAGGATGAGCTTTTCGCACGTAAAGCCAGGAATCTGGGTGGCATGATGGAGGAACTGGGACGATATATCAGCAAGCAGAAGAGCAATTGATTTTGAGGCGATAGTTCATGAGAAGGCTTCTGAAAGGACTCTTCAGCAGAAAAGGGCGAATGGAGCTGACCCTGAAGGAAAAATTCCTCAGTACGAGATAGAAAAGGCTTTGTACGGACATTTTAGGGTTCATAGCCGGAACAAAATCGCTACGCTGAAAATTGGTGCATTTTTCTCGTTTGCTGGGATGACCAGAAAATTGGAAGATTTGTCCCGAAGTTGCTGTCGCGGGATGTTGAGTCTTTTCTGGAACTGGCAGAAAGTGATCGATAGGATCCAGGCTACTGCCTGAACCAGAGGCGCAAGGCTTTTTTTGTATAGGACAATTTGAGCAACACTCGCCAGTCCCGCTGGAGAGCGATTTGAAAGAACTCCTTCGCTGACGTGTAATCTTTTGCCACATAGGCGCTTCGGAAAAGCGAAAGACTGCGCTGGACAAAGTAGGGCGATTTCAGGTGCTTGAACTCCGGGCCCAAACGTCGATCGGCAAATACCTCGTCGACAAGAAGCAAGCCGCCGGTTTTGGCGAGGCTGAACTGATGCCGCAAACTGTCTGCATGCTTGTGAATCAGGGCCAGTGCTTGTGGCAGCATGCTGCATGAATGACTGGCCAGGGCTTGGGCGAACACCGGAATATCTTCAGCACTGCGGAATTTTTCCGGATAGTCCGCCCGCGAAAAAATCTCGCGATGCATGGCGCACGCGCCGTTGCATAACGAAATCCGTTTGCCCAGTAGATAGGCGCTCAAGCGTTCCTCAGGAGTTTCCGGCAGAAAATCGGGAATATGTTCACGCCGCTTTCCGTCTGGAGAAACGGCGATGTGTCCGCCGATGATGAACCGGGAATCCGGATTATCGGTGATGTGGCGTTCAAGCGCTTGCAGGGCGGATGGGTTCAGTTCATCGTCGGCATCAAGGAAAACAAGATAAGTTCCAAGCGATTCACGAATGCCAAGATTGCGGGCAGATGATGGCCCGCCATTTTCCTTGCGAATGAAGCGGACCTGGGCAGGCATTTCTTCTTTGATGTGAGCAACGAGCGACGGAGTTTCATCAGTCGAGCCATCATCAATGACGATCAATTCGTGCCTGTGATTCAGTTGATTGACGACCGATGATACGGCACGCTTAAGCGTCGAAGCATAGTTGTAGGAAGGGATGACTATGCTGATCAAAATGTCAGGATGACTCATCAAGCACTCGCATTTCGTGAATTGTTTCCGTGGCTCTCAGGGAGCTGATTCATTGGTCGCTATAATGACCGAGTCTTTTCGTGAGTTCTCGAAACGTTGTAACACACGAAGCTTGTTTCTTGTTAGCCATGGTCCGATTTCAGTATCCGAATGCGGTACTTCCAGTACAATAAAATCATAGTTATCCATTGGCATTCCTCCGGTCTTGTCCGGTCTGTTTAGCGGGTCGCTGACCAGGCTTTGTCGCCAGCCTGCATAGTAGGCAGTGCGCGGGCTTTCTACGTAGATGCGGGAATTTTCAGACGAGTTTTTTGCAAGCCACTCGCCGGCCCGAATGAAATAGGGCTGACCTTTCCTGAATGAGACGGCATTATTGAACATGATCACAAACGAAAGGAGCAGCATGACGTGTTTCCAGCGTGGAAAACGTTTTGAAAGTTCCCAGAACCCGAAGCCGATGAAGGGCGCCGCCAGCAAACTGAGAACGGCAATATACCGGCCAGAAAGAAACTGCCAGTCTATAACGTAGGCTGACAACACGAGCAGGTGTGCCAGAAACGCCCAGGCGAAAAGCGGCGCGCGCGAAAGAACAGAGCGAAGGAGGCCGCCATGAAACAGATAAAGAAACGGGAAAATGAACAGGCTCAACTGTTTGATGAATTTCAGCGGGATTATGGCGAGTGAGCCAAGAAACAGGATCGTCCCTGCCCCATCCTTGGCCAGGATGAATAATGACCCTGCCAGGGCTTGTGCCTTTACATTGAAAAGTGCCTGCTTTGTTGCCGGATTCAAGAGGTCAATAATATGATTAAGTCTTTCTTGTATTGGATTCAAGTGCCACGCGACTTGGCCTAAGTGCCACATCACATAGCCAGACCAGCCTTCCGGGTTAACTCGCACTAGGCCTCGTAATATGCCTATCAATACAAACATCAAAAGCGCTACAACCAGTGGTATGCCCACGATCATCAGGACTCTGCGTAACTTGCTTTCTTTTGGTGCCTCAAACAATTGCCACATGACAAAAGCGGTGAAGAACACCAGAGCTTCTGGCCGGAACAGCGCAGTGATCGCCAAGGCCAATTGCACGATCAGTGCACTTCCCCAGCGAGGATTTTCTGACCATCTGAGCGCGAGCCAGAACGAAAGCATCATGAAGAACCAGCAACCGTATTCGCGCAGTAACTCATTCCGGTAATAATTGGGCCCTGGCAGCGCCAAGACAACCAGACAGATTGGCCAGATTGCTTCCGGCACCAGGCGCTGTGCACTTGCGACCAGGAAGCGCAGGTGCCGGCCATGAACAGTGCATTCAAGAGATGGCCGGTCATTCCAGGCCGATTCCCGTAAATTTTGAAACAATGGCCATCAATATGGGGAAAAAAGGCCATTGGAACGTTTTGCGGGCTGCGTCGAAACCACCCTGCAAAAAGTTATGTGCAGTTTCGACATAAAGAATACCATCGCGATTTAGTGTGGGGTTGGTCAAAATGGCGGCCAGCGAGAGCAGCAGACTGCCGACAAAGGCGGCTTGAACCGGGGTGATACGTTTGGCGAACTGCATTAAAATCATAGTCCGGTGCTTCCTGGGTCGGGTGAGTCAATTCGAGTTATCGGAACGATGAACCTGTTCAGTGTCAGGCCGAGGCTTTGTCAAGCGTTGTGCCAAAGTGCGCATAATCCTCCGCTTCCGGGGTTTGCCAGCGGCTTTTCATTATGGAAACCACTACCCTTGGAAGTAACCAGGGCTTCTGCTTACGGATTCGACGCCAGAAGCGCCATACGTTACGGCGGAAATGCTTTCCTATCGCCTCGTCACTGATCAATCCGGGATGCTGGATCAAGAACTTGGCGTAGGTATTGAAGTGTGCTGCAAGCATTTTCAGACGTCTGCGCGAACTGTTTCCAGGATGTTTGCGGTAGCTGGCCAGCACCTCAGGCACGCGTGCAATGGCATGGTGCACAGCCAATCGTAGCCAGCAGTCAAGGTCTTCCAGCGGCAGCGTTCGATCAAATCCGCCGATCGCGATGAAGATCTCCCGGCGCAGGGCGATTGTCGGATTGAATATATAGTGTTCACCCAGAAACAGCCAGCGGTAAGCCTGGGTGTCCGGCCCCGGATCCGGCCGTGATTTCTGCTTCGCGCGGGTAATGATGCGGCCGTCCTCGCCGATGTAATTGCAATCGGCATGTACCAACGCCAGACCCGGACAATTCCACTCCTCAATCGACTGCTGGAGGCGTTCAACCTTGTTCGGGTGGAGAACATCGTCCGAGCCGAGAAGATGGACCCATTCGCCTTGACAGGCTTGAATGCACGCATTGGAGTTGGCGCTGACACCCTGGTTCTCTTGTCGTTCGAGTACGACACGGCGAAACCGCTGGCGATGGGGTTCAAGAAAACGCTGCGCAATCTCGAAGGTGTCGTCTTGCGATCCATCATCAATCAGGATCAGCTCAAGCTCAGGGTAGGTCTGTGCACATACGGAAGCCAGACAGGCTTCGATGAAGGCTCCGTGGTTGTAGGTCGGGATGGCAATGCTGACCAGTTGCGGTTTGATCATGACTATCAGACAACAAGCAGATTCAGTGCCGTGGAGTGATAGCCTGTAATATTGCCGGCATTCATTTTGCACCACCTTCAATCCGGTCTGGTGTTGGCGAATCCTTGACCACCAGTACATCCTCCATCACCAGATACTCCAGATCCGACCCGTAAAACATGTTCAAGGCGTCGGTTGGCGAGCAGATCATCGCTTCGCCACGGCGATTGAGCGAGGTGTTGAGAACGACGCCATTGCCGGTCAGTTTTTCGAGTTCGAGCATCAGGTCATAGTAGCGCGGGTTATGCCTGCGCTCGAGAACCTGTGCGCGCGAGGTGCCGTCTTCGTGCACGACTTCGGGAACGCGGCTCTTCCAGTCCTCGGCTACTTCAAAGGTGAAGGTCATGAAGGGCGCGGGATGCTCGCTGTCGAGCATCTTCGGCCCGACACTATCGATCATGCTCGGGCAGAACGGGCGCCAACGCTCGCGAAACTTGATCTGTTCGTTGATGCGGTCAGCGACACCGGCTGCACTTGGGCAACCGAGGATCGAACGCCCGCCCAGTGCGCGCGGGCCGAATTCCATGCGGCCGTGGAACCACGCTACCGGATGGCCTGCAACGAGCAGTCGGGCGACCTGTTCAGGAACCGCATCGATCATTTGCCATGACGGCCTGGCCGGGTGTCTGGCGCAGGCGGCAATCACGTCCTCGTTGCTGTAAGCCGGGCCGAGATAGACGTGTTCCATTTTCTCTACCGGCACGCCACGCTGTTCCGAAACGTAAGCCGCCGCGCCGACTGCCGTTCCCGAATCGCCGGAAGCCGGCTGGACGAAGAGTTCCTTCACATCCGGGCGGGCGATGATCTTCTGGTTGAGCTTGACGTTCAGCGCACCGCCTCCGGAGAAAACCAGCCGGCCGGTTTCGCGCAGGATGTCACCGAGATGGTAGTCAATCATCTGCAGCGCGAGATCCTCGAACAGCTTCTGCATGCTCGCTGCGTAGTGGATGTAGGGGTCATCGGCGATATCGCCGCTGCGCCTGGGTCCGAGCCATGCAACCAGCTTTGGTGAGAAGTAGTAGCCCTTGCCGTCTTCCTTGTAGCGCCGGAAGCCGATCACGTTGGCGTAATCGGTATTGACTTTCAGTTCGCCATTCTCGAATCTGGCCAGACGCGAAAAGTCATACTTTGTAGGGTCACCATACGGCGCCATGCCCATGACCTTGTATTCGCCGTCGAGCATTTCGAAGCCGAGGTACTCGGTAATTGCGCCGTAAAGTCCACCGAGCGAGTCCGGGTCGAAAAACTCCTTGATCTTGTGAATCTTGCCGTTCTCGCCGTAGCCGAAGAAAGTGGTGGCATATTCGCCTTTGCCGTCGATGCCGAGAATCGCGGTCTTTTCCTTGAAGCCGGAGCAGTGGTAGGCGCTGGCGGCGTGTGCCAGATGGTGTTCAACCGGAATGATCTCGATTTTCCTGAGATCGAAGCCTAGTTGGACGAGGCACCATTCGATACGCTTCCTGTAGCGATAGTACCGACGGTTGCCGGCTAAAATGGCATCCAGCGCACGATCCGGAGCGTACAGGTAACGCCTGGCGTAGTGCCAGCGCGCCTTACCGAAAATGCTGATTGGCGCAAAGGGAATGGCCACCGCGTCGACGTCAGCGGGTTTGATGCCGGCAAATTCCAGACAGAACTTGGCTGCTTCGTAAGGCATTCGGTTCTTGGCGTGCTTGTCGCGCACGAAGCGCTCTTCCTCGGCCGCTGCGGCCAGTTTCCCGTCGATATACAGCGCGGCAGAGGGATCATGGGTCAGCGCGCCGGATAGTCCAAGTATTTTCAGAGCCAAAGTATGCGTCTCGAAGGATTACGTCGCTCAATCGGGCAGAAAACAACCCACACAGCCAATTCCAAGTATACCCGTCTCATCAGGGGCGCTGCTAACGCTCTTGCTCTTTGCGCAAGTCGTGCCTGTGGGACTGCTCAAGAAGATCCCATTCACTTTCCGACCAGATGAACTGATGTCGCTTGAGTTGATCAAGATCGTGACGTGCGGCACGCCACGGCAGTACTGGACGACGCAGTTTTTCGAGATCAATGAGAGCGATCTCCGGCATCGCATCCTGCCAGCGCGCCATGACATGTTTGCCGTACAGGCAGCTATGCTGCAGGTGAGCGTTATGCAATATGCCAAGAATTCGACCAACCTCCCTGGCCAGTGTCTCTCTGGCCGGGAGATCCAGTCCGGTTTGATCGCTCAGGGCAGAAAAACCGCTCAGCTCTTCAGTAACAAGCAGGGCCTCAAAACCATTCGCGTTCCTGCGGGCGCCGTGAAAGACCGGCTCTGGAACAATTAGCCCGAGGGCCTTGAGGGTGAGAATGTTCTGATACTCGCGGCTTGCGGTCGGCCAGCCGAAAGGGTGGCGCAGGGAGCGAAAAAGGTGGTTGCACTGCTTCTTTATGTAATACAAGCGAGCGCCAATCCGGAGTCGCATCATTCCACTCCAGCCGTTACGGCGCTGATTGGGCTCCTCGACCCATTCTCCTGGTGCGTTCCACCATTCATCAAAATCTGCGGGGACGGAGTTGCCAATACGCTTGTTCGCATTCATCAGGATTGTATATACCTCAGTAAAACCCTGGCTCACCCGGGGGGCGGGTTTTAAAACGCCGGTGCACCCAGTAATATTGCTCCGGCATGGTACGAATGACAGACTCGATCCAGGCATTCATGCGCGCCGTATCGGCCACGAAATCCTCTGTCGGGAAATTCGTCCAGGCATCGCCAATTTCCACGCGGTATCCCTCGCCGCCCGGAAGCATGCGCGTGATGCAGGGCAAGACGGCGGCGCCTGCCGCCTTGGAAAGCCGTGACACTCCGCTTATGGTCGCCGTCTGGACTCCGAAAAACGGGACAAAAATCGAATCGCGCCGACGAAAATTCAGGTCAGGCAGGTAGAAAAATGGGCGCCCCGATTTCATGGCCTTGACTGTTGCGCGTACACCGTCCTGTCGAGACAGGAGGAGTTGATCGCCAAACCGTTGGCGACCCTTGAAGAGAAGTCGATTGAACACTTCATTTTTTTGTGCGGCATAGATGCTTACACTGTCATAACGCATGGCGATTGCCACGCCAGCGGCATCGAGTCCGACGAAGTGCGGAACCAGCAGGATGACCGGACGAGCGGCCTCGTGAAGGGAGCGTAACTTTTCTTCACCGACGAGCTTTATCAGTCGTGAAATTCGTTCCCGACTTCCCCACCAGAGAATGCTGCGCTCAAGAATACTGCGTCCGATTGCCTGGAAGCTGGCCCTGGCCAGTTGTTTGCGTTCGTGTTCGCCAAGCTCGGGGAAGCACAGGGCCAGATTGACGAGAGCAATTTTCCGGCGGCGCCTGGCGATGTAATAAAACAGCCACCCCAGGCCCCGGCCCAAAATGGCCAGAACCGGCAAGGGCAAAAGGTGCAACAGCCAGAGCAGGGCAACAGCGAGGTGACTGAGAATGCGGCTCAGCATGGTGCTTGCGAGCCAAAGACAGGCTCATCTATCGGGCAGGTGTTTTTTGAAAGCAAGCGCGGGATACGATAAGCGTCGAACTGAGACATCTGGAGGAGCGTCCCGCCAACATTTTCATTGCACATACGCAATTCAATCCCGACTTTCGCTACGAGCCTGAGAGTCTGCCAGGTGCCTGCGCCCTTGTTCTCAACTCTGGACGGTGCTTCTCTTGGCTCGGCAGAAGCCTTGAGCGACCTTTTCAAGCTCTTCTTGGCAGATTCCACGATACTACCAAACCTGCTGATTGGCGTAATGACAAACATTGCCAGCAATACGTATCGCGGAAATTTCGCCCGTACCAGTTCCGGATTGGACTGCACGACTCGTGATTGCCATAACCAGTGCAACCTCACGTGGTCGCTAAACCTGGCCAGGAGGAACAGCGGGTTGTGTATCCGGCAACAGGTCTCGAAGTCAATCAAGACCGGTTCGTTACCCTCTTTGATATAAATGTTGTTGGGGCGAAGATTTCCATGGGCAAATCCCAAGTCATGAAGTTTGCGAATAACATCCATGAGACGCAGAAAAATCTGTTCATCGACAGGCTTGCGACCGCGCAAGGATGGCCCCTCGACCTTCTCCATGACAAAGCTGTTGACGGATGAAGAGATGAGTTTCGGAGCGTTCGTAAACCCCAGTTCCGAGAGCTGCAAGAGGCATTCTGCTTCATGCCGGCACCAGATTTTCGTAAGTGACCTGAACGGAGTCCCAACTACTTTGATGACCTCCTTCTTGCCATCGTCGACGGTAATATGGTTTTTCTTGAGCAGATTCTTGATTTGCACTGGTCAGGCTTTTCTGTAAATCAATACGTTCCTGTAATCGATCTTCAGCCACTTCATGATTCCACTATAGGACGCCTTGGCTTCGATCTTTTCGTAGTTTCGGTCACAAAGAGCGAATACCTCCAGATTTCTCTTTGTATTGTTTGTCTCGACGATCAGAAAACCTCCCTTATTCAGCAACGAATCAATCCTGGCGAATATACTTTGCGAGTCCAGCTTTATATGCGATATCACGGCCATCATGACTATCGTATCGAATGTCTCGTCAGTACTGAAAGCCTCAAAGCCGCCGATCTTGTAATGCAGATTCGGGTGCTTTTTCTGGAGCTTGATATAGTATTTTTCAAAATGCCTATTGGGTTCGAGCAGGGTATATTTCTTCGCCTGTGGATAGTATTGGGCAAATAGTGCGCCCTTGTTTGGGCCGACTTCCAGGACATTCTTACCAGTCAGATACTTCTCAATGCCAAGAACATGGTTTCGATACTTGCAGAACAAATAGCTCTGCCTGATGTAGTGGGTATGTTTCATATACGGCTATTTCACCTCGCCCCGCATGGGAAATTGAATAACTCTACGCTTTGAGTTGTAACGGAAATTTTTCGTAGTGACTCTCTCTTTGCCTTGCGGGCTTGTGTTTCGAGAGCAACGAATTGAATTGCCGACCATATCACGCCCCGCCTGAGGACTCAAGGCTGGCAGCAGGCTGGCAATTGCGCGATGGGCCTGCGGGGCTGCGCCGCCTGGATTTCCCGAAGCAATCTGCACCTTGGTTTTCGGCGTTCAAGGCGCCCAAGTGCGGGCGTCAACATGTATTTGCGGCGTTTCATCTCTTTAAGCCCGCTGACGTCATCCGGGATGCCGGTCTGATCGGTTTGTTCGGCCTGAGCAGGCAGGGTATCAGGCTATGCTCAATCAAGCCCAAAGGATACGGGAACCGAGTGACATTGGATTGGAGGCTAGTAGGGTGATTTTTCGCCCCGAGGACGCGTCTTGAAACGGCGATGCAACCAGAAGTACTGTTCCGGCATGGTACGAATGACAGACTCGATCCAGGCATTCATGCGCGCCGTATCGGCCAAGACATCCTCAGTCGGAAAATCCGTCCAGGCATCGCCAATCTCCAAACAGTACCCCTCGCCGCCCGGAAGCATGAGCGTGATGCAGGGAACGACGGCGGCACCTGCCGCCTTGGAAAGCCGTGACAATCCGCTTATGGTCGCCGTCTGGACTCCGAAAAACGGGACAAAAATGGAGTCGCGCCGACGAAAATTCTAATCTGGCAGATAGTAGAACAGCCGACCGGACTTCATGGCCTTGATGGTGGCTCGGGCACCGTCTTGCCGCGACAGCATAAGTGTGTTGCCGAACCGGTGGCGACCTTTAAGGACGACGCGCTCGAACACTTCATTTCGCTGTGCAGCATAGATTGTTACGCCATCAAAGCGCATGGCGACAGCCAGGGCGCCCACATCGAGACCGACGAAGGGTGGAGCCAGCAGAAGGACCGGACGAGCGGCCTCGTGAAGGGAGCGTATCTTTTCTTCGCCGACGAGCTTGATCAGTCGTGAAATTCGCTCCCGACTACCCCACCAGAGAATGCTGCGCTCCAGAATACTGCGCCCGAGCGCCTGGAAGCTGGCTGTGGCCAGTTGTTTGCGTTCGTGTTCACCAAGCTCGGGGAAGCACAGGGTCAGATTGACGAGAGCAATTTTCCGGCGGCGCCCGGCGATGAAATAAAACAGCCACCCCAGGCCCCGGCCAACGATGGCCAGAACCGGCAAGGGCAAAAGGTGCAGCAGCCAGAGCAGGGCGACAGCAAGATGACTGAAAATGCGACTCAGCATGGTGCTTGCGTTCCGTGGAAGGGTGCATCTGCCGGACAGGTGTTGTTTGAAAGCAAGAGCGGGATACGTTTAGTCATTCCGGCATGGGGTCGATCGGCTCGCTTTCTGTCCGACAGTTCGCTGAGTTGTATGCAAATTGATTTCACGGCATTGTATGGCCATTCATGCCCACTGACCTCCATTGTGTTGTAAACTCCCGAGTTGTCCGTTTCCGGAGTTTTGCAGCACATCAGGTGTCCGGTCGTGAGCGTGAAAACCGGACTCGGACTATACTCTTGGTCGCCACTCGTGCACAAAAGATATAGCACACTATTCATGAGCAATTGAACCGGACAAGTTCAATAACCGCCGACAATCAGTGCTTAGCCAATTCACTTGAGTAGATACTACGTAATTACGACTTATTCCCATGCACGAACATACTCCACGACATACCGACCCCACCCAAGGCTCTTCTGATCGCTCGTTTGGCTTTGTTTTTACTGTTTTTTTTGTAATCGTCGGACTGCTGCCCCTGCTCCATGGTGGCGGCATAAGGCTATGGGCGCTGGGGCTGTCGGCGGTATTTTTGCTGCTGGCCCTCGTTGCCCCTAAAATCCTTTCCCCGGCCAACCGCGCATGGACGAAATTCGGTCTGCTGCTGCACCGCATCGTCAGCCCGATCGCACTGGGAATTCTTTTTTATGGCGTATTCACCCCGACCGGGTTTTTTATGCGCCTGTTAGGCAAGGATCTCCTGCGCCAGCGTTTCGACCGTACCGCCACAACGTACTGGATTGCCCGTAACCCGCCGGGGCCGGACGCCGAGTCGCTCAAAAACCAGTTTTAGGAGTTTCAGACATGTCTTTTCTCAAGGAACTTTGGGCGTTCATGCGCAGCCGGAAAAAATACTGGCTGCTGCCTATCCTTGTCATGATGGTGGTATTGGGTGCGCTGATAGTTCTGGCACAGGGCAGCGCCGTGGCACCGTTTATCTATACCCTGTTCTAGGCGGCCATCCGTGTACGTCCTAGGCATTTCCGCCTACTACCACGACAGTGCCGCCGCCCTGTTGCACGATGGGCAGATCGTTGCCGCAGCGCAGGAAGAGCGTTTCACCCGCAAAAAACACGATGCCGGGTTCCCGAAAAATGCACTTGACTATTGCCTGCAGGAAGCCGGTATCGCGCTCGGAGACGTGGATTATGTTGCTTTTTACGACAAACCCTTCCTCAAGTTTGAACGCCTGCTGGAAACCTATGTCGCCTTTGCGCCGCGTGGATTCGAGTCTTTCCGCATGGCGGTTCCGGTATGGCTGCGTGAAAAACTGTTCCTGAAGGATTTGCTGCGCAAGGCGCTCAAAGAGTTTGCTCCGGACTATGACTGGGAAAGCCGGCTGCGTTTTTCCGAGCACCACCTGAGTCACGCCGCCAGCGCCTTCTTTCCTTCGCCGTACGAGGAGGCCGCCGTGCTGACCATGGATGGCGTCGGCGAGTGGGCGACGACTTCGCTGGCCATCGGGCGCGGCAACCGGCTGGAAGTCGTAAAGGAAATCCACTTCCCGCACTCGCTCGGACTGCTCTATTCCGCCTTTACCTACTACACCGGCTTCAAGGTCAATTCGGGTGAATACAAGGTGATGGGACTGGCGCCTTATGGCGAACCGAAATATGTTCAACAAATTTTTGATCATCTGGTCGATCTGAAAGAAGACGGCTCGTTCCGGCTGGATCAGTCGTATTTCAACTACTGTACCGGGCTGACCATGACCAGCCCGAAATTCCACGATTTATTCTGCAGTCCGCCGAGGCAGGCCAATGAGCTGCTGACCCAGCGCCACATGGATCTGGCGGCCTCCTTGCAAGCGGCAACGGAACTGATCGTGTTGCGCCTCACCCGCGCCATCCGCCAGGAAACGGGTATCGGCAACCTGTGTCTGGCGGGCGGTGTGGCGCTCAACTGCGTGGCAAACGGCAAAGTATTGCGCGATGGCCAATTCAACAACATCTGGATCCAGCCGGCAGCCGGCGATGCCGGTGGAGCCCTGGGCGCTGCGCTGGCGGTACACCATATTCATCTGGGACATTCCAGAAGCGCTGACGGCAGGGACGCGATGAGCGGCTCCTACCTCGGCCCGGCCTTCGGACAATCCGATATAGAGCGTCGCCTGAGCGCAGTCGGTGCGAAATTCAGCGTGCTTGATGATGCCGGACTGTTTCAGGCCGGCGCCACAGCACTGGCCGAAGGCAAGGCACTGGGCTGGTTCCAGGGGCGCATGGAGTTCGGCCCACGCGCCCTGGGTGGCCGCTCGGTCCTAGGCGATGCCCGCTCCCCTGCCATGCAGTCGGTGCTTAATCTAAAGGTCAAATACCGCGAATCGTTCCGTCCGTTCGCTCCTTCCGTGTTACGGGATGACGTGGCCGACTGGTTCGAGCTGGAGGGCGACAGCCCCTACATGCTGCTGGTAGCGGATGTGGTCAAGAACCGCCGCCGTGCGATGTCCGAAGCGGAACAAGCCTTGTTCGGCATTGAAAAACTCAACGTGCCACGCTCGGAAATCCCCGCGGTTACCCACGTCGATTATTCGGCACGCATCCAGACCGTACATGCCGAGACCAATCCGCGCTATCACGCACTGATCTCGGCCTTCAAGCAGCAGACCGGCTGCCCGGTCATCGTCAATACCAGTTTTAATGTGCGTGGCGAACCCATCGTATGCACTCCGGAAGACGCTTTCCGCTGCTTTATGGGTACCGAAATCGAAGCGCTGGCGGTGGGCAATTGCTTCCTCAAAAAGGAGGAGCAGAATCCCGAGTTGAGGCTCAATTATGAAACAGCCTTCGAACTCGATTAGCCCGCAGCGAATGGCGAAATGGCTTGGCTGGTGCTTGATGGCGCTCATCATCTATGCGATGCTCAGCGCCGTCATCCTTTTCACCAGCCTGGTTTTATTGCAGAGGGGAATCATTCCCGATCTGCCGTGGGTTTCGGTTGTCCAGGCACATTTGTACAGCAAGTGGTCAAGAAACATCTGGCAGACGCAGGCGGATTGCGTTGTTTTCGACCCGGATGTGATCTACAAGCCAAAACATGGCGTGTGCCGTTTCGATAACGTCGAATTCAGGACAGTGCTGAACTTCACTGCCGAAGGCCGAAATACAGGGGATAAACCTGCAGGAAAAGGCATTGCCGTGCTGGGTGATTCCCATGCCATGGGCTGGGGAGTAGGCGATGAGGAGACTTTTTCGGCGGAACTGCAAAGGCTGAGTGGCCGTCCCGTATTCAACCTGGCAGTTTCCAGCTACGGCACGGTCAGGGAGTTGATGTGGCTGGAAAAATCCGGTTTGCTGGATAAAGTTGACACCATCATTATCCAGTATTGCGACAATGACCTCGAAGAAAATCTGGGATTCCGCTCGCCTTCGCCACAGGACACCCAGAAAAAATTCGCAACCATCACCCAGGCGCGCGCGGCCTCATTGTCCAGCGAGCTCAAGCTACTGAACAAAGGCTACTGGTTCACCTTCAGGACCCCGTTTTCCAGCCTTTATAAACGTTTGTTTTCCAAGCCATCCAAAAGTTTTGTGCCGCATTACCAGCCGGTTATCGACGCCATCCGCCAGCATGAAGCCTTAAAGAGCAAACGTATCATCGTCTTTTACAGCAATGTGCATGGTGGCAAGTTCCGCGCTTTTCCGGCGGGAAAAGACCGGCAACTGCCCAATGTCGAATTTGTTGACCTGAGCCTTGAGCGAGACGATTACTATCGAATTGACGGTCACCTGACCACCGCAGGTCACAGGAAGGCAGGACAGCGTCTGTTTGATTTACTGCACCCGTAGCAGCAGCCATGCGCATGCCGCTGAAAAAACCTGCATTACTCTACGTGCTTGCCCTGTTGCTGAGTTTTCATGCTTTGCTGTTTTACGGGTTTCCAGGGGCGGCATTGTTTGCCGTATGGCTCATTCTGGCGATAGTTTTCCTGTTCTCCGGCGGGGCACAGGCCATGCTTACCGCCGTTTCCCTGGCAATTTTTACCCTGCTGCTGAATGCGGCTGTCCATTTCACCGGCCTAGAACGCAGCATCTACTATCGACCTCACGAGTTGATGAAATCGAGCGATCCGGACTTCGGAGCAATTTTTAAACCGGATACGCAATTCAGCATGAATGCCTTGTTCGGCGACATTGAGGCCATCGAGAAAGTCGGCGTCAAGGAGCCGCACGAAATTGCTTACCTTACCGATAGCCTGGGATTCCGCAATCCATCCGACTATCATGGTCAGAAGTTCGTACTGGTCGGCGACTCTTTCGTCGCCGGGGCCAACGATACCCAATCCTGTTTAATTTCTGAATGGCTACGGCAGAGCCACGCGCTCGATACCTACAACCTGGGCTTCCCCGGTGACATGAACGATTACGTCAATCGCGTCCGGGCATTCCGGCGAGTCAAGGGCAATGATTTCCGCATGGCACTGTTTGTGTACGAAGGCAACGATTTCATCCCATTTACCAACAAACAAATCGCCAGGCCCAGCCTGTTTGACCGCTATTACGACCTGTTCAGGAGCAGCAGTCTGTGGCGCTACACCCGCTCGCTTTATCTGCGCGGACAGAAAAAGAGAAGCGGGGAGCACGCGCCACCGGCACTGGTGAAGGATATTGGCGGCAAGCCTGTCGCCTTTTACTCCAGAGAGCAGGCGCTGATCAACAACCGCAATACGCTTCAGGAATCCGACCTGAAGTTCATATCGGCCTTGCAGGCACTCAAGCCTAATCTGACAGAGATATTTTTTGTGCCGGTCAAATACCGGGTATATGCGAAATGGGTGTCGCCGCAATCATTGCCGAATGAACAATGGAAATATCTTGCCGAGGCCGCCAGGCAGGTGGGCATTCCGGCTCACGATCTTACGAGCGTATTAAGTGCCGAAGCTGCTCGCATCCTGGCGCAAGGACAGTACGTCTATTGGCGAGACGATACACACTGGAACTGCAACGGAATGCGCGTCGTAGCCGACGAAGTGGCGAGAATTCTGCTAAAACAGTGAGCATGCTAGCCAATCTTGAGTTGTGATCCATGAACGATCCGCTGGATGTGACGGGGTGCTTGCTCAGGGTTTGTTCATACCACGTTAAACGCAAGTATCTCTTGGCGTAAAGAATTTCAGACCTTTGGAGCCAGGCAATGAGCGAGAGAGTTGATTGCAACCCCAGTCTTAGTATCGTCCTTGTCAATTACAAGTCGCTGGAGATGACTTCGATTTGTATGGATTTGATTCAGCAAGGCATCAATGTTGCCGAGGTGCCGGTTTGGGTTGTCGATAATGATTCCAATGACGCCAGCCTGGAGTATCTGAAATCGCTGGACTGGATTCACCTGATTGAAAGAAAGCCGCCCAGCCAGGAAGCCGGTTTTATGGCGCATGGCGCCGCTCTGGATATGGTTCTGGATAAGGTGACAACGGATTATCTTTTATTGCTGCACACCGACACCTTCATTCACGACCCGTCCATAGTAAACATCATGCTGGAAAAATGCATCGCCGATGACAAGGTTGTCGCTGTTGGTTGCCTGGAGCCCGTGAACCGCGGTTTGCCTCAAGCTTTCTGGAGATATGTAATTCGAGGTACCAAGTATTACTTCAGAAGACTCAAAATTGCACTCGGGATAAAAACCAGAGCACCAAAATTGCACTATGAAATCTATTTGAAGAGCTTTTGTGCCTTATGGAACGTGAATATCATCAAGCAACATGGAATGACTTTTTCGATGGCCGACAGAATCCCTGGTTATGAAATGCAGGATCGGTTGCCTGAACTTGGTTATAAATTCGTCGCCATTTCTCCGCGAGAAATGTTCAAATATCTCGATCACATTGAAAAAGGCACCGTGTCAGCGACCAATGGTTATAAGAAAAATCACAGAAAAGTGAAAAGTTATCAGGCAGTACTCAATAAGCTACAAAGTAAAAATTGATTCGCTACGGTGGATGTTAAATCTGGCAGGCAGGTACCCAGGCGTCCGCATTTCATGACCCCCCTCGTCGGCCTGAGTTGATCGCAGAGTCCGGTTGCCGGATCGTTGGCACACTTGTTTTGAGTAGCCGATTGAACATCTCATGTCCTTGCACAACCTATATGATTGCTGTCATGCGCTTGCCGATAGCTGCGCCGCCGACATCGAGTCCTGATTTGTCTAAGCTCGGTAGCAGTTCAATCAAGCGAAGCTTCTTCGGTTATCGGCACTTTCCGCAGATGCTCTGGCCGCATTGCACCTTCTGAAAATGCACAATGTCCTCTGCCCGGCAACAAAATAGCCCGCCAGCCAGACTCGACTGGCCAGCCCTCGGCTGGGCCTATCTGTTTTTCTGGTATTTTTCCGGCATTCAACATGTGCTGTTGCAGCTCGCGGGTGCCACCATCTTTGCCGGCATACGGCAGGCCACTATCGTCAGCACGCTGTGGCTGATTCCCCTGTTCAGACACCCGGATATCGTGGATTTAATTTGAGCCCAGTGCAAAGATTAGCCTGAGATTTGTTCTGGGAAAGATGGTTTCGGTCTCGTTGAGTTTTTCGCATAATCCGCGAATCACGCCATCGTTGCAGGCATTGGCGGAATGATGCAGGCGGACGGTCAAGGTATTTTGCCCGTGATCGGGAATCAAGTCGGCCTCGGTCGCATAGAGCGCGCGCAGAAGTGTTCGGGCCTCGTCGGGACGTGACATGGACATGGATTCGCGCACGGTTGCGGCCATGGCGGTTTCAGCGCGATAGGCGATCATCTTGATCGTATCGATCACATACTTGCTTTGAGTACTGAGCTGCTTGAAACGCTCCGCTTCGGGCAGATCCTTGATCGTGATATGTCGCGGGGTCTCCTTGCGCGCCTTCTTGAGCGTGGCGAGTTCTGCCGTACGCTGCTCAATGCACTCCTGGAGCGCCGCCTTCTTTTGCAGATACGACTCCATCTGCCTGGGTTCAATGGGCTCGACACAAGCCGTGGCGCCGAATTCGGCCAAGGAGCGCTGAAGCTTCGCCTGGCAAGAGCGCACCTGTCCATCGAGGGTGCGGTACGCCGGGTTGACCAGCACCACGGTCTCATCCACCGCCTCGGTCTGGTAGTCCGCCAGCCGATCAAGGGCAAAGTGTTTGCGGGCATACTTGAAGAAGTTTTCTTGAGACCAGCGAGCGAACATCGATGCCGCCAACGGGGCCGCGTCCGCGTGGTAATCCGTCGTCAGAATCGCGGTCTGATGTCCCTGTGCGCTGAGCTTTCGAATCTGACGCAGCCATAGTCCGTTCTTCATCCACGTACCGCGCTCGGCAAGGTTCATCACCACGCTCTCTCCCGACACCAAGCGGACCGTCTGCGCGTAAAATTCCTCGACCGGCCAGTTCTCCTGCGGAAACTTGTGATACGTCACACAGGCCACGTGCTGGTCTTTCAGTCGGCTGAAGAATTCCGGGCTGTAGCCTTCACGATCAAAGATGAGCGTAAAGCGATGGCGGGGCGGACGCTTATCGCTCACCGTATCCCCCCCGGCGGTATCCGCCGGCAGCAAAGCCAGCAGACTGGGCAGAATCTCACCCTCGATGACCTGGATCAGCCCCGGATCAACGACCTGGTTAACGACGAAGAAGGGTTGGCCATCGCGGGCATTGACCCAATAGTCGGTCGTGGCGCGCAAGCACAGTTTCTGTCGCGCGACATAGTGACGCGGCAACGCGGCCTGATGACCGTTGTAGACGCGGACATGACCATCGATGTAGAACGTACCGACTTGCTCGGGGGCGGCACTCATCCAGCGTTGGCACAGCGCCGCACTCCATTCCCTGGCGTTTCCTTCACGCCCCAGGTAAGCGATCTTGCCACGCAGTGTGCGCACTTCCGGCACCCGATCCAGACCCAGCATTCTCCCGGCGGATGGTAGCGCAGGTCTTCGACTGTCTCGAGTCGGGCCAGTGCCATGAAGGCGAGTAGCAGGAGGATGCTGTCCAGTCCGTAATAGCCGTCCGGCAATTCGAGACGCCCCTCGGTGTGATCGAGCAGTCCGAGCGCGAGTAGCAAGGGCAAGGCCAGGAGGACGCCCCCATGGGGAACGTCCAGGGCGGGTTCAAAGTGCGGTGCCACGGCGACAAGACCGCCCAGGCTGGCCGCGACGCGCGCCGTGACGTTGCGGGCGCCCATTCCCATCGGCGCTTCACTGTCTTGCGGAACTTCGCTCTTGCGCAGTCCCAAGAGTCTTCTTGGGGGATGGCGGTACTGTCTTTTTTTTGGCGACATGCAATCGTCCGGCACGGACGGCCTTGCCTAATGTGTCGCGCTTGATGCCCAGTTGATCGGCTACGGCTTCACTCGCCGCGCCGCCATCCAGTAGACCCTGGGCTTGCGTCATGACCGACGGCGTCAATACCGCCGGGCCACGCCCTTTGCGGGGAACAAAGAATCCCTTGACGCCTTGCTCGCGGTGCAACTTCACCGCTCGCTTGACGCTGATCGCCGTCACCCCAAAGGCTCGACAGAGGTCCGCCTGTTTGACATGGCCGTTGAGATAGAACTGCGCGATGATCATGTGAAACGAGGCAACGTCCGTCTCGCGGTGCGAGAACAAAGGCATGCTGCCATTGAAGTAGGTCACCGTGCCTTCTTCGCAGGAAAATGCCAGAAGGTTGTTGATGTGCGTGGTGCCATGCGGAAAGAGGGGCATCACCATTTGCGGCATTGTCGTTCTCCGGAAGGCTGTCGGAATCGAGTGTCAACTCGCTTTCCGTATCATCGCAAATTCCAGCCGCTGCCGGTAGGTTCGACCACTCCATCACTAAAAACACAGGCTACCCCATTGTTTCAACATAAACTTCAGCGTCACCGCGCCCTTGCTCTCGTGACAGAGGTAAGGTCATCTGCTGTTGCTGTTCCCGAAGCGAACCCGGCAAATTTCGGCGGCCATCGGCATCATCCTGTGCCTGTTTTCACTGGTCAGTCTGGGTTACTTCAGCATCTACCGGCAGGAGTTCTCGCAAAGTGTAATTTTCATCATCTTTGAATCCAATGCGGCAGAGGCCAGCGAGTATATCGCGCAGTATTTCGTCTGGTGGATGATTCCAGCCGCATTCATCTACATTGCCGGTGCCTGCTTTCTGTGGCGCAGGATTCGCCCCCTGCGTCTGTCGCGCAGGTCGGCGTGGTCACTGGTCGCACTGATCATGCTGGTGCTTTTTGTCTATCCGAACTACAGGCAACTGCGACACCTGGAATTTTCAACTGCGGTCGCGGCTGAAATCATCGAAAAGCGCATGGAGCCAGCCGTTCCCTGGCAGATCATTTTTGGCTACACGCAGTACCGGAAGCAGTTGGCCGGCATGCGGACCTTGCTCGATCAGAACAACACTATCCCGCCACTGGATAAGCTCAAGGACACCAATGCCGGTTTGCCGGCAACTCTGGTACTGGTCATCGGCGAATCGACCAACAGGCAGCACATGAGCCTGTACGGTTATGCGCGAGCGACAACGCCCAGACTTGATGCGTTGCGCAAGGAACTGGCAGTATTCACCCAGGTTGTTGCTCCACGCCCCTATACGATCGAGACGCTGCAGCAGGTTCTGACGTTTGCCGACCAGGAAAACCCTGATTTATACCTGACCCGGCCCTCACTGATGAACATGATGAAGCAGGCGGGATACAAGACTTTCTGGATTACCAACCAGCAGACGATGACCAAGCGCAACACGATGCTCACCAACTTCTCGCAGCAGATGGACGAACAGATTTATCTGAACAACAGTCGCGCTCAGAACTCTCGGGAATATGACAGTAACGTCTTCGTGCCATTCAATAAAATCCTCCTGAACGACCCGGCTGAACGCAAATTCATCGTCGTACACCTGCTCGGAACGCACATGAAATACGATTACCGCTATCCGCCGGAGTACGAGGTCTTCAAGAATCGCATAGGGTTGCCCGATTGGGTAACGGACGATCAGGTGCCAGTCATCAATAGCTACGATAATGCCGTGCTGTTCAACGATTTTGTCGTTTCCTCCCTGATCGGGGCAATGGCCTCATCTCAGGTCAATGGATTTCTGGTTTACTTTTCGGATCACGGCGAGGATGTCTTCGATTCACCCGGACACGCCATACTCGGGCGCAACGAGAGCAAGCCGACGCCACCGATGTACACCGTGCCATTCATCGTGTGGTCTTCCGAAAAATGGCGCGCGACCCACCCGCACAATTTTGCCGGTCAGCTTGGGCGTCGCTACGGAACGTCACACTTCATTCATACCTGGGCCGATCTCGCCGGAATAAGTTTCGACGGCTTCGATCCGGGCAAGAGTCTGGTCGGCAAGGATTTCAAGGAGCGGCCCCTGCTGGTCGGCGACCCCGGCTCACAGAAAATGTTGATCGACCTGCGGACACTGATGCCGGATAAGCAATAAGAGGCTCTTTGGGCCGCACGAGAAAACGTTGAAGGATGCCGCGCACCTTTTGCGCAGCAAGCCACAGGAAAAATGCAAAGATGATACATGAGCCTTAAGATTTCACCGGTCACCGACGCCGATGTCGAAGCCATTGCCGCGCTGGCGCACATCGTCTGGCAGGATACCTATCCGGGTATCATCACGCAGGCGCAGATTGACTTCATGCTCGAGCAGCGCTACGACCCCCGGCGTCTTCTTGGAGAGCTGGCCATGCCCGATGTCTGGTGGGACAAGGCGACGCTCGATGGCGAACTGGTCGCTTTTACCTCAAGCCTGCTGACCGCAACGCCGGGCGAAATGAAACTCGACAGGATTTATGTCGATCCGACCCGACAGCGACTCGGGCTTGGCGGCCGATTGATAGCCCACGTTGCGCAGCGGGCACTGGCGCAGGGTTGCCAAACACTGATTCTGGCGGTCAACAAACGCAATGAACGCGCCATCGCGGCGTACAGGAAACACGGATTTGTCGTGCGCCAAGCCGTATGTGTCGATATCGGCAACGATTTCGTCATGGACGACTTTATAATGGCAAGATTACTACGATGAGGCTGATCAGGCAGGCGGGATAACGATGAAGCTCAAGTTCTCTAAAATGCACGGGCTGGGTAACGACTTTGTCGTGTTCGATGGCGTTCGCCAGCCGGTTACGCTGGCACCGGCGCAGATCCGCCATCTCGCTGACCGACATTTTGGCGTCGGTTGCGACCAGATTTTGCTGGTTGAACAGGCAAGCAGGGCGGAGGTCGATTTCCGTTACCGTATCTTCAATGCCGATGGTGGCGAGGTCGAACAGTGCGGTAACGGTGCGCGCTGCTTCGTGCACTTTGTTCGCCAACAAGGCTTGACCGAGAAAAACGAGATACGGGTTGAAACAATGAGCGGAGTAATTTGTCCTCGTCTGGAGGCCGACGGGAATGTCACGGTGGATATGGGCATGCCGGTGTTCGAGCCGGAAAAAATTCCCTTTATCAGCCCGACCGCCGATCTGGTGCAGACGCTGCGGGTTGGCGATGAGGAAGTTGCCATCACCGCCGTCTCGATGGGAAATCCGCACGCCGTGCAGGTGGTCGCCGATATTGATGCGGCGCCACTTGCCACGCAGGGGCCGCTGATCGAGTCGCACCCTCGCTTTCCGCAGCGAGTCAATGCCGGCTTCATGCAGGTTGCCGGACGGCAGGCGATTCGCCTGCGGGTTTTCGAACGCGGTGCCGGCGAAACCCTGTCCTGCGGAACCGGTGCCTGTGCCGCCGTGGTTGCAGGGATTGCCCGTGATCTGCTCGATTCGCCGGTGCGCGTGACAACGCGCGGCGGCGAACTGACTATTGCCTGGGGCGGCAAAGGCACGACAGTGCTGATGAGCGGTCCCGCCT
Source organism: Candidatus Propionivibrio dominans (assembly GCA_016709335.1). GTDB lineage: Bacteria > Pseudomonadota > Gammaproteobacteria > Burkholderiales > Rhodocyclaceae > Propionivibrio > Propionivibrio dominans. The sequence continues at coordinate 124,216 of JADJNC010000067.1, read as the reverse complement.
GCACCGTATTTACCGGAGAAATAGAGTTATGAGATCAGAAGAAATCGCCCAGTATCTGCAGGACAATCCACAGTTCTTCGAAGAGCATGCGGATCTGATATCACGAATGGTCATTCCGCATCCACATGGCGGGCGAACCATCTCGATTACCGAGCGCCAGATGCTGGGCTTGCGGGACAAGAACAAGCTGCTTGAAGGCAAGATGGGCGAGTTGCTGCAGTTCGGTGAAGAGAACGACACGATCAGCGAAAAGATGCATCGCCTTGGCGTGGCCATGATCGCGGCGGCTTCCTTCCAGTCGGTGCTGCATACCCTGAATTTTCATCTGCGCGACGATTTTGCCATTCCGCATGTGGCCTTGCGCCTGTGGGATCACCCGGAAAATTCGGAGGAGTTGCCTGAATTTGCCGATGTCAGCGAAGAGTTGCAGGAATTCGCCGAGACCCTCAACCAACCCTACTGTGGGTCGACATCCGGCTTTGAAACCTCATCGTGGTTCGGCGATGCATCCACCCATCTGCGCTCGCAGGCTCTGATCGCCATGCGCAACGGGGGCGGTACGATCGGCATGATCGCGCTCGGCAGCGAAGAACCACAACGATTCTATGCCGGAATGGGCACCTTGTATCTTGAGCGTCTTGGCGAGATGGCCTCGGCCGCACTGGCACGGGTGTTGCGTTGAATCGCTGTTGATTCTGAGTTGGCTCCCATTCATGTTTTCCAGCGAGACAGTCAGCGCCTACCTTGATGAACTCGCCCAGCAGCGGCGACAGTCTCCGCATACGGTCAGCAACTACCGGCGCGATTTGCTCGTCCTCTGCGAGCTGGTCGCCGGGTTGCCCGGCGATTACAGACTCGACACCGTTCAGACGCCTCACATCCGCCGTTTCATCGCCCAGATGCACGCGCGCGGGCTGGGCGGGCGCTCACTGGCGCGCAGGCTTTCCGCCTGGCGCGGCTTTTATCGCTGGCTGGGAGTGCGCGGGGAAATGACGGTGAATCCGGTCGAAGGCATTCGCGCGCCCAAAAGCCCCAAGGCCTTGCCCAAGCTTCTGTCGCCCGACGAAGCAAGCCGCCTGCTCGATTCTGCAAGCGACGCCGTGCTGGAGATTCGCGATCAGGCGATGTTCGAGCTTTTCTACTCGTCCGGCTTGCGTCTTGCCGAACTCGCCGCACTCGATGTGGCGTGTGTGGAAGATCTTCTGGCCGGTGAGGTGCGCGTTCTCGGCAAGCGCAACAAGCTGCGCCTGGTTCCCGTTGGAACGAAGGCACGCGAAGCGGTCGGGGTGTGGGCCAGACATCGAATCGAAGTGGCCGCGCCTGAAACATCCGCTCTGTTCGTCGGGCAACGCGGCAAACGCATCAACCCGCGCGTGATCGAAGAACGGCTCAAGCAGCGCGCGCAGGCGCAGGGCTTGCCGACCCGCGTGCATCCGCACATGCTGCGGCATTCGTTTGCCTCGCACCTTTTGCAATCGTCCGGTGACCTGCGCGCGGTGCAGGAAATGCTCGGCCATGCCAGCATTGCATCGACACAGGTTTATACGCACCTCGATTTCCAGCATCTGGCGAAAGTTTATGATGCGTCCCATCCACGCGCCAAGAGAAAAGGCTGAGAAGCGCGCATGCGATTGAGCTTCCGTGACCTGCTTCTGCTGAGTTGCACGCTGGCCTGCCCAGCCTCGGCAGGTACGCCTGAGCAACTGGCTGCGGATGGCGACTGGGCAGCGCTGCTCGGGGTCTACCTCGCCACGCTCGAAAAAAATCCACAGGATGCCAAAGCCCGCCTGGGAGCCTGGCGGGCCGCCATGCGGCTCGGGCTCTTCGAACAGGCGGCAGGGCTGGAAGCCGGGATCGATGCGCGCGAGCAGGCGGCGCTCGAAGGCGATCGCATCGCGCTCAACATTCGTTACGGACGCATCGATGCGCGCACCCTGACTGGCCCCGAGCGATATCACCGGCTCGATTCCGCACTTTCCAGCAGCGCGGCGCTGGCGGCAGCTTTTCAATCGGGTCGTCAGCCGGATGCGGAAGAAAGGCGGCGGTTAATCGACCGCATCTCGGCGCTTGCCGCGCGCAACCGTCCGGCGGATGCAGTGGCGCTGTACGAGGCGCTACTTGCTGTCGACGTTGAGGTGCCGGCCTGGGCGCTGAGCGATGTGGCCGGAGCTTATCTGTCGCTGCGCCAGCCACGCCAGGCTGAAGTGCTTTACCGGCGGGTGCTGGTGGCCACGCCGGATGACTTCGATGCCAATCTCGGGCTGTTTTACGCGCTGGTTGAATCCGAGCAGCTCGCTCTGGCGCAGGCACACATCGACCGCTTTGCGGCAAGTTTACCGGTGCGCCGGCATCTTGACGGGCAGCCCAACGGCGAGCGCTGGAGTGCCGAAGTAGCCAGCGATCAGGCGCGCCTTTACGCCGACCGCATCGCCGAAGCGCAGCGGCGCATCGAACAGCGGCTCGCCGTGACGCCGTTCAACAGTGAAGCCAGGAGTGCCGAAGCCAGCCTGCATCTGGCACGCGGCTGGCCACGTCAGGGCGAGGCCGATCTGCGGCGAGCCCTTGGCAGCGATCCGCGTAACCCCGGTCTGCATGCCGATCGTGCCGAAGTGTTGCTGTCGCTCCAGGATTGGGATCAGGCGCGGGCCGAACTGGTGCGGGCGCGCAGCCTCGATGCCGAGAATCCACGGGTGCGTCAGGCTGACCGGACATTCGATCTGCACGATCGTCGCGAACTGTATGTCGATGCCGGCTATGGTGTCGGTCAGAACAGCAACCCCTACGGGTCTTCCGACTGGGTGGTGGACGCGTGGCTGTACAGCAGTCCGCTGGCCGAACGCTGGCGTGCCTTTATCCATAATTACAGCGCCAGCGCCGACTTCAACGGTGCCTGGACGAACTGGGTGCGAACAGGCGTCGGTGCCGAGTGGCGCTCGGGCAACTGGCGCGTTACCGGCGAAACCAATGGTGGCGGGGCCGAAAAAGTCGGGGTGCTTGGCACGCTGCGCTGGCAGCCTGACGATTACTGGAAACTCTACGCCTCGGCCGAGAGCCTGACCAACAACATTCCCTTGCAGGCGGTTCGTGCCGGCGTCACCGCCAGTCGTATCAGTGCCGGCGTCGACTGGCAGGCGCACGAGTCGCGCAAGCTGGCGCTGGTCGCCAGCAGCGCCGACTTCAGTGACGGCAACCTGCGCCAGAACGTCATGGCCACGTGGTTCGAGCGCTGGCTCAGCACACCGCGCTGGAATTTCGAGACGACGCTTGGCGCCGACACCTCGCGCAATTCGCTGGGCTATGCGGCCCCCTACTTCAATCCGCCGGAAGATCGCTCGCAATGGTTCACCGCTGCCGTCGAGAACCTGGCCTGGCGCGATTACGACTATTCGTTCCGCCAACGCCTGGCGCTGACTGTCGGCAATTACTGGCAGTCGGGATTCGGCAACGGCGACACCGAGGCTATTGAATACCATCACCGCTGGGAACTTGGCCGTGCCATGTCGCTGCGTTATGGCATCGGTCGCAGCCTGCGGCCTTATGACGGCGAGCGCGAAGCGCGAAATTTTGCTACCTTGACTCTGCTATGGCGATTCTGAACTACTTCCGGCGCGCTCTGCTCGCCTCCCTGCTTGTCTTCCTGCCGCTCGCCGCAGCGCAGGCGGAAGGTGATTTCATCGTCTTGTGCTACCACGAGGTCGAGAGCGAGAAAACGGGTAGCCTGACGCGCACCGCCGTACGTTCCGGCGATCTGGCCGCCCAGTTCGCCTGGCTACAGGCCAGTGGATATCACCCGGTCAGCCTGCAACAGATACTCGATTCGCGCCAGGGTGGCCCGGCGCTGCCGGACAAGGCGCTGCTGCTCACCTTCGATGACGGCAAGAGGGATGTCTATACGCGTGTCTTCCCGCTGCTCAAGCTGTTTCGCTTCCCCGTCGTGGTGGCGCTGACCGGACACTGGATGAACGTTCCTGACGACGGCATGGTCGATTACGATGGCGTTCCCATTCTACGCAGCGAATTTGTTTCCTGGGCAGAAGTTCGCGAGATGCAGCGCTCCGGCCTGGTCGAGATCGCTTCACATTCCTACGATCTGCACCGTGGTGTCCTTGCCAATCCACAGGGCAACACCCAGCCGGCAGCAACGACACGGATGTATGCCGAAGGAATCTATGAGACGGACGCGGACTACCTGGCCCGGTTGCGGGCCGACCTGCGCCGGAGCAGCGAGCTGATCGAAAAGCACACCGGCGTGCCGCCGCGTACCATCGTCTGGCCGTACGGGCGCAGCAACCGCGCCGCACAGGAGCTGGCAGTCGAGTTGGGTATGCCCGTGGGAATGACGCTGGAAGACGGCATCAACACCGCGCGCACACCGCTGCCGCAGATCAAGCGCTACCTGATCGAGGAAAGCCCGTCACTGCAGAGTTTTGCCGAAGCCGTTCGCCACCTCTGGTCACCCGATCCGGCACGCAGCGTGCGTATCGTTCCGGCGCAGTGGCCGCTTGTCGAGGAGGGACTTTCACGGACGCTCGATGAACTGCAGAAGCTGAGCCCGAATGTGGCTTTCGTTGATCCACGAGTGACCCGCAATGGTCAGCAAGCGGTGCTGTTTCCAACGACCAGGCTCCCGGTCGCGGCGGACGAGCTGAACCATATTGCCTGGCAGATCGAACGTCGTGCCGGCAGCCCGGTGTTCATCGACCTGCCGGCAGACTGGCTTGGCGATCACGGATTGCTCGCCGACCTCGCCCGTTATGTCAATTTTGCCGGCGTCCGCATTCCGCTGGAGCCGGGCGACGAGTTGGCGGTGCGTGCGCTGAATGTCATGGAGCGCTGGCGCTGGCCGCTGCGCGTAGCCTATGCGCCGAGGGATGCGGTGGCGGCCGATACCTGGCGCAAGCCGCGCCCGGGCGATCTGCTGGTTCTGCCGGCGACTGCCGCCAACCTGGCCCTTGTTCCAGCAGGTGAAGCGGGACGCGTCTTGTTCGAATTCGATCCATCCGCGCAGCCGGCGGCGGAAATCGCCCGCGCCATGCGCCGCCTCGAAGCCGATGGTTTCCGCCAGTTCGGCCTCGCCGGTTTTCCCGATGCCGGGTTCGACCCGGTCTGGTCGAATCTTTCGCTGCGCTCGCAGCCGCTTTTGCCATAACTCTGCCATGACACTGCCTGCACTGATGGGTAACTTCTGGGGAGTGATGCTTTCCTATGTTTTCCTCTACCCGGTGCTGATGTCATTGCTGTGGATGATCGGTGGTGTGGCCTTCTATTTCCGCTATGAGCGGCACCCGCACCGCATCGTCAGCCAGCCGCCCGAGCGTGCCGACTATCCGCTCATCGCAGTGCTCGTTCCCTGCTTCAACGAGGAAGCGAATGCGCGCGATACGATCGATGCGCTGATGGATTTACGCTATCCGAACTTCGAGGTGATCGCCATCAACGACGGTAGCCGGGATCGTACCGGGGAGATTCTCGATGCCCTGGCCGATGAGTACCCGCAGTTGCGCGTCATTCACAACGTCAAGAATCAGGGCAAGGCCGTTGGACTGAATACCGCCGCATTGCTGACGCATGCCGAGATCCTGGTCGGCATCGATGGCGATGCGCGGCTCGACCCGTGGTGCCTGCACTGGCTGGTACGCCACTTCGATGTGCCGGAGGTCGGGGCGGTGACCGGCAATCCGCGCGTGCGCACGCGTTCGACGCTGCTCGGGCGCATCCAGGTCGGCGAGTTCTCGTCGATCGTCGGCCTGATCAAGCGGGCGCAACGCTCGATCGGGCTGATCTTCACTGTTGCCGGCGTGATTGCCGCGTTCCGGCGCAGCGCCCTGTTCGAGGCCGGCTTCTGGAGCCCGGACAAGCTGACCGAGGATGTCGACATCACCTGGAAGCTGCAACTGGCCGGCTGGGAAGTTCGCTTCGAGCCGCGCGCGCTGTGCTGGATCCTGATGCCGGAGACACTGAAGGGTCTGTGGAACCAGCGCCTGCGCTGGGCCACCGGTGGCGCCCAGGTCATTTTTGACTACTGGTCGGAAATCTGGCAACGACCGCGCATGTGGCCGGTCTTCGTCGAGTATTCAATGAGCATTCTGTGGGCGTTCTGCATGGCCCTGCTGGTGGTCTACCGCACTGCCGACCTGGTGTTCTACAAGCACGACCTGCAGAGCGTACCGGTGCTCATGCTCGGCTGGACCGGACTGCTTATCGGCACCACCTGTCTGGTACAGATGCTGCTGAGCCTGTGGCTGGATCGCCCCTATGATCAGGGGCTGTTGAAGAATTATTTCTGGATGATCTGGTATCCGGTCATCTACTGGGTACTCAGTGCCACAACCGCTGTGGCGGCGCTGCCGGCGGCGCTGGCGCGCAGATCGGGAAAGAGAGCAACATGGATCAGTCCAGACCGCGGCATAAGCCCGGATACGAACCGCGCCAACAACAAGCGCTGATCATCGAGCGGCCGGACCTGGCGCACCCGGTGCGGCGGGTACTGGCGCTATTGTTTACCCTGCTGGCCTGGGTCACGTGGCTTGGTCTCTGGCTTCCGGTTCTCGGGTCGCTTGCGGCACAATTTGGCCTTGAATTGCCGTGGGTTTCCTATCCGGGCCAGCACAGCCTGGAGGCACTCAGTCGGCTCGTTGGCGTTTTTCCGCTTGCCGTCGGTCTGGTGCTGATGGTTCTTGCCGTCAATGGCCTGGTCAGCCGTATCCATCGCCGCTTCAACCCGCCAGCGGCGCACCGTTTAGTCGGAATGGATCGGCTGGCCACGGGGATGGCGCTCGACGCCGGAAAGCTCGCCATCTGGCAGTCCGCACGCATCCTGCACGTCGAGCATGGCCCGCAGGGGCGGGTAATTGATGCGCACATAGTTCGCTAGCCTGAGCGAACAGACTACTTGCTCCCCCAGAGTTGCTGCACCCGCGCATCCCCTGCCGCAGCCATTGCGGTAGTAGGCATAGCGGATCGGATTCTTCTTGTAGTAGTCCTGATGGTATTCCTCGGCCGGATAAAAGGTTGTGGCGGCGATGATCTCGGTATGGATTTCCTTGAATTTTCCGCTGGTGAGCAAGGCATCGCGCGAGCTTTCGGCAATCTTGCGTTCGGCCTCGTTCTGCCAGTAGATGCCGCTGCGATACTGGTTGCCGCTGTCGCAGAACTGTCTGTCCTTGACCGTCGGGTCAATGTGTTTCCAGAAATAATCGACCAGTTGCGCATAGCTCACCCTGGCCGGATCGTAAGTGACACGCACCGCTTCGGTGTGTCCGGTGCCGCCGGCGCTGACCAGCTCGTAAGTCGGGTTCGGTTTCCTGCCGGCGGTGTAGCCGGATTCGGCGCCGATGACGCCGGGCAACTTCTCGAAATCGGCTTCGATGCACCAGAAGCACCCCCCGGCAAATAGTGCTGTCGCCGTGTTCACCGGCTTGACCGGCGTGGCTTCGGTAGCCAGGATACTGGTCGAAGCGACAAGGCCCAGCGAGCACAAAACAGCCATGCCTAGCCGCCCGATCATGTCCGCAACTCCGGCAGCTTGTCGGCGCGCGGTACGAACAACAGTGCGAGGCCGTTGTTGCAGTAGCGTTTGCCGGTTGGCTTCGGGCCGTCGTTGAAGACATGTCCCTGATGACCACCACAGCGCGCGCAATGGTACTCGGTGCGCGGATAGATCATCTTGAAATCGGTCTTGGTGACTACCGCAGCGGGTAGAGGCTCCCAGAAACTGGGCCAGCCGGTGCCGCTTTCGTATTTCATCCTGCTGTCGAACAGGGGCAGGAAGCACGCCGCGCAGACGAAGGTACCATCGCGTTTTTCGTTGTTAAGCGGGCTTGTTCCGGCGCGCTCGGTATCTTCCTCGAACAGCACGCGATAGGCGGGCTGCGGAAGCAGGGCAGCCCATTCGGATTTTGATTTGACAAGTTGCATGGTTTTTTCTTCCTTGGCAATGGCCATTTGCGTGGCCGGAATGGGAAGCAGGAAGGTGGATAGGCCACCGAGCCACTTGAGGGTTTGACGACGATTCATGATCTTCTCCATAAATGCTGATGACAATTTTGCGAAAGGCTGAACACAGGTTAAACGCAGCCCGGCATTGATACCGCTTGCAGCACCTCGCCGGCTTTCGCATCCTGAACCAGAGCCGCAATGCCCAGGTTCCCGCGTTTCCAGTCGGCGGGCAGCTTGACGGTCTGCCGCCACTCGGCGCGGCCTGTTTGCAAATCGAGCATCACCGGCGCTGACCAGTAGCGCACCACGTTGTCGTGCTCAAGCCTTGCACCCCTGTTTTCACCCGCCCTGACTTCTGTTGACAGCTTTTTCTCGAAAACAATGACGACGCCCTGTGCGGCTGTTCCAATCCGGGCGCTGTCAGCGAGGGCGAAACGCGCTTCAAGATCGACCGCAGTGCTGCCGGAAGACTGCATCTGCATGCTGATTCGGGCACGCGCCGGCTGACGGTTGATGGCTTGAATGCGCTGCTCAAGGACATCATGCCGATTCCATCCGCGCAGCTCCTTCATCCCGGCAAAAACCTCGGGGGTGTAAATGGTGCTGCTTGCGGCCAGTTGGCTCAACCAGCGCTGACGTTCGGAAAACCGGGCCTGAGCGAAGGGGTCTTTCCAGCCGATGTAGTCCCAGTAATCAACGTGCAGAGAAAGTGCAATGGCCTGTTCGGCAGTGAATCGGCGTGACAGTTCCCCGAGCCAGCGATCTGCCGGCGGACAACTGCTGCACCCTTCGGAGGTATAAAGCTCGATCAGCGCCACGCCATGTGCGGGGCTTTGCGCGCTGCACGCGGCAGCTTGCACACCAAGTGGCGCCAGGGCGAGGCAGAAAGATACGGTGGCGCGGTGAAACAGGGGCAAGGGTGACACAGGGTTCTCCTGACTGAGGGTATGCAGCTTTGTCGTTCGAGCCGCATGAATACTTACAGCCAAATGCGGGGCCGCCCGTCCGGCCTGCCGCACAGAGCGGTTCCGGAAAATGTTTCGGTGCCGAAACTGCTGTGCCGGGACCTCGCAGAGGTTCCATCGTTATACTTGCCCGGCAAAGACAAACTGGAAGAATAATCGGGAATGGCCGGAAATGACTGAAACAATTTGGCAGGAGTTGGCCGTACTAGCGCTGTTCTGGCTGATGTATTTCGCCATGCACTCGGCGCTCGCTTCGCTCGGCATCAAACGATGGGTGGCCTTGCACCATCCGGCGCGGATGCCGACATATCGGCTGGGCTTCAATGTGCTGGCGCTGATCATGCTGCTGCCGATTCTCTGGCTGATGCTTCGCCATCCCGGCCCGACGCTGTGGGCCTGGCAGGGGCCGTGGGCCTGGTTGGCGAATGGACTGGCCGCGGCGGCAGTGCTGGCCTTCATCAAGTCGCTGAAACATTACGATACACAGGAATTCATCGGCTGGCGCCAGTGGACATCGCATTCCCGGCGCGTCGAGGATCAGGAGGGCTTCCATCTTTCGCCCTTCCATCGTCATGTGCGTCATCCGTGGTATTTCTTCAGCCTGATCCTGATCTGGACACGCGACATGAGTGCCGCAATGCTGGTGTCCAGCGTGATGATGACGATTTATTTCATCATCGGTTCTCGGCTCGAAGAAGAGAAACTGCTGATCTACCATGGAGAGGTTTATGGCACTTACATGAAACGGGTGCCCGGCCTGATCCCCCTGCCCTGGAAGTCGCTGACAGCGCAGGAGGCCGCAGCGTTGGTCAAGGCCGCGGAGCGTCGCCCCGCCACATCGCCGATTCAGTAGCGGTACGGATTGTCCGGGCGTCTGTCCTGCCTGTCGGGTACGCCGTCTCCATCACGGTCGCGCTCGATGCGGTATGGGCCGCCGCCATGGTACCGATAGCTGTTGCCGTGTTGCGGGCCATGATCAAAATCCGGAACGTAGGCGACACAGCCTGAAACCAATGCACTGGCAGCGATCATCAACAACAAAAGCTTTTTCATGTTTTTACTCCGAACCATTTCGCTCGACCGGCGCTATCACATACACGGCGAAGAGAATCGTTTTTTGCAGTACGGCGAAAGTGCAGCACCTTGGGGGGAATAACGCCCTGATGGGCTGGCGGATGTCAGTTAATGTGTAAGGCTTTGTATCGGGCTGAGATGAATTGCACCGAGTTTGAATATCCCGTCGATGGCCATCGAATATCGGCTGACCGGTTCAGGCCGCAATCCGGAATACCTTGTCGTTCTTTCGCAGGCAGCGCGCGCCCATGCTGGCCGTGCCGATTGACCTGCTGCCGCAGTTGCAACAATGTTGCATCTGAGCCGTGGCTATGGTTTAATCGCCGCTCAAAATCCTTTGGCCGGATACCTTGTCCTCTCCTGATCTTCGCAGTCGCGACGCTGTCGCCGGATATATTCGTCGTGCCGGCGCGCGCGCGACGCCAGCGCGAATTCGTGTCATGCAATTGCTGAACGCCGCGCCGACGGCGCTGTCGCACAACGAGATCGAACTCGCACTTGGCGCCCCGGCCATCGACCGCGTTACGCTCTATCGTGTTCTCGACTGGCTGGTCGAGAGCGGGCTGGCGCACAGGAATACCGATGTCCATCGCGTCTTCCGTTTCTCGGCTTCGGTCGCCGGCGAGCATACGACGCATATCCATTTTCGTTGCGAGCACTGCGGCGGGGTGTTCTGTCTCGATGCCGCACCGCCGGCCGCACCGAGCCTGCCTGCGGGTTTCTTATTGTCGCGCATGGATTTTGATCTACGCGGACGTTGTGCCCACTGCACCGGGAAGAAGCAATGAGCAACCTGACGCCGATTCCGCTCACCCTCCTAACCCGCCTCAACGGCTTGCCAGGCGCCGGCAAGTCGACGCGGCTTAAGCTTAAGCGCCTGCGGCATCAGCCGGCGCTGGCCAGAAGCATCGTCGAAAAAGCGTTAACCATGCCCTGCGCGCTTGAAGCGATGGAGGCCAGGCGGTGAAGCGGCTTCGTTATCTGCTGCTCGCCGTCCTCTTGCTGCTCGCGCAGAGCGGCGCCCTGACGCATGCGCTCGACCATCTGCACCCCGATGCCGGCGAACCGCCCAGCCATTCCTGCGCGCTGTGCATTGCGGCACATGGTCTCGATGTGCCACTCGCATCCGTAGCGCCAGACTTCGCCTTCTCTGCAGCCAACTTCGCGCCACCAATGGGCGAGAGTGTTCCAGTCACATTCCCCAGTGCTGTTTCTCCGCGCGCCCGCGCCCCGCCCTTCGCCTGACTGAAGCGCAAACCTGCCGCCCGCCGGGCGGTGTTCTGCATTCTTTTCAGGAGACATCATGCGTACCCCTCGCATCCTCACGCTGTCGGCGCTCGCTTTGGCGCTGTCGCTGGCGCACCCCGCCCAGGCGGCCAACGATGCGGATCTGGCCCAGATTCGCGATCAAATCAAGCAAATGAAAGACGCTTACGAGAAGCGCATCGCCGCACTCGAAAATCGACTGGCGCAAGCCGAATCGACGGCCAGCAAGGCCGAGACCGTGGCCGACAAGGCCGAGGCCAGCGCCTCACAGGCCCAGGCTGCTGCTCAGCAGGCCAGCCAGCGACCGGCGTCGGCGAACAGCTTTAACCCGGAACTTTCACTGATCCTGGTCGGCAATTACACCAATCTCTCGCAAGACCCCAACCAGCGCCGTCTGCAGGGCTTCATGCCGTCGAACGGCGAACTGTTGCCGGAAGCCCGCAGCTTCAACCTTGGCGAATCGGAGCTGGTGATTGCAGGCAACATCAATCACCTGTTCCGTGGCGCCCTGGTCCTGGCCATCGCGCCGGACAACACACTTGGCGTCGAGGAAGCCTACTTCCAGACGCTCGGTCTCGGCAATGGCTTCAATCTGAAAGCCGGTCGTTTTTACTCCAGTGTCGGCTACCTCAACGACATTCACCCCCACGCCTGGGACTTCTCCAACGCGCCGCTGCCCTACCAGGCTTTTTTCGGCGGCCAACTCGGCATGGACGGCGTGCAGGCGCGCTGGGTCGCACCCGTCGATACCTATTTCGAAGTCGGTGTCGAGGCGGCGCGCGCACTCAGCTTCCCGGCGGCTGACGAGACGCGCAACAAGAACGGCCTGATGTCGGGCGCCGTCTATGCGCATGTCGGCGGCGATGTGAATGTCTCGAACAGTTGGCGTGCCGGTCTTTCGTATTTTTATGCCGAACCGAATGGCCGTGAGTATGACGATCCCTTGAACGACACCACCTACAGCTTTTCCGGTAGCAGCCAAACCTGGATTGCCGACTTCGTCTGGAAGTGGGCGCCAAACGGCGACGCCAGCAGGCAGAACCTGAAGCTGCAAGGGGAATACTTCAACCAGTCGGAAGACGGGACGCTGGTCTACGATGTGAACGCTACCGCCATGGGTACGCAGCGTGCCAACTTCAACAATCGCCAGTCGGGTTTCTACGCGCAGGCCGTGTACCAGTTCATGCCGCGCTGGCGCATCGGTTATCGTTACGATCAGCTCTTTTCAGGCGACCCCAGCTTCGGACACGACCCGCTCACCAGCGAATTCCCTTCGCTCAAGGACTTCAACCCGAAGCGGAATACGCTGATGATGGACTGGACGCCGGACGAATTTTCGCGTTTCCGCCTGCAGTACGCGCAGGACAAAACGCGACCGGAGGCAACGGACAATCAGTTCTGGGTGCAGTACATCATGAGTCTGGGTGCCCACGGCGCCCACAAATATTAAGGATCGAGCAATGAAACGCATATACGCAATCGTCCTCGCCGTGCTGCTGTCAGCCTTCGTGCTGCCTGCCCATGCTGCGCTCAAGGTCTTTGCCACCGTTCCCGAGTGGGGCGCGCTGGCGCAGGAAATCGGCGGCGAGCAGGTCAAGGTCTACACCGCAACGAATGGCCTGCAAGACCCGCACCGCATCGATGCCAAGCCTTCGCTGATCGCCCAGGCGCGTTCGGCGCAACTGGTGGTGGCAACCGGCGCCGAGCTGGAGGTCGGCTGGCTGCCGGTGGTCATCCGCGAATCCGGCAACGCACGCATCCAGCCCGGCCAGCCCGGTTTCTTCGAGGCGGCGCGCTACGTCACCATGCTCGAGATCCCGGCGGTTCTCGACCGGGCGCACGGCGACGTGCACGCCGGCGGCAATCCGCACATTCAGACCGACCCGCGCAATCTGCTCAAGATTGGCGAAGCGCTGAGCGCGCGCATGGCCGAAATCGACCCGGCCAATGCGCTGGCCTATCAGTCCGGCTACAAGGTGTTCGCTGACAAGCTGCGCAGCGCGATTGCGCGCTGGGAGAAGGAAGCCGCGCCACTCAGGGGCGTCCCCATCCTCGTCCAGCACCGGGCTTTCCCGTATCTGCAGAACTGGCTCGGCTTGAAGGAGATTGGCAGTCTGGAGCCCAAACCCGGTGTCGAGGCATCAAGCGCCTACCTTGCCGAGATCCTGGCGCAACAGGCGGTGCAACCGGCAAAAATGGTCATCCGCCCTGCCTATCAGTATGACACCCCCTCGCTATGGATCGCCGAGCGCGCCAAAATACCCGCAGTGACGCTGCCGTTCACCATTGGCGGGACGCCGGAAGCGAAAGACCTGTTCTCGCTGTACGAGGATACGCTTCGCCGTTTGCTGAAGGCCCAGCAAGGATGAGCGCCGCCCTGTTCGAAGTCGATGCCCTGAGCGCCGGCTATGCGCGCCCGGTCGTAGGCCCGTTGTCCTTGCGCCTGGGCGGCGGGGAAGTGCTCGGCATCGTCGGTCCGAATGGCTGCGGCAAATCGACCCTGCTCGCCGCTCTGACCGGCTCGGCGCGGATTTTCTCGGGTCGCATCGACAAGCGGCCTGGCCTGCGCATTTCCCTGCAACAACAGCAGGCACCGGCCATCGAGGGGATCCCCTTCAACGGCGCCGAACTGCTGGCCCTGACCGGCGCCAGCGCCGAGGGATTGCCGCCCTGGCTGGAATCCCGACTCGCCGGGCGGCTCGATCGGCTGTCCGGTGGGCAGTTGCAATTTCTCTACCTGTGGGCCTGCCTGCAGGCACCAGCCGATGTCGTTCTGCTCGACGAACCGACCAACAATCTCGACCCGGATGGCATCTCATTTCTCGAAGGGGCGTTGCGTCGGCGAGCGGACGAAGGAGCCAGTCTGCTCGTCGTCAGCCATGACGCGCGTTTTATCGATGCTGTTTGCGATCGTACGGTGGTGCTCGGATGAATACTGAATTGCTCTTCGACCCGCTGTTTGCCGAGCCCTTTGTCACCGGTCTTGTCTTCGCCGTTCTGTTGCCCTTGCTCGGTTGCTATCTGCGCCTGCGCGACGAGTGGCTGGCGGCGCTGGCTTTCGCCCAGACCGCCGCCGCCGGCTCGCTGCTGGCCATGCTCTTCGGGTTGCCACTGGTGCTCGGCGGACTGGTCGCCGCCGGTCTGGCGGCCAGTCTCAAGCACGCCTTTGAAGGCGCCACACGCGGTACCCAGGGTGCCGCCTACGCGATGTTGCTGCTGCTCGGCTGGGGCGTTTCGGTGCTGCTGGTAGCCAACCTGCCGCTCGCCGAACGCATGGGCCATGCGCTGTTCGACGGCCAGCTGTACTTCACCGACCGCTCGCATCTGATCAACGCCGTAGCCTTTGCACTGTTGTCTTTTTTCAGTCTGCGCTGGCTGTCGCGCCGACTGCTGCTGGCGCACTTCTTCCCCGACTTTTTCCGTGCGCGCGGTCTTTCCGAGCGCCGTGCGCACTTTGCCTTCGATCTGCTGGTGGCCGGTGCGCTGGCGCTATCGACCATGAGCGTCGGTGTGATGGGTGCCTTCGCGCTGATCTTCGTGCCGCCGCTGATCGCCTTCAACTGGGCCGACGGCTGGCACCGGGCCTTGCTGCTGGCGGTGCTGAGCGGCCTCCTGGCGCATGTCACTGCATTTGCGCTGGCGCTATTGTTGGACCAGCCTTTTGGCCCTCTGCTGGGACTTCTCCTGGTCGGCATGGGGGTGTTGAGCGCACTGCTGCACAGCTTTGGCGCTCGTCATTGATCAGGGCAGCAAACCAGAAAAAGGGGGGGGGGGAAGGGGGGGGGGAAGGGGGAGCCGCGGGGGTAAAAAAAGAGGGGCCGCGGGGGGGGGGGGGGGAAAAGGGGGGGGGGGGCGAGCCCGGCCCCCCCCCCCCCCCCCCCCCGCCCCGGGGGGGGGGGCCCGGCCCCCCTGCCCCCCAAAACAGCCCCCCCCCCCGGGGCCCCCGGGGCCGGGGGGGCGGGGGCCGGGGGGGGGGGGGGAAGCGCGGGCGGGCGGGGGGAAAGGCCGAAGCCGGCAGCCGGGGGAATGGGGGCAGCGGCGCCGGGCCGCCGGGGGCGGGGGGGGGAACAAAAAATTGGAAAAACACGCAGTGGGCGCCCCCGAGGGAACGTCCGGACGCCCCGGCAGGGAAGGCCACCCGGAGCGCCCCCCCCCCCGGGGGCCACCGCGCCGACCCCCCCCCGGGGCCGGGGGGGAAAAGGGGGGGGGGGGGGGGGAAAAAAGAGGCGCGGGGGGGGGGGGGGGGGGCGGCCCCCGGCCCCGCAGGGCCCCAACCCCAACCCCGGGGACAGACGCCCGGGGGGGCACCCAAAGCGCCCGCGCCCCCCGGGGCCCGGGGGGGGAAGGGGGGGAGGCGGGGGGGGGGGGGGGGGGGGGGGGGGGGGGGGGGGGGGGGGGGGGGGGGCGGGCCCGCGGGCGCGGGGGCGGGGGGCGG
The DNA here is from genome assembly GCA_016709335.1 of Candidatus Propionivibrio dominans. Lineage (GTDB taxonomy): Bacteria > Pseudomonadota > Gammaproteobacteria > Burkholderiales > Rhodocyclaceae > Propionivibrio > Propionivibrio dominans. The sequence goes on along the minus strand of JADJNC010000067.1, from coordinate 108,538 downwards.
GGGGGGCCGGGGGGGGCGCCCCGGGAGCGAAAAAAGAAAGGGGAAAAAGGCGGCGGGCCGCAAAGCCGGGAAAACCGCCCGGGGAACCCCGCGCCGGCGAAAACGGGGGGGGGGGAAAGGGGGGGGGGGCGCGCGGGGGGGGGCGGCCCCCGGGGGGGGCAGGGCCCCGGCGGGGGGGAAACCGCCCGGGGGGCGACCAACCCCGGGGGGGCCCGGGGGGCGGGGGGCCCGGGGGGGGCGGGGGGGGGCGCCGGGCCCCGGGGCGGGGGAAGGGCAGGGGGCCCTGCGGGTGAATGGGGCCCCGCCCCAGCGGCGCCCCCCCCCCCCCCCCCCGCACCAGCAAGAAAAATACAAAGGGAGGGCGGGCCGCGGGGCGGGGCGGGAAAGGGTGGGCGGGGGGCCCCGGGGCCTCCGGGGGGGGGCGGGGGGGGGGACGCCCCCTGCGGGGGGGGGGGCCGGGGGAAACCCCGCCCCCCCCCCCCTCGGCGGCGAAGCGGACAAGGCAAGACCCGGAGCCGGCGTGCGCCCCACAACAGCCCCCCCTCCCGGCGGGGGGCCCGGCGGCCCTCCGCCCCCCCCGGCGCGGCCTGAACCCCCCCCCCCGGGGGGCTCCCGGGAAAGAAGGGGCCCGCCCCCTGGGCCCCCCCCTCCGGGGGGAAAACAAGAAAAACGGGGGGGGGGGCGCGAAACAAAAACAGGAGAAATCAAAAACTCGCAACACAGAAAACGGGCTGAAATTGCAGAGTGCTGGGGGATGTGTTAAAACAGACGCCTGTCGATCAAGTCGGTTTGTCTCCGCGGACTATGGTTTTCTCATTCTTCAAAAAAACGCCGGAAAAAATGGTTTCCAGGCCGGCTGCCGTACCTCGTGCAAAAGAGGTGCCTCAGGAAGCGCCTCCGGCGCCAAGGGAAATTACGCCCACTGATACGCCCATCCCTTCCGGCGCGTCTGCCAAGCCCGGCCCCGCGCCTGCGCCAGTGAATGACATTGACGACCCTTCGTCGCTCGACTTCAGCGATTTTGTATTCAGCGAGAGTTCGCCGGATTTTCACATTGAAGCTGAAATTGACCCGGTCGATGCCGAAGCCCAGGAAGCAGCGATTCTCTATGCCAACGGGCAGGACGAGATGGTTCGAACCCTGCTTGAGAATGCCGTGCGCATTCATCACTTTGGTCCGGGGGAGCGCTTGTGGATGATGCTTTTCGACCTGTACAAGCTGAGCGGACAAAAGGCGGCGTTCGAAGCGCTGGAGATCGATTACGCCCAGTCCTTTGAAAAATCGCCGCCCGGCTGGCGCGACAGATCCAGTGGTCCGGCAAAGACCAAGGAAGTACTTGCCGGCAACCTGCTGTTGAGGGGCACCCTGACCGACGACAACAACGCGGCGTTCGACGCCATTCGCCAGGCGCTCGAAAAGAATCCGAAGCTGCGTGTCGATCTGTCGAAGGTCAGTCGCCTTGATGCCGGGGGTTGTGCCCGCCTGCTGAGCCTTTTGCAACAGGCAAGAAAAGCCGGACGCGAGCTTGAGTTGCTGGGCCGTGACACACTGCAAGCGCTGCTCGAAAAGTGTGTCGAGAGCGGGCGGGCTGAAGACAGGGAATGCTGGCTGCTGCTTCTTGAACTGTGCCAGTTGCAGGGGCAGTACGAGAGATTCGAGGATCTGGCAATCAACTATGCGGTGACCTTCGAGGTCTCGCCGCCGTCCTGGGAAGCCAAACGGGTTGCCGCACCCGAGCCGGTGCTGAAGAGGGCAAGCAATGGTGCTGGAGATGAGGTGGACGCTGACGCCTATGGGCTGCATGGCGATATCAAGGCGTCCCGTTTTGGCGATCTGTCGGGGTATGCCGGGGTGCACGATCCGGTGATCATCGATTGCGTGGCCTTGAAGCGTATCGATTTCATCAGTGCCGGAGCGCTGCTCAATGTGTTGACGACCGTCCGGCGTAGCGGAAAGCAGATCGTCTTTCGCCACCCCAACCATCTCGTTGCCGAACTGTTCGGCGTCGTTGGCCTGAAAGCGGTAGCGAGCATCATCTTTGCAAAACACTAGGGTTTAGTCATGGAGCAATACCACGGCACGACGATCCTGTCGGTGCGTCGAGGCCAGCGCGTGGCCATGGGCGGCGACGGTCAGGTCACGCTCGGCAACATCGTCATCAAGGCCAGTGCGCGCAAGGTTCGGCGCATTCATCAGGGAAAGATTCTGGCCGGCTTTGCCGGCGGCACGGCGGATGCATTCACGCTCTTTGAGCGTTTCGAAGCCAAGCTCGACAAGCATCAGGGCAATTTGATGCGCTCGGCGGTCGAGTTGGCCAAGGACTGGCGCAGCGACCGGGCGCTACGCCGGCTGGAGGCGATGCTGGCCGTTGCCGATCAGGACAATTCACTGGTGATTACCGGCAACGGCGACGTGCTGGAGCCGGAGTACGGCATTGTCGCCATTGGTTCGGGCGGTGCTTTCGCCCAGTCGGCGGCGCGCGCGCTGATCGAAAATACCGAACTCGATCCGGCCGAGGTCATCCGCAAGTCGCTCACCATCGCCGGCGACCTGTGCATCTACACCAACCACAGCTTCACCATCGAGACGCTTGACTGAATGGTCTTGTGACCACTGATTACAGCGCAGGATTGACATGACTCAACTGACTCCGCAGGACATTGTTCACGAACTCGACAAGCACATCGTCGGGCAGGGAAAGGCCAAGAGGGCCGTTGCCATCGCGCTGCGCAACCGCTGGCGGCGGGCGCAGGTTGAAGAGCCGCTGCGCCAGGAAATCACCCCCAAGAACATTCTGATGATCGGCCCGACGGGTGTCGGCAAAACCGAGATCGCGCGCCGCCTGGCGCGGCTGGCGCATGCGCCCTTCATCAAGATCGAGGCGACCAAATTCACCGAAGTCGGTTATGTCGGGCGCGATGTTGAAACGATCATTCGCGATCTGGCCGAAATTGCCATCAAGAACGGCCGCGATCTGGCGATGAAGGCCGTTCGCGTGCGCGCCGACGATGCGGCCGAGGAACGCATTCTCGATGTCTTGCTGCCGCCGGCACGCGGAAATTTTTTCAACGATACGCAAGCGGCCGACGAGGGTGCAACACGGCAGAAGTTCCGCAAGAAATTGCGCGAAGGCCTGCTTGATGACAAGGAGATTGAAATCGAGCTGGCCGGGCCGGCGATGCAGGCCGAGATCTTTGCCCCGCCCGGAATGGAGGAACTGACTTCGCAGATCCAGGGCATGTTCCAGAACATGGGCGGTGCGCGCAAGAAGTCGAGAAAGCTGAAGATCAGCGAAGCGCGCAAGCTGCTGGTCGAAGAGGAAGCGGGCAAACTGGTCAACGACGAAGAGGTCAAGCACGATGCCGTGCGCGATGTGGAGCAGAACGGCATCGTCTTCCTCGACGAGATCGACAAGATTACCTCGCGCAGCGATTCGCATGGCGCCGATGTCTCGCGCCAGGGCGTTCAGCGCGACCTGCTGCCGCTGGTCGAGGGAACGACGGTCTCAACCAAATACGGAATGATCCGCACCGATCATGTGCTGTTCATCGCCAGCGGTGCCTTCCATCTGGCCAAGCCCTCGGATCTGATTCCGGAATTGCAGGGGCGCTTTCCGATCCGCGTTGAACTCGACTCCCTCTCGGTGGCCGATTTCGAGCAGATTCTGACCCAGACCGATGCCTGCCTGACCATGCAGTATCAGGCGCTGCTGGCCACCGAGGGTGTCTCGCTTGAATTCCTGCCGGATGGCATCCAGCGCCTGGCCGAGGTCGCCTGGTCGGTCAATGAGCGCACCGAAAACATCGGTGCACGCCGCCTGTACACCGTCATGGAGCGGCTGCTTGAAGAAGTTTCGTTCAGCGCCGGCAGCGCCGGGGAGCAAACGATCCGCATCGACGCCGACTATGTCGATGGGCGACTCGAAGAACTGGCCAGGAACGAAGACCTGTCGCGCTACGTTCTTTAGCGCTTTACTTGACGAGCAATACGGGGATATCCGAAAGCTGCAGGACTTTCAGCGTAATCGACCCCAGAAGCAACTCCTTGAGCGCACCTCGGCCATGCGTTCCCATGACGATCTGGTCACACCGCAATGATTTGGCCAGGCCGGTGATCACTTCAGCCACCTTGCCGACTTCCAGGTGACAGACATAACGGGCGCCGGCCGCATCAAGCAGCGCGCAGGCGCCGCGCAAGGCCTGTTCGCTCTGTTCACGATGAAAGGCGGCCGTCTGCTCGTGGCTGACGAAACGGCTGACATCGTGTGAAAAGGGCGCCTGAACGTTAACCAGATGGATTTCAAGATCGTCAGGGCTAAGGTAAAGGGCGCGTTTTGAAATAAGCAATGCCACGCCCCGCAGAGCGCATTCGGAACCGTCAATCGGCAGTAGTACCCGTTTCATAAGATTGCTTTCGTTAGTGAAGAAGCGTGCCTTGCCTGCAGGTAATAATTGTCCGGCAGGAAAATCGACTTATCCCTGCCTTGGGGTGACTGTATCCATTTCTACAGCAAATCGGAAACCAGGAAAACAGGGGTGTGAAGATTTCTTCGCTTGAACCATTACCCCCTGGGTCATGCAGCCGCTGTCTTCCTGGCGCCCAGAACCCGGCCAATGATGAGGGTCAGCGCTGCGCAGGCGATCGGTACGATTTGCTGCAAGGCATTGAATTCGAGATCCACCCACCCCTTGATGGCGGGGTCGGTGACAGCCATTTCACCGGCGACATACCCAATCAGTCCCGCACCGATGGTGATGATCACCGGAAAGCGTTGCATCAGCCGAAGCAGCATGTTCGCACCAAAAATAACCAATGGAATCGACAGGCCGAGGCCAATGACGAGAAGGGTAATACTGCCTCTGGCTGCTGCCGCGACACCCAGAACATTGTCCAGGCTCATCACCATGTCGGCAAAAAGAATAGTCCGGATGGCAGCGGCGAGGCTGCGACCTGGCTCGATGTCGCTTTCGCCTTCGTCCGAATCGAGAAGCCGGATGCCTATCCACATCAGAAAAACGGAGCCAATCAGCTTGAGGTAGGGCATGGTCAGCAATGTCACTGCCGTGAGGGTCAGCACGATGCGCATGCTGATCGCGGCAGCGGCACCCCAGGCCACCGCTTTTCTTTGCTGCTCGGGCGGCAATGCTCGTGCGGCCAGGGCAATTACCAAGGCATTATCGCCGGAGAGCACGATGTCAATCCCGATGATCTGGATGAGCGGAATCAGAAACTCCTGGGTTGAAGATAAATACTCAAGCATCTTGGGCGTTCTGCCGGTCTGATCAGTCAGGTTTCCATGATACAGGCTGACTGTGCACATGGGCAGCGTGTCGGCAGTGGACAGGACACGCTGTACGCAAGCTAACTGGACCGAAACCCCGGCCCCTCGGTAACCACTGGATAGGTGCAACCCATGCCGGTATGATGGCCTGAAACATTGAGCGGAGCACACAGGCCAACAACACGATGGACGGGCAAACTGACGCTGCTCGTCGCGCTGGCGTTGGCCGGCTGTTCGGGTGGAATACCGCCGGCGAATACGGGCCAGAACGGGAGCCGGCTTGCGCCCTGCCCGGCTTCGCCCAACTGCGTGTCGTCACTGGCCAGCGCTGAAAGCCAGCGGGTTGCAGCCTTGCGCTACAGCGGCGATGCGGCGCAGGCGCAAAGCCGGCTGCTTGGTGTGCTTAATGGAATGGAGCGAGTGCGCATTGTGCGCGTCGAAGCGGCTTACATTCATGCCGAATTCCGCTCGGCGCTGCTCGGCTTTGTGGACGATGTCGAATTTCTTTTCGATCCGCCCGGTGCCATTCAGATGCGCTCGGCGTCGCGCCTCGGCTACTCCGACTTCGGCGTGAATCGTGAGCGCGTGGCGGCTATCCGCGCCCGCTTCGCCGCCATGACGGAAGCGAACTCATGAGCGCCCTGAGTGTTGACTCCGGGGGAACGTAATCAGCGCGCCGTACACGATTGGCTCAAGGCAAATTCTCCGGTGTAGTTCTCTCCCCATGTCAGCGGAAGCGAACAACCCGGTACTGGAAGCCTGCACCGAATGGTTCCCGATATTTTCAGATTTCAGTATTTCAAGCGGGCTGCAGGGCAGTGGCTGGCAAACCGTGGACTGTCGCGCTTGTCCCTGGGCTAGGGCAGGCGCCCGGCGGAAATCAGCCGATTGTAGAGGATGTTGGGGGAAAGCCAGACAACGATATCGTCAAAAGCGGCACTTGGCGTAGCGCTAACGAAGACGCGGTCGTTTGATGTAGTCCAGTTGGCCAGTTCGTCAATGTTGCTTACATCAGGGGTGGTCCCTCCGTTCTTGCCCGTCGACAGGACAACGGCGACGGCAGAGTTAGTCATTCGATCCGCTGCCGGGCAGTCTGCCGCGACGATATTCGCCGCAGTGTTGCAGACACGAAGATCGGGGGTCAAGCCGCCTGACCATGCAACTTGCATACCGCCTGCGGTTGTGAACGCGTTGGTATTAGCGTTTGTGACTGAATATCTGATTCGATTTCCCCAGGCATCAACGGCGTAACCCTGTGCATCTGTTGGAGAAATGCCGAGGGTGATTGCCGGAAGAAAGCCGTCAAAGTTGTTTGTGCATGCGCCACCGCCCACCGGATTTTCAATGCCCGTAGCATTAGGAACGGCAGGACAAGGAAGCCGGCGCTGGTCTGCGGCAAAACCAAGTAATGCTTCGTTGATCGATGCCAACTGCCTTTGTGTATCGTTTATGTTCTGAATATCTCTCTGGGCAGATAATGGAACCAGCATTCCTCCAATCAGAAGCGCCACGATGAGCAGCACGATCGCAAGTTCGACCAAGGTGAACCCCCCCTCACACAATACTGGAGAGCGTTCCCGGGCGATGGTAGTCAGGGGCAGGGCGAACTTGGGCATGGTATGACATCCATGTTGCTGGTGCCGATTGTGATTCTGGCCGAACTCGCGCTAAGTCGCTGGTAGTTGACCAGTGGCAGCCAGCCGTTCGGAAACAGCCAGGTGTATGGAGGGAAGTGGTGGTAGCGCCTTCAGCTCCAGGTCATTGTAGGGCAGGTTGCCTGAACTTGTGCCGACGTCAGCGATACCGTCGTTATTGCTATCGGCCCAAGGAAAATTTCCGAAGTCGTTATAGTAACGGCGCAATCCGTACGACGGGCCTCCCGGCGCGTCCGGGCCACGGATTTCCGCCAGAACGCGCTTGTTGACGTTGCGGAAGATGTCGTCGCGGGTAATGGCCAATGCCTTGTCGTTGAAGGTCGCCGACGGTGGCCCGGAAACGTAGGTGTTGTCGCCGTCGTTGTTGCTGCCATCGAGGTAGTCGGCGACGGCATTGCTCGGGCGACTGTTCTGGTTCGCCAGGGGAGGGCCGGGGGAAAAAATAATAGCAGCAATGTTCGTTGTGCCGTCGAGGGTCAGTTCCAGCGCCTTCTGGGGGTTGATCGGCTGGGCGGCAGGGTTGTCGCGCAATCCGGGGGAAAGCGCGTACCACAGCCTTTCCCCGTTGCCGTCAAGTAACTCGGGCAAGTCGAGCGTTTTCCAGGGAAAGCGTCCGATAAAGGATGTGCAATTTCCAGCGACGCCATCCGCAACACCATCGTTACTTACGTCAGGGCAAGTCAGGCTGCCGGGTCGGTTGGCGTCAGTGGCCGCCCTTCCGATGAGGGCTTCCTTGGCCTGTGCCATGGTAGTAGCCGTCGCTTTATCTAGTTGGTTTCGCGCGCTTGTGCCACCGCTCTGCCCCAGAATCCAGGAGGTAGCCACGAGAAAAATGAAGAGCATGAAGATAAGCAATGCTGCTCCATGCTGATAGACAAAAAATGCCGAGGAAGTACTTCGACGCATGGCCTATTTTGTTGCAGTCGACCTGGTACTGATCCGGCCACCATTGAGCAGATCAGTCGCTTCCCCAGTATTCCTATTGACCGTACCGCCCACCCTGGCGTTGCCGGCCGGGGATTCGCTGGCTTGAACAACGACCTTGCCCGGGTCTTTCCGTCTCGGTGTAACCTTTACACCACTGGGCATTTCATTCTCGTTTTGCGCGACGCCGTTGACCCACGCCGTGCGCTTGCCGCTGCTGCGCGTGACGACGCCGTCGATGGTCAGCGTCGGGTCTTCGGGAATTTCCTGTTTTTCCTGAATATTGAGTTGCCGCTGGCGATCGAGGGTCTGCCGGCGTTCGGGGGTGAAGAACAATCGGCCAAGTTCGTCCGAAGAATCCTGGGCACTGGCGTTCGTGCAGAAAGCGGCAACGAGCGCCAGGGCGGCAAGCAGCCCGTAAAGGATTGTGTCAAGTCTGGTCAGCAGCGGGTGCGCGTTCATCGGAGTGTTCGCCTTCCTCATTTGCTCGCCACTTCGTGCAGCGTGACCCAGTCGATCTGGCAGTCGGCCTGCAACTGGGCCGCAGTTCCGCCTTCGGCGCCGCCGCGCGGCAGGCGCGAGACGTTACAGCTCTTGATCTGGATCAAGGCTCTGGCCTGCTGGCGCAGGTCGTCAAGCAGGCGCGTCAGGTCTTCCTCGTGCAGCAGCTTGAGCTGCACTTTCATGTTACTTGCATAATAGGCGAAGCCGCTGCCGAGGGTGGCGTCGAGCGGTCGCTGCGGTGCGATCTCGTATTGCAGGTCGAGCAGTCGCCGCCGGTCGCGAATTTCCTTGAGCAGTTCAACCCATTCGAGTCGCTGTTCTTCGCCGACCATGCCACGCGCCTGAAGTTTGTGGAACATGGCGGATTTTTTCCGGATCTCGTCCTCTTCGCTGCGCACACGATTGAGCTTGCCGTCAAAATCGTTGCGCTCCGCCTGCGCGGCGGCCTGCTCGAGTTTTGCCGTTTTGATCAGGCTGAGAGAAAGATAGACGATGCCGGCGCCGATAGCCATCATTATCAATGCCGCGAGCAGGCTGAGCTGCAGTTTCGGGAGGTCATCGCTGCCGATCTTCATGATTCGATCTTCCTGATGACCTGCAGGCTGAAAGAGCGCGGCTTGTTGTCTTCAAGCGTGATGTCGCCGCCCTTGAGCGACTTGCCGGATTCGATGTCAAAGGGACGTTGCAGCACTTCAACCTGCAACTTCGGATTGGCTTTCAGCGCCTCGACCAGAACATTGAAGGCGCCGAGCATTTGCCGTGCGTTGGCGTTGGCGCCGAGCTTCAGGGTGCCGCGCACCAGGACCGCCTCACTGTCGCTGGCAACGCTAGAGGCTGTAGTCGCCTGGCCTGCGGCCTTGACGGCGGCGGTGTCGAGGCCACCCACTTTCCAGTCGATGCTGTCGAGTTCTGCTGCCGGTGCGGCCTGCAGGGCGCGGCTGATCTCGCGATAGAGGCCGTTGGGCGAGGCGCTCATTTTTTCCAGTTCAAGATAACGATCAATGATGCGGCGCAGCGTTTCGTTGTTGGTCGGAATGGGCGGAAAGGTTTTGACAATGTCGTTATAGCGCTGACGCGACAGACTGGCCTCGCTTCTCAGCGCTGCGGTTTCCTGGGTGACGCTATAGGATTCGAACAGAATTTTTCCGGAGAACAGCAGGCAGCCGAGCAGGACGAGCGCGCCGAAACCCTGGAGTACGGAACGAATCTGCCCGAGATGATGATCGTGACGCTGATCGTCGCTGGCGAACTGGATGCGCGGCGGTGCGGTGACCAGCAAATTGAGAAACAGCGGCTCGCAATGCGTATCGGGCGGCGGTGTTTTGAGCCCGGTTTTTCTGGCACAGTCCTCGATATCGAGGAAGTTGAAATTGATCGTTGCGCTGTTGGTACAACTGTTCTGGATGGCTTTCAGTGCGCCGGAGTGCGCCAGAATGTGGGCCTTGATCGGCTGGTTGCGCCCGATCAGGCGCTGGCTGGCGAGGTATTGCTGGAGCTTGAGCGCCTCGCCGGAAAAAGATTGCGCGATGCCGCCAATGCTGCTGTTCTGCAATGGCGTGAGTCGGCTGAAATGCAGTTCACCCTTTTCAAAGTAACTCTGCCGGATACTTTGATCCTGGACGGTCAGTAGCAGGCACTGATCGGCGGCGAGCTGAAGTTTTTTCAGCAGCGCGGGTGCGAGCAGCGGCAGCGAGAAAATCCCGGACAGCGCCGCGCCGGCGTCGGCAATGGCCTGCAGCCAGGGGGCAAAGAATTCATTATTGGTCAGCGCGGCGAGCATGATGCGCTCATCCTTGCGTCTGTTTTTTTCGTAGCCCAGAGACAGCGAGGCGGTCAGCGCGGCGTTGAAAAACAGTTGCCCGAGCTTGCGCGCTATGATGGCTTTGCGATCCGCCCCTTGCAGGAAGGGAATGGTCTCGATCTGGAAACCTTCCTCGGAGACGTTGACCAGAATCGAAAAAACGCTTTTTGGATTCTGCGCCAGATACGCGGCAAAATCCTGGTGGCCAGGTTCGGTTGCCGCGAACAGCCCTTCACTCATCAGCTCGCCCGACTGCCAGCGGTAGGCGCTCATCTGATGTGCACTGAGGTAAAGCAGGCGGCTGGTTTTCATTGGTGTTGTTCGCTTGTGGCGTAATCAGTCAACAAGAAACAGCGAACCACCAAGACACCAAGAGCACCAAGTTTCACCAGGAATACAGAAAGATGAAAATGCCTTTCCTTGGTGCCCCTTGGTGAACTTGGTGACTTGGTGGTGAATCTTTTGCCCTTGCTCTCTATCATCATAATTGGCTAGGTTTTTATCTTGCTGATGACATCGTACACCGGCCCGAGGACGGAAAGCATGATCCATCCGAGCAGGCAGCCGAGAATGACGGTAAGAATGGGTTCGATCAGTTGCTGCACCCGTTCGACCGATTCCCTGACATCGCGATTATAGAAGTAACTGACGTTGATCAGCGCGGCATCGAGCGAGCCGGTGCTTTCACCGACGCGCAACATGCGGATCACCAGCGGCGGGAAAAAGCCGATGCTGTGGAAAGCGGCGGTGACGTTCTGTCCCTCGCCGATCAGTTGTTCGACACGTTCCAGTCCTTGCCGAACGACCAGATTGCCGACGACATCCTGTGTGGTGCGGATCGATTCCAGGATCGGTATGCCGGAGGCGTAGAGCAGGGCGAAGGTGTTGGCGAAGCGGGAGAGGATGATCTTGCGCAGAATCTCGCCAATCAGCGGCAGTTTCAGCTTGATCCCGTCAAAGCGGGCGCGCGCCAGCGGATTGTGGTGCAACAGGATTTTTACGCCGAGAACCAGCACAACAGGCAGCAGCAGGGCGACATACCAGTAGGACACCAGCAGGTCGGAAACAAAAAACAGCACCTGGGTCTGCAGCGGTAGCACCTGCCCCATGTTTTTTACGAACTGCTTGAGCTGCGGCACCATGTAGATCATCAGGAAGAAGGTCGCCGAGAGGACAATGGTGCCGACAAAGGCCGGGTACATGATCAGTTTCTTGGTTTGCGAGGCCAGCTCGTCTTCCCATTTCAGCGATTCGGTCAGGCTTTGCAATACCTGTGGCAGTCGGCCGGTGGTTTCGCCAGCGCGGATCAGGCTGACAAAGACCTTGTTGAAGACTTTTGGCTGCTCGTCCATGGCTTGTGACAGTTTCTGGCCGCCCTCGATCGATTCGATCAGGCTGGCGACCACTTCGCGAAAGCGCGGTTGCTCAAGGCTGTCGCGCAGATCCGACAAACCTTCCAGGATCGGCACCCCGGCGCGCACCAGGAGTTCGAGGTGAAAGCAGAAGTGGATGATCTCGCGACGGGGAACGCCGCCGGCGGCGAACAGGCGGCGATTGCTGATCGGTTCGCCGGTGACCAGATCCAGATCCATGCGCCGCAGGCGCAACTCGAGGTCGACGATATTGAGCGCGTCGATGCGACCGGCAATCGAACGCCCATCGGGGCCGACCGCCTTGTAGGTGTAGAGCGACATGAGCGTCAGGGCCTCACATGCGGTCGGTCAGGTCGACAACGCGGCCGAGTTCCTCAAGCGCGGTGGAGCCGTCAAGAACGCGTCGCAAGCCGTCGTCGGCGAGTGAAACGAAGCCCTGGCGATCGGCCAGATGGCGGATCTCGCGCACCGTGCAGCGGCGGGCGATCAGCTCATCCATGTCGGCGTTCATGCGCAGCAGTTCCATGATCGCCAGGCGGCCGCGATAGCCCTGGAAATCGCAGCGTTCGCAGCCGCAGGGGCGGAAAATGACCGGACGCGGCGTGTCGATGCTGCCGCCGAGCAGGCGCGCTTCATGTGCCTCGGCCTGGTAGGGCGTCTTGCAGTGCAGGCACAGGCGGCGCACCAGGCGCTGGGCAACGACGCCTATGATGTTGCCGGCCATGATGTCGGGCAGGATGCCGATATCGAGCAGTCGCGGGATGGCGCCGATGGCCGAGTTGGTGTGCAGCGTCGAATAAACCTGATGGCCGGTCATGGCCGCGCGCAGTGCCATTTCAGCGGTGTCTGCGTCACGGATTTCACCGACCAGAATGACGTCCGGATCCTGGCGCATCATCGAGCGGATGCCGTTGGCAAAATCGAGTTTGGCCGCTTCGGCCACCGAGGTCTGGCGAACCAGGGTCATCGGATACTCGACCGGGTCTTCCAGGGTCATGATGTTCAGGCCCTCGGAGTTGATGTGGTTGAGCACCGAGTAAAGCGTTGTCGTCTTGCCGCTGCCGGTCGGGCCGGTGACCAGGATGATGCCTTCCGGGCGGGCAATCATCAGCTTGAGCTGATCGAGCTGCTTTTCCGTCAACCCCAGACCTTCGAGCGGGACCAGTCCTTTCTGGCGATCAAGAATGCGCAGGACAATGTTTTCGCCGTGAATCGTCGGCTGGGCGGAGACGCGAAAACCAATCGGCCGGCCGCGCATGTTGAGTGTGATACGACCGTCCTGCGGCGCGCGCGTCTCGGCGATGTTCATTCCGCTCATGACCTTGATGCGTACTGCCATCGCCGGCCAGTAGGACTGGTGCAGCGAGCGCACCTGCCTGAGCATGCCGTCGATGCGGTAGCGAATGCGCAGGAAGCCGGTTTCAGGCTCGAAGTGGATGTCGGAAGATTCGCGTTTTACGGCATCGGTCAGGATCGAGTCGATCAGCCGGACGACCGGCTGGCTGTATTCGTCGGCCGACGATTGCAGCCCGCGAAAGTCAATTTCCCCCGTTTCGATCTCGTGCAGGATGCCGTCGATCGACAACTCGTAGCCGTAGGCCTGGTCTATCGCGCGGTCGATCTCGGTTTCGCCGGCGAGCAGCGTATCGATCTCGAGGGTATCGTGCGCCAGGCCCCGGATCTTGTCAAGGGCGACGATGTCGTTGACGTCGGACAGCGCCACCGTCAGGCGCTGATGTTCGGCGTCGTAGTCGAGCGGCAGCAGGTGGTGGCGCTTGGCCAGATCGCGCGGCACCAGGGCCAGTGCCGAAGGGTCGATGATGGCGTTGGAGAGGTCGATACTCTGCTTGCCGAGGCTCTCGGAGAGCGCGTCGCGCAGGGTGGCTTCAGATACGAAGCCGAGCGAAACCAGCAACTTGCCAACCGGCTGGTTGGACTTCATCTGTTCGAGCAGGGCAATCCTGAGCTGGTCCTCGCTGAGAATGCCTTTGGCGATCAGAACCTGGCCAAGTTGTCGCGGGCGGGGTGCAGGGGCGTTCATCGGTGGTTTTGGAGCGAACGCAAGGAAGGAGGATGACAGCGTGCCAGAATCACGGTTGCAGTTCAAGGACGCGGTTTTTGACCTGGTTTCTGTCAAAAGAGGTGTTCTGAGCGTTGTTGTTCAGTGCAGCGGCGCTCAGCGCCATGCGGTAGTACTGTGCGGCCAGCTTGTTCTGGCGCAGGTGATCGAGGCTGACGGCCAGGTTGAAGATGAAATCGGCGTTGTCCGGCTCGCCTGAATAGGCCCGGAAGTAGGCCTGCTGTGCCTCGCTCCAGCGAAGCTGGCGGGCATAGAGGTTACCCAGGGCAAAATGCAGCGCAGACGAATCCGGCTGACTGGCCAGAGCCGTTTTCAGGCGACTTTCGGAATTTACGGGATCGGCTTGGCCGCGCGTATTGAGCAGCCCGGCCTGGGCCGTGGCGTCGTTGGGGTCGGACTCGAGCGCGCGCTGGTAATACGCCTGCGCCTGTTCTGTTTGACCCTGACGTGCGGCTATGGTGGCCAGGCCGAGTAGCGCGTCGGTGTTTTTCGCATCGCTGCGCAACACCTGCTGGTAGTCGCGTTGTGCCGTGTCCAGTTGGCCGGCCTGCAAGGCGTCGTAGGCGCGATCTATGGTCTGGTTTGATCCCGGCTGGCTTCGGCTCAGCCGAAGCGGGCCACCCGCAACGGCCTGAGCTGAGTTGGGCGAAGGTCTCGGCGGGCGAGACGCGCGCTCGAATGCCGGTGCAGGTGCAGGCGTGGCCCTGGGGACCGGCGACACCGGTGGCGGTAGCAGGGCTGGCAAGGGCTTCGCTGTTTCAGCGCTGGCCTGTACCGGCCCTGGCTGCGGCGCGGCGGCCAGGGGCTGGGCCGACGGCAGCACGGGTGCTGGCCGGGCCATCGAACTGCCGGAAACGGATTGCAATTGCCACCAGAAATAGCCAGCGAGCCCGAGTGCGACAATTCCCGCCAGTCCAAGGATCAGCCAGAGTCCGGAACGTGAAGACCTGGGCGCCTGTTTTGCCGAAAAGACGTTGCGTACGGCATTGCGCTCACGCTCTTCGCGAGGGCGGGTATCGGACGGCCTTGCGCCGGCATCAGGCTCGCGTCGTGCACTGGCTGCCGACCTTGATAACGATGCCAGATCCGCGTCAAGCGAATCGCTGTGCAACGAAAGATCAGGTAAGGGCGAAGTTGACGAATAGGACGAATGGGGTAAAGCCGCAGACGGGGTCAACGGCTGTAATGTCAATTCGGGTACGGCGGCGGAAGCGGCTCCTGGCGCATTGCTCTCGCCGGCCAGCCGTTTGGCTTCCTCGGCCTTCTTGAGGGCTTCCATGAGCAGGCTCACTGGCCTTGCTCCGAACGTCGCTCAGGCACCGTAAAGGGCTGGAAAACCTGATCCGGAACAAAGAAATCCTTGCCCGGCAGGGTGTCCTTGAATACGCTGAAATCACCGCTGATCGAGGCATCCCTGATGACCGTCGGGCGCAGGAGAATGACCAGTTCCGACTTTGCCGAGGAGTTTGAACGCGTGTTGAATACCTCGCCAAGGAAAGGGATGTCACCGAGAATGGGCAGGCGGCCGGTCTTGTTATCCAGGCGGTCTTCCATCAGACCGCCAAGTACTGCGATGTCACCGCTTTCAATCCGCATCAACGATTCGATCTCACGCGTGCGAATCTGCGGTACGAAGTTCGGGATGTCCTTGGGGATGATCGGGTTGGGATCCCTCTTCAGTTCGGAGATGCTGGAGATCGACGGCCGAACGTTCAGCGTGACGGTATCGCCATCGCTGATCTGTGCCGTCAGACTCATGAAGAAACCGACAGCAACGGATTGCGGCGTGGTCGTCACGCCAACCGTGGTTCCCACATTGACCGTTGTTGTCGTGTCCGACTTGACGTTGAAGTAGACGTAATCCTCAGAGACCTTGAGCGTTGCGGTCTGGTTGTTGAGGACAGTCAATTTGGGGCTGGAGAGCACCTTGACGTTGCCAAAGGAGCGCAGCAACTCGACGGTCGCCAACAGATTGAGCGGGTTGAGACTCTTGTACTTCAGGACGAAAGGCGAAACCGCATTGGGAACGTTGGTCGTCAGTGTCGGCCGGGTGATGCTGTATTCGGAGCCACTGGTAATTCGACTCCACTCGATACCCTGCTGGTAGCCATCGCTCAGGGTGACTTCGACAATCGTGGCTTCGATCAATACCTGACGCCGGGCGCTACTCATCACCCGGTCAATGAACTCCTGCACTTTTTCGTGTTGCCGCGAGGTGGCGCGAACGTTGATGATCCCAGACTCCGGGTTGGCAATTACCGATGCCGCTTCGCGGAAGGTCATGCGCTTGACAACCGTCTCGCCGCTGTTGCGAAGTAAAGCCGGGTTCGGGCTGCCGGCCAGCGTCTGGTTAGCCTGGCTGCCACGGGTGGTGTTGATCGTCGGAGATGGGGCGCCCGTGCCGGTGGTGCTCTGTAAAGTGCTCTGCTCCATCACCGTTTCTGTCGAACCCTCGGGAAATATCTTGTCTGTTTCGTACAGTAATTCCTTCAGGTTCCTCTCAAGCGATTCCCAGAAGTGGTTCTTCGACTTGTTCTCGATCTGGATCCGGGACGTATTGCCGGTACCCGCGACCCCCCCGCTACCGGTTGCCAGCGCACTGGTCGATATCTGGGTGTTGGTCGATACCGTTCCGGTAACATCACGCGCCATGTTGACGTAGTCGATCTTGTAGTTCTTGAGGTAGGGCGTGTCGGGCATCACCACGAGATTGGGGCCGTCAAGCTCAAAGCGCATGTCGACCTGTTTTGCAATGCGTGTGAGCAGTTGCGGCAGCGTCTGGTCGATGGCGTTCATGCTGACAATTCCGGTGATACCGGGATGGATGTCGACGTTCAGTTTGGCGTCGCGTGCGAGGGCAAAGAGCAGATCCTGAACCTTGACGTTGTTGACCACCACGCTGTAGGTCTCCGTTTTGCCGACCGCCTTCGGCCTCGGCAGCGCAGTAATCTGCTGCACCGGTTGCGGGATCGCGCCCGGTGATTTGGCGACGTCATCCGCACGCAGATGTCCGCTCGATGGACCGCCGCTCAGCGTCGACGATGCGCAGGCCGTGAGCAGGAGCGCAGCCAGGGTGGCGCCAACAATTCTCAGCATGCTTGGTCTCATTCGTTATTGGATTGAATTTATCATATCACGTAAGGAGTATTCTTCAAGTCACTGATTTGTATTGATTGAATATCATCATTAATGCTGTTGTTTTTTCTTCAGCGCAGTTTGCTGACTGACCGAACATAGGGGTTGCCGGACGGGTTTGCCTTGGCAAGTCTGGCCAATTCCGGGTAGGCGGCTTCACGGGTGGGGTAGTCGCCGTAAATGACGCCGAGCCGCTCGCGTCCGCTCAGTCTTGAGCGATAGACGCGGATTTGCTGCGGGTCGAGCCACCCGGTGTTGTTTTCCAGAAAAATTTCCACATCACGCGCATTGTTGCCATCGGTGCTCAGGAGCTGGATGAAGTAGTGGTTATCCGGCGTATTCTTCAACCAGTCTTCACTTGCAGCAATGCGTTCGGCCAGGGTCGGCGGCTTCTCGGGGAGAGGTGTGGGGGGTGTCTGCGGCATGGAAGGTGTGGCGGCTGTCGAGGCGCTCGCTGTGGTAGCCGGGGCCAGCGCGTCAGTGGCCGCTGGCGTCGGGGCCACAACACTATTTACCGGTGCCGGCGTGCTGGCTGACGTGTAGCTTCCGGCGAGGTAGGCCACTGCCGCAATGAGCGTAATGGCGCCGGCACCGGCTATCCAGGCCATGGGTCTGGCGTTGCCGTCACGCATCGGATTGAACTGGGCATCGCGGATCGCCGCCTTGATTTGCCTGTTGTCTATCTGATGCCTGTTTTCCGAAAAAGCCGAGAGCAGCGCCTTGTCGGCGAGGATATTGATGCGTCTTGTCAGACCCTCAGAGGCCTTGCTGATCAGTTGTATGGCGCCCGGCGTGAACAAATCCGGTCCGTGATAACCGGCGGCGCGGATGCGGAACATCAGGTAGCTCCCGATGTCGCTGCGGCGCAGCGGTTCCAGAGCGAAATTATGCGTAATCCGTTCCTTGAGTTGACGCATGTTCGTTTCACCCAGATGGTCGTCCAGTTCAGGCTGACCAAAAAGGACGATATGCAGGAGTTTGTGCCGGTTCGACTCAAGGTTCGAGAGCAGGCGGATTTCTTCGAGTGTTTCCGGCGGCATGGCATGCGCCTCGTCGATCATGACAACGACCTGGCGACCGGCGGCGTAAATTTCGAGCAGTCGATCCTGAAGGGTCCGTAAAAGCAGGTGCGAGCGGGTTTCCGGCAGCGGTGTCTGCAATTCCTCGGCGATGGCATAGAGAATCTCGTCGCGCGACAGCGAAGGATTGGCCAGGTAGACCGTCTCGACGTTGTCCGGAAGCTTCTCCAGCAGCATTCGGCAGAGCATGGTTTTGCCGCTACCGACTTCGCCGCTGACCTTGACGATTCCTTCGTCGTGCGTGATGGCGTAGACCAGGGCTTCGAGCGTGGCTCCGCGGTTGGCTCCGGCAAAAAAGAATTCGGTATGCGGCGTGATGCGGAACGGGGCTTCACGGAGTCCGAAATGGTCAAGATACATTACTGCTCCCTGGCAAAGGATTCCATGCGGTTGTAGAGCGTCGTGCGGTTGATGCCGAGCAGACGTGCGGCCTGGCTGACGTTGCCATGCGCCAGCCGCAGTGCGGCCTCGATGTAATTGCGTTCGGTTTCGGCCAGCAGGCAATCCAGATTGAATGGTTCGGGCTGCTGCAGGCGCCGACTGGCCGCCACGATCAGCGCATCACTTTCGGCACTGACTATCGACGGTGGAGCGCTGATCGGCGCGAGCGGTTCGTCCTGCAGATCCAACTCGGCTTCCAGTGCGCCGATCTGTACGGTCTGCCCCGGATACCGGGCCGTCAGGCGAATCACAATATTGCGCAGTTCGCGCACATTGCCGGGGAAGCTGTAACGCGACCAGAGCGCCCGGGCCTCGTCGGAAAGCACAAAAGGCGCTTGCTGTGCAGGCGCTGCGAAGCGACGGCTAAAGTGATCGAGCAGGAGGAACTTGTCGTCATTCATCTCACGCAAGGGCGGTACGCTGATCGTGAAAACAGAAAGACGGTGATAGAGATCGGCGCGGAAGTTGCCGGAGCGGACCTCCTTGCGCAGGTCACGGTTGGTGGCGGCAATGATGCGTGCGCGGCTGATGTACTTCTGCGTTTCACCGACCCGCTGATATTCGCCGTTCTCGAGTACGCGTAACAGTTTGGCCTGTAGTTCGAGCGGCAGCTCGCCGATCTCGTCGAGGAACAGCGTGCCGTCGGCGGCGTCTTCAAAAAAACCGGTTTTAGCCGTAGCGGCGCCGGTAAACGCGCCTCTGGCATAACCGAACAGGGTAGGTTCGACAAGGCCGGGTGAAATGGCCGCGCAGTTGAGCGCAAAAAAAGGCTTGTCGCGGCGTTTCGTATCCTTGTGCAGGCAAGTGCTGGCGACGATTTCCTTGCCGCAACCCGACTCGCCTTCAATCAGAACCGGGAAGGACGAATCGGCATATTGCTGCAACTGCAACTTCATTTTCTGGATTGCCGGGCTGTTGCCGATGAGCGGCGACGCCGATAGTCCCGGTGTGTATTTTTCGGCCAGTGCGCGATAAGCCAGCGCCCGCTGCAGCACCTTGTGCAACTCGGCGGGGTTGCACGGCTTGGCCACGAAATCGATGGCTCCGATGGTACGGGCATGGCGGGCATTGCCGGCATCGCTCTGGCCGGAGAGGACGACGATCCTGATGTCCGGAGACAGTTTCAGCAGATCCGAAATCAGCGCGAATCCCTCGTCCGGGCGGTGAGGCAGCGGGGGCAGACCGAGGTCGATCAGCGCAAGCTCCGGACTGCGGCGCAATTGACGGAGCAGTTGGGTGCAGTGCGCTCGCGAGTGGCTGGTGATCACTTCGAACACCGGGCTCATCGAAAAGCTCAGCGTGTCGGAAATCAGCGGGTCATCGTCAACGATGAGCAACAATGGTTTTTCCGGCAAGGTGGTTTCCGGGGCGTTGGTCATGGAAGGGGTGTCATCGATCTGGGAAAAAGGTCACTACATGGGTCACTACATTATTTCACAATTACCTGAGTCTCCTGGAATCAAGCTCGGCGAGCCTTCTGTTTTCTAGGGGAGACGCTCGAGCGGGGTGTGCGGGCGACTATTTCCGGCAGGCGGTGGATTGCGAAGCCAACATCATAACGCCCGCAAAACCGATGCTACCCGACGCCAACCGATCATGCAACGCTGGAACACGCTGGAACGCGATTAAGCATGAATCGCTACGCTGGACCAGGGGCGACGATGGCATGCTGACACCGGTGAGCATCGATGACCGGCAAGGACTGGAACGCCTCCTGCGCTACTGCGCCCCGAAGGTGCAGCGAAGCTGTACCGAGGAAGTACTCCTGGGGTCCGCCCAACCAGCCTTTGCCCAGGAACGGCGGCGTCAACTCGAGCCAGGACATTTCGTCTACGAAAGCAAGAAACCCGGCCCGTGTGGCAAAGTCAGCGTGCTGCTCACCCCGCACCAACTGCTCGACCGAATCCCGGCAACAATACCGCCCCCGCGCCGACGAAGGCGAAGCGTTCCGGGAGATACTCACCCATCTGGGGACCTGTCGATCTGCCGCGCGTCGCCCCGGCCAGAGACCCGCCGCTGCCGGAAGCCGCCGGCAGTGTGGCGATGACTTGCTGATCCGACCCCTGCCGGAGTACGAGTTCGATCAGCGCATTGCGTGGTGACGTGGCGAAGGCGGGCTTCTGAAGCTGCCCGACGGGCGCGTTCGTGTCTGTTACCCTGAAAACGAAAGGCGGAAGGTGCGGAGATACTTCCGGGAAGGTGGTTGAACTTCCTATCCGTTGATGCTCAAACCGCCTGCGGCATTCCTTACACTATGCCGCGCACAGGTCGCTTGTACATTGCGGCTGAACTACAGTGCCGCTCTAATTATGCAACGCTGTCTCTGCAGGACAAATTCGGTCTTTCTTCCGGCAATGCAACAGTCACCATTAACCTGAAGATTATCGTAGCAAGAGGCAATTGAGAGGTCATTTACCTGCCTAAATTCTATTTACGGAAACACTGCAATCCGATGGTAGCGATGACCAAGGTCTTATTCCTGAACTGGAACCTGTGTACCTATGGGATCGCAGTACCAATGAATCGTTCGACAAAGATGAAGAGTTGTCGATTTTGGTCGGCGCAGACGTTGACGTCAGTAGTTTGGTTAATGACATGCACAGCCATGTCTGCGTGCAGTTTGTTTGGTTGCTGAAAGGAACCAATGTTGGCGTGCTGTAATAACTGTTCACAACGGCAACAAAAGTTAGGAACCAAACCCTTCCCAGGTTCGGCTCCTAACTTCTTGCCTTTTAAGTTACTTGGTTTTCTTCTTAATTGGCTTGGCCACCTGCACAGCGCGGATTTCAGCCTTCACTGCAGCAGTGACGCTAGTCAATTGTTTCAAGCTCAATTCAAGTGCCTGAACTTGCAACTCAGAAGACAAACCCTTGGCCGCGCGGGCCAGCGAGAACAAGGGGCTTATTTGTCGCAGCCACTCGGGTGGATTTGGATCGGTTAAGCCACCATGCGTTTCTAACCACCAGAGAGGATTGTATTCAGACCATCCACCGAAGCGAGGTGGCCTTGACGCCTTATTGTTCTCATAGATGGCGATCGCAATACCATTGGTGCCTTTGGCAACATTGAGTGAGCTAACGCCCACTGTTTGCGGTTGACTATTCATGATCCATTGGTCGAAAGGTTCTGTCGTAGACACAACATTGCTCTTCGCCTTCAACACTTCGGCTACTGTAGTTGGCACCACGCCGACTATATTCGCGTTCGCGGTTAATGCGGGATGACTGGTGACATCAACAAAGGTGTCATCAATAAAACCTCCCAACTTGGCGGAGAACGCATCGACAATGATCGCGGTGCCATTACCAACCCCAGGCCCACTGATCGGGAAATACCATGCGCCAATTTGTAGCGGCAACGACCCTACTGTCTGGGTGATCGGTGCAGGAGAAAGAACTTCCCCCGTGACGCCATCGGTCACACTCCAAAACATCAATTGCGCTAACCCGCTGCCAGCGCCCAAGGTGTAGGGAAGTTGTGGGAAGAAGGGGGGAGTATAACTGCCAGGATTGAGAACATCGCCGCCTGCTTCGGGTGCTAAATTCAATAGTGCATCCGCGTTTCTAGGTTGACGATGATGACCTGCAGGAACAAACATCTGATACCGAACGGTTACGTGCGCCATATTGCCTCCTTGATATTAAGTGGGTTTCCAGTCCTGCAAACGCTGGCTGAGCTTAGCATGAAAATTTGTCTGCCAGTTCTTGAGCATGGTTGGACGAAGCTGCTACGCGGAGGAATCGCCTGCTGCGGCACCACGGATTATCCTGCACCTTCATCCCCTCAATCCCGAGGGTTTGATTGTGCAATATTTCGTGAGGATAAACCAGCATGAATCATCTGCCAGCGATCAAAGGTCGCCGCCTGACCATGACACGCGCCCTTCTCGTCAATCAGGTTCCACACCACCGCCTGCTCGATACGAAAGCGCTGGCCACTCGCCGAGATGCGCACTCCCGCATAATCGTCGATAAATCCGTCACGACTGACTCGTTCGAGCAATCGCGCCCGTTCCTCACGCTCCAGAGGCTCGGCCGAATAGCGTGAAGGCAGTCGGGTAAAGGCGGCAAAGTCCATGGCAAAGACCTCAAGCGCCAGCCGGTTGCCGTAGAAGAATACCGGATCGGCCTCGCTGCCATGCGCGACGATCACGCGTGGCGCGTTCCACAGGCGTTCAGGGGTGGGGTCGTCGAGCAGCGGCTGCCCGGTCAGGCGCAGGAAGCTGTCGGCGATGAGCGCCAACCGGTGCCGCAGTTGCTCGTCGAGAACAGGTTCGTCAATAGCGCCGGCCATGCTCAGGAACTGCACTGCCTGGCGTAGGATTTGACCAGCGGCCACTGTCGACGGCTGACCGGGAGTTTCTCCGGGATGCCGCGCAGCAGCGCCTGCCACTGTGTCTCGGCATCGTCGGTGGCGCTTTTCTCAAAGCCGGCAATCGCCTCCCTGGCGACCAGCACGCTGCGGTGCAGCCGTATGAAACGCTCGGAGAACTCCTGCTCAAGATGCGTCAGAGATTCGTCGAGCAGGTATTCCCGGCTGGCAGTGCGTGCCGTCACGTATTTGAGGTCGGCCTTGAGGTAGAGGATTTCCGGCAGCGGTATCAGCAGCAGCCGACCCCGTTCGTGGCAGGAGAGGTGCGTGCGTGCGCCTTGCTGGATTTGCGCCAGAACCTGCGGAACAACAGGCGGCCGGCTGTAGTGGACTTTATGCAAGGCCGCCGCCAGCCGCTGCGCGCGCACCGGCTTGACCAGATAGTCGATGGCGTTGAGTTCGAACGCCTGTACCGCATAAGCGTCAAAGGCCGTAACGAAGATGATGACGGGAGGATGTTCGAGCTGGGCGAGGTGCCGGGCCAGTTCGATGCCGTCCATCTTCGGCATGCGGATATCGACCAGTGCCACATCAACGGCCAGTCCCTCAATGGCCGCTATCGCCAGCAGTCCGTTGGCCGCCTCGGCGACCACGGCGTTCGGCACCTCGAGCGCCACGTCGGCAAGCAGATCGCGCAGACGCTGGCGCGCAGGTGCCTCGTCGTCAACAATCATCACGGAAAGTGTCTTCACGGATCAGGGCTCCGGCAAGGTAAAACGATATGTACGCGGTACTCTTGCAGACCATTGGCGAGGGTCACCTCGTTGGTTTCCAGACGCGCCTCGAGATCATAATACAGTGCCAGTCGCTCACGGATGTTGGCCAGCGCCATGTGGTTGCCGCCCTGCCCTGCGTTCCGTCCGGGGCACGGATTGGCCAGATCGATATGCAGTTCGTCGGCGTTCCGGGTAAAGCAGATGCGCACCGTACCGGCCTCGCCTGAGGGTTCGATGCCATGATATACGGCATTTTCCAGCAAGGGCTGCAGCATCAGTGGCGGCACCTTGAGATCGGCGGGTACGGCGGCGATTTCCCACTCGACGTTGAGCCGATCACCCAGGCGCAGCTTTTCCAGATTGAGATACTGGCGACACAGGGCGATCTCGTCGGCGAGCGGCAACAGATCGCGGTGATCGCGCATCAGTGCGCGAAACAGCTCAGCCAGTTCCTCAAGCGCTGTTTCGGCGCGCCTGGGTTCGGAACGGATCAGGGAGAGTACGGCGTTCAGGCTGTTGAACAGGAAATGCGGGCGAATGCGGGCGGTCAGCGCCTGCAGACGCGCCTCGGCCAGTGCCGGTGAAAAGGCCCTGGCGCGCAAGGCAAAATACAGCAGCAGGGTACCGGCCAGCAGCCCGCCCAACAATGCGGCACGTGCCAGGCGCGGCCAGCCGCCATC
The DNA here is from genome assembly GCA_016709335.1 of Candidatus Propionivibrio dominans. Taxonomy (GTDB): domain Bacteria; phylum Pseudomonadota; class Gammaproteobacteria; order Burkholderiales; family Rhodocyclaceae; genus Propionivibrio; species Propionivibrio dominans. Next base: position 84,498 of record JADJNC010000067.1, on the reverse strand, counting down.
ATCGATTCCCATGAAGCGCCAGAAATCGAGCAGCAGGGCGGACGAAACAGCCGCCAGAAGGATCACCACGGCCTGCCCGATCGACGGCCACAAACGTCGTAACACCGTATCCAGCAGCGCCAGCAACGCCAGGTTGAAAAGCAGCAAGGGCTGCACCCAGGCAGCCATATCGACATAGCGCTGCATCCAGTCGCCGATTCCCGTGCTCTGCACCAGCGCCGCCGCCAGGGCGATCAGGTTCACGCCGAGCAGGATGCGCAGCATGACACCGAAATTACGGAAGTCCGGCAGCGGCCGCAGGCGCGCCGGGTTTTGCTTTATACTTGGCATATGGTGGTCGTGGTGCCTGTCAGGGTTCCATATGCCATTCTAGCCCACGAACTTGCTTTCATCATGAACCCAGCGCAACCTTCTTCGCCGACACAATCTGCACAATATACCTGGGCCGCCCGCTTCAGCGAACCGATGTCCGATCTCGTCAAGCGCTATACGGCTTCGGTGAGCTTCGACCGGCGCATGTGGCGACAGGACATTCGCGCTTCGCTGGCGCACGCCCGCATGCTCGCCCGACAAGGCATCATTGCGCCCGAAGATCTCGCCGACATTCAGCGCGGAATGGCGCAGATCGTCAGCGAAATCGAAGCAGGTGCCTTTGTCTGGTCGCTTGACCTCGAAGACGTTCATCTCAACATCGAAAAGCGCCTGACCACGCTCGTCGGCGATGCCGGCAAGCGACTGCACACCGGCCGTTCGCGCAACGATCAGGTGGCGGTCGACATCCGGCTCTTCCTGCGCGACTCGATTGACGACATTCTCGTCTTGCTCGGGCAGTTTCAGAGCAATCTGCTCGAACTCGCCGAACGCGAAGCGGCGACACCGATGCCGGGCTTCACCCACTTGCAGGTCGCGCAGCCGATCACCTTCGGCCATCACCTGCTGGCCTGGTTCGAGATGTCGCGTCGCGATGCCGAACGCTTTGCCGAGGTACGCCGGCGCACCAACCGACTGCCGCTCGGCGCGGCAGCGCTGGCCGGAACGAGCTACCCGATTGACCGTGATTTTGTCGCCGCCGAACTCGGTTTCGAGGGCCTGTGTGAAAACTCGCTCGACGCCGTTTCCGATCGCGATTTCGCCATCGAATTCTGCGCCGCCAGCGCCCTGCTGATGATGCACTTCTCACGCATGTCCGAAGAACTGGTGCTTTGGATGAACCCGCGCTTCGCTTTCGTGAAGATTGCCGACCGCTTCTGCACCGGCAGCTCGATCATGCCGCAAAAGAAAAATCCGGACGTGCCCGAACTGGCGCGCGGTAAGACCGGCCGTGTTTTCGGCCACCTGACGGCACTGCTGACGCTGATGAAGGGGCAGCCGCTGGCCTATAACAAGGACAATCAGGAAGACAAGGAACCGCTATTCGACTGCGTCGACACGGTGACCGATACGCTGCGTATCTATGCCGACATGATTACCGGCATCACGGTCTGCCCGGACAACATGCGCGATGCGCTGCGCCAGGGCTTTGCCACGGCCACCGATCTGGCCGATTACCTGACGCGCAAGGGTCTGCCTTTCCGCGATGCGCATGAGGCGGTCGGGCTGGCCGTGCGTCGTGCCGAGGAACTCGGTATCGACCTGCCGCAACTTTCGCTGGCCGAACTGCAAGGCTTTTCTCCGCTCATTGGCGACGACATCTTTGCCGTGCTTACGGTCGAGGGTTCGCTGGCCGCACGTAACCATATCGGCGGTACGGCCCCCGGGCAGGTACGTGCCGCCATCGAGCGCGCCTGGAGTCGTCGGTGAAGGCTATGGCCCCAGCGCTTCAGCATGGATAAGATCGGCAAATACGAGCTGGTTCGCGAGCTTGGCCGCGGCGCAACGGCGACGGTCTATCTGGGTAATGACCCATTCACGCAGCGCGAGGTGGCGATCAAGGTCGCCTTTCCGGAAATCCTGAAGAATCCGGTACGCGGAAAACTATACACGCACCTGTTTCTCAACGAGGCCTCGCTGGTCGGCAAGCTGTTACACCCGCATATCGTGCAGATCTTCGACGCGGTGGTTGCCGAAGATCTCTGCTATATCGTGATGGAATACGTGCCGGGCGGTACGCTTGAAGATTTCACCACAGCGGACAACCTGTTGCCCATCGAGCGTGTTGTCGAAATTATTTTCAAGTGCTCCCGGGCCCTAGATTTTGCCTACCACATCGGCATTACACATCGCGACATCAAGCCGGCCAACATCCTCTTTGTCGGCAGCAACCCGAACTCCGGAGACATCAAAATCTCCGACTTTGGTGCGGCCATTATCGAGAACCCGGAACGTACCCAGGTTTCGGGTATCGGCTCACCCGCCTACATGTCGCCGCAACAGGTCAGGGAGTTACCGCTCGACCACCAGACCGATATTTATTCGCTCGGCGTGGTGATGTATCAGTTGCTTACTGGCCAACTCCCCTTTCAGGCCAGTACCAACTACAACATCATTTACCAGATCATCAATACCGAGCCCACCAGGCCTTCAATTCTGCGCAGCAAAATTCCTGACGTGCTGGACAGCATTGTTACCCGCGCCATGTGCAAGGAGACAAAGGATCGTTACCAGAACTGGGAAGATTTCGCGCACGATCTGGCACAGGCTTTCCGCAACAAGCAGTTGAAGGCACCCGCTCGTGATTTTTCCGAATCAGAGAAGTTCGACACCCTGCGCGGGTTACCATTTTTCGGCGACTTCTCCGACGCCGAGATCTGGGAAGTGCTGCTGTTCTCGCGCTGGAGCAGCATTGCTCCCGATGAGGCGATCATGCACGACGGAGACCCCGGTGATTTCTTCTGCTTCCTTGCCGAGGGCGAACTGAAGGTCACCAAGAATGGCCGGATTCTAAACCTGCTGACCACCGGCGATTGCTTTGGCGAAATGGCAGTCATCCGGAAAAGGAAACAGACCCGTGGTGCTGATGTCGTCGCGCTGACGCAATCGAAAATTCTCACGATCAAGGGCGAGTCCTTGCTGCAGGCGTCAGAGTCCTGCCGTATGCACTTCTACCAATCCTTCCTTGATGTTCTGTCCAGTCGCCTGGAACTCGCCAACGCCCGGCTGGCAGCATTCTAGCCGTCAGTGGCCACAGAAAGGTGGCGAACCATCCCGACCTGAGTCATCAGGGCGCTGGTAGGTTGTGCGCACAGGCCGGTGCTGGCGTCGAACATGACATCGAAAAGGCCAGGCGGCTGCCGCCGTCGCAGAAACGCCATTCCCAGGCGAGTTCGTTGCTCAACCGGTAATACTGCGTCCGCAGTGGCGCTGACGGCCCGAGCAGACGCAGCACGGACGATTGATCACTCTTGCCGGGTTCGATGCGTGCAAAGTGCTCCATGTCCAGAACAGCCTCGATCCGCTCCAGCCGGCCATCCGCACCGATGAACACCATGAAGGTCTGGGTGCCGGCCGGGCCGCGCGGATAGGCCAGTTGCTCGCGCCCATCGGGATCTTTCCAGCGCATTGCCGGCTCACCCATCGAGGCCACGACCTCAGGCAGAGTTGCAATGCCCGGCTTCAGGTTGCTGCCGCTGTAACCGGCACAGGCAGAGAGAAGTGCCGTGATGCCGACCAGCGCCATGCGGGACAGGGCTGAAAAATCATTCTGCATACCGCCTCCAGACTTTGAACAGCAGAGCCTATTTTCACACAAGTACCCATCTTGCGAACCCTCATCAACGCATAAGCTAAGCGTACATTCAACTCCGCCCCTGGCGCCGCAAAGACTGTGAAAAAATCAAAAATCAAGCGCAGCGGCGCAAAGGTTCAAAGAAATCGCAAAGTTAACACATTGTTTACTTGCGCATTCTTTGCGTCACCTTTGCCACTTTGCGCCTCTGCGGTGGGTGTTAAAGCAATTTTTCACACGCTCTCAGTTCATGCGCCCGGCACATTGTTCCACTTTGGAAATTGACACGCGTATGTTAAATTAGCAATTGCTAATCTATTAAACAAAGGAAAAGTCATGAGCAAGTCTTTCACCACGATCACCAGTGACGTCGCCAAGACACTGGGCACCTTGCGCAAGGAAATCCCGGACACGATGCAGGGTTTCAATGCCCTGTCCAAGGCGGCACTGGCGTCCGGCGCGCTTTCCGCGCTCGACAAGGAGCTGATCGCCCTGGCCATCGGTGTTGCCAGCCGCTGCGACGCCTGTATCGGTTTCCACGTCAAGGCGCTGATCCGCCTGGGCGTCAGTCGCGAGCAATTGATGGAAACGCTGGGCGTCTGCACTTACATGGGCGGCGGTCCGTCGCTCATGTACGCTGCCGAGGCGGTACGTGCCTACGAAGAATTCGCCGTCGGCAAAGCGACATAGCAAAGCATCAGGCCGACAGGAAAATGGTTTTCCCCGGATCCGCTATCCACTCCTTGATCGCGCTGGTCAGCGGCGCTACGCTGGCCATGCTGGCGCTCAACGCGATGATCCGGATTGGTCTGCGCGCGCCGCGCATCCGCTCCAGGACGGATCCATCAGACAGCGGTCTGCCGTTCCGGAATGTTCGCCTGCCAACGGCCAACAACAAACATGTACACGGCTGGTTTGTTCCTGCCATCCGCCAGTTTGCACCAACGCTGGTTGTCCTGCATGGCTGGGGAGGCAACAGCGAGATGATGCTACCCTTGGCCGACCCTTTCTATCGGGCCGGCTATGCCCTGTTTTTCATAGACGCGCGCAACCATGGTGCCAGTGACAGCGACAGCTTTTCCTCACTGCCGCGCTTCGCCGAAGATCTCGAAAGCGCCCTCGACTGGCTGCAGCAACAACCGGAAACCGATCCCGGCAGGATTGGTCTGATCGGCCATTCGCTTGGAGCGGCGGCGGCGTTGCTGCTGGCCTCGCGGCGCCGCGACGTGGCGGCTGTCGTCAGCCTGGCGTCCTTCGCCCATCCGGAAGGGGTCATGCGCCGCTATCTGGCTGCCAGATCAATACCTTTCGTGCCTTTCGGCTGGTACACCCTACGTTACGTGCAGCGCGTGATCGGACACCGCTTTACCGACATTGCACCGCAAAACACCATCCGGAAAATCACCTGCCCGGTATTGCTGGCGCACGGTCGAGAGGATACGACGGTGCCGGTTGAAGACGCGCATCTGATCCTCGCCGGATCAGGTAACGAACTCACCCACCTGCTACTGGTCGCAGGCGAGCACGAGGATTACTCGGGGTTTCATTGTCACACCGGCGAGATACTTGGTTTTGTCGCCGACGCGATGGAAAAACCGGACCAGACACGGACTGATGATCAGTCGGGTACGGCGATGCCTTCGAGCAACTTCTGAAGTTCGCCGCTTTGATACATCTCGCGCATGATGTCACAGCCGCCGACGAATTCGCCGCGAATGTAGAGTTGTGGAACCGTCGGCCAATTGGAGAAAACCTTGACTCCGTCGCGGATCGCCTGATCCTCGAGTACATTGACGCTGAAGAAAAGCGGCAGATTGCAGGCTTGCAGAATCTGCACGACCGTAGCCGAAAAACCACACATCGGCGCCTTCGGCGTTCCCTTCATGTAAAGCACCACCGGGTTGCTGGTGACCTGTTCCTTGATCAGTTGCTGCACGTCCATTGAAGACCTCTTTTTGGTTGGATGAAGAAAATCATTGATCAGCGTATCGGCTGGCGCCCGCCACTGACCCGCTCAATCGCTGCACCGTCACGCCAGGAAGCGGTCTCGGCAAAACCCGCCGCACGCAGCAGATCCCGTACTTCGACCGCCTGATCGTAGCCGTGTTCAATCAATAGCCAGCCGCCGGGCAACAAATGTTTGCGTGCGCCCTGAATCAGGGTGCGAATGCACGCCAACCCGTCGCCACCGGGCACCCCGTCGCTCAGCGCATCCTGCGGCTCGAACGGCAGTCCGTTCTGCTGCAAGTGCGGATCGCCATCGGCCACATACGGCGGATTGGAGACAATCAGGTCAAAGCGTTCTGTACCAAGCGGTCCGAACCAGTCACCTTCAAGGAAGCGTATCTGCACACTGTGCCGCCGCGCATTGACGCGAGCACATTCGAGCGCTGCCGCCGACAACTCAACTGCGGTCACAGCGGCCGAAGGGCAGAGTCTTGCCAGCAGAATGGCGATGATGCCTGATCCGCTGCCGAGATCGACAATGCGTGGCGCGGTCAAGGCCTGTGCCCGCTTCAGCGCCTCATCGACCAGGACTTCGGTGTCCGGCCTGGGAATCAGCACCGCCGGCGAAACGGCAAATTCAAGCCCCTTGAAAAAGGCGCTGCCGAGCAGGTAAGCCAGCGGCTCGCCCGCCTCGCAACGCAGGAGCAGATCAGCGAACTGGACGGACTGCGCAGCCGACAGTTCACGTTCAGGATGCGCAATCAGGTCGGCATGCGTGCAGGCGCCGACGTGTTCCAGCAGCCGCCTGGCATCCCGCCGGCCGATGCGCTGGCTGGCGCGGCGCCAGGCTGCGCCGATCTGCTCCGTCCCGCCCATCCGATTACTCCGGGTCCGCCAGGGCAGCGAGTAGTTCGGCCTGATGTTCGTTGGCCAGCGCGCCGACCAGTTCGTCGAGATCGCCGTCCATGATCGAGTCGATCTTGTACAGCGTCAGATTGATGCGATGGTCGGTCACCCGCCCCTGCGGAAAGTTGTAGGTGCGGATACGCTCGGAGCGGTCGCCACTGCCGATCAGGCTCTTGCGGGTCGAAGCAATTTTTGCGTTCTGCTCGCGCTGCTGTGCGTCCCTGATGCGCGCCACCAGCACCGACATGGCCTGCGCCTTGTTCTTGTGCTGCGAACGTCCGTCCTGGCATTCAACGACGATGCCGGTCGGCAAATGGACAATGCGCACCGCCGAATCGGTCTTGTTGATATGCTGACCACCGGCGCCCGAAGCGCGGAAGGTGTCGATGCGGATTTCCGCCGGGTTGATATGCACGTCTGCCAGCTCGTCGGCTTCCGGCATCACGGCGACGGTACACGCCGAGGTGTGGATGCGTCCCTGCGCTTCGGTTTCCGGCACGCGCTGCACACGGTGCCCGCCCGACTCGAACTTGAGCTTTGCATACACGCCGTTGCCGACAATGCGAGCGATCACTTCCTTGTAACCACCGACTTCCGAATCATTCGCCGAAACCACCTCGACCTGCCAGTGCTGTCGTTCGGCAAAGCGCGTATACATGCGGAAAAGATTGCCGGCGAACAGCGCCGACTCGTCACCGCCCGTTCCCGCACGTATTTCCAGGAACACATTGCGCTCGTCGTCGATATCCTTAGGCAATAGACGCTTCTGCAACTCGATCTCGATCCCGGGCAGACGCTCCCTGGCGGATTTCATCTCCGCTTCGGCCAGCTCCTTCATATCCGGATCGGCCATCATTTCCAGTGCCGACTGCAGATCGGCCTCGGTCAGACACCAGGTCTGGTAGAGCGCGACAACCGGGCCCAGCTCGGCGTGTTCGCGCGTCAGCTTGCGGTACTGATCCATGTCGCGCGTCGCCTCGCCGCTGGCCAGTATGCGATCCAGTTCGTCCAGGCGCCCGGCAAGATTCTCGAGTTTGTCGCGAATGCTTTGTTTCATGAGAAGGCTAAAGGATTGATCTACTCGCCGGAGTGGGCGTCGGGATGCAGGTGAAACAGGCGCGTCGCCAGCGCCTGCAATTCGCTGCGGTCACCCTCGGCCTGATTCAGGGCCTGCGTCGGCGAATGCAGGAACTTGTTGGTCAGCCGGTGCGACAATTGATCAAGCACAGTAGCCGGATCTTCTCCCTTGGCCAGCAGCTTGAGCGCATGCTCCATTTCGTGGCGACGGGTGCGTTCGGCGGTATCGCGCAGCGAACGGATCACCGGCACCGTTTCGCGCGTTTGCAGCCAGAGCAGAAAGCGGTCGACACGCGCGGCAACGATCGCCTCGGCATCGAGCACCGCCGACTGCCTCGACTCCAGGCCGGACTCGACGACCTGCGCGAGATCATCAACGGTGTAAAGAAAGACGTCGTCCAGTTCGCCGACTTCGACTTCAACGTCGCGCGGCACGGCCAGATCGACCATGAAGATCGGGCGGTGACGGCGCGCCCGGATGGCACGCTCGACCAGCCCCAGACCGATGATCGGCAACTGGCTGGCAGTGCAGGAAACGACGATATCGAATTCGGCCAGGCGTTCACCGACATCTTCAAGACGGATCGCCGTCGCTCCGAAACGATCGGCGAGTCCGCGGCCGCGATCAATCGTCCGGTTGGCGATAACGATCTGTTTCGGCTGCTGCGCAGCGAAGTGGGTGGCGCACAGCTCGATCATCTCGCCGGCGCCGATAAACAGCACGCGCTGCCCGGCGATGTGCTCGAAGATGCGCTCCGCCAGCCGCACCGCCGCTGCGGCCATGGACACGATGTTGGTGCCGATGGCGGTGGTCGAACGCACATCCTTGGCCACCGCGAAGGAGTTCTGGAAGAGCTTGTTCAAGGTCGCGCCAAGCGTCCCCGCTTCCCTGGCAATGCGCACCGCTTCCTTCATCTGGCCAAGGATCTGCGGCTCACCGAGCACCATCGAATCGAGCCCGCTGGCGACGCGAAAGACGTGGCGCACTGCCTCGCGATCCGGGTGGGTATAGAGATAAGGCTCGATCGCATGGTGCGGTACTCGGCGATAGTGCTCAAGCCACTGCAGGGCACCCTGCGGCGCATCGGCCTGGCAGTAAAGCTCGGTCCGGTTGCAGGTCGACAGGATCGCCGCCTCATGAACCCGTCCGCCGCTCGTCAGGTCGGTCAGCGCCCGGCGCAACTCTTCGGCATGAAAAGCCACCTGCTCGCGAACTGCGAGCGGCGCCATGCGATGATTGATGCCGAGAGTAAAAAGAGCCATGGAATGTACAGGTCTGGGGTTTACTGTTCAGCCGGAAGGGTGCCAAAGTCAGCAGGCGATTATAGCACCCGCCCCTCTGCCGCCCTTTATCACTCCGATCCGCTCCGTTCGTCGTGGTTAACTCCTTTCCTGCATGGGCCGGAAAGCGGGCCGGCTTGTGCAGGCCTGACTTGCCGTGCGTTTCATGCTGACAGACTAACCGGCCAACTTGCAGCCGTGACCGCTTAAAGACCGAAGATCCCCTTCAGCACACCACCGACACCCATGCCGGGTATTTCCTGCGACGGTGAGGCATCCTGGCTCCTGCCCGAAGAGCGGCGCCCACCGCCCTGCTCGTCCATGCCGAGGACGGTCATCCCGGTCGACTTGATGCGTACGCGCACGGCCCATTCCGGGTCCCAGGGCGCTTTTGGATTGGCCGGGCGCGGTGGATGCGCCAGATCGAGTTCCGGCCCGTAGGCGATCATGCGCACCATGGCGCCCTCGACGGCGCCGAAGATGCCGGACGGAATGGCGCAATTCTGAATGTTCGGCGCCAGCACGACCTTCTCGCCGATCAGCTTCCTGACCTGCGCCGGCGGCACATAGTCGATCAGGCCCCAGCCCGGATCGGGCTGCTCGCTGGAGCTCCAGACGATCATTTCCTCCTCGCCGCGAGCGCCCATCGCGGAAAGGAAGTAACCCTGTGCCGCATTGATCGATTGCCAACTGACGTTGACCGAGGCCTTGGCGTCGCCGCTCGTGCTCATCCTGATTCTGGGCATGAAGTCATAGGCATCGCGCAAGCTGAAGCGCAGCCCCGCCGGAACGCCTTCGCCGCTGACCGCGTGCTCGCCCTCAAGCGACGCGCCGTTCGGAACGCGCTGACGATCGCGCTCGTTCGGCCACACCGATCGCCCCGGAACGGCCTTGGCACCGCGGTCGGGAGCGAAACGGCCGGTCATGAAGCGCGACCATTCATCGGGGCTGGATCGGGAAAAATCGACCACCCGCGGCTGGCCGGGACGTACCTTGTCGCTGCAACCCCAGTAAAACACCAGTTTTCCTTTCGGCTTTTCCGCGCTGCCTTCGCGCTCTTCAGCGGAGCGCCCGCCGGCGACCGGAATCAAGGGTAGGCTGTTGCCCATGCGCAGTGCGGGCGGAATGGCATGCGTGCCCTCAGTGCCACTGGCCTTGAGGCGGGTGTAGAGCGCCGTGTCCAGCCATTGCCCCGGCGCCCCACCACCCATTTTGGTTCCGCCGAACATGCCACCGAACATGGCGCCCTCACCGGATTCCATGTCGCCCATGCCGGGAATCGACATACTGTTGGTGGCGACGTCCATCCAGAACTGGGCGACGGGTGCTTTCGTCTGCGCCAGCGCAGTCATGGCGGGAAGGGCGAGAACGGTTGCCAGGGCGGCGGCGATGCGAGTAGACATGATTGCCTCATTCAACAGGAAAGGGAATCCAGTATAAATCATGATGCCCAGATCGCGCTTGCGCAAACCGATCGGCGTGATTTCGGGCGGCGCCGGAATTAAACGCGATAGAATCGACCCGTCGGCGGACACTCTGGAGCGCAAGTGCTCCCGTTTCCAGCCTGCTTCGCACCGTGTTCAAACCACCCTGGGGGAATTTCATGAGAGTCCTGCACACCATGATCCGCGTCGGCAACCTTGAACGTTCGCTGGCTTTTTACACCGAAGTACTTGGCATGCGCCTGCTGCGCCGCCAGGATTACCCCGAGGGCCGCTTTACGCTGGCCTTTGTCGGTTACTGCGAGGAAAGCGAGGGCGCGGTACTCGAACTCACGCACAACTGGGATACCGCATCCTACGAGTTGGGCAACGCCTTCGGGCACGTGGCTCTGGCCGTAGACGATGCCTACGCGGCGTGCGCGCAGATCAAGGCCAGGGGCGGCAAGGTCACGCGCGAGGCCGGGCCGATGAAGCACGGCAGCACGGTCATCGCTTTTGTCGAAGACCCAGACGGCTACAAGATCGAACTGATCCAGAAAAAATGACGCGCTGAGCGTATGGCTTTCCCGTCCTTCTTTTTCGAAGGCATGACCTGATGTCAATGAGCAGTCTGAGGCTGTGAATTAATGGATATACACCTCCCAGGCCGTCATTCCGGCGAACGCCGGAATCCAGTACCTTTCTCTGATATCCATTAATACAATCAAATAAACAAGCTGGGCCCAGGCTTCTGCCCCGAAGGTGACAGGGCCTGGGGCTCAAACACTCCCGACGTGGCCTTGGGCCATGGAGTGCGCCGGGGTGACAAGCGTGGAAATCAGGCAGTAATTATTTCCACGGACTCTCGGTCCCTATGAAAAAAGTCACCAGCCATTCGAGTGCACCCGTTCTGTTGCCGCAAGCGTCCCTGGACTGAAGCTGCGTTTCCCGCCCTTTATCTGTATTATTTCCTGTCGTGAGGCATCCCGACTGCAATTCGAAGCAGACCCTGACACCCGACCCCCCACACTCCCACACCCCCATGCTGAACAACGCCCCCACGCCATCCTCCGACACGCTCACCGACGCCCTGCGCAAAAGCTACGACGAGCTGCCCTACGACAACATGCCGCGCTACACCACCCACCCCGACTGCCTGGCGACCGCCGCGCGCCTGCGCGGTCTCGAGGCACCTCCGGTGGCCACGGCGCGAGTGCTCGAACTGGGATGTTCGACCGGCGTCAACCTGATCGCCCTGGCCGTCGCCATCCCCGGGGGACGCTACACGGGCATCGACCTGTCCACCGCACAAATCGACTCGGCAGTGTCCCTCGCCAAAACCCTGGGACTGGAGCAGGTGCATTTCGCTGCGGCCGACCTGCGCTCGCTTGCCGGGACACTGGGCGAGTTCGACTACATCGTCTGTCACGGCGTCTATTCGCACGTTCCGGCGGACGTGCAGGAGGCCATCCTTTCAATCTGCGCCCACAGTCTGGCGCCCAATGGCGTGGCCTACGTGAGCTACAACACTTATCCCGGCTGGCACATGCGCAGCATGGTTCGGGACCTGTTGCGCTGGCACGTTCGCGACACGCCCGATCTGGTGCTGCAGGTCGCCCGGGCGCGGGAATTCATGCAGGTGCTCGCACGCCATGCCCAGCCCCCCGGCGGCTGGTATGCCGGAGCGCTTGGCGACGAGGCACGCATTCTGGCGGACTCGCTGGACAGCTACATCGCCCATGAGCACCTGGATCCGGTCAACGAGCCACTCTATCTGACGGAGTTCGTCGCCCGGGCACGGCGGCACAGTTTGGAGTACCTGGGCGATGCGCTCCCTGTACCCCAGTTCAGTGACCTGCCGGGCGATCTCGGAACGGCGGTGGCCGGACTCGCCGACGACCCTCTGACGCAGGACCAGTACTTCGACTGCTTCCTAGGTCGCGCCTTCCACCGCACTTTACTTTGCCGAGCCGCCGCTGCGCCGCGTGAGCGCACTCCGCTGGAAACCGTTCAGCCTCTGCTGGCCCGGGCGCGCGCCACGCCGGTTTCGGAGCAGCCGCGGGTAAGGGAAATCGTAGAGGAGAACTTTCGCACGGCAGACGGGTACGCCGCCTCCAGTACCGATCCGCTGATCAAGGCCATGCTCGTCGCCCTGCGACGACGGGCACCGGGCATGCTGAGCTTTGCCGCGTTACAGAACGAAGTTCGGGAGATGCTTGCGGGCGCCTGGCCGGCGTGCTATCGCGAAGACGACCCGGTGCCGCTGGCGGAGGCGCTGCTCAGGCTCCATCGCGGCAGCCTGCTGAGCTTGCACACACTGGACATCGCGTTTGCCACCGAGGTGGGCAAGATGCCGCGTGCCAGCCCCCTTGCCCGCGAGCAGGCGCGAACTGGCGCGCGCGTGACCAGCCTGCGGCACGACACCATCGAACTTGACGCGACGCAGCGGGAATTACTATGCCTGCTGGACGGCACACGGGACCGTCGTGAGCTGCTGGAGCGATGCCCGGGGCTGAGTGCGGAGTTGCTGGACGTGATCCTTGGTCACATGGCCCGGCATGCCTTGCTGAAACAATGAAATGCGGTTTGGAGCGTCAGGGAGGCCGCGACACCGAAAAACTCAGACTGAGCCGTCGCCAAGCTTGGCAACGTTACCGACAAATCCCTTGACGTCGATAATCTTGTCGTCTCGCTGACCGCCGAGCAAGCTCGATTTCAGGGATGTTTGCAGCTTCGGGGTACTCAGGTCAAAGCCCTGCCACAGGCCGCCGGCCACCTGGTCAAGGGCAGCCTCGCTCAGCTCATCCGAGCCGAGTTGAACTCCGTAACGCCCGGCCAGCGCCACCAGCTCCTTGCGCAGACCTTCGTCTTCGCTTGCCTTCTTCAGGAATGCCAATATCGTATTCGTTTCCATCTTTCAACTCCTTGGTGTTCGGGTTAAACGGTAAGGCCATGATAGGGCGCTGCGAGGACATGGACAAGCGAACTGTTACGCAACAAAGCTGTGACCTGTATCACACCCGGTGATTCATGAGAACAGGCAATCCGACATACCAACAACTTCACTGGAGCCGGGTGATGCCGAAAAGCGCCGAAGTAGCACCAGCCAGCATCAGGATTCACATAAATTCCGCGCGAATTACTTTCAAGGCACCGCCTGCGGTGTCGAGGCACAAGTCACCCGCGCACAACCGGTGTTGCTATCCCTGCTGGGACGTTACCCGTGCTTCAATACTGCAAAAATCAACAGTACCCTGATAAGGATGGACCGGCAGGCATTGTTGATGAGTTGCACCCGTCGTGCACCGCAATACCGTGTCACCGGGAACCCGACCGACTCAGACGGAACCGTCACCGAGCTTGTATCTCCCGCCGATGGTCCCCTTTATGCCTTCGAAGCTGAGGGTGGCGCCAGGCGAGAGCAGAGTCGTTTGCAGCTTCGGGCTGCTCAGGTTGACGGCCGGCAGCAGCCCGCCAGCTACCTGGTCCAGCGCGGCCTCGCTCAGTTCGTCCGAACCAAGGGCAATCCCGTAACGCCCGGCCAGCGCCACCAGTTCCTTGCGCAAACCTTCGTCTTCGCTTGCTTTCTTCAGAAAAGCCGAAATCGTATTCGTTTCCATCTGTCACCTCCTTGGTGTTCGGGTTAAACGGTAAGGCCATGATAGGGCGCTGCGAGGACACGAACAAGCGAACTGTTACGCAGCAAAACTGTGACCTGTGTCACACCCGATGGTTCATGAGACCAGGAAATCCGACATACCTTTCAACAACATTAAATATCGCATAACTGCTCATGCCGGCCATGGGTGTGTCCGTTGCGCGTCTTCTTCGGCCAATGCGGCGCATTCGGCATCGCTGAAAATCCGCGAGCGGGTGTGGAAGGCCTTGCCCTCCGGGCCTTCCAGCGAAAAGGTGCCGCCGTGGCCGTCGATCACGTCGATGATCAACTGCGTGTGTTTCCAGTATTCATATTGTGATTTTCCGATGTAAAAGGGGCAGCCGCCGATTTCGCCGAGAAATACGTCGCCGGCGCCGATGGTGATTTCGCCCGGCAGGTAGCAATTGGCCGCGCTGTTGTCGCAGCAGCCGCCGGATTGGTGGAACATCAGCTCGCCATGCTTCATTTTCAGAAGTTCAATCAAGTCCAGGGCGGCCTGGGTGGCAATGACTTTTTCTACCATGTTCGTCTCCGAAAAGGGGGGCGGTCGCCCGCCCCCTGTAATGCTCATAACCCGGGCCAGTATTGTTTTTTAAATCAGAAGAAACCCAGCTTCTTCGGGCTGTAGCTGACGAGCAGGTTCTTGGTCTGCTGATAGTGGTCGAGCATCACCTTGTGCGTTTCACGGCCAATCCCCGATTCCTTGTAGCCGCCGAAGGTGGCGTGGGCCGGGTAGGCGTGGTAGCAGTTGGTCCATACGCGGCCGGCCTTGATGGCGCGACCCATGCGGTAGGCGGTGTTGCCGTCGCGCGACCAGACGCCTGCACCGAGGCCGTAGAGCGTGTCGTTGGCAATTTCCAGGGCTTCGGCTTCGGTCTTGAAGGTGGTCACGGCGAGCACCGGCCCGAAGATCTCTTCCTGGAAAATACGCATCTTGTTGTGGCCCTTGAACAGCGTCGGCTGGACGTAATAGCCGTCGGCCAGATCGCCTTCGAGTTTGGCACGGGCGCCGCCGATCAGCAGCTCGGCACCTTCCTGCCGACCGAGATCGAGATAGGTCAGGATCTTGGTCAACTGTTCCTGCGAGGCCTGGGCACCCATCATCGTGTCGCTGTCGAGCGGGTTGCCCATCTTGATCGCCGCAACGCGTTCGAGGACGCGCGCCATGAACCTGTCATAGATCGATTCGTGGATCAGCGCCCGCGACGGGCAGGTGCACACTTCGCCCTGGTTGAAGGCGAACAGCACCAGACCTTCGATGGCCTTGTCGAAGAAGTCGTCGTCGGCGTCGGCGATATCGGCGAAGAAGATGTTGGGCGACTTGCCGCCGAGTTCCAGCGTCGCCGGAATCAGGTTGTTGGCGGCGGCCTGGGCGATGACGCGGCCGGTGGTGGTCGATCCGGTGAAGGCGATTTTGGCGATGCGGCGGCTGGTGGCCAGCGGCATGCCGGCTTCGCGTCCGTAGCCGTTGACGATGTTGAGTACGCCCCGCGGCAGCAGGTCGTTGATCAGTTCGGCGACGATCAGGATGCTGATCGGCGTCGATTCGGCCGGCTTCAGTACCACGCAGTTGCCGGCGGCAATCGCCGGCGCCAGTTTCCACGCCGCCATCAGGATCGGGAAGTTCCACGGAATGATCTGGCCGACGACGCCAAGCGGTTCATGGAAGTGGTAGGCGACGGTGTTCTCGTCGATATCGCTGAGCGCACCTTCCTGCGCCCGCAGGCAGCCGGCGAAGTAGCGGAAGTGGTCGATGGTCAGCGGAATGTCGGCGTTCAGCGTTTCGCGGATCGGCTTGCCGTTGTCGACGGTTTCGGCGTAGGCCAGCAGTTCCAGATTCTGTTCCAGGCGATCGGCGATCCTGAGCAGGACGTTGGCACGATCGGCCGGTGGCGTACGTCCCCAGGCGCTGGCGGCGGCATGGGCCGCATCCAGTGCCAGTTCGATGTCTTCGGCGCCCGAGCGGGCCACTTTCGTATACACCTTGCCGGAGACCGGTGTGATGACATCGAAGTATTGACCCCTGACTGGCGGGACCCACTTGCCGCCGATGAAGTTGTCGTAACTGGCCTTGAACTGAAGCCTGGCGCCGGGTTGACCGGGGAATGCGTAGATCATGATGTCTCCTCATTATTGTCGATGAAAATCCGGCAGGACCGATCTGCGAATGCAAGCCCTGTGCTGAATCATTATACGATCGACAAGCTGTTGATATATGGTGTAACCAGGACTTTTCGGACGGGTGCATCTTTGGGTACTTTGTGGCCTGCTGGTAAAGCTTTTTCCATGACTTTCAACAGCACGCACCATTTACCGTTAAATTGTGCTTGTCGTTTGGCAACTGGTTTCCCGCGCCTTATCGGGCTAAACTTGAATGTCGTCTGCGTTTGCAGACCATTTCGAGGAGCAGGATCATGGGCAAGGCAAAGGAAACCAGCAAGGAAACCAAGAAACAACCCGCAAAAACCCCGAAGGAAAAGAAGGCCGCCAAACAGGCCAAGAAACACGCAGCAGATACCATTCCTCTGGTGACTCGCTGAGTATCGCTTCGCTAGCCGATCCGCCCTGCGGCGGATTCATTTCACGTCGTAATCGAAGCTTGCCGCCACCTGGCCTTCAATGACCACCTGGAGACGCCGGTGGCCGGCGGGTTCGTTCTGGCCGACAGCCCATTCGCCGTAAATCTTGCCGTCCACGGGTACCAGTTGTCTCTGGCTAACCTGGTTGCGCCGTTCGATGGGAATGTTCAGGCTTTCGCTTAATGGATCAGGGGCGTTCCCGGCGCTGGGCGGGCCAGGCAGCAGATATTCCTCGCGCACACTCAGGGTGCGCCGGGCGGTTTTGACTTCGATGATCCAGCCGTAGCGCTGCCCCACCTTGTGCGGGACCACATCGCCCGGCTCGAAGATCAGTTCCTCTGGATTGCTGGCGTCGAAGAGGCCAAACTCGGCACTGATGATTTCGACGGGCGCTTCCGCCGGGACGGGCGGCGCGGCAAAAGCGATCCCGGCCATCAAGGCCGGAATCAGGATCAGCATTTTACGGATCATTCGGGCAACTCCATGATATTCCATCTTCCGGAAGTGGCCATGGCCACTTTCGAGGCACCTGCACCTTCATTTCCCAATAGATATATACGGCAGTTCGCTCTACAATCCGATCTTGTTCAACCGAGAGGAGGGAATCATCATGTTTAAAAAGATCACCGGAATCATTGCCATTGCCACATTATGCCTGACCACCTCCGGCAGTGTCGGCGCCAACGAACACCAGAAGGCCGCCAAGCCCGATGCGACGATCGAGTTCTCCGGTGGCTCCGTTGCCATCGGCATCGGTTTTACCTGGGGCGGCGGCGATGTCAAGTTCAATGGCAAGACCTACAGGATCAAGATCGAGGGTCTGTCGGCTGGCGAGGTCGGAGGAACCAAGCTCGAAGCGAAGGGCACGGTTTACAACCTGAAGCAGATCGGGGATATCGAGGGGACGTTCCGTTCAGGCGCTGCGGGCGGCACCCTGGTTGGTGGCGGCACCCGAGCCTCGATGAAAAACGAAAAGGGTGTTGAGATCAAGATCGAGACGACGGCCAAGGGACTGAGCCTGAAGCTCGCCGCTGAAGGCGTCAAGATCAGTCTGGAGAAGTAATTTCTGACGTTGCCCGACTTTCGCGCAGAATCGCGTTAGTCGGGCATTCGTGCATTTAGTTATCCCGAAGAAATAGTACGATTGCCGCCCGATCAGGCCTGGGGACTTTCTGTCCCGGCCACTTCAACCGATCCGAGCTTGCCTGCCTTGGCCCGATACAGTGCCTTATCGGCCAGTTCCATCCACTTCTCGTGTGATTTCATGTCGGTTTGCGGTGCAGCAATGCCGAAACTCAAGCTCGTACCGAGCAGCCGGTGATCGACAGCGAGAGCCTGCGAAAAATCGCTTTGCAGACGCTTAACCAGTTCAAGCGCCTCGCTAGTGCCCGTAAATGGCATCAGCACGACAAATTCATCGCCGCCAATTCTTGCCGCAACATCGCCGAGGCGTACCTGTTGCCTGAACACCTGCCCGACCATGCGAATGACCGAATCGCCCACCGGATGGCCAAAGCTGTCGTTGATATTCTTGAAACGGTCAATGTCGGCAACAATCAGCGAGATCGGGGAATGATGGCGCTTGAAGTTTTCAAATTCCTGGGCAATCCGCTGCTCGAAGAAGCGGCGGTTATAGATTCCGGATAACGCATCGTTCTCGCTCAGCCAGTGCAGTTCGGTACGCTGCATGTTGAGCTGATGTGCGAGTCGCAGCGTGACCATTCCAATGACTAATGGATATACCACCAGGAAAGGGACGCAGGCCATCTGTACCAGGAAACTCGACTCCGGCCTGAAGTGCCAGCCCAGAATAGCCCAGGCGAGCAGCGCTCCGATGACTTGAGCGAGCAGGCCCCGGCTCAGAAAACGTACCCCGCCGGTCGCCGCATTGTTCATCGAAAGCATGCTGACAATCAGCACGCTGGGGAGCAGGTTGCCTTGCATGGCGACCACCCAGAACCCGCCCATCAGCGAGTCGATGAGCAGATTGGTTTTCTCGGCGTCACGCGGGTCTGTCGAGCGCGAACATCGGAGATAAGCCAGATGCGGCCACAGCAAGGCATGCGTCAGCAGCAACAAGAAGATCCAGTGGGTTGAGTGCACCTCGGCAGGGATTGCCGCGCCGACACACAGCCCACCCAAAGCCAGACCGATCACACGCGGCAGATATACTCTTCTGGAGAGGCGCGAACCGCTCTGGGGCTTCGGATTGGCAGACAGTGTCATCGTAAGGCTCAGTGAAACGGCCGGGTTGCGAAGAAAACGAATAGGTAGCCGAGCACACCTCTTTTCCGGGGGCGCCGACCAGGGTACTCTTTCCTGTGCGCCCGGGATGGACGCGATCATGATCCTGATGACTAACTTGTGCGCGCCAGATCAGCGAGAAATTCGGCGTAAATTTTCGCCAGCGCCTGTTCCATCGCCACGGCGAAGGCGTCCAGCGAGTCGTCTGCGGCCGCCTGCTCGGCCTGATACGTCCTGTTCAGCAACGTTTTACCGCCAGCCTGCAGGCGCAGTTCCAGTGCCACGACGGCCTTGCTGTTCTTGCCGGACAGCACGCGCTCGAAGCCAAGGATACGCCCGTCCAGAACGAAGGGCGCAGTGCTGCCGCCAGAAAGATCAAGCGCGCTGCCCAGACTGGCCACGAAATGCCCCTGCACGATCTGCGCCGGCGGATACAGCCACAGGTGATAGTGGTACTGGCGCAACTGGCGCAGGCTGGATTCTTCGGCATGGATGATCGGGCGCTCGGCATACAGACTGTCTGCGCGGAAAGTCTGCACGGCAACGGCACCGGGCAATACCTTGCTCGCCGACGAAACGCTCACCGGCTGCAGGCGGTAAAAGCGGTCGACCGGTGCCGGCGGCACACTGCCGCAGGCGGCAAGCAACAGACAAAAGCTGAGAAGGGTGGCGTGCAGTCGGTTCATTGCGCGGCTCCTGCGGCGGCATCGGTTGGCGGGCGGCTCTGAATCAGCGCAGCCGGATTCTCGCGAATGGTGCGTGAAAATTCATTGAGGTTGCGTCCAGCCGCTTCAAGCTGGTAGAGCGTGGCATCGACGCGGCGCAGCGATTCCTTAAGATCCTTGCCGCTGCTGTTGACGATTCCGCGCGAATCCTTGACCAGCCCTTCGACCTCGGCACGCACACCGGAAAGATCGGCTGACAGCTTGAGCGCGTTGGCTGAAGCGCCGTCGGCGTTCTGCAGCATCCGGTTCCAGTGCTCCACGTTCTTGTCGCTGAACAGGGCATCGACGCGCCCCGCAGTGCGGTTGATGCGCTCTATCGTCGAGCGCATGTCGGCCATCGCCGGCGCTACGTTCTGGTTGATCTGCGCGAGTAGCGGCTTGATGCTGGTTTCGGTGATCTTGCCGAGTTCGCTGGCCAGCGTAGCGACCGACTCCATCAGGTTAACGCTGCTGTCCCCCGGAATATCTCCGCCCACCGCCACGATGTCGCGGCTGCTGCCTTCCTTGATCTCGACCAGAGGAGGGCTGAGCAGTCCCGGCGTAGCGATCAGTGCGCGACTGTCGACAGGAACATTCACCGGCTTTCTCATATTGAGCGTGATGCGAAACCAGGTGCGCTGGTCACGTGTCACCGGCTCGACCAGAGTCACGTTGCCCACTTCGTAGCCTTCGAAGGTCACCACCGTACCCTCCTTGATACCCGCCACATTCGGGAAGTGGGTAAAGTAAATGTCGCCTTTGGCGCTGTGCCCGGTAATCCGGTACAGCGCGTAGAACAGCACGGCGGCCATCAGCAGCACGAAGCTGCCGACCAGCAGGTAATTGACGTTGTCGCGCTTCATCGTAGTTTCATCCTGAAAACCTCATGGTCAGAAAATCTCCCGGGTCAGTCGTTCCATGTACTCATCGGGGTTGATGGCTTCGTTTCTCGGCGTGCGGTTGAGCAGGGACTGGATGCGCTCGTTAGTGCTGGCACGGACGGCGGCGACCGTATCCGACATCAGGATGCGCCCCTGATCGAGTACGGTGATGCGGTCGGCAATCTTGAAGGCACTCTCCAGCTCGTGCGTGACCACGACAATCGTCATGTTCATCGCATCGCGCAGGATCAGGATCAGTTCGTCCAGTTCGGCCGAAACCACCGGGTCGAGTCCGGCCGAAGGCTCGTCGAAAAACAGCAGGCGCGGATCCATGACAATGGCCCGGGCCAGCGCCGCGCGCTTGATCATGCCACCCGACAGTTCGGATGGCATCAGGTTTTCAAAACCGGCCAGATTCACCACCTCCAGCTTCATGCGGCTCATGATGCGCATGGTATTCTCGTCGAGCCGGGTATGTTCGCGCAGCGGCAGCTCGACGTTCTCGCCGACGGTCATCGAGTTGAACAGCGCGCCGCCCTGAAAGGCCACGCCCATGTTCTTGCGCAGATCGTACATCTCGTCGGCACTCAGTTGGGTGATGTCCTTACCAAGCAGCCTGATGCTGCCCGAGGTCGGCTGATGCAGGCCGAGCAGATGGCGCAGCAGCGTGCTCTTGCCCGAACCGCTGCCGCCCATGATGACCATGATTTCGCCCTGACGCGCCTGGAAGCTGATGTCGTCGAGAATCTTCCGGCTCCCGTAGTGGGTGACCAGATGGCTGACGTCGATGGCCAGGTCGGTGCTGTTCATGGAATACGCAAGCGCTTAACGGCTGGTGAGAAAAGTAAAGACCATGTCGGCCAGGATGATGCCGATGCAGCCGAGGACCACCGCGCGCGTTGTTGCCTGCCCGACACCCTCGGCGCCGGCACTGACGTTGAAGCCATTCCCGGCGCCGATCAGGGTGACGATCACGGCGAAGATGAAGCTCTTGAGGACGCCGTGAATCACGTCGTCGGCGACCAGCACTTCGAAGGTGCGCGCGAAAAAAATGTCAATCGGCAGACTCAATTCGCCAGCGCAATACAGCGCCCCACCGAACAGCGCGACCAGGCTGGAGAGGATGGTCAGCGCCGGCAGGGTGAGCAGCATGGCGGCGAGCAACGGCGCCACCAGATAACGCACCGGGTTGATGCCGATCACGCGCAGGGCGTCGATCTCCTGCGAAATCTGCATGGTACCGATGCGCGCGGCGATCGCCGAACCGGAACGCCCGGCGACGAAAATACCGGTAATCAGCGGCGCGAATTCACGCGTTACCGACAGCGCAATGCCGAGCACCACCTGCCCCTCGGCACCAAACGTGCGCAGTGTATAAATACCCTGAATGGCCAGCATCATGCCGGTGGCAAAAGACGCCAGGGCGACAATGGGTATGGCATTAACGCCAACGCCGACCGCCTCCTTGAACACCGCACCCAGGCGCACCGGCTGCCGGCGCCAGTGCCCGAAAAGCAGCCAGTAAAATGCCTCGGCCAGCAGGGCGGCGTGGTAGCCGACCTCCCTGACCGATTGCAGGCTGCGCTGTCCAACCTGGGAAACGAAGGAAAGAAGCGGATTCAATGTCATCCGATCAATAAAATTCAGGATTCGTCATCGATTGTTTTAGATGCCGTACAGATGCTGCAAAACCCCCGTGGCCTGTCGCAGAAAAAAACGCCGGGTACGGCCAGACCCAGTCTGCATATTCTCATCTCTGCTGCGCCATTCGCTCGTCAAGCGACGCGTGGATCGGGAACACCTTGTCGAGGCGTGCAAGTTTGAGCACGTTCATCGCCGACTGCGCTACCGCCACCAGAGCGAACTCAAGCCCCTGTTTTTTGGCTGTCTGATAGCCCTCGACCAGACTCGACACGCCGGAACTGTCCATATAGCTCACCGCCGAGAGATCGACGAGCAGCGGCGCTTTCTGCTTGAGGCAATCGAGGATGGCCTCGCGTGCCCTGGGCGAGGAATGCAGGTCAACATCGCCGGAAAGTCGCACAACCTTGTAAGGGGGCCGGTCTTCAATCTGAATATCCAATGGGCTTCCTTTAATCAAATCCGCTTGCTCAGTTGCAGGCAGTTGGTAAATCCTTCCGGCGCCTGCACGTAGGCGACGCTGTCCATCAACTCACGCATGAAATGCACTCCCAGTCCGCCGGGGCGCAGTTCATCGAGTTCCCTTGGGCGCAAATCCGCGTCGCTCGCCGGCATGCCATTATCCAGCAAAAGCGCTAGCAAAACACCGTCATCAACGCCCAGGCGCAGCGTGAACTGCTGGCCGTCGGCAAACCCATAGCCGTGCTGGATGATATTCATGCAGGCCTCATTGATCGCCAGCACCATCTGTTCGCTGCATTCCTCGCCGGATTCGTCGCCGGTTGTGTCATTTCCTCGCGCACGCTGGCAGGCATCGCGCACGGCCAAACGCACCTCGGAAAGCACCTCGGTATTCGCCGGAAAGCTCTGATCGAGCAGCAGAACCATCAGCCGATCACCAGCAGTGTCAGGTCGTCGTGCAGGCGCACACCGGGGCGCACCAGCGCCTCGGCAACGCGAGCGAGTTGATCGGCCGGCGGCAATAGGGAGTGTTTGTCGAGCAACGCTTTCAGGCCGAAAAGTTCAAGCATCCTGCCCTCCGCTGCCCAGCCCTCGGTCACGCCATCGGTAAAAATATAAAGCCGGCCGCCATCGAGCTGCAGACGCTGCTCGGTGTACGCCATGCCCGGGACGATGCCTAGCGGCGGAGAGGATTCTTCAAGCTCGCTGTAAGCGCCCGTGCGGGTCCGGTAGAGCGGCGGTTGATGCCCGGCGTTGGCAAAAACGACTTCTCCGCTCGCCGGATCGAACACACCGGCCGCCATGGTGACGAACATCCCGCGACTGGCCGTTTCCGAAATTTCGTCGTTGAGTATGGCCAGCAGGTGTGCGGGATCGTGCACCGTCTTGCCAAGGCAACGGAACAGGCTGATCGTCTTGGCCATCAGCATGGCGGCGTTCATGCCCTTGCCCGAAACGTCCCCCAGACCCCAGGCGATGCGCCCGTCGGCCAGCGTGAAGAAATCGTAAAAGTCGCCGGAGACTTCCAGCGCCGAAAGATTCAGCCCGTGCACCGGGAAGTCGGCGGCCGGCTGATCCGGCAGCAGATTGCGCTGAATCTCGCGCGCCAGATCGAGTTCACGGCGCATGCGCTCCTGCTCGACCAGCGCCCCGGTCATCTGCGCATTGTGCACGGCCAGCGAAACCAGACCGGCCAGCACCTGCAGGAAACGCTTGTCGGCCACATCGAACAACCCGTCGCCCTTGCGCTTGTTGATCACCTCCAGCGCACCCAGCATGCGCCCCTTGACCATCAGCGGCGCGCACAGGATAGAGCGGGTGGTGAAGCCGGTACTGTCATCGACGGCTTTGCTGAAGTCCCCGTCGGCCGACACGTCGCGCACCATCTGCACGGCATTGCTGGCCAGCGCGCGACCAACAATGCCCTGATGCTTCGCGATGGTCAGGCCTTCGATGGAGACCGGTCCGGCGCAGGCCAGGCAGGTCAGCTTCTCGTTCGAGTCATCGAGCAGAAAAATGGAAGCCGCCTCGGTATCCATGTAGGCCATGATCTGGCGAACAGCATTGGCCAGTGTTTCATTCATTGCCGAAGATCCGACGAAGTCCTGGCTGATCGCCAGCAGCAGTTCCATATCGCCCGCCAGCCGGGGATTGGCACCGTTATCGACCAGTTGTTTGGCGTGCTCGACGGTCACTGCAGGACGCTCCGATTGATCAGACTGCCGGAAGGCGAATTATCCCTGATTCCCCGGCCAGGTGCCTGTATTCCATGGGCAAGCCCAGGGAATCGCGCTGCCCCGAGTTACCATGTTTGAAAACGGCTTCGACTCACGCCGGCTTTGCTTCATAAAACCGCACCAGATTGCGCCCCGCCTCCTTGGCTTCATACATTGCCGAATCAGCCCACTTCAGGATGTCGTCCTGGCTGGCCTCATGATTGATGAACAAGGCCACGCCGATACTTGCTGTGCAGTGATGTTCAACCCTGGTCTCCGCCTTGCCCTCATGCCTGATGGTCAGCAGATAGGGAGCCGACAGGGTGACCCGGATTTTTTCCGCAATGAGCCTGGCCTGTGCCATCGATTCGTTTTTATCCGCATCCAGATCGCCAATCATCACCACAAATTCATCGCCACCGAAGCGCGCGACGGTGTCTACCTCACGCACACAGGCTCTAAGCCGCTCCGCCGCCTCGATCAACAACAGGTCGCCGACTGCATGCCCGTGCAGGTCATTCAGCGGCTTGAAGTTGTCCAGATCCAGGAACATCAGTGCGCCATAGCAGGCACTGCGCTTGCTGGCGGCCATGCTCTGGCTCAGGCGGTCATCAAGCAGACGGCGGTTGGGCAGACGCGTGAGCGTGTCATAGAAGGCCATTTGATGCACCTGGTCTTCCATCTGCTTGCGCTCGGTAATGTCGATGTAGATGGTGACGAAACCTCCGTCAGGCAGCGGCATGCCACGAATCTCCAGCGCCATTCCGTTGGGGCGCACGCGCTCGATGCTGTGCGGCTGGAAGTTGCGGGCGCGGGCGACGATCTCGGCAACCTGCTGCTC
The DNA here is from genome assembly GCA_016709335.1 of Candidatus Propionivibrio dominans. Taxonomy (GTDB): domain Bacteria; phylum Pseudomonadota; class Gammaproteobacteria; order Burkholderiales; family Rhodocyclaceae; genus Propionivibrio; species Propionivibrio dominans. The sequence continues at coordinate 59,477 of JADJNC010000067.1, read as the reverse complement.
GGGGTCGCCAGGGCCGTATTCGCCACGATTCGCGTTGTAGCGTATGAGGTCTTCAAAATAAAGCTCCGGCTTGTCGAACAGGACGTTGGGGAGTTCGAGCAATTCCTTGAACTGATCGTTGCTGGCAACCAGGCGCAGGTCGGCGCCGAACACCGAGACGGCTCCGGGAAAATTCTCGATGATGGTCGACAGCACGTGGTTCTGCCGCTGCAGTTTTTCTTCGTTACCCTTTTGCTCGGTGATATCGGTGTAGGTGGTGACGAAACCGGATTGATTGCCGCCCAGAACAAAGGGGTAGCCTTCGACTAGCAGCACGCGGCCATCGCGCGCCTGGCGCTCGAAGCGGTGCGGCTCGAAACGGCGCGCGAGTGCGACACGCTGGCGAACCAGTTCCTCGGGATCGCCGGGGCCGTACTCGCCACGCCTGGCCGGGTAGCGGATCAGTTCCTCGAAGCTTGCGAATTTATACACCGCAGCGCGCGGCAGTCCAAGGATGTTGTAGATCTGCTCGTTCCAGAACATCAGACGCAGATCCTGATCGAACACGGTAACGCCGACGCGCAGACTTTCGAGCAGGGCGTTGAACTGGCTGATGACATCCTCGCGCTCTTCCTCGGCGCGTTTCTCGCTGCTGATGTCGTGGAAGGTGCCGGCGTATCGGGTGGCCTGACCTTCGGCAGCAAGCGGAGCGCCACGCACCGAGATACTGGCTTTTGCCCCCTGGCCGTGCTTCAGACTCAGTTCCTGGTGCAGCGACAGGCCCTGCTTGACCGCCGCATCAAGCGCACTGTGGAAACGCCGGCGTTCTCCATCCGGCAGAACCTCGATCCACGATCCTGGATGCAGGCCCGGGATGTCGGCAATGGACTCCAGCAGTTTCAAGGACAGCGCCGGCAACCAGAAACTCTCGGCTGCCGGATCGTACTCCCAATACCCGACACGTCCGACGCGCTGCATGAAATCAAGCTGCTGGTGCTCGGCACCGCCGCTGAAGCTCTCCAAGGTCATTCCTCTTCTGCCAACAATGTACCGGCCGACATCATTGAACCACCGCCCATTTCCCGGCGGCATCGCGCACGGCGACAAGCTGCGGCGGAAAAAGGACGCCAAGCACCATGGCCAGGCCCATTTGCACTTCGTCACCCTTGATGCGTACGAAGGCTTTGGGGTCGCTCGTATAAAGGTTGCCCGTCTTGCTGCGCACCACCACTTCAGGATTGCCGGTGACAACGAAATCGAGCTTGTCGGCGCTGGTTGGGGCGACCCGGACGCCCGCCGCATAGCCTTTGTCGAGTAATTTTGATTTCTGAATCCCGGCCAGGTCAAGCTGAAGCCCTGGCGTACTGGCGCCCTTCAGTATCTGGTAGGCGCTGGCGAAATCCGGCTTGAACACCTCCGCCCGCGCTGCGACCAGCGCCACCAGAGCCTGCCTGTCGGCGTCAGTCAGCGCAGTAACCGGCGGGAAATGGTGCCACGGCAGGTCGGCAGCGAAATCGGCGACAAACTCGCGCTCGAAGACGAGCTTGCCGACGTTCTTTTTCCTGTTGTCTACGCCTTCATCGCTCTGGTTGGTCGCGCTCATCTGGCCCGGCCCTTTCTCCGTGCGCGTCACCTGATCGGTCACCGTAGCCCAGCGCAGTTGCGCATCGTAGGGCGCCTTGGCGTTGGCGGGAACAAACTCGATGCGGATTCTGTTCTTGCCCTTGCGTAACGCCGGCCCCATGGAACTGGCCGGTACCCACACGGCACTTCCGATTTCACGATTGTCGAACAGCACGGGAACTTCACGCTTCTGGATTTCCTGCTCGGCTACCGGAACATTGTTGATAAATACCGCCGCCTTGCCGGCCACGATCTCGACACGATCGGACTTTAGCGGATCGCCGACAAAGGGGGAAAAGTTGAATTCAACGTTGAGCACACTGGCTGAGGCCAGGGAGGAACAGAACAGAAGCAGAGCAGCGAGTAACTTGCGCATGGTGTTTCCTCTCATGAAAGTTATCCTGTGATCATTGCCAGTGTACGACAATTCCGGGAATCATCCTGAAGTTGCCGCCCGGCGCGTTGGCGTATTGTATAACTACGTTGGCGCGGGCTGTCGTTGGCGCAGCTTCGTCCGAACGCTCACCGAACGCTCACCGACCTTGCCAGCCCGGGCGATTTGCCCGACCATGTCTGCTTTTGCGTGTTGTCAATCGCCCCCATATCCCGCCATGTCCCCATTGATTCGCCGCCTGCTGATTGTCATCGCCGTCATTGCCGCCCTCATCACCCTCTTCTGGTGGATTGGTCGACCGAAGCCGATTGCCGTGGTCGTCAGGGAAATTGATCGCGGCAAGGTCGAGTCGAGCATCGCCAACACCCGTGCCGGGACCATTGAAGCCTGCCTGCGCACCAAGCTGTCGACCATCATCGGCGGCCGCATCGAGGTATTGGCGGTGAAGGAGGGCGACCGCGTCAAGAAGGGCCAGTTGCTGATGAAGCTGTGGAACGACGATCAGCAGGCGCAGAGCACGCTGGCGATGGCACAGGTAGCCACTGCACGGCAACGGGTGAACGAAGCCTGTGCGCAGGCGGCCAACGCCGAACGTGAAGCCGAACGCCAGAGCGAGCTACGTAAAAAGGGCTTTGTCTCCACCTCGCGCGAGGAGTCGGCGCGTACCGAGGCGCAGGCCAAACGCGCCGGCTGCGACGCGACGAAAGCCGATGTCGCGCAGTTCCAGGCCAAGGTCAACGCCACCCGCGTCGAGCAGGGGCGGACGATTCTCTACGCACCATTTGACGGCACCATCGCCAAGATCGTCGGCGAGATCGGCGAATACTCAACGCCTTCGCCGCCCGGCGTGCAGACGCCGCCGGCCATCGACCTGATCGACGACTCGTGTCTATACGTCAAGGCGCCGATGGATGAAGTCGACGCGCCGAAGATCCTCACCGGCCAACCGGTACGCATCAGCCTCGATGCGCTGCCCAAACAATCCTTTCCCGGCAAGGTCAGGCGCGTTGCGCCCTATGTTTCGGCGGTCGAGAAACAGGCGCGCACGGTTGACATCGAAGCCACCTTCGACAATCCCGAAGCGCCCGGCAGGCTGCTGGTCGGTTACAGCGCAGACATCGAAGTAATCCTCGCCGTGCGCGACGACGTGGTACGCGTCCCCACCTCGGCGCTGCTCGAAGGCAGTCGCGTACTGGTGGCCGGGGCCGACGACAGGCTCGAAGAACGCAAGGTCAAAACCGGGCTGGCCAACTGGGAGTTCACCGAAGTGCTGGAAGGTCTCAATGCCGGCGAACGCGTCGTCACCTCGCTTGAGCGCGTCGGCGTCAAGGCCGGCGCCGCCTTTGTCGTCGAGGCGACGAACGCTCGATGACAACACCGATAAAAACACCTGGCGCCAAGCCGCAAAGACAGCACAAAGAAAACAAGTCCCTTGGCGTCACCTTTGCAACTTTGCGCCTTTGCGTTGGATTTTGGCCGTCTCACCCATGCCCGCGCTGATCGAACTGTCCGGCATCGAGCGGATTTTCCATCTCGGTGACAGCGAGGTGCACGCCTTGCGCCACCTTGATCTGAGCATTGCTGCCGGTGAATATGTCGCGGTAATGGGGCCGTCGGGCTCCGGCAAATCGACGCTGCTCAATCTGCTCGGCCTGCTCGACCACCCGAACATCGGCATCTATCGCCTGGAGGGGCGCGACGTGACTACGCTGTCGCCCGAAGAGCAGGCACGCGTGCGCAGCGAACGCATCGGTTTCGTCTTCCAGAGCTTCCATCTGGTGCCGCGCCTGACCGCTGCCGAGAACATCGCCCTGCCGATGACGCTGGCCGGCATCGAACCGGCGCAGCGCGCCAAGCGCGTCGAACAGGCGCTCAAGGACTACGGCCTTGCCGATCGTGCCAGCCACCGGCCGGACCAGCTCTCCGGCGGCCAGCGCCAGCGCGTGGCCATTGCCCGCGCCACGATCATGCAGCCGGCAATGATCCTCGCCGACGAGCCGACCGGCAACCTCGACCGCGCGACCGGCGAGCAGGTCATGCGCCTGCTCGAAGAACTGAACCAGCGCGGCGTCACGCTGATTGTCGTCACCCACGACACCACCCTGGGCGCCCGCGCCCGCCGGCAGTTGCTGATGGAGGATGGCGAGCTGAGACATGACAGCACCATCAAGAACAAATAAAATGCTTAACCACCAAGTCACCAAGAACACCAAGAAGCACCAAGAAAACCCGAGAGAACCAGGTTTTTTTCTTTGCCTTTCTTGGTGTAACTTGGTGCTCTTGGTGCCTTGGTGGTTCGCTTTTTTCCTACACCGTCTAAGCCCATGCGTACCCCCGACCTGATCCGTTTTGCCCGCGACGCGGCCACCGGCAATCCGCTGCGTACCTCGCTGCTGATTCTGGCGATGGCCATTGGCGTGGCGGCTGTGGTGGTGCTTACGGCACTGGGCGACGGCGCACGGCTTTATGTGATCAGCCAGTTTTCATCGCTTGGCACCAACCTCGTCATCGTCCTGCCTGGTCGCTCGCAGACCGGTGGCTTCAACCCCGGCAACGCCATCACCAGCACGCCACGCGACCTGACCATCGACGACGCGCAGGCACTGCTGCGCGCCAGCGCCGTGCATCGCGTTGCGCCGCTGGCCATCGGTACCTCGGAGATCAGCTACGGCGGCAAGCTGCGCGAAGTGATGGTCGCCGGAACCAATGCGCAGTTCATCGAGGTACGCCGGCTGAAGCTGGCGCAGGGGCGCTTCCTGCCCGACGGCGACTGGCGGCGCGGCGCCGCCGAAGCGGTGATCGGCGCCAAGATCCGCGACGAGTTGTTCGGTGCCGAGACCGCGCTCGGCCAGTTGATCCGCGTCGGCGACCGGCGCTTCCGGGTGGTCGGCGTGATGGCCTCGACCGGCCAAGGGCTGGGGATGAACACCGACGAGTTGGTCATCGTTCCGGTCGCGCTGGCACAGGCGATGTTCAACAGCAACACGCTGTTTCGCATCCTGGTTGAAGCCAACGGTCGCGAGTCGATTGAAGCGGCCAAGGCGCAAGTGAGCGAAATCCTCAGGCTGCGCCACGAGGGCGAGGAAGACGTCACGGTGATCACCCAAGATGCCGTGCTCGCCACCTTCGACAAGCTGCTCAGCACACTGACCCTGGCGGTCGCCGGCATTGCAGCGATCAGTCTGGCTGTCGCCGGCATTCTGGTGATGAACGTGATGCTCGTTTCGGTCACCCAGCGCACCTCAGAAATCGGCCTGCTCAAGGCGCTCGGCGCCACCGGCGCAACGATTCGCAGCGCCTTCCTCACCGAAGCGGCGATGCTCTCGCTGGCTGGCGCCGTACTCGGCTATCTGCTCGGGCAAGGCGGCGCAGCACTGATCCGCCAGCTCTACCCGGCCTTCCCCGCCTACCCGCCCGACTGGGCCGTATTCGCCGGGCTCGGCACCGCACTGGTCACCGGCATCCTGTTCGGCGTGCTGCCGGCGAGACAGGCGGCAAGGCTCGATCCGGTGCAGTCGCTGGCGAAGAGGTGAGGGCAAATGCTTAACCACCAAGCCACCAAGACACAAAGTTTCACCAAGAAATGCAAAACGATGAAAAGGCTTTTCCTGTCTTTCTTGGTGCATCTTGGTGTTCTTGGTGTCTTGGTGGTGGATCTTTCATCTTTCCATCAATCATGATCCGCCCTGCCGACTCCCTCCAACTGGCACTGCGCGCGATCACCGCGCACCGCTTGCGCAGCTTTTTGACGCTGCTCGGCATCGCCGTCGGCATTGCCGCCGTGATCCTGCTGACCTCGATTGGCGAGGGCATCCACCGCTTTGTGCTGACCGAATTCACGCAGTTCGGTACCAATCTGGTCAGCATCGCACCGGGCAAGGTCAAGACCTCGGGCCCGGCACCGACCGGCATCCCGACCTCGGTTCGCCCGCTGACGCTCGACGACGCGCGCGCGCTGCAACGCCTGCCGCACATCACCGGCATGTCGGCGATGGTGTGGGGCAATAGCGAAGTCAAGGGCAACGGCCGGCTGCGCCGTACGACGATCAATGGCGTGACCCCTGAAATGCGCAAGGTGTACAACGTCAAGGTCAGCAGCGGGCAGTTTCTGCCGCCGGAGGAATCGGAAAGCGCGCGCGCCTTCGTGGTACTCGGCGCCAAGCTCAAGAGCGAACTGTTCGGCGCGGAAAACGCCCTCGGTGCGCGCCTGACGATAGGCAACCTGCAATTCCGCGTGATCGGCGTACTCGAAGCCAAGGGTCAATTCCTTGGCATCGACCTCGACGACTCGGCCTACATCCCGACGGCGCGCGCGCTCGAACTCTACAACCGCGACGGCATGATGAAGATCGATCTGTCGTACGAGGAGGGCATTCCGGCGGCCCGCATCAGCGAGGCGATCATCGCCACGCTCAAGGCACGCCATGGTCGCGAGGATTTCACCATCACCACGCAGGAAGACATGCTGCGCACGCTGTCCAATATCCTCGATGTCCTCACCCTGGCGGTCGGCGCGCTCGGCAGCATCTCTCTGCTGGTCGGCGGCGTCGGCATCGTCACCATCATGACCATCGCCGTCACCGAGCGCACCGGCGAGATCGGCTTGCTGGTCGCGCTCGGCGCGCCGCGCAAGACCATCCTCGGCCTGTTCCTCGGCGAAGCGGTAGCTCTATCCGCACTCGGCGGCTTCGTTGGCCTGGTGCTCGGCTTCGGGCTGGCGCAACTGATTCATCTGCTGGTGCCAGCGCTGCCGGTCAAGACACCGATCAGCTTCGTGCTGTATGCCGAAGCCATCGCCATCGTCATCGGTCTGCTGGCCGGCGTCCTGCCCGCCAGGCGGGCGGCACGTCTCGATCCGGTTGAAGCGCTGCGGGCGGAATGAGGCGGCATTCGAAACGCGGGCAATCCGCTTTTTTATTACCACATCGTTAATACAGCTTCATAGGCCGCTCTCTGCATGAGTCAAACTTGCAGGCCAGCAGCATTTCAATGCAAGGTGGCGCCAAATCCATGCCCGTCAGGCGCCGAAGAAGAATCAAATGGGTCAGCAGCGCATTGTATATCTCAAAAAAACAATTTGAAGCCTTTGGTACTTCTGGCCGGTCACTTGGCTGGAAGGCCATCTGGATGCGCTGTTGCGGTGGACAGCCTTCATGACAAACGATACAGTTGCGTTCATCCCATGGACTGTGCAGAACCTTGGTCTGTTTCGGCATTTCTCTTCAGAAACCGAGGAGCTCTCAGCAACTCGAGATGCAAGGGAATCGAAGACCACCTCAGGCGCCACTTTTTTGACTAAGTAGTCCGTTTCAGAAATTCACACACGTATTTTTCAGGCCGCCATCTTGAGGTTCTGGTTCTGCGCCCAACGATTGCGCATGCGTGCGATCAAGGCGTTAAGATCGGCACGCGTGAACTTCCACTCGAATGGATGTGCGATGTGCTCGAAGTAGCGCTCGAAGTTGGCCAGTCGCTCGGCGACGGCCTCCAAGCAAGGGAAGTCGTTCGGGGTCAGCGCCTTGCGTTGCACGATCGAGAAGTAGATTTCGATCTGATTGAGCCAACTCGCGTGGACCGGGCCGTGGACCGGAACCACTCTTGGATGGGCTTTCGTGAGGCGCCGCACCGACGCCTCTCCACGATGCGATGAGCCGTTGTCCATGACCCAGAACACACGGCGTGCCGTGTCGTAGGGTGGTTGGCTCATGGCCTGATCGACCAGGCGCTCGAAAGGCGCGATGCCGGTGGTTGCTTCGCAGCGGCCGAATACCTTGGCGCGATGCACGTCCAACGCGGCCAAGTACGCCCAGGCACCACCACGCGCGTACTCGTGCTCCACGCGCATCGTCTCGTTGGGTCGGGTAGGCAAACTGGGATGAATACGCAGCCGCGCCTGGATGCTGGTCTTTTCGTCGGTCGAGATGACGAACTCGTCCTCGCGCAGCGATTGTCCTTGCCAGCGCCGCTCGTACAGGTCCAGGATGCGCCCGGCCTTGGCCTGGAAGTGCGGATCTCGCGGAAAGATCCAGCAGCGGTGTTGCCAGGGGCGGATGGCATCCTCATGCAGCCAACGCCAGACCGTGCTTTCGCTGATGCGCGCCACCAGGCCCGAGCGCTGTGCATGTTGCGCCACATCCGCTACGCTGAGCCGCGACAAGGGCAAGCCCAAAGTGGCTGGCAACTCACACGCGAGCGCCTTGATCTCAACCGTGAGCTCTGGGGGGAAAGACCCGAGGGCGTCCCGGGCGCATTCTCTCCTCAAGGCCCGCCATTCGCTCCTCGAAGAAGCGCTGGCGCCACTGGCTGACCACCTCGCGTCGCGTGTCCAAGCGCACGGCGATCTGGTCGTTGTCCATACCGTCGGCTGCCATCAGGATCATCTTGGCTCGAACAACCTCGAAATACGGCAACGTATATTTTGTCGCACGACGAATCAGCTCGGTGGACTCGTCGGGTGACAACTCGATATGGAACGGGCTCTTTCTTGGCATCTGCACCCCCTCGATGAAGGAATTCATCAAGATGCCATACGAGGCCGCAATTATCAAGTTATTACGTGTCCGTATTTATGAAAGTGCCTACTAAGCCTACGACTGAATTCAGATCAATTCGAAGCATTGTTGTTTTATACGTCCTATTTGACGGGGTGTTTTGCGCCATGACGGAAAGCATCCCATCAATAGGCGGCAGACTTTACGTCAGCCGTCACCGAACAACTACAGGGAGTTAAAAATGAAGTGGCTATTAGTTGTCATTGTGATGAACTCTCCGCTGAAAACCGATTTGGTGTTTAACACCCTTTCTGAATGTTTGTCTGCTGAAACCCAAATGAGAAAGGAATGGGCCGACATTTATAACCTAACCAAAAAAAACGGTGCAGAAAAAGAGACGTTGGGCATGTTGAGTTCTCAAATGACCAGGGGTACATGCATACCGTCGAAGTAATAGCCGCAATGGAAACCCCTAAATCGGCATTCGAGAGGGTCACGCCAAAAGCGGCGCGCCCCTCAATTTGAACTTTAGGTCGCACGAGAAGCGTGACTACCCTGATCTACATCCTCCTTGCACTTGCCGTCGGCTTCGCACTTGGCCGCTACCGTGCCTCCGCATTCCAGAACCCTATCCAAAATCGTGGCGAAGCGCTGCTGTCTCGCGTCGCGCGGACAAACTTCGGTCCTCCCGACTATCACCTGATGAATCACGTCATGCTTCAACTGAAGGACGGCACAACTCAAATTGACCACATCCTCGTTTCGAGGTTCGGTGTATTCGTCATCGAAACAAAGCACCACAAGGGCTGGATCTTCGCCAATGAGAAGCAGGCCAACTGGACTCAAGTCCTATTCAAGGTGAAGTTCAAGTTCCAGAACCCAATCCTGCAAAACTTTCGGCACGTTCGTGCGGTGCAAGAACTTCTTAATTTCTTGCCGCACAACGCTATCAAATCGGTAGTCGTCTTTACCGGCGAAGCAGAGTTCAAAACCGAGGTTCCACAGGGAGTGTTCAGCCTCTACGGGCTCATCGATTACCTTCGCGAACAGACCGTCGAAGTCATGTCGCTCAATCGAGTTCAGTTCTGCGTGGGACGGCTCGAGAATGCGCGTCTCGCCATCAGCGGCAAGACGGACGTCGAGCATGTTCAGAGTCTTAAGCGGAGGCATGACAGTGCGGCCTAACGTACCAAAGAACGACCAAAGTGGTCCACTTAGAATTCTTTATTTTGCGATATACAATGCATCCCTTTTGCCCCTCTTTTGCCCCTTTAAATTTCTTGGCACCGTAAGTTGGAATCGCCGGGCTATTTCTTGCATGGGTATTTTTCCCCAAGTACCTCAAGAATAACGGCTGACGCCTTTCTGTGCGCTGGGACATCCCAGTTTGGGTACTTGTCCCAAATCAAATCGATCACATCCTTGGTCGTAATTTCGGAAGGTAGGCACAACCCCCTAGATTTTGAGGCAGAAGATTTTACGTTTCTGGAGGCATCAATTACACCTAGAACGTATGACTGACAGTCGAAATAGGGAATTGCTCCTCTAGCGGTCTCCCCCGTTGCAAAGCAGGATTCTAGAAAAGGTTGAATCTTGATGCCGCTAGGCCTAGCGAGGTAATTACAACAATTTTTCGGGGTGTGATCGTAAGCGTACGAGGTAACTGAAACCACCGAGAGAAGCGCAATTATCAGAAATCTCAGAATGGCAACCTTATTAACCATGTACATTATCCAAATTAATGAAACGTCCGATTCCCGTACTTGCCCGAACTGAGACAGCTTGATGATTATCCCGCCAACATTGTGCAACGCACAAGCATAAGCGGGTACTCGACAGCGGTTCTCAGCCTGAACAATTCACCAGATTCCGAGCGCCGTCAATTGCCGGGTAGCCGCTTCGGCCCAGCCGCGGTTGGCCGCCGGACTCGCCGGGCTGGGATGCAGGACTTTCCCGAGGCTTATGCTCATCCCGCTCAGAGCCAGCGCGGCACGCGCTTCGGCAAAGCCGCCGATTCCGATCACCCACTGTGGCTTGAGTATCGCCACGAGTTGCCTGAGATGATCATCGCAGGCGGCATAGAGCGGGGCGGCCTCGACGACGGGCAGTTTGTCCGGGGTCAGATTCCGGCTGTGTTCGAAGAAGGCCAGCGGGCAATAGTTGGCGACAAAATGCTCGGCAAAAAAGGCCTCGACCGTACCGAAGCGCTGCTGAAACAAAGCCCACAAGCGCCGGCCGCTGACTTCGGAACGGGTACAGGCGAAGCCCTCGATCGGCCGTTTGGGGTTCTCTCGTGCCGGTTTTTCTACGTTTGCCTCGATTCCCATCCAGTCGCGCACGGCGGCGATCTCGCCGAAGGGAACGCCGCATTGCACCATGCCGAAGGGGCCGGGATTCATGCCGATGAATACCACTTTCTTGCGGTTGGCTCCGTAGCGGCGCAAATACAGCTCGTGCGGCGCCCAGGCGTAGTCCAGCGGGTTGTAGCGGTGTGAAACCGGTGCCGCGAAATCCAGTCTTTCGACCCTTGCCGACAATTCGCGGGCGGCGTCGACCAGTGCGTCGGCAATCGCCGAGTTTATCTCATGCACTTTCCGCTCCTTTTTCTGGCGCTGCGTTCCATGGCGCCACGCGCGAAAGGAGGAGCATGCCGGGTACCGCCAGCGCGGTGCACAGCAGGAAGAAATTGAACCAGCCCAGACCTTCCACCAGCCAGCCGGCCGAGGCATTGATGAAGGTGCGCGGAACGGCGGCCAGGCTGGTGAACAGGGCAAACTGCGTTGCCGTGTAGGCCGGGTGCGTCGAGCGGGCAATGAAGGCGACAAAAGCGGCGGTGCCCAGACCGACGCCGAGCGCCTCTACGCCGATGACGGCAGCCAGCGCCAGGCGCTGGTCGATGCCGATCGCCGTCTGCGGCCCGAGCCAGGCCAGCCAGGCGAAGCCGAGAATGGACACGAGTTGCACGACGCCGAACAGCCACAGTGCGCGATTGATTCCCAGACGCACCATCCACAGGCCACCGAGCAGACCGCCGATAACTGCCGGCCACAGACCGGCGTGTTTGGCGATCAGGCCGATGTCGGTTTTCGTGAAACCCATGTCGAGATAAAAGGGTGTCGCCAGCGCGGTGCACAGCGAGTCGCCCAGCTTATAGAGGAAAATGAAGGCCAGCACCAGCAGCGCACCACGCACACCGTTGCGCCCCATGAATTCGTGGAAAGGCTCGACCACCGCCTGGCGGAGGGTCTTCGGCGCGGCATGCGCCGCCACAGGTTCGCTGACCAGCAGGATCATGAGCATGCCGGGCAGCATGAAGGCGGCGGTGATCCAGAACACCTGCGACCACGGCAGCAGGTCGGCAAGAATCAGCGACAGCGAACCCGGCACCAGACCGGCTAACCGATAGGCATTGACATGCACGGCGTTGCCCAGACCCAGTTCGACATCGTTCAGCAACTCGCGCCGGTAGGCGTCGAGAGCGATGTCCTGGGTGGCCGAGAAAAGGGCGAGCAGCGCCGCGAGCCATAGCACCGGAACGATGTCGGTGCTCGGCGAAAGCCCCCCGAGCAGGCCAATGCACAGCAGCAGGCCAATCTGCATGAGCAGCGACCAGCTCCGCCGTCGACCGAGCAGGGGCAGGGCATAACGATCGAGAAAGGGCGACCAGAGAAATTTCCAGGTGTAGGGAAACTGGATCAGCGCAAAGAAGCCTATGGTCTTGAGGTTGACCCCCTCGCTGCGCAACCAGGCGGGCAGCAGGTTGAGCAGCAGGTAAAGCGGCAGCCCCGAGCTGAATCCGGTAAACACGCAGATCAACATCTTGCGCGTCAGCAGGACGCGCAAGGACTCCGGTAAGGCCCGGCTCATCCGCGCCGGTGGCCGAGGCGGTAGAAGGCCAGACTGCCGTTCAGATTGGGATCCTGGGTCACCAACTGCCCGGCTTCGTCAAATGCCAGCCGCTCGCGGATCTCGATGTCCAGCTTGCCGCACAGTGCCTCAAAATCGGCGAGGGTGAAAAAACGTACGTTCGGCGTTTCATACCAGGCGTAAGGCAGATCTTCGGAAACCGGCATGTGGCCTTCGGCAATGGCCGCCCGGTTGGCGCGATAGGCAAAATTGGGGAAACTCACGACGGCCTCTTCGGCAACGCGCAGCATTTCGCCGAGGATGCGTTCGGTGGCGTGCATCGCCTGCAGCGCCTGGGAAATGATCACGTGATTGAACGACTGGTCCTCAAAGCCCGAGAGGCCGCCCTCGATGTCGATCTGGATCACATCGACATCGTTGCTGATGCAGCCGAGTACGCTGCCGTGATCGATCTCGACTCCGTAACCGATGACTCCCTTGGTTTCGCGCAGATAACGCAGCAGCTTGCCGTCGCCACAGCCGAGGTCGAGTACGCGCTCACCCGGCGGAATCCAGTTGGCGATGACGGCAAAGTCGAAACGCTCGCGCTCCTTGGCCGTAAGCGGATTGTGCGGATTCCCATTGCTCATGTCGATATGTTCTCCAGATAGGCGCGCAGCACGGCGTGATAGTGGGCGTCGTCCAGCAGAAAGGAGTCGTGCCCTGCGTCGCAATCGATCTCGGCGTAGGCGACATGGCGCCGGTTGTGCAGGAGGGCGAAAACGATCTCGCGTGAACGTGCCGGTGCAAAGCGCCAGTCGGTCGAGAAGCTGGCGACAAAGAAGCGGGCGGTGGCACGCGCCAGGGCGGCGGCAAGATCGCCCTGGTAGGCGTAGGCCGGATCGAAATAGTCGAGCGCCTTGGTCGTAATCAGATAGGTATTTGCGTCGAAAAAGCTGGCGAACTTGTCGCCCTGATAACGCAGGTAGGATTCGATCTCGAAGTCGACGTCATAGCTGAACTGGTGTTCGCCGTGGTGCAACTGGCGACCGAATTTCTCGCCCATCTGGCTGTCCGACAGGTAGGTGATGTGTCCGACCATGCGCGCCAGCCGCAGCCCGTTGCGCGGCACCACACCGTGTTCGGCGTAATGGCCGCCATGAAAATCGGGATCGGACAGGATGGCCTGCCGGGCCACCGCGTTGAAGGCGATGTTCTGCGCCGAAAGCTTGGGTGCCGAAGCAATCACCATGGCGTGGCGGATGCGCTCCGGAAACTGCAACGACCATTCGAGCGCCTGCATTCCGCCAAGGCTGCCGCCGATGACGGCAGCCCAGGTGTCGATACCGAGGTGGTCGGCAAGCCGGGCGTGTGCCGCCACCCAGTCCTCGACCGTGACCATCGGGAAATCGGCACCGTAGCGCTTGCCGGTTTCCGGATTGACTGATATCGGGCCGGTCGAACCGTAGCAGCCCCCGAGATTGTTGACCGCGACAACAAAGAACTTGTTGGTATCAAGTGGCTTGCCCGGTCCGACCAGGTTATCCCACCAGCCGACGTTCCTCGGCTCACCGGCGTACACACCGGCAACGTGATGACCACCGGAAAGAGCGTGACACACCAGCACGGCATTCGAGCGTGCGCTGTTGAGCGTGCCGTAGGTTTCGAAGGCGAGATCGAAACCGGGCAGCAAGGCGCCACTCTTGAGCCGCATCGGCTCATTGAAACGGACGCGTTGTGGAACAACGACTCCGACTGAATTTTCTTGTGACATCGTTATCAATACGGAAGATAAAAATTAAGCTATCGGTCTGAAAAAACGGACCGGGCTGGCCCCATGCCCAGCGTGAGCATTCGCGGCGTGTACGCCGGACTCAGGCATTGAGCCGTTCAATCTGTTCCTGGATCTTCGCTGACTCCTCGAGACGCAGTATGCGGCGTACGATCGGAATGACTTCTGAAATATCGCTCTGCTTCACTTTCTGCTTGACTGCGGGGATCTGCGCCGGATGCATCGAAAACTGGCGCAACCCCATGCCCAGCAGCAGGCGGGTCAGCTTAGGGTCGCCTGCCAGTTCGCCGCACATCGAAACCGGAATATTGACTTTTTCGGCGGTGCTGATGACGTGTGCCAGCAGCATCAGTACGGCGGGGTGCAGCGGATCGTAGAGGTACGAAACCTGCTCATCGCTACGGTCAATGGCCAGCGTGTACTGGATCAGGTCATTGGTGCCGATCGAAAGAAAATTCATGCGGCGCAGGAAGATGCCGACCGCCAGTGCCGCCGCCGGAACCTCGATCATCCCGCCAATTTCGATATTTTCGTCGAAAGAAATCTTTTCCCCGCGCAGGCTGGATTTTGCCTGTTCCAGCGCTGCCAGTGTCTGGTCGATCTGATGCGCGTGCGACAGCATCGGGATTAGGATCTTGACCTTGCCCAGCTTGGAGACCCGCAGAATGGCGCGCAACTGCGACTGGAACGTCTTTGGCTCGGCCAGCGAGAGACGAATCGAGCGCAGGCCGAGCGCCGGGTTGTCACGCTTACGCTCACCGATCGCGTCGTCCGAATGAATGTTCTTGTCGTTGCCGAGGTCGAAGGTTCGGATCGTTACCGGTCGTCCCTGCATGCCTTTGACGACCTTGCGATAAGCCTCGAACTGCTCGTCCTCGCTCGGCATGTCGCCGCGACCGAGAAAGATGAACTCGGTACGGAACAGACCGACTCCCTCGGCACCGCTTTCCAGAGCCACCGTGACGTCGCTCGGCTCTTCGATATTGGCCAGCAGGTCGATTTTGACCCGGTCGAGTGTTGTCGAGCGCGTGGTTTTCAGCAGCTTGAGCTTCGAGCGCTCGATCTCGATCTGACATTTCTTGAGCTCGTATTCCTCAAGGATGCGCGCATCGGGGTTGACGATCACCACGCCGCGCGTGCCGTCAACAATCAGCGTTTCCTTGTCGCGAATCAATTGACGGGCGTTGTGCAGACCGAGCACGGCAGGAATAGCCATACCGCGCGCCAGGATCGCGGTGTGCGAGGTGGAACCGCCTACATCGGTAACAAACGAGGCGAAATTCTGGTCCTTGAAGGCCATGACGTCGGACGGAGAAAGATCATGGGCAACGACAATCAGGTTTTCTCCCTTGACTCCCTTGGCGGCCTTGGCAGTCGCATGGCCCGGTCGACCAACCAGTTCGCGGACGACGCGTTCGACGACCTGTCGCACGTCGTAGCTGCGCTCGCGCAAATAAGTGTCTTCGATCTTCTCGAACTGGGCGACCAGAAGTTCCATTTGCTGCACGATCGCCCATTCAGCGTTACAACGCCGCTCACGAATGATGTGTTTTGGTACCTCGGATAACTCCGGGTCGGACAGGATCAACAGATGCAGGTCAATGAAGGCGCCGATATCGGTCGGTGCCTTGCCCAGTCCATTCCTGATCACCCCGAACTCGTTGCGGACCCGCGCCAGCGCCGTTTCGAAACGGGCGACTTCCTTCTCCACCATGCGTTGCGCAATGACCAGATGCGAGACCTCAAGCGTCGCCTGCGAGATCAGGTGCGCCTGGCCAATGGCGATGCCGCTCGAGACGGCGAGACCGTGCAGAGTGAAGCTCATGGTTTGCTTATTCTCCTTCGCCGAATTTGTCAGCGATCAGGTTGAGGAGGGATTCGAGTGCCGCCTGCTCATCGCTGCCGAGGGTTTCGATGGCAATCGTCGAGCCCTTGCCGGCTGCCAGCATCATCACCCCCATGATGCTTTTGGCGTTGATCCGGCGCGTCCCCTTTTCCAGCCAGACTTCGGAATCGAAGCTGCCGGCCAACTGCGTCAGTTTGGCCGAAGCGCGCGCATGCAAGCCCAGTTTGTTGGTAATTTCCGTTTCAGCACGTGCCATCAGGATATCCTGTCAATCTATCGACTAAAGTAGGGGCATGTAAATGACACCATCGCGGCCACCGCTGATGGCTTTCTGCAACAGTACCTCCATACTGCTCTTGCGATAGGTCAGGACGCGCAGCAGCATCGGCAGGCTGGCTCCGGCAACACCCTCGACCCGACCCGGTACCAGCAGCTTCAAGCCGAGATTGGACGGTGTGGCACCAAGCATGTCGGTCATGATCAACACCCCGTCGCCATCATCAACCTCCTGCAAACGCAAGCGGGCGACAGGCAGCATGTCCAGCGGGTCGTCCTGTGCGGCGACGCCGATCTGGCCGATCAATGGAGGACGTTTGTTGAGAACGTGGCATACGTTCTGAATCAGGCTTTCGCCAAACGTGCCATGCGTTATCAGGAGAATGCCAATCATCGCGCGTTCCTGTGAGATCAGCCAGCATTCTAAGTGATTCCGTGGTTTTCGGAAGGGCCGGAACTGCCTCAGGGAATTATTTCCAGCTTTTTTGTCTGTTCACCGACGAATTCAAGGCGGCGATGCAGGGCGGAGCTGACCTGCAGTCGCCCCTCGGCATCAACACGCAACACCTGGTCGATGGCCAGTTTTTTCGCCAGCGCTGGCCAGTCGGAACCGGCGATGAAGAGTGGCTTGGACGCCGCATCGGAGAGCGTGCCAGCCGCCGGGCGCGGCGTAATCAACACGGTCAACGACTGCGTGTGCATGGCCGGCGCGCCGGTGCGCGGATCGAGCAGGTGGCAGTAGCGCCTGCCGTCGACTTCAAAGTAGCGCTGGTAGTCGCCGGATGTGCCAATGGCTTCGCCGTCGTTGAGTTGAAGCGTAGCCAGCGGTCCCGGCTGGCGTGGATGCTGGATGCCGACGCGCCAGCGCTCGCCGTTCTTCGTTCCGAGCGCCAGGACGTTGCCGCCAATGTTGATCAATGCATTATTTACACCCTGCGAACGCAGGATGTCCGCCGCCCGGTCAAGTGCGACCCCCTTGAGATAACCGCCGAAATCGAGCGCCACTGCCCGGTTGCGGCTGCTCACGCGCAAACCATCAGGTTGCAGGTCGGCAATGCCGGGATGCGCCGCACGCCACCTGGCGAGCAACTCGGGATCGGGCAGGGCGGCCTTGAATTCATCCGACTGAAAGCCCCACAGGCGGATCAGGCCACCGATGCCGGGGTCGAAAAGCTGTTCGCCGTCCGCCGCAATGCGCTGTGCGTCGGCGATCAGGGCGGCCATCTCCGGTGTAACTTCCAGCGTTCTGCCGGCGGCGATGGCCTCGTTAAGCGTGCTCAGCTCTGACGCCTGCCAGGCGTGGTAGGTACGATGCAGGCGGTCGAATTCGCGCAACACGGCCGCCGCCGCCGGACGCGCCTGCGCTTCGTCGAGGCCGGCGATCAGCACTTCGACACGGGTGCCGAAAACGAAGGACTCCTGATGGTGCAGTGGTGCCTTGGCGCAGGCCACCAGACAAAATACCAGGGCGGCCAGAAAAACTAGACGGGCAGCGGGCATTCACGCTCCAGCGCGGCAATGAACAAAGCGGCAGCGTCAAAACCCGTCTGTTCGCAGATTTCGACCATGCACGTCGGGCTGGTGACGTTGATTTCGGTGAGCCAGTCGCCGATCACGTCGATACCGACCAGCAGCAGTCCCCGCGCTGCCAGAACCGGTGCCAGTGCGCCGGCGATTTCGCGATCGTGGGCGCTCAGCTCGCGCGCCACACCGGTTCCTCCGGCGGCCAGATTGCCGCGTGTCTCTCCCGTCCTCGGGATGCGTGCCAGACAAAACGGAACGACTTCACCGCCAACGATCAGAATACGCTTGTCCCCGTCGACGATCTCGGGGATATAGCGTTGCGCCATGATCGTGCGTGTTCCATCATGCGTCAGCCGGTCCTGCATCAAGGTCTCGACGATGACGTTGCGGTTCGGATCGTCGTGGCGGACACGGAAAATCTGGCTGCCGCCCATGCCGTCAAGCGGCTTGAGAATGACATCGCGCTGCATGTCGATGAAGCCATGGATCAGGGTGGATTCGCGCGCCACCAGCGTCGGCACGGCGAACTGTGGAAATTCGGCGACGGCGAGCTTCTCGGAGTGATCGCGCAGCGCCTGCGGCCGGTTGAAAATTCGCCCGCCTTCGGCTTCGGCGCGGGCGAGCAGCCAGGTGCTGGTAATGTACTCGAAGTCGAAGGGTGGATCCTTGCGCATCACCACGGCGGCGAAATCGCGCAGCGGAACGACATGGCGGTCAATTTCGACGAACCACTCGGCATCGTCTACGAGCAGTTCCAGATGCACCGCTTCGGCGCACACGCCGTGTAGCGCCGACCAATGAATGGCCGACTGCTGAATCGCCCACACGGCATGACCGGCCGCCTGCGCCGCACGCATCATGGCCACGCTCGAATCCTTGTAGGCCTTCAGCGAATCGAGCGGATCGAGAACGAAAGCGAAGCGCATGTCATCAACTCCTGACGAGTGTCAAAGCGGGTATTCGGTTGGCGAGAAAAGGCGAAGCACCAAGACTTGAATCAATCTCAACATCCCTAAGCTTGCACCGGCGCCGTGCGTTCCAGTTCCAGCGAGGCGGCAAGCTGTGCCAGGCGCGCAACCACGCCATAGGCGTAAAAACGGTTCGGCGCAGCATCGGGGTTCTGGCCATGGTCGGGCAGCGAGCAACTGGTTTCAAAGGCCAGCGGCTCGAAGTGCATTCCCGGCGCGTTGAGGTTTTCATCCTTGCCGCGTCCGGAGTGCACGCGGTAGAAACCGCCGATGACAAAGCGGTCGATCATATATACCACCGGCTCGGCGACACCCGCCTTTTCGCCCTTGCCGACGCGCTCGTGGGTATGTACGCCCTCCTGAATGATCACCTGCGAGACGCTCATGCCCTCCTTGATGACCGACATCTTGTTGCGTTGCTTGCGGTTGAGGCCGGTGACTTCGGAAGCATCCTTGACCGTCATCACGCCCATGCCGTACGTTCCGGCATCGGCCTTGACCACCACATAGGGCGTCTCCTTGATACCGTATTCCCGGTATTTCTCGCGGATCATGCCGAGCACCGCATGCACATTCGACGCCAGGCACTCCTCGCCCTGCCGTTCGTGGAAATTGACGCTGTCGCATACCGCGAAGTAAGGGTTGATCTGCCACGGGTCGATACCCACCAGACTGGCAAATTCACTCGCCACTTCGTCGTAGGCGGCAAAGTGGTTGGATTTGCGCCGTACCGCCCAGCCAGCATGTAGCGGCGGCAGCACGAACTGCTCTTCGAGATTCTGCAGAATTTCCGGAATGCCGGCCGACAGATCGTTGTTGAGCAGGATCGCGCACGGATCAAAGCCCTCGACGCCAAGGCGGTACTGGCTGCGCAGCAGCGGTTCGAGCAGCAGCGTCTTGCCGTTTGGCAGCTCGACCGGCGTTGGTTTGTCGATCTCCGGCAGCAGCGAGCCAAGACGGACGTTGAGACCCGTCAGGCGCAGGATGCTCACCAGTTGGGCCACATTCTGCAGGTAGAAGAGGTTGCGCGTGTGGTTTTCGGGAATCAGCAACAGGCTCTTCGCGCTCGGGCAGATTTTTTCGATGGCCGTCATCGCGGCCTGCACGCAGAGCGGCAGAAAAGCTGAATTCAGGTTATTGAAACCACCGGGGAAGAGATTCATATCGACCGGCGCCAGTGTGAAGCCGGAGTTGCGCAGATCGACCGAACCGTAGAACGGCGGCGTGTGCTCCTGCCATTGGCCACGCAGCCAGCGTTCAATATCCGGGGTGGCATCGAGAAACTTCGCCTCAAGAGCCAGCAGCGGGCCGGTGAGCGCGGTTTTCAGTTGAGGAACCATGACTTGTCTCCGATCAGGCCGTGCAGCATGATCTTTAAGTTTCAGAACAGTTTTCTGAGTTTGTCCCACCATGTTACACCGGCCTGCGGCAGGAACGCATGGAAGGAATCGGGCAGCGGCGACTGCTCCAGACTGCGCTGGGTGAACAGAAAGCGTCCGTCGCAGACAAAGCCGAGATCGGCCCAGTCGACGCCATTCAGGGCCTCGGCCAGTACATGCACATCGAGCATCGGGTCTCGGGGGAAAATGGCGAGAACGGAGCCGTCGTAATTCGGGCAATCATGCACAAAGAACGGCTGCGCGCGGCGCGTCTTGCCATTCACGTAAATACGCGGCTGCGCCGACTGGTAATAGCCGCGCCCCCACTGCCACCAGTTGAACTCGTCATAGTTGCGGATGCGGCGCGCAATCAGGCGCTCCTTGTGCGGCACCAGCACCGGCGGCGGTGGCTCACCGGGCTCGCACCAGATCATGCGACGCGTCTTGCCATCGGCCACCGTTGATGAACAGACAAAGTCGCGATTGCCGAACTCGTCACTGGTGTAAAGATCGTCAGCCGCCGACACCGCGCCAACCTTGACGAAGGCTAGGTCGGCAAGACAAAGCGGATACTCGTGCCGGGTGAACAACAGGTGGCCGCCGCTTTCCATGAAGCGGCGATCCTCCCACGACAAACGCTGCAGACCGGCCGCTCCGTCAGCCTGGCCAAGAGTGGCGTAACGCGTGCGCCGTGAGTGATTGCCGCGCTCGAAGCGCCAGATCGCGCAATTCGGCGTCGCGCCGTCGAACAGATGAGAATCGCCCAGATCGATGAAATCGGTGATCGTTCCCTCGGCAAACAGAATGCGGTTGAGCGGTACGGCCGAAGTCGATTTGAGCAGGTCGCGCGGCGTAATGAAGATCAGTTCGCCGCTCGTCTCCAGATGGCGAAGGCACTTCTCGATGAAGAACAGATAGAGGTTGGATCGCTTGTCGAGCACACTGCCTCTGGCCAGTCGCCGCGTCCCCGGTGAAATATCCTGATAGCGCACGTAGGGCGGATTGCCGATGATCGTGGCGAAAAGCTCATCCTCCGCCAGTTCGAAGAAATTCATCACTTCAGCGCCCGGAGGTGTATGCCGGGGGTCGATCTCGATCCCCAGCGCACCGGGGAAATGCCGGAGAAAAGCACCATCACCACAGGCCGGTTCGAGCACCCGGCCACTATTGCGTACCAGCGTGCACATGCAATCGACAATAACCGGCGGCGTGAAGATCTGGCCGAGGGTGGCAACCTCATAGTCGGAGGGGGGTGACAGGGAAAGCGTTGCAGACATGTTGTGGGTGGGGAGGATCACAGGAGACTGGAGTATACGCTTGAAAAGCGAAGCGTTATTCGTGCGATGCAGGGGGTGTTGGAACGCGTTTCGTGCCCAGTAAACAAAAATCAACACCCACTGACACCCCTTTTCCCAGCGCCAGCCTGCGTAGAAGACACCCAGATGGAGTAAAGTACCGCTCTTTCATATTTACGATTCTTGGGAGAACTTTGATGCGTATTCTTGTTTTGGGAGCGGGCGGAATTGGCGGGTATTTCGGAGCCAGAATTCACGCTGCAGGCGGCGATGTCACCTTCCTGGTGCGTCCGGCCAGGGCCGCGCAGTTACGCGAAAACGGGCTGAAGGTTTCCAGTCCTGCCGGCGACCTGCAGATCACTCCCAAAGTGTTGACCAGGGAAGAGCTGAGAGCTTCTTTTGACGTGATCATGCTCTCCTGCAAGGCCTATGATCTTGAATCGTCGATTGAGGCGATCGCGCCGGCCGTTGGCGAACAGAGCGTCATCCTGCCCTTGTTGAATGGGGTTTTGCATATCGACACCCTGGTGTCCCGCTTCGGTTCGCAGCGCGTACTGGGTGGCGTGGCGTTCATATCGGTCATGCTGACACCGGGCGGAGAAATAAAACACCACTTCAAGCTGCACAAGTTCTTTACCGGCTCGCTTGTGCCGCAGCCTTCGCAATGGCTGCAGCCACTGGCGCAGTTGCTCGCTTCATCAGGGTTCGACTTTACACTCTCCGACAACATCGAACAGGCGATGTGGGACAAGTTCGTTTTCTTGTCTACTCTGGCCGGTTCAACCTGCCTGTTTCGCGCCAGTATCGGCAACATCCTGAACACGGTGGCAGGCCAGGCCTTCATTACCGGCCTGCTTGCCGAATGTGCCAGGGTTGCCGAAGCCAGCGCTCACGCCGTGGCTGAAGCGCAACTGGCCGCTTATCGCAAGCAGTTGACCGATAGCGGATCGAGTCTGATGGCCTCGATGCTGCGCGATATCGAACGCGGTGGGCCGACCGAAGCCGATCACATTCTTGGCGACATGCTTGCTCGCGGGCAGGCGAAAGGGGGTTGAAGCCCCGATGCTCCGGCTCGCCTATTCGCATCTGCAGGCCTACGCTATCCGCCGGCAGACGGAGTCAAACTGACCCTCGGCTGTTATGCCGGCAGTTTTCTTGAAGGAGCCCGCCCTTGTACAGCATCAGGCAATATCAGGTTGACGCCTTCGCCACCCGCGCTTTCGCCGGGAACCCGGCGGCAGTTTGCCCGCTCGCCAGTTGGCCGGAGGACAGCCTCATGCAGGCCATTGCCGAAGAGAACAACCTGTCGGAAACGGCCTTCTTCGTGCCATCGGCCAAGGGCTTCCGGTTGCGCTGGTTTACGCCGGTCAGGGAGGTCGATCTGTGCGGACACGCCACCCTCGCGGCGGCGCATGTGCTGTTCGAGATTCTGGGCTATCCAAACCCGACCATCGTCTTCGAAACGCTCAGTGGCGAGCTGACCGTCAGGCGCCGGGGTGGCCTGCTGGAAATGGACTTTCCTGCGCAGCCGCCGCTTGCCTGCCTTGCACCGGAAGCCCTGGTCGAAGGCCTCGGACAGCGTCCGCTCGAGGTACTGGCGGCGGATGATTACATCGCCGTTTTCGACAGCGAGGATGCCGTCCGCGCGATTACCCCCGATCACGCCCTGCTCGGCCGGCTTGACCGGCGCGGCGTGATTGTCACCGCGGCGGGTAGCGACGTCGATTTTGTCAGCCGCTTTTTTGCACCGAATTATGGCATCCCTGAAGATCCGGTGACCGGTTCGGCGCATTGCCAACTGGCGCCCTACTGGGCAAAGCGGCTGGAAAAGAATTCACTGGCGGCCCGGCAGGTTTCCAGACGCGGAGGCGACCTGCTGTGCGAGGTCAAGTCCGACCGGGTATTGCTTTCAGGCTCCGCCGTCACCGTACTGGTGGCAACAATGACCTTGCCCGATTAGTCTTCATCCACAGGCTGTTGCTCGTGGTGACTGCTCATCCGGGTCCACTGCCAGCGCATAGCAGCGATCAAGCTGGCTGTGCAGCAGCTTGACCATCTCCGGGTCGATGCGCCCCTGCGCACTCAGGCTGTCAAGGCGTGACATCACTTCGCTTTTGGCTATATGGCCACGGTATGGCCGTTCCTGCGAAAGCGCCTGGAAAATGTCGGCAACGGAGATAAGGCGGGCTTCAAGCGGGATCTCCGAGGCCTGGCTATGGAAAGGGTATCCGGTGCCGAGCAGGTTTTCGTGATGCATCGAGGCCCAGTCGGCAATCGGCTGCCCAGGGAATACTTTCCTCAGAATGTGACCGGTGTCATAGCTGTGACGCATGACAAAAGCCCGCTCCTCGCGTGTCAGAGTGCCCGGCTTGTCAATGATTTCCTCCGGTACGCGCAGTTTGCCGATGTCATGCAGCAGGCCGGCGATTTCGACCTGGTCAAGATGTTCGCCGCGAATGCCGGAGGCCTGGGCCAGATGACGCGCTATGCGGGCCACACGGGTCGAATGCTCAAGCGTGTAGGAACTCTTGGCATCAACGGTGTGCGCGAACATTCCGGCGATGGCGAGTGTATCGGCAGTGCCGAGTTCGACCGGCTGGCCACGGTTAAGATGCTCCTCGATCTGGTCTTCGATATAGCTTGGATCCATGGCCAGCCAGAACGATTCGCGAGCAGCGGCGCGGCGGAAAGCCTCGACCAGGACTGGTGCGAACAAGGTGCCGCCAAGACCGGCGATACGTTCGATGATCCCGGGGTATTCCCAGAGGATTTCGTTCTTCAGCACCGGGCCGATGAAATAGGGCGCGAGAAGAACGTCGGCACGGTCGGCGAGAAATACCAGATTGGTTTCAAGACGCAGATCGTCGTCGAGATCTTCGAGCAGAAGTCTTTCCCAGCGCGTGTGATGCCAGAGAACGATCGACGAGAAGCCGGCCAGCGGCGGGCAAGCCGCCAGAAAATCGGCACCACGCCGACAGTGCTGCTGCGCTCCCTCCCATTCGAGGGTTTCGGTGAGGGCGCGGTGCTCTTTGGTACGCGAGACGCCGCAGTCATGCAGCATCCCGGCGTAAAGCATCCTTTCGCAGCGTGGCTGCGACCAGTTCATTTCATTGGCAATCGCCACCGCCATCAGCGCCACGCGCTTTCCGTGGTGATATTCGTCGGTACCGACAAAATCGAGGGCGTTGGTCAGTGAGGTAATTGTTCGCTGCAGATTGATTTTCATTTTTGGATTTCTTGACGCTTTAGCACGGCTGAAACCATCGCCTGAAGAAGCAAAAGTTTGACATCTGGACAGCGCAGTAATTCATCGTAGCGCAGAAGACAATTTAGGCCAAACGGCTCGGGAATACGGGCAGCGCAATCGCACGCATGCATCGGTCATTTTTTCGTAGCTCTGAAGAGCCTTTCTTATCCAGATACCGTCGTCCCGGCGAAAGCCGGGACCCAGTTGGTGCTCAAAACACCTGGATTCCGGCGTTCGCCGGAATGACGATATGGTATTTCATTCAACCACTTGCGATTCCAAAGGCATTCATGCAATCGCCTTGAGCATACCCGTTCGCTGGTCATGGCGATGACGATACATGATACGACCCCCCCGGCCATGTGCGTTGAAGAAACACTTGATGTTTTGCAATCGCCAGGCACATCGGAGGCACCCCAGCATCAATAGTAACCGATAGGCGTTCCCTGGATTGGCGCTGATCAGCCCTGAAATGGGGATGATGAGTACGAATGCAGCTCACTGACACATGCGCCGGATTTCATTTTCCCTGATGGCCAGCTCAACCTGCAACAGAACGGCGTCCACGTCGGCGAGTCGTTCGTCGAGGACGACCTGGCCAGTCAAGGGCAGGTCCGGGGTGAGCAAACCGCTTTCGTAGTGCGCCCAGATTTCCTTGCCATACTGGGTGTTCTTGAGCGACGGGGCGAAGGCGCTGAAGTAGGTGCGCAGATTGAGCACGTCACGCTCGAACATTTCGGCGGCGTTGCTGTTGCCCGCCGCATCGATGGCTTGCGGCACATCGATGATCACCGGTCCGCCTTCGCCGACCAGGATGTTGTATTCGGAAAGGTCGCCGTGAATGATGCCGGCGCAAAGCATCCGCACCACCTGATTGACCAGCAGGGCGTGAAACTCCAGCGCCAGTTCTTCGCTGAGTTCGACATCGTTGAGGCGCGGTGCCGCATGGCCCTCGGCGTCGAGCACCAGATCCATCAGCAAAACCCCGGCGAAGCAGAGATGTGGCTGCGGCACCCGCACCCCGGCAGCGGACAAGCGATACAGGGCATCGACCTCGGCACTCTGCCAGACCTCTTCCTGCATCTGGCGCCCATAGCGGCTGCCTTTCTCCATGGCGCGCGCCTGCCGGCTGTTTTTTACCTTGCGGCCTTCCTGGTAGGAGGCGTTCTTGCGGAAGCTGCGCTGATTGGCTTCCTTGTAAACCTTCGCGCAGCGAATGGCTTCGCCACAGCGCACGACATAGACGGTGGCTTCCTTGCCGCTCATCAGTTGGCCAATCACCTCATCGACGAGGCCTTCTTCAACCAGTGCGGCGAGTCTTTTCGGGGTTTTCATGTATTCGTAAGGTTTTTCATCAAGTCAGAGGGATTGTTCTGGCCCTCATCTTGCCGCAATTCGTTGATCGTAGGTCGGGTTAGCGTAGCAAAACCCGACACTGGCTGCTATTAAACAAGTAAGGCACGTCAAACCCGCAACAACGCCATCTTCAGCGGCGCTTGCCCGTCGAGGCTGGGAAAATCAGCCTCGGGAGCAATCCACTCGACTTCGCGAATAACCCGCCCGGCCTTGCGCGCACTGCGTTCGAGCAGGTCCAGCCAGGCTGCGCGCGAGACTTCAGCGACATTGTTGCAACAGATCAGTGTGCCGCCTTCGGCCGTGCACAACAGCGCCGGCTTGAACAGCGCGGCGTAGTCATTGACCAGATCGACAACGCCAAACGGGCTTTTGGCATAGCGCGGCGGATCGAGAAAAACGACATCGAACGAGTGCGTCTCCAGCCTGGGGAAGGGCGGCATTCGTTTGCCGCGTACCCGCTCCGCCTGCCCTTGCCCGGAAAGCTGGCGCAGGGCGGCGAAGACGTCGCTTTTAACGAAGCGCAGGCGGATCGGCAATGCGTTGAGACGCGCATTCTCCTTGCCTATGGAAAGGCTGGCTTCGGAAAAATCCACATTCACCACATGCCGCGCACCGGCTTTGGCGGCGGCAATGCCGACGCCGCAGGTGTAGGCGAAAAGATTGAGCAGCGATTTGCCGGCGATTTCCTGCATCACCCGCCGTCGCCCGGCACGCAGATCGAGGAAAAGCCAAGGATCCTGCCCGGCGTGGCGCACCTGGAAGCGGTAATTGACGCCCATTTCCTGAAACTGGCGACGCACGTGTGCTGCGCCAATCTGCTCGGGTGGCAGCGTATTGGCAATTCGCGAGTTGGCCTGGCTGCGCTCGTTGTAGAACACCGGCAAGCCGGGAAATACGTCGGTGTAAAAGGCTTCAATCGCCGCCAGTCGATCAGGCGCCAGCGGGCGATGAAAGCTCTGCACCAGCAGTGCATCACCGTAGCGATCAACACTCAACCCGGCTTCGCCTTCGACGCTGCCATGAAACAGTCGGTAGGCGCTGGTCTGTTCAGCGTGAAGTTGATCAAGCAGGGAACGACGCGCGGTAAGGGCAGCCGCCAGGAGTTCGGTCAAATTTGCGGGCACTTTGATTCCTCAGAGGCGAGCAGGATTTGACTACGCCGGAGTTGCCGCCAGAGCGGCAGGGTGTCACATGATACAGGTTAGCGGCTGCAACAAGGGTTTGCTCGTCTGGATGGGCAGTCTGACGCTGATGGCGAGTTACGACACTGATGAGCGATGAAAGCACCATAGCAACCCCTCCCGGCCTCCCCTTTTCAGGGAGGGAGCCAACGCTCACGCTGAACAAGGGGGCGGGTAAGATAAAGACTGGCGCAGACCACGGCGGACTTTGTCTCAGGAACGCGACACCGACAGCACCGGCTGTGTTTCCGACTCCGATACCAGAACGGTCAGCAGATTGCTGGTCAGATGCACCCGGTCGGCATCGGATAGCGTCACCACCCCCTCCGCCTGCAACTTGTCCAGTGCCATTTTTACCATGC
The DNA here is from genome assembly GCA_016709335.1 of Candidatus Propionivibrio dominans. GTDB lineage: Bacteria > Pseudomonadota > Gammaproteobacteria > Burkholderiales > Rhodocyclaceae > Propionivibrio > Propionivibrio dominans. The sequence goes on along the minus strand of JADJNC010000067.1, from coordinate 31,918 downwards.
CGACGGCACCTTCGACAATGAGCTGACGAGCCGCGATGACCGCTGCCGCCTGCTGCCGGCGCAGCATCGCCGAGGCGATTTCCGGCGCGTAGGCGAGGTGGGTGATCTTGGCTTCGATGATCTCCAGCCCGGCCAGCTCGACGTGCGACTGGATTGTTTCAGAGAGCATCTGCGCCACGGCCACCAGATCGCCGCGCAATGAATTGCGCCCGTGCTGGTCGCCATCATAGAAGCGCGTGCTGGTCACCGCTCGAATCGCCGATTCGCCCTGGATGGCCAGGAAGCTGGCGTAGTTATCCACCTCGAAGCTGGCCTTGGCGGTGTCGTTCACGCGCCAGGCAATGACGGCAGCAACCTCGATCGGGTTGCCGGCCATGTCGTTGACCTTGAGTGTCGGGGTGTTGAGATTGACCACGCGCAGCGAGATATTCTGCCGCTTGCTGAAGGGGTTGTACCAGAAGAAGCCGCCCTCGCGGATGGTGCCGGAATAGCGACCGAAGAAGATCAGCACGCCGGCAATGTTGGGCTGCAGGATGACAAATCCCTTGGCCAGAAAGCCGAGCAGCAGGATGCCGAGAACCGCCAGCACAGGCGGTTCGCCGTGGCGCAGTACGCTGCCAAGAAAAAGCCAGACGGCGCCGGCCAGGGCCAGCAGCCACAACAACAGCGCCAGCCAGCCGGAGATGTAGTGCGCTTCCTTTTCCATGATTGCCTGGTCACTCATTTTGTTGCTCCCTTCTGATTTTGTTGCACGATCTGAAGTGCAATAGCATACAGCAAGAGCGTATGAGCTACGTATCTGTTCATTGCTGACTGCCGGCTGCGAAGCGATCAAACCCTGAACTGCGAGCCTCCAGAAAGGTTCATAATTGGACGAATCATGGACACCTACTCACCAACAAGCCTGATCCCCTGCCGCGCGCAGACGCTTGACGTGCTGCGCCACATGGGTACCTATCGGCCCATGCTGATGCTGAGGGGCAGCGACGATGGCTATGGCACCCGCTGGCTGCTCGATGGCATGCAGGTGCAGCCAGGGATCGCCATGTACCTCATGAACGGTGACTTTCTTGTCGATAGCGGCGCCACCGAGTTCGGTGCCCGGAAACTTACCTTGACCGAATCCGGCAAGCGCTTGCGCGACAACGGGGTGATCTGGTGGGAGAGTCTCGGCTACCTTGAACGCCTGACAGTCACGATTTTTGGTTGATACGGACAGCGCCGCCAGATACCCCGTTTCGTCAGGCCGGCGCCGAGCTGCGGATCAGATGATCGAAGGCGCCGAGTGAGGCCTTGGCGCCTTCGCCCAGGGCGATGATGATCTGCTTGTAGGGTACCGTTGTGCAGTCACCGGCGGCAAAGACGCCGGGCAGCGAGGTCTGGCCGCGTGCATCGACTTCAATCTCGCCGCGCGGCGAGAGGGCAATCGTTCCCTTGAGCCAGTCGGTATTCGGAAGCAGGCCGATCTGCACGAAGATGCCTTCGAGCGCCAGGGTGTGAAGCTCGTTGCTGGCCCGGTCCTTGTAAATGAGGCCATTCACCTTTTCGCCATTGCCCGTCGCTTCGGTAGTCAGCGCGTTGGTGATGACCGTCACGTTGGACAGGCTGAAGAGTTTTTTCTGCAACACCGCGTCGGCGCGCAGAACCTTGTCGAATTCGATCAGGGTAACGTGCGCGACGACTCCGGCGAGGTCGATCGCCGCTTCGACTCCCGAGTTGCCGCCGCCGATCACGGCAACGCGCTTGCCCTTGAACAGCGGGCCGTCGCAATGCGGGCAATAGGCCACGCCGCGACCGCGGTATTCCTTCTCGCCGGGCACGTTCATTTCACGCCAGCGCGCGCCGGTGGAAATGATCACCGACCTGCTTTTCAGCACCGCGCCGCTGGCCAGCCGCACCTCCTTGAGGCCATCCTCGCCCTGCATAAGCGCCTCGGCACGTTGCAGGTTCATGATGTCGACCTCGTATGCGCGAACGTGTTGCTCCAGCCCGGCGGCAAGCTTCGGGCCGTCGGTTTCGGTGACCGAGATGAAATTCTCGATCGCCATGGTGTCGAGCACCTGGCCACCGAAGCGTTCGGCGACCACGCCGGTACGCACGCCCTTGCGCGCCGCGTAGATTGCCGCTGCCGCACCGGCCGGGCCGCCGCCGACTATGAGTACGTCGAAAGTGTCCTTGGCCGCAATTTTCTCGGCTTCACGCGCAATGGCGCCGGTGTCGATTTTGGCGATGATCTCTTCGAGCGTCATGCGTCCCTGCCCGAACGGCTCGCCGTTCAGATAGATAGTCGGCACAGCCATGATCTTTCGCTCGTTCACTTCGTCCTGATACAGCGCGCCGTCGATCATGGTGTGGCTGATGCCGGGGTTGAGCACGGACATCAGATTGAGCGCCTGCACCACGTCGGGACAGTTGTGGCAGGACAGCGAAATGAAGGTTTCGAAATGGAAGGTGCCCGGAATGGCGCGAATCTGCTCGATCAGTTCGGCCTCGATCTTTGGCGGGTGGCCACCGGTCTGTAACAGCGCCAGCACCAGCGAGGTGAATTCATGCCCCATCGGAATCCCGGCAAAGCCGATGCGCGCCGCTGTGCCGGGGCGAGTCACGGCAAATGAGGGTTTCCGCTTGTCGACGCCATCGTTGCGCACGCTGACCTTGTCGGAAAGCAGGGCGATGTCGTCGAGCAGAGCGCGCATTTCCTGCGCCTGGGCGCTGTCGTCGATTGAAGCGACGAGTTCGATCGGTTGCTGAAGTCGCTCAAGATAGGCCTTGAGCTGGGTCTTGATGGTGGCGTCGAGCATTTTTATTCTCCCAATTGCAATTGCTGGATCAACCACGAAGGGCGCGCCCTCCATGGTTGACTGCCGGTCTTAAATCTTTCCGACCAGATCGAGCGACGGGGCCAGCGTGGCATCGCCCGGCGTCCACTTGGCCGGGCAGACTTCGCCCGGATGCGTGGCGACGTACTGGGCAGCCTGGATCTTGCGCTTCAGTTCCTTGGCGTCACGCCCGATGCCGAGGTCGTGAATTTCACAGACCTTGATCACGCCTTCCGGATTGATGACGAAAGTGCCGCGCAAGGCCAGACCTTCCTCCTCGATCATCACGCCGAAGTTGCGGGTGATGGTGCCGGTCGGGTCGCCGATCATCGGATACTGGATCTTCTTGATCGTATCCGACGCGTCGTGCCAGGCCTTGTGCGTGAAGTGCGTGTCGGTCGAAACCGAATACACCTCAACACCCATTTTCTTGAAGTCGGCGTACTCGTCGGCGACATCTCCCAGTTCGGTCGGGCAGACAAACGTGAAGTCGGCCGGGTAGAAGAATACGACCGACCATTTGCCGCGCAGGTCGGCATCGGACACCGGGACAAACTTGCCATTGTGGTAAGCGGTAGCCTTGAAAGGCAGGATTTCTGTATTGATCAACGATTGCATGGTGATTTCTCCTTGTGTTACGGGTTGATAAAGTAAAGCAGCGAGTGAATGTTAGAGGCGTGACGTGCATTTATCCAATTGATTGTTTAAATTTATTATATAGGCTATGGCTATCAATGAATCCTTGGAGTCTCGTAGGTCGGGTTAGCGTAGCGTAACCCGACATCTTCCCGGGCAGACACCCGTGTCGGGTTACGCGATAAAACCGCTAACCCGACCTACCTGTTTGGAACCAAGCGCTCACCCTCTCCCTCGGTTACAATACCGGCCTTTCAAATCAATGACTTTCCCGAGGTTTCTGAGTGCTCGTCGTCTCCAACATCACCATGCAGTTCGGGGCCAAGCCCCTTTTTGAAAACGTTTCGGTCAAATTCGGCGAGGGCTATCGGTACGGCCTGATCGGTGCCAACGGCTCCGGCAAGTCGACCTTCATGAAAATCCTCGACGGCGAACTCGAGCCGACGGCCGGCAACGTCTCGAAAGACACCCATGAGCGCATGGCCTACCTGCGCCAGGATCAGTTTGCCTTTGAAGATCAGCGTGTGATCGACGTGGTGATGATGGGGCATGAGGAAATGTGGTCCTGCATGCAGGAGAAGGATGCGATCTACGCCAATCCGGACGCCAGTGAAGCCGATTACCTGCACGCCGCCGAGCTGGAAAGCCGGTTTGCCGAGTACGGCGGCTATACCGCCGAATCGCGCGCCGGCGAGTTGCTGCTCGGCGTCGGCATCCCCTCCGCACAGCACCTTGGCCCGATGAGCGAAGTGGCGCCGGGCTGGAAACTGCGCGTTCTGCTGATTCAGGCGCTGTTCGCCAACCCCGACATCCTGCTGCTCGACGAGCCGACCAACAACCTCGACATCGCCACCATCCGCTGGCTGGAAAACGTTCTCAACGAGCGCAACAGCACGATGATCATCATCTCGCATGATCGCCACTTCCTGAATCAGGTGTGCACGCACATGGCCGATCTGGACTACGGCAAGATCACCGTTTATCCGGGCACCTACGACGACTTCATGGAGGCCTCGTCGCAGGCCCGCGCGCGGCAGGCCAATGCCAACGCCAAGGCCAAAGAGCGCATCGCCGACCTGCAGGATTTCGTGCGCCGCTTCTCGGCCAACAAGTCGAAGGCCAAGCAGGCGACCTCGCGTGTGAAACTGATCGACAAGCTGCGACCGGAAGACATCAAACCTTCATCACGGCAATATCCATGGATTCGTTTTGATTTCGATGACAAGGAAAAGCTGCACCGCCAGGCGGTCGAGATTGAAAACCTGACCTTCGCTTATGCTGCCGGCGAGCGGAAGATTTTCAACAACTTCGATTTCACGCTCAACGCCGGCGACCGCGTCGCGATCATCGGTGAAAACGGCGTCGGCAAATCGACCTTCCTCAAACTGCTGATGGGCGAGTTGCAGCCGCAGTACGGCAGCATCAAATGGACGGAGAAAGCGCGTCGCGGCTACTACGCGCAGGATCACGCCGACGATTTCAAGAGCGACACCAACCTCACCGACTGGATTGCCGGCTACGCCCGCGCCACCGCCAGCGAAGGCGACGAGGTTGAAACGCTGATTCGCGGCACACTCGGCCGATTGCTGTTCTCCGGTGACGACGTGCGCAAGGCGGTGAAAGTCATCTCCGGCGGCGAACAGGGGCGCATGATCTTCGGCAAGCTGATGCTGATGAAATGCAACGTGCTGGTGCTGGACGAGCCGACCAATCACCTCGACATGGAGTCGATCGAATCGCTCAACACGGCGCTGGAGAAGTTCAAGGGGACGCTGGTTTTTGCCTCGCACGACCGCGAGTTCGTTTCCTCGCTGGCCACACGGGTTCTCGAAATCCGCATCGACGGAACGGTGGTCAACTACCTCGGCAACTACGAAGAGTACCTGGCCAGTCAGGGTATTGACTGAGGCACCGCGAACTTGATCAGCCGACTGGCAACCCTCATCCTCCGGCTGATCGGCTGGCGTACCGTGTTCGTTCCGCCGCCGGGGCCGAAGTCGGTGGTGCTGGTCTATCCGCACACCTCGAACTGGGACTTTCCGCTCGGTGTACTGTGCAAGGCCAGGCATCGGATGATCCTCAACTGGGCGGGCAAGGACTCGCTCTTTCGCTGGCCGCTGAAGGGGTTTTTCATCTGGCTCGGCGGCGTGCCGATCAACCGGCGCGAGAGCACGGGAATGATCAGGCAACTGATTGACATCTTTGCGCAAAGCGAGAGCTTCTGCATCTGCATCACGCCGGAAGGGACGCGTTCAAGAAGCGAGCACTGGAAAACCGGCTTCTACCAACTGGCGCTGGCGACCGGCGTGCCGGTCGGGCTGGGCTTCATCGACTACGGCAACAGGCGTATCGGCGTCGACCGCTGGATAAACCTCAGCGGAAGCGAGGAAACCGATCTCGACCTGTTCCGCTCCTACTACGCCGACAAGACCGGCCGCTATCCCGAAAAAGCCGGCGACATCCGCTTCAGGTAGCAGACCTCGCAGTTAAAACGAACCACCAGGCGAACAGCATCGTTAAATTAACTTATCCTAAAAAACGCAGTTGAGCGTAATGCCAATATCGTAGGCCCTCATCCCCGGCCCTTCTCCCGCAGGGCGAAGGGTGCAAACCCCCTCTCCCTGCGGGAGAGGGTCGGGGTGAGGGCCAAACCCTCACCCCGACCTGGTGGTGCGGCCAATTTGTCGCGCTCAACTGCGGTTTCTAGGCTTATTGGTTTTCTTGGTGAATCTTAGTGCTCTTGGTGGCTTGGTGGTGATGGTTTTCCTTTCCCATTCGCACGACTGACTACCAACTCGCCAAACGTCGCCCGCAGATCAATGCCAACCCTTCGACGAATGCTCGGACTCGAATTGCTCGCGGTCGCGGGCAAACAGGGCGTCGAGCTCATCGCGGCCTATCTTGACCGCCGAGACTCGACTCGCTTCATCCTTGAAGACCGGGATCAGCGATTCCATGGCGTTGATGTTATGGCGCCGGAAAATATTGGCCATGTCACGCGCCCTGAAACGTTCAAAACCCAACATTTCAAGGGTATGCCGTCCGGCCTTGAGAGCGGCTTCAAAGGATTCCCGCTCGATGATCTCGACACCGCGCGCCCGCAGCTCGATAAAGTGCGTCACATTGCGCGCCCGGGCGATCATTTTCAGCTTGGGGAAATTTTCTTTCACGATATCGGTCAGCAGCAGATTGTCCTCGATATCGTCAATCGCATTGACAATCAGCGTGGCCTGGGCGGCGCCGGCAGCGTGCAACAGATCGATGCGCGCGGCGTCGCCATAAAAAACCTTGTAGCCGAACTTGCGCAGCATCTCGATCTGATCCGGGTCGTGATCGAGCACCACCGCATTGATGCCGTTGGCAAACAGCAGGCGGCCGATGATCTGCCCGAAACGCCCGAAACCGGCGATGATCACGCGCGCCTCTTTTTCATCGATTTCGTCGGCTTTGGTCCTTTCCCCACTGGCGCATTCGACGTGCGCCATCCACCAATCGTGCAGCAGCAGTAACAGTGGCGTGGTGGCCATCGAGAGCGCGATGGTCATGTTGAGCAGGGCCGCCCACTCGCTCGATAACACCCCCACCGTGCGCGCGGCAGCAAACACCACAAAGCCGAATTCACCGCCTTGCGAAAGCAGAATGGCAAACAACCAGCGCTGGCGGGAAGTCACGCCGATGAGGCGTGCAGTAAGCCACAGCGTGGCCAGCTTGAGAGCAAGAAAACCCAGCAACAGCATGACCAGCATCGCCGGCTGACTGACCAGCAGCCCGAAATCGATGGCCATGCCCACCGAGATAAAGAAAAGCCCCAGGAGTAGGCCTTTGAAGGGCTCGATGTCCGTTTCCAGCGCGTGACGATATTCGGAGCTGGCCAGCAAAACGCCCGCGAGAAACGCGCCGAGGCCCATCGAAAGGCCAACCAGCGACATGATCTGCGCGATGCCGATCACCAGCAACAGGGCAAACGCGGTAAAGACTTCGCGCAGATTGGTTCGGGCCACCAGCCGCAGCAGCGGCCGTGTCAGATAGAGGCCGATGATAATCACGGCAACGACCGCCGCAATGGCTTTTGCCGCCGCCATCCAGCCCGGCTCTTCGGCACCGGCCCCACCGCTTGCGACTAACGCCGCACCCAGAAGCGGAATGACGGCGAGCAGGGGAATGGCCGCAATATCCTGGAAGAGCAGCAGCGCAAAGCTTGATTGGCCGGTTGGGGTCGGCAGAAAGTTGCGCTCGTTCATCGTGGCTATGGCAATCGCGGTCGACGAGAGCGCCAGCGCCAGACCCACAACCAGCGCGGCTTTCCAGCCGAGGCCTGCCGCTCCGGCGGCCAGCGCGAGCGCCAGGCCGGTCAGCCCCACTTGCAGCGCGCCGCCGCCGAAAACACTTTTGCGCATTTCGATCAGGCGCCGGGGTTCAAGCTCCAGCCCGATCACGAACAGCATCAGCACGACGCCGAATTCGGAGAAGTGCATGATCGACTCGACATCGGAAACAAAGCGCAGGCCCCACGGCCCGATGGCGGCACCGGCAATCAGGTAGCCCAGCACCGCGCCCAGTTTGAAACGCTGCGCGATGGGCACGAAAATGACCGCAGCGGCAAGATAGATCAGTGCATCAGTCAACATCGCCTGGCCTCCGGATTGGCTTCGCTGCTTGCGAGGGGGGTTGGGCGCCACGTGGCCAGCCGTTCGCGAAAGGCTAGTGCCGCCGCACCGATTTCATCTTCCGTGATGACATGCGCGCCATGCAGCACGATGGGCGTTTCCCACACCATGCCGCAGAATAATGCCGTTTGCCGAAGCGGTGCCTCGAATGCCGCAAAAGGCAATTGATGGACGCCGGTCTCGGAAAAGGAAGACGTTTCCCCGCCGCTTGTTGTCACCCAGAGGCAGTGTTTGCCGCGTAGCTTGTCGCCCCCTTCGCCGTACGCCCAGTCGCGCAGATGCACCACGTCAAACCAGTGCTTCAGCATCGCAGGCACGCTGTACCAGTAGATCGGGTGCAGCCAGACCACGAGGTCGGCGCGCACCAGTGCGGCTTGCTCCGCAGCGACATCAATATCAAAATCGGGATAAAGATCGTAGAGCGAACGCACTTCGAGATCGGGCAGATCGCGCACCGCCTCAAGCAAGGCGCGTCCGGCGCGAGAATGTTGCGGATACGGATGGGCGTGGATAATCAAAATCATCCGCGAAGAATATCGCACAATCGCGGGAGTCGCTGAACAAGAGTCAAAACGTCATTCCGGCGAAAGCCGGAATCTGACCGTAGGGAATGCAGAGCCAGACAAGTCAAGGTAATGGACACCGGCTTCTGCCCCGAAGGAAACACCCCTGGGGTGCGCCGGTGTGACGGTTTATTCTGCAGAGGCCAGGCGGCTCGACTGGAGCATGTCGAGCGCGATGACCCGTTCCTCCTTCGACAGATCGGCGAGCGCCGCCACGCGCAGGTAAAAGCGCGGCAGATCGCCTCCCTCCTGTTCAAGCAGGGCTTGAAATGCCGGAACCCATTTCGTGTACAGGCTGATCGAACCCAGGGTGGCGTTGTTCATGGGCTGGCTGAACCACGGGTCGTATCCTGCATAGCCGCCCCAGCTTGCTTTCAGGTCGGCGTAGCTTTGCTTCATTTGCGCTATCACTTCTGTCTTGGCGGCTCGCATGGCATCGGGTGCCAGCGATGAGGCATAGAGGGTGCGTAACTGGTCGCGAGTCTGTGCCACCAACTGATGGAACTGTTCCTTGCGCTCCTGCCTTTTCTCGAATTCGCGCAACCTTTCCGGTGTCGCCGTTTCAGTCAGCCAGCGCCGAACGCCTTCAATCTCGACGCTGACGGCAAACGATTCGTTGAACGCCGTGTCGCCATTGACGTAAACAATCTGATGCGCAAGTTCATGGAAGACGATGCGGGCGACTTCCTGGTCGCCGTAGCGCAGGAAGGTGTTGAGCACCGGATCGTTGAAGTAGCCAAGGGTGGTATAGGCAGGAACGCCGCTGACATGGGTTTCGGTGCCCGCAGCAATCAGCTCGCCGGCGTAGTGGGCGGCGTCGTTCTGGTCGAAGTAGCCGCGATAATTGACGCAGCCGACGAACAGCATGCACCACTGCTGCAACTCAAGCGAGAACTCCGGCGCAGCGTAGACATTCCAGACCACGTAGGGGCGCCCGAGGTCGGCGTAGGAGCGATAGTTCTGGTTATCCGGCAGGTCGAGTTGGCGACTGGCGAATTCGCGTATTGCGCTGACCCGCTCAAGCTGCTTGCGCAACGCCGGATCGGTGTCGGCATGGTTCACCACGTCGGGTATCGCTCGCGTCCTGGCCATTAGCCGCAGATGACCCTCGACCGACTGGGCGTAATAGCTGATCGTTGTGCAACCGCCAACGAGCAGGCACAGGGTGGCCGCAAGAATAGCCCTAAGCATGAATGAACTTTCCCGTCTTGAGAAAACTGGCGATCTGCCCGGTGCAGGCGCGCGAAACGAGCATGCCGGAATGGCTGACGTTCAGCGCGATGCTGTCGCTTGCCGTGGCCAGACGTGTTTCGTCCACGGCAATGCAGCCATCGTTGGGGCGCGGCAGTCCGGGGATCATGCGCCCGATACCCAGGCGACGGGTGCCGGCAATGATGCCGACCTCCGTTGCCGGGGGCAGAACGGGGCGTGGCAGCCCGAACCAGTCATCGAAAGTTCGTCCGACCAGTCGCGCCAGACCAGGCGTTGCCGCCAGCGTGGCGCCGCAATGACAACCGGCATAAGGCGTACCGAGCAGGACGACGCGGCCGATACGCGGATCGGGTTCCTGAGCCAGCAACCTGAGCGTGATCAGGCCGCCAAGGCTGTGCGCGACCAGATGGATGACGCTGCCCTGCGTTTGATTGACGAAGCGGGAGAGCAGGCGGACGTTGTCGGCCAGGCCGTCTCGCCAGGAGGGATATGTAAATCGTTGTGCGGCGAAACCTTCGGCACGCAGCCAGTGCTGCTGCGGCAGCATGACCTGGCCGCGCATCCACAGCCCGTGAATCAGAATGACAGTTTCGGTTTTGTCAGCCATCGTTTTCCATGCTTGAGCCGGTCGCGCTACCCATACTTGCCGGCCCGGCGACCACGAATGCCAAGACTGAGTCAAATCAGGGTCGAAATCAAGGCCTCAGGCCAAATGAAACTACGGTAAATTTGTTCTTCCGCTAACTCATTTCTTTACCGTGGCCCTAGGCCAGGCTTGGCAGCCTCTGAGCGCAACGCGAGGCGTCGCATGGGTCGGTGTAAGATAGTCGGCAGGAGGAAAGTCAATGTTTGCAATCTACGGTACCAGTGGCCCGATTTATCAAGGCACACTCGAAAATCTCCCCCGGATATCGCCGGTAGTGCGGCGCGGCCCGGTTATTGCCGCACGCCGCATCGGCGATCAAATCGAGGAAGTCGTCCTACCGACCGATTCGGGCGCAACAGAAGCCAGCGCCCTGGGTGGGCAAGCCGTCGAGGCCTACAAGGCCATGCTGCCGCAAAACATTGAACGCGGGCCGCTCTACCACGCCAACCAGATCATGCAGCGACAACTCGTCACGGTGAATGCCGACGACGACGTGGCGCGTGCCTGGCGCGTTCTGGTCGAACACCAGATCCATCAGGCGCCGGTGCTGGACAGCGGGCAGCGCCTGATCGGCATCGTCAGTGAGCGCGATCTGCTGACCACGCTCAATGTCGACGACGGCCAGGTGCGCGATGTGCTGGCCAGGCGGGTTAGCGACGTGATGACGACACCGGTCGTTGCCGCCAGTCCGGTGACCGACATCCGGCGCATTGCGCGCGTGATGCTTGATCGCGACGTGGAGGGCGTGCCCATCGTCAACGACGCCGGAACTCTGGTCGGCTTCGTATCGCACAGCGACATCATGCGCGCCATCGTCACCGATCCGCCGCTCAGCATCTGGCGCTGATTTTTAAGGACACTCGATGAACAATACTGCCATCGTGATCTATCACAACCCCCGCTGCTCGAAGAGCCGTTCAGCCTGCGAACTGATCGCCGCCCGGGGCCTCAACGCCGAGGTGATCGACTACCTGAAGACGCCGCCGAGCCAGGAAGAACTGCGCGGCCTGCTCAAGAAGCTCGGCATGAAGGCGAACGAACTGGTGCGCCGTGGCGAGCCGGTGTTCAAAGAAAACTACGCCGGCCAGACACTGAGCGACGAACAGTGTCTTGAGGCGCTCGTCGCGCACCCGATCCTGATCGAGCGACCGATCGTGGTCTGCGGCGCCAGGGCAGTGATCGGGCGCCCACCGGAGAAGGTGCTGGAGCTGCTCGAGCACGAAGACTGAGCGTCTGTGAACAATCATCATTTCCGTCACCCCGGTAGAAGCCGGGGTCCAGTTCGTTTATCTAATTGCTTTTATGAATATCGCAGGAAGGTAATGGATTCCGGCTTGTGCACCGAAGGAAATACCTTGGGGTGCGCCGGAATGAGCGCGAAGCCTGGCCTCGGGCCACGGTTTGGAAGGTGCATATCCATTAATTCACTGCCTCTGATTAATAGGTCAACAATGATTCGAACCCTTGCCGTTCTCTTTGCCCTGGCCTGCTGTGGCCTGCTACATGCGCAGGAGGTCGGCATCGGCGACGAGCAGCGGGTCGCCACGCGCGAGGGCGTCAGCGTACCGATCTATACTTACTGGCGCAACGAGGCACTGGCCACCCTCGTGCTCTTTTCGGGCGGAGCCGGGGGGTACGGCAAGATCGGCGCAGACGGCTGGCCGGGCAGCGGCAACTTCCTGATCCGCACCGGCAAGCACTGGGCCGGTTTCCCCTTCAATGTCGTCATGGTCGGCCGCCCGACGGACGGCATCGACCTCGCGCTCGGCGGCGTGCGGACGGGAGAAAAACACGGCGCAGACAATGTGGCGATTTTCAGGGAGATCAGGCGCAAAAGCCCGCTCCCGATTTGGGTGATCGGTACCAGCATGGGAACGATTTCGGCCGCCGCCGCGGCGATTCAGGACAGCGAAAATCTCGTTTCGGGCGTCGTGCTGACGTCCTCGATCGTGGCCTACAAGGTTCCTGGCGCGGTACCGAAGCAGGCTCTCGAAAAAATCCGCGTGCCGACGCTGGTCGTGCACAACGAGAGCGATGCCTGCTGGGCCTGCCGTCCGCATGAGGCGAAGAACATCGCCGACGATCTGAAAAATGCGCCAGTCAGGAAGACCGTCTTCGTCAGCGGCGGCTCGGGCGCCAGCGGTGACCCCTGCGAAGCCATGCACCACCACGGCTTCGTCGGCGTGGAGAAAGAAACTGTTGACCTGATCGCAGCGTGGATCATCAAGCCGAAGGAATGATCTGGCTGCCGGTCACCAACCCAAAGCCGCATCGGCCCAGGAGGCAGGCAGAATGAGCATCTTCCCAGAGGCTGTGAATCAATGGATAAACACCTCCCAAGCCGTCACCTCCCAAGCTGTCACCTCCTAAGCCGTCATTCCGGCGCAAGCCGGAATCCAGTACCTTCCTCTGATATCCATTCATCTGCCGTCGGAGTCAAAGACATTTAACCTTGGTGAAATCTGGAGTTTACGCTTACCCATTCCGGCTGGAACATCCAGATGAGACCAAGAAATCTTCGGCATTAGTGTCATAAATTATGAACATATCAACCTTGAAGCGATTCACAAATGGCAACTACGCCATTCACCCAGCCACGGCTTGGTACCTTTCGGACCTGGGTGAATTTCACGGCAAGCAGGAGCTCTATACCCGGCAGTCTCCTCAGCGCCTCAAGGCCCTGCGCGAGCATGCGCTGATCGAAAGTGCGGTCTCCTCGAACCGTATTGAGGGTGTGTCCGTCGAATCTTCCCGGGTGCGCGATGTGCTGGTGTCACCTGAGCCCCTGTTCCGTGATCGTGACGAGGAAGAGGTGCGTGGCTACCGCGATGCCCTGACATTGATCCACCAGGATGCGCAGCACATCCCAGTCTCCAACGAAACCATCCAGCGGCTGCATGCCATGACACGCGGACAGATCTGGGATGCAGGTCTGTACAAGGAGAAGGACAGCGACATTATCGAGCGTTATCCCGATGGCAGGGGACGAGTACGTTTTTGCACCGTACCCGCTAAGGAAACGCCAGCAGCCATGACGCAGTTGGGTGGCGATTGGCAAGCCTGCCTGGAAGACCGCTGGGTGCCGCCGCTGATCGCGCTGGCAGCGTTCAATCTCGATTTCTTGTGCATCCATCCGTTCCGCGATGGCAATGGCCGAGTCTCCCGTCTGCTCTGGCTGTTACAGAGTTACCAACTGGGCATCGAGGTCGGTCGCTACATCAGCCTGGAACGCCTGGTTGAGCAGCACAAGGATCGTTACTACGAAACCCTGGCGCAAAGCTCGCAGGGCTGGCACGAAGGCAAGCATGATCCATGGCTATACATCAAATACGTCCTGTTCATTTTCAAGACAGCGTATCGGGAATTTGTCGAACGCGTTGGGGAGACTTCGGAGCCACGCGGCTCGAAAACCCAACTGGTGCTGGAAGCGATCAGCAAAATGACGAGCACGTTTTCCTTGACCGACCTGGAGCGTGCCTGCCCGGGAGTAAGCCGCGACATGATCCGGCGAGTGTTGACTACCCGGAAAGGTCAAACGGTCGATTGCATCGGTCGTGGTCCGGGTGCACTTTGGCAGAAAAGGGGTAATTAGCTTGAAAGAGTGTAATAAAGAGGGTAATGCCTGAAGTAGGCCGCAATCCTGGGTGCCATTCGCTGCCTCCATTCGTTGTTCAACTTCAATCACAAACCCATCTTTGGCAGCTTCGAGTCGGGATACAGATTGCGTAGTACCCGCTCGATTGCCCAACCCGCGCATCGTTCAAACGCTTCCTCCAGGTGGCGACGATCATGCTCCGCCCCGCCTTGGGCAAGCTTGGGGAGATCGGCCGAACCCCCCTCAAGCACTCGCTGTACCTCGGAACGCCAGTGCTCCGGATGCTCGGACCGGCTCCACTCGCCGCGGCCGCGGCCGAAATGTGCGACCGCAAGGTAGAGGAGCAAGGTGTCGGAGAAGAATCGCTCGATTGATTCCTGATTCCAGCGCACGACCGTGCCGTCCTTGCCAGTGATCTGGTTATAGCCCTTGGCCACGCCGGCAAACCCAAGCCCTCCGAGCACTGCCCCGGCGATCGCTCCGGCACCCAGGGTGAGTCCCCCTGCCATCAGGTCGGCAGCCAAACCGGAAATCGCTCCCGACACTACGGCGCCAACCACCGCAGCGCTGCCTTCGTTGATCTCCTCGTCGATCGAAAGATCCTGTTGAACGCGGTTGAGAATCTCCCTGGCCGCCTCACCCTTGAGACCGTTCAGTTCGATGAGCTGATCGGTCAGCGACTTCATCGAGACAGCGGCACGTTCTGCCAGTCGCTCCATCGCCCTCGCCGCGGGCGGCACATCCTTTTGGTCAGACCGTCCGAGCTTGCGCGCCATCGCCTTGAGCTTGCCGCTTAGCCCATCGCTCTCGAAGTGCTCGCTGTCTGATGCCAAAGCGGCAAGGAATTTACCGATGGCGGCAACCGACAGCCGGTAGTCTTTGATCCGTTCGGCGGCCCAGTACATCTGAAGTCCTTCGAATGCGGCCTTCCTGGAGTCCGGTATCGCTCTGCCGATCATCTCGAAGAGGGCTATTTCCTGAATCCAGCAGCGAGCAAATGCATCCATCGGCAGGATGCCGAAAACGATGGGGAAGCGCTCCATATAATGGCGCCACGCGGCCTGATCCTTTTCCTCGACGTCCTTCGGGCGCGGCCTCCCCATCTGGTTCAGCAGCACCAGGACCGGCTTTTCGACCCATGAAAGGATTTGCATCTCCGCCTCGACATAGGCGACGGCCGATGGCGACTCCGAGGCATTGACCAGATAGAGGACCACATCGGCCTGTTCCTTCACATTCTTCATGGCCTGTTGGCTTGACCACAGGGGTCTGGACATCCAGCGATCCCAAACCTCCGAAAGGAACCAGCCGATCGGGTTCCCGCGCTGGCTCAGGCGCTTGGCAAGCCGGACGCTATCGCCGAAGCCAGGGGTATCCCAGAGGGTGAGTGAAGCAGACTGGCTATCGCGTATCAGCACGTGAGGCTCGGACAACGCCGTCACATGCGGCCTGTCTCCGATCTCGCCGATATCCTGTTTAAGAAGGGTACGGGCCAGCGTGGTCTTGCCGACGTTGGTATGCGAGACGAGGCTCAGGTTGATCGAGAGGTTCTCGCTACTCATGGCGACCTCCGCCTGCTTCGGCCAATGCCGACTCGAAGTTCCGGCGCAACTCATCGCTACCCACCTCGGCAAGATCGCCGATGACGCAAGGCACAGCGCAGTCCTCCAGAAAGCGGCGCCAGAGCTTCGTCCGCTGTTCCAGCCGGTCTCCTGTGCTGCCGAAGCGCGCTTTGAATTCGCGGCTATCAACGAGGGAAATTACCGAATGTCCGGACGGCACCTCACGTTTCAGCGCCTTGAGGAAGACGCCGTGATTCTCGCTTTCCGGGGTCGAAGCCAGATCGAACAGCGCAAGATGGATCGAATCCTGGTTTTTTGAGGCAAGCACCGGCATGTCGTCCTCCCCGCCAAACTGAACCGTATCGAGAATTCTGACGGTGCCTGGTGTGCCAAAAACGTCCTGCACGACTTGATTGAGCACGATAGCCGACTCGGGGAGAAGCGCTTTGGCATAGGGAATGGCGACAACCTCCCTGGGCTTCCTGGCGTACCTTGCCGCCAGTTTCTGGAAGTAGCCGCGTGTCAGGTCGATCGGGAACCGACGTTCGAACATCCTCAGCCGAAAGGAGGCGAAGGCGACCAGGGCAAGGCGCGGCAGAATTACCAGAGCAATGGCCAGGAACGCCAGGAGATGAAGCCAGGGACGGGCGCCGATCAGGCCACCGCCTGCCGAGAAGCGCATCTGTTCGACCGTCGATGGGTCCGGTGCGGCAAGGCCAAAAGTGATTGGCATCCAGTTGAAAAATGTGGCCAGGGCCGCGCTGATATCGGACGCGTCCAGCAGCGTACTTTCCCAGCCAACACGATATTCGGTGTAAAACCCGCGCGAATAGATCGCCACGATCAACCCGAAAACGAACATGGCCGCCGCCAGATGGAGCACCCGCGCGACCCGCGCACTGGTAGCCGGCAGGGACAGCCTGGCCCAGTCTGCCTGACAACGCACGCTCAGTGAAATCTTCTCAGCGATCTGCTGTTCAATGCCGGTATTCGGATATCCGGAAAGTCTGCTCTCCAACCAGCGCCGTATGCCGCCTTTGAAGCCGAAAAGTCCCAGGATGGGTCGCAGGAGGAGAAGCCAGGCATAGATTGCCAGGTTCCAGACAATGATCGCGACGAACGGTAGCGCCAGGAGATTGACTTGCCTGGAATCGCCGATCTGATCGGTGAGGATTCCGGCAATCAGGGCGAGCAAAATGATCGCCCAACCGAAAAGCGTGCCCAGGTCGCGTTTTTCCAGTGCTCTCTCCAGCTCCGGGCGACGATCGGAGATACGCTGCCAGGCGATGCGTGCCCGGGTATCGATAAAGCGCTCGACGGGCGCGGCCTCTCCCAACTCCTGGGTGGCGAGGCGGGTTGCCCAATCCGCATCGTCGCCTGACCAGATTTCTGCCCCGGCTGACGAGGCTTCAACCGTCCTGACAAAGCTGACGATCTTTGCGTTTGATTGTTTCATGGAAAATTCGTCTGGTTCACAAGAGAGTCATTCCCTCGACATTGCATCATGATAATTGCAACTGCGCGAGAATTATGGAGCCTATATGCACGCCGGAAACCAAGGTCGTAGAAGCGCTACCGCATTTGTATGGATACCCCGGTATGAAAAACATGGCGGGTGGGTCACTCCAAAAGTGTTGCCGACACTGTGAATTTTCTCAATCGACGATGAAGAGCCTGGCTCCAAGTGCCGTCGAGGAACGATGAGGTTCCGCGTTATCCGCGACCTGGTAGCTCATTCCCGGTGTCAGTGTGAATTTTCGGCCGTCTTCGAGTTCAGTGATGAGTTCGCCCTCGATGCACAGCAGGATGTGGCCTTTGACGCACCAGTGATCGGCGAGATAACCCGGCGTGTACTCGACCATGCGTACCCGGATATCGCCAAATTGCCGGGTACGCCAGTAAGCCAGCCCGCTTTCACCTTGGTGCTCGGTGGCTTCAACCTGCGACCAGTCGGTGGTGCCAAAGGGTAGTTCTGAAATTTTCATACGGGTTCCTTTGAGTAGTAGGTCGGGTTAGCGCAGCGTAACCCGACGTTAGTGTATGCCGCATCCGACGATTGTCGGGTTATGCTGCGAAGCAAATCCTCCTGGGGGACGCTGCGCTAACCCGACCTACGCTGTGTCACCTGTACCCGCAGAACATCAGCAACGCTTGCCAATTCGACGCACTCGTTGGTCATCGGGTCAGCTTCGGGCAAAGGCGAGTAGGGGTGCGTAATCGCGGGCATCGGCGGCTTGCAGGGCAGCGATATACGCCTGCCGCGTTTCGCCTGCATCGACCAGACTGCGGCTGCCCCAGGTGAAACGGGGCTGGCCCAGGCGCTCGACGAGCAGGTCGGCCATCAAGCGTGCATGGCGACCATTGCCGTTGGGGAAGGGGTGGATGGCGACCAGCCGATGATGGAATCGGACAGCGATTTCGTCGGGAGGACAACTGGCGTGTTCGATCTGGTAGTGAACGTCGTCCAGCAGTTTGCGCAGCTCGACAGAAATCTTCGGCCAGTCGATGCCGATGTTCTTGTTGGACTTGCGAAATTCGCCGGCCCAGCGCCAGGTTTCGCCAAACATTTGTTTGTGCAACTGACGGACGAAGGTGTCGTTAAGGATTTCCTTGCGTTGTTTGCGTGCCCACTGATCCCCTTGAACGATGTTGGCGTGCTCCCATTCGTTCAACTCGCCCTGCGTGGTGATGTGGCCGGGAATCAGGCTGGCGAGTTCGTCGGCATCGAGCGGGGTGGCGCCTGGAGGATAGTCAATGTGCATAGCCAGGAGGCTCAGCCATTCTTCCAGAGCTTGCGCGGCGAACCGGAGCGCAGGGCTTCGGCGAGGGCGAGGGCCTGCGCCTCTTTGGCCTCGGCCGAGGTGGCTTGTGCTTCCAGCGCCATGCTGTGGGAAATGGGGGCCATCTGCCGAAGTGCCATCGCAAGGGCGCGCGCTTTCAGGGTGTCTTCAAGCGATTGCTTTGGCACCAGCGCATAGCGGACTTCACATTCCAAGGCCTCGGCGACCCGGCGCAAGGTGCCCAGGCTGATGGTGTCATCGGCCTCGGAGGTCTCCAGACGAGTGACGGTTGAAGTGGTGACACCCAGACGACCGGCAAGATGTGTCGCCGTCATCCCGAGGCCTTCACGGATGGCCTTGATCCAGCCCGAAGGTGGACGTTGCGGCAAGTCGGCGCTACGCCATCGGTCAAGGACGGCATCGAGTTGGCGGCGCTTGAGTTCAGAAAAGTTTTGTTTCATAAAGTTGCTCTATAGTGCAATAGTAATATTCTATATATTGTACTATAGAGCAATAATAAACAATGTGATTTTGCATCAAACTGCAAATATTATTGCTTGGCCGGACTATTGGGTAGCTTCTTCAGCACGGACTTGCATCGGATGCGGCCTACACTGCCGTCGGGTTATGCCCCGTAGGAAATCCCCTTGGGGGGCGCTGCGCTAATCCGACCTACGATATGTCACTGCGAGCATTCGGTGGCGCCAGAGGGTTGGGCTGATATTTGCATACGGGTTCCTTTGCGGAGACACGTTTAGGGAAACGCTGAATAAGCCGTCACACCGGCGGAAGCCGGTGTCCAGTGCCTTGATTTTTCTGGATTCCGGCTTCCGCCGGAATGACGTATTGAGACTTGATCGGCGGCTCCCTAGCCGTCAGGGGTTGCAGCCGATTCTACCGGCGTCAGCCAGTTCACCATCTTCCGGGTCACCTCGGGGCTGCTCAGCAACGCCAGGTGGTTCATGCGAAAGAATATCCTTTGCGATGCTTGCGCAAAGATCAGGCTTCGCCGCGCGTCGTGATGCTGTCCGAGTGCGCTGTGCAGCGGCACCAGTCCGTCACCGATCAGACGCTCGGCCAGTTTGCTGCGCCTGGCGGCGGTAGTCGCCGCTACGGTGTAGCAGGCCACACCCTCGGGCAGGGGCAGCGGCTGACGGGTGTCGGATTTGCTGTGAAAGCGATCATGGCCCTGCCAGTCTTCGTCCAGTACATTGCCATGGCGCAGGTCGGTAATGCCGGCGCTGCGCAGCTTGCCGAGCCTGGCGAAAGGCGAGGTGTAGGGGGTGGTGCCGAGGAGGGCGTCTACCTGGTTGCCGGCCCGTTCCAGTGGTGAGCCATGGTGCGGCACGCCCAGGAACACAATGTTTTTCAGATGCTGCGGCCAGTGCAGGCTGTCCTGTCTGGCGTAGTGGACAGCGCTGCGGATCAGCAAGCCGCCCATGCTGTGCGCCACCACGGTGAGTTCTTCTATGGGCAGCGGCCAGTGTCTGGCCAGTTCCTGCAAAAGGGCTGACAATTCGCGCCCATTCTGCGAGGTGTGCAAACCCGAGTTGTAGCGCAGATAGACGGGGGTGTAACCCAGCGTCGAGGCCAGGGTTGCGCCATGGTCGACGAGCTGCCCGCGGTGCTCTGCGCGCCACTGCAAGTCGTTCATGCACAGGCCGTGAATCAGCAGCAGAACCTTTCCGGTGGCCTCGGGCATCGGGGGCAGCGCCTGCCAGTTCAATACTTCACCCTGATAGCGCAGCGTCATCGGGATGGCGAAGGGGTTTTTGTTGGCGAGCAAGCGGTCGCCCATCACGCCATTGAGTGCGGCCAGAACCGCTTCGCGCTGGGGTGTTGCGGCTTCGGACTGCGCGGCCGATTCAAGCCGGGGTTGCAGCCTGACCAGCAGCGAGTCCACGCCTTTGCCGAGCAATTGCGTAACGCTATCGATGCTTCGGTAGACCAGACCGGTGATGCCGCCGGTTTGCCCCGGTGTCTTGCCGCCGGGTACGCCGAGGGTGTTCCAGATCGACTGGTGCACGCCTTCGACGATCCGCGTCACGCCCACGGTGGCCTGCGTCGCCAGTTGGGCCAGGCCACGGAGGTCCGAGGTGCGCAAGTGCTTGAGCTGGGTTTTGGCGGCTGGTTTGTGCATTTGCCGGGTAGATTAACTCATTCGCGGTCTTTGCAATCGGTGTTGTTGGCAATCGGGCTTGAAGCCAGCGCGCATGCAGCGGAGAATACGTCTTTTCGTTTTCAGACCAGTGAGGCGCAAATGGCCGGCGGTGGATGGGGTTGCCCGCATGAAGTGAATGGATCCTGCGGCAAGGTGAACAACCTGCCGTGCGATCCCGGCATGAAAGGCTGCGAACTCTATGGGCGTTACACGTTCTTTGACGGCAGCAAGAACCAGCGCCTGGAACAGAAGCAGGCGCGCGCGGCATTGGTTGTGCCGGAGCCGGAGCGGGATGGCGACCCGGCCAGGGCAATGAATAATTCCCGCAAAAGCGGCTGATAGCATTTGCCACCCGGCATCACGGAAAAGGATGACTCATGCGACTCGATGACCAGAATGAAAGCGATAATGTTGAAGACCGGCGCGGCTCGGGTGGTGGTGGCATGGGCGGCATCGGGCGCGGTGGCCTGGGGATCGGCACCATTGTCGTCGCCATCGCCGCCAGCTATTTTTTCGGCATCGATCCCTCGGTAATACTTGGCCTCGCCTCGAACATTCAAGGCCAGTCGCCGCCGCAAGTGAGTGCACACAAGCCGCCCGCCAACGACGAGATGGGACGCTTTGTTTCGAAGATACTGGCCAGTACCGAAACCACGTGGACGCAGGTTTTCCAGGAAGGTGGCTCGCGCTACCAGGAGCCGAAGCTGGTACTCTTCAGCGGGGCAACGCCAACGGCCTGCGGAACCGGGCAGTCAGCGATGGGGCCGTTTTATTGCCCCGGCGATCAAAAAGTGTATATCGACCTCTCCTTCTACCGTGATCTCAAGGATCGCTTCCGCGCGCCGGGGGAGTTCGCGCAGGCCTACGTGATCGCCCACGAAGTCGGCCACCACGTACAGAACCTGCTTGGCATTTCAGACAAGGTGCATCAGGCACAGCAGGGCGCCAGCAAGGCCAGGGCGAATGATCTATCGGTACGCCTTGAATTGCAGGCCGACTGTTTGGCCGGGGTATGGGGAAACCGTGCCGATGCGGCCAAGCACATCATCGAACCCGGCGAGATCGGGCAGGCACTGACCGCCGCTTCGGCCATCGGCGACGATCGGCTGCAACAGCAATCGCAAGGCCGCATCGTTCCTGAATCCTTCACCCACGGCACCTCCGAGCAACGCATGCGCTGGTTCAAGCGCGGCATGGACAGCGGCGATCTGCGCCAGTGCGACACCTTCAAGGCCGCATCGCTGTAAGGCAGGAATCCCACCCGATGATCTGCTTTGCATGGATTACCTCCCGGCGGCTGGCGGCGGCCTTGTTGTTTCTCGCTTTGCCGGGCATCGTCCTCGCCCTGCCGAGAGCGTCGAGCGTTCCCGGCGGCATCGCGCTGATCAGACTGGGCGCCGTTTCGGGCAGCGCCAGCCCCAGCCCCCCTCGCGCCTGGTTCGGCGAGCAGCGCGTTCTGGTGACGAGCGAAGACGGACAGTGGGTCGCCTTGCTTGGCCTCGCGCTTGATCTGCCGCCCGGTAGCCATCAACTGCGCGTCAATGTCGGGGGCGAAGAGAAAATCCTGCCATTCGTGGTCAGTGCCAAAAACTACCCCGAACAACGCATCACGCTGAAGGACTCGAGCAAGGTGAACCTCTCGCCGGCCGACGAGGCGCGCGCCGTCAGCGAGATCGCCATCATCCAGGAGTTGAAGCGGCACTGGCGCGATGCGGACGACATCGGGATCAACTTCCTGCTGCCTGCCGAAGGGCGGCTGGCCAGCCGCTTCGGCCTGCGCCGAATCTTCAATGGCGAGCCGCGCTCGCCGCATTCCGGCCTCGACGTCGCCGTGCCGCGTGGCACGCCGATCAAGGCCAGCGCGCAGGGCAGGGTGCTGGCGGTCGATGACTATTTCTTCAACGGGAATACGGTGTTCGTCGATCACGGCAACGGGCTGATCAGCATGTACTGCCACCTTGACCGCATCGACGTGCAGGCCGGCGATGCAGTCGCCCGGGGTCAGCGCATCGGACTTTCCGGAATGACCGGACGCGCCAGCGGCCCGCACCTGCACTGGAGCGTGGTACTCAATGGTGTGATGGTCGATCCGGAGTTGTTCATTGCGGCGAGCAGGCGCCTTCGCTAGAACGACTCGTCATCGCGCAAAAACCGCCACTGCCCGAGCGGCAAATCCCCCAGCTTGACCTTGCCGATGCGCACCCGCTTGAGCCCGACCGCGCGCAGGCCGACCAACTCGCACATGCGGCGGATCTGCCGCTTGCGCCCTTCGTTGAGGACAAAGCGAAGCTGGTCCTCGTTGAGCCATTCGACCCTGGCCGGCTTGAGCTTCCTGTCGTCGAGACTGAGTCCGTGATTCAGCAGGGCCAGTCCCCTGGCGTCGAGGCGGCCTTCGACACGCACCAGATATTCCTTGTCGACGCTGGTGTTTTCGCCGATCAACTGGCGCGCTACCCGGCCATCCTGCGTCAGCACGAGCAGGCCGGTGGAGTCGATATCGAGACGCCCGGCCGGCGCCAGCCCTTTCAGGTGTGAGGCATGGAAGCGCGGTGTATCGGGGGTGCAGTATTGATTTTCCGGCAGCACCAGCGTAACGGCCGGCGTGAAGCCCGGTTCCGGCTGCCCTGAGACATAGCCGACCGGCTTGTGCAGC
The DNA here is from genome assembly GCA_016709335.1 of Candidatus Propionivibrio dominans. GTDB lineage: Bacteria > Pseudomonadota > Gammaproteobacteria > Burkholderiales > Rhodocyclaceae > Propionivibrio > Propionivibrio dominans. The sequence continues at coordinate 8,624 of JADJNC010000067.1, read as the reverse complement.
AGGATGGTCATCTGCTGTTGTTGCGCCGCGCGTGCACCCTTGTCCAGCTTGATTGCTGCCGAGGGATCGGCGCGCGTGCCGAGTTCGGTGATGCGCTCACCATCAACGAAAACCCAGCCACGTTCGATGTAGGAATCTGCCTCGCGCCGTGAGCACAGGCCGCGTTCGGCCATCAGTTTGGAGATGCGCACACCGCTCTGTGGCGGCTTGCCGAGCGTTGATGTGATTGCCGGCGAAGACAATGGACGGGCAAGTGGCCTGGTCTTCGCTACGACGGGAGCACGTGAGGGCGTGCCACGCGGCTTTTGTTGCGGCTGGTTTTTTACGAGCGTTGATGTGCTGATTGCGTCCTCGGTAGCCGCGTTGCGTTTAATGTTCGACCTGCCACCACGTACTGGCCTGCGACCCGGGTCGGCCACACGTTCTTCAGGTCTGGCCTGGCCTGGCAAACCCAATGTTTTTCGGGTCGTAGTGGCCATCGATCAATTGATGTCGAGCAGTTCAACTTCGAACACCAGGGTGGCATTGGGCGGAATCACGCCACCGGCACCGCGGGCGCCGTAGCCGAGTTGTGGCGGAATGGTCAGCTTGCGTACGCCACCGACGCGCATGCCCTGCACGCCTTCGTCCCAGCCGGCAATGACGTTGCGCTGGCCGAGCGGGAACTCGAAGGGTTCGTCGCGATCCTTGCTCGAATCAAATTTGTTGCCATTAGTCAGCCAGCCGGTGTAGTGGACGCTGACAAACTGGCCGGTTTTGGCGGTCTCGCCGTCGCCAACCTTGATTTCTTCAATCTGCAGACCGGAGTCGGTTGTGGTGATGGACATCTTTTTTCCTCCTGAGTTGGAAAGGTGGAGTGTAGACCAGCCAGGCCATTGCGGCCAGTTCAACGCGCGCCGTGATGGCGAAAAAGGTATGTGCTAACCCTTGTACCGGCTTTCAGCTAAACTTGACGCAATAAAACCTGCCGCAATAAAAACCTGCAAAGAGGCTTCATGGACATTCGCTCGATCATTGCCCCGTGATTCTGGACAAACTGGCTCTCGAAGAGTTTATTGAATCACTGCGCGATCTGGCGCCAAGCATTGAACGCGATATCGCCCGTCTGAAGAGCACGCCAGAAGAGCGCGAAGTCATCAGCAGCCTTTTCCGCACAATACACAATATCAAGGGTGATTCAGCACTATGCAAAGTCGATCTGGCGGTAGCCATTGTGCATCCGGTCTAGTCGGTTCTTGCGCGTTTTCGTAGCGACGAAATCGCTTTCAGCGAATTCATTGCCGAAGCCCTTCTGCTGGCTATCGACCGGCTGGAATTGGCGGTTGCCGGGCTGTTCTCGGGTAAATCTCTCGATAGCCTGCGCCTGCTGGCTCTGGTGCAGGGGCTGGAAAAACTTGCGCTGGCGAGCGCACCCGATATGGACGAGTGTGCCTGCGGGTTGATCGAAGCCGTCACCGGATTCCGGCCCGCCGCCGAAGTCTCGAAAAGTTTACGCGGTCGCGCCTCATCAATTTCCAGCAAGTCCAAATCGCAGGCGGCAGACGATCTTCGTTTCTTCCGTACGCTGGCCGAGCAGCTTGAGGCACGTTCCCCCCTGTTCAAGGGACGCACCCTGCGTTTGCTTCGCCTGGCCATGGAAGCCAATCAAATGATGGGCAAGACGGTTGATCCGATGCAACTGGAGGCCGCCGTTTATATGCACGACATCGGCATGATGTTTCTTCCTGAGTCGGTATGGTTGAAGCTGGAGCGCATGACAGCAGACGAAAAGCTGATTCTTCACGCCCATCCCGGTTACGCCGCCGGAATCCTCTCACGCATGGACGGCTGGGGCGTAGCCGCCGAAATGGTGGCACAGCACCATGAAATGCCGGATGGCGAGGGTTACCCCCTGGGCATCAAGGCGAAGGAGATTTGCGCAGGGGCAAAAATCCTGGCGATTGTGGACGCCTTCGAAGCGGTGATGCTGAAGCATGTCAATCGTGGCAGGAACCGCTCCTTGTTGCGTGCCATCGCCGAGATCAATGCCTGCGACAATCAGTTTGCTCCAGAGTGGATCGAGCCCTTCAATCAGGTCATCCGCCGTTCGCTAGAGGCCCGATGAGCGAACCCTCAGGTGATCACGCGGCCGATCCGGCGCGGCGTTTCGGCGGTGTTCAAAGGCTCTACGGCGCCGATGCGCTGGCGCGCTTTCAGGCGGCGCATGTTTGTGTTGTCGGCATCGGCGGCGTTGGTTCATGGGCAGCGGAAGCTCTGGCCCGTTCGGCCATCGGCCGGATCACGCTGATCGATCTTGACATGGTCGCCGAATCGAACGTCAATCGGCAGATCCAGGCGCTTGGCGATGTGTTTGGAAAAGCCAAGACGGATGCCATGGCTGAACGCATTCTGGCGATCAATCCGGCTTGCCGGGTTACCAGGATCGAGGATTTCGTTGCATCGGATAATCTGGATCAGATGCTCGACAAGGACTACGACTACGTGATCGATGCCATCGATCAGGTGCGTACCAAGGCCGCAATGATCGCCTGGTGCCAAGCTCGCGGCTTACCACTGATCACGGCCGGTGGTGCCGGAGGACAGATCGACCCGACGCGCATCGAAATCGCCGATCTGGCGCGCACCGTTCAGGATCCGCTGCTGTCGAGGGTGCGCTCGCTGCTGCGCAAGGAATACGGTTTTACCCGCGAGCCAAAAAAGAAATTCGGCGTTCCGGCAGTATTTTCCAGCGAAGCGTTGCGCTATCCGGAAAATGCCGCTGTCTGCGATGACCCGCCGGTTCTGACCGGTCTCAACTGCGCCGGCTTTGGCTCTTCGGTATGCGTCACGGCAACTTTCGGGCTGTTCGCTGCGAGCGAAGTCCTGAAGCATCTGGCAATCGAAAGAAACGAAATGTACGCATTCTGAGCAACATCTACTGCTCGGTATCAACCCACACACCGAGTCCCTGAGCGTTCAGTTCGAGATCGCCGTCAAAAATCTCCAGAATCCCGGAGGCCGGTAGTCGGCAGCCAAAGCGCCTGGTTTCGTTCAGAAGCAGTTGCTCAAGTCCCTCACGTATTCTGGCATGCCGATCCGCTCCTGCGTTTTTCTCGCGCCGGGCAATGGCGACGTGAGCGTCAACCAGCCGGTGCAGTTCAAGGGCTTTTGCAGCGGTATCCCGGATCTGGCTGAAATGTGTGAGATAGATTGCGTCTGGCTGATAACTCATGAGTAAATCGATCGACGCATGCATGGCTACAGGGTCAAACTGAACGGGTGTCGTCGTCGGGAAAATGAACTGGCGACCTTCGGTGTCGAGCTCCCGGTACGACAGCCCGAAAATATCCCCGGTAAAGATGTGCCCGGTCTTGTTGTCGACCACCGCAATGTGATGCCTGGCGTGCCCTGGCGTATCGAGGCAACAAAGTTGTCGTCCGGCCAGATCGACTTTCAGGCCATGCGTCGCCTCGATAATCCGGTGGGCATCGATCGGCAGCACCTCGCCGTACAAGCGGCGCACCTCCTCCAGGCCATAGACGGCTGCCGCACCCTCGATCAGCCGGGTCGGGTCGGCCATGTGCCGTGCGCCTCGCGGATGGACGACCAGCCGTGCATTGGGGAAGGTTTGCATCATCGCGCCCGCACCACCCGCATGATCGAGATGAATGTGAGTCGGGATGACGTAGTCGATGTTCCCCGGCGCAAGACCGATTTCATCGAGTGCAGCCATGACATTCGGCAATGAGTTGTTGCAGCCGGTGTCAATGAATGCTGCCCGGCCGTTTTCTACAATCAGGTGAATAGCCGCCAGTTGCGGACGCACATAGTCCGCATCGATGGCAAAAATGCCGTGTTCGTAACGAATCAGCTTGCGCATTGATACTCCGAAAGTGAAGCTTCCTAAAGGTACGGTCTGGTCACGATTGCGTTCTGATCCGTGAACTGAAGTTTTTGCGAAACTTGGCAAGCTTTGGCGCGACGACCATCTGACAGTAGCCCTGATCGGGATTGTTGCTGAAATAGTGCTGGTGATACTCCTCCGCAACGAAGAAGCGTTCTTCAGGGCGCACTTCGGTTACCACCGGCTTGTCCAGGAGTTTTTCCTTTTCCAGCGCGTTGATCAGCGCGTTGGCTGTTTCTTTCTGTGCAGCAGAATGATAGAAAATAACGGAACGATACTGGGTGCCGATATCATTTCCCTGCCGGTTGAGCGTGGTCGGATCGTGAATCACGAAGAATATTTCGAGCAGGTCCCTATAGCTGATCCGGTCAGGGTCGAATGTGACGCGCACCACCTCGGCATGTCCGCTATGGCCTTCGCAAACCGATCGATACGAGGGATTGTCGGTTTGCCCGCCACAGTAACCCGAGACGACCGACTCAACCCCGGTCACCTGTTCAAATACGGCCTCCAGACACCAGAAGCAGCCGCCACCCAGCGTTGCCGACTCTCGATTGTTTTGCGACATGACGAAACTCCGAATGAGACACACTTTTCAGACTGACTATTCGGGGAAAAGCTCCCGATACAGGGTATGACTGGCAAAAGCGAGCACGGGAAAAGTCAGCAGGAAGAGCGGGAAGATCAGAATGCTGGCGATGATGGTCACCGACAGAATGATTGCCCACAACAGGCAGGGTACAAGATTGGCAAATACGGCGGTGACACTCAAAAATACCGCCTGAACAAGTCCGGCCCGACGATAGTAAAGAAGAGGTACCGAGAAAGCTGAAATCGAAAAAATAACGAATGCCAGAACAGCACCGAGCAGTGAACTCCAAAGCAGGAAAGAAAGGATACTTTCCGAAGGAGAAAAAAGCATCAGAAGCGACGCCGGGACGCGCCCGACAGTAAAACCATAGAGTGCTGCGACATCGGTGACCCAAATCATGAACAGCAGCGTACACACGAACGCGATAACCAGCATTTCAGGTGATGTGCGGGAAAATCCACTGACGATATCCGAAAATGTACAGGTTTCCTTGCGCGCGATGCGATCCGCCATCGCGAAAAACCCCGAGAGCAGCACCGGACCAACCAGCATGAACCCCCCCGCCAGCGGGAAAATCATAGGCGCGAAGCTGGCTCGTTCAATTCCGAAAAGAATCAGTATGCCGATAAGCGCGAAAATCATCGCGTAAGTGACACTCAGTGGCCGGGTAATCAAAACATTTCCCAGCCACGCTTTATCGCTCTGAAAAGCGAATCGAACGTCAGACGAGCAAAGGCAGGAACATTGTTTTCAGTCATACAATCTCCGATTCAACTGCGGCATTCTGACAGAATTGACCGGGGATGGCATTACCTGCGCTACAAAGCACGAAGCCCTCAACGCTGTATGGCGTTGAGGGCTTGTGTTTTTGGGGAGCCTGGCGGTGACCTACTTTCGCACACGTAGTATGCACTATCATCGGCGCGACTTCGTTTCACGGTCCTGTTCGAGATGGGAAGGGGTGGGTCCAAAGTGCTATGGCCGCCAAGCATAACGGGGATCACGCCGTGCCGTTGGACACGTCGTGCAAAATGGAGAAGGTGGGAGAAGGTGGATGACCGAAGGGAAGAATCAGGTTTTAATCTGTCTTCTGTCCTCTGTCCTCTGTCTTCTGATTGGGTTGTGATTGTTTATAACGGTGAGTTGCTGCTTAAGGTTATAGGATCAAGCCGCACGGGCAATTAGTACTGGTTAGCTTAACGCATTACTGCGCTTCCACACCCAGCCTATCAACGTCGTGGTCTTCGACGACCCTTCAGGGGGATCGAGTCCCCAGGGAAATCTTATCTTAAGGCGAGTTTCACGCTTAGATGCTTTCAGCGTTTATCTCTTCCGAACTTAGCTACCCGGCGATACGACTGGCGTCATAACCGGTACACCAGAGGTTCGTCCACTCCGGTCCTCTCGTACTAGGAGCAGGTCCCTTCAAATTTCCAGCGCCCACGGCAGATAGGGACCAAACTGTCTCACGACGTTTTAAACCCAGCTCACGTACCACTTTAAATGGCGAACAGCCATACCCTTGGGACCGGCTACAGCCCCAGGATGTGATGAGCCGACATCGAGGTGCCAAACACCGCCGTCGATATGAACTCTTGGGCGGTATAAGCCTGTTATCCCCAGAGTACCTTTTATCCGTTGAGCGATGGCCCTTCCATACAGAACCACCGGATCACTATGACCTACTTTCGTACCTGCTCGACGTGGAGTCTCGCAGTCAAGCACGCTTATGCCATTGCACTATTAGCACGATGTCCGACCGTACCTAGCGTACCTTCGTACTCCTCCGTTACGCTTTGGGAGGAGACCGCCCCAGTCAAACTGCCTACCATGCACGGTCCCAGACCCGGATTCACGGGCCATGGTTAGAACCTCAAACAAACCAGGGTGGTATTTCAAGGTTGGCTCCACGCGAACTAGCGTCCACGCTTCAAAGCCTCCCACCTATCCTACAGACCGGTTCAAAGTCCAATGCAAAGCTACAGTAAAGGTTCATGGGGTCTTTCCGTCTTGCCGCGGGGAGATTGCATCTTCACAAACATTTCAACTTCGCTGAGTCTCAGGAGGAGACAGTGTGGCCATCGTTACGCCATTCGTGCAGGTCGGAACTTACCCGACAAGGAATTTCGCTACCTTAGGACCGTTATAGTTACGGCCGCCGTTTACCGGGGCTTCGATCAAGAGCTTGCACCCCATCACTTAACCTTCCGGCACCGGGCAGGCGTCACACCCTATACGTCCACTTTCGTGTTTGCAGAGTGCTGTGTTTTATTAAACAGTCGCAGCCACCATTTCACTGCAACCCTTTCGACCTCCAGCCGCGAGGGCCTTCAATCTACCAGGGCGCACCTTATCCCGAAGTTACGGTGCTAATTTGCCGAGTTCCTTCTCCTGAGTTCTCTCAAGCGCCTTAGAATTCTCATCCTGCCCACCTGTGTCGGTTTGCGGTACGGTCTCTTCATAACTGAAGCTTAGAGGCTTTTCTTGGAAGCAGGGTATCAATCACTTCGCGGTACAAGACCACTCGTTATCACGCCTCCTCTGAGCCCGGCGGATTTGCCTACCAGGCACGACTCCACACGCTTGAACCGGGACGTCCAACACCCGGCTGACCTAACCTTCTCCGTCCCCCATCGCATTACAAAGAGGTACAGGACTATTAACCCGCTTCCCATCGACTACGCATTTCTGCCTCGCCTTAGGGGCCGACTCACCCTGTCCCGATTAGCGTTGGACAGGAAACCTTGCTTTCGGCGAGGGCGCTTTTCACGCCCTTTATCGCTACTCATGTCAGCATTCGCACTTCTGATACCTCCAGCATCCGTTACCAGACACCTTCAACGGCCTACAGAACGCTCTCCTACCGTCAGAGGACAGAAGACAGAGGACTGAGGACAGTTCAGAGGACAGAGGACGGAAGACAGAGGACAGATAAAACAAACTACCGTGCAGTGCATGAATTTCTGGTTATCCCCATTTGGCATGCAGGCCATTGAGCATTTTCGCGATGGTCTGGTATTCATTACGCCAAACATCGGCTTGTTTGCCCGAGATGTAACCTAAATCCTGACTGTATCTTACCCATACGCGCATTTCATCGGCCGAACCCATCGCCATCAGTACATAGCGCTTGAATTCCGGTTTTGAGATGCTTTGTTTGCCAAAGCCTTCCGCCAAATTCGCATACGCTCTTGCTGGCTCGACGCATTTGGTCAGCCAACGCATATTGTTCAATTTTGGGGAACGCCAAACTGGCACGATGTATTTCCAATGAAACGGCATACGCTTTTCCATAGACCGTCAAATCTTCTACATCCCGTATGGTGGGTTCGTTCATATCTGTCCTCTGTCTTCCGTCTTCTGTCGTCTGAAATCTGTCTTCTGTCATCTGTCTTCTGTCCTGACCGCGATTTCGGTGCATAGTTTGAGCCCGTTACATCTTCCGCGCAGGACGACTCGACCAGTGAGCTATTACGCTTTCTTTAAAGGATGGCTGCTTCTAAGCCAACCTCCTGGCTGTCTGAGCCTTCCCACCTCGTTTCCCACTTAACTATGTCTTGGGGACCTTAATCGGCGGTCTGGGTTGTTTCCCTCTCGACACCGGACGTTAGCACCCGATGTCTGTCTCCCACGCTCGCACTCTTCGGTATTCGGAGTTTGCAATGGTTTGGTAAGTCGCGATGACCCCTAGCCATACAGTGCTCTACCCCCCGAAGGTGATACGTGAGGCACTACCTAAATAGTTTTCGGAGAGAACCAGCTATTTCCAAGTTTGTTTAGCCTTTCACCCCTATCCACAGCTCATCCCCTAATTTTTCAACATTAGTGGGTTCGGACCTCCAGTGCGTGTTACCGCACCTTCATCCTGGCCATGGATAGATCACTTGGTTTCGGGTCCACGCCCAGCAACTAATCGCCCTTATCAGACTCGGTTTCCCCACGCCTCCCCTATTCGGTTAAGCTCGCTACTGAACGTAAGTCGCTGACCCATTATACAAAAGGTACGCAGTCACCCCACGAAGGGGCTCCCACTGTTTGTATGCATGCGGTTTCAGGATCTATTTCACTCCCCTCCCGGGGTTCTTTTCGCCTTTCCCTCACGGTACTGGTTCACTATCGGTCGATTACGAGTATTTAGCCTTGGAGGAT
>JADJNC010000066.1 GCA_016709335.1 Candidatus Propionivibrio dominans | reverse complement strand
ATACTGTTTAGTTAAGTGAGTTAGTGATACCATTTCGCCATGTTCATTTTCTGGAGTGAATATGGCGAGAACGAAGGCTCAGTTATCGTCCGGTGCTCGACTAGCAGACTATTTGACAGTTGGTTTTTTGGCGATGCAGTGTCCCGTGGGCCAGGTGAGACTAGCACTGGAAAAGAGCGGCGCTCAAAGTAAGCGCAGAAGAGGATTGCCGCGCGAAGTCTTGGTTTATTTCGTAATGATGATGGTCCTTTACGCTGACGTCGCCTACGAAGATGTCATGCGCTTGGTCGTTGAGGGTCTGCGCAATTTGCTTGGTGAAGCGGGCTTGGAAAGCACGGTCGTCACGAAGGGTGCCATTTCTCAAGCAAGGGGTTTGGTGGGTGAGGCTCCTTTGCGCCAACTGTATGAAGAGCAGGTGCGACCTCATGGCCCACCAGGTATGCCTGGCGTTATGTTTCATGGCCATAGAGTCATGGCTATTGATGGGTCTACGCTGACCATGCCCGATGAAAAGGCCAATTCTGATTTCTATGGCCACCTTAGCGGTGGCTATGGTGACGCTGCATTTCCGGTAATCCGATTCGTGGGCATGACCGAATGTGGCACTCACACCATTTGCTTTGCCAAGCATGGGCCGTTCGAGGAAGGAGAACTCACGCTGGCCCAGTCAGTCATGGATCATGCTGATAAATCCATGATAGTGACCGCAGACCGGGGGTTTTGCGGCTATGAGTTTTGGCAAAGGGGTTTACGCACCGGAGCCAAGCTACTGTTTCGAGTAAAAAGCGTCCAATCGCTTCGACGTATGCAGACACTTCCTGATGGCTCTTATCTCAGCGAAATACATTCGAACAAAAATTTGAAGCAAAAAGGTCAGACCACCGTAGTTCGTGTCATCGAGTACGCGCTCGATGGAATACCCGATGCCGAGTCTTCTTATCGACTGATAACCAATTGGATGGGCGAAGATGCTCCTTCAGCCGTTGAACTGGCAGCTCTTTACCACCGGCGATGGACTATTGAGGAATCATTTGATGAGCTCAAAACGCACTTGGCAGATCGTAAGGTGATCTTACGTAGCAAGAGGCCTGACCTGGTCAAACAGGAGTTCTATGCGCTACTACTTACGCACTCAGCAATCCGTAAACTCATGACAGAGGCTGCAGATCGCACGCAGCAGAGTGCAGTTGACCTGTCGTTCATCCATGCCGTGCGAGTGCTACAGCGCCGAATTCCCTTCGTTGGCGCCATTCCCCCCTAAGCGCAGGCAAGATTGGCTTGATAGCGTATTGCGTGAGATGGCTTCCCATCGCGCTGTGACGAGTCGAGGCAAACGAAATATTCGAGGGGTCAAAAAGAGAACCAGCAACTATGGGGCGAGTGTCACCGACCGGCGTATAGGTTCCATTCCATGATCGGCATATAGGATCCAGTTTGTGACCGGCGTAATGGAGCCACGGCGTGATCGCCGTATAGGATCCATTTCATAGTCGGCGTATTGGAGCCACTGACAGGGCGCTTGAGCGATATCTCCGAACCCTGTGTCATCTCTACCCTTTGGGCCTTTTACCCAAAGGACATGCAGATGGCACGCAGGAGATTCGAGATGTTTCAATACCGACAGGCTTTGGTGCGCATGCGCCAGGGCGACTCAGACCGCCAGATTGCAGCCGCACGCATCATGGGCAGGCGTACAGCGGCCCGGCTGCGTGAGTTGGGCGCACACCACCATTGGCTTGACGTTGCTGGCCCCATGCCAGCGGACGAGGCGATAGCCGCCGCGCTGGGCCAGTCCAAGCGTGCCAGCACCACCGTCTCCAGTCTGGCGGCACAGCGCGAGCGCATTCAAGGCTGGGCCGAGCAAGGCGTCAGCGGCGTTGCCATCTATGCTGCTCTCCAGCGCGAACAAGGTTGGAGCGGCAGCTACTCGGCTGTGCGCCGCATTCTGGCCGACATCCGAAGCAGCGAACCACCCGAGACTTCGTGTCGCCTGGACTTCGCACCGGGCGAGGCGTGCCAAGTCGACTTTGGCGCCGGTCCCATGCTCATGCACCCCGATGACAAACTCAGGCGGACCTGGGCGTTTGTGATGACCCTGTGCTTCTCGCGTCACCAGTACGTCGAGTTCGTCTGGGACCAAAGTGCCGCCACTTGGCTGGGCTGCCACCGCCGGGCCTTCGAGTGGTTTGCTGCTGTGCCCAATCGCGTCATCATCGACAACGCCAAATGCGCCATCACAAAAGCCTGCGCCAAGGACCCCACCGTGCAGCGTGCCTACGCCGAATGCGCCGAAGGCTACGGTTTCAAGATCGATCCCTGTCCACCGTATGACCCGCAGAAGAAGGGCATCGTCGAGTCTGGCGTGAAGTACGTCAAGGGCAACTTCCTGGCGCTGCGTGAGTTCCGCAACCTGGCCGACCTCAACGAGCAGGCCCGTGCTTGGGTCACCAACGTAGCCGGGGTTCGCATCCACGGCACCACCCGCCAGGCACCACTGGCCTTGTTTGCAACGGAGCGCCCTCTAATGCAGGCACTGCCAGCCATTGCGCCAGACTTGGGTACTTGGCACCAAGTAACGCTGCACCGGGACTGCCACGTCAAGTTTGATTACCGGCTGTACTCGGCCCCCTTTGCCTTGGTGGGCAAAGTGCTGTGGCTGCGTGCCACAGACGGCGCAGTGGCGCTGTATGACGAATTCCGCCATGTCGCAACCCACGCCAGAGGGCTCAAGTTAGGTGAGCGCAAAACCGTGCGTGACCATCTGCCACCCAAGGCACAGGCCTTCTTTGCACGTGACCGGGAGTGGCTTGGAATGCAGGCCCAGCTCGTAGGCGAGTCCTGTGCGCAATTGATTGATCGGTTGCTGGCCGACAAGATTTTGGAGCGCCTGCGTGCCGCGCAGGGTGTGATCGGTCTGGGCAAGACGTATGGCAACGCCCGACTGGAGGCGGCCTGTGCGCGGGCGCTGACCCATGACAGCCCGTTTTACCGCACCGTCAAGTCCATTCTGTCTACCGGTGCTGACAAGACACCACCAGTCGAACCCTTCACACCTGCGGCCTACGCCAATCCGCGCTTTGCGCGGGACGCAGCCACCTTGTTTGCCCACCCCAACCCGCAGCTCGATTTGCTGCATTAACCACCACTGACATGGAGAACATTCCCAATGAACCCTGCACCTGAATTGGCCCCCCAACTCAAATCCCTACGCCTGTCGGGCATCCTGGACTCGCTGGCCGCACGCAACCGCCAGGCCATTGAGTCCAAGCTTGCCTATACCGAGTTCCTGGCATTGCTGATCTCTGACGAGGTAGCCCGGCGCGATCAGAAGAAGTTCAGCACCCGGCTGCGCCGGGCGCAATTCCGTACCACCAAGACGCTGGAGCAGTTTGACTTTGCTCAACTGCCCCATCTCAACCGGGCCTTGGTCCATGACTTGGCTACCGGGCGCTATCTGCAGGAGAAGGCGCCGGTGTTGATCGTGGGGCCGTGTGGCACGGGCAAAAGTCATCTGGCCCAGGCTCTGGGGCACTGTGCGGTGCGCCAAGGAGTCGACGTGGTGTTTGCCACCTGTGCATCTCTGACGCAAAGCCTCAATGCTGCGCGGGCCACTGGGGCCTATGAGCGCAAGCTGGCAAGTCTGGCGAAGGTGCCTTTGTTGATCATTGATGACTTTGGTCTGAAACCGCTGCGGGCCCCGTTTGATGAGGACTTGCACGACCTGATATCGGAGCGGTACGAGCGCACTACGACGGTGGTGACCAGTAATCTGGATTACGAAGAGTGGGATCAGGCGTTTGCCGTCAATCGTCTACTGGGCTCAGCCACGCTGGACCGACTACGCCACAACGCCTATTGCTTGGAACTCGATGGCCCGTCCTTCCGGGCCCCAAAGTTGGCGCCAAAGGGTAGCAAAGCCGTCACAAAAAAAGAGGCAAAATCCACCATTGTTTAACCCCTTCGGGGTGTCGTTTTAACTACCTGTTCGTGGCTCCATTACGCCGAACATCGGTGGCTCCAATATGCCGGTCAGTG
>JADJNC010000065.1 GCA_016709335.1 Candidatus Propionivibrio dominans | reverse complement strand
GCATTCGGGTAATCAGTTTCCGTAAAGCAAATACGAGAGAGGCACATAGACATGGCAAGCCGCAAACCATTGATTGACACTGACGGCGATGTCCGCGAACTGACCTCAGTCGATATGGCGAAATTCAAGCCGGCCGCTGAAGTATTGCCACTGTCCCTTAGAAAGAAACTCGGCGTGCGCGGCCCTCAGAAGGCACCGACCAAAGAACGCATCACGATCCGCTTGTCGCGAGAAGTGGTTGAGCAATTCCGCGAAAGTGGCGAGGGCTGGCAAACCCGCGTGGATGCCGCTTTGCGCGAGTGGCTCAAAAATCATTCTCCGGCGTAAGCCATTGCCTCGTTCACCCACGTGATCGAAGTCATCATTCAACGGATGCTGCGCGATGAAGCCGCGTAGTGCCTGTGATTTCAAACGTTGGACGTCGTCATTTTCAACCGGGCCACTTGCGCTTGCGGTCGTCCCCAGTCTGGTGGCCTGGTCAAATGGATTGTGATTGCAGCAGAGGTCGAAGGAAGGAAACCGGCATGCCTGCGAGGCTCATGGCGTGGCTTGGCGGCAAATCGAAGCCCGCCAAACCACAGGTAGTCTTCCGGAATACGGCGCCATCCCTGGCTGCTGGCGGTGGCCGTGGCCACCGCGGCTCCGCACGTTCTCCATCTCCCCCTGTGGCTGTCGCTGCTCGGCGGCAGCGTGCTGCTCTGGCGCCTCGGGCTGTAGGCATCGGAACGCCCGCCTGCCCTCGCGCTGGCTGCTGGCGGTGCTGGTATTCGTCGGCGTTGCGGGAATCGGCTGGCAGTTCCGCACCTGATCGGCAAGGAGGCGGGCGTCGCCCTGCTGCTCTTCTTCTTCATGGCGCCCCAAGCCGATGGAGATGCGCACCCGGCGCGACGCCATGGCCCTCGTCATGCTCGGCTTCTTCCTGCTGCTCACGCATTACTTCATCCTCGCAGAGCATCCCGACCGGCTTGTGGCTACTCGCAGCGACCACCTACTCACGGCGACGCTCATCCGCGTGCATGGCGGCGCCCAGCCGCCGGGCACCATCGTGCTACGCCGGCCTGCTGCTGGCGCAGGCGCCCCCCTTCGTGCTGATCATCTTCCTGCTCTTCCCGCGTGTCTCCGGCCCGCTCTGGGGACTGCCAAAGGACGCTCACTCCCGGGGCTTTCCGGCCTCTCCGAGCAGATGTCGCCGGGCTCGCTGAACAACCTGATCCAGTCCGGCGCGATCGCCTTCCGCGTCCGATTTTCCGGCGAGGTTCCTGAAAAATCCGATCTCTACTGGCGCGGCCCGGTGTTCGAAGACTACGACGGCCAGACCTGGCGTGCGCGGGTGCGCGACCCACAAAGGCCGGGCCGACCACCGCTCATCGAAGCCGGCGACAGGCAGGTCAGCTACGTCACCACGCTCGAAGCGCACAACCAGCGCTGGCTGCTGGCGCTCGATCTTCCGCTGGTGCTGCCGGACGATAGCGGCCTTGCGCCGACCCTCTCGCCAACGCTTGAAACGCTGGCCAGAGAGCCGGTACTCAGCCGGGCGCGTTTTGCCCTGACCTCGTCTCTCGACTTCGTAGCCAACCGGCAGGAAATCCCGGCCATGTTGCAACAGGCGCTGCGCCTGCCGCCCGGACTCAATCAACGCAGCCGCGAACTGGCTGAAGCATGGAGGGAAAAGTTCAAGAAACCCGAACTGATCTCCGGCGCCGCACTGCTCTTCTTCCGACAAGAAGCCTTCTTCTACACCTTGCGACCGCCACTGCTCGGCCAGAACGCCGTCGATGACTTCCTCTTCGGCACGCGGCGCGGATTCTGCGTGACTTCGCCTCGGCCTACGTCGTCCTGATGCGCGCCGCCGGCGTGCCTGCCCGTGTAGTGGCCGGCTATCAGGGGCGCGAACTCAACCCGGTCGACCGCTACCTCACCGTTCGCCAGTCCGACGCCCCACGCCTGGCCGAGATCTGGCTGGCCGACAAAGAGCTGGGTTCGCGTCGACCCGACGGCGGCGGTCGCCCCCTCGCGCATCGAAGTCGGCATCGAAGCCGCGCTGCCCGCAGGCGATCTCTTGCCGGCGCTGGTGCGCATCGACAGCGAGCTGCTGCGCGACCTGCGCAATCGCTGGGACGCCGCAAACAATACCTGGAACCAGTGGGTGCTCGGCTACAACCCGCAACGCCAGCGCGAGGTGCTTTCCAGGCTCGGGCTGAGCGAACCGGACTGGCGCAGCATGACGGCGGCACTGGCGACGCTTTGCAGCATCGCGCTGCTGCTCGTCACCTGGTGGACGCTCCATCAGCGCACCACGACAGCTCCCGCTCAGCGCGCCTGGCAACGCTTCTGCAAGCGGCTTACCAGTTGGGAATCACGCGTGCAGCGTGGGAGGGGCCGCTCGATTTTGCCTTGCGCGTGGCGCACGAGCGACCCGAACTTTGGCGCCCTGACGAGTAAAGCGGCCCGCCATTTCGCAGACCTGCACTACGGCACCGGCAAAACCGGAGCAACTGCAAAACTCAGGGAATGTACCCGGCTTTTGGCGCGACTTAACCATCATCATGGCGAAAACAAGCTGCAGACCGGAGGTGTGCGCCGTGTCAGGCCATGATCTAGTCAGCTCGGGAAAATGACGCAATTCGCAAGAAAACAAAGGGATGCCCGTAAAGTAATTAACGCAATATACGAGTAAGCTTCAGGTTGATATTTCACAAATTGACTCCAGCAAGCACCATGGTTTTAACCAGAAACCGAAAAAATCAGTCGCTATACGATACTTGAAGATCTCAGTCACAGAGCCTCCGGTACGGTTTTTCGCGTTAATGACCCGGTTAATGAACGCGATGTGGTTCTCAGAGTTTTCGATGCGAATCTTCCCAGCAGCAGAAAGCAGACTTTCTTCTTCGCTTCTTTGAAGACGCTCGTGTTTTAGTAAAAACTGCATCACCCGAATATCGCTGCCATGCTTGACGTAGGTGAAAGTAACGACTCCTACTTCGTGGTCACCGAATATGTCGTTGGCCGTTCGGTTGAAATGTTGCTGGGTGATTGCCCGGTTTCAGCCGAGCAGGCCATCGATATAGCCATCCAGACGGCGGCAGGACTGGCTCATGCGCATGCCCCAAGGAATAATTCATGGCGGCCCAAACCCTCGAAGCTCTTGCTGGGACGATGGAATTGTGCGCATCACCGACTTCAGTGTTGCCAGCCTCACCGAAACTTCAATCTCACGCATCGGGCTAATTCTATATTCGGCTCGCTTCGTTGCGCCGGAACAAATCAAGGGGCAAAACACTGACGCGCGTACAGATCTTTACGCGCTCGGTACCATACTCTATGAAATGGCAACCAGCCAACCGGCATTCGGGCGCAAAGGTGGCAGGATTCACGAAATGATGAAGGAAATCGTTGCCGATCCTCCTGAACGACCGTCGATGGTCAAGCCCGGCCTGCCTGCCGGCCTTGAAACAATCATCTGCCGTCTATTGGAGAAAACCCCGGACGAACGCTACCAAAGCGCAGAACATTTGATCGCAGATCTACGCGGACTTGCGCCCCTGCCGATAATCCGCATTCCTGCGACAAGAGAGGCGACGCTGTCATCATCGTCATCCCTGCCGGCTTCCACGGCGTTAACTCCCCTCCACCTGGGCGGCACTTCCGGTAGCGGAGCCGTGCCCCAGCCAGGTTTATTGATTGACTTTGAATCGAGTCTGACTGCTGATATTGAACTTTTCAAGCAGCATGGCGACGAGATCCTCGCCAGTGCCAAGGAAAGCGACAGTCAAATAGCCTCAAAGGCCCTGGATTTATCTGAAACGTCGATGAGGGCTGCATCAACTTTCCCGACCATCAGTGCTGACCAGTTGGAGCGTCAGTTCGGTGAAGCATCGAAACCAGCTAAATTACCGCCAGGCACACTGATAGGTGACCTGACCAGTGCTGCACAGCATCTGCAAAGAAAGGAAGTTCGCGCCAAAACCCTGGCAAGAGATGAAGCCGATGCTTTAAGTGTGCGTATGCGTCAATTGTTTGACTACCTCGTGGACCTGACGTCACAACTAAATGTTGTAAAGCCAGCCAATCCCCACGTTTACTGCCTCCTGTCGGTAGGTCAAATCAATGATCTGGCATGGGATCAAGGCGCGGTGCATTTCTCGACCTTACAACAATGACATACACAAGAATCGAATCGATCACCCCCTCAATTACACACCCTGTCCGCGCCACATTCGTTTGAGGTCAAGCGAGACATCATCAGCGCTGAATCACTGCGCAACAACCTTAAGGATGTACAAGCGGTATTCCGAACGCTGATTACAGCAGCAGGGCAGCCAAAGAAATTCTGTTTAGAATCGCTGGAACGATCAAGCTTTCAGCCGATTTCTTTTGCGACTACAAATCTGGTCTGGTGCAACTCAATCTTGAACATCGAACGCTTTGGGCTTGAACGTTATCGTATTGCCCCGGAAAATCTTAAATTCGAGTTCTGCGAAGAGTTTGTCGGCATTCTCGGCCAGAGCAACTGTTTGACCGACTTCCTCTCCGGCAGATTTGATCAAACCACGACAGTAGGCTGAAGAAATACGCTTTGTCGGGCGATTCCCATTGCTGTCAAACACCGTTTATCCCATTAAAAGGGTCAGAGACCAATGGCACTACCTTTGCCTTCGACTTCGGATATTTCCATTTCTCAACAAGCACTTGCAAAACAACAAGCGGTGACGCGTCGTCCCGGCGGAAGCCGGGACCCAGTAGCGGGGCCCCATTCTGGTCACCGGCGTTCACCGGTGAGACGTGATCTGTTGAATAGTCGTTCGATGTCATTGGCTTAAAGTAGTGCCATTGGGACAGAGACATTTCCTTTTCATTACCATTTGCCTCCTGGAATCCAAAAAAGGTTATTCACTCTGACCCGAATGGCACTTCATGCCTTGGCGTGAAGAGCATCGGAAAGCCGTGTGCGGGAGAACCGTATGCACGGTTTGATGAGGGAGGGCAGGCGAAAGCCTGCTCTCTACTCTACCCAGTTGTTACTTTACTCACTCAGACTCATTCCTCGTTGGAAACACGACCCAAGGTCCAGCCTCATACCATGTTGGAAAAGACTTGGCGTTGCGCACGACCGGTTTTCGGCGCATAGTGCTGCTTCGGCATCCACCGCTACTGAATGGGGTCTTCGATGCGTGTCTTGTCAGGTTCGACTATCATCCTTGCCTTAGGCTGCGCATTGACAACAGCACAGGCCGCGCCGGCGCTCGAAAGCTACAGCCTCACGGCGGCCGGCATTTCGCGGCTCGGCGCGGCGGGCCCGGGCTTTTCCTGCGCGACCTTTGGACCTGACTCTCGCACGGCCTACTTCCAGGGCATCTTTCAGGTCGCCCTGCCCACCGACGGCGCGGTGTGCGGCGTAGCCAGCGATTCGCGCTCGGCGGTGGCCGCCAGCGGCTCGGTGACGGTAGCCGCCACGCTGGCGGTGGGTTTCGGGCCGCCCGGCGACTTGCGGACCTTCACCGGTTCGGCGGCTGGCCGCGCGGGTTTTGCTGACCTGGGCGTGCGCGCCGCTGCCAGCTACAGCGGTAGTTCTGACCCGTTCACGGTGGTGGGTTCGCAGGCTTACGGCTTGCAGACCGAGACCATGACTTTCGGTGGGGCCAGCGGCTCGGGCGTATTCAGACCCACCTTCACCGTCGACGGCTCGCTGTTCAACCTCGGGCGCACGGATAGCCAGTTGGGCTTTACTCGGTGGGCAACGGCCGCACTTCCTGGCCTTCGGATCCAGAACTCACGCGGTTCGGTGTCGCACTACATGCCGGGCGGGTATGTCGCTTCTTTGCCGGGTATGACGCTGACCGGCGACTTGGTCACGGGCCTGACGGTCAGCGGCAGCACCACGTTTTCGATCGACGTTCCGATCGTCTTCGGCACTGCACTGGACGTGACCTACAGCCTGTGGGGTGCTTCGCTACCCTCGTCCAGCGTGGGCCTGCTTACAGGCAGCGGGGGCGACGTGTCGTTTATCAGCAGTGCGCGCATGACCGGCATCGAGGTTCTGGGTGCAACGGGACAGCCGGTGTCGGGATTCAGCGTGATATCGGGCTCCGGCACCCTCTATGGCGCCGCCGGCGTGCTGCCCGCGGTGCCGGAGCCAGGCAGCACTGCAATGATGGTTCTGGGCTTGGCCACTTTGCTGGTGCGCCGCCTGTACTGGCACAGAATTAAAGGAGTCGAAGTCATTTGATAATTGGTGCTCTGTTTTGTTAAATGCTTCGAATTCTTTTTTTAGAAATTCAATGCGACGCTGCCTTTCGAATTTAATTCAGGAATATTTACCTCTTTACTGTTTCTGAATTGACCCGAAATTTTTCCAGGCGTAATTAAAGGCGAGGTACCCGGCACCCCGCCTTTATTGGCCCTGCCTCACAGCCTAAAAAATGCAAGGGGCGTTTATCGCAGGCCAGGGCGGCTTCGTGCACCACTTCCGACAGTGTCGGGTGGGCGTGGCAGATACGCGCGAGGTCTTCGCTGGCGGCGCCAAATTCCATCGCCACCACGGCTTCGGAAATCAGTTCGGAGGCATTGGCGCTGATGATGTGCACGCCAAGGATTCGGTCGGTTTTGGCGTCGGCCAGCATCTTGACGAAGCCGCTGGTATCGCCCATGCCGAGCGCACGGCCATTGGCGGCAAAGGGAATCTTTCCGGTCTTGTAGGCCACGCCATCGGCCTTGAGCTGCTGTTCGGTCTGGCCGACCCAGGCGATCTCCGGGCTGGTGTAGATGACCCACGGGATGGTGTCGAAATTGCAATGACCCGACTGCCCGGCCATCATCTCGGCGACCATGACGCCCTCTTCCATGGCCTTGTGCGCGAGCATCGGGCCGGAGACGACATCGCCGACCGCCCACACGCCGGCCAGGTTGGTACGGCAGTGCCCATCGACGTCGATGCGGCCGCGCTCGTCGAGCTTGAGGCCGACGGCGTCGGCATTCAGGCCTTCGGTATTGGGGATGCGCCCGACGGAGACGATCAGGCGATCGGCGTCGAGCTTCTGAGCCTTGCCGTCCTTGTCGGTATAGGCAATGGAAACGCCCTTCTTCGAGGCTTTGACTTCGCCGATCTGCACACCGAGCTGGATGTTCAGACCCTGCCTGGCAAACACCTTGGCGGCTTCCTTGGCGACATCGATGTCGGTCACCGAAAGGAAATCGGGCAGCGCTTCGAGAATGGTGACTTCGGAGCCGAGACGGCTCCAGACGCTGCCCATCTCGAGGCCGATCACGCCGGCCCCGATCAGCGCGAGCTTCTTCGGCACGGCCTCCATGTCGAGCGCACCGACGTTGTCGCAGATGATCTTGTTGTCGACCGTAATGCCTGGCAGGTGACGCGCGCTGGAACCGGTGGCGATGATGACCTGCGTGGCGTCTACAAGTTCTTCACCGACCTTGACCTGCCAGCCGCTTTCGCTTTGCGCGACAAAGGAACCGTGGCCATTGAGCAGGGTGACCTTGTTCTTCTTGAACAGGCCCTTGATGCCGCTGGTGAGCTGGTTGACGATGGTGTTTTTGCGCCCGATCATCGTCGGCACGTCGATTTTTGGCGTTCCCACCGAGATGCCCTGCGCCGCAAAGCCGTGCCCGGCTTCGGCAAACAGGTGCGAGGTGTGCAGCAGCGCCTTCGACGGAATGCAGCCAACGTTCAGGCAGGTGCCGCCGAGGCGCGGTTCGCCCTTCGGGTCGGCGTAGGCATTGGATTCGCAACAGGCTACATTGAAGCCGAGCTGGGCAGCACGGATGGCCGCCACATAGCCGCCAGGGCCGCCGCCGATCACGAGAACATCAAATTGTTTGGACATGTTTACACCGTGAGGAGTGAAGAGTGAGGGGTAAGGAGGAAAATCATCGATCGGTTACCCGCTCACGGATTGTTCGAAACAAGGAGGGAGAATCGGGAGCGGAGAATACTCGCTTCACTCCCTGCTGCTGCCCTCGACTACACCCTAGACGCCCAGCAGCAGGCGGGCCGGGTCTTCCAGTGCTTCCTTCATGGTGACCAGACCGAGCACTGCTTCGCGGCCATCGATGATGCGGTGGTCATAGGACATGGCGAGATAGTTGATCGGGCGAACGACAACCTGGCCGTTTTCGACAACCGCCCTATCCTTGGTGGCATGAATGCCGAGGATCGCCGACTGCGGGGGGTTGATGATCGGCGTCGACAGCATCGAACCGAATACGCCGCCGTTGGAAATCGAGAAGGTGCCGCCGGTCAGGTCTTCCATCGACAGCTTGCCGTCCTTGGCTTTCTGGCCAAAATCGCCAATCGTCTTCTCGATGTCGGCAATGCTCATCTGGTCGGCATCGCGCAGGATCGGCACCACCAGACCGCGCGGGCTGCCGACGGCAATACCGATGTCGATGTAGCCGTGATAGACAATATCGGTGCCGTCGACCGAGGCATTGATGATCGGGAACTTCTGCAGGGCAGCAACGGCGGCCTTGACGAAGAAGCCCATGAAGCCGAGGCGGACACCATGCGCCTTTTCGAACTTGTCGCCATACTGCTTGCGCAAGGCCATGACCGGCGCCATGTTGACTTCGTTGAAGGTGGTCAGGATGGCGTTGGTCGATTGCGACTGGACCAGCCGCTCGGCGACGCGTGCGCGCAGACGCGACATCGGCACACGCTGCTCCGGACGATCGCCGAGCGCAAGTGTTACGCTCGGCGCGGGCGCCAGGGTAACGGCCGACTTTGCAGAAGCAGGTACGGGAGGCGGCGTGACAGGCGCTGGGGCTGTGGCTGCTCTGGCCTTTGCCGCAAGTGCGTCTTCCTTGGTCACGCGACCGCCGCGACCGCTACCGGCCACATCGGCCGCAGCGACGCCTTTTTCGTCGAGAATCTTGCGCGCGGCCGGCATCGCCACGCCAGCGGCCGGCGCTCCGGCAGCCGGCCTTGATGCCGGGCTGGCGACGGGTGCGGGCGGTGCGGCAGGTGGAGCGGCAGGTACAGCCTTGGCGGGCGGCGCGGACGACGCTACAGAAGCCGTACCCTCGGTATCGATACGGGCAATCAGTTCACCGGCAACGACCGTGTCGCCATTCTGCTTGATGATTTCTGCCAGTACGCCGTTCGCGGATGCCGGTAGCTCAAGAACGACCTTGTCGGTCTCGATGTCGATCAGGTTCTCGTCTCTCGATACGGCTTCGCCGACCTGCTTGTGCCAGGTCACAAGGGTCGCTTCGGCGACGGACTCTGATAGCTGCGGAACTTTGACGTCGATGATCATGTTCACTCCGATTCAAGCATATTTATATTGTTCGATTTCGCCCAGTGCGGACTCGATCAGTGCTTTTTGCTGTGCGTTGTGCTTGCTGTAATAACCTGCCGCCGGGGAAGGAGACGCCGGCCGCGACACCAGCAACAGATGCTGTTTGCTATTGAACGAGCGATCAAGATGCTGGCGCGAGGCAATCCAGTACCAGGCGCCCTGGTTACGCGGTTCTTCCTGACACCAGACAATCTCGGTAGCCTTCGGATACTTCGAGAGTTCGGCGGCAAAAGATTCCTGCGGGAAGGGATAGAGTTGTTCAAGTCGGGCAATCGCGATTGTCGAGATGTTCTTCTCACGGCGTGCGGCAATAAGATCGTAGTAAACCTTGCCGGAACAGAAAATCACGCGTTTGACTTTTTTGGCATCGATCGGATCGACTTCACCGATCACGCGCCTGAACTCGCCCTTGGTCAGTTCGTCCATGGTCGAGACAGCGTCCTTGTGGCGCAATAGCGATTTGGGCGTGAACACGATCAGCGGCTTGCGTTGCTTGCGAATGGCCTGCCGACGCAACATGTGGAATACCTGCGCCGGCGTCGAGGGCTGACAGACTTCCATGTTCATCTCGGCGCACAACTGCATGAAGCGTTCGATGCGTGCCGAGGAGTGCTCTGGCCCCTGGCCTTCATAACCATGCGGCAGCAACAGCACGAGGCCACAGGCGCGGCCCCATTTCGCTTCGCCCGAGGCAATGAACTGATCGACGACGACTTGTGCGCCGTTGAGGAAGTCGCCGAACTGGGCTTCCCAGATCACGAGTTCGAAAGGGTTCGACGTGGAATAGCCATATTCAAAGGCCAGCACCGCTTCTTCGGAGAGAACGGAATCAAAGCACTGGAAGTTCGCCTGTTTCTCCTGCAGGTTGGCCAGCGGATAATAGGCGCCTTCGTCCCACGACTCGCGTTTCTGATCGTGCAGCGCGGCGTGACGATGAAAGAAGGTGCTGCGACCGACGTCCTCTCCGGAAATGCGAACGCCATAGCCGGAGACGAGCAGTGATGCATAGGCAAGGTTTTCGGCCATGCCCCAGTCGAAGGGAACGCTGCCCTGCCCCATCAGACGACGGTCGTCGATGATTTTCTTGACGCGGCTGTGCAGGGTGAAGGTTTCGGGAACCGTGGACAGACGATCCGACAGCCGCTTGATTTCCTTTAAGGGTACGGTGGTATCACAGATCTCGATGTATTTCGTAGGCAGATAGGGCGCCCAGTCGATTGTCATCGGATGCGTGTGACCAGAAATCACCGGGTTGTACAACAACTCCCCGCGATCAAGGTGGTCACGGTAATTCTGGATCATATCCTCCGGCCCATCGCCCGGCAGCACCCCTTCGGCGACCAGTTTGTTGGCGTAGAGCTGGCGTGTGCCCGGATGCGCGGCAATGCGCTTGTACATCAGCGGCTGCGTGACCATGGGCTCGTCCTGCTCGTTGTGGCCGAGCTTGCGGAAACAGACGATATCAATGACCACATCCTTCTTGAACTCCTGCCTGAATTCGACGGCCAGACGGGTTACCAATGCCACAGCTTCAGGATCATCGCCATTGACGTGGAAGATCGGCGCACTGGCCATCTTGAAGATGTCCGTACAGTAGATCGTCGAGCGCGAATCGCGCGGATCGGAGGTGGTGAATCCGATCTGGTTATTGACCACGATGTGCACCGTGCCGCCCGTACCATAGCCGCGGGTCTGGGAAAAATTGAGCATTTCCTGGTTGACGCCCTGACCGGCGACGGCGGCATCGCCGTGAATCAGCACTGCCACAACCTGATCACGTCCTTTACCCCCACGGCGGCACTGGCGGGCATAAACGGCACCGGCAACCACCGGGTTAACGATTTCAAGGTGCGAGGGATTGAAAGCCAGTGTCAGGTGACAGGGGCCGCCAGGGGTCGAAACGTCGGACGAGTAGCCGAGGTGGTACTTGACGTCACCGGAGGTCAGGTCCTGCGCCTTTTTGCCTTCGAACTCGTCGAACAGCATCGCCGGTTCCTTGCCCAGCGTATTAACCAATACGTTGAGCCGGCCACGGTGCGCCATGCCGACGACGATGTCATCGACACCGTTATCGCCTGCTGTACGAATCAATTCGTCCAGTGCAACGATCAGTGACTCGCCGCCTTCAAGTGAAAACCGTTTCTGACCGACGTAGCGGGTATGCAAATAACGTTCAAGAGTTTCAGCCGCAGTCAGGCGCTCAAGAAAACGTAGTTTCTGGGCCGAGGTGTAGGTCCCCTTGCCGCGGATCGGTTCGATGCGTGCCTGCAACCAGCGCTTTTCTGCAATGTTGTCGATGTACATGTACTCGACACCGATCAGGCTACAATAGGTCTCCTTGAGGGCATCAAAAATCTGGCCAAAGGTGGCTCGCTCGGATACGCCCTTGAACGAGCCGGCGTTGAACGGCGTGTTGATATCGGCATCGGTCAGACCATAAAAAGAGGGTTCAAGCTCGTTGAGTACCGGTCGGATCTGTCGCTTGAGCGGGTCTAGATTTGCCCAGCGCGCCCCCAGTACACGGTAGGCGCTGACCATTTGCAGAACACTGACCTGCTTCTTGTCATCCACCGGCATCGATGCCGCAGCGCGATAGCCGCCTTTCTTCGCCTGTTCGGCAAAGGCGTTGACGACCGGCAGATGCGGAACATCGCGGGCCACCGCGCCGGGCAGTTGCGCCAGCTTGTCGAAGTAGTCACGCCACTCGCCAGCAACCGAGGCGGGATTGTCGAGATAGTTTTCGTAGAGTTCCTCCACGAATGGCATTGCCGCCGAACAGCAAAGAAGTTCCGAACAACTGATTCATCATGGCAGTTACCTGTGGTCAAGGATTCTGGGGCATTCTACCGAGAAGTTGGCCAGCATTGACACCTGCCGGCCGAAAAGAAGGCAGCGCCAATCAGCGCTGCCTTCTTTTACTCTTAGCGCTTGTTGAGCGGCGGAACATCGCGTGCAGGCGTTCCGATATAAAGCTGGCGTGGGCGACCGATCTTGTATTCCGGATCGGCAATCATCTCCTCCCACTGCACCATCCAGCCAACCGTGCGTGCCAGCGCGAAGATGCAGGTGAACATCGAGGTCGGAATGCCGATTGCCTTCTGCACGATTCCCGAATAGAAATCGACGTTCGGATAGAGCTTCTTCTCGATGAAGTATTCGTCTTCCAGTGCGATTTTTTCAAGTTCCATGGCCAGCTTGAACAGGCGGTCGTTCTTCAGGCCCTGCTCTTTCAGCACATCGGCGCAGACCTTGCGCATCAGTGTGGCACGCGGATCGAAGTTCTTGTAGACGCGGTGGCCGAAACCCATCAGCTTGAAGGGATCGTCCTTGTCCTTGGCACGCTTGATGAACTCGGGAACGCGCGACACATCACCGATCTCTTCAAGCATCTTGAGGCAGGCCTCGTTGGCGCCACCGTGCGCCGGCCCCCACAGACAACCGATCCCCGCCGAAACACAGGCATACGGATTGGCACCCGAGGACCCGGCCAGACGAACGGTCGAGGTCGAGGCGTTCTGCTCGTGATCGGCATGCAGGGTGAAAATGGTGTCGAGCGCATGCACCAGAACCGGATTGGGCTTGTATTCCTCACACGGCGTAGCGAACATCATGTGCATGAAGTTGGCGGTGTAGTCCAGATCATTGCGCGGATACATGAAGGGTTGGCCGGTATGGTACTTGTAGGCATAAGCAACAATCGTCGGCAGCTTGGCCACAATACGGTTGAAGCTGATGTTGCGGTGTTCGGCGTCTGCGAAATCATCCACTTCGTGATAAAACGCCGACAAGGCGCCGACAACACCGACCAGAACGGCCATCGGATGGGAGTCGCGACGGAAGCCCTGGTAAAACTTGACCATCTGCTCGTGCAGCATGGTGTGCTGCTTGATGGTCGCTTCGAATTCTTTTTTCTGCTTGGCGTCTGGCAGTTCGCTGTGCTTGAGCAGGTAGGCCACATCGAGAAAGTTGCATTTCTCCGCCAGTTGCTGGATCGGATAGCCGCGATACAGCAGTTCGCCCTTGTCACCGTCAATAAATGTGATTTTCGAGCAACACGCGGCGGTGGACAAAAAACCGGAGTCGTAGGTGAACATCCCGGCCTTGGCACCCAAGGTTCGAATGTCAATACAGTCGTTGCCGATAACCGGCGTCATGATCGGAAAATCGATGGGATCCTGTCCCTCGATAGTCAGGGTTGCCTTGCGTTCGGTGGTCATCACAATCTCCGGTTCAGGTTTTTGAAGTCACTTGCTCAACGAGAAGCCCCACTATCGGGACAAAACCAATACTTTACTTTACTTTGACGTTACGCAACATGGCCACGACTTCGGCCTGCAGCGAATTTTCACACTCGCGCTTGCCGGTAATCAAAGGCCAGAGCTCAAGATCTTCCATATCGGCCAGCGCGACAAACACCGCCGCCTGTTCCGGAGTCAAGCCTGCGTAATGCTTGTCGAGAAAGCTTCCCAGCAGTATGTCCATCTCCAGCATGGCGCGGCGCGTACAACGCCAGCGCAGACGGTTCAACTCCGCGCCAGCCTCCATCAAATCGCCCGCCTGACCATCATTTCCTTGATCTTGCCGATGGCCTGCGTCGGATTCAGCCCCTTGGGACAGACCTCGACACAGTTCATGATGCTGTGGCAGCGGAACAGGCGGTATGGATCTTCAAGATCGTCAAGCCGCGCATTGGTCGCTTCATCGCGCGTATCGGCAATGAAGCGATAAGCATTGAGCAGACCGGCCGGGCCGACGAATTTATCCGGATTCCACCAGAACGAGGGGCACGATGTCGAGCAGCAGGCACAAAGAATGCACTCGTAAAGGCCATTGAGTTCTTCACGATCCTCCGGTGTCTGCAGACGTTCGCGTTCCGGCGGCGGCGAGTCGTTGATCAGGTAGGGCTTGATCGAGTGATACTGCTTGAAGAACTGGGTCATATCGACGATCAGATCCCGAATGACCGGAAGCCCCGGCAACGGGCGCAAGACAACCGGCTGTTTGAGTTCGCTGATCTCGGTCAGACAGGCCAGGCCATTCTTGCCGTTGATGTTCATCGCGTCGGAACCGCAAATCCCTTCACGACACGAACGGCGGTAAGACAGCGAATCGTCCTTGGCCTTGAGCTTGGTCAGCACATCGAGCAGCTTGCGGTCGATGGCAGGATCAACCTCGATCGAGATGTCCTGCATGTAGGGCGCGTTATCCTTGTCAGGATCGTAGCGGTAAATCTTGAATTGCATGGTACTCATAATTCATTGACTCCTGGACGTGAAAGTACCGCGATCAGTAGGCGCGCGTCTTGAGCGCGATGGTTTCGACGGATAGTGGCTTGAGATTCACCGGCTTGTAACTCAAACGGTTGCCTTCGCGATGCCACAGGGAGTGCTTGAGCCACACCTCGTCGTCGCGACCGTTCGGATTGGCGGCGGTATCCGGCGCATCGTCCCGCACATGCGCACCTCGCGACTCCTTGCGCGCCTCCGCAGAAACCATGGTCGACTTGGCCACTTCGATGAGGTTGTCGAGTTCGAGCGCTTCGACACGGGCCGTGTTCCAGGTCTGTGACTTGTCGCCGATCTCGGTCAGGTGCACCGCTTTCTCGATGTCACAGATCTTGCTCACACCTTCCACCAGCATGTCCTTGAAGCGGAACACACCGCAGTGCTTCTGCATCGTGCGCTGCATTTCGAGACGCGTTTCATTGACGCTGGCACCGCCCTTCTGGGTATTCAGCCGATTCAGACGAGCCAGAGTGCGATCGGCGAAATCGGCCGGAAGCTCCTTCAGGCCTTTCGGATCGGCGTTGATGGCCTCGATCACCGAATCACCCGAGGACTTGCCAAACACCAGCAGATCGAGCAGCGAGTTGGTGCCCAGGCGATTGGCCCCGTGCACCGAAGCACACGCGCATTCGCCAGCCGCATAGAAACCCTTGATGGTGCTGCCATCCGGATTGACAGCCTGGCCATGGTAATTGGTCGGAATTCCGCCCATCTGGTAATGACAGGTCGGCACTACCGGAATCGGCGCCTTGATCGGGTCGATACCGGCGAACTGGATCGAAATCTCGCGGATACCGGGCAAACGCTTCATGATCGTCGCCGGATCGAGGTGCGTTATGTCGAGCAGCACGAAGTCCTTGTGCGGACCGCAGCCGCGACCTTCGTTGATTTCGGTCACCATGGCCCGCGAAACGACATCGCGCGAAGCCAGATCCTTGGCATTCGGGGCGTAGCGTTCCATGAAGCGCTCGTTGTCCGAATTGCGCAGGATGCCGCCTTCGCCACGCACGCCCTCGGTAATCAGCACGCCGGCACCGGCCACACCGGTCGGATGAAACTGCCAGAACTCCATGTCTTCGAGTGCAATACCGGCACGTGCCGCCATGCCGAGGCCGTCACCGGTGTTTATGAAGGCATTGGTCGACGAATAGTAGATGCGTCCGGCGCCGCCGGTGGCAAAGATGGTGGCTTTGGCGTGAAAGGCGACGACATCACCGGTTTCCATTTCCAGCGCGATGACGCCGAGGACCTGCCCTTCCGCGTCACGAATCAGATCCAGCGCCATCCATTCAACGAAAAACTGGGTATTGGCGCGCACGTTGCGCTGATAGAGGGCATGCAGCATGGCGTGACCGGTCCGGTCGGCAGCCGCGCAGGCGCGACGAACCGGCTTTTCGCCGAAGTTGGACATGTGGCCGCCGAAGGGCCGCTGATAAATCTTGCCTTCGTCGGTCCGGTCAAAGGGCATGCCGAAGTGCTCAAGTTCGACCACCGCCTCGGGCGCCTTGCGGCACATGTATTCGATGGCATCCTGGTCACCGAGCCAGTCGGATCCCTTGACGGTGTCGTACATATGCCAGTGCCAATGATCTTCCTCGGAGTTGCCCAGCGAAGCCGAAACACCGCCCTGCGCCGCCACCGTGTGCGAACGCGTAGGGAATACCTTGGACAGGACAGCGGTCTTCAGGCCGGCTTCGGAAAGTTGAATGGCGGCGCGCAGACCGGCACCGCCGGCACCGACGATCACCGCGTCAAACTTGCGAACGGGAATAGTTATCTTGCTCACTTAAATTCTCCACAGAATCTGCACGGCCCAGCCGGCATAGCCGACCAGCGCCGCAGCGGTTGCAATCATCAGGAGCAGACGCAAGCCGTCCGGCTTGATGTAGTCCATCCAGATATCCCGGATACCGATCCAAGCGTGATAGAAAAGGCTGACGAAGCACAGGAAGGTGGCAAACTTCATGAACCCGTTGGCAAAAATGCCGCGCCACGCAGCAAAGGAATCCGGCCCGACGACAAGTACCACAGCGAAGAAAATGACCGTGTACAGCGCCATGATGATGGCCGTCGCACGCTGGATGACCCAGTCCTTGAGCCCGTAATGAGCCCCGACAAGAATTCGATTTACCATAGCACCTTCACTCCTATAAGCAGGGTCAGGACGATACTCACTGCAAAAACAATCTTGCTGGAAAGACGCGCCGATTCGAGGTCGATTCCCTTGTGCAGATCGAGCAGCAGATAACGGATGCCGGCACAGAAATGGTGCAGGTAAAGCCAGATCAGTCCTAACAGGATCAGTTTGACCAATGGGTGTGCAGCAATACTCTTGACTACGGCAAAGGATTCAGCAGAAGTCAGGCTGCTCTCGAACAACCACAGGAGAATGGGCAGCAGCAGGAAAAGCACTGCCCCACTCACACGGTGAAGGATCGACAGAATACCCGGAAGGGGCAATCGGATCGTCATCAGATCGAGGTTTTTTGGTCGCTTCTTCTTTAAAGTCATTTCTGCCATGGACATTCTCCCTGTTGTTAGGCGACCAAAAAATGGCCGCTTGGACTTGCATAAAACCAAAAATTAAAATTCACCACAAAGCAACTGATTTACATCAAAACACCTTGCTCCTCGCTTCATCCCAATTCGTTGAAATAGTGAAAATTCTGGGTCGAATAGTATCCCCGGCGCCATTCGACAGGCTTGCTGTCATAGGTAAAGGTGACGCGCTCGACCAAAAGCAGGGGGCTACCCTCGGCCACCTGCAACAATTCCGCGCTCACCCTGTCGGCCGACACGGCGCGCAGGCGCTCGTCTGCACGAATCATGCGTACAGCATAGCGGCTTTCGAACAGGTGGTAGAGAGACATCTCGCTGGATTTGAGAATATCCAGCGTCAGATCGGAAAATAACTCGCCGGGAAGATAGATTTCATCGAAAACAGCCGGCCGCTCGGCACACTGCAACAGTCGGCGAACAATGATGATCGGCGCACCCGTCTCCAGCGCGAGCGTACGGGCTACGTCAGTCCCTGCCTTGGCTCGCCAGCACTCCAGGGGAATGCTCTTTAAGGTCTGCAGATCGGAATCGTCTGAAGCCAGGCGAAGAAAGCGAAAAAACGAACGCGGATCGTCGTGTGTGGCGACAAAGGTTCCCTTCCCCTGACGACGGATCAGCAGATTCTCCGACGCCATTTCGTCGATCGCCTTGCGCACCGTTCCCTGACTTACGCCAAAGCGCACCGCCAGTTCGGATTCACTGGGAATGGCATCACCCGGCTTCCACTCGCCTGTTTCAAGGCTCCTCGTTATCAGTTCCCTGATCTGCCGATAGAGTGGGCTAAAAGTCGGAGAATGGATTGACGACGGCTGGTTCATAAGGTGGAATTTCAGCACAAATCATTCATAATGTCCATAAGTATATAAATGTCTTATATAAGACACAAGACACTTAAATTGATAATTGACATCATCGTACGTTCGCTCTTATGATCTCAAACTGCTTTCTTGCATCCAACAAACCAGTTCGGGGAATTAACGCTCGTTTTCAGTTTTTTCCATTTCTTTCATATCCACAGGAGCCGCACCATGTCCAAAGCCCCAATTCGCGTCACAGTCACCGGCGCCGCCGGCCAGATCGGTTACAGCCTGCTTTTCCGCATCGCCTCCGGCGAAATGCTCGGCAAGGATCAGCCGGTCATCCTCCAACTGCTCGATCTGCCGCAAGCCCAGAAAGCCTGCCAGGGCGTCATGATGGAACTCGACGACTGCGCCTTTCCGCTGCTCGCCGGCATGATCGCCTCCGACGACCCGAATGTCGCCTTCAAGGATGCCGACGTCTGCCTGCTGGTCGGCGCCCGTCCGCGCGGCCCGGGCATGGAGCGTGCCGATCTGCTGACGGCCAACGGTGCCATCTTCACCGTGCAGGGCAAGGCCATCGCCGAAAACGCCAATGAGAACGTCAAGGTGCTGGTCGTCGGCAACCCCTGCAATACCAACGCACTGATTGCCGCCGCCGCTGCCAAGAAGGTCGGCCGTACCAACCCGGCCAACTACCACGCCATGTTGCGTCTTGACTACAACCGCGCCGTCCTGCAGCTCGCCGTCAAGAGCAGCCGCCCGGTTTCCAGCTTCAAGAATCTCGTCGTCTGGGGCAACCATTCCCCGACCATGTACGCCGACTACCGTAACTGCACCTCCAACGGCGACAACGTCAAGTCGCTGATCAACGACCCGGTCTGGAATAACGATGTCTTCCTGCCGACCGTCGGCAAGCGCGGCGCCGCCATCATCGAGGCGCGCGGACTCTCTTCCGCGGCTTCTGCAGCCAACGCCGCCATTGACCATATCCATGACTGGGTGCTCGGTTCAGCCAACTGGGTCACCATGGGCGTTCCGAGCGACGGTTCCTACGGCATTCCGAACGGCATCGTGTTCGGCTTCCCCTGCGAGTGCAAGGGTGGTTCCTTCAAGATTGTCCAGGGCATTGAAATCGACGATTATTCACGCGAGAAGATCAACAAGACGCTCAAGGAACTCACCGACGAAGCTGAAGCCGTCAAGGCCATGCTCTAGGCAGGCACCTGCCCTACCAGAAAGCCGCAGCAAGCCTGCGGCTTTTTTTCGCTCTGGCGCCCTGCACTGCGCAGTAGAATGAGCGCATTGCGATGTACCCGAAAGCCCCCATGAAGCACCCCACTCTGACCTTGTGGTGGCGGGGGTCAGCAGGCGTGTCGCTGCACGTCCGGCACCACGCGTTTGCGCGGACAGGCCACCGGGATCGGGCCTGTGGCCTGGGGCGCCATTCAGCAGCGCTTTCCCGGCTGAATTCATGAACCTTCCGGAATTGACACAGGCTTTGCTGAAGTTTCGCGACGAGCGCAACTGGGCGCAATTCCACACCCTGCGCCATCTCATCGTCTCGCTCAATCTGGAAGCGGCAGAGTTGCTTGAACTCACGCAATGGAAAACCGACGAGGAATTGACCAGCTTGTTGAGCGATGACAGCACACACCAGGCCCTGCGTGACGAGTGCGCCGATGTCCTGCTGTATCTGCTGCTCATCGCCGACAAGGCCGGGATCAATCTTGAAGAAGCGGCGCGCAGCAAGCTCGAAAAGAACGCCGCGAAGTACCCGATCGAGAAAAGCTACGGTTCGAGCCGAAAATACACTCAACTCGACAGGGCCGGCGAAGACTGACAGGCCGGAAACTGCAAATGCTTTACCGCCAGGTCGAGCGAAGGAAGTGCAGAGCCACCCGGTTATCCAAGGCCCACCAGGAAAACCAGGCTGGCTTTTTTCCTGGTGAATCCTTGGGTGTGGCTTGGTCGTAAAGCTTTTTCTTTGCCGGTCAACACCCCTTAGCCTGCATGCTGTTCAAGCGTATAGCCCGCGCCGGCATCCTGTCCGAGCACATCGACAAGATACGGCATTACCTCGGCGAGCGTGCCGTGCAGCGTCCACGGCGGGTTGAGGACGAACAGGCCGCTACCGTGCATGCCGAAGCTGTCTCTGACCGGCTCCCTGACGCGCAACGCCACGTGCAGCCAGCCCCTGGCCGGCAGACGTTTCAGGCGCGGTGGCAATTCATGGGCGTCGAGGCGGGTGAGTTGCGGATACCATAGCACATAGGTTCCGTCGGGAAAGCGTGTCAGGGACTCTTTCAGTGCATGAAACACCCGCTCGTAGTCGTGCTTGTCTTCATAGGCCGGATCGATCAGAACCACGGCGCGACGTGGCGGCGGCGGTAACAGCGCCTTGAGCCCGGCAAAACCGTCTGTTGCCTCGACGATGACCTGCTTGCCGGCATCACGAAAGTTCTCCTGCAACAGACGCGCGTCCTTGCTGTGCAGTTCAAAGAGTCGCAGACGATCCTGCTCACGCATCGTCCACAAGGCAAAGTACGGTGACCCGGGGTAGGCCCGCAAGCGCCGATCCGGATTGATCCTGCGCACCAGATCCACATAGTCGGCGAGTGCTGCCGGCAGGTCATTGCGCCCCCACAAACGAGCGATACCTTCCTTGTATTCGGCGAGTTTGAGCGCATAACCGGAGTCCAGCGCATAGGCCCCGGCACCGGCGTGCGTATCGATAACCCAGAACGCCTTGTCCTTCTGCGCGAGGTAGCGCGTCAGCAGGACAAGCACCAGGTGCTTTAGAACATCGGCATGGTTGCCGGCGTGGAAGGCGTGACGATAACTGAGCATGGGCGAAAACGGTCTGCAACTCGGGCGGCGGATACGATGGTTCGGGAGAAGGCCACAGCAGACCCGTCAGGGCAACATGCAGCCCCGCGGCATTTCAGCCGCGGCACGCTGCGGGACGATCGTGAACGTACCGGTCAGTGGCCGGCGCCAGCCGGGTCGGCATCGCTCGCAGCCGTCTCTTCAGACGAAACCAGGGCACTGCCGTCATCTGCGGGTTTTTTCTCCGCAAGTTTGCGCAGCCGTTTCTCTTCCTGCTTTCTTTTCTTTTCCAGATCTCTCTGACGTTTTTCAAACGAGTAATTTGGTTTTGCCAAGACAATATCCCTGATCGGCCCGGAAGCCGAATGAAGCGCTGCGATAAAAAGCAACAGATAGCACGCTACCGGTAACATTCACCCGTGGTACCCGACCCTGTGCTTGCAAAATCAGTCAGTAACGATTTCCGCCACCACCCGAACCACCACCTCCACCTGAACCACCTCGGCCGGAGCCATAGGGTCCTCGCCCACCGCCGCCACCGCCACCGGGGCCGCGGCGTGCGCCACCGAAGCCACCGCCGCCACTGCGCGGCTCCTGCGGGCGAGCTTCATTGACGGTCAAGGCACGACCTTCAATGCTCTTGCCATTGAGTGCGGAAATCGCGGCCTGAGCCTCCTGCTCCGAGCCCATCTCGACAAAGCCGAAACCCTTCGAGCGCTGCGTTTCACGATCGGTGATCACCTGTGCCGAAGTTACCGTGCCATGTGCGGCGAACATCTGTTCCAGATCACTTTTGTTGATGTCGTAGCTCAGGTTGCCTACGTATAGCTTTGTACCCAATTGAGACGCTCCCAGATA
Source organism: Candidatus Propionivibrio dominans (assembly GCA_016709335.1). Lineage (GTDB taxonomy): Bacteria > Pseudomonadota > Gammaproteobacteria > Burkholderiales > Rhodocyclaceae > Propionivibrio > Propionivibrio dominans. Next base: position 26,211 of record JADJNC010000065.1, on the reverse strand, counting down.
AGGACATTATGAAAACTGCCCCAGAACAATAGCAAGGCCAGGCGCCAGAGTCTAATGAAATAGTTTTCGGCAGAAACCGGAACTAGTCCGGCAACGCGATCTTGTGGTCGGTACTGAACTGATAATCGTGGAAAATGTGCTCGGCGCTGAGTAACTGGTAGCTGCCGTCTTCGAGTTGATGCGTCGTATCCTTGAGACGATAGGCGTTATGGCCACAGGTCCACAGATCGAAGTTGCGCATCTGCGTGCACAGACAGGTCTTGTCCTTCACCGAGATACGCTTGACGCCAGGATTCGCTGCCACTTCACGGTTGTAGGCAGTGATGTAGGAACAACAGCCGTTGGCATCGAGCAAATAGCCATAGGCTTCGCAATTCGGGCGAATGCCATCGCCAATCGCCGGGCTGGTGGTGAGCATGCGCATCGGGTAGCCGGTCGGTGAAATCAGGTTGACCTCGATCTGATCTTCGCTGGCCTTGAAATACAACTGCTGCACATCCTCGGGCAATCCACATTCCCTGGCGACAGTGAAGCGCGTCGCCACCTGGACCGCCGAAGCACCGTTTTCAAGGTAGGCGACAGCGTCACTTCCGGTAAAAACCCCACCTGCCGGAATCAGCGGAATATCGAGTTTTTCGGCCAGCAAAAACTGGCGGATTTCGGCAACGATGGTCGCCAGGTCATACTCGGCCCAATCCATGCCAAAACCCAGATGGCCGCCGGCCAGCGGCCCCTCGATCACCACGTAGTCAGGCAGGCGACCGGTGCGTAACGACTTGCGCAGGAAGAGTTGCAATGCACGCAAAGAGGAAACGATGATGCCCAGTTTGGCATCGCGAAAGCGCGGGTGGTCCTCGATCAGCGCAAAGGATCCCAGGTGCAGCCCGGCAGCCAGCGTTATTCCGTCGATACCGGCGTCAAGTGCTGCCCGCATGCGGACGCGCAAGGTCTCCCTGGGCGCGTTCATGGTCAGCTTTTCCATGCAGTTGACGAAGATCAGGCCATCGCCGCGCTTGGCCTCCATCGTCTTGCCAATGTGCATTGCCGTTGCTTCGGCCAGTTGCCCGAGATCGAACTGGACCACCGACTTGTCGGTGTTGGCCACGTTGAATTTGTACTGCTTGATTTTATCCTTGACGAACTTGGCGTTGTATCGCCGGTCAGCCACAGTGTTGATCATGGCGTCGGAAATGTGCCCTACCCCCCCCAGATGCGCCGCCGCAAGCGCCAGTTCGGCCGTCGAGATATCGACCCCCATGCCACCGATCATGATCGGCACCAACTCCTGCTTGCCAAACTTCAGACGAAAATCATCAACACACTTCATCTATATCCTTCCATAACCCTGACAACCCGGTTTTATTGCAACGACAGGCCTGCAAAAACCGCTGACGAGCGACATTATCGCTCATACCAACTCGATGTGGCTGGTCAGGCAAATCAAATAGGGGTTTCGCAGCATAGGACTCAATAACGACGCGTTTGTTCAAGGCGTGTATTATCGCCGGCATCAGCCATCCGAACCGGGAGCACGCCATGTCCGAGCGCAGCGAGCACGAGCACACCCCACCCTTTTCAGCCGACATCGGCATTCCGCGCCGGAACAATTTTGACGCGCCGGCATTCGAACTGGCGGTCAGCGACTTGCTCAGGGCCTGCGGCATTGCGCCTGACGTCGCTCACATGGGCAGAACCGCCCAGCGCGTACGCGAACTCTGGCAAAAGCGACTGCTCGGCGGCTATGACCTCGACCCGGGCCCGTGCGCTGGGCGAGGGATTTGCCGACCATCGCCGTGACATGGTGATCGTCCGTGGCATTGCCGTGCATGGCGTCTGCCCGCACCATCTGGTGCCGTTTCGCGGCCTGGCCCATGTCGCTTATCTTCCCGGCGGACGTTTGCACGGCTTTGGCCGCATTGCGCGCCTGGTTGACGCCATCGGCCACCGCTTTACCTACCAGGAGTGGATGACTCGGGATATTGCCGAAGCGCTGATGCAGCATGGCCAGGCACGCGGCGCCGCCTGTGTGATTGAGGCCGAACAACTGTGCCTGCTGCTCGGCGAAGACCGGCGCGGTGACGAACGCGTCATCACCCAGTCCTTCAGCGGTGAGTTCGAAACGTCCGATCAGCAGCGCAACGAGTTTCTGCGCGCCATTGGCAGCCTGCGCCGGAATGACTGATGCGATATAACTTCAAGGTTACAGACCGGTCAGCGTCAAAGCCAAAGGCGTTGTCAGCGCCGCCAGCCCGGTTGACAACACCAGACTGCTGGCCACCGGTCCCTCAAGCACCTTGAATTGCCGCGACATGATATAGACGTTAACCCCCACGGCAATCGACGACAGCAATACTACCACCCGCGTTTCCATCAGCGGCAGTCCGATCAGCCTGGTCAGCGACCACACCACAAACGGCTGTATGAGCAGCTTGACCGCGCAGATGGAGACGCTGATCTTCCAGCCTTCGCGCACACCGTGCTCGGCCAGGCCCATGCCGAGAGCGATCAGCGCCAAAGGTGCTGCGGCCTGCCCGACCATGGCCAGCGGCACATCGACGGCCGCCGGCAACGGCCAGCCGGTCAACCCGAACAGCGCGCCGGAAAGAATACCGGCAACAATCGGGTTGGTCAGCACGCCGCGCAGCGTCTTGGCAAAGCCGCGCACGGAAAAGCTGCCGTGCAGCGCCCACTCGACTGAAACGGTGACCAGTGTCCACAGGATCAGCGCGTTGAATACCAGTACCAGCGCTACCGAAGGAACCGCTGCATCGCCCAGTGCCACTTTGGCCAGTGGCAAACCGAGCAGGACATTGTTGGAAAACACGCCACCGAGCGCGAATACCGACTGCGACACGCCATCAAGCGCAAACAGTTTCCAGGCGATCAGCCGGCCAATGACAAATACAATCAGGCAGCCGCCAAAGAAGGCGATCAGCAGACGCGCATCGACGGGCGGCAGCTTCGAGAAATCGCTCATCAGACGAAACAGCATCGCCGGCAAGGCTACCGAAAAGACGAATTGTGAAAGGCTCTCGGCCATTACCGGTGGCCATCCCGAGATCCGCATCAGGGCATAACCGACAAAAACCAGAGCAAAGAGCGGCGCGGCAAGCGCCACGTGGTACAGGAAGGTATCCACCAGCACTCAGTCGTCGAATTCAGGCTTGCGCTGCTCGCGCTGAGCACGCATCGACTCGGCCAGATCGACCGACATCAGCATCGCCGCATTCCACGTCGCCACATAATTCAGCCCATCAGCCACTGAATGATCGCGACCGTAATTGAGCATTTCCTTGGTGCCACGGATGGCCAGCGGCGATTTCCCGGCGATGCATCGAGCGATCTCACGAACCCCTGCGTGCAGCGCATCATGGTTATCGAACACACGATTGACGAGTCCGCAGCCTTGCGCCTCACCGGCATCGACCTGGCGCGCGGTGTAAGCCAGTTCCCGCGCCAGACCTTCCCCGATCAGACACGGCAGACGCTGCAGCGTACCGACATCGGCGACCATTCCCAGCTCGATCTCGCGCACCGAAAACTGCACATCGGCAGCAGCGTAACGCATGTCGCAGCAGCTCACCAGATCGACGCCGGCACCGATGCAGGCGCCCTGAATCGCGACCAGTACCGGTTTGCGGCAACGCTCGATACGGGTCAGACAATCCTGCAGGTCGAGAATCAGAAGGCGCAAGGCCTCATGGCTACGCGCCGGGTCGCGATGCGCGACCCGTGCTTCGACACCCGCCAGCATCGACAGATCGATTCCAGAACAGAAGTTCTTGCCGGCTGCACCGAGCACAACGACGCGCACCTCGGGACTGGCATCAGCCCACAGAAAAGCCGTGCGCAACTCCTGCCACATGGCCTCATTCAGGGCATTGGAGCGGTCAGGACGATGCAGCCGCACTTCGGCAGTGTGCTGGCTCAATTCGATGCGCATCGTCGCCAGTTGCGGAATGATGGTAGGAATAGCACGCTCCTGAGTCAAAACTAAAGGAATTGATGGAAACTGTGCTGACCCCGGAATCGCGCGACAATACGCACCGTCCCATCGACACCACATCACCAAGCGATCTCGCCTCAACCATGACAACAACTCCGCACTCCGCTTTACCCGAAGCGGGTTTCAGGCTGATCTACGCCGATCACGCACTACTCGTGGTGAACAAGCCAGGCGGCCTGCTTTCCGTACCCGGACGCGGCAGTGACAAGCAGGATTGTCTGATCAAGCGGGTTCAGGCCGACTACCCGGATGCACTGATCGTGCATCGTCTGGATTTCGACACCTCGGGCTTGCTCGTTATCGCACGCGGCAAGGCCATGCATCGCCGCCTGAGTATCCTGTTTCAGGATCGGCGGGTAGAAAAGTGCTACATCGCCGTGGTCGATGGAGAACTCGCGCAGAACTCGGGCGAGGTGTGTTTGCCGCTCATCGTTGATTGGCCAAACCGCCCGCGCCACAAGGTCGACTTCGCGACGGGAAAACCCTCGCTCACCCGCTACCGGGTACTGAGCTACGATGCTGTAGAAAACTGTTCACGCCTCGAACTCACTCCGGAAACCGGACGCACGCATCAGCTTCGCGTGCACCTGCAGGCGCTCGGCCACCCGATCCTCGGCGACTCGCTCTACGCTGACGCAATGACCAGGACAAAGGCCGATCGTCTGCTGCTGCACGCCGAATACCTGGCCTTCGCACACCCGGAAAGCGAAGAGCCATTGAGCTTTATCTGTACCGCACCCTTCTGACCGGCCTTTGGACCAACAGCCTTACAGCACATCATGAAAATATCGAATCACCCACTCTGGCTCGTCGGCTTCCGCCCGTTTTTTTCCCTGGCCTGCCTGTCCGGTCTGAGTCTGCCCATTCTGTGGGCATTGATCTTTTCCGGAATCCTGTCGGCACCGGTCACCTCGTTCTCGCCAACGCAGTGGCACGCCCACGAGATGTTCTTCGGCTTTGGCTGGGCGGTGCTCGGCGGCTTTTTGCTGACTTCGACCAAGAACTGGGTCAATCAGCGTGGCTACCATGGACATGCGCTGATTTTTCTTGTCGGCGCGTGGCTGATCGAACGCGCCGGCATGTGCTTTGAAGGTTCCCTGCCGCCGATTCTGTTCCGCATCTCGAACAATCTCTTCCTTGTTTCAATTATCGTCATGATCGCGTGGACGCTGCTCAGATACCGCCAGGATGACAGCTACCGCGACAACTATTTTTTCCTGATCATCCTGCCACTCTTTCTCATTTCGAAGAACCTGATACTCAGCACCGAGCACTTCCAGACCGGCTGGATGATGGCCATCGGACTGTTTCGCGTGGCTTTTCTGGTGATGTTCGAACGCACGCTGACGCAATTCATGAAGGGCATCTTCCAGGTTGCCCTGCTGCGCAACCCGGCACTCGACGCGAGCATCAAGCTGCTCGCCCTGACCCTGGTTTTTTCCGGACTGATGCCAGACGGACTGGCGGCGGGAATCAGCCTGATCCTCGCCCTGCTGCTGATCGGCCGTTTCATTTTCTGGAAGCCGCAACTGGCCATGCGTCGGCTTGACCTAGGCATCATGTACCTCGGTTATCTGGCCCTCGCCGCCCAGTTACTGATCAACGTCCTGGCCTCGTTCACCGACCTGGCCTGGGTCGGCACGGTATCCGTCCACGTGTTTACTTTCGGCGTCATGGGCCTGGTCATTCCAGCCATGCTGATCCGCATTGCGAAGGGGCACACCGGCAGAAAAGTAATTTTCGACCGTTTTGACAAAGTCGTGTTGTTGATCATGATCCTGGGATTTATTGTGCGCATCGTAGCCCCGCAACTCTACCCTGCGGCCTATCTGCAGTGGATACAGCTTGCCGCAGCCTGCTGGTTTGCCGGGTTCTCGATACTCGCCTGGCGCTACACTCCCTACCTGCTGCAGGAACGCGTTGACGGCAAGCTACATTGATCCGAAGCACAGCACCGTCTCAAAATTCTGCACTACAGCGCCGGCGGCTGGCTCGACAATGCACTGCTGTTCGTGCTTTACACCGACGGCTGTCAGAAGGCTTATTTTGGCCTGGTCAATGATCGCGTTACTGTGATTTGTGAAGACCCCCAGGCTAAAGATGAGGCTTGCGGTTTCTTCGCTGCACTGATTCCGCTAAACTATCTCGGCCAAGGGTATTGATAAAGATAAAAACGGGCGCGACGAGTCCGTAAAACAAAATCAGGGAAAGACTGGCAGATGGCACAAACATCATCAACATTCGACTATTACCGCCGCAATTTCGGTAAGGACGCGATGGCATCGGTTGTCGTGTTTCTGGTGGCCTTGCCGCTCTGCATGGGGATTTCCATCGCCTCCGGGGTGCCGCCCACTGCCGGTCTGATTACCGGTATTGTCGGCGGCATCGTGGTCGGTTTTCTTGCCGGTTCTCCCTTGCAGGTCAGTGGCCCGGCAGCGGGCCTGACCGTGCTGGTGTGGCAGATCGTGCAACACCATGGCCTGCCGATGCTGGGCGTGATCGTGCTGCTGGCCGGTCTGATGCAAGTTCTGGCCGGCCTGTTGAAATTGGGGCAGTGGTTCCGCGCAGTGTCTCCGGCCGTAATTCATGGCATGCTGGCCGGCATCGGCGTACTGATTTTTTCCTCGCAGTTTCATGTGATGCTCGATGGCAAACCGATCGGCGCCGGTATCGACAACCTGTTCGGCATGCCTGGCGCCCTGTCCCACACGCTTGCTGACGGGGGTACGCCATTGCAGGCCTTGGCCATCGGCGTACTGACGATTGCCGTGATTGCCCTGTGGACGAGTTTCGCTCCGAAGAAATTGAAGATTTTGCCGGCACCGCTGGTCGCCATCCTGATTGCGGTCGCTACGGCCGCATTGCTGCATCTCAAAATCAAGTACATCCCGGATTTGCTCAAGAATCCGGAGGATATCAACGACATCTGGTCAGTGATCCAGTATCCGACCCTGGAAAGTCTCGCCAATATTTTTAACAGCGGCGTGTTGATCGCCGCAGCTTCCGTGGCTTTCATCGCCAGTGCCGAAACCTTGCTGTGCGCCAGTGCTGTAGACCAGATGCACCAGGGGCCACGCACCAAGTATGACAAGGAGCTCGTTGCGCAGGGTATGGGCAACTCCATTTGCGGCTTGCTCGGCGTGCTGCCGCTGACCGGGGTTATCGTTCGTTCAAGCGCCAACGTCGATGCCGGCGGCCAGACCCGTACCTCGGCGATCCTGCATGGCGTGTGGCTACTCGTATTTGCCGCGGTGCTGCCGTTCACGCTGGCCTATATTCCGGTGGCCAGTCTGGCCGGACTGCTGGTGTTCACCGGGTACAAGCTGGCGTATCCCAAGATCGTCCCGAAACTGCTTCTTTACGGCAAGACCGAAGCGGTCATCTACTTCTCAACGATCATCGTCATCGTTTCGACCGATCTGCTCAAGGGTGTGCTGTTCGGCCTGTTGCTGTCTGTGCTCAAGCTGCTCTATGTGTTCTCCCATCTCGAAATCCGCTGGGATGAGGACTTTATCAACAATCGCCTGAACCTTTATCTGAAAGGCTCGGCGACGCTGATCCGTCTGCCTTTGCTGGCCGCCGAGCTGGAGCAGGTGCGTCCAGGAGCGGACGTGCACATTCATTTCGAGGATCTGGACTATATCGACCATGCCTGTCTCGACCTGCTCACCAATTGGGAGAAGCAGCACGAGGGTACCGGCGGCAGCCTGGTCATCGAATGGGAAGAATTGTCCTGGAAATACCATCAGCGCAGGACGGGAGCATTAAAGGCTGGCGTCTGATCGTTTAAAGCGATCAGGGAGCTGTCGTCTTTCATTTTGTTGATCGCGTGAATTCAACGTCAACGTCCACCAGGGATATCGCTGTACAGGCGTTCTTTACTTTGGCAATGAGACGCCTGCTTGATGAAGTCCAGCTCTCCTTTACATCCGCATCGAGCGAAGAAGTAGTCGGCTGTGCGCCCCAGGGGGAATTCCTGCTCAGGTCAGTGCTTGACAGGCGTCCTGGAACTTTTGCCGAGATAAACTTCGAGGAGAAACATCCCGAGCGAGATGGCCATGGAGAGCATGGCAAGAAGGAACAGAACGAAGACGGTTTTCGTCAGATCAACTGAAACAAGTGCGCTTACAGGGGCACCGGCAATCACCAGAGAAACAAGCACAGCCGCCAGCAAGGAAAACCGGATGCCCAGATTGGCAAGCAGGCTTCGCTGCAGCAGGGCGTTCAATGCTTTCTCCGATTCTGCCACCTGTACCTTGTCGGCGCCCCTGAGGCGATCCCTTACGAGATTCTGCAGATCAATGAGGCGTCCTCGCCGGGTAGTCATCGCCCTGATCATGATGATGATTGCGGGCAGCAGAAAAACTGACGCAACAGCCAGTTTTATAACGTCGGAAATGCCTGAAATCTGTGCCTCCATCATCGACTATTCAGTCTCGCCTGCGCCATCCACCGGCGGTGGCGGTAGTCTTGTCAGCAACACCTTATCGACGCGGTTTTTGTCCATATCAACCACCTCAAAGCGACAGGCTGCCACCTCGAATTGATCTGTTTCCACCGGGATCCGGCCGAGTACGTACATCACCAGGCCACCCAGTGTGTTGTAAGCGTTTTCATCCTCGCCGGGCAGATCAACGTCAATATCCAGGACCGATTTCAGGCGCTCGATCGCCACGCTGCCATCAACCAGCCACGAACCATCGGCTCTCTGAATGATATCCTGCTCCTCCGGCGTATCGGATGAAGGGAGTTCTCCCACGATTGAGGTCAATACATCGGTCAGCGTAACCAGCCCCTGCAATTCACCATATTCATCGACAATCAGCGCACATTGCTGACGTGCCTTGCGAAAGCTTTCCAGCAGATGCGTCGTGGTTACGCCTTCCGGCACATAGAGTGCCGGGCGCAGAAAGCGTTCGACATCAAGTTTTTCGCCAGCCAGCGCCAGCTTGAGGAGGTCGGCGGAACGCAGGATGCCGACAATATGCTCCAGGCCATCTCGGCAAACGACGATGCGCGTAAAGGGGTTTTCGGAGAGCCGTTTGCGGATTTCTGCTTCCGGTTCGTCCAGGTCGAGCACGTAGATATCGTTGCGGTGCGTCATGATCGCGCCGATGCGCTGTTCGTCAAGACGCAGCACATTCGAGACGATGGCCTGCTCACTTTCATGAAACACCCCGGCCTCGGCGCCCTGCACCATCAGGACATTGATCTCGTCGTTGCTGACCGGCGATTCTTCCTGACGGCGCGCACCAATCAAGCGTAACAACAAAGTGGAAGAAGATGACAATAACCAGACCAGAGGTCGGGTCAGGCGTGCCAGAAAATTCATCGGCGCGGCAATCAGCGCAGCGATCGCTTCCGGTGCCAGCAAGCCGAGACGCTTCGGCACCAGCTCACCGACCACCACCGAAAAGTAAGTCAAGCCAACAACGACCAGGGTAAGTGCCAGCGCTCTGGCATACGGCTCAACCAGGGTGAATTGTGCCAACCAGCCGGTCAGCGGATCGGCCAGTGCGTTCTCGCCAATGGCGCCACTCAGAATGCCTACAGTTGTGATGCCTACCTGTATGGTGGAGAGAAAACCTGAGGGTTCATTGCTGAGTGCGAGTGCCGACTGAGCCCCGGGGCTCCCGTCATCCGCCAGTTTTTGCAGCCTCGACTTGCGTGAGGAGACAACGGCAATCTCCGACATCGCAAGAATGCCATTGAGCAGAATGAGAAAAATGAGTAGTACGATGTCCATTAATGCATTCTAAATAAACAGGATTGATCGGATGATTAATCGGGCACCTTGCGGCTGTATGGCTCATGGAAGTGCACCGGCTGTGAGCGTTTCTTGCGAAACCGGAGATTCAGCATCTCGACTCCGAGCGAGAACGCCATGGCGAAGTAGATATAGCCCTTCGGCACATGATGCCCGAGGCCATCGGCGACCAGCGTCATGCCCACCAGGAGCAGAAACGACAGCGCCAGCATCTTGATGGTCGGGTGATCCGAAACAAAATTCCCGATACTTCTGGCAAAGACCATCATCAATCCGACCGAGGCAATTACAGCCGCAATCATCACCGGAACATTATTGACCATGCCAACCGCCGTAATGATGGAGTCCAGCGAGAAAACGAGGTCAATGACGATGATCTGCAGAATGATGGCGGTGAAAGTCGCCTTGATCGCATTCACTTCCTTTCCTTCTTCGCCCTCGAGCAACTGGTGGATTTCCTGGGTACTTTTCCAGAGCAGGAAAATACCGCCGCCGATCAGGATGAGATCGCGCGGCGAAAAGGACTTGCAAAACACACTGAACAAGGGATCGGTTGCGCCGACGATCCACGTCAGGACAAGCAAAAGACCGATACGCATGAACATGGCAAAAAACAGGCCAATCAGCCTGGCCTTCTCCCGGCTCTGCGGCGGCAGCCGGTCGACCAGAATGGAGATGAAGATGATGTTATCAATACCCAGCACCAACTCGAGAGCGGTCAGTGTGAAGAAGGCAATCCACATCTGGGGATCGGCCAGCAGGGACAGAATTTCCATTTAACACGCCAAAGAATGAAGCACGACAGCAGAGCCGCCTGAACTGCTGATTATACCAGCACCCCAATTTCGCTTCCCGAAGCGCAGGCCAACAAGACTGACCTAGCCAACGGCTAGGCCGGAACCATCAACCGCAACAATGGCCTTGGCCTGATTGAAGTCGTCGGCATAGCCGCTGGCATACAGACAGCAGGCAAGCTGATTGGCAATCGGCGGCGGCAGGGCAACTTCACCCGAGAGAACACGCCGCATCCAGCCCGCAGTGGTCTTGGCATCACAGGTCTCGGGCAAGTTGGGGAGTCTTTTCAGGCTGTCGTGTTCGGCCTCGAAGAGGATGTCGATGGCACCATCGTGCAGATATTCGATGCGCGGACGTCGCTTGGGGTTGGCAAAAGGCTCGCCTTCAGTGCCACGCAACAACAAGGCGTGGGTGCCCAGAGCACTGAACACTTCGCGCATTGTATCGAGATAATCGGGGTGAGTAGCCGCCGTGAGCAGCAGACCCTCGCCCTTGAACGGATCGAGCATCTTGACCAGGCTATGCGCACTGTTGCGCAAGCCGAGGCGGCTGCGCAGCGCAAGCTGGTTGTTGAGACCGGGCGAGATGATGGTCAGCGGCACGTAGACCAGACCACCGTTATCCAGGGTTTCCTGGGCCTGCAGCCGGCTGGTGCTGGGCATCAGGCCGAGTTCACGAAAAATCTGCGCTGTTGTCACCCGGCCAAAACCTTCAATCTGGCCATGCACCACAACCGGAACAGCGAAGCGCCGCAACAACAGGGCAAGCAAAGGGGTTAGATTTGCCGCTTTGCGCGCACCATTGTAGGTCGGGATGACGATCGGGCGAAGCCGTCCCTGCGGGCGGAGCAGGGGGTAAAGACGTTCATTGGCCGCGCCGAGAAAACCGATCATCTCGTTGATGGTTTCGCCTTTGACACGCAAGGCAATGGCGATGGCGCCCAGTTCGAGGTCAGGCACACCGCCGTCAAGCATGGCGCCATAGAGCTGTTGTGCTTCTTCAAGAGACATGTCGCGCGCGCTTTCGCTGCCGCGGGCAATCTCCCGGATGAAATGAGCGTAATTCATTCCTCAACCACACAGGCTGGGCAACCCGCGTCAGCGCGAACCTCGGGACGATGGTTGCTCTCAGCCTCGATCAGCAAACCGTAACCCACGGTTTGGCAGAAACAGGTCGAATTTATTTGCTTGGCCATGATTTTCACTCCTGTGCCCAGATACGCAACAGGTATGCCATGTATAAAAATCAATGACTTGCCGAATCGCTATCAACAAGCTGGCGAAGCGATGCTTCATGTTGGTGCAGTGCTGAGGGGTATTGCCTCAAGACTGGGCAGGCTTATTTGATACGCTGCAATTTGGGGCGCCCGGCGGGCGGCAGCGGGGGCGGCTCGGGCTCGCGCTCCTGCCCGGCGCCGGGAGCGGGGTCCTGAGCCTTGTGGGCCAGACCCTCCCTATCCGGCTCGAAGGCCATTCCTGCGCCGTTTTCCTTGGCGAAGATGGCCGCCACATTGCCGATGGGTACCGAAATATCGCGTGCCACACCACCGAAGCGCGCCTGGAAAGTGATTCCTTCGTTGGCGATGTTCAGATGCCCAGTCGCCTCGTAACCAATGTTCAGGACGATCTGCCCTTCCCTCACGAACTCGCGTGGCACGCGCGTACGCTCGTCGGCAATGACCGTGATGTAGGGCGTAAAACCATTGTCACAGCACCATTCGTGAATGGCGCGAATCAGATAGGGCTTGGTCGATGGCAGGTCCACGGGCATTCCCGAAACAAATTGATTGAACAGGGATGATAGGTCTGGCTCTTGAAACGGATGTCGAGGCAAAGCTGATTAGCGGCGCATGGCCTTTTCAGACGGAGTCAATGCGTCAATGAATCCCTGGCGGCTGAAAATCCGCTCGGCAAACTTCATCAGGGGTGCAGCAGACTTCGGCAGTTCGATGGCGTAGTGATCAAGGCGCCAGAGCAGCGGCGCAATCGCCACATCAAGCATCGAAAAGTCTTCACCCAGCATATGTTTCTGCTTGACGAATACCGGAGCCATCTCGGTCAGGCGGTCGCGAATGATCTGACGCGCCTTGTCGGCGGTCTTGAGATTCTTCTCCAGGGCCTCGATGTACGAGAAAACTTCGCGCTCCATGGTAATCAGGAGCTGACGCGCGCGCGCGCGCATGATCGGGTCGGCCGGCATCAGTTGCGGATGGGGAAATCGCTCATCGATATACTCGTTGATGATGTTCGGCTCGTACAGAATGAGATCGCGTTCAACGAGCACCGGCACCCGGCCATAGGGGTTGATCATGGCAATGTCTTCAGGTTTGGCAAAAAGATCGACATCGATGACCTGGAAATCCATGCCTTTTTCGTACAAGACAATGCGGCAACGCTGGCTGAACGGGCAGGTCGTACCCGAATAGAGATTCATCATGATCGATACCCCAAAAAAACGAACCGGCATCGTGGCGGCGCCGGGCGCTATTGCACGCTGACGCCGGCGATGCCGTGCTAGCCTGTTGCCAGGCGCGCTTACTAATTCTTCTTGACGTCTTTCCAGTATTCCTTCTTCAGCGCATAAGCCACGCCAAAGAGAAGCAACAGGAAGACGAGAACACCATAGCCGACCTGCCGGCGGAAACCGGCACCCGGCTCACCGGCCCAGACCAGAAAACCCACCAGATCGGCAATCTGCTTGTCGTACTCGGCCGGCGACAGCTTGCCCGGGACCGCAAGTTCGAGTTTATGGGTTTCGTGATTCAGTACCTGCTGACCCTGCAGTTCCCACAGGATGTGTGGCATGCCGACATTGGCAAACAGGGTGTTGTTCCAGCCCGTCGGACGTTGTTCATCACGATAGAAGGAACGCAGATAGGTGTATAGCCAGTCGGCACCGCTGCCGTCACCGGAAGCACGTGCCCGGGCCACCAGCGACAGATCAGGGGGTGCTGCACCGAACCACTGCTTCTGCTCGGCTGATCGTGCGGCGATACGCATCGGCTGACCGATCTTGTCGGCGGTAAACATCAGGTTTTCGCGGACCTGCTGCTCGGTCAAACCGAGTTCAAGCAAACGGTTGTAACGCACAAAACTCAAGCCGTGACAGTTCAGACAGTAGTTCACCAGGAAAGTCTTGTAGATCGGGCCACGGTAGCGGATCGACTTGACCGGAGCGCGGTCAAGCCAGGGCAGGAAGGCAATGATCACCACCGAAGCACCCATTGCCACAACTCCCCAGAATTTCGCATCCAGCCCGAACAGCGGCCACACCATCGAGCGCAGGATCGAGTAGGACGGCGTGAAGTACCACACCGGCGCAATGTGCGGCGGGGTCTTCAGCGGGTCGGCCGGGAAGAAATTATTGTACTCAAGGAAGTAGCCGCCACCTTCGGGGGCGAAGAAGACGATGAGCGAAAAGACGATCATGAAAACGACGACACCGACAATGTCCTTCACCGAGTAATAGGGGTGGAACGGAATGCCGTCGAGCGGAATACCTTTGGCATCGAGATTCTGCTTGATCTCGATACCGTCCGGATTGTTCGAGCCGACTTCGTGCAGTGCCAGGATGTGCGCCGCGACCAGACCAAGGATGACGAGCGGCAGAGCGATGACATGGAAGGAGAAGAAACGGTTCAGCGTCGCATCACCGATCACGAAATCGCCGCGAATCCAGATCGAGAGCGGCTCGCCGATCAGCGGGATGGCCGAGAACAGATTCACGATGACCTGGGCGCCCCAGAACGACATCTGTCCCCAGGGCAGCAGGTAGCCCATGAATGATGTAGCCATCAGGCACAGGAAGATCATCGAACCGAAAACCCAGATCAGCTCACGCGGCTTGCGGTAGGAACCGTACAACAAACCACGGAACATGTGCAGATAGACGACGACAAAGAACGCTGAAGCTCCGGTTGAGTGCATGTAGCGGATCAACCACCCCCACTGCACGTCGCGCATGATGTATTCGACACTGGCAAAGGCCACCGGAATACCGTCGGCGTTGAGCGATGCATCGGGCTTGTAGAACATCACCAGGAAAATCCCGGTAACGATCTGGATCACCAGCACCAGCATCGCCAGACCGCCGAAGAAGTACCAGAAGTTGAAGTTCTTTGGTGCGTAATACTCCGAAAGATGGCCACGCCACATCGACGTCGCCGGAAAACGCGCGTCAACCCATTCGAGCAGGTTACCCTGCAGGGAACCGTCGGACTTGTACTTTTCGTAGTTGGTGTTTGAAGCCATGGCTTACGCCCCCTTCTTGTCTTCGCCGATCAGGATGCGCGTATCGGTGAGATACGTATGCGGCGGCACTATAAGGTTGCTCGGAGCCGGCATGCTCTTGAAAACACGACCGGCAAAGTCAAATGTTGAACCGTGACAGGGGCACAGAAAGCCGCCGAGCCAGTCAGCCGCCATGCCGTCAGCGGGGCCATGCTGGAACTTGGAACTTGGCGAGCAGCCGAGGTGCGTGCAGATACCGACGGCGACCAGAACATTCGGCTTGATCGAGCGTGTCACATTTTTGCAATTGGCCGGCTGATGATCGACTTCAGACTTGGGATCGGCCAATGCGCCATTCAGTTTGGGCAAGGTGTCGAGCATCTCCTGATTCCGGTTGAACACCCATACCGGCTTGCCGCGCCACTCGACAGTGATCATCTGACCGGGACCGACGCTGGCGATATCGACCTCGACCGGCGCACCTGCTGCCTTGGCTCGTTCGGACGGCAGCATGCTGGAGAGAAAGGGCACCATGGCGACCACTGCCCCTGCTCCGCCGACAGCCGCAGTAGCGATAATCAATCGCCGTCTGCCGCAATCCATTTTGCTTTCTGTACTCATCGTGCTGACCCTCAGAACGAAATAACCAATGATGAAAACCAAAGTTGCAAATTATACGCTAATTTTTTTCCGGATTGAAGGGGCAAAATGCCAAATACCTATTCGGCCAGCGATCTTCGCTCGCGAACCGCCTGTGCCAGCGTTCCGGCATCGACGTATTCCAGTTCACCGCCGACGGGAACGCCGCGCGCAATGCGCGAAACGCGAATGTGGCGGCTTTTCAGCATTTCCGTCAGGTAATGCGCCGTGACTTCGCCCTCATTGGTGAAATTGGTCGCCAGAATGACCTCCTGCACCACGCCATCACAGGCACGCGCCAGCAACTGATCGAGCTGCAACTCGCGCGGACCGATGCCATCGAGCGGCGAAACCCGCCCCATCAGCACGTAATACAGCCCGGAATAGGCATGCGTCTGCTCCATCATGTTCATGTCGACCGGCGTTTCGACAACGCACAGCAAGCTGGCGTCGCGCTTGCCCGACCGGCAACGCTCGCAGATCTCGGCTTCGGTAAAGGTGTTGCAGCGTTGACAGTGGCGCAGCGCAGCAAGCGCAAGCTGCAAGGAATCGGCCAGATGTCCGGCGCCGGGGCGGTCATGCTGCATCAGGTAAAAAGCCATACGCTGTGCCGACTTCGGGCCGATCCCCGGCAGACAGCGCAGCGCCTCGATCAGGGATTCGAGGCTCGACGGCGTGGACATCAGAACGGCAACTTCATCCCGGGCGGCAGATTCAGTCCGGCGGTGAAGCCGGACATGCGTTCCTGGGAGACCTGTTCGACCCGGCGCATGGCGTCGTTCAAGGCCGCTGCTACCAGATCCTCGAGCATCTCGCGGTCATCCATCACCGACGCATCGATCGCGACGCGACGCACTTCGTGGCTACAGGTCATCTTCACCTTGACCATCCCGGCACCGGCCTCGCCCTCGACTTCAAGCCTGGCCAGGTCTTCCTGCGCCTTCTTCATGTTTTCCTGCATTTGCTGAGCCTGTTTCATCAGGCCGGCGATTCCGCCTTTCATCATCGTGCTTACCTCGAAAAAAATTAAACGGGTTTTATGGAAGATTCAATCAGTGTCGCGTCAAAAAGATCGATGACCTCACGGACGAAGTCGTCCTGCTCGACGGCCGCCACTGCACGATCCTGCCGCTCGTTGCGCTGACGCTGGGCGACTGCGGCGGGGGTATCGCCGGCCACCGCCTCGAGTTCGATCAACAACTGCAGGGGACGGGCGAAATACGCCGAGAGCGCCTGCTGCAATTTGTCCTGCGCGGGTTTCATCTGCAAATGACGATGTATCGGCGACAGGCAAAGGACAATCTGCGCCCCGTTGATGCGGCGTAACTCGCAGTGCTGCCCGAGTTCTCGGGCCATTCCGCCGAGTTTGAGTGCGGCCAGAATCGTGTGCCAGTTGCCGTCCTCCGGCACCGTTTCAGGCGATGCGCCGGCACCAGAGGCCCCTGCCACAAGCGCCTGGGGCAATTCCGCTGGCTCGGGTGCGAGCGGCGCGGAATCGACAGCCGGCGCACTGATCGTCGGCGTACTCGCCGGTGGCGCAATCTTCTGCCTGGGCTCCATCGCGGTCAGGCGCGCCGGACGCTCCACCGTCGCGCACAAAACCGGGCCGGACCGGGCTGCATCGCCGGTCTCCGCCGGACGGAACGCATGCAGACGCAACAGCGTCATGACAAAACCGGCCTGATCGTCGGGGGCCAGGGGCAATTCCTTGCGGCCATGCACGGCGATCTGATAGGCCAGTTGAACGAACTCGGGATCGAGCCGCGCCGCCATCTCCAGAATACGCGCCCGTTCGGGCAGATCGTCAGCAACCGCCAGCGGCGCCAGTTGCGCCACTTGCACCCGGGTAAGCAGACTGGCCAGTTCCTGCAGGGCCAGATCGAACGACAGGCTGCGGGTGGCCATGGTATCGGCCACCTTCAGCATGCCGGCGGCGTCGCCGGCGAGCAGCGCATCAAGAATTGAAAACAGGTAATCCAGATCGACCGTACCGAGCATCTCGCGCACCTGCGCTTCCTCGACCTTGCCGGCACCGTGGGCAATCGCCTGGTCAAGCAGCGAGAGGGCGTCGCGCATGCTGCCACTGGCTGAACGCGCCAGCAGGTGCAGCGCAGCGGGTTCGGCGCTGATCGCCTCGACGCCGAGAATATGCTTCAGATGTGCGGCGATCAGTTGCGGCGTCATCTGTTTGAGGTTGAATTGCAGGCAACGTGACAGCACGGTGACCGGTATTTTCTGCGGATCGGTCGTGGCCAGGATGAACTTCACGTGCTCCGGCGGCTCTTCCAGCGTTTTGAGCATGGCGTTGAACGCAGAATTCGAGAGCATGTGCACTTCGTCAATCACGTAGACCTTGAACCGGCCGCGCGTCGGCGCATAGACCGCATTTTCGAGAAGCTGGCGCATCTCATCGACCTTGGTATTGGTCGCCGCATCGACTTCGAGCAGATCGACAAAGCGGCCCGAATCGATTTCGCTGCACGCCGAACAGACGCCACACGGGGTCGCCGTGATACCCGTCTCGCAATTGAACGATTTGGCCAGGATTCTGGCCAGCGTGGTTTTCCCGACACCGCGCGTGCCGGTGAACAGATACGCATGATGCAGGCGCTTTTCGCTCAGGGCATGCGTCAAGGCCCGGACAACGTGTTCCTGCCCGACCAGGCTGTCAAAGGATTTGGGGCGCCACTTGCGCGCCAGTACTTGATAAGACATAGGCGGATTTTACTCTGGATTGCGGTCAGGACAGCGAAGCCGGTAGCGGGGCGTGGTAAAAGGCAGGGAACAATCTTCACCGCCCGCATTGTTCTCCAGTTCTCATAAGCGCAGGTCGCGTGTCGCCTGACGGTGCATCAGCGCCTTGGCAAAGACATGCCGCGCCCGCAAACGCGGGTCGGTAACGACTTCGCCGACCGTTTCGCCGAGCACCATGACGATGCCGAGCAGCGGCAACACCAGCATCAGGCCGGCAACGCCGGCCACCGCCCCGCCGACAAAAATCATCACTACTGTGAGCAAGGGGTGCAACTTCAGACTGCGCCCGATCGTCATCGGCATGAAAAAGAAGTCATCGAGCAGACGCACCCAGATGAACAGCCCGATGGCCGCGTAGGCCATTGCCGGATCACCGGGGAAATCGGTGGCCGCCACCAGCACGACCAGCAGACAACCCAGAATCGAGCCGATGTACGGAACCCAGGCCAGGATGGCGGTGAGCAGGCCGAGCACGAAAGGTGCCGACACACCGATCAGCAAAAGCCCGAAACCCAGACACAGCGCATCGAGCAGGGTCAGCTTGATCAGTCCCTGAAAATAGAGCCGGGCGGTGTGATCGACCTGGTCGAGCAGATACAGGGTGCGTTCGAAAAACGCATTCGGCACGGCACGGCTGAGAAACATCTTGAAGCGCCAGCCGTCGCGCAGGAAGAAATACGCCAGAAACGGTGCCAGCAGCAGCGAAGGCAGCCAGGTCGCGACCGTCAGCGCCGCCGCCGTCAGATAGGTGCCGGCGAACTTCTCACCCAGCTCGCTGATCTGCTGCGTTAACTGATCGCTCAGACGCGCCTTGGCGGCAAAGGTATAGTTGCGTTCGGCCCAGGCCAGCGTCTCGGCAATGAAACGCAAACCCCCTTCGATGTAACGTGCGGCAGAATCCTGCCACGAAACAAGGTGCGAACTGATCCACGGAAAGGCCAGCAGGATGACGACACCGGCCACGACAAAGGCGCCGCCGCTGACCACGGCCGCCGAGGCATCGCGCGACATGCCGCCAAGCACCAGTCGCTGCTGCAAGGGAAAAAGCAGGTAATAGCCAATCAGGGCCAGCAGGAAGGGCACCACCAGCCAGAGGATCTTCTGGAACAGAAAAAGCAGCAGACAGGTCGTCACGACAATCGCCAGCCAGACGAGCGGCCCCGAGTGGTAACGCTCCCGTCTCATAATGAGGGTTGCTCGGCATGTACCGCGCTGCGCAAGCGGGCGCCGAGATGACGAGCCAGTTGCAGGGCGATTTTCGAGGCGATCAGCGCATGCGAATGCATCAGATTGAGAAAGTCGCCACGAAAAAAAACCGCCAGCGTGCAGTTTTCCGCCGCACGCGCCTGCGCCGAGCGCGGTGCATCGTCGAGCAGGGCCAGTTCGCCGAAAAAATTACCGCGTTCAAGCGTGGCAATCGGTTTTTCCGTCTGCCCCTGACGGCAGATCAGTACCCGGCCCGAGCGAATGAAATAAATGGCCTGCCCTTCCTCGCCCTCGTCGAAGATCACTTCGTTCTTCAGGTAGTTGCGCTCGTGCATGAAGCCATCGACGATTTTCATCTCGCGACGATTCAGGTCGACGAACAGCGATAATTTCTCCAGCTCCTGGAGACCTTGTTCAGGCTTGTGGTTACCAAAAATACTCAGCATTGTGGGTGGCCTGTACTCATTAAAAGTCCTGATTAGCCATTGAAGTTAAGACGGCCCGCGAAGAGGTCATGCTCCGGCTCTTTTCCGTCCGTGGCCCGAGGCCAGGCTTCGCGTTCATTCCGGCGCAAGCCGGAATCCATGAGATATCCAGCCCTGCTTTCTGGATTCCGGCTTGCGCCGGAATGACGAGTTAGCTTAGCTTAGTGGCAAATCAGGTGAAGGGTTAAAGTATCGGAAAACCCGCTTCCGCATGATTCTAAAGCAAAGTGCATGACACGACCATGAGCACGAACAACACCACGCCACCGACCGCCCCTTCCTTCGCTCAAGCCCTCGCCTACTGGCTGTGGCTGGGCTGCATCAGCTTCGGCGGCCCGGCCGGGCAGATCTCGATCATGCACCAGGATCTGGTCGAGAGAAAGCGCTGGATCTCCGAGCGCCGTTTTCTGCACGCGCTCAACTACTGCATGGTCCTGCCCGGGCCGGAAGCGCAGCAACTGGCCACCTATCTCGGCTGGCTGCTGCACGGCAAATGGGGCGGGCTGGCCGCCGGCAGCCTGTTCGTCCTGCCCTCGCTGCTGCTGCTGATCGCACTGTCGTGGCTGTACATGGCCTTCGGCAACACCCCGGCGATTGCCGGCCTGCTTTACGGCATCAAGCCGGCGGTCACCGCCATCGTCGCCTTTGCCGCCTGGCGCATCGGTCGACGGACGCTGCACAGTCCCGGGCTTGCCGCCATCGCCGCGGCGGCATTTTGCGCCCTCTTTTTCTTCGCCCTGCCCTTTCCGGCGATCATTCTCGCCGCCGCCGCCTGCGGCTGGCTGGGCACTCGCCTGGCGCCGCAATACTTTGCCGCCGTTTCGGCGCATGCGGCAACAACCCGGCAAAATCACGGCGCGGCGCTGATCGACGACGACACGCCGACGCCACCCCATGCCCGCTACAGCAGCGCCCGTTTTCTGCGCACGCTGATCGTTGGCCTGGTTCTCTGGGGCACTGCACTGGCGGCATTGACCTTCGGCTTCGGCTGGGACGGCGTGCTGACGCGCATGGGCTGGTTCTTCACCAAGGCCGCGCTGCTCACCTTCGGCGGTGCCTACGCCGTCCTGCCCTACGTCTTTCAGGGCGCCGTTGAGCAGTTTTTGTGGCTCAGCGCCGGGCAGATGATCGACGGCCTGGCGCTCGGCGAAAGCACGCCTGGGCCGCTGATCATGGTCACCGCCTTCGTAGGCTTCGTCGGCGCCTGGCAGCACCCGCCCTTCGGCAGCGAACACCTGTTTGCCGGCGGAGCAGCCGGCGCGCTGGTGGTCACCTTCTTCACCTTCCTGCCGTCCTTCGTCTTCATTTTTCTCGGCGCGCCGCTGATCGAGAAGACGCACGGCAATCTGCACCTGGCCGCTCCGCTGAACGGAATCACCGCCGCCGTGGTCGGTGTCATCGCCAGCCTGGCGCTGTTTTTTGCCTGGCACGTGTACTGGCCGCAAGGCTGGCACGGCCCCTTTGAATGGCCGGCGCTGGTGATCGGCGTCAGTGCGCTCTATGCCCTGTCGCGCTGGCCGACCAGGGTGATCCTGATCATCGCCGGGTCGGCCGTGGCCGGGCTGGTGGTGTGAATAGAAGGCCGGTCCGCTGCCCATGGTTGATGCTGAGCCCGGAGCGGGCAAGTCACCGGGTCAAATGAGTGATCAGGCCTTCACTACCCCATCCAGGCCCAGCTTCAGTAGTGCCGTATCGCGCGTCAGTAGCGTCACTCTCTCATCCTGCGCCTGTGCGATGAGTACTCGATCAAAGGGATCGGCGTGTGCGCAAGCCAGATGGCGCACGGCTTCGATGTGGCGCGGCAGGATGGGCAACAGGATAAAACCCTGTGCTTCAAATTGTTCGCCGAGCGCTCCGGGCGGTAAAGGCAGTTTGCCACTGGCATTTTTGAGCACCATCTCCCACACGCTGGCCGTGCTCACGATAATTTCCGACCTGGCGACCAGGGCTTGCGTGGCTTTGCCCAGACGTACGTCCGCCGTCATCCACCAATAGATCAGGTGGGTATCGAGCAGGTATCGCTTCACGGCAATACGCTGCCGGTGAGCGCATCGGCGATGGCGGCGTTGGTCGCTGGCGTATCCCAGTCCGCTTCGGCTTTTGGCAATCCCGACCAGGCACCGGGCTTGCGCGAAACACCCTGCGCTCCGACCTTGACCAGCCTGACGACGGGAACGCCCTTGTTGGCGACCACCACATCCTCGCCGGCCAGCGCCGCCTGCACCAGTTTCGAGAGTTGATTCCTGGCTTCGAGCATATTGCATTGCATGGTTGACCCCTGGGGAATTTCACGTGCAGCCCACAGCTTAACTCTAATTAGCCAGGTTAGCCAGATTAGCCAACAAGATTGCAAGAACGCAGTTCATGCCCCCCAAATACGCGGTCTCGAACAGGCTTGCACCGTTTTGAATTTAACCTGCCCCTCGGGTGAATCGACGTTCACTGCGGACGCTCTGTCCCGCCTGTATTTGCTTCGAGGCAGGTGCTGTGTGATTTCAGCGTACTCTCAGAGGCTGTGAATTAATAGATAAACACCTCCCAAGCCGTCGTCCCGGCGAAAGCCGGGACCCAGTCTCGGAGCACCATTATGGACACCGGCTTTTGCCCCGAAGGTAGAAGTGCCTATGGCTCAAACAAACGCTTTTGAGGTGCGCCGGTGCGACAGGCTCTTGCGATAGCTTGCGGGATAGTTCTTCGATGCCAGAAGCTAAAGGTAGTGCCAATCCGGTCTGCTTCCCAAATACATATTTTCCTGGTGGCCCGAACGGGACTCAGGGACCGGGCTCGTCCAACAAACGGTTCAGATCGTGGCTTCGCACGATCTATACATAGCGTCTTTAATGTTGGCGCATTAATCAGCCACGTTTGACCTTTACCTTATCGTTTGCGCAAGAGCGCCGGCGCCAATTTGACCTCTATGAGCCGACGTCAGGATGTCATGCGAAAGGCATGCTGTGAGATGAACGTGGCAGTGGCCCGGTAAGGAATGGATCAGCCGCCGGCGCGTGGAACGGGCCGGCGGACTGGAAATTGAGGCGGGAAAGGAGATCAGATTTCGGTCTGGTCCCGCATCCGGTAAGAGGGTCCCTCGATCACCACGGTATCCGCGTGATGGAGCAAGCGGTCAAGCAAGGCGGAGGTGATGGTGCTGTCGTTGTTGAAGATTTCCGGCCATTTTTTGTACGGTCGGTTTGAGGTGATGATGGTTGAGCCGTGCTCATAGCGCTGACTGATGACCTGGAAGATACTGTCGGCGCCGAACTTGTCGATGGGGATGTAGCCCAATTCGTCGATATGTAATAGTGCAGGCTTGAGCAATCGTTCCATTTCGCGTTTGACGCTGCCGGTGGCCTGAGCGGCGGCCATTGAGTTGACGATGTTGACTGCGGTGGTAAAGAGTGCCGGGATACCGTTCATGCAGGCGGTATGCGCGAGGGCGACCGCCAGGTGGGTTTTGCCGACACCGACTCCACCCAAAAAAATCACGTTGGAGCACTTGGGCACGAACTCGAGGCGAAATAGGTTCTGTATCTGTGCGCGGTTGATCTTCCTGGGGTAACTCCAGTCGAAATCTTCGAGGGTCTTGATGCCTGGAAAGCGTGCGGCCTTGAGACGGCGGGCGATCAAGGCGTCATTGCGGCGCGCAACTTCGCCCGCAGCGAGCTGTTCGAGGAAGCGGGCGTGGGACCATGATTCATTCGCCGCTTGTGTTAGCAAGGCCGGATAGTTCTGTACGAAATAGGGCAGCTGCAGGCGAGTCAGATGCTGCCCTATCAGGTCATGGGTTGGATTGATTTTGTTCGTTGTTGTTTTCATTGAATTCCTCTTTGTTTGGGTCATCGAGTGCCGAATAGGCCGACAAATCAGCGGGGGGCAAATCAAGGTCTAATACATCCTGCTGACGCATCAGAACCAGAGGGCTGGGTTCGGGCAGTTGGCGGGCGCGCGCGCTGATGAGGTGCGCGATGTACTCACTGCTGAAGGCGTTGTAGGCCAGGGCATCGGGGATGGCGCGGATTACCGCGTCATCCCCGTGGATCTCGGCCAGCGCGACGATCTTGCGCACGTGCGAGAGCGCGTTGCCCCGATGCTGCAGCAATCCGGCGTGGTAGGTTGCTGCGAGCGGAGCGAGGTCGAGAAAGCGCTTGAGCACCTGGGCATCACGGGCACGACGACGCTGGGCCACCAGTACCTTCGAATGATCGGGATCTGCGATGTCCTGATGGCGGTCGAAAGAACGACAATGGCGGGCGACCAGTTCGTTGGCGTGATACAGGCAGACGCGATCGGGATAAACCTTGAGGGTGATCATCTTCCTGGCCAGGCGAGCGGGTACTGAATATTTGTTTGTTTCCAACGTGACCCGGAACTGCGAACTGGCGTGTGCGGACTCGATTCGAGCGACATCGTACGGGCGGGGATTGACGGGCTTGAGAAACGCGCTTTCCTCGGCCCACATATCCACCGGTCGGCGATGGGTTTCGCGATGCAAGCGGACGTTGGCGGTGGTCTCTAGCCAGACCTTGACCGCCGGGTTGTAGGCGGCGAAATCTGGCAGTTCGAGGCCGTTGAGGAAATTCCGTTTTATGTAATCGACATTTCTTTCGACGCGGCCTTTTTGCTGCGGCTGCCGTGGGGCACAGGCAACAATGTCAAATCCAAAATGACGGGAGAAATCCAGGAAACGCGAATTGAACTGCACCGGTTCATCGCGCACGTGGCGCAGGACCGCGCAGCGAAGGTTGTCAACCATAATGCGTTTGGGCACGCCCAGCGCGTTGAAGGCGTTAATATGGGCCGAGAGAAACTGTTCCATGGTCTGCGAGAGGGTGAATTCGACATACATCTGCCGGCTCCAGGCCAGGACCATGACGAAGAAGGACAGACGCCGCCGAGTACTGCCGACGGTGATGGTTTTGTATTCGCCCCAGTCGACCTGGGCGACATCCCCGGGAGAAAAGGCGAGTGTCAGGAAAGCCTCGCGGTGTCGAGGGCGAATCGTGCTGACGTAATCCTTGACGATGCTGATGCCGCCCGCGTAGCCGGCGTCCTTCAGGCGCTGGAACACCTGCTGGGCGGTCAGCGGATGGGCGTCGAGCCAGCCGACGATGCGGCCCTTGAAGGGATCGAGCTTGCTCGGGCGTTTGACCGAGGCCCGTGGGGCATAAGGGTGATTCATCCAGTGGCGGACCGTTCGGACGTCGAGCCCGAGGTGTGCGGCGAGTTGTGGCGCGTTAAGGTGCTTGGCCATGCCGTCACGGATGGCACACCAGGTGGCATAGTCGATCATGGGCGTCCTTCCAGGGCGGCGTGTAATCGGGCCAGTCGGACGGCGACCGGAACCGCCTCGGACAGGCTGAGCACTTGATACAACGGCGGGTCGTAGGCGATCAGGTCAAGGTCAATGAGATCCCGGCGCGCGCGGGCCAGTCGTGGGCCGTCCAGCTGTAAGCGACGGCTAAGGCTGGCCTCGCCGTAATACGACAAGCCATTGGCGTCGGCGACGGTGACCAGAAATAAATACAGTGCCCAGGCACAGGCATCAGCCTTCTCGATGTAATGCTCGCGCACCAGGCGGTGATCGAGCCAGCTGAAGTGGGCCGGCACTTGGCGTTGCCGCTCCGGATTCAGTAGCCGTTTCGTCGTACTCATCACTGCGGCCTCCTCGAATGTCCAGCCCAAGTTGTATCAGCCGATGGAGGGTTTCCCCTATCGAATCTTGTAACGTGGCGTCGAAGAGATGTGCGATTAAGCCAATCAGAACAATAGGTTGCGCGTTCAAGAGATCTTGTAACGGTGTGGCCGGTTTCCCCGGCAAAGCGTTACAAGAGATCTGAGGTGGCGCGATTTCCTCGGCTTGGGATGGTTCTGCAGGCGGGGATTCGAGTGGCAAGTCCTCTTGTACCGGAACATTTCCCGGCGGTTCGGGACGCCGACTGTAGCCCGGATGAGCCTCGCGCCATGCCTTGACGCGCGCCACGGCGTCCGGACCTCGAAAGTAATTCTGGTTCTCCGGTTTGGCCAGCCACTTCTCCTGGCTGGCGCGCTTGCTCGCCGCTTTGCACGGCGCCGATCCACAATAGCGCTGATGTCGGGCATTGCGTGGGTCAGGCATGAATCCCTGTCCGCAATGGACGCAACAGCGTCGTGCTGCTTGCCTCATCTCGTGTCACCTCCCGTCTGTGCACGAGACGATTTACTACAAGATCATGAAGAAGACCTAAGAAAAACCAAACAGCGAAGAAGCACCAGGCTCATATCAGCACACCGAAGAAAATCTAGTCGAAGAAGATACAGTTTCACGCCGGGCTAAAAAGTGCATTTAGAGAA
>JADJNC010000064.1 GCA_016709335.1 Candidatus Propionivibrio dominans | reverse complement strand
CGAACAAACCGGACCATTCAATGGGCGTATCTGAGATGCGCCGATTGAATCCGTGAGCGGCGACTTCCGCCGAGAAATATGACAAACATCCTGACCTGCCCGCGCATCAGGTAACGGCGCATTGGTGTAAACCGTCGATCGAACATAGCGCTCGACGGAACGATCAACCAGACGACAATAATCAATGAACCGGGACACGGCATAAGGAAAAACTGACGCTGCCGCAAGCAATCGGGAGGTTGAAAAAAACGTGCGAAACGAAGAGGAGCTGATACCTGAGCAAGACCGGAAGTTGCCGGTGAGCACGATAAGTACAATGAGTGGATGAGACTTCTTTGTTCTTGCAATCCGTTTACGTCCATCACAATCCGAGTTCAGAGGCCTGCGAGACAAGCCAGCCCGACACGAAAACCAGCACAAAGCAGAAAGTCGGCACTCATTTGCAAACTACTAGATGTTGTGCCACCCTTGCCAATTGCGACTAATTGTAGTAGCGCATAATACTTGACGCAAGAAATTTTTTATGTATTTCGAAAACAGGATGCAAGTTGTCGCAATTCAACAACGCGAATCATTCAATAACGTAAAACCTGAATTGCATACTGCCGCAGGGTGAGCAGGACTGAATGAAATTATGACATACAGAAAGCGCCTGTGCTATGACAAAAATCAATGTGCCCGCACGGGCAATGCGCCGAGTGCCGCAAGCCGCTGCCAGTCAAAGCACGGACCCGGATCGGTCTTGCGCCCAGGAGCAATATCGGAATGTCCAACAACAGCAGCAATCGGATAACAGGCGCATAGCGACTGAATCAGATCGACAAGCCGCAGATACTGCGCCTCCTCGAAGGGCAGCTCATCACAACCTTCCAGTTCGATGCCGATCGAGAAATCATTACAGCGCTCACGACCATTCCAGGATGACTCGCCGGCATGCCAGGCACGCCGCAGACAGGACACGAACTGTATCAATACTCCGTCGCGCCGGATCAGGAAATGTGCCGAAACACGCAGGGCGCTGATCCCGGGAAAATAGGGATGCGCTTCGGGATCCAGCGAATTGGTGAACAAGCGCGCTATATCGTCGCTGCCGAACTGCGCGGGAGGCAAACTGATGGCATGTACCACCACCAGCGAGATGGCCTCCCCGGCGGGTCGATCATCAACGTTTGGCGAGTCGATACGCCGCGCGGTACTTAGCCAGCCATCGACCGAGAGGCCGGTAGTAGCCGCCATCCGGACCTGGCGCATGCCGTTCATTCTTCAATACCGAGCCGTTCAATGCGATAGCGCAAGGAGCGGAAAGTCACACCGAGCAACCTTGCCGCCGCCGTCCGGTTAAAGCCGGTTTTGGCCAGCGCCTCGAGAATCAGTTGTTTTTCGACACGATTCACATGGTTATCGAGAGTTTCGCCGTTGCGGGCGACTTCGCCGTCAATAGCCGACTCGGCCGCGAGTTGAAGATCATCGAGCACCACCTTGCCGTCAACACACAGGGCGGTTGCCCGCTCGAGAATATTCTCAAGTTCGCGAACATTGCCGGGATAGGGATAAGCGCAAAGTGCGCGCATCGCCGCGGTGGACAACTCCGGAGAACTGGCTCCGCAAATTCGCGTGAGCATCGCCTTTACCAGCAGCGGGATGTCCTCCTGACGCTCGCGCAGCGTCGGCATTTTCAACTCGATCACATTCAGCCGGTAATACAGATCCTGGCGAAACGATGCCGCATCAACACAGTCTTTAAGCTTGCGGTGGGTTGCCGAAACGATGCGCACATCGACTGTTTCTTCATTGGTACTCCCGACCTTGCGCACTTTTTTTTCCTGAATCACGCGCAGCAGCTTGACCTGCATGGCCAGGGGCAAATCGGCCACCTCATCAAGAAACAGCGTTCCGCCGTTTGCCGCCTGAAAGAAACCGTCACGATCACTCTCGGCTCCGGTAAAGGCTCCCTTGCGGTAACCAAAGAACTCGCTCTCCATCAGATTCTCGGGGATTGCACCGCAATTCACCGGAACGAAGGGCGCCGCATGACGTGCGCTCTGGCTATGGATCAACCGTGCCGCAAGCTCCTTGCCGGTTCCCGATTCTCCCGAGATATAAATCGGTGCCTGACTCCGCGCCAGTTTGCCGATCATCTCGCGCGCATAGACGATGGCCGGAGACTCGCCAATCAGTTGCGCCGCCATGCCTGCAACAACCGTTGTGCCGTCCTGCAATTCACCGGTCTGCGGCAGACTCAGCGCCGACTTGATCAAGGTGCGCAGTTGATGCAGCGCGACCGGCTTGGCCAGATAATCGAAGGCCCCGGCCTTCAAGGCCGCCACCGCATTATCAGCGCTGCCAAAGGCCGTAATCACGGCGACCGGCGTTTCGCCATAATTTGTGCCGATCAGACGCACTATTTCCAGACCTTCGCCATCGGGAAGACGCATATCGGTCAGACACAGACTGTAATGCTCGCGCTCGAGAAACGCCCTGGCTTCTGCCACCGAACCTGCACAATCAGCCGCAAGCCCCATACGCGCCAGTGTCAGATCGAGGAGTTCGCGAATATCCGCCTCATCATCGACCACCAGAACTCTCGCCAACTCGCCACGCGGTCGACGCTGCACTTTGCTCACTGACACTCGACTGCCCTCCCCGTAATACAGAAATCCGCACCCGTCTCGCTGCTTAACAATTCGAGCCGCGCGTCATTCGCTTCACATAACTCCCGCGCGATGTAGAGACCGAGGCCGGTACCATGGCTGTGCGTCGTGAAGAATGGCTCAAAGATTTGCTCGCTGAGACTATCATCAACCCCCTCGCCATCGTTAATGACATGCAGGGCCACCCAGCCCTCGCGGCTGACATCCTGCACCCGAAGGCGGATACTTCCCGCCATGCCCTGCGAATGACGTAATGCGTTACCGAGAAGGTTCCACAACACCTGATGAAAATGGGAGCGGTCGAAAAACAATGTCGCCAGCCCCGAAAAATCGAAGACGACCACGCCGCTCGCCACTTTCTCCTTGACCGTGTACTCCTCGACGAGAATCGGCAGGGTTTGCCGCAACTCGATCAGTTCTGGGTGCGCGCGGTCGCGTCGCCCCAACTCGAGCACATCGCTCACGATGCGCTCCACCCGTTGCGTGTTGTCGAGGACGATACGCAACAGGCGATCATTCGTCGGACTGCAAAACTCTTCGCGCATCAATTCTCCAGCATGATTGATCGCCGAGAGCGGATTACGGATCTCATGCGCGATATTCGCCGTCAAACGCCCGAGTGCTGCCAGCTTGAGCTGTCGCGCCTGCTCCTGCAAGCTCCCCATATCCTCGAGAAAAACCAGCACATCGCGTTCTGAGCTCTCGGTTGACACAAAGCGTGCGCGCAACTGCATGCCGCTGGCCGGCGCCCTCACCAGCATCGGCTCATCGCTGGCATGCGCACACCAATCGGCAAATCCCTGCGCCAGTTCGGTCGAGTAATTTACCAGCCTGCGCTCGGAAGGATCGCCCAGACCAAGCAGTTGTTCGGCATGCGGATTGTGCTGCTTGACCCAACCGTCACGGTCCAGCACGAGAACGCCGTCCTGCATTTCCTCAATAACGCGCTGACTGAGCAAGGTCTGGTTTCTAAGATCAATGCCGCGCTTGCGCGCCAGTTCTTCATTGGCAATCAGGCGACGTGCGAGCAGGCGAGCTGAAATGGCAATGGCAAAAAATCCGGCGCTCAACAGACCCGCCTGAAAGAAATCGACCATTTCAAAGTCAACCTCCAGCGCCCGATAGGACTGTTCGAAAAGTACCGAGAGAGTCGCCACAGCCGCGTAAAACAACACCAGACGCCCCTGGCCCACCAGACCGGCGCCGGCCAGCGTAACCAGCAACATGGCGCCCAGGCCACTGCGCAAGCCGCCCCCGGTATGCATCAGCAGGGTCAGCACCAGCACGTCGATCAATACATTCGCACTCAATTGCAGATTGAAATGCTGGCGATAGAAATACAGCCCGAGCAAGGAAAGAATCGTAGCCAGCAGATAGAGGCTGGTCACCGCCAGGTGATACGTCCCGCGATCCGGGCTGAGTATCGAGAAGGGTGAGGAATGAAGAACCGAGGAAGCAAAGAGCAGCCCGGCAATGCACAAGCGATAAAGGTTGAAATAACGCAGCGACGTCCAATGCGTTTCAGAAAGCGGCCCGGCAACGGGTTCAACCTTGTTCAGCATGGAGAATCAGGTATCCCGTGACTCGGCTTGATGCCGATGGTCTTCGCAGCAGTAGTAGTGCCCCTGGGTCAGAATACTTTCGCTGATTGGCTGGTTAACGCCGCAATGCGCGCACTTGACCATCTGTTCCGGCACCCGCGAAGCGGGCGGCGCTTGTACTCCCGGGCGAGAAGACTGCGCCTTGCGCAACGCCCACAATACAACAAAAAACAACGCGATAAGGAGCAAGTATTTCATGGTGGCCCGGCCGTTCTGTAGAGCGACAAAGCATAGCAGAAGCACCCTGCAACAGGGATACCCGGCAAAGAATTGAAGTGCATCGGAGGAACGAGAAAACCGACAAAAGGCGAACCACCAAGGCACAAAGGGCACCAAGGTTCACCAGGAAAGACAATATTCATTCTGGCGCTGCATTCTTTGTGGCGCTACGCTTGATCTGCCCAGGCAAAAACTCTGCATTCCCGTTGGCAAGGATTGTTGTGCGGCATATTTCTCCTGGTCGCTTTCGGTCTAGCCGGCTGCTCGCTTGTTCATGTTGACTGACTGCCCGAATATTTCGGCATAATGCCGTATGCGCATTTTTACCATTCACAGTAGCGGTGTCAGCGAAACGTCTGCGCTGGACAACCCGGCCGCTTACGCCCTGCCCGAACAGGGCTACCTGTGGATTGCCTGCTCGCGCAACGAACTGGAGGCAAGGCAAAACGAGATCCAGGCCACCTTGCAAAGCGTCTGTGGCATGCAACTGGTCGACCTGCACCTGTCGGATCTGCTTAACACCTTCATCCCTTCGCACTACGACTACACCTCGCAATACGATATTCTTGTTTTCCGGCGACTTGCGGCGGGAAGCAGTGAGCGCGACCTGGCGCCCGGCGCCCCCGGTATGGAACTACCCGCCCGTAAGGGTGGGCCGCCCATCCTCAAGCGGATTGACACCAACCCGGTGGGCTTTGCCGTGTTCGATCAGGTTCTGCTGACGGTTCATCCCGCCGACTGTTCAGTGCTTGAGTCCTATGCGGCCAAACTTCTCCTCTCGGCCTCGGCCGAATCGCGCGCTACCGGTGCCCGCCTTCCAACCAGCCCGGCTGACCTCATGTTGCGCATCATCAATCAGATGGTTGACGGCTTTCTGGAATTACGCCGCGGACTGACCCATCAACTCGACCATTGGCAGTCCAAGCTGCTCGACCCGAAGAGTCGTTTCAATAACTGGGGTGCCCTGCTTGATGCCCGCCTGACGCTGCATTACCTTGACGAGATCTGTGAAGACCAGCTTGCAGCGATCCAGGACTGGATTGAGGCCATCAAAACCTGGCCGGAGGCGCAAACGCCGCAACTGCATCGCGAACGGGACCTGCTCAATGTCCGTAGTCGTGACTTGCTGGAGCATATCGAACGCGTGGTGCGCCATGTTCGTCGTCTGGAGCAAAGTGTCGAGACCGCCGTACAAATGCATTTCAATGCGCAGGGACACCGCACCAACGACATCATGCGCACCCTGACCGCCCTGACTGCAATCTTTCTGCCGCTGAACCTGATTGCCGGAATCTTCGGCATGAATTTCGAGTTTATTCCCCTTATTCACCAGGACGCAGGATTCTAGTGGGCCAGGGGCACCATGATCGCAATCGCTGTGGGGCTCAGCCTGCTGTTCTGGCGCAAGCACTATCTGGCCGGAACCAGGCGGTAACAGCCAGGGGGCACGACTTGTAGGGAAAAGGAATCGAGCACCAAGGCAAGCCGATTTGCGGCCGTAAAAAAAGGGAGCGGGCCGTTTGACCTGATCCCTCGACGAAATGCCTGGTTATGTGGTCGGGGCGAGAGGATTCGAACCTCCGACTCCTGCGTCCCGAACGCAGTACTCTACCAGGCTGAGCTACGCCCCGACGGATTCAACGACTGTGTTAGTAGGACCTAGCAACAGCGAAGAGGCATAATTCTAGCAAAGAATCCTTGTATGTGGAAGCTGGCAGCGTCTCAAGCGCAGCCGTCGCAAGATTCGCTTCCGCCAGCGCGCATTTTCTCGAATGCTCAAGAGCGCCGGTGGCGCGAATGGCTGCCAGTACCGCCGGGAAGTCATCGCGCCCGCCGTTCTCGATGGCGTGACGCACACAGGCTGCCTGTTCGGTCGTGCCGTTATGTAGCACATGAATCAGCGGCAGGGTGGGTTTGCCCTCGGCCAGATCGTCGCCCAGATGTTTGCCGGTCTCTACCTCGGCACCCGAATAATCGAGCACATCGTCGATCAGCTGGAAGGCTGTTCCGAGATGCATCCCGTAAGCAGCCAGGTGCTGCTCGATCTCGGCAGAAGCGCCGCCGATGATGGCGCCGAGTTGCGCGGCGGCTTCAAACAGCTTGGCTGTCTTGTAACGAATCACCTGCAGGTAACGCGCCTCATCCACATCGGCATCGTGGCAGTTCATCAACTGCAGCACTTCGCCCTCGGCAATGATGTTGGTCGCATCCGACAGCACGCGCATGACTCGCATGTCATCGACCTCAACCATCATCTGGAATGCCCGCGAATAGAGAAAGTCGCCGACCAGCACACTGGCCGCGTTGCCAAAGAGGGCGTTGGCTGTTTCACGCCCGCGCCGCAAATCCGACTCATCGACTACATCATCGTGCAACAGCGTGGCCGTATGAATGAACTCGACCACGGCGGCAAGTTCGTGATGCTGCTCGCCGCGATAGCCCAGTGCACCGGCACAAAGCAGCACCAGCGCCGGTCGCAGACGCTTGCCGCCGGCGTTGATGATGTACTCGGCGACCTGCCGCACCAGCACCACCTCGGAAAGCAGGCGCGAGCGAATCACGGCATCGACGGCCTTCAAATCAGATTCGATCAGCTTGTAGAGCAGCTCCTGTTTCACGGCATCCCGCCTTGGCAAAAAACTTTTGAATCTTAGGCGCCGGCCTGCGCTGCGTCAAGCCAAACAAGGTTTCAGTGCTCGTCAGGCTTTGACTTGGCCGGAAAAATACGTATAATGCGCGGTTCTTCGTTTCACTTTACCTTGTTCCTTGGAGTCCAACATGTACGCGGTCATAAAAACCGGAGGCAAGCAGTATCGCGTTGTCGCCGGCGAAAAATTGAAAATAGAACAGATACCGGCAGACGTTGGCACAGAAATCACCATTGACCAGATTCTCATGGTCGGCGAAGGCGAGTCCGTAAGCATCGGCGCTCCTCTCGTCACCGGCGCTTCGGTCAAGGCAACTGTGCTTGCACAAGGCCGCCACGACAAGATCACGATCTTCAAAATGCGTCGTCGCAAGCATTACCAGAAGCATCAGGGTCATCGTCAAAACTACACCGAGATCCGGGTCGACGCCATTGCCGGCGGCAGCGCGGCCTGAGCGAAAGGAAACTGACTCATGGCACACAAAAAAGCAGGCGGCAGTGTCCGCAACGGTCGCGAATCGGAATCGAAACGCCTTGGCGTAAAGCGCTATGGCGGGGAGCGGGTTATTGCCGGCAACATCATCGTTCGCCAGCGGGGTACCGCCTTTCACCCCGGTGAGAACGTCGGCATCGGCAAGGATCACACCCTGTTCGCCCTGGTCGAAGGCCAGGTTCAGTTCGCGCTGAAAGGCGAAAAACGCCGGCGTACGGTCAGCATCGTCCCTGCGGCCTGAGCACGCAAC
This sequence comes from Candidatus Propionivibrio dominans, assembly GCA_016709335.1. Taxonomy (GTDB): domain Bacteria; phylum Pseudomonadota; class Gammaproteobacteria; order Burkholderiales; family Rhodocyclaceae; genus Propionivibrio; species Propionivibrio dominans. The sequence goes on along the minus strand of JADJNC010000064.1, from coordinate 105,266 downwards.
AAATCGCCCCCAAAGCCCTATCCTGGTGGTAGGGCTTTTTTAATTTCCAAAACCGGAAGCCGCACGGAATTGCTTCATGAAATTCATCGACGAGGCCAGAATCTACGTTGCAGCCGGTGACGGCGGCAACGGCGTCGCATCTTTCCGGCGCGAAAAATACGAGCCGGAAGGTGGCCCGGATGGCGGCGACGGCGGTCGCGGCGGCAGCGTCTACGCGGTGGCCGACCGCAACCTCAACACCCTGATCGAATTCCGCTACACGCGAAAGTTCCTCGCCCAGCGCGGCGAAAAAGGCGGTTCCAGCGACTGCTACGGAAAAGGCGGCAAGGACATTTGCCTGCACGTCCCGGTCGGCACCATAATCGCCGACGTCAACAGCAATGAAATCGTCGCCGACCTCGATGTCGACGAAAAAAGGATACTGATCGCCCGTGGCGGGCGCGGCGGTCTCGGCAACATCCATTTCAAGTCCAGCGTCAATCGCGCGCCGCGTCAATGCACCAAGGGCGAACCCGGCGAAGAGCGCGACCTCCGGCTTGAGCTGCGCGTGCTGGCCGACGTCGGCCTGCTCGGGCTGCCCAATGCCGGCAAGAGCACCTTTATCCGCGCCGTGTCTGCCGCGCGCCCGAAGGTCGCCGACTACCCCTTCACCACCATGCATCCGAACCTGGGCGTCGTGCGCGTCAGTGAGAACCGGAGCTTCGTCATCGCCGACATTCCCGGACTGATCGAAGGCGCTGCCGAAGGGGCCGGCCTCGGCATCCGCTTTCTCAAGCATCTGGCGCGTACCCGCGTGCTGCTGCACATCGTCGATCTCGCCCCGCCCGACCCCGCAGCCGACCCGGCGCATGACGCCAGAGCCATCGTGCATGAGCTAGAGAAATATAGCCCCGAACTTGCCGCCAAGCCGCGCTGGCTGGTACTCAACAAACTCGATCTGATCCCTGAAGACGAGCGTGACCAGCGTGTCAACGATTTTCTGAAGGCCTACGTCAGCGTAGCCGATGCCCCCTGCTTCCGCATCAGCGCAATCAACGGCGAAGGCTGTCGCCAGGTGATCTACGCCTTGCAGGATGCACTTGAGAAAATGGGCAAGACAAAGCAAGATACCGGTCTCACCAATCGCAATGAATTTTTTGATGACGCTGATGACACTGGACACGCTACGCAAGAAGCGTAAGGAGATTCTTGCTCTTGCCGATCGCCACAAGGCCGAGCAGGTCAGGGTTTTTGGCTCGCTCGCCCGTGGCGAAGCCGGCGCAACAAGCGATATTGACCTGCTGGTACATTTCCGTTCCGGCGCCTCGCTACTCGATCTGATTGGCCTTCAACAGGAGGCTTCCGACCTGATGCACAGGCCAGTAGACATCGTATCCGACGAGGCGATATCCCCCTATCTTGTCCGGCGTATCCTGAGCGAAGCCGTACCGCTATGAAGGGAAAGGATCCAAACGTTTTTCTTGCACACGCACGCGACTGCCTTGTTCGAATTGCAGACTATGCTGCCGAAGGTGAAGCCGTTTTTCTTCGCGACCGCAAGACGCAGGACGCCATTTTCAGGAATCTTGAAATTGTCGGCCAGTGCATCAAGGATGCCGGTATCGCCAATCTGCGCGCACTTTATCCCGAAGTCGACTGGCGAACCATTGCCGACTTCCGCAATGTGCTGGCCCACTCATACCAAAGCATCAAGCCGGAAATGGTCTGGGCGATCATCGATACCGAAATACCTCGCCTGCTCAAAACACTTAACAGCATCCTTAAAAATTGGCAACCATGACCCGCATTGCCCAGGCCCGACGATTTGTCATCAAGGTCGGCTCCGCCCTCGTCACCAACAATGGCCAGGGCCTCGATCTGACGGCCATCGACGAATGGGCGCGGCAAATCGCCCAACTGCGGCAAAGCAACAAGCAGGTTCTTCTCGTCTCCTCGGGCGCCATTGCCTGCGGCATGCAGCGCCTGGGCTGGAACAAACGACCGCGTGCCGTGCATGAACTGCAGGCCTGCGCCGCCGTCGGCCAGATGGGGCTGGTACAGGTCTATGAAAGCGCCTTTGCCCGGCATGGCTTGCATACCGCGCAGGTACTTCTCACGCATGACGACCTCGCCGACCGCCAGCGCTACCTCAACGCCCGCTCGACGCTGACGACATTGCTTGAACTCGGCGTGGTGCCGATCATCAACGAGAACGACACGGTGATCACCGACGAAATCAAGTTCGGCGACAACGACACCCTGGGCGCACTGGTCGCCAACCTCGTCGATGCCGATTGCCTGATCATCCTCACCGACCAGCCGGGACTATTCACTGCCGACCCGCGCCAGGACGCCAGCGCCACGCTGATCAGCGAAGCCAGTGCCGGTGACCCGGCGCTCGAAGCCATGGCCGGCGGCGCCGGTACCCAACACGGCAAGGGTGGCATGATTACCAAGGTCATTGCCGCCAAACGCGCGGCCGGCAGCGGCACGCACACCGTCATCGCCAGCGGTCATCAAGCCAGTGTCATGACGCGCCTGGCACTCGGCGAATCCATCGGCACCCTGCTCATCTCCGGAACGCAGCCGCTCAAGGCGCGCAAACAATGGCTCGCCGACCATCTGCAACTCAACGGAAAGCTGACTCTGGATGCCGGCGCCGTCAAGGCCCTTCGCGCCGGCAAGAGCCTGCTGCCGATCGGCGTGGTGGACGTTATCGGCGAATTCGAGCGCGGCGCCGCAGTCGCCTGCCTCTCGCCCCAAGGCGTCGAAGTCGCTCGCGGCCTGATCAACTACGGCAGCAGCGACTCCCGCCGCATCGCCCGTCGCGCCAGCCAGGATATTGAAGACATCCTTGGCTACATCGACGAAGCTGAAATCATCCACCGCGACAATCTGGTTTTAAGCTGAACGCGCGCCGCGAGGGTATTAGCGTTGGGGGTAGACCAGCGTAGGGCGCGGCTAAAACTCCGGGCCCTGATAAACGATACGCAAAGGCAAGGTGACTCCAATTTGCGGCATATCAACCACAGCGTCAAGACCGATCTTTACCTCGAAAATCCAATTCATGTCGTCACCCCTCATATAAAACAGAACTTCGGGGATATTCGGGTCAACCAGCAAAATGTACTGAATGGTGTTAACGGTCTTGTATTCCTCAACTTTTCGAGTACGGTCGGTTCCCTCGGTTGTTTCCGAAAATACCTCGACAACAAGCACAGGCTCGCTCGCTTCAAGCGAATTTTCATCGCGAAAGTCGCCACATTCGACACCAAGATCGGGAAATCTGTAGTTCCCATTGGCGGATGGTATCTTCACCATCGTGTCGGAATTGAAAGCCTGGCATTTCTTCCCTTGCAGTTGGATGTCAAGGAACGTCGTCATTGACAGCGAAATCCTGCGGTGCCTGCGCGTCGCGCCGGCCATCATCAGCGGTTGGCCATCGACCAACTCATACTTGTGTTCCTGCTCACCGAGCCAACAAAGAAATTCAGCGGGGGACATTCCGTGCCGGGCAAGATTCTTATCCATAGAAAACACTCCTCCTCTTGCTTAATCGAGCATCTGCATCATCACGCCATGCCACACAGCGGGGTCAATCTCACCGAGTTTTCCAAGTAGTCTTGCCTTGTCCACGCAACGCAACTGATCCAACAGGATTCGTGCTGATTTGCCCTTGAACACGAGGGCAGGGCGGCAACCCAAAGCTTGTCCCTTACTGGTGATAGGCGCCACGATAACACGAGGCAGGGCGGCGTTCATGTCGTCTGGTGAGACCACTAACGCAGGTCGCGTCATTTTAGTAGGGTCCAGGTTAACCAATAGACCTCGCCACGCCTGGCTTGCGCGTGGACTTCACCACTCCCACTCATCGCTATCCGTGTCAGGCAACAAGCCCCCCAGGCTTCGCTATCGACTTTAGCACGGTAGCCGTCAAACCACCCCGAACGCGTCAGGCGAACGGGTTCAATCACGATTTTTGCACCTTCAAGATAAAGATCTATTTCATCTGTAATACCACATTCGGCCAGCAAGGGTGCCGGAATCAGCACACCGTGCGAGTTCCCTATTTTCCTGAGTGTCGTTCTCATGGCACCTCCCATGTTATAACATAGTTATTACATCATAAGACGGGGTGGGATGCAACTCTTTATTATTATCTTGCGTCACCATGCCCTCTTTATACTAGCCTTCAAATCTGTCGAGAGTAAAAAAAACGGGCACCGAAGTGCCCGTTTTCAATTCCAGTAACGCCTTTAGGCGATATTAGAAGGTGTGACGAATGCCAGCGCCCAGCAGATAGGCACTGTTGTCGTCAGTCGGTTTGACGTTTGCAGTAGTCGCACCGTAACCGTAAGACGTGTTGTTACCGTTGTCCATGTAGTTCAAGCCGACATAAGCCGTGGTACGCTTGGAGAAGCTGTACTCGTAGTCAATACCGTAGTTCGAGACCCGTTGATCATTATTGGGTCCGGAAATGTTGTTGTAGTATTGGCTGTAAGCAAGATTGATCGCGCCGTTGGCACCCACCGGGATTCTGCCAGCGATGTTCCAGAGGTTGCCATCAACGCTGCCACCGTTGGCCAGAGCTGTAAGAACCTGTCCATTAGTCGCGTTCAGGGTAGTACGGAAATTATCCTGATTCAGATTCTGCCACGAAGCAAACAGCTTGACGATCTTGAAATCGTAAGAACCGCCAATCGCCAATTCCCACTGGTCAAAGTCACGAGCACCCACTGTATTCGGGGTGCCGCCGGTGTTACTGATGTTATGGTAAGCGAGGCCGACAGCCAGCGGGCCATTGGCATAATCAAGACCAAGACCCAGGACGCCTTGGGCCGAATCAAAGGCACCTGGTACATTGGATCCCGTGGTTTGCTCGCCGAAGGCATAGGCAATCTTGCCAGTGAAACCACTGAAATTCGGCGAAATGTAGGCCACGGTGTTATTCAGGCGATCTGCATTGTCGGCAATAATGGTCATGCTGTTATTGCCGGAAATGTTTTGTTGCGACGAGAAGGTAGCATCCGGTATCGGATTGTAAGCTTCAGCGAAGGTGTAATCTGGCGAATTGAGACGATCAGCTATAATTGTACCAAAGCCGCCACTCAGACCGACATAGGAATTACGGCTTTGGCCGATATTGTTGTTCTGGGTCGAAGGATCGAGATTGCCGAACTCGTAGACGAAGATCGCCTTGAGGCCGTTGCCCAGCGCTTCTTCACCCTTGAAGCCAAGACGCGAACCCGACAGACCGCCGGAATATAAACCGTAGGCCTTCTGGTCGCCGCCGGTAACCTTGATCGGTAACCGCGTAACGGTTGACCGCCGCACGAGCCAGAACGATCGGATCACGGCTACTTAATTGTTGGAAGCTGGCATAACCAACGATTGTGATCGCTTCAATTGTCGATTACACCGTAGATGGTGACGTTGGTCTGAGCGAAAGCGGCACTTGAAGCCAGGCCAGCCAGAGCCAGAACGATTAATTTCTTTTGCATTGTGAATCTCCTCTAGGTTTAAGGTCGGTGGAGCGGTTGAAAATAAGTTGAAAGTACGTTGGGACTGAAGACTCCACCAATCCGCACCTCTCATGGATGAGAAGCTGAGTGAATGATGGCAAAGGCAAAGGCCGGGGGCAAGCGTCAAGCGACTGATTGTGTACCCTGTTTCGTAGAAATCGTTGGTCCTGCGGAATTGCACATCGGTATCGCCCTGCCGAACAGCCGCCGCCACGTTGTCCATGGCCTGAGAACAGGCGACGCCTGCCCGGTTTGCGACTTTGCTATTGAGCCCATGCTGGAAACAGCCTCAGGGCGCCATGGAGAACAGGCCGGCCAGCGCCTGCCCGGGGCTGGGCGCGCGCATGAAGGCTTCGCCGACGAGGAAGGCATGCACCTGGTGGTGGCGCATCAAGTCTACATCGCTGCGCGCCAGAATGCCGCTTTCGGTAACGACGAGGCGTCCGACGGGAATGCGCGGCAGGAGTTCAACGGTGGTTTGCAGGCTGACCTCGAAGGTGCGCAGGTTGCGGTTGTTGATGCCGATCAGCGGGGTGTCGAGTTGCAGGGCCAGCTCAAGCTCGGCGCCGTTATGCACTTCGACGAGAACGCCCAGGCCCAGGCGCGCGGCGATGGCCTCGAATTCGAGCATTGTTGGCAGGTCGAGCGCGGCGGCGATGAGCAGAATGGCGTCGGCGCCCATGGCACGGGCTTCGTAGACCTGATAGGGGTCGACGAGAAAATCCTTGCGCAGTACCGGCAAGGGACAGGCGGCGCGAGCCGCTTGCAGGTACTCGGGCGCGCCCTGGAAAAACTGGCGGTCGGTGAGTACCGAGAGGCAGGCAGCTCCATGCGCGGCATAATCGGCAGCAATTTCAGCCGGACGGAAGTCGGCGCGCAAGACGCCTCGGGAGGGGCTGGCTTTCTTGATCTCGGCAATGACCGCGGCTTGTCCGGCGTCGACCCGGGCACGCAGGGCGCCGACGAAATCGCGCGGCGCCGTTTGCGCTTCGGCTTCGGCGCGGACCAGTGCCAGCGGCTTGATGGCTGCTGCGGCGGCCACTTCCTCGTGCTTGACGGCGAGAATTTTCTTGAGGATGTCGCTCATGGTTTATTGCCTGGGTGAGCAAGCGCCTGGCGACGGTCTTCCGGCGTGTCGTCTTGCACTTCTTCCAGGGTATCGTCGAGCAATTCTCCGACATCAAGGTGGAGCGAAAGTGAAGAGAGTTCGAGCGAATCGCCGGGGCCGTACTCGTAGAGCACCCAGTGGTTTTCAGGATTACGGCGGAAGACCTCGATGCGCTGTGCCGCGACATCGATTAACACGTAATCGAGCAAACTTTCCAGTTTGCGATACGCGGCAAACTTGGCCCCCCGATCAAAGGCGACCGTTGAATCGGAAAGTACCTCGACCAGCAGCAGCGGGTGACTCACGTAGGCCGGGGTTTGCCGGTCACGCTGATCGCAGGTCACGAGGACATCGGGGTAGAAAAAGCTATCCGCCGCCTCGATACGCGTTTTTACCGACTCGATGAAAACTCGGCAGGGACTTCCTTTTAGCGCCTGGCGAAGCATCGTCGCGATGTTAAGCGTCGCCACGTTATGCGATTGGCGTACGCCGACCATGGCGAAAACCTCGCCGGCGATGTATTCGTTACGCTCAGGTTGAACTTCTTCCCAGGCGAGATAGGCGGCGGCGTCGAAGCCACCTTCGGTTTTCGGTAGGACCATGTTGAAACTCCTTGCTCGGGTATTTTGCCAACAGAGCGATTATGCCGAAATTCGCCGGCTTAGCGCGGCAAACTCGTCGAGTTTGGCGCGTGCGGCGCCCGAGGCGATCGCTGCGAACGCCTGGTCTACGCCATCGGCCAGGGTTGCGGCCAGACCGCTCACGTAGATGCTGGCGCCGGCATTGAGCGCGACGATGTCGCGCGCGGCACCGTTGCTGTTGCCCAGCGCGGCGAGCAGTACGGCTTTGGATTCTTCGACGTTGGCCACGCGCAATACCTTTGGATCGTGCACGGCGAGGTTGAATTGCTCGGGGTGGATGACGTACTCCTCGACGCGGCCGTCCTTCAGCTCGCCGATCTGCGTTTCGCCGGAGATCGAGATTTCGTCCAGCCCTTCACGCCCGAATACGGTGAGCGCGCGCAAACTGCCCAGGCGCTGCAGGACGCGAATCTGGATGCCGACCAGGTCGGGATGGAAGACGCCGAGCACCTGATTGGCGGCGTTGGCCGGGTTGGTCAGCGGGCCGAGGATGTTGAACAGGGTGCGTACGCCCAGTTCGCGCCGCACCGGTGCGGCGTGCTTCATGGCGCTGTGATGGTTGGGGGCGAACATGAAGCCGATACCAACCTCGTCGATGCACTGCCCGACCTGCTCCGGTGTCAGGTTAATGTTGACGCCGAGCGCTTCAAGCACGTCGGCACTGCCCGACTGTGAGGAGACCGAACGCCCGCCGTGCTTGGCGATGCGCGCCCCGGCTGCGGCGGCAACAAACATCGCGGCGGTCGAGATGTTGAAGGTGTGCGCGCCGTCGCCGCCGGTACCGCAGGTGTCCACCAGATGGGTGGCGTTGCCGACCGTCACCTTGGTCGATAGCTCGCGCATGACCTGGGCGGCGGCGGCAATCTCGCCAATGCTCTCTTTCTTGACCCGCAGGCCAATGACGATGGCGGCGATCATCACCGGAGAGACTTCGCCGCCCATGATCTGGCGCATCAGCGATGTCATTTCGTCGTGAAAGATCTCGCGGTGTTCGATGACCCGCGTCAGGGCGTCCTGTGGCTTCATCCGGCGTGCTCCTCAAGAAAGTTGTTCAGCATGTCGTGGCCGTGCTCGGTGAGGATGGACTCGGGGTGAAACTGCACGCCCTCGACGGCAAGCGTCCTGTGGCGCACGCCCATGATCTCCCCATCGTCCGTCCATGCCGTGATCTCCAGACAATCCGGCAGCGATTCGCGTTCAATCGCCAGCGAGTGGTAGCGCGTGCAGATCACCGGATTGGGCAGCCCGCGAAAAACGCCGACAGCGGTGTGATTCACCGGCGACACCTTGCCGTGCATCAGCTTTTTGGCGTGAATAATACGCCCGCCGAAAGCCTCGCCGATGGCCTGGTGGCCGAGACAGACGCCGAGCAGCGGTATTTTCCCGGCGAACTCGCGGATCGCCGACAGCGAAATCCCGGCTTGCGCCGGAGCGCAGGGGCCGGGCGAAATCACCAGGTAGTCGGGCTTGAGCCGGGCCATCTCGGCCAGCGAAATGGCGTCGTTGCGGAACACCTTCACCTCCTGCCCCAACTCGCCGAAGTACTGGACGATGTTGTAAGTGAAGGAGTCGTAGTTGTCGATCATTAACAGCATGGGTTAAAACCTTTCACCACCAAGTCACCAAGGACACCAAGTTACACCAAGAAAAACAATAAAGCGTCAAAGCGCGATTCGCTTGATGCCATCCTTGATGAGCGGTGTGTTGAAATTTATCAAGAGGCCAAGTCTGTTGCCGGAAAGTCGTAGGTAGGTTAGTAGTTGTGCAGAATGGATTGGGAGGAGTTGATCGAGCGCTTTCAATTCAACAACCAGTTGATCGCCAACCAGCAGATCAATGCGGTAAGCGCTTTCGATGGTTACCCCCTCATAACAGATCGGCAACACGCATTGCATCACGCAGGGCACACCCCGCTTTTCCAGCTCGATTCCAAGACACGCCTGATAGGCCGATTCGAGCAAACCAGGCCCCAGGGCCTTATGCACCGTCAGCGCAGCATCGACTACGCTTTTGGCCAGATCATCCAGTTCTTTTGGAATTTCTTGGTGCATCTTGGTGCCCTTGGTGTCTTGGTGGTTCGCTTTATTCAATCCGAGTATCGAGCCCCTGCTCCGCGAGTTCGGCGGCGCGCAGTACGGCGCGGGCCTTGTTTTCGGTTTCCTGCCATTCGGATGACGGGTCGGAGTCGGCGACGATGCCGGCGCCGGCCTGTACGTGCAGTTTGCCGTCCTTGACGACGGCGGTGCGGATGGCAATGGCCAGGTCCATGTCGCCCAGGAAACCGAGATAACCGACCGCACCGGCATAGATGCCGCGCTTGATCGGCTCCAGTTCGTCGATGATTTCCATGGCCCGTACCTTGGGCGCACCGGACACCGTACCGGCAGGAAACGTGGCCTTCAGCACGTCGAGCGCAGCCAGCCCTGGCTGCAGCTTGCCTTCGACGTTGGAGACGATGTGCATTACATGCGAATAGCGTTCGACGATCATGTTCTCGGTGAGCCTGACGCTGCCAACCTGCGCAACTCGCCCCGCATCGTTGCGTCCGAGGTCGAGCAACTGGACGTGTTCGGCCCGTTCCTTCTCGTCGGCCAGCAACTCGGCGGCCAGCGCCTGATCCTCTTCAAAGGTCGAACCGCGCTTGCGGGTGCCGGCAATCGGCCTGACCGTCACCGTATCGCCTTCGAGCCGGACGAGGATTTCAGGTGAGGCGCCGACCACATGAAAGTCCTCGAAGTCGAAGTAGAACATGTAGGGCGAAGGGTTGAGCGAGCGCAGCGAACGGTAGAGTGCCAGCGGACTGGCGGTAAACGGCTTGCTCATGCGTTGCGAGAGGACGACCTGCATGACGTCACCCTCGGTGATGTAGCGCTTGGCCTTGACCACGGCCTGCTTGAAGTGCGCCTCGCCGAACAGGGAAACGGCGGGTTGCGAAGAGCGCGGCGTTTCGCTCGGGATACTTGCCGGTTCGCGCAGCCTGGCAAGCAACTCCTTCAGCCGAACCTGCGCCTTCTGGTAGGCGCCGGGAACGCCGGGCTCGGCGTAGACCACCAGCGTCAGTTTGCCGGAGAGGTTGTCGACGACGGCGATTTCTTCGGAGAGCAGCAGCACGATGTCGGGGGTGCCGAGTTCGTCATTTTTGGCCGTTCGCGTCAATTTCGTTTCGACATAGCGCACGGTGTCGTAGCCGAAACAGCCGACCAGGCCGCCGCAGAAACGCGGCAGGCCGCTGGCCGGCGGGGCGCGGAAGCGCTGCATGTACTTGCCGATGAAGTCGAGCGGATTGGTGTCGTCCTCGCGCTCGGCGATGCGGTTGCCGGTGAGCACCAGCACCTGGTGGGCATTGACGACGATGCGCGTCGGGCTGGCCAGACCGATGATCGAGTAACGGCCGAAACGCTCGCCACCATGCACCGATTCGAGCAGATAGGTGTAGGGCGCATTGGCCAGTTTCAGGTAGATCGAGAGCGGGGTGTCGAGATCGGCAAAGGTCTCAAGGGTAACGGGAATGCGGTTATAGCCTTCGGCGGCCAGCCGGTTGAAATACGCTTCAGTCATGATTTGCTCCACGGACAATTGCTGCAACACGATGCACGGCACGCGGGGTGCCGGGACGAGACCCAGGATTACCGGCCGTGACGCCAGGGCCAGGCCTCCGCCCAGAATGCGGGCTCTCGATGCAGATTGTGGTGAAGTGGTTTCATGCGCGAGCGGTGTGAAGTGGGTTGTGCTGCCCTGTCATTTTGTTGTGCTGTATGCGCCGGGCGGCGTTTTCAACAGTGGGAACTATAGCATCGCAATCGAGATTGCGCACATCGAGGCCCTCGTTGTAGCCGTAGGGCACCAGGAAAACATGGCAGCCGGCGGCCCTGCCGGCACGGAAATCGTGGATCGAATCGCCGATCATCAGCGTATCGGCCGGGGAGACAGCCATCCGGCCGCAGGCCCAGACGAGGCCCATCGGATCGGGCTTTGGCTTCGGCAACAGGTCGCCACTGACGACTACGTCAAAATAGCCGGCCAGGCCGCTCAGTTCGAGCAGGGGCAGGGTAAATGCGGCGGCCTTGTTGGTGATCACGCCGAGCGGCAAGCCCATGGCCTTGAACGCTTCCAGGCCCTCGATGACGCCGGGGTAAGTGCGCGCATTGCGGCCGTTTTCAAAGGCATAGTGCCGGCGAAAGCTATCGAGCGCCGCTTGCGGCGGCGCCGAGGGATCGTCGGTCACATCGAGCGATCCGGCCAGCACGCGCTTGACGAGGTTGGCAATGCCGCGTCCGACATAGCTGCGAATCGAATCCAGCGGTAATGCCGGGCGGCCGAGATCACGCAACATGGCGCTGGCAGCGGCATGCAGGTCAGGCACCGTGTCCAGCAGCGTGCCGTCCAGATCGAGCAGGACAGCGCTTACTGACAGGGGTTCAGTCATGGCGGCTGGTTTCATCCGAATCTCAATTTCTTAGCGTAAAGGGACGAAATGCCCCAAAGAAATTCCTGCATTGCCTTCCTGTGCGTCCTTTTCGGCTTTGCGCTGATGCTTTTTTCTTCTGGTTTGCCGGGCCAGGCACATCAGACGTTAGCCAGTTCGGCACGCAGGGCGGCAATGATCGAGTCGTAGCGATGAGCGTCGGTATCCTTGCCGGCAGCATAGACAGCCGAGCCGGCAACGAAGGTATCGGCACCGGCGCGGGCGATCTGGGCGATGTTGTCGACCTTGACGCCACCATCGACCTCAAGGCGGATCTGCCGCCCGCTCTCGCGCTGGTAGGCATCGATCCGGGCGCGCGCGGCCTTCAGCTTGGCCAGCGTGGCCGGGATGAATTTCTGCCCGCCGAAGCCGGGGTTCACGCTCATCAGCAGCACGACGTCGAGTTTGTCCATCACGTAGTCCATGTGATCGAGTGGTGTTGCCGGGTTGAAAACAAGACCGGCCTGGCAGCCGCTTTCACGGATCAGCGAGAGCGTTCGATCAACGTGTTCGGAACCTTCCGGGTGAAAGGTGATGATGTTGGCACCGGCCCTGGCGAAATCCGGAACGATGCGGTCCACCGGTTTGACCATCAGATGCACGTCGATCATCGCTCGGGTCAGCGGACGAATGGCTTCGCACACCAGCGGGCCGATGGTCAGGTTGGGGACGTAGTGGTTGTCCATCACGTCGAAGTGAATCCAGTCGGCGCCGGCGGCCAGCACATCGGTGATTTCAGCACCGAGCTGGGTGAAATTGGCGGAAAGAATGCTGGGAGCGATAATATACAAGGCGATATCCCACGAGGAATGACAAAACGGGATTTTACCGCGAATGGCTAAGGCCGCGAGCGATCGCCTTGAACCTTTGCTGCTCGGTCACTCGCGGTCGCGACCATCCGCAGGCTGGTTCATGCCGCGAAGCAAATCCTCCGGGTGGTCACTGGCGCTCAACCGACCTGTACCTCCGAGCCTCAGACAACACCCGCCGGATCGTCAATCTGCGACGCTTCGAGGTATTGCTCGGCATACCGCAAATAAACCTTCTGCTGGATGAAGACGTCAAACAGGTCGGGGTCAATGTGGCCGTTTTTGCGGAAGTTGCCGAGAATCTGCAGCGCCTGGGAGAGTTTCATACCTGGTTTGTAGGGGCGGTCGCGCGCGGTCAGCGCCTCGAAGATGTCGGCGATGCCCATGATCCGCGCCTGCACCGACATCTCGTCGCGCTTCAGTCCCTTCGGATAGCCCTTGCCGTCCATGCGCTCGTGGTGTCCTCCGGCATACTCGGGAACCCGCTTGAGGTGTTTCGGCCAGGGCAGCGATTCAAGCATCTTGATCGTCGCGACGATGTGGTAATTGATCGTTTCGCGCTCGGCCTGGGTTAGCGTTCCGGCACGGATGGTGAGGTTCTCGACCTCGTCGTCGGTCAGAAAATCGACGTCCTCCCCTGCGCAATTGGTCCACCGATAGTTCCGTGAAATTTGGCGCACACGCTCCTGGTCCTCGGGCTTCATCGATTCGCCACCGACATTGGCGCGGCGCAGGAACTCGCGATCTTCGTCGATGGCTCGCTGCTGCTGGTGCCAGGCCTGTTCTGCCGTTGCCCGGTCGGCTCCGGCCAGCATGGCTCGCAGCATGGCCAGTTCGGCATCGCGCCGGATCACCTCGAAGCGGGTATCGACCATCTGGATACGATCGAAGATCGTTTGCAGCTTGGTGGCCTTGTCGACCACGTGCACCGGTGTCGTGACCTTGCCGCAGTCGTGCAGCAGGCCGGCGATCTTCAGTTCGTAGCGATCCTTGTCGCTCATCAGGAAGCTGGCCAGCGGCCCTTCGCGCGTCGCATCGACCGCCTCGGCCAGCATCATGGTCAGTGAGGGCACACGTTGGCAATGACCGCCGGTATAAGGCGATTTCTCGTCGATGGCCAGGTTGATGAGGGTGATGAAGGCTTCGAACAGTTCTTCAAGCTGGTTGACCAGCAGGCGGTTGGTCAGGGCCACGGCGGCCTGCGAGGCGAGTGACTCGGCGAGTCGCTGGTCGGCATCGGAAAAGACACACACGGCGCCAGTGGCCGGATCAATGGCATTGAGCAGTTGCAGAACGCCGATGATCTCGTTTTCGTGATTCTTCATCGGCACGGTAAGGAAGGACTGCGAGCGGTAGCCGGTTATCTGGTCGAATTTGCGCGTACCCGAGAAGTCGAATCCCTCAGCGGTGTAGGCATCGGCAATATTCACCGTCCTGGCATGAATCGCCGAAAAGGCGGCGACCAGGGAGTTGTTGGCCTCACCATTCTCTCTGTAGAGTGGCAGATCCTTGAATTTGGCCGATATCGGCTCGCCGCTGGTGCCGCCATAGGCGATCTTCAGTGAGTCGGTGCGCACGATTTCAAAACGCAGGGTTTTCTGGTCGTCGCTGACGCGATAAAGCGTTCCGGCATCCGCATGGGTGATGGCTTTCGCGGCGAGCAGGATGTTTTCCAGCAGGCGATCGATATTGCGCTCGTTCGAGAGCGAAGCGCCAATGGTGTTGAGCTGCTCGAAACGCTGAAACAGATCGGTCATCGTATCCACTGAATTCACCCTGAAATCACCCTGATATCGCCCCTACTTGATGCAGACCGAACGAACCTGCTTGAGATCGGTTATTCCTGACATGACCTTTTCGATGCCATCCATCTTGAGTGTATGCATGCCTTCATTGAGGCCCGTGGCAAACAGTTCGGCAACGCGGGCGTGCTCCTGAATCTGCTTCTTCAACAGATCGCTGCCGACCAGCAGTTCGTGCAAACCGACGCGCCCCTTGTAACCGCTACCACCACAGGCATCACAACCCTTGCTGCGATAGAGGGTAAATTTGCCATCCCTGGCGTAAAGCTTGAGCCACTCCATGTAGATGGCATCGGCGGCGGCCTTCGGGTCTTTCTTCCAGTTATCCGTATTGACGAGGTCTTCGCAGTATTCCTTGATCATCTGTTTGATCTCGTCCTGGGCGGGCTGATAGGCCTCCTTGCACGACTTGCACAGACGCTTGGCCAGGCGCTGGGCAAGAATGCCGAGCAGCGCATCGGCAAAGTTGAAGGGGTCCATGCCCATGTCGAGCAGGCGATTGATTGACTCGGGGGCACTGTTGGTGTGCAGCGTGGCAAACACCAGATGCCCGGTGAGCGAGGCCTCGATACCGATGGAAACGGTTTCCTTGTCGCGCATTTCGCCGACCATGATCACATCCGGATCGGCGCGCAGGAAGGCGCGCATCACCGTCGCAAAGTCGAGGCCGGCCTTCTTGTTGACCTGCACCTGGCGCAGGCCCTTCTGGGTGATTTCGACCGGGTCCTCCGCCGTCCAGATCTTGGTTTCCGGCTTGTTGATGTAGCTCAGGATCGAATGCAGCGTCGTCGTCTTGCCGGAACCCGTCGGGCCACAAACAAAGAACAGACCATAGGGTTTGCTGACCACCTCTTTCAGGCGCACCAGATTGCCCGGGCTGACCCCCAGCGTATCGAGTGGAATCGGCTCGCCGGCCGCCAGGATGCGCATCACAACATCCTCCATCCCCCCCGCTGTAGGTATCGTCGCGACGCGCAACTCGATGTCGACCGGGCCAAATTTCTTGAACTTGATCTTGCCGTCCTGCGGCCTGCGCTTCTCGGAAATGTCGAGATCGCACATGATCTTGATGCGCGCAGTCAGCGCACTGCGATACGAGGCCGGGATTTCGATATAAGGCCCGAGCGAACCGTCCTTGCGGAAGCGTACCAGGGTCTTTTCCTTGCCCGGGCGCGGCTCGATATGAATATCCGAAGCGCCTTGCTGATAGGCCTCGACGATGATCTTGTTGACCAGACGTACCAGTTCGTTGTCGGCCGCCGCGCTCATTTCGTCAGAACCGCCGCCACCGGATTCGCCGGATTCCCCCTCGTCGAGACCGGTCAGCAAATCCCCGACCGACCCCATGTCGGAAAGAGCGCCATAGAACTGATCTATAGACAGTCTGAACTCGGCATTGGTCGTCACACGATAGGCAATCTTGCCTTTCGGAAAAATGTTATTGACGATCCGCGAACCCTTGATGCGCTCCGGATCCATCGAGATGACGACGATTCCCTCCTGGCTTTCCTCGATCGGCAACCACTGATTGGCTTCGACGTAATCGCGCTTGAGGTTCCTGAGAAGATCCATCGGCTTGATGCGATCGGGCCGGAAGGGCTCGTAGGGAACGCTGAAGAATCGGGACAGTGCGTTACCGATGGCCGGCTGTTTGACCTGAAACTCCTTGATCAGGATGTCTTCAAGGTCAACATTCTTGCGCCTTGCCGAACGCTGGGCAAGATCAAGCTCGTCGGCCGATATGATGGCCTCGGTGACCAGGGCATCATACTTTGAACGTATCACCTGGCGCGGTTTCTGGCGCTGGGTGAAGGCCACCGCCAGCGTCTGTGCGAGGCTGAGCACGCCTTCATCGGCCAGCGCCGGGAATGGCGTATCCAGACGGTTGTTGATCAGTTGTACAACCCCGAGCAGGTCGTTGCTCTGTGCGTCCAGGATAGGCGCCACCAGCATCTGTTTCGAGCGATACCCGGTGCGCTTGTCGACCTCCTTGAGGAACTGCATGCTCGGACTGTAGCTTTGCAGTTCAAGGTCGTCGTAGACATCGCGGATATTGGCCGCCTTGCGCGTTGCGGCAACATAGCCGGCCACACTGTGTTCGGAGATCGGCAGTTTGATATCCTTGAACGAGTTGAGCCCGGTCTTGACCTTGGAAACGATGCTTTGCTTGTCCTCGCCGAGGACGTAAATGGTCAGACGGTCACAGTTGAACAGATCACAGATATCCTGCGACAACTCGAGCATGATCTCGTCGGTATTACTGGTTGCATGTATCTTGTTGGTGACTACCTGCAGTTTCTTGAGGAACAGCAGGCGATTGTTGATATCACCCGTACCGGCATTTTCCATTTGAGAATTGCTCATGCTGTTGAATACCCGGTTAATTGCGCACTGACAGCGCACTGGCCTGCAGGCCATCTTCGAGCCAGCAGGCACGATAGCCCCGTTGCGAGAGCAGAAAGGCTGCCGCTGAACTGCGCCGCCCACTTTGACAATAGACGATGTATTCAGGCTGGCGGTCAAGCACGTCAATGGCATTACGGATTTCACTCAGGGGAACGTTAACCGCACCCGGCAGACGGTCATTCTGGTATTCCGACGGATACCGCACATCGAGCCATAGGGCACCCGCAGCGACATGCTGTCCGGCCTCGGTCCATGACAGTCGCTTGAGCAAGGGCTCGCGCAACAACTCGATAAAGTCGCTCTTCTTGAGGCGCAGCAGTACACCGGCTGTTTTCATGCAGACCGTCGCATTGCGCGTGCTTTCAGCCACCAGCGCTTCTTCTCCGAAAGCATCGCCGGCTTTCAGTTCGGCCAGAGACATATCGACGCCGCCGACCTTGCGCGAAACGGAGCAGCGACCATTTTCAATGATGTAGTAGAAATCGCCTTCGTCGCCTTCACGCAGGATGATTTCGCCAGCTTTGCACCTGATCCGTTCAAAACGCCTGAAAAGCTCATCGATACTTGCCGAAGGCAGACGCGACAGCGCGCCGTCAGTCAGGCTCTGCAGACGGAAGGCTCCCGACATCAGGCGCCAGTCGGTAGCTTCCGGGTTGCCGGCGGGGGTATCGCTGCCGCCGGAGAACTGATCCCAGGTCATCATGATGTCGAGCATCTGATCGTCGACGCGGATCAGTTCGATGTCAGTGATGGCCTTGGCATCGCGCACGAAGGGGGGGCGCTTGGCCAGCGGCCAGTGTGAGGTCTCGCTGCCGCCAACCAGAACACAGGACGATCCGTCGTCAAAAGTCAGTTTGAGTTCCCCCGACATCAGGTAAACTGACTGCCCGGATACACCCTGAAAACGGAATGGGTCAAGCCCCCTACTCACCACCTCGTACGTACACAAGGTCGACAACTCGTGCAAACGCATGCCGGAAAGAGAACGGATGGGCTCCAACTGGCGCAGAACGTCCTCTCCTACAGCTTTGGCAGTGCTTGGCATTGTTTCAATCGTCATGGCTCAGAACTCAAAAACCTGGTTGTTTTGCAGCATCCTGGGTTTGAAATCACCGGCACATTCCTCGATCTCTCCCATGATCAATTCGATCTGGCCGGGCTTCAGGTGCGAAATATAGATTGTGGCATCGCGGACCAGTTTGGCAAGTTCGTCTCCCAGCATACTCGGACAAAGATGTTTCGACATGATGGCCAGGCGCTTTTCCTGATTCGAGAACGCGGTTTCGATGATCAGGTAGCGCAGATTGACGATCTTGTTGATTACCGGCCAGACAGCGTCATTGGTCGTCGTGTCGCCGGTAAACACCAGGCTGCCGGCTCCGGAATCCAGATGATAGCCGACGGCCGGAACCGTATGTTCGGCCGGCACTGCCGTAATTGTGCGTTCACCAAAACGGATTTTCTGCCCGAGACGAATCGCCTTGTATCGCATTACCGCTTGTTCACGAATCGATATCTCGCTGAAATCAGGCCAGATCGCCCAGTTGAAGATGTGATTCTGGATGATTTCCAGCGTGGCATCGGAGGCATAAACCGTTACAGGCTTGTCGCGCATATCGGCAATCGAGTCGATCATCAGGGGCAGCGCGGCAATATGATCCAGATGTGAATGGGTAATGAACACATGGTCGATCATGGCCAGTTCGGCGAGCGAGAGATCGGCCACGCCGGTACCAGCGTCAATCAGGATGTCATGATCGACGAGCATCGAGGTGGTGCGCAGATGACGCCCTCCGATACCACCGCTACAGCCAAGAATTCTGACTTTCATCTTGTCTCCACTGACCTTAGCCTTGCTCCTGAGTGCTGCCTGTCATCACTTTGTTTCAAACGTGGTTACACCGTCCCAGGCCTCGCCTGGCGGATTGGCGCGATAATGAACGATACGCTTCGTGTAAACCTCATAAAGGGTGCGCTCCGGACTCATTCGCGACAGATTGTACAACTGTAGCTCGGCTTGGTCCCAATCCTGCTGGCGGTAGAGGCGCAAGGCCTGATTCCAGATTTTGAGCTCGTCCAGTACGGCCTTGTCGATTTCTTTTGCCGTCCCCAGAGGCTCGAAGATCCCGACCGGCTCATCCTTGCCCTTGACTCGAACCCGATCAAGTTCACGATAGACAAAGTCCTTGACCAGGGCTCTGGTGCTGTCGCTCACAATAATTCCGACACCGTACTGTTTTGTAATCCCCTCCAGCCGCGAACCGAGATTTACGGCATCGCCCATGACCGTGTAGGACTTGCGTACTTTCGACCCCATGTCACCTACCGTCATCGTACCGCTATTGATGCCGACGCCGACATGCAGTGCCGGCCAGCCACGTGCCTTGAACGGTTCATCGAGCTTGCGCAACTCGGACTGCATTTCCAGCGCGGTCATCACGGCATGGCGGGCATGTTCTACATCGGCTACCGGCGCACCCCAGAAGGCCATGATCGCATCACCGATGTATTTGTCGAGTGTGCCCCGATTTTTCTGGACCACTTTGGTCATTGCGCCAAGATACTCGTTCATCAGCTGTGTCAGTTCCTTGGGGTCGAGCCCCTCCGAAATGCTGGTAAAGCCGCGCACATCCGAGAAAAGTACGGTCAGCTCTTCGTTTTTGCCTTCCATGCTGTAACGTTCGGGGTCACGCGCCATTTCATCGACCAGTTCGGGCGGCACGTACTGGCCAAAAAGCTCGGTAAACTGGCGCTTGCTGCGTGACTCGACGAAGTAGCCCCAGGACATGTTCAACGCAAACAGCGAGAGAATGGCCGAAACGACTGAAGCCAGAGGCATCACCAGGCCGGACACCCACAAGGCGAAATTGAGTGCTGTCACCACCAGCAGGACTGCGATCGACAACAAGGTCGCCCGCAAGGGCGAAAGAACCGGTAACAGGAAAGCCAGAAGAAAACAGCAGAATGAGAGCAGCAGAACATCGGCGCCAAGAACATAGGAAGGTTTTTGCTTGATCGCCGCATCCAGGATGCCGGCGACCAGGTTGGCATGAATCTCGACCCCCGGGTAGGTGCTGCCTACGGGCGTTGCCCGCAAATCCATCAAACCCGGCGCTGTCGTGCCGAGCAGAACAATCTTTCCCTTGAGCTGATCCTGTTGCAGCCGCCCGGCCAGCGCATCTACGGCCGATAGATAAGTAAAACTGCCCTGCAAGCCGCGATAGGGGATCAGAGTGGCTCCGTTTTCGTCGACCGGAATACGCAAGGTTCCTCGCGCGGTTGGCAGATCGAGCCACTCGAGGCCACCATGTGTCCCGCTTTCAGGGTATCCGGGAACGACTTGCGGCTTGTCGAGCAAAACCCGCACCATGGCCAGCGAAAGCGATTCGTAGTACTTCCCGTCGTGTTCGACGAGCATCGGAACCCGGCGCGAGATGCCGTCAAAATCAACGATCGGATTGAAGTGCCCGGCATTGACTGCACTGCTCTGGAATTCCGGCAGGTTACCGCCGAATCCGCTCCAGGTCGTTAAGGCCACATTTCTGCCCTTGAACGTTCCTGCTGGAAGCACGGGTTCGGGCAATGCACCGCTACGGTTTGCCTGGTCGATATTGGTGAAATAGTAGCCAAGAACGAGCTGCCGGTTGCGCAATGCCTCGGCGAAACGCCGGTCAAAGTTCAAGCTGCCGCGCAGCCCCTTCAATGCCGAATGAAAACCTGCGTCACCCTTGAGTTCGCCCCCGGCAATGGCTTCCAGCGACGACAGCCCGGAACTGTTGTCCGGCTCGGCAAACACCACGTCGAAGCCGAGAACGGCGATCCCGTAGTGGTCAAAAAGCTGCGTGACCAGGGCCGCCATCTTGTCGCGGCTCCACGGCCAGCGACCGGCCTCGGCCAGGCTTTTCTCGTCGATATCGAGGATGACGATACGCTCATCGACGCCTCCCTTGGCGGTCAGACGCAGGCGACCATCGTAAACGAACGCATCGAGCGTATTGAGCAGTGGTATCTGGTAGACCCTGGCCGAATGGCCAAGGAAAACCAGTCCCAGCAACATGCCGAGCACGATCCGAACGAGGTTTTTTTTCAATTCACTTACGTCCGGATGATCGGCTGATCAGGCGTTTTTAAGGAAGAACTCCATTTTGATTCCGGCAATTTCTATGACATCGTGGTCAGCCAGTTGATGCGCCTGGGCATCAACCACCTGACCATTCAGCACAGGGTACTGCGCCCCTTCAACATGCGTGATGAAATAGCCGTGCGGTCGCCTGGCGATCACCGCCACCTGAACGCCGGGTTTACCGAGCGTGGTCAGGGTCTTGGTCAGTTCAAGCTCGCGCCCGGCGCTGGCACCATTGAGTATCTGGATCGCTCCGGTGGCCGCGGCGGCGGTGGGCGGGGGCGCTGCGGCGACCGGCGGTGGCGTATTGCCGGCATGTGTATCAGCAAATGAATTTTTAGCCTCAGCCGGGGTTGCCGAAGGCTGTTCAGCGGCCGGAGGCGGTTTCAGGGTACTCGGCCGCAAGATCATGGTCTTTTCAAAGTCGGCTTCATGAACCTGCTGCACCTGCTCGGCAACATACTTGAGCTTGTACTTGCCAAGCTCGATGACATCACCGTTCTTCAGGAAATGCTTTTTCGCCGGTTGACTATTGACCAGCGTTCCATTGGTGCTGTTCAGATCTTCAAGGAAGGAATCATTGAGAATTGTTACCACCGCCGCATGCTCGCCACTGATCGCCAGATTATCGATCTGGATATCGTTGCTTGCCTTGCGGCCAATGCTCATCCGCTCCTTGGTCAGCGGAATTTCCTTGAGAACCAGACCGTCCATGCTCAGTATCAGCTTAGCCATCGCTTTTCCGTCCTAATTTAAACCATGCCATAAATTTCGACCACCAGCTCCGATGAGCAGGAAACTCGTGCACAACCTTGACCAGAATTACCGAAACGTTATCACGTCCGCCATTATCGTTGGCCATTTGAATGAGTTGCGTCGCTGCCAGTTCCAGATTGGCGGCAAGCATCTGCAGAGTGAGCTGGATTTCCTCATCCTCAACCATGTCGTTGAGACCATCCGAGCACAACAGATAAATATCACCGGGCAATACCGGGTAGTCATGAATCTCGGTTTCAACTTCAGGATCCACACCCAACGCCCGCGTTACCAGGTTTTTGTTCTGCGAGAACTTGGCCTCTTCAACAGAAATCATACCGCTATCGATCTGCTCCTGCAGCAATGAGTGGTCGCGAGTGATCGCACTGAAGGTTTCGCCACGCAAGCGGTAAAGGCGCGAATCGCCAATATGTGCAACCGTCACTTGATCGTCGTGAAACAGGGCCATAACAAGCGTCGTCCCCATCCCGGCATACTGGGGCTGGCTTTCTGCCGTTTTATAGATGGCCGAGTTGGTCATCGCCATCTTGTCAAGAATATAGCGACGGGCAAACGACTGACCGCTCGCTCGGTCGATTTCGTGGGGGGGCTTGGCGGCAAACGCCGTTTCCAGCTCGGTGGATAGCAACATGGTGGCCATGCCACTCGCTACTTCGCCGGCGTTATAACCCCCCATGCCATCGGCCAGTATCACGAACCCCTGATTGGGGTTGGCAAATACCGCATCTTCGTTATGCCCTCGAACCATTCCCGGGTCAGTTCGAAGAACGATTTCAAGAGCGTTGCTTAGCGTGCTATTCACCTGAACTCCCTATAACTGAATATCAACATCGGGGCGTTGCGCTGACGCCTGATGCATGCATGCGCGCAAATCGCGCGCCATCTCATCACCTGACTGGTAGCGCTGCGCCATATCCTTGCTCAGGGCACGATCAATAACGGCCGCCAGGCCATCGGATACCTGCGGATTCACGGTACGCATGTCCGGGTAAGCCTCATTGGCAATCTTGAACATCAGTTGCGCCATGGAATCGCCGACAAACGGCAGCTTGCCGCAAGCCAACTGGTAGAGCGTAACACCCAAAGAGAACAAATCGGAACGCCCGTCGATTTTCTTGCCCGACAACTGTTCAGGCGACATGTAGCTCGGCGTACCGAGTACCATACCTGTCTTGGTTTTTGACGAATCGGTGATGCGTGCAATACCGAAGTCAGTTACCTTGACCTGATCCGACTCGGGTTCGTACATCACGTTGGCCGGTTTCACATCACGGTGCACGACGTTGTTGCTGTGCGCATAGGCCAGCGCATCGGCTACCCGGGCAACGATACTCACCACCTGCGACAGCGGTAACAGGTGATCGGGTTTGGTATAGGGCACCAGATCGCGGCCCTTGAGGAATTCCATGGCAATATAGGCCAGATCGTGCTCTTCACCGGCGTCGTACATGGTGACGATATTCGGGTGGTTGAGACGACCGGCGGTTTCTGCCTCGCGGAAGAAGCGTTCCTTCACCTCGACCAGTTCGTCTTCTTCAAACTCCTGCGACAGCGCCATGGTCTTGATCGCCACCACCCGGTTGATCTTGGGGTCGCGTCCAAGATAGACGACGCCCATGGCCCCCTTGCCCAGTTCCTTTTCGATCTGATAACGACCCAGCATCGGCTTCTCGACCTGTCCGCCACCGAGCATCAGCGTACTGGCGTTGGCCCGCCCGCCGGAACCGCCAAGCATGACGGTTTCCGACATGGCCTTGGCCCGGTTGAGACGCTGTTCAAGATCGCGAAACTTCGGGTTGTAGTCGGCCATGTAGCGGAACGCCGCTTCGGCCTTGTTGAACTGTCGCTTGCGCTCAAAATCCAGCGCCAGGTTGTAAAGATTCTCCATCAGCGCATCGTCGAGCGGGCACTTCCGAAACTTGTCGAAGGCCATGTCGAGCTGACCCTGGCCCTGGAAGGCCAGACCCAGCATGCGGTTCGACTCGGCTGAATCGGCTTCCGACTTTTCCTTGCCGCGCTCGGTCATCAGGAAGCGCTTGGTCGTCAACAGCAGATGACCGACCAGCAACAGGGTCGCTGGTGCCATCAACTGAATCCACAACGCACTGCCTACCATCAGGGCAAAATGTGCACCAATCAGGGACACCAGAATCAGCGCAGTTGTCATGGCGCCAACGCCAGCCGAAAGCCGTGGCAAGAGGGCGATCAGATAGGCGGCAACCAGCAAGAAAACGCCAAGCGAAGCCCAGATGCCCCACTCCGGCGTAACGAAGAAATGCTCCTGCAGAATGCTTGAAACGGCATGCGCCAGGGTCAGTACCGGTGGCATGGCCGGTGAAACCGGCGTCACCTGCGTGCTGCCCACGCCAGAAGCCGTGGCCCCGATGAGAACGATTTTGTCCTGATATTTGCTCGCCGGAATCTTGCCGGTCAGCACGTCATAGAAGGAATCCACCTGAAACGCCGGCTTGCCCTCATGCTCCTTGTAGAAAAACGTATTCATCTGCGTTTCCGCATCGGTCGGAATAAGCAGATTGCCGAGGCGAACTTCCTTGCCAAGCGCCACGCGCACATCCGCCGGTCCGAGATTCAGGCTCTTCGCCGCAATCATCAGCGACAGCGAAGGGTAGTACTGATCGTAATGGCGCAAGACCAGGGGTTCAGCACGTATGGCACCATCAATATCGGCATTGGCGTTAAGGTGGCCGATGGCTGCGGCCTTGACGGCAAACGCTTCGATCGGCATTTGCAGTGAAAGTGTTGGCCAGACATCGCCGCTGTTGTCAGCCACCTGCGACAGCTTGTTGCGTGTGATGAACTCCGGCAAATCCTTGTCCGGCCGTCCTTTCGGCTCACCCAGTACAAACAGCATGGGCAACAGGACATTGCCGGCCTTGCCGATGCTCTCGGCCAGAATACGATCCGTATTCAATGCCAGTTCGGCTTCGTTGAGCACGCTGCCGATCTGCTCAATTCCGGGCGATGACTCATTGTTCTCTGTGGCCTGCTTGTGAATATCGAGCAGTCGCGTGACGTAGATATAGCCGGGATCGATCTGCGGCTCGAAGAAGAAAACCGTGTTGGCCACCACCCTGGCCTTGCCGGCCGCCAGCAGATCGGTCATTTTGGCCAGACGGTCACGCGGCCATGGCCAGCGTCCGATGTTGGCAATTGAGGAATCATCAATCGCGATAACTGCCACTCGATCAAGCGGGATACGGCTCGATGCCTGAACGCCAAGGTCATAGGCCTTGCGTTCCAGGCTGCGAATCAGGTCGCTGCTGGCCGCAACAAGCATGACACAACTGACCACCAGGCCAAGGAACCAGTCAGTTTTCCAGAATCCCGTCTTGCTCATTATTATCCCTCTCCTGGTGCATCGACCAGGTCGGTCATTTCAGCCCCCGCTACCGCCCCTGTTATCTCCTTGCCGCCTCCTTAGAGAAGAAAAATGAGAAGGAGAAACAGCAGTCTATAGTGCATTCTTACAGTTCTGCAAGAGATCAGTCAATCTGACCTGATAATCGAGCCAAAAAAACAACGCCAAAAGGCGGGCTTACAGGCCTCCAGGACGCATTAATTCTCCCGTAAAACAGCGTTCAAAGGGCATCCGGGCTGATGCTGGACGAAGCCTGAGCATTGCTTAAGCACCCAACTTCGAGTCTCCATAGGGCAGCCTGATTCCCACGCCACGCTCGCGTGCCAGCGCCTCGATCCGCACCGCCAGCGCAATGTCCTGTATGGCCATGCCCTGTGACTCGAACAGCGTGATCTCTTCAGGCGTAGTGCGGCCGGGATGACTGCCGATAATCACCTCACCCAGCTCGACCAGTTGGCGCTCGCTCAGGCGCCCCTTTTCGAGTGCGGGCAGAAGATCGCCCGCTTCCTTGAGCGCCGTCTCGACGCTGTCGACGACGATGAGGCGACTGCAGTTGAGTACGTCCTCGCCGACTTCACGCCGAATCAACGAATTCGATCCCGCCGCATTGATGTGCGTCCCCGGTGACAGCCATTTCGCATCAAACAAGGGCGTCGCCGATGTCGTAACGGTGCTGACGATGGCACTGTCGCGCACCGTCTCTTCCGCCGATGAAGCCGCGATCACCTCGATTCCCAGACGCTCCGACATCTTTCCGCAGAACGCTGCCAGACGCTCCGCGTTGCGCGCAAAGACCTTGACCCGGCGGAGCGGACGCACGGCGGCAATGGCCTCGACATGCCCCTCGGCCTGCCAGCCGGCACCGAACAGTCCCATCACTTCGGCATCAGGGCGGGCCAGACAGCGGGTAGCCACACCCGAAGCCGCCCCGGTACGCATCATGCCCAACAGATTGGCTTCGAGGACGACACGCAACATCCCGGTCGACACGCTGAAAACGTGGACCAGAAAACGGACACCTGCACGGTTGCTGGTGTAGGCCTTGTAGCCGATCGCGTCGCGCCCCGGCAGCGCGCCCTGCAGAATGTGCAGTGCGGTCTTCGGCAAACGGGTACGCTGGCGCGGTACGTCGATGGCATTGGCCAGGGAGAGTTCGCGATGCGCTTCTTCAACCGCCTCGATGGCCAGTGGCATGGTCAGCAGTTGACGAACATCGGCTTCATTCAAAAACAAGGGCATAAATCCTCCAGAATACTGTATAGGCACCGGAAAAAATCCGGGGCAGGAAATTTTCCGGCATTGCACCCTGGCCGCCTTCATCGCTGATGTTTTTATTGAAGCTGGATTAGTGCTGATGAGAACCGGCCCGGCAGGAATCAAAAAAAGGGCAGACCGCAGTCTGCCCTTTTTAGCTGATGAAACAAAGTCTACTTGATCAGCGCCTTGAGCAGCTTGCCCATTTCCGACGGGTCGCGCGTCACGGTGAAGCCGCACTCTTCCATGATGGCAAGCTTGGCATTGGCCGTATCGGCACCGCCGGAAATCAGCGCACCGGCGTGGCCCATGCGCTTGCCGGCCGGCGCCGTGACACCGGCGATGAAGCCAACGATCGGCTTCTTCATGTTGGCCTTGCACCAGACCGCCGCATCGGCTTCATCGGGACCGCCGATTTCACCGATCATGATCACGGCGTCGGTATCGGGATCGTCGTTGAACAGACGCATGATATCGATGTGCTTGAGACCGTTGATCGGGTCGCCACCGATACCGACTGCCGTCGACTGGCCGAGACCGATTTCGGTCAACTGCCCTACTGCTTCGTAGGTCAGCGTACCTGAGCGTGAAACCACGCCGATACGACCCTTGCGGTGGATGTGACCGGGCATGATGCCGATCTTGACTTCGTCCGGCGTAATCAGACCGGGACAGTTCGGGCCGAGCAGCAGCGTTTTTTTGCCGCCGGCGGCTTCCCGCTTCTTCATCTTGTTGCGCACTTCGAGCATGTCACGAACCGGAATGCCTTCGGTGATGCAGATGACCAGATCGAGGTCGGCTTCGACCGCTTCCCAGATCGCGGCAGCCGCGCCGGGGGGCGGCACGTAAATGACCGAGACGGTGGCACCGGTTTGCGTCGCCGCTTCCTTGACCGAGCCGAAGATCGGAATATCAAAAATCGATTCGCCGGCTTTCTTCGGGTTGACACCCGCGACGAAACAGTTTTTGCCATTGGCGTATTCCTGGCACTTTTCGGTGTGGAATTGACCGGTCTTTCCGGTGATGCCCTGGGTGATGATTTTGGTGTTTTTGTTGATCAGAATTGACATAGTGTGGCTCCTTACTTGACCGCAGCAACGATCTTGGTGGCGGCTTCAGCCATGGAATCGGCCGTGATGATCGGCAGACCGGAATCCTTCAGGATCTGTTTGCCCAGATCGTCGTTGGTGCCCTTCATGCGCACCACCAGCGGTACCGACAAATGGGTTTCACGGGCAGCAGCGACGACACCATTGGCGATCGTGTCGCAACGCATGATGCCGCCGAAGATGTTGACCAGAATACCTTTGACCTTCGGGTTCTTGAGCATGATCTTGAACGCTTCGGTCACCTTCTCGGTCGTTGCGCCGCCGCCGACGTCGAGGAAATTGGCCGGCTCGGCACCAAACAGCTTGATCGTGTCCATGGTAGCCATGGCCAGACCGGCGCCATTCACCAGGCAGCCGATATTGCCGTCGAGCGCGATGTAGGTGAGATCGAACTTGGAAGCTTCGACTTCGTCGGCATCTTCTTCGTCCAGATCGCGGTAAGCGACGATTTCCGGATGACGGTAGAGTGCATTGCCGTCGAAGTTGAACTTGGCGTCGAGAGCCTTGATGTTGCCGTTGCCTTCGAGAATCATCGGGTTGATTTCCGCCAGTGAAGCATCGGTCTCCATGTAGCACTTGTAAAGTCCCTTGAGCGCTTCGACCGCTTTGCCGACGGACGCCGCAGGAACGCCGATGCCGTTGGCCAGCTCGCTGGCTTGCGCGTCAGTCAGACCGATCGCCGGATCGATGAAGACCTTGAGGATCTTCTCGGGAGTGCTGTGCGCCACTTCCTCGATATCCATGCCGCCTTCGGAGGAAGCCATCATGGCCACCTTCTGTGTGGCACGATCGGTCAGCGCGGCGACATAGTATTCCTTCTTGATGTCGGCACCTTCCTCGATCAACAGGCGCCGCACCTTCTGGCCCACCGGGCCGGTCTGGTGGGTAACCAGTTGCATGCCGAGGATCTGTCCGGCGTACTGCCGCACTTCGTCCAGCGACTTGGCTACCTTGACGCCGCCACCCTTGCCGCGACCGCCCGCATGGATCTGGGCTTTAACCACCCAGACCTTGCCACCCAATGATTCAGCCGCTTTGACGGCATCATCGACCGAGTTGCAAAAAAAACCGCGCGGTACGACTACGCCGAACTTCTTGAGAAGTTCTTTCCCCTGATATTCATGAATTTTCATGCGCTTTCCTTGCTTGGATTGAAGATTTAAATGACCATCTTTAGGCAGGATCCCCTACCCGGGGCTTTGGTTGCGATACCAGCGCGGGTAATAGCGCTGAACCGTTTCCGAATGCGAAACCAGTGCGTGACAACGATCAAGCTGATAGGGCTTATGCTCGCTATCGGCATTATCAGGCACTTCACTGGCAATTGTCTGCAACGCGGCAGTAGGCAGGAACATCAAGAGTTCGCTCAGGTGCGCGCAGCCGCGCGTACCGCCGAACATCTCCTTGACCGCCTTGAGAAATCCCTTGAACAGATTCAGGCCGACAACCTTTGAGTAATCCGGTGGAATGGTGTTGCAGTAACCCATATAGGGCGTGGCATCGGAGCAACTCGCAGCCTCGAGAATGGTCATCTTGTTGTTGATGGTTACCCGCACCGACATGTCGTGCACTGCCTCACCGGGCTTGAGCAGACCGGACGACAGCGGATAGTCCTGGTCCTTGGTATCCACCAGACGCGCTTCGATGTCCCACAAGCCATCGACACGCTTGAAACCATCAAAATTGACGCGGCGTTGATGCATGCGTGTGCGCTCTGCACTGGGTGGAGGAAGGGGCATCGTTAAACCTGAGATGGCTTGGCAGTATTGTTATGAGCTGGATTCAGCTCCGTTACTTTATCACAACTAAGCGGCTTTTATGCTGAAACCTTTTGTTGCAAACTCGCATTTACCCACTGGCGGCAGTGCCGGGTTGCCTGATTGGCGAAGAACAAGGCAGACTCTGGACTTTTCATGGTGGAGCTGACTTGGCAAGGGTGTTGCCGCCCAACAGCAGGATGCGCCGATTGAGGGCGCTTGAAAGTACAATCCGACTGACATCGTCCCGACACACCGCCCCATGAAAAAACCCCCGATCCGTTATTCCATCAAGCCGCTGAGCACGCAGGCGCATACCTTTGAAGTCCGCTGCAACGTGGCCAACCCCGACCCGGCCGGCCAGCGCTTCGCGTTGCCCGCCTGGATTCCCGGCAGCTACCTGATCCGCGACTTTGCCCGGCACATCGTGGCCATCCGTGCCGAGTCCGGCGGCAAACCGCTCCGCCTGAACAAGATCGACAAGCACACCTGGCAGACCGCGCCAATGAGGAACGGCGGGCCGATGACCGTCACTGCCGAGATCTACGCCTGGGATCTCTCGGTACGCGGCGCCCATCTTGACCAGACGCACGCCTTCTTCAACGGCACCAGCGTTTTTCTGCGCGTTCACGGACAAGAAGACGCCCCCTGTCTGCTCGATATCCAGCCACCGGCAGGCAACGCTTGCAAGGACTGGCGCATCGCCACGGCACTCGAACCGGCACACGGAGAACAAGGTTGCGCCAGGCTGCACGGCTTCGGGCTCTACCGCGCCGCCGGCTACGACGAGTTGATCGACCACCCGGTCGAAATGGGCAGCTTCACCCTGGCACGCTTCAAGGCTTGCGGCGTGCCGCACGAGATCGCCATCAGCGGCCATCACGACTGCGATCTGGAACGCCTCAGCGCCGACCTCAAGCGCATCTGCGAATGGCAGATCCGTTTCTTCGGCGAACCGGCGCCGATGTCGCGCTACGTTTTCCTCGTCACCGCCGTCGGCGAAGGCTACGGCGGGCTCGAACATCGCGCTTCGAGCGCCCTGCTGTGCTCGCGCAACGACCTGCCATACCCCGGCATGCAGGGCCTCAGCGAGGGCTATCGGACCTTCCTCGGACTGTGCAGCCACGAGTACTTCCACACCTGGAACGTCAAGCGCATCAAGCCGGCGGCGTTCATGCCCTACCAGCTTGAGCGCGAAAACTA
The DNA here is from genome assembly GCA_016709335.1 of Candidatus Propionivibrio dominans. Lineage (GTDB taxonomy): Bacteria > Pseudomonadota > Gammaproteobacteria > Burkholderiales > Rhodocyclaceae > Propionivibrio > Propionivibrio dominans. The sequence goes on along the minus strand of JADJNC010000064.1, from coordinate 74,932 downwards.
CACGACGCTGCTCTGGGCTTTTGAAGGCTTTACCTCGTACTACGACGATCTGGCCCTCCTGCGCAGTGGAGTCATCGAACTCAAGGACTGGCTCGAACTTACCGCCAAAACGATCGGCAACGTCGAAAGCGGACCCGGCCGCCGGCAGCAAACACTGGCCGAATCGAGTTTCGATGCCTGGAGCAAGTTTTACCGGCCCGACGAAAATACCCCCAATGCGGTGGTCAGCTACTACGCCAAGGGAGCGCTGGTCGCGCTCGCCCTTGATCTCACGCTACGCCGCAAAACGCATGGGAAAATCTCGCTCGACGACACCATGCGCGCCCTCTGGCAGCGCCATGGTAAAACCGGAATCGGCGTCGCCGAGGACGATATCCGGCTGATCAGCGAAGAACTTTCCGGGATCAATCTGCGGCGTTTCTTTGCCGATGCCGTGCACGGCACGGGTGAATTGCCGCTGAAAAAACTGCTCGCGCCCTTTGCCATCAAGCTGGACTGGGAAGCGGCAAAGGCCCCCTCACTCGGCATCAAAATCACCAGCGAAAACAACGAACTCAAGCTGGCGACCGTTTACAGCGAGGGCGCAGCGCAAGCCGCCGGGCTTTCCGCCGGGGACATCCTGCTCGCCATCGACGGCCTGCGCGTAACACCGGCGAGCATTGACAGGCAACTCGCCCGCTACCAACCGGGCGACAGCATCAAGGTACACGCCTTCCGGCGCGACGAACTGATGGAATTCAAGGTTCGCCTCGACCCGCCGCCGGCCGGGACGGCAAAACTCACGCTCGGCGGAAAGTCTGATCGGCTGCGCCGGGAATGGCTTGGCGCCTGACTCTGTCGATCCAAACGCGCGCTGCACAGGCAGGCAAGACAAGCTCACCATTCGCTGCACAGCCCGTGCTGACCCGACTTCCGCTATTACAAAAAAAGAAAGGGGCCCCTTTCACCGCTTATGCGGCGACCCGTTTACGGGACGCTCGCTTTGAGCGAGCTGTGATGCGTGAGGTTTGCTCGGTGAAGGTAAGCAAATTGCGCAATGCTTCATTCACCGCTTCCGACGTCGGGAAAGACTTGGCTATTGCCGGATCAATCAGTGCCACCCCTGTCCCCTTGGCCACTTCCTTGAAGAACTTTCCACGTTCGAGTGTCTTGAAGTCGGACCGCTGGTACTCGGCGCGCATTTCATCTTTAGTTTTCTTCATACAGCTTCCTTTCGGCACGAGTCACTCTCCGTGCGCTAATGATGCGAATTGCCCGTGGACGGTGGGAGTGCGAAAGTGCAAGCAGGCGGCCAAGGCTGGACATTTCAAAAGTAATGTAGCGTGACTACCCGACGGAATGGTCTGGACCGGGACCGGATATCGCCAAGGGATCGAGAAACACCGATCCGGCTTCATCGAACGATACACTATGCTTCCCAAGGTTGGCATCGGCCTTTGCCGCATCCCATTCAAACTTCACCATCGAGCGCTCTCCGATCTGCCTAGCAGATTGTCTGAATTCACCTGCCTGTACCGCACTATTGCGCAAGCTTTCAGTAAAAGGGCTCAATAATTGAGCCTGGCCCCAATCAATGTGCGGGAGAGGGAGTCAATTCGGCTTGGGCGGCTTGGGCACGCGGCCCATCAGGTAGAACTCGTCGTTCGGCCGCATCGAGGTGAAGTTGGCCATCCGGTTCGAGAGGCCGAACAGGGCGGTGATGCCGGCGATGTCCCAGGCGTCCTCGTCGCTGAAGCCGTGAGCGCGCAGGGCGGCGAGGTCCGCGTCGCCTAGGGCCGCCGAGTCGTCGCAGACCTTCATGGCGAAGGCGAGCATGGCCTTCTGCCGGTCGCTGATGTCCGCCTTGCGGTAGTTCACCGCGACCTGGTCGGCGACGAGCGGCTTCTTCTCGTAGATGCGCAAGAGGGCGCCGTGTGCGACGACGCAGTACAGGCACTGGTTGGCGCCGCTGGTGGCGACGATGATCATTTCCTTCTCGCCCTTGCTGAGGCCCGAGTCGCGCAGCAGCAGTGCGTCGTGATAGGCGAAGAAGGCGCGGAACTCGGCCGGACGATGCGCGAAGGCGAGGAACACGTTCGGCACGAAGCCGGCTTTCTCCTGCACCTCGAGGATCTTGTCTCGCACGTCGTCGGGCAGCTCGGCGAGCTCGGGCACGGGAAAGCGGCTGATGGGGAAGGTATCTGTCATCGTCGTCAACTCCTGAATTGCAGAAGGGAAATAGCGCTTGTTGAGAGTACGTAGTTTATGTCACCTTTTTAAGGACAGGAAATTCAACCACCTTCCCCGAAGAATCCCCGCCCCTTCGGCCCATCGTCAACCGAACAAAGCACGCCAAAGGACGAGATGGCCTCCGAACGGGAGAGCAGACCCGCCGGATGGCGGTGAGCATGGCGTCAAACTCTTTCTTGGGATCCACCCATTGCCAGCCCTGGGGAATCCACTTCACGGCCAGATACTCGCGCCGCTTGGCCTGACCGCTCCGGGCATACCCCGGCAGGGACAACGCCCCCTCGAGTGCCGCCTGCTCGATGAAGGTCTGCCAGATCGGCCGGAACAATTGTTGGACGAGCACGCCGTGCTGCAAGGCTTCGCAGCGACGGCGAAATGGATACTTGTCATAGATCACGATGTAACCCGTCTCACTATCAAGGGACTAAAAGCAGCAACAAATGCGGCCCGTGAGATCGTGAAGGGTTTGTGCCTGCTGTAGTCGCGAAATCAAGTTTGACCGGACCTGTGTGCGCTACAGCATCTCCGTATCCTCATGACTATAGGCCGGGCTGCAACAGCAAAGAATGTGCAGCGGTGACTCGCCAGTCGCCCGCACGCAGTGCGCCACTCCGGGTGCGATGTGCACCGTATCGCCGGCCCCGATGAGCAGGTTGTTTTCGCCGAGGCTCATGATTCCCGTGCCCTGCGTGACGTGATACAACTCTTCGCTCGCCAGGTGCCGGTGCAATTGCGTTTTCTGCCCCGGCTGGATGATTGCCTCGGCCAGACTCTGCCGGGCATTGCCGTGAACGGCCGGATGCATCAGTTCGCGAATTTCAGAGCCGTCCTTGGTGACGTAGGCCGGGATAGACCGGTAACTCGTTTTCACAACACCTCCCGCCACTACACGCCGTATCAAACGAGCCTGACCTTCAACTCGCCAACGCCTTCAACGCCGCCTTCGAGCACATCGCCGCGCACCACCGTCGATACTCCCGCCGGCGTCCCGGTAAAGATCAGGTCGCCCGGCGCCAGGCAAACATAATTTGAAAGGTTGGCGATCACTTCAGCGACCTTCCATGACATCTGCGCAAGCTTTCCGCTTTGACGCAACTCACCGTTGACCTTGAGCCAGATGGCGCCGTTCCCCGGATGACCGACCACCGCCACCGGCTGAACGTCACTGATCGGGCCGCTCTGGTCGAAACCCTTGCCCATGTCCCACGGATGCCCCTTGTCCTTGGCGCGAGACTGAAGATCGCGCCGGGTCAGATCAAAGCCGACGGCGTAGCCGAACACGCACTCCAGCGCCTGATCGGCTGGAATGCCGGAACCACCCTTGCCCAGTGCGACAACCAGTTCGATTTCATGCTGCAGATTGCTGGTCATCGGCGGATAGGTGACATCGCCGCCGCCGGGGACCAGCGCATCCGCCGGCTTGCTGAAGAAGAATGGCGGCTCGCGCGTATCGGCGCCCATTTCGGCCGCATGGTCGGCGTAATTGCGCCCGACACAATAAACGCGACGCACCGGAAAGAGTGCCTCGCGGCCAGCGACGTGAAGTACGACCTGCGCAGCAGGCGGAAAAACATGGTTCATGCCAACTCCCTTGAAAAATAGTTATCCCTTGTGGAAATGATCTGCCTCAAACCGGATTTTCGATATCGACAAACTCGCACTTAATGCCAAAGCGAGCCGCCAGATGCGCGGCCAGCGCCTGCACACCGTAACGCTCGGTGGCGTGGTGTCCGGCAGCCATATAGGCGACGCCCGATTCACGCGCCAGATGAACGTTCTGCTCGGAGATCTCTCCGCTCAGATAGACGTCGACGCCCGTAGCAATCGCCTGCTCGAAAATGCCTTGCGCACCACCCGAACACCAGGCAATACGGCTCACCGGCTTGCCCGCCTCGCCGATGACCTGAGGCTCGCGCTGCAATTGCGAAGCGACCTGGCGTGTCAGATCGAAAAGTGTTGTCAGTGCCGACGTGCGGCCATGCCAGCCGAGATCCTGCTCGCCGAATCGCCCCTCGACCGTCCACCCCAGGCGTTTGGCCAGTTGCGCGTTGTTACCGAATTCGACGTGGCCGTCGAGCGGCAGGTGATAGCCGATCAGGTTGATGTCGTGCTTCAGCAACGCCTGCATGCGTGCCTTGCGAAATCCGGTCACGCGTCCATCCTCGCTGCGCCAGAACCAGCCGTGATGGACGAGCAGGGTGTCTGCCCCGCGCGCAATGGCCGCGTCGACCAGCGCCTGACTGGCGGTAACGCCGGCGACGAGATGCTGCACATCGGCACGTCCTTCCACTTGCAGGCCGTTTGGGCAATAATCCTTAAAGCGCGCCGATTCAAGCAGTTCGTCAAGATAGCGCGTCAGTTGTTCACGTTTCATCATTGGGCTTTCCATGCGCAGACTCTGGTTGATTTTTGCACAAACCGTGACGGTTAGTCTTGCCGTTCTTTTTGTCGTCAGTACCCTCAAGCCCGAATGGCTGGGCAAAACGCTCGGCAACAGCCCCGGTATCGTCGCCTTGCAGGAGGCCCCGAGCGCCGGCGAGCCGGTCATTGCTACCGGCTCCTACCGCGACGCCGCCAAAAAAGCGCTGCCCTCCGTGGTGCATATCTTCACCTCGCAGAAAATCAGGGTGCCGCGCCACCCGCTGATCGACGACCCGCTGTTCCGCCATTTTTTTGGCGAACGCCCGGATGCCGAAGGACAAACCACGTCGGGGCTCGGCTCAGGGGTCATTGTCAGCCCAAGTGGCTTCATTCTCACCAATTTCCATGTAGTCGACGGTGCCGACCAGATCGAGGTTACGCTCAACGACGGGAACAACCTGAATGCCCGTCTGGTCGGCGGCGACCCGGAGACCGATCTTGCCGTGCTGCAGATCGACCCTGAAAAAATCAAATCGCTCAAATTACCGGCGATTACCCTCGGCCAGATGGACAATGTCATCGTCGGCGATGTCGTGCTCGCGATCGGCAATCCCTTCGGCGTCGGCCAGACAGTGACCATGGGCATCGTCTCGGCCCTGGGGCGCTCGCATCTGGGCATCAATACCTTCGAGAATTTCATCCAGACCGACGCCGCCATCAACCCCGGCAACTCGGGCGGTGCGCTGATCGACAGTCGGGGCAATCTGGTCGGCATCAACTCGGCGATTTATTCGCGTACCGGCGGCTCGCTCGGCATTGGCTTTGCCATTCCGATATCAACCGCCCGTAATGTCATGGAACAGATCATCCAGAGCGGCTCGGTAACGCGCGGCTGGATTGGTGTCGAAGCGCAGGAGATCACCCAGGAGCTTGCCGAGTCCTTCGGCCTGCCCGACGCGGACGGCGCGCTGATCGCCGGCGTCCAGCGCGGTAGCCCGGCTGACGTCGGAGGCATCAAACCGGGCGATATCCTGCTTCTGGTCGGTGAGCAATCGGTCAAGAATCCTCAGGTCATGCTCGATCTGATCGCCAGCCAGAAACCCGGAGAGATGATTCCATTCAAGTTGCGCCGTCAGAAAACGCTGTTCGATACCACGATCCGCATCGGCAAACGGCCACCTCTGCGCCGCGAACGCGAGTAATTCAGGTCTTGTCGGGGCTTTGCTCCGAGGCTGCCGGCTCAGCGTCCGGCTTGCTGACAAAGCGAGCCATCAACATCCCCAGCTCATACAGCAGGCACAGCGGAATGGCCAGCATGAGCTGGGAAATCACGTCCGGCGGGGTGAAGATGGCGCCGACCACGAACGCGCCGACAATCACGTAAGGGCGCCATTCCTTGAGTGTGGCGAGCTTGACGATGCGCATCTGCACCAGGACGATCACCACCACCGGCACCTCGAAAGTCACGCCAAAGGCTAAAAAGGTGCTCATCACAAAAGAGAGATACTTTTCGATATCGGTCATCCAGGCGACACCTTCCGGCGCGACCTTGGCCATGAAGCCGAAGACCGTCGGAAAAACCAGAAAATACGCGAAGGCCATCCCGATAAAAAAGAGGACGACGCTGGCCGCCACCAGCGGCAGTGCCAGCCGTTTCTCGTGGGCATACAGGCCGGGGGCGACGAAGGCCCAGATCTGATAGAGAACGTAAGGCAGGGCGATCAGGAAGGCGAGCATCAGCGTCACCTTCATCGGCACCAGAAAAACGCCGACGACGTCGGTGGCAATCATCTGCCCGCCCTGTGGCAGCGAGGCCAGGAGCGGCTTGGCGAGAAGTGCGTAAAGCTCCTTGGCCCACGGGAACAGGCAAAGAAAGACGATACCGATGGAGAGCAGAACCCGAATCAGGCGGTCGCGCAATTCAAAGAGATGCGAGAGAAAAGTGTCTTCCGGCTGACTCATGCGGCGTTCATGCTTTGGCTGCCGGGCCAGGAGACGCAGCAGATTCAAGGGGGCCGGCAGAGTCGCCGGTCACCAGCGGTGTCATGTTCTGAGCCCCGGCTACCGTCACGCCGGCGGTCGCTGGCGGTGAAAGACCCTGGTCGACTGGCGCCGCCGCCGGATCGACAGCCTTTTCAATCGCCTGCATTTCACTGCTCATGCTGCGCTCGAAATTGCGAGCCGAATCCTGTACTTCGGCTTGCAGCTTTTTCAATTCATCGAGCTGCATTTCACGGCTGATGTCGGCTTTGACATCATTGACATAACGCTGCATGCGCCCGAGCAGATGCCCGACCGTGCGCGCCACCTTGGGCAGACGCTCAGGCCCGATCACCACCAGGGCGACGATGGCAATAACGATCAGTTCGGAGAAGCCGACATCGAACATGGGTTAAATGAGAAGTGAGGAGTAAGGGGTCAGGAGTGAGGAGTTATGAGCGAAGCGTGCGCAAGGGGGTGCCTGAACGGTGAGGGAACTTCGCCCGACTCCTCACTCCTCACTCCTCACTCCGGACTCCTCACTTGCTTCACCTTACGACTTGGTCTTTTCCTTGACCTCGCCCTCGATGGTCTGGCCGCCGGCGACCTGCTGCGGTGGAGGCGAAGGCGAATCAGCCGCCGGCTTGTTCTCTGCCGCAGCGTCCTTTACGCCCTCCTTGAAGCCTTTCACGGCGCCGCCGAGATCCTCGCCGATATTGCGCAGTTTCTTGGTGCCGAATACAAGCATGACGATGATCAGAACGATCAGCCAGTGCCAGATACTGAAACTACCCATGATTCATCTCCTTAACGTGAAAGCCGCGCAAGCAACTCTCGAAGCTCCCCTCGCCCTCTGGAAGAGGACCGGGGTTGAGGAAAACGGGCAGGCCAAAGAAAGTCATACCGTACGTACTGCCCAATCCATGCCCGTCAAACCCGTTTGAGCATCGGCCCGACCGGGTCCGGTCCGCCAACGATGTGTGCATGCAGGTGCTGTACTTCCTGCTGCCCGATGCGGCCGGTATTGATAATGACACGAAATCCGTCCGGACTGCCGTTTTCCGTAGCCAACTGGTTGGCGACGGCGAGCATCCGGCCAAGCACCAGGGTATCGGCTTCAGTACTCGTCGCCAGCGAGGTGATGTGGCGCCTGGGTATCACCAGAACATGCAGCGGACGCGCCGGATTGATATCGTGGAAAGCGAAAAGATCGTCGTCGGCATAAACCTGGCGCGAAGGTATTTCGCCGCGGGCAATCCTGCAAAAAAGGCAGTTATCCATGATCTATCTACTTGGTCCTTGACTTCTTTTCGTCGATCCCGGAAACCCCCTCGCGGCGGCGCAGTTCCTGGGCCACATCTTCAATCCCCATGCCATAATAGGTCAGCAACACCAGCACGTGAAAAATCATGTCGGTCGACTCCCAGACGATATTCAGCCGTTTGCCATCCTTGGCGGCAATGATCAGTTCAGCACTTTCCTCGCCAATCTTTTTCAGGATCGAGTCCGGGCCACCGGCAAGCAGCTTGGCGGTATAGGACGTTTCCGGATCGGCGTGACGACGCGTCGCCAGGGTTTCGGAAAGACGATAGAGTATGTCGTGAGTAGTCATTTTGCGTAAATTTCCTTAGGATCTTTCAAAACCGGATCAGCGGGAACCCAGCGTTCCCCCTGCAATTCGAAAAAGAAGCAGCTTTCCCGACCCGTGTGACAGGCAATCCCGCCCACCTGCTCGACGGACAGCAGCAACACGTCACCGTCGCAATCGGCACGAATCGAAATGATTTTCTGGAAATGTCCGGATTCCTCACCCTTCTTCCAAAGCTGCTGACGTGTCCTGGACCAGTATACCGCGTTACCACAGGCCAGCGTTTTCTGTAGCGATTCGCGGTTCATCCAGGCAAACATCACGACCCGGCCACTCCTTGCCTCTTGCGCGATGGCCGGGATCATCCCGTTATCATCCCATTTGAGCGCATCGAGCCAGCCCGCATCGGGGTCCAGATCGCTCACAGACGCACCTCGATGCCGCGCTCGCGCATGAACTCCTTGGCCTGGCGCACGGTAAATTCGCCAAAGTGGAAAATACTCGCCGCCAGCACCGCATCGGCGCGACCTTGCGTCACCCCATCGGCCAGATGCTGAAGATTTCCAACCCCGCCGCTGGCGATCACCGGGATATCGACGGCATCGGAAACAGTACGGGTCAGCGGCAAGTCAAAGCCATTCCTGGTGCCATCGCGATCCATGCTGGTGAGCAGGATTTCTCCGGCACCGAGTTGCTGCACGCGGCAGGCCCACGCGACGGCGTCGAGCCCGGTACGCTTCCGCCCGCCATGGGTAAACACCTCCCACTGGCCTGGAGCCACCTGCTTGGCGTCGATGGCGACAACAATGCACTGGTTGCCAACCTTGGCCGAGGCCTCGGCAACCAGATCAGGATTGTCGACGGCCGCCGTGTTCATGCTGACCTTGTCGGCACCAGCATTGAGCAGCCGACGCACATCGGCCACCGAACGCACGCCGCCGCCGACGGTCAGCGGAATGAAGACCTGCGCGGCACAGGCTTCGACGATGTGCAGGATGATGTCGCGCTGGTCGGACGAGGCGGTGATGTCAAGAAAAGTCACCTCGTCGGCGCCCTGCGCATCATAGCGACGGGCAATCTCGACCGGATCGCCGGCATCGCGCAGATCGACGAAATTGGTGCCTTTGACCACCCGACCGGCGGTTACGTCAAGACAGGGAATGATGCGTTTTGCCAGTCCCAAAGCGGGTACCCGTGCTTTCGATCAACTTTGATCAATGAGTGATGCACTAGCGCTGCGTGGCGCGGTCGGCTTCCGCCTGCGCGGCGGCAAAATCGAGCGAGCCGTCATAGATGGCGCGACCGGCAATGGTGGCAAAAATCCCTTCATGCTCAACCGCACAGAGATTCCTGATGTCATCCATGCTTGACAGGCCGCCACTGGCAATCACCGGAATGATCAGGGCCTGCGCCAGCTTGACCGTGGCCTCGATGTTGATGCCCGAGAGCATGCCGTCGCGACCGATATCGGTGTAGATGATTCCTTCGACACCATAGTCCTGGCATTTCCTGGCCAGATCGATGACATCGTGACCGGTCAGCTTCGACCAGCCATCGACCGCCACCTTGCCCTCCCTGGCGTCCAGGCCAACGATGATCTGCCCCGGAAAGGCGCTGCAGGCATCGTGCAGGAAGCCGGGATTTTTTACTGCGGCGGTCCCGATGATGACGTAGCTGACGCCATCATCCAGACAGCGCTCGATGGTGTCGAGGTCGCGGATGCCGCCACCGAGTTGAATCGGAATTTCATCGCCAAGAGCGTCGACGATCTCCTTGATTGCATGTTCGTTCTTTGGTTTGCCGGCGAAGGCACCGTTGAGATCGACGACATGCAGGCGGCGGGCGCCCTGCTCCAGCCAGTGAGTCGCCTGCTCGCCAGGAGAGGTTGAAAAAACCGTGGCATCGTTCATCAGCCCCTGTTTGAGACGAACGCACTGCCCGTCCTTCAGGTCAATCGCGGGAATGATCAGCATTTTGGAAAGCGAAAAGTAGTGTAAGGAAAAAAGTTCGAAAAGGATAGAAAAGAACAAGGTCTGTTCAGGGCTTCCAGCGAGTGAAACTGGACAGCAAAGCGAGCCCGGCCTCCGCACTCTTCTCCGGATGGCACTGGATAGCGAAGATATTATCCCGCGCCACGGCACTGGTAAAGGGGATACCGTAGTCCGTCATGCCGACGATGCACTCGCGATCGAGCGGTTCAACGCAATAGCTATGCACGAAATAAAAACGCGCGCCGTCGGCGATGCCGTTCCACAGCGGGTGAGGCCGGCTGTGTTTCACCTCGTTCCACCCCATGTGTGGCACCTTCAGCTTGTCGCCCTGCGGTGCGATCATCTTTTCAGCCGGAAAACGACGAACACTACCGGCGAAGACGCCCAGACCCGGAACATCGCCCTCATCGCTGTGCTCAAAGAGCATTTGCAGGCCGATGCAGATCCCGAGAAAGGGTTTGCTCTTCGCCGCTTCGAGAACGACCGCGCGCAAGCCGCGTGCATCGAGTTCCCGCATGCAATCAGGCATCGCGCCCTGACCGGGGAACACCACGCGTTCGGCCGTGGCCACCAGCGCCGGATCGGCAGTGACGAGGACTTCGCGGCCCTCGGCGACTCGCACCAGCGCCTGCCAGACGGAGCGCAGATTGCCCATGCCATAGTCGACAACGGCTATCCGGCCTGACGCTGATGCCATCAGAGCGATCCCTTGGTTGAGGGGATGCGTCCCGCCGCACGCGGATCGACTTCTGCCGCCATACGCAGGGCGCGACCGAAGGCCTTGAAGACCGTCTCGGCCTGGTGGTGCGCATTTTCGCCGCGCAGGTTGTCGACCTGCACGGTGATCAGGGCGTGATTGACCAGACCCTGGAAAAATTCATGGGTCAGGTCAACGTCAAAAGCACCGACCATGGCGCGCCTGAATTCGACATTGAACACCAGGCCGGGGCGACCCGAGAGATCGACCACCACGCGCGACAGCGCCTCGTCGAGCGGCACATAGGCGTGCCCATAGCGACGCAAGCCCTGCTTTTCGCCCAGCGCCCTGGCCAGCGCCTGCCCGAGCGTAATGCCGATGTCCTCGACCGTGTGGTGCGCGTCAATGTGCAGATCCCCCTGCGCCTCGACGTCAAGATCGATCATCCCGTGACGGGCTATCTGATCGAGCATGTGATCGAGAAAAGGAACGCCGCTGGCAAACTTGCCCTGACCGCTACCGTCAAGATCAAGACGAACCTTGATCCGGGTTTCTAGGGTGTTTCTGGTAATTTCGGCTTGCCGCATGAAGACCCCGTCGCAAAGAGGCAAAAATCGAATTCATAAATCTCTGGGGCGAACCTCCGGATCACACTCCGGGCGGCTCAAACCAATAGTCGTGCATGATACCATTTAAGGCTTCTGCTGCATTCGACCTTGCGAGCCGTTCATGAGCCAATTCTGGAGTGCCCTCGTCCATAAGCTGACCCCGTACGTTCCGGGTGAGCAACCCAGGTTGCCCGGTCTCGTCAAGCTGAACACCAACGAAAACCCCTACCCGCCGTCGCCGCATGCCGTCGCCGCGATACGCGAGGAACTGGGCGCCGATGGCGCGAGACTGCGCCTCTATCCCGACCCCAGCGCCGAGCGCTTCAAGGAAGCGGTCGCCGCCCACTTTGCCGGGCTGGCCATCACGCCGGCTCAGGTCTTCGTCGGCAACGGTTCCGACGAAGTGCTGGCGCACACCTTCATGGCCCTGCTCAAGCACGAAAAGCCGATTCTGCTGCCGGACATCACCTACAGCTTCTATCCGGTGTACTGCGGTCTCTATGGCGTGCAGCACATCAGCATCCCGCTCGGCGAGCACTTCGAGGTCCGCATCGACGACTACAACAGAGAGAACGGCGGCATCATCATCGCCAACCCCAATGCGCCGACCGGCCACTTGCTGCCACTGGCTGAAATCGAGCGCCTGGTCGCCGCCCACCGAAAAAGCGTTGTCGTCATCGACGAGGCCTACATCGACTTCGCCGGCCAGGTCATTCCCACGTCCATCGCACTGGTCAATCGTTACCCCAACCTGTTGGTGATCCGTACGCTCTCCAAGTCGCATTCGCTGGCCGGGCTGCGCGCCGGTTATGCCGTCGGCAATACCCTGCTGATCGAGGCGCTGGAGCGGGTGAAGAACAGTTTCAATTCCTATCCGCTCGACCGCCTGGCGATAGCCGGGGCCAGCGCGGCAATGAACGACAGGGAACATCTGGAGAAGACCCGACTGGCCGTCATAAACAGCCGCACAACACTGTCGACCGACCTTGAACGCCTCGGCTTCGAGGTACTGCCTTCGGCAGCCAACTTCATCTTCACGCGCCATCCGCACCACGATGCGGCACAACTGGCGGCGCAACTGCGCCAGCGCCAGGTCATCGTTCGCCACTTCACGCTGCCACGCATCGAGCAGCACCTGCGCATCACCATCGGTACCGATGACCAGTGTCAGGTGCTGGTCGACGCACTACGTGAAATCCTCGGCTAGCGCGGTTTAATCCTCAAGCAGACTGCGCAGCATCCAGGCGGTTTTCTCGTGCACTTCAAGGCGTTGGGTCAGCAGATCAGCGGTTGGCTGATCGTTCGCCGAATCGGCCAGGGGAAACAGCTTGCGCGCCGTGCGTGCCGTGGCTTCCTGAGCGGCGACCAGATGGCCGATCATGTCATCGGCCTTGGGTACGCCTTCAACCTCCTTGATTGAGGCCAGCTTGACGAATTCCTTGTAGGTGCCTGGTGCCGGATGCCCGAGCGCACGAATGCGTTCGGCGATGACGTCTAGGGCGTTCCACTGCTCGGTGTATTGGCCCATGAACATCAGGTGCAGACTGTTGAACTGCGGCCCGGTGACGTTCCAGTGGAAGTTGTGCGTCATCAGGTAAAGCGTGTAGCTGTCTGCCAGCAGGGCTGAAAGTCCGCGCACGATCTTGGAGCGATCATCGGCACTGATGCCGATATCGATCGCAGAGGTTCTGGTTTTTTTGCTGCTCATGCTTTTTCTCCTTGGTGAAATTGATCAATTCAGAGCACCTGTCTGGTAGTGTGTTGAACCTGATGCCCGGTCGAGGCTACGCCACAGGCCCTTGCAGACTCGTCCTGCAAGATCAGGCCAGATCGAAACGATCAAGGTTCATCACCTTGTTCCAGGCCGACACGAAGTCACACACAAACGCCGGCTGCGAGTCGCTGCACGCATAGACTTCGGCAAGGGCTCTGAGCTGTGAGTTCGAGCCGAAGACGAGATCGACTACAGTGCCCGTCCATTTGAGCTCGCCCGTCGCGCGATCACGCCCCTCCAACACGCCTTCAGTTGTGGTGGACTTCTGCCACCGGGTGTTCATGTCGAGGAGATTCACGAAGAAGTCATTGCTCAAGGTTTCTGGGCGCCTGGTGAAAACACCGTTTTTTGACTGCCCGAAGTTTGCACCCAGCGCGCGCAGGCCACCGACCAGAACCGTCAGCTCAGGGGCGGTCAGCGTCATCAATTGCGCCTTATCCACCAGCAGCTCAGCCGCCGAGCCCACGCGACCCTTGCGGATGTAGTTGCGGAACCCGTCTGCGGTCGGCTCCAGTACGGCGAACGAGTCTGCATCGGTCTGCTCCTGAGACGCGTCCATGCGCCCCGGCGAGAAGGGAACCTTTACCTCAACGCCGGCCTTCTTCGCTGCGGCCTCGACGGCCGCGCAGCCGCCCAGCACGATCAGGTCGGCCAGCGAGACCTTCTTGCCGCCGGACTGCGTGCAGTTGAATTCCTTCTGGATGGCTTCCAGCGACGGCAGTACCTTGGCCAGTTCGGCAGGCTGGTTGACCTCCCAATCTTTCTGCGGCGCGAGGCGAATGCGTGCGCCGTTGGCGCCGCCACGCTTGTCGCTGCCACGGAAGCTGGCCGCCGACGCCCAGGCTGTCGTGACCAGTTGGGAAATGGACAGGCCACAGGCGAGGATCCTGGCCTTCAGGGCCGCGATGTCCTGCTCATCAACCAGCGCATGGTCGACGGCGGGGATCGGGTCCTGCCAGATCAGCGCTTCCTTCGGCACCAGCTTGCCGAGATAGCGGGCGCGCGGACCCATGTCACGGTGCGTCAGCTTGAACCAGGCGCGGGCGAAGGCATCGGCGAACTCCTGCGGATTCTGCATGAAGTGACGCGAGATCTTTTCGTAGGCCGGGTCCATGCGCATGGCCATGTCGGCCGTGGTCATCATCGGGGCGTGGCGTTTGGCCGGATCGTGGGCATCCGGCACGGCGCTCGCCGCCGCAGGATCCCTGGGTTTCCACTGATGGGCGCCCGCCGGGCTCTTGCTCAGCTCCCACTCGTAGCCGAACAGGGTCTCGAAGTAGCCGTTGTCCCACTGGATGGGATTGGGGGTCCACGCGCCTTCGATACCGCTGGTGATCGCGTCCACACCCTTGCCTGAGCCGAAGCTGCTTATCCAGCCCAGGCCCTGCTGCTCAATGCCCGCGCCTTCCGGTTCGCGGCCGACGTGGGCGGTGTCGCCGGCGCCGTGGGCCTTGCCGAAGGTGTGGCCGCCGGCGGTGAGGGCAACGGTCTCGTAGTCGTCCATCGCCATGCGGGCAAAGGTCTCGCGGATGTCGCGTGCCGAGCCGAGCGGATCCGGCTTGCCGTTCGGGCCCTCGGGATTAACGTAGATCAGGCCCATCTGGACGGCGCCCAGCGGATTGGCAAGCTCACGCTCGCCCTTGTAGCGCTCGTCACCCAGCCAGGTGGTTTCAGGGCCCCAGTAGATTTCGTCCTCAGGCTCCCAGATGTCCGGGCGGCCGCCGCCGAAACCGAAGGTCTTGAAGCCCATCGAATCCATCGCGACGTTGCCGGTGAGAACGATCAGGTCGGCCCAGGACAGCTTGCGGCCGTACTTCTGCTTGATCGGCCAGAGCAGGCGGCGCGCCTTGTCGAGGTTGCCATTGTCCGGCCAACTGTTGAGCGGCGCGAAACGCTGCGCGCCAGTGCCAGCGCCGCCACGACCATCGGAGATGCGGTAGGTGCCCGCAGCGTGCCAGGCCATGCGCACGAAGAACGGCCCGTAGTGGCCGTAGTCCGCCGGCCACCAGTCCTGCGAATCGGTCATCAAAGTGCGAAGGTCATTGACCACGGCATCCAGATCAAGGCTATTGAACTCCTCGGCGTAATTGAACGCCTGGCCCATGGGATTGGACTTTGAGGACTGCTGGTGCAGCATCTTGAGGTTCAACTGGTTCGGCCACCAGGCTGAGTTCCCTTGGACCCCGGACACCGTGTGACTGCCGGCTCCGCCCGCGAACGGGCATTTTGGTTCGGTTGACATGGTTATCTCCTCGGGTTGTTTGAAATGAACTACGAGCTCAGCATAGAGTTTCGTTAGCGATTGATCAACGAAATAATATCAATGGCATCCATAGCGCATTGCTATCAAACTCAACGGGCCTGGCTGTGGCCTTACGCTGCCAGGACATTTGAAGACATGAAGACTCTCATAAATGAGTTTTAAGAGTCGCTGGTTGTTGAGCAAGCCATGAAGTTTCAGGCGACTGGAAGCGAAGTCTCTGCTGGGATGACCGTAAAACAGAGGGAAATTATGGTTTTTTTCCAGGTACCAGTTTGCAAGCTGTCCTCGCAACTTACACTTCAATCGACTGATTTGAGCAGTTCTTCAGCTTCAGTGTAGAGCACGGCAAGCATCGCCTGATCAAGACTCAGCAGGCGCAGACAGGAGTTGCCTAGTTTCGGCCATTCCTGCGTCTGGCTCGCTCCGGTGAGTTGCTGCAGGATATGCTCGGCCGTCTGGCTGACGGCAACGAGGTAGCGGCTGGCCAGTGGCAGGCCGGATTCAAACATGTCGATGGTCGACGGGTCGTGATGATGGCGAATCGCCTGACAGATTTCCTCGGGCAGCCACCAGTTCTGTGCCAGCAGGCAGCCGAGCATGGCGTGATCGCTCGGATAATCCTGCTGTTCGACGGCGGTAAACAGGCGCTCGCTATCCTTGTTGGCGCGAGCCAGCGTCTGCGTGTAGGCGGGAAAACGGCGCAACATGATGACGATGCCACAGTCGCGGAACAATCCGAAGGTGTAGGCATCGTCCGCTCGCAATTTCGGCTTTGGCACACGCTGGGCGAGCCAGCCCGAGAGCGCGGCGATGCGCGCTGAGGCATCCCAGAAGCGTTCGTAATGACCGCTGTTGGGGAAGGCCTGGCGCAGGCTGATGGCGGCGACGGCCCGGCTGGTGACATCGAGGCCGAGCATCATCAGCGCGTCCTGAACTGAACGCGCACGGCTCTGAAAACCGAAAGACTGCGAATTGGCGGTCTTGATCAGGCCGGCAGCAAGGCTGACATCGGCACTGATCAGTTGGCCGACCTGCCTGAAATCAGGGTCATCCTGGCTCATCGCCGCCCTGATCCGGTCAATGATCAGCGGGCGCGGCGGAATGTCGTTGGCCTTGATGATTCGTTCCAGAACAGCGTCGACCGACGGAGAAGGATTCATGAAATCACTCGTCATTTCACTTTCCCGATTTCATCCACTGCAACAAGGCTTCCACGGACATCGGGCAGGCATTGAAAAAACCCTGCGTGGCGTCCACCCCGGCGGCCGTGCAGGCATCCAGCTGCTCCTTTGTTTCC
Organism: Candidatus Propionivibrio dominans; assembly: GCA_016709335.1. Taxonomy (GTDB): domain Bacteria; phylum Pseudomonadota; class Gammaproteobacteria; order Burkholderiales; family Rhodocyclaceae; genus Propionivibrio; species Propionivibrio dominans. The sequence continues at coordinate 58,144 of JADJNC010000064.1, read as the reverse complement.
ACACCTTCGGCGACGACGATCATGCCCAGGTCACGCGCCAGTTGGGTCATCGCCCGGACGATGGCGAAAGCCCGCCGGTCCCCGGGCAGAACGCTGATGAACGCACGGTCCAGCTTGAGTTTGGTTGCCGGAAGATCTTTCAGGCTGGTCAGGCAGGAAAAACCCGTGCCGAAGTCGTCGATCGCCAGACCGACCCCGGCGGCACGAGCACCGCGCAAATTGCCCTGGACGGTGGCCGAAAGGTCCATGAACAGCGACTCCGTCAGTTCGAGCTCTATCAATTCCGGTGCCACGTTGGCGCAGATCAGAGCACCATGCAACGCCTGCATGAATGAGGTCGATGTCAGTTGAACACGGGATACATTGATGGCCACCTTGGTAGTGTTGCCCTGTTCGCGCAGCAAGGCCGCACAGTGAGCACCCTGCAGCAGACTCCATTCGCCGAGCCGGAAGACAAGTCCGGTCTTCTCTGCTACCGGAATGAACTTTCCGGGTGGAATCTTCAGGCCATGGGCGTTGCAGCGCATGAGCGCCTCGACCGCCTCGACGGAGCCATCCTGACGGATGATCGGCTGGAACTCCAGTTGCAGTCCGCCGCTTTCAAGTGCCGCGTGCAGTGCGCTTTCGATCGCCAGTTCTTCACGAGCCAATTGAACGCCGAGTCGTCCGGCAACCGGTTCGTCACCCGAGATTACGATCCGGTTTCCGCCCTGTCGCTTGGCTTCAATCATCGCCCGGTCGGCGCGTTCCAGCAGGCCAAGCGGATAGTCGTCCACCTGCCCGAGGGCAATACCGATACTCGCTGAGGGACGAATAAGGATGTCGTCGATCGGCATCGGCATTTCGATCTCAACCAGTAGCTTGCCGGCAAGCTGTTCGGCACCGATCCGGTCGAGACCGGGAATCAGCACGACAAATTCGTCGCTCCCCATGCGCAAGAACTCGCCCGGGGTGGAAACACACGAACGAATACGCTCGGCGATCCGGACAATGACACTATCGCCACCGGCATGGCCGAATGAGTCGTTAACCTGCCGGAAACGATCCATGTCCACCCACAGGACGACCAGCAAGGAGCGCTTTGAGTTGGCTTCGGCAACCGCCCGCGCAACCGCCTGCAAACCGGCATTCCGGTTCAGGAAACCGGTAATGGGGTCCACTGTGGGATTTACCGCTGGCATCGACTCGTAAAATTTACGATTCTGCGGTGCGGGCCTTTCGATCACTGCTCACCCTCCGGAGACTGGCCAATTCTGCTTGCCATTGATGGCGATACGGATTGGCGATAAGGCTTGACTGCGACTCAAGCTTACGCAGCATCGCCGGACAACACTTGACCCGGCGCGCCTTTCGCATGACCATTCACGCCATGATGTAACATCAATAACGAGGAGGTCACCTACCATGACGAGTCCTGAAGGATCACTGGCGACGATCTGGTTGATCCTGTTTCGCCTTGTCGAACTGCATGGCCTCGACGCGAAGCGTTTCATGCGCGAACTGGGCGTGGCGCCTGAAACGTTCCGCGATGTCACGGCGCGCCTGCCCGTGCATCTGGGAGATGCTGCCTTCGCGAAAGCCTCGGCGCAGATTTCCGATCCGGCGTTTGCCTTGCGCGCCGCACAATGCTGGCACCCCTCCAACCTCGGCACCATGGGCTACGCCTGGCTGTCGAGCAGGACATTGCACACCGGCCTGAAACGCATGGAACGCTTCGCGCGCATTCTCGGTAGCCGGGTCACCTATCGCTGCATTGAAGAACCTGCCGGCTTGCGCTTCGTCCTTGACCACGGGCGCGGGGATACGCCTATCGGGTTTGTGATCGCCGATTTCTCCCTGTCAATCCTTGTTGACATGTGCCGGACCAATTTTGGCAGCAAGCTGAATGCCACCGCCGTCAGTCTGCGCCGGCCCTTACCCGCCAAACCACAGCCCTGGCGGGATTTCTTCGGCTGCACAATAAAATTCGGCGCCGCCGATGACAGTTTCCTGCTCGACCGCGTGACCGTGGATACACCGCTGCCGTCAGCCAATATCCCGCTGGCCAACACGTTCGATGCCATCCTGACCGAACAACTGGCGAGTTGCTTCAACGACGACATACTCAGCCGCTGCAAGGCTTATTTGCTGAGCGAACTGACGTCGGGGCTGCCAACTGCGCATGAAGTCGCCAGTGTACTCGGGCTAAGCCAGCGCAGCTTGCAACGCAAACTTCACGAACTCGGCCTGACCTACCAGAACGTACTCGACGAAACGCGTCATGAACTGGCCCGGCGCTATCTCCAAGACCCAAGTAAATCGGTCACCGAGATAACCTTCCTGCTGGGTTTCTCCGAGCAAAGTGCCTTCACGCGCGCTTTCCGGCGCTGGAGCGGAATGGCACCGACCAGCTATCGATACATGCCGGCGCTTTGAGCTTGGTGTGGTCGGGGCCGGCTTCTGTCTGATAGCCTTCGAAGGAAGCAACTTCGGCAAGACCGCGACCTGGGTAAAGGGTTTGCCACGCGACACAGACATGCTTGTCAGGTTACGTTGCGCTATCGAACTTCACTCGGCCTGGGGCTAAAGCGTGTCCCTGTCTGCCGGCTCATCGGCCGCCGGCAAGACCAGTACGACACGCAGACCGCCCAGCGGCGACTCGGCCAGTTCGACCCGACCGCCGTAGAGGCGCGCCAGATCGTCGACAATGGCCAGCCCGAGCCCTGAACCAGGAACCTGCTCGTCGGCGCGTTCGCCGCGACTCAGCACCCGCTCGCGCTCGCCTTCGGCGATTCCGTGCCCGTCATCGTCGATTGTAATCAGCAGTTCACCGCCGCTCACCGCCAGTGACACCTCGATCCGCCGCACGGCCCATTTGCAGGCGTTGTCGAGCAGATTGCCCAACATTTCCTGCACGTCCTGTTCTTCGCCGCGAAAGACCGTCGGCAAGCTGAGCGGATGGACAACAATTTCGAGATTACGCTCGACATGAATTCGCCGCATCACGCGCAGCAGCCCGTCGAGTACCGGCAATACGGCGCTGCGCGCTCCCGGAACACGCACCGAGGCCGCCGCTCTTGAGCGGCGCAGGTGGTAGTCGATCTGCTTTCTGGCCACGGCAACCTGGGCTGTTACCAGTTGCTCCAGCCCGCCCGACTTTCCAGACGCCGCGTTGGCGATCACACTCAGCGGCGTCTTCAGGGCATGCGCCAGATTTCCCGCCTGGGTACGCGCCCGCTCGATGACTTCGGCATTCTGGGTGAGGACACTGTTGAACTCCTCGACCAGCGGCTGGACTTCGCCGGGGAAACGTCCTTCAAGTTTTTGCGTGCTTCCGTTGCGCACGGCGGCCAGGGCGCCGTGCAGACGCCTGAGCGGAGCGAGCCCGACCAGCACCTGGAAGACAACGGCCAGCGCCAGCCCGAAGCCGAGCATCCCCAGAGCCAGCCACAGCATGCCCTTGAAATTTTCCACCGGCTCGTGCATTTGCTGTTCATCGCCAGCGACGAGCAGCCGGAAGCTCTGACCTGGCCGATCCGCTGCATCCACAATAGTGACGACACGTTCAACGACGCCCAGCCTGGCATTGCCGGGGCCTGGAACACTATGCTGATGCACTTCTCCATCCTGCAGCGTATCGGCGGGCAACCTGAGCACCTCATCCCAAAGCGAGCGTGAGCGCAACAGGCCAAGGGCGGCGTTGGGCGACGGGCCGATACGATCGATCTGCCAGTAAATTCCCGAGTAGGGCTTGCTGAAACGCGGATCACTCTGAGCCACAGGAAGCAAAGGCTGTCCGGCCCGATCGAGCACCAGATGCGCCGCCAGTTGGTCGAGATGGGTGTTGAGCTCGGCGTGGAACTGCATGGCCACGTGCTGACTGAACAGGCTGCCCAGCGCCCAGCCGGCAGCGACAATCGAGACCGCGATCCAGACCAGCGTCCCGAGCAACAGGCGCAGGCGCAGCGAACCGCGCAGCGCCGTCGACGGCTGTTTTGTGCCAGCGGCGATCATGGAGAAACCAGGCGATAACCCAAACCGCGTACCGTTTCGATCACGCCCTCGGGCAGCTTCTTGCGCAAACGGGCGATGAACACCTCAACGGTATTGGAATCGCGATCAAAGTCCTGGGCATAGATATGCTCGATCAGGTCGCTGCGCGAGACCAGTTGCCCCGGATGGTGCATCAGATAGTCGAGCACGCGGTATTCGTGGCTGGTCAGCGTCAGCGCCTGCCCGCCCACCGTGACGCGGCTATGCCGCGTATCGAGCACTACATCGCCGCATACCAGTTCGGCGCTGGCATGGCCGCTCGCCCGCCGGATCAGCGCACGCAGGCGAGCCAGCAATTCTTCCATGTGAAAGGGCTTGGTCAGGTAATCGTCGGCACCGGCATCGATCCCGGCCACCTTCTCGTGCCAGTTGTCGCGCGCCGTCAGGATCAGCACCGGCATGGTTCGTCCGGCGGCCCGCCATTTCTTCAGGACGGTAAGTCCGTCCATCTGCGGCAGCCCGAGATCGAGAACGACGGCATCAAAGGGCTGGTTCTCGTCGATCCCCTGGAAGTGGGCATCGACGCCATTGCCGGACACATCGACGGCGTAACCGGCGGCCTCCAGTGCCTCGGTCAACTGCGCAGCGATTGTCGGTTCATCTTCAACGAGCAGAACACGCACTTGTTTTTCTCCCGATCAGCGATTCGTTGTTGTGCCGTATTCCCGGCGCGGAATGATCGTCCCGTCGCGGGCATCCACTTTGAGCTTGACCAGCGATCCGCCCGCACGCAACAACTTGATCTCGTACACCCAGCGCTCGCCCTTGCGTTCAAGCTCGACCTCCATGACCTGCCCCGGAGTATCGCGAGCAATCATCTCCAGTACCGTTTTAAGCGGCAGTATCTCGCCGGCTTCAAGTGCCAGACGTGCGCGATCATGGTCGCGCCGATTGTCGCGCTGTTCGTCGGCGGAGCTCGGCAGCGCCAGAGCAAAGGCAAGGATCAAGCCGATAAGCCACCCGCCCGTCCTCTTTCCTCCCGATCGCATCGCTCCTCCTGAATAGACATCATCAATCCCATTTATACCCCGACGAAGCTGAACGAGGGATGAATGGTGAATTCAGCTTGCGTTCAGACACACTGCGGCAAAGTGCACCCAGGACATCAACTGACAGGAGAAAAACTTGCCAACAAAAACCACCACAACGCTGCTGCTGGCCGCGCTTTTGCTGCCGCTCGGAAGTTCCGCCGCATCCCGCGATGAGCTTCTCGGTCAGTATGCCCTTTCTGCCAGGGCGGCATCACCGGCATTTTCAGGCTTTTCCGCCGCGCGTGGAGAAAAGCTGCATGTCACGAAATTTGCCGGAGGCAAGGCTGAAACACCGGCCTGCACCTCCTGCCATGCCGACAGCCCGCTCAGCGCCGGGCGTACTCCGGCCGGCAAGTCAATCGACGCGCTCGCCGTATCGCTCACACCAACGCGCTACACCGACCCGGCCAAGGTCGAGAAATGGTTCAAGCGCAATTGCCATGACGTCCTCGGGCGCGAATGCACGCCGCTCGAAAAGGGCGACTGGCTGAGCTACATGATCAGCCAGTAGCCTGAGAATCCGTGAAAAATCGTTACTTCCTGATTTCCATGCTCGTCACCCCGGCGCACCCCAGGAGTGTTTCCTTCGGGGCACAAGCCGGGGTCCAGCTCGTTTATCTGATTAATTTTATGGATATCAGAGGAGGGTACTGGATTCCGGCTTGCGCCGGAATGACGGCTTGGAAAATGTTCAACCATTAATTCACAGCTTTGAGAGAAAAAAAGACATGAAAGCCATCGCCCTGAAAATCCCCTTCCGCCCCATTGCACTGGGCCTCGTTGTCCTGCTTTTCTCGGGCGTTTTGCTTGAGCGGGCGCAGGCCGGCGGCGGCCATTTCTTTCCCCCGGTAACCGATCCGCTGGTGCGCGAGGAATGTGGTTCCTGCCACCTGGCCTATGCACCGTCGATGCTGCCGAAAAGTTCGTGGACGCGCATGATGGGCGAGCTGAAGAACCATTTTGGCGACGATGCCAGCGTAGACGCCGCAAAAACCGAACGTATCACCCGCTATCTCAACGCCAATGCCGCCGACAGCGGTGGCCAGCGCAATGGCGGCAAATTGCTGCGCGGAGTTTCCATGGAAAACGCGCCCTTGCGGATTACCGAGTTGCCCAGGTGGGTCAGCGAGCACCGCAAGATCTCCACCGCCGAATGGAAAAGCAAGAAAGTCGGCAGCAAGGCCAACTGCGTGGCCTGCCACGTTGACGCGGAACGCGGCTATTACGATGAGTGACAATATTCAAAGAGAATACTCCATGAAAACCATCCTTTTCACCTTTCTGGCGATAGTCACTTCCGCTTGGTATCTGGCGCTGAGCGCCACCACCTTTCCTCCCGACAGCGCCCTGCCGTGGATTATTCGGCAGGAAGGAATGTATCTGACCGGCCTCCTGTCGATTGCCCTGATGTCGCTCACCATGCTGCTCTCCGTGCGCCCGCTCTGGCTGGAAAAGCCGCTGGGCGGCCTCGATCGCATTTACCGGCTGCACAAGTGGTCGGGCATCCTGGCTGTCGGCTTTGGCGCCAGCCACTGGCTGCTTAAACTATCCAGCGACATCATCAAGCCGCTAATCGGTAGCGCAGGACGCCTGCCAAAAATAAAATACGAGGGCCTGCTCGAAGTGCTGCGCAAACTTGGCAACGACATGGGCGAATGGGCGCTCTACGCCGCACTGGCCATGCTCGTCTTCACCCTGTGGCGACGCTTCCCCTACCACCTCTGGCGTCACCTGCACCGGATCATGCCGGTGCTCTACCTGATGCTGGCCTTCCACGCAGCGATGCTGGCCCCGCCCGCTTACTGGGCACAACCGGTCGGTGCGCTGATGGCCGTATTCTTTGTCATCGGCGTGATCGCCAGCATCATTTCGCTGGCCGGGATGATCGGGCGTCGCCGTCAAGTGAATGGCTCTGTTCTTTCGGTCAACAGCGAGGGCGACGTGACCGAAATCACCTGCCAGCTCGACGAGCCGTGGCAAGCCCATCGTCCCGGACAGTTTGCCTTCATCACCTTTGACCGGATCGAGGGCGCGCACCCCTTCACCATCGCCAGCGCCGACCGGGGCGAGCAAACGATCACCTTTTTCATCAAGGCGCTGGGCGATTTCACGCAAAAGCTTGCGCAGCGGGTCAAGGCCGGGCAGACGGTCATGATCGAAGGCCCTTACGGCCGCTTCCAGCTTGCCGTCAACCAACCGGACAGCCGCCAGATCTGGGTGGCCGGCGGAATCGGCATCACGCCCTTCCTGGCCTGGCTGGAATCGCTGCAAGCGCGCCCTGAAGAAGCGCGCGAAGCCGACCTGCACTACTGCACACGCAACCGCGAGTCCGACCCCTTCGTCGGCCGCCTTCAAAAACTTTGCGCCGCGCTGCCCGGAATTCGCCTGAGCATTCACAGCGCAAAGCATGGTGACGTTTTGACCGCCGGCGCGCTCAGGCTGGCCGAGGGACAGAAGAAAAAGGCCGACGTCTGGTTCTGCGGGCCGAGCGGCCTCGCCGACGCGCTAAAAAAAAGCTTGAAGGATTCCTGGAGTGGTCGCCTGCGCTTCCATCAGGAAGCCTTCGAGATGCGTTAGGAGGCCAGTGATGAAATTCAGCCCAGGCTATACCTGAGTACTTTCGTTCAATGCTTCAGAGTTGAAAGCCGCAATACCCGTCCAATTAAAGCTATTTGTTATATCCAGGCCGGAGAACTGTTCGCCAGCGCACATACATTCAGGGTGAATTGGCGGAATTTACCAACCGAGTCATCGTTTGATGACTCACAGCAGAGAGGATTTATCTAATGAAAACGCGCGCAAGAGTAATTGTTTTGGCAACAACACTTGCAGGTGTGATAACGGTGTTGTCCACCGGCTGCAATAAACTTCAGGAGGCGACAGCAACAGCACCGCCGAGCACCAAGGTGGTAGCCGAGATCAGCGACAGCGAGGTGAGCACCCGGGTCAAGGCGGCACTGCTACACGATGCAAACCTCAAGAGCTTTGACATCGCTGTTACAACTCTCAAGGGAGACGTCAGGCTTACTGGCCTGGTCGACAACCAGAGCCAGATCGACCAGGCCATTAAACTGATCCGCAGCATACCGGGCGTTCATACCATCCACGATGAACTTGGCATCAAAAATAAAGCATAACGAGGTGTTCTCTCTCAAGTCCGGCAAATGCTCCAGCGTGCCACTGGCAATGGGTGAATTCTCCTTGATCGTCGGCGTACCTGGCGCATAGTCACATGACATCACTCTATCTGTCGCTCTGGATCGCGCTGGGAATCGTCCTGCAACTGGCGCTCTATCTTGGCATTGTTTTCTGGAGGCACTGGACCGGTTATCAGACGCTGCGCAGCCAGGTAGCCGATCTGGAATTGCCGCTGCCGCAAGCAGTGCCGCCGACCAGTGAGAAAAGCGAGGCCCAGGCCATCGCCGCGTGGACGGGCTTACGAACCTTCCGGGTCGACAGCAAGACGGTCGAAGATGCCGTGCAGTCCGTCTGCTCCTTTTACCTCGTCCCTGAAGACGGGGAACCGCTACCGTCTTTCCTGCCCGGGCAGTTTCTGACCTTCCGCCTTGATGTACCGACGAGTGCTGGCGGCAGCGAACAGATCATCCGCTGTTATTCACTGTCGGATGCTCCAAATCCCGATAGTTACCGCATTTCGATCAAGCGAGTGCCTTCGCCCGCCGGCAGCGCAGGCATTGATCTCCCGCCCGGTCGGTCATCCAATTACTTTCACGAGCACGTCGAAGTCGGCAGTCTGTTGCAAGTGCGCGCACCCTCCGGCCATTTCCACATCGAGCGCAGCGAAGCGCCGGTGGTGCTGATCGGCTGCGGCATCGGCATTACGCCGATGCTGAGCATGCTGAACTGGAGTCTGGCTGAACAGAAAGGGCGTGAAGTCTGGCTGTTCTACGGTGTGCGCCATGGCCGCGAGCTGGTGATGAAATCCCATCTCGAAGCGCTGACGGCAGCGCATACGAACTTTCATTTGCGCGTGTGCTTCAGCGACCCGCAGGCGGAGGATGTGGCTGGGCGCGATTATCAGCACCATGGCCGCGTCGATGTAAACCTGCTGCGCATGCAATTGCCGATCAAGCCTTATCACTATTACATTTGCGGGCCTTCGCCGATGATGGAAAGCCTGGTGCCGGCACTGGAAGACTGGGGCGTGCGCGATTCACATATCCACTTCGAAGCCTTCGGCCCGGCTTCGATCAAACGGCGAAATTCGGTTACTGCTGCACCGAGCGCCACCAAGGCCGGCGACCTCATCGTGACCTTCGCCCAGTCGGGCAAAAAGCTGGCCTGGCCGACCGCCACTGGCAACCTGCTCGAATTTGCCGAGGCCAGTGGGGTGAGCGTCAATTCCGGATGCCGGGCCGGTGGCTGCGGCAGTTGCCAGACGACGATCCTGTCCGGCGAAGTAAGCTACCATCAGCCACCGGATTTCGACCCAGAGCCGGGCACCTGCCTGCTCTGCGTGTGCACCCCCAAGACCAGCCTGACCCTGGAGGCCTAGATGGAAAAATCGCTGTGGCGGGAGCAGATCCTGCCCTTCACCGTGCTGATTGGTTTGCTGGCGGTAGCCACGCTGGCCGGCGACTATCTGCTGCACCGGCTCAATCTGGTCTGGGTCGGTCGCTATCTGGGCATTCCCGGAACGATCCTGATCATCCTCTCGCTCGTCTATTCACTGCGCAAACGCAAATACATCGGCAGCGGAAATCCGAAAACGCTGCTCACCCTGCATGAGTTCAGCGCCTGGCTCGGGTCATTGATGGTGCTGATCCATGCCGGCATCCATTTCAACGCCATCCTGCCCTGGCTGGCGACCATCGCCATGGGCGTCAATGTGATCAGCGGCATGGTCGGGAAGCTGCTGCTGAGTCGCTCGCGCCGCCATTTACAGGGCCAGCGCGAGCACTTCCAGTTGCGCGGCCTGTCGCAGCCGGAGGTCGAAAAAGCCTTGTTCTGGGATGCGGTGATGTTCGATGCCATGGCCAAGTGGCGAAAAGTACATATCCCGATTTTCATCGTTTTTGCGGTGCTGGCGCTCGGCCACATCATCAGCATCTTTTTGTTCTGGGGCTGGATATGAGCCGAATCGTCAAGATCATTCTGGCCGTCAACCTGATCGCCTTTACGGTTCTGGTCTTCGTCTACCCCAACCTGATGGTTGGGCCGGGGAAGCTGATTCCTGGTCACCAAGCCCTGGAAACCGACTGCTTTGCCTGCCATGCCCCGCTGACCGGTGCGCAATCGGCGCGTTGCGTCACCTGCCACAAACCCGAGGAAATCGGTCGCCTGACGACGAGGGGTCTGCCCATCGTCAAACCGCTGACCTCGACGGCGTTCCACCAGAAGCTGGTCAGCGATGATTGCGTGGCCTGCCACAGCGATCATGCCGGCGTCAAACGCTTCCGGCCGCAAGGACATTTCAACCATGACCTGCTGAAGAAGGAAACGCGTGAAATCTGCCAGGATTGCCACAAGGCACCGGTCGACCCGCTACACAAGCAGATAACCGGAAACTGCAAGCAGTGCCATAGCCTGGATAAATGGAAGCCGGCGACCTTCGACCACGACAAGTATTTCCAGCTCGACCGTGACCACAACAAGGGGCTGCGTGACCTGCCATGTGCGCAACGATTACAGCCGCTACACCTGTTACGGCTGCCACGAGCACACACCGGACAACATTCGCCGCAAGCACGTCGAGGAGGGTATTCGCGACTATGAGAATTGTGTCGAGTGCCACCTCAGCGCCAACGAGGATGACATCCGTGGCAAGCACGGAAACAAGGAAAGAAGGAAGGGGCATGAGCGTGATTGATCACGCTCCATTCCACCCCGTCGGGTTACGCTGCGCTAACCCGACCTACGATGCTCTACTGTGTTACCGCCAAGGGCACCAGGTTAATCCTATGGATTTTCTTGGTGAATCTTTGTGCCCTTGGTGACTTGGTGGTTCGCTTTTTCGTTCCTCAATTGTGAGTCAGCCTCGACCCGATACTCGGCGGAGCGGGCGTGCGCTGGCAAGCCTTCGCCTCTGGCCAGCGTTGACGCGATGCGACCCAGCGTCTTCGCTGCCGCTGGTGAAACGCGGATCAGGCTGCTGCGCTTCTGGAAGTCGTAAACACCGAGCGGCGACGAGAAGCGTGCGCTGCCCGAGGTGGGCAACACGTGGTTTGGCCCGGCGCAGTAGTCGCCAAGCGATTCTGAAGTATACGGGCCGATGAAGATGGCGCCAGCGTGGTGAATCTTCTCCACCCAGTCCCCGGCATCGGCCATCGAAAGCTCAAGGTGCTCCGGCGCGATGCGGTTGGCGATGGCACAGGCTTCGTCGAGATCGCGCACCTCGATCAGCGCACCGCGATTTTCCAGCGAAACGCGAATCACCTCCCGGCGCGGCATTCCCGGCAGCAGTTTTTCGATCGACCGGGCAACACGCTCGATGTAGTCCGCATCGGGACAGAGCAGAATCGACTGCGCCAGTTCGTCGTGCTCGGCCTGTGAGAAGAGGTCCATCGCCACCCAGTCGGGATCGGTCTTGCCGTCGCAGATGATGAGGATTTCCGACGGCCCGGCAACCATGTCGATGCCGACTACACCAAACACGCGACGCTTGGCGGCGGCGACGTAGGCATTGCCGGGGCCGACGATCTTGTCCACCGCCGGAACCGTCGGCGTACCGTAGGCCAGCGCAGCCACTGCCTGCGCGCCGCCGATGCAGAAGACGCGATCGACGCCGGCCAGCGCGGCCGCCGCCAGCACCAGCGAATTGCGCTCGCCACCCGGCGTCGGTACGACCATGATCAGTTCGCTGACGCCGGCCACCCGGGCCGGAATCGCGTTCATCAGCACCGATGACGGGTACGAGGCCTTGCCGCCCGGAACGTAGAGGCCGACACGCTCGAGCGGCGTCACCTTCTGGCCGAGCAGGCTACCCTCACTATCCTCATACTGCCAGCTCTGCAATGTCTGGCGTTCGTGATAGCTGCTGACACGGCGTGCCGCCGCTTCGAGCGCCGCGCGCTGATCGCCGGGCAGGCCGGCCAGCGCCTTGTGCAACTCGTCGCGCGAAAGTTCAAGTTCGGCCATCGACTGGACATCGAGACGGTCAAAACGCCGGGTGTACTCGAGAACGGCGGCATCGCCGCGCGCCTTGACGTCGGCCAGGATGGTGGTAACCGCCTGTTCGACGGATTCGTCCTGCGCGCTCTCGAAAGCCAGCAGGGAATCGAGCCGTGGCTGGAAATCGGCGTCGCGGCTGGAAAAACGCTGGATCGGAATCACGATTTGACTGCGCACGATTCAACTGCGCCCGATCCGACAACGCTGGCAATGGCGTCCAGGATGGGGACAATTTTCTCGCGCTTGAGCTTGAGCGCGGCCTGATTGACGATCAGGCGCGAGGAAATGTCGATGATGTGCTCGATGGCCACCAGATTGTTCGCCTTCAGCGTGCTGCCGGTCGATACCAGGTCGACGATGGCGTCGGCCAGACCGGCCAGCGGCGCCAGTTCCATCGAACCGTAGAGCTTGATCAGGTCGACGTGCACGCCCTTGGCGGCGAAGTGTTCGCGGGCAATCCTGATGTACTTGGTCGCCACCTTCAGGCGCGCGCCCTGACGAACGGCATTGGCGTAATCGAAGCCGGCGGGAATCGCCACCATCATCCGGCACCTGGCGATCTTCAGGTCGAGCGGCTGATAAAGGCCGTCGCCACCGTGTTCGAGCAATACATCCTTGCCGGCGACACCGATGTCCGCCGCACCATACTGCACGTAAGTCGGCGCGTCGGTCGCGCGCACGATGACGACGCGAACGTCGGCACGCGTTGTCGGAATGATCAGCTTGCGCGAAGTCTCCGGATTCTCCAGCGGTTCGATACCGGCCGCCGCCAGCAGCGGCAGCGTCTCTTCAAAAATGCGACCCTTCGAAAGGGCAATGGTAATGCCGTCCACGGCGCTGATCCTTTATGCGGCTCGGTAAAGGCGCGATTCTACCGCAATGCAACACCGACGGCGGATTCAGCTTGGTGATTAGCCGAAACAGGCTATGGTTGTACATGGTAGGCATCAGCCTCCACGGCCAACGAAGGGCAAACTATTTTGCACGCTCAGACTTTGTGTTTGGACTGAACGACCACCTTATCCTTCTCGATAATCTGCCGAAACGCCGCGCTGGTACTTGCCCAATCAACCAAATCCACCTTGATCGGTATATCCGATTCATCGAAGGCTTCAGCAAGTGCAGTGCTGACAGACCAATCTAGCGGCTTGTCAGTCACCAATGCAAGATCGAGGTCGGAGTATTCCTTCGCTGTCCACTTGACCCGCGAACCGAAGGCCCACACTTCAAACTGGGGCACATGAGCCGCGAGGATGTCCCTGACGATGGCCCAGTCTTGCGGGTTCAGGTCTAACGGCGGCATCTCCGGCAAACTCATTCGGTTTCGCTCCGTTTGAGCAGTTTTTCGTAGAGAAAGCGGGCCTCGGCCAGAAAATCTTGCGCGATGCCATACACCGCCGCCGCTTTTTTCTCGTCGTAGGTATGGCTGCTGTTGGTTCGCGCCTGACGGTAGTCTTTCCAGCGCCGCCAGTCCGAGCGTAGCAGGCCTTTTTCGTTACCTGTACGGATCAAGTTCTGGAAGGTGCCCAGATCGATTTCCTCGGGATTGGCCGCCGATTCTTCCAGATAGCGCTTGAGCATCTTGTGGCTAAGCTCGTAGGTAAACTCGAAACATTGAATGACCGAGTTGCGCAGTTGCTCGAAAAGACCGGCATCGGCTTTGGCCATTTCGGAATTCGCATAATCGAGGCTCTTTTTCAACTGACCGATGGCATTGCCGAGAGGCGAAAAATCGATGCTCATGATGGCTTGCTCCTACTTGATGAGTAAAAACCCAGAAAGCCCAAGGCCCGCAAATTGGCCCGAATCGACTTTTCCGGAGCCTCACCGCTTGATGCTGTAACGCCCAATGGCTGCTGAATATCAATAATGGAAAAACTCGCTCAGCGTACGCGCCTGACCCTGGCGCCCAGTTTGCTCAGTTTCTCCTCGATCCGTTCATAGCCGCGATCGAGATGGTAAATCCGTTCGATCAGCGTTTCGCCCTGCGCGACCAGGCCGGCGATGACCAGGCTGGCCGAGGCGCGCAGGTCGGTGGCCATCACCGTTGCCCCGTCGAGATGCGGAACGCCGGTGACCAGCGCATTGCTGGCCTCGATCCTGATGTCGGCGCCAAGCCGGATCAGTTCGACGGCGTGCATGAAGCGATTCTCGAAAATCGTTTCGCGGATCACCGCCGATCCGTCGGCGACGCAGTTGATGGCCATGAACTGCGCCTGCATGTCGGTCGGGAAAGCCGGATACGGTTCGGTACGAATGCTGACCGACTTGAGTCGCGGCGGCGCGTTGAGTGCAATCGAGTCGCCCTCGGTGCTCACCTCGCAACCGCTTTCACGCAGTTTCTGCACCACCGAATCAAGGTAGGCCGCCGAGGTGTTGGTCAGCCGTATGCGGCCGCCGGTGATTGCCGCTGCACAGAGATAGGTGCCGGTCTCGATGCGGTCGGGCATGATCGAATGCGTCGCGCCGTGCAGGCGTTCAACACCCTCGATGCAGATGCTGTCGGTTCCGGCACCGGAAATGTGGGCGCCCATGGCCATCAGGCAGTGGGCCAGGTCAACCACCTCCGGCTCGCGCGCCGCGTTTTCAATGATCGTTTCGCCATCAGCCAGTACGGCAGCCATCATCAGATTCTCGGTGCCGGTTACCGTCACCATGTCGGTCACGATGCGCGCGCCTTTCAGGCGGCTGGCGCTGGCCAGGATGTAACCGTTCTCGACACGAATTTCGGCGCCCATCGCCTGCAAGCCCTTGATATGCTGGTCGACCGGCCGGGCGCCGATGGCGCAGCCGCCGGGCAGCGACACCTTGGCCTCGCCGCAGCGCGCCAGCAGCGGGCCGAGAACGAGGATCGAGGCGCGCATGGTTTTGACCATGTCATACGACGCGGTCGGATTGTTCAGGCCGTGACTGTTGAGGACCAGGCCATCGTTCCCTTCCATCGTCACCTCGACGCCCATCTGCCCGATCAGGCGCAACATGGTCGAGACGTCGTTGAGGTGCGGCACGTTGATGAAATGCATGGGCTCGGCGCTGAGCAGGCTGGCGCAGAGAATCGGCAGCGCGGCATTCTTGGCACCGGAAATGGCGGCCTCGCCGGAGAGCGGCGTTCCGCCCTGGATCAGCAGCTTATCCACAAAGCGCACTCCGCTCGTCGGGGGTCAGCGTTTTCATCGACAGCGCGTGCAATTCGCCGCTATCGAAATACGCTCGCAACAAGGCATTAACCAGTTGCTGGCGCTGGACACGGCTCGTGCCGATGAATTCGGAGCTGACGAGAATCGCTTCGAAGTGGTCGCCGTCGCCCTCGACGTGCAGCCCTTCGCAAGGCAAGCCGGCGGCAATGATTTTCTTGATTTGTTCGGATTCCATCATGATTCAGTACCTCAATTTGTAGCCGCTGCGCAGCAAGGCCAGCGTAGTCAGCGCAACGATAATAAAACTCACGGCAACGACGGCCAGACTCGTTGCCGGTGCGACATCGGAAACACCGAAGAAGCCGAAACGAAAGCCATCGATCATATAGAAGACTGGATTGAAATGCGACACTTGCTGCCAGAACAGCGGTAGCGAGTGGATCGAGTAGAAGACGCCGGAGAGCATGGTCAAGGGCATGATCAGGAAGTTCTGGAAGCCGGCGAGCTGGTCGAACTTGTCGGCCCAGATACCGGCAATCATGCCCAGCGAGCCCATGATGCCGCCACCCAGGATGGCGAAACTGAGAATCCAGAACGGCGCAACGAAGGTCAGCGGGGCCAGCCATGCGGTCGCCACCAATACGCCGAGGCCGACCATCAGGCCTCGCAACAGCGCGGCCACGACATAGGCCAGGAAAAACTCGACATAGGAAATCGGCGGCAGCAGGACAAACACGATGCTGCCCGTGACCTTGGACTGGATCAGGCTGGACGAACTGTTGGCAAAGGCATTCTGCAATACCGACATCATCACCAATCCGGGGATCAGGAAGGCGGCATAGCGTACGCCATTGACCTGCACCTGGGCATCGAGCACGTGCGAGAAGATCAGCAAGTAAAGCAGCGCCGTCAGCACCGGAGCGGCCACCGTCTGGAAACTGACCTTCCAGAAGCGCAGCACTTCCTTGTACAGCAGGGTGCGGAAACCGGTCATCGTGCGGCCACGCCTTCCCGGACATCCGCCCCTTGCATGACACCGACAAAAACGTCTTCAAGGTCGGTCTGCGTCAGCCGCAGGTCGTCGATCGTGCAACCGGCCTGGCGGATGGCCGCCAGCAGGGGTTCGATTTCGTCGAATCCGGCCAGACGGAAAACCCAGGTGCCCTCATTGCTCGTGGCCCGGGCACGCAAGGCTTCCGGCAGGCCGGACTCATTGCTCAGACGCAGGTTCAGGGTATGCCGCGTGAAGCGCGCCAGCAGGTTGCTGGTCGTATCGAGCGCCACGATACGCCCCTGCTTGAGCATCGCAATGCGTCCGCAAAGCGCTTCCGCTTCCTCAAGATAATGCGTGGTCAGGATGACCGTATGGCCCTCGCGGTTGAGCCGCTAGACGAAGTGCCACAAGCCCTGACGCAATTCGACGTCGACACCGGCCGTCGGTTCGTCGAGAACGATCACCGGCGGCTTGTGCACCAGCGCCTGTGCAACCAGTACGCGCCGCTTCATGCCGCCTGACAGCCGACGCATATTGACATTGGCCTTGGCCGTCAGATCGAGGTTTTCCAGGATCTCGTCGATCCACGCCTCGTTGTTGCGGATGCCGAAGTAGCCGGACTGGATGCGCAGGGTCTCGCGCACCGAAAAGAAAGGGTCGAAAACCAGTTCCTGCGGCACCACGCCGAGCCGGCGGCGCGCCTCGCGGTAATCGGCAAGCACATCGCAGCCGAGCACGCTCAACTGGCCTTGGTCCGGGCGAACCAGCCCGGCCAGACAGGAAATCAGTGTCGTCTTGCCGGCGCCGTTAGGCCCCAGCAGACCAAAGAACTCGCCTTCGGCAATGTCCAGGGAAACGCCATCAAGCGCCCGCAGGCTGCCGAAAGACTTTACGAGTTGCTGAATGGAAACGGCGACGCCCATGGCATCCGGACTCGACAGACGCGCGCGCCGATCAGGCGAGCGGGAGGGAATCGGAAACGCCGTACAGCGCGGCCTGGCTGATCATGCTGGCCGGCGGATGAGCAATGCGCATCATCACACCGCAATCGCGGGCCGTACGCAACAAGCCGAAAATCACGCTCAACGCCGATGAATCCGTTTCCTCAACCGAGGACAGATCGAAAACGAGCTCGCCGGCAGCGGCCCGGGAACGCAAAAAACCACGCCCTGCTTCGAGCAGGGCGCTGGCGTTGGCGATCAACATCGGGCCTGTAACGCGCAGCCCGTCACCGTTCTGTTCAATCATTTCTTGCCGGGATCCAACTGATTGTTCTTGGTCACCAGCATCTTGATCAGACCGTCGATCCCGTTGGCACGGACCTCCTGATTGAAGGTATCGCGATAGTTGGTCACCAGACTGACGCCGGCGACGATGACGTCAAAAACCTTCCAGCCGTCAGCCTGCTTTTCCAGTGCGTAGTCTAGCGCTATCGGCTTGTTCCCCGGCTTGAGCACCTCGGTCCTGACCAGCACCTCCGTGTCGCCGCTTTGCATTTTGCTCGGCTTGTAGCGCACCATCTGGTCACGGTAGCCGGTCAGCGCATTCGAGTAGGTGCGAACTAGAAGTGTCTTGAACTCCTCGGACAGGCGTTTTTTCTGCTCGGGGGTTGCCTTGTTCCAGTCCTTGCCCATCGCCAGCGCGGTCATGCGCTGGAAATCGAAAATGGGCAACACCTTGGTCTCGACCAGATCGATGGCCTTTTTGGTATTACCGTTCTGGATGTCCTTGTCCTGACGGACGATGGTCAGCACATCTTCCGTGACCTTCTTGATCAATGCGTCCGGGGTAACCTCCTGAGCAAATACCGACGAGCACGACAGGAACAACCCCACAACCAGCGCAAACAGCGCAAAAAACGATTTCATCCAAATCTCTCAATAACGTATCATATTGACATTACCGTCAGTAGCAACGGCTCATCTTGCAATCGACATCTCCAGCACCATCCCGGATTTCACTGCGCCGGTTTTGCAGATAGGCATCGCGGATGAAGATGTAACGATCGATCGCCGCCTGCTCAACGACCTTGTCGGTTTGCAGCAGAGTGGCGCGCAAGTCGATATAGCGCACACCGACCATCGAATTACGCAAAGCAATATTATCGTTATATATATGCCAGACCGGGTCCATATAGGAATCGACTGCCCAGCCGAAGGTATCGCGCGTCGTCCGCGGACCGATCAGTGGCCACATGAAAAAAGGCCCTTCATCGACACCCCAGACACCCAGGGTCTGGCCGAAATCTTCCATGTGCTTCTCCAGACCCATCTCGCTGGCCACGTCAAAGACGCCGCCGATACCGATCGTCGAATTGATCAGCACGCGGCCGATATCGGAGAATCCTTGACTGCCCTTGCCCTGCAGCAGGTTGTTGACTGCCGTCAGTACATCCCAGAGATTGCCGAAAAAGTTGCCGATACCGGCCTTCACGGGCAGTGGCGCGGCGGCGTCATAGCCTTTGGCGACGGGCTTGACCACCACGTCGATGCCGTCATTCACCGCCAACATGGCACGGTTGAAGCTTTCAAAGGGATCATTGGGATTGCTCTCCGTTGTCGCGCAGCCGCCCAGTCCACTCAGGATGACAGCGGCGAATGCCACCGGAAACAGGTGCTTTCTGATTTGAATTTTCACGAACGACCCTTCCTGTTATTTCTTGTCCGTACCTTCAGACGCCTTGTTGAACATGAACTGACTGATCAGTTTTTCCAGCACCACTGCCGACTGCGTTTTGGCGATGACATCGCCCGCCTTCAGCATTTTCTCGTCACCGCCGGCGTCCAGACCGATGTACTGCTCGCCGAGCAAACCCGCCGTCAGGATGCTGGCAAAGGTGTCCTTCGGGAAGCGATAGCGACTGTCAATCGTCAGTGTCGTCACCGCTTCGTAGGTTCCGGAATCAAAGTGAATCTCAGTCACCCGCCCGACAACCACACCCGCACTCTTCACCGGCCCGCGCACCTTCAGGCCACCGATGTTATCAAACTTGGCCGTCAACGGGTAAGTCTCGGCGAAATTGGCCGACGAAAGGTTGCCGACCCTTAGTGCTAAAAACAACAGTGCGGCAATACCCAGGACAACAAAAAAACCCACCCAGAGATCAATCAGTTTGCGACTCATCAAAGCCCCCGGAACATGAAGGAGGTCAACACAAAATCCAGCGCCAGTATGGCCAGCGCCGAATACACCACCGTTCTTTTGATCGAATTCGAAACGCCCTCGGCAGTCGGGACTGCGTCGTAGCCTTCGAAAACGGCAATCAGGGAAACGGCAACCCCAAAAACGAAACTCTTCACCACGCCATTCCAGATGTCATAGCGGAAGTCTCCGGGCCCTGCATCTGCGCCCAGAAAGCACCTTCGTCGACGCCGATCAGCACCACCCCGACGAGATAGCCCCCGAAGACGCCAACCGCCGAGAACAGGGCTGCCAGCAGCGGCATGGAAATGACCCCGCCCCAGAATCTCGGGGCCACGACGCGGGCAATCGGATTGACCGCCATCATGTCCATCGCGGTGAGTTGCTCGGTAGCCTTCATCAGGCCGATTTCGGCCGTAATCGCCGAACCGGCGCGCGAAGCAAAGAGCAGTGCCGCAACCACCGGACCCAGTTCACGCGTCAGCGACAGGGCTACCAGCACACCAAGTGCTTCGGACGCGCCGTAGCGTTGCAAGGTCTCATAACCCTGCATGCCAAGCACCATGCCGATGAACAGTCCGGAAACCAGAATGATCAGCAGCGACTGGAAGCCGGAGAAATAGATTTCGCGTATCGTCAGATGCAGACGCCGGAATGACTGCCCGGAGTAGACCAGAATCATCACGAAGAAGCGCGCAGCAAAGCCCAGACGCTGTACAGCGCTGTTCAGGCGATGGCCGACACTGCGAACCAGCTCGATCAGCGCAGAAAAGCTTTTCTCAGCCATGAGCACCCTTGCGCATCAGGTCGAGCCCGAAGTAAGCCGCCGGATAATGGAAATGCACCGGCCCATCGGCTTCGCCAAAAACAAACTGATGTACGAAAGGATCGGCGGAAGCGCGAATCTCGTCCGGCGTTCCCTGCGCAACGATCCGCCCGTCAGAAACAAAATAGACATAATCGACGATCTGCATCGCCTCATGAACATCATGGGTCACCAGCAGCGTCGTCGCACCGAGCGCGTCGTTAAGCTTGCGGATGAGCTGACCGATGACGCCCATCGAGATCGGATCCAGCCCGGCAAAGGGCTCGTCATACATGACCAGCATCGGGTCGAGCGCGATCGCCCGCGCCAGGGCAACCCGCCGCGCCATGCCGCCGGAAAGTTCGGAGGGCATCAACTGGTGAGCGCCGCGCAAGCCGACAGCGTTGAGCTTCATCATCACCATGTCGCGAATCATCTCTTCCGGCAGATCGGTATGTTCGCGCATCAGGTAAGCGACATTGTCGAAAACCGAAATGTCCGTGAACAACGCGCCAAACTGGAACAGCATCCCCATGCGTCGACGCATGGCGTATAGCTCGGCATGCTTCATGTCCGGAACCGACTGGCCATCGACCAGCAAGGTGCCGCCGGTTGGCTTGAGCTGGCCTCCGATCAGGCGCAGCAGGGTGGTCTTGCCACACCCCGAGTTACCCATGATGGCGATCAGCTTGCCGCGCGGGATCTCCATGGTGATTCCATTGAGGATGGCGCGCTCGTCGTAAGCGAAATAGATATCGGTAATCTTGACCAGGCTGTCAGCGGGCACAACGGTATTCCGCAAGGAAAAATAGGAAACGATTATACCCGAAGGCCGGGTCGCCTCGCGCAACATAGACATAGCAGCCGATAGCAGCCTCTTGCAAGCATCAGAAATCAGCGTGGGGAAGCCGCTACGCTCGCCCGACTGAGCCACGTCCCGGCCACGTCCCGGCGTTGCATGATCGCCTGGCGTCGGGTAGCATCCCTTGGACGGGACTTATGATGTTGGCTTCACTATCCGCTACAGTCCAAAGACAGACCCGCCGCCCGGCGAAAAAAAATGACCGACACACCCGACAATCCGCTCCCGCCCGCATGGCAACCGGCACTGACGCACAGCCGTTACCTGCGCCATCTACTCGACGCCCGCCCGGAGATTATCACCTGGCTGCATGAACATGCCGGTCGTCCCCTTGACGGCGGACTGATGCGCGAGTTTCTGCAAACCACAGCCCCGCTCGACGAAGTCGAACTCAAGCGCGTGTTGCGCCAGCTCCGCCAGCGCATCATGGCGGCCCTCATGGTGCGCGACATCGGCGGCCAGGCAACGCTCGCCGAAGTGGTCGAAAGCATGACGCAACTCGCCGATGTGTCAACCAACTTTGCACTCGATTTCGTGCATCGCCGGCTCGTCGCCCAGTTTGGCGAACCGCTCGACAGCCAGGGGCAGCCGCAGCGCCTGCTGGTGGTCGGCATGGGCAAACTCGGCGGGCGCGAGCTCAACGTCTCCTCCGACGTCGACTACATTTTCATCTACCCCGAGGAAGGCGAGACCGCCGGCACCCCCGATGGCGGCCACCGGATCGATGCCTATGACTTCTTTGTTCGCCTTGGCAAGCGCCTGATTGCCGTGCTCGGCGAAATCACCGGCGACGGGCAGGTGTTCCGCGTCGACATGCGCCTGCGCCCGAACGGCGACTCGGGCCCGCTCGTCTGTTCACTCGTCTCGCTCGAAAACTACTTCATCACGCAGGGACGCGAATGGGAGCGCTACGCCTGGATCAAGGCGCGCGTGATGAACGAGGGCGACAATCTGCAAACGCAGTGGCGAAGCGCACTGGAACAGATCGCGCGTGCTTTCATCTTCCGCAAGTATCTCGACTTCGGTGCGATCAACGCCATGCGCGACCTGCATGCCCAGATTCGCCGCGAAGTGGTACGCAAGGACATGGCCGACCACATCAAGCTGGGGCCCGGCGGCATCCGTGAAATCGAGTTCATGGCGCAGGTTTTTCAGTTGATTCGCGGCGGTCGCGACCCGGCCCTGCAGCTCCACCCGACGCTCAAGGTGCTGCCGCTGCTCGTCGCACGCCGCCTGCTACCCGCCGACAGCGAGCGCGAACTGGTCGAAGCCTACGAATTTCTGCGTCGCCTGGAGCACCGCCTGCAATACGTCAATGACGCGCAAACCCATATGCTGCCGACCCGTGACGACGAGCGCCTCCTGCTCGCCGTAGCGATGGGCTTTACCGACTGGCCGGCCTTGCTGGCAGCTCTCGACGCGCATCGCCAGCGCGTTTCAAGACATTTCGAGGCCATCTTTTCCGACCCGGACCAGGGCACGCATCGGCTGGCCGGACTGTGGTACGAACAGAGTGAAGGCGACGACGCGCTGGAGATTCTCACCGAACTGGGTTTCCGCAAGCCGCAGGCCATGCTTGAACAGCTCGGCGGCTTCCGCCAGAGCGCCAAGTACCTGCAGTTGCCGGCACAGAATCGCGAGCGACTCGACGCCCTCGGCCCGCGCCTGATCGAAGCGGCTGCCGCCACCAAAACGCCAGACGCCACCTGGCAGCGCGGCCTCGACTTCCTGGCCACGATCAGCCGGCGCGGAGCCTATCTCGCCCTCCTGCAGCAGAATCCGCAAACCCTGTCCAAGGTTGCTGAAATAATCGGCAGTTCGGGCTGGGCGGCCGACTTCCTGACCCAACACCCGATCCTGCTTGATGAAGTGCTCGACCCACGCCTCTACGAAATTGCCACCGACTGGGCGAATTTCTGCGCTGAATTGAACCGTCATCTCGCCGAGCACGCCGGCGATACCGAACGCGAAATGGACATCCTGCGCGAAGCCCATCACGCCCAGGTCTTCCGCCTGCTGGCGCAGGACATTGCCGGTCTGCAAAGCGTCGAACGCCTTGCCGACCACCTCACCGAACTGGCCGACATCGTGGTGATCACCACGCTCGACCTGTGCTGGAGCAAACTGAAGAACCGCCACCCGCATCCGGAACGCCCGCCGAAATTCGCCGTCATCGCCTACGGCAAGCTGGGCGGCAAGGAACTCGGCTACGGCTCGGATCTCGATCTCGTCTACCTGCACAACGACCCCGAGCCCGATATCGGCGAGCTGTATGCCCGACTCGGTCAGCGTATGAGCACCTGGATGTCGAGCCGGACTTCGGCCGGCATGCTCTTTGACACCGATTTCCGCCTGCGCCCGAATGGCGAAGCGGGCATGCTGGTGAGTTCCTTCGACGCCTTCCGCGAGTACCAGATGAAAAACGCCTGGACCTGGGAGCATCAGGCCCTGACCCGCGCCCGTTTCTGCGCCGGCGACCGCGAACTGGGCGCCCGGTTCGAAGCCCTGCGCATTGAAATCCTGCGCCAGCCGCGCGAGCTCGCCAAACTCAAGGCCGATGTTCTGAGCATGCGCCAGCGCATGCTCGACAGCCACGCCTCACACAGCAAGGAATTCTTTGACCTCAAGCAGGATCCAGGCGGCCTCATCGATGTCGAGTTCATCGTCCAATACCTCGTTCTTGGCCATGCGCATGACCATGAGCGCCTGTGCGGCAACCTTGGCAACATCGCCCTGCTCGGCATTGCCGCCGAACTCGGCCTGATCCCGCAGTCCCTCGCCGACCCGGTACGCAATACCTACCGCGAATTCCGCCGCCTGCAGCACGCCTTCCGCCTCAACGGCATCAGCAGCGCACGCGTCGAACGCGCCGAGCATGCACGCCGCATCGAGGCCGTAAAGACGCTGTGGAAAACCGTATTTGACTGAACAACCCGTGAGATATCAATGACTACAGCACAGCCCGGAATCCTTCTTCCAGTGCCGAATCTGGCCCGCTACCTGTCTTTCTCGCTGGGCGACATGTCGCGCCTTGTGGAGTGCCTGCAAGCGCTGCGCGAAATCGCCGACGGAGAAAACACGCTCGCCGGATTCGGGCTAAGTCTCGTTTCCGCGCTGGGCGCGACGATCCCCGGCCTGAAAAGCTTTCCGCCGATCAGCGCACCGGGGCTGTCCATCGATAACGCGCCGGAAGCGGCCTGGATCTGGTTGCGCGGCGCTGACCGGGGAGAAATCCTGCACCGTTCGCGGCGAATTACCAGGGCCATGACGCCCGCCTTCCAGCTTGATGAAACCTGGGATGCCTTCAAATATGGCGAGGGGCGCGACCTGTCCGGCTACGAGGACGGCACCGAGAACCCGACCGGCGACGCGGCCATCAGCGCGGCGATCGTCGGCGCACAGCAGCCGGCGCTTGCCGGATCGAGCTTCGTCGCCACGCAGCGCTGGTGTCACAACTTCGAACGCTTCGAGTCGATGCCGGAAGACGATCAGGACAACGCCGTCGGGCGTCGGCAAAGCGACAACGAGGAACTGGACGACGCCCCGGAATCGGCACACGTCAAGCGCACCGCGCAGGAAAGCTTCACCCCGGAAGCCTTCGTGCTGCGCCGTTCGATGCCGTGGGCCGAAGGCAACGCCGGCGGCCTGATGTTCGTTGCCTTCGGCGCCTCGTTTGACGCCTTCGAAGCGCAACTTAGGCGCATGGTCGGCGCCGAGGACGGCATCGTCGACGCCTTGTTCAACTTTACCCAGCCCGTCTCCGGCGCCTATTTCTGGTGCCCGGCACTCAAGGACGGCCAGCTCGATCTCGCGCCGCTGGGACTTTGACCCGGCTCAGGACTTCGTTCTGAACACCAGAACGAAACGTTTGAGGGCGCGCAGTGCCGGGTCTATGGTCAGCCCCTGCCAGAAGCTGGCGCGGCTTTCGACAAAGCGATAAAACACGGCGCCCGCAGCGATGCTGGCCGCCCAGGCCAGGACGATGCCGAAGGCGTTGGCGACCGGGCTCTGCGGTGCAAGCCTCGAGAATATGGCGTTGATGACGAGAATCACCGGGAAGTGGGCGAGGAATACCGAATAGGAAATCTTGCCGAGATAGGCAAGAACGGATCCTTGTGGGCGGTTCTCCATGACTCCCCGGTGTTGTGCAATACCGAGCGCCAGCGCTGCGAGCAGTGCAACAGCGATGCGTGAGCGGAAATCAACGACCAGCGCAGCAACCACGACGCCGACCATGACCAGCAGCCAGCCCGGCTGCTGTCTGGCCTCGGTCAACCAGTAAGACAGCGTGCCCAGCGCATACGCGCCGAAGAAATACAGCGCCCAGTTGTCCCAGTTCGAGTCGCGGTTGAAGTAGATCAGGGAAGCCAGCGCCAGCGCGGCGACCAGAGTGATGCCCAGGAAATGCGTTCCGGCGACGCCGCGACCGGCAGCGCGGGCAAGCCAGAGCGTGAACAGCAGCAGGGTGAAGAGCTGGAAGTCGATGGCGATGTACCAGACGCCCGCCGACAGGGAGTCGAAGTCGAGCAGGTTCTGCATCAGCGTGATATGCGCCAGCACTTGCCAGACGCTCGGCGGATCGGGAATCGAATCGTGATCCATCAGGCGGCGGGCGAGCGCAGCGCACACAATGCTTAGCAGTACCGCCGCAAAGTAGGGGATGACCAGCTTGAGATAGCGTTTCTTGAGCAGCGCGAGGGGATTGTCGGTCATCAACCTGCCGGTGGGAGCCAGCGCTCTTGCGGCGAGAAAGCCGCCGATCACCAGAAAGACCTGCACGGCGATGCGTGCATCCTGACTCAGCCAGGAAAACAGCGACGGAGCCAGTTGGCTGGCGACATCGGACATCGGGCCGTAGAACGCCAGATGGTGCAGCACAATGAGCTGCGAAGCGATCGCCTTGAGGGCGTCGATGAAGGCCAGTCGCGTTGCTGCGGTACCCATGAGGTGCGCTCGTGGTGAGACGCTAAACCGTTCTCTGGCTCAGGCAGGCGACGTAGAGCATTGGCCAGTGTTGCGCCCAGTGAGCCATCGGCTCACGGTTAAAGCCGCTTTTGGCGTACTGCTGCCAGCGGCCGATGACGTAGCAGAGCAGGATATTCGCCAGCCCGCCGAAATCGGCGTTGGCAGAGATCTGATCCTGGGTGGCGGCAACGCGCAGCGCCTGTTTGAGCGCGGCTTCGATCCTGTCGAGCAACTGGTTGATGCGCGCCTGCAGGCGCTCGTTTTCGTTGACCAGCGCGTCGCCGGTCAGCACCTTGGTCATGCCGCGATTGCGCTGGGCAAAGTTGAGCAGCAACGCCAGGATGTGCTCGACCTGTTGCAGGCCCTGCGCTTCCTCGGCGGAAATCTGGTTGATCACACCGAACAGGCTGCTTTCGATGAATTCGATCAGCCCCTCGTACATCTGCGCCTTGCTGGCGAAGTGGCGATAAAGCGCCGCTTCCGAGCACTCGAGCCGGGCAGCGAGGGCGGCCGTGGTGATTTTTTCCCCTTTCGGGTTTTCCAGCATCGCGGCCAGCGTTTGCAGGATCAGCAGTCTTTTTTCGCCCGGCTTTGCCATGGTGTTGCCTCCCTTGAATTCATCCTGAAAATACGCACTTGCCAGCGCTTTCAACGTGCCCCGTCTCAGGACGCAGACATGTAGCCAGTACCTTGTAGATCGGGTTAGCGCAGCGTAACCCGACAATCCCCGAAACGTCGGGTTACGCTACGCTAACCCGACCTACTCGTCCGAATTGATTGTTCAGACAGGCAGATTATAGCCGCCCTAGCCGCTTCGGCAAGTCGAGAACCGAAGCGAGCTGTACGTCTGCATAGGGCGGGCGGCGTGTGCAGGCGCTCACCCACACGGTTTTCATACCCAGCCGTTTTGCCGTTTTCAGATTGGGCAGCGTGTCCTCGACCATGATGCACGAACGCGGGTCGAGTCGCTCGTTGTGCAACAGTCGAAGAAATCCGCCGATCGCCGGCTTGGCCTGAAAGCGCAGTCGCTCGACGGTGTAAACGCTGTCAAAGCAGCGACGGATGCCGATGATCGCCAGCACCGCCTCGGTGTATTTGTGCGGCGCGTTGGAGAAAATGATCTTGCGCCCCGGTAACCGGCGCAGCATGGCGTGCAGGCCGCGCTCGGCAATGATCGAATGCTCAAGATCGGGGAACTGGTGGGTATGGTGCAGGAAGTGGTGCGGATCGGTGCCGTGGTGGCGCATCAGTCCGCGCAGGGTGGCGCCGTAGCGCTGCCAGTAGTGCAGCCGGAGACGGGTGGCCTCGTCTTCATCGACGTTCAGATGCTCACAGATATAAGCCGTTATCGAGCGGTTGAGATGCGGGAAAATATGCGGGCTGGCGTTGTGCAGCGTATTGTCGAGATCGAAAAGCCAGGTGCGCGATCGCTCGCTCATCAATGCGACTTGATCATGGTGCCGACCCCGCGTTTGGTCAGAATCTCCAGCAGCAAGGCATGTTCGACACGACCGTCGATGATGTGCACGCTCTTCACGCCGTTGCGCGCCGCATCGAGCGCCGAGCTGATTTTCGGCAACATGCCGCCGAACAGCGTGCCGTCGGCGAGCATCTCGTCGATCTGCTTGGGGGTGACGTCGGTGATCAGTTTTCCGTCCTTGTCGAGCACGCCCGGCGTGTTGGTCAGCAGCACCAGCTTGTCGGCCTTGAGTATTTCGGCGATCTTGCCGGCAACCACGTCGGCGTTGATGTTGTACGTCTCGCCGCCCTTGCCGACGCCAATCGGGGCAATCACCGGAATGAAACCCCCCGCTTCGAGATGGCCGATCAGCGACGGGTCGATTTGCGTGATGTCGCCGACCTGGCCGACGTCGATCAGGTCTCCCGGCTGGTCCTTGTTCGGCAGCATGAGTTTTTTGGCGCGGATGAAGCTGGCATCCTTTCCGGTCAGGCCAACGGCCTTGCCGCCCGCCTGATTGACCAGGTTGACCACATCCTTGTTGACCTGGCCGCCCAGCACCATCTCGACGATTTCCATCGTCTCGGCATCGGTAACGCGCATGCCCTGGATGAACTCGCCCTTCTTGCCGACGCGGGCCAGCAGGTTCTCGATCTGCGGGCCGCCGCCATGCACCACCACGACGTTCATGCCGACCAGCTTGAGGAGTACCACGTCGCGGGCGAAGCATTGCTTGAGATGCTCGTCGACCATGGCGTTGCCGCCGAATTTGACTACGATGGTCCGGCCATGGAAGCGTTTGATGTAAGGCAACGCCTCGGCAAGTATCGCCGCTTCGTCGGAGGGAGAAATCGTGCGTTCGGTCATGGTGAGCATCCTGGATAACAAACGCCCGATTTTACGCGGCAGAAGAGCAAATACAAAGGCCGTAAGCCCGATGTCTCTCACGGTAAATTTGTTCCGTCATTCCGGGCTTGACCCGGAATCCAGTTCGTTTATCAAGCCGTTCTTTTAACATCTTGATCAGATAAACGAATCTGGATTCCGGCTTGCGCCGGAATGAGCGCGGAGCCTGGCCTCGGGCCACGGTGGGCTGTTAGACCAAATCTACCCTGCCCCGCATCCGGCGAGGCCTTCGGCCATGGAGCCACTGATGAGCTACCTGCTCATTCGATAGTCAATCGTTTGCTGGCAGTGGCGGCTTTTTTCGGCAGCGTCAATTCCAGCACGCCCTCGTTGAAGCGCGCGGCGGCCTTGGTGTCGTCGATGTCCTGCGCCAACTGGAAGGATCGCGAAACCTTGCCGAAATAACGCTCGGAGCGCAAGACACGCTCGCCTTCCTTGACCTCCTTCTCCTGCTTGACTTCAGCGGCGATCGTCACCTGGTTGCCATCGACCTGGACATGGATGTCTTCCTTCTTGACGCCCGGCATTTCGGCGTGCACCACAAAGGCCTCAGGCTGTTCGCTCACATCCATCCTGATCGCCGGTGTATTGGCCTCCATGTTCATATCTACGGGGCGGACAAAAAAGCCGCGGAACAGATCGTCTAACGGATCGAAACGGGTCAGTTTGTTCATGATTACCTCCGTATGAGTTAGGGTTATCGGGCTCTTGCCCAATACTTATGTAGGGTGTAACAGGGTATTTTCAAGAGCCGTTTTCCATGAACAGGACATAAGCGGAGATAAGCTTGCGTATGCCAGCCGCTGTCGATACAGTAGCGCGATGCCCAGTCCCGACCTTCAGGAATCGCTGCAAAAAATCCGCCCGACGCTGCTGCGTTTTGCCATGCTGCAATTGCGCAACGAGGCGGCCGCCGAGGATGTCGTTCAGGAAACGCTGCTTGCCGCGCTGGAGGGCAAGAGCGCGTTTTCCGGCCGCTCCCAGCTCAAGACCTGGGCGGTTTCCATCCTGCGCAACAAGATTGTCGATCACCTGCGGCGCGGCTCGCGTGAGGGGACGCTGCCAATCGTCGACGAGCAGGGCGATGAAGACTTCGATGCCCTGTTCGATGGCACCGGCCACTGGCAGGAAGCACCGGGAGACTGGGGCGATCCGGCGGTGGTACTCGAACAGCGGGGATTTTACGAGGTGCTTGAGCTGTGCATGAAGGCCTTGCCGGAAAATGTGGCGCGAGTTTTTACGATGCGGGAGGTGCTCGGTTTCGAGACCGAAGAAATTTGTAAGGAATTGAAGATGAGTTCGTCTAACTGTTGGGTGGTGCTCTATCGGGCACGCATGCGACTGCGGGAGTGCTTGCAGTTGCGCTGGTTTGGCGCGAGGTGACGGGAATGAAGTCTTGCAGGGAAGTTCACCGGCTGGTGATCGAAGCGCAGGATCGCAAACTCGGTTTCGCCGAACGTCTTTCAATGCGTGTGCATCTGATTCTGTGCGCTACCTGCCGACGTTTTGACGCACAGATGGATTTGCTGCGTCAGGCGCTCAGGCGCTTTCCCGGAGATTGATCCTGATTCCGGCCAACAGTTTGCTGAATATCAACTCATCCAAAGGAGACTTACATGAAATCTGATAATACCCTCGCTCAAGCCGCCGTCGCCGGTCTGCTCGCCCTTGGCCTTGCCGCATCTTCCGGTGCCGCCTTCGCCGCGGCCGACAAGGAAAAATGCTATGGCGTCGCCATGGCCGGCAAGAACGACTGCGGCGGCAAGTATTCGAAGCACGCCTGCGCCGGCACCTCGACCGTCGACAAGGACCCCAACGACTGGAAGTACGTCGATAAGGGCACTTGCGAAAAAATGGGCGGCAAGCTCAAAGCGGCCGCCGAGCTGGAGAAGGAGATGAAGAAAAAGAGCTGATCCCGGAGTAGCGGGCATGCCCTCCTCTTCCGCTCCTGCCGCTCCTGTCCCCTCCACCCGACTGCCCCTTGTCGCCGGTATCGGCCTGCGCGCCCCGCATCATGCGCAGGTTCTTGCCGAACGGCCGGCGGTGGCCTGGTGGGAGGTGCATAGCGAAAACTTCTTCAGCGCCGGTGGCGCCCCGATCGAGTTTTTGCACCGCATCCGGCAAGACTATCCGCTCAGCCTGCACGGCGTCGGCCTGTCGCTCGGTGCGCTCGACACCCTGTTCGAAGCGCATCTGGCGAAACTGGCGGCGCTGGTAGAGCGCATCGAGCCGGTGTCGGTGTCCGAGCATCTGTGCTGGTCGTCTGCCGGTGCGCGCCACTTCAACGATCTGCTGCCACTGCCCTACACTGAAGCAGCGCTGGAGCAGGCCGTTGCCCGCATCGAGCGCGTGCAGGAACGCTTGCAGCGGCCGATTCTGGTCGAGAATGTGTCGAGTTATCTTCAGTTCGCCGACTCGATGATGAGCGAATGGGATTTTCTCGTTGCCGTCGCCAGACGCAGCGGTTGCGGCATTCTGCTCGACATCAACAACATCTACGTGTCGGCGTGCAATCATGGTTTTTCTGCACAGACCTACATCGACGCCATCCCGGCCGACCTCGTCGGCGAACTGCATCTGGCCGGTTTCGAGGCGTGCGAGGATTTCCTCATCGACACCCACGGTCAGCCGGTGCATTCGCCGGTGTGGGACTTGTACGAGTACGCCCTCGGCCATCTCGGCGCCAAGCCAACGCTCATCGAATGGGACGTCGACATCCCCTCGCTGGCCGTCCTGCAAGGCGAAGCGGCGCAGGCCGAGCAGCGGCTGCGCGCCCGTATGCACAATGTTTCTGCGTCACCTCTGGAGCCTGGCCATGCCCTCGCTGCCTGAAGTGCAAGCCGTGTTTGGCGGTGCGCTGCGCAATGACGCCACGCCCGGCCACTCCTCGGCGCTGTGGGCGCTGTTCGCTGAACCGGAAGCGCTTGCCGAACGACGGCTGGCGGCCTACCGGCGCAACGTCATCGGCAACTGGCGCAGCGCTCTGGCATCGAGCTACCCGGTACTCGCGCAGCTTCTCGGCGCGCAGCGTTTTCGCCAGCTTGCCGATCGGTACATCGCCAGCTACCCGAGTCGCAGCGGCGATCTGAACGCCTATGGCGGCGAACTGGCAGCCTGGCTCGATGACTCTTCGCTGAGCAATGAACAGCCGTATCTGCCCGACATGGCACGGCTGGAGTGGGCGCTGCTCGTCGCCTATGGCGCTGCCGATGCCGCCGTCTTCGATCTCGCCGCGCTGGCCGATGTCCCGGCCGCCGTGCAGCCGAATCTGCGCCTGCACGTCTGGGTCGGCGCCGCGCTCATCGAATCG
This sequence comes from Candidatus Propionivibrio dominans, assembly GCA_016709335.1. Taxonomy (GTDB): domain Bacteria; phylum Pseudomonadota; class Gammaproteobacteria; order Burkholderiales; family Rhodocyclaceae; genus Propionivibrio; species Propionivibrio dominans. The sequence goes on along the minus strand of JADJNC010000064.1, from coordinate 26,371 downwards.
CCCTGGCCGCTGGTCGATATCTGGCAGGCACACCAGTTGGCCGAGGACGAACGCGACAGCGCGCTGGCCGCTATCGATGTCCGGTCACCTACAGCGCCTTGCCGGGCACTGGTCGTGCGCAGTGAAGGCCGGGTCTTGGCGCTGGCCTTGACGGCCAGTGCAGCGGCTTTCCTGCGTGCGCTGCAATCCGGGCAGACGCTGGCGGAAGCGATAGCCGCCGCGCTGAGCGTAGACCCCGCCTTCAACCCCGGCGCGACGCTGCAAGCCTTCATCGCGCAGCGCACGCTGACCGGATTTTCCATGAACGATGCAACGTAACTCGGGTAGGTCGGGTCAGGCCAACAGGCCGTAACCCGACATCTGCACCCACCGCAAGCGCGAAACGAATCACCATCTCATCGACTGACTCAAGGAGAAAAAAATGAACGATGCTTCCCTCACCGGATCGACTTCCTCCACACCGCTGGCCGGCACCGCCGGAGCCCTGCTCTCCTTCGCACAACGCAGCATTGCCCTGATCGAGCGCTGGCTGACGCCGCTCTTCGATCTGGCCATCCGGCTTTATGTCGCCAGCGTATTCTTCAAATCCGGCCTGACCAAGATCCAGGACTGGAGCTCGACGGTGGCGCTCTTCCAGTACGAGTATCAGGTGCCCGTCCTGCCGCCGGAACTGGCAGCCCTCATGGGTACCGCCGGCGAGCTCGGCTTGCCCATCCTACTCGCACTCGGCCTGGCTGGACGCTTTGGTGCAGCCGGTCTGTCGGTGATGAATGTCGTTGCCGTTATTTCCTACGCCGATCTTTCCGATCTCGGCCGGCAGGATCATGTGTTGTGGGGCGCGCTACTGCTGGTCATCCTCTTTCACGGGCCGGGGCGCTGGTCGCTGGATTACTGGTTGAAGCAGCGCTGGGGAAGTGCGCACTAAATGACTGCCTTCGGCTGATCGAGTCGCTGAAAGGATAAAATCGGCATTGATTATTGTCCGCTTTATGCGTCATAGGAGCCGCGATTTAGTGCCTTGGTACATCAACGTAACGAATCTTCCCTTGTCTTCCCTTGATTACCAAAAATTGCAATTCATTCCTAAAAACGCGACCCCTTCGTAGAGCTTACTGGATGGTGCCTTCCTCAACGATCGCCAGTGCACTGACATTCGCGTTGTCGGGCTGATAATTGCCGCTCCTCATGAAACCGCCGCACGCATAGAGTTTGGCTCCGAATGCTGCGACACCGAGGTACCAGCGCCCTGCCGCTAGCGGTGCGCAGGATTTCCAGGCGTTGCTTGCCGGGGTAAATGCTTCAACGGTGGTGAGTGAGCTTGCTCCGTTGAGTCCGCCAATCGCATAGATTTTTCCGTTGCTGGCCAGTGCCGAGGCGAAACAGCGTCTGGCTGTTGGCATGGGAGTTGCCGCTTGCCAGGAGTTCGTTTGCGGTGTGTAGACATCGACGCGGTTGAACTCCGCATGTCCGTCAAAGCCACCCATCACGTAAATCTTGCCATCGGGTGCCGCAACCGCCGACGCTTGATGGCGCGGCGATGGCAGGGGAGTGCCAACGCTCCAGGTATTGGTCTGTGGATTGAATATCTGTACCGTGTCGAGAACGGCGCTGGGTGGTCCGCCCGGGTTGGAGATCGGCGGCTGGCACCCTCCCATAACATAAATTTTTCCATTCGACGTGGAGGCAATTCCAGGGTTGTAGCAGGGCGTTGGAATAGCTGCTTTCTGGGTCACCAGCCCAGTCACCGGGTTGTATTCCTCCACCGGTGAGACAAGGGATTGGCAGCTTTCAAGCCCACCGATCGCATAGAGCAATCCGTTACTTGTGGTCACAAACGCTTGTCCAAAGTAAGTGAAGGGGTAGGGAATGCTAGTCCACAGGCGTGTCGCCGTGTCGAAGACTTCAATGTCGGCTATTGAACCGTCTTGATGGTAACCACCCACGACCCATATTTTGTTCTGTAGCACAAAGGCATCAACGCCCCAACGGGGCCAGCTCATCTGGGGGGTCGCCATCCAGGTGAGATCTCCGAGCGCGTAGGTGATGACGTCTTTGCCCAGCAGCAAACGCTCCCACGCAGTCAGTCGCCGTTTCCCGCTTATTTTTGCTATGGAGCCAAGCCGTTTTCTGATCGGATCGATTGGCATGATTTATCCTTTTCGTGAGGTAGGTGAATAAAACAGGGCGGGACTGGGCGACAGGCTCCAATTACTGGAAGAGATATTCTAGCAACATTCATCATTCAAACTTGAAACCGCAGTTAATCGCGACCGCCGCAATGCCAAGTTTGACTGGATTCCGGCTTGCGCCGGAATGACGAGCCATATTGAGATGTGTGCATACGCTAGCCCTGCGAGAGAAAGGTTAGGGTTGGGGACTAACGATATTGGCATCAAGCTAAACTGAGGTTTCAGAGTCAAAGCACATTGCTTGAGCCGAAGATTTTTTTGTAAGTCAGCCGGTTTCAAATGACAACAGATGAAGCAAGGTCAGCATGCACCGATCAGGGGCTTGCCATCGAAAATCAAAACCCCGGTAGCTTCAACGCTCTGGCCAGATAGTCAAAAAACAGGCAATACAGCGCAATCGGCAGTGGCAGGCCGAGCAGGGTCCCGGTGAGGTACTGCCGGAACCCGATACCGGACAATGCAAGGGCATAGTTTAGGGCGGGTACGGTCTGGAACAGCACTCTCAGGAGGACGACGCTTCTGATCGGCTGGGCGTCGAGCTGGGCGAGGATGCGCACGGCGGTTTTGTCCTGCAATTGGCGCAGGGCGTCGCCGCCGATCAACCGGATGGTGAAAAACGTCAGTACGCAGGATATGCAGGCGGTAACATAGGTGGCGAGTCCTCCCCAGCTTCGCCCGAGAGTCAGCACAGCGGCGGCCAGAAACAGCCAGCCGGGGATCTGGATCAGATTGCCCAGGGCAAACAGCAGGACAAAAATCAACAGGCCGGTGAGCCGGTTTTCGTCAATTTGATGCTTCAGGAATGCCAGGTTGAAATGATCATGCAGGCCGGATAGCTCAAAGACGGCAAACAGCAGCGCGAGAAAAAGAATGACGGCAAGCAGTCGTTTGTATTGCTGCATGGCACTTTCACAGGCGTATTAATTTTTTAACTTGTTGTTTATAAAAGTAAACGGCGCGTGACAAAAAATAGTTTACATTGAGTGTAAGTTATTCATATCGCTCGCCGTCTAATCAGTGTCGGTAATGCCGTTAGCGGTCGGCCGGCTTTTCCTCTACCCCATCATATCAAGGAGACTCATCATGTCAAATCAATTATCCGGTATTGCTCTGGCTGCTGCGGCGGCTGCCCTTTTCGCCACGGGTGGCATCATGGCCCCTGTCGCCCAGGCGGCTGAAGGCGGCACGGTACATTGCACCGGCATCAATTCGTGCAAGGGAACATCGGAGTGCAAAACGGCCAAGAACGAGTGCAAGGGCCAGAATGGCTGCAAGGGCCAGGGCTGGGTGAGCAAGGCCAGCGCCAAGGAATGTACGGACGCCGGCGGCAAGGTCGCCAAGTAAGCAGCTTGCTGGCCGCCCTGGCTAACGCCGTGGCGGCCTATTCACAGGAATTCAAGGGAGATGCCGATGAGCAAGGCGGTGCAAGGTTTCGGTGTGGGTCTGCGGACTGAACACTACAGCGACTTTGTCGCTTCACCTCAGCGCGTCGACTGGCTTGAAATCATTTCCGAGAACTATCTGGTCGATGGCGGCAAGCCATTGCATTTTCTCGATCGAATCCGCCGCGATTACCCGATGGTGATGCACGGCGTTTCGCTTTCGATCGGCAGCACCGATCCGCTCGATAGCGATTATCTGCGCCAGCTCAAGGCGCTCGTCGAGCGCGTCGAACCGGCCTGGGTGTCCGATCATTTATGCTGGACGGGAACCGATTCGCTGAATCTGCACGATCTCCTGCCCCTCCCCTACAGCGAGGCGACGCTGCGCCATCTGACACCACGCGTGGCGCAGGTTCAGGATCTGCTCGGCTGCCCCTTCCTGCTCGAAAATGTTTCCAGCTATGTGAGCTATCGCGCTGACGAAATGAGCGAGTGGGAGTTCATCGGCGAGTTGGTGGCGCGCACCGGTTGCCAGTTGCTGCTTGACGTGAATAACATTTACGTCAGTAGCGTCAATCACGGCTTCGATCCGCGGGTTTTTATCGACGCGGTTCCGGCGGCGGCGGTGCGCCAGATCCACCTCGCCGGCCACGAGGATCACGGCGATTACATCATCGATACGCACGACCATCCGATCTGCGATGCGGTGTGGGACCTTTACGCCTACAGCGTGCGCCGGTTCGGTGCGGTGCCCACGATGATCGAACGCGACGATCATATTCCGTCGCTCGGCGAATTGATCGCCGAGCTGGATGCCGTTCGCCTGGTGGCAGAGCGGGTTTTGGCCGAACAGAGGCAGGCGGCATGAGTGCCACGGGTGAATTGCAGCGCCGCTTCCAGCGTGCCGTGCTGACCGAGGATTTCGCACCCGGCCTGTTTGTTGCCGAAGGGCGCGAGATTGCCGGCGGTCTTGGGCTGTATCTGATGGCTTATCGCGCGCGCCTGCTGTCGGCGCTGCGCGACAACTTCCCGGTGCTGCATCGCGCGCTTGGCGACGAGGCGTTTGCCGAACTGGCGCGCGACTACATTGACGCGCACCCTTCGCGTTTTCGTTCGATCCGCTGGTTTGGCGATGAACTGACGGCCTTTCTCGATGCCGTACCGGAGCGTCTGCCGCACCCGGCGCTGGCCGATGTGGCGCGCATGGACTGGGCAATACGCGGCGCTTTCGACGCCGCAGGAGCCCCGCCACTGACGCTAGCCGATCTGGCCGCTCTGGCGCCAGAGCAGTGGCCGCAGCGGCGCTTTGCGCTGTTGCCTTCGTTGCGCCTGGTCGACCTGAACTGGGCCGTCGAGCCGATCTGGCGCGCGCTTAACGAAGACGCGGAAGCGGAGACTGAAGCCCCCGAGCCTTTGGCTCATGTGTTGCTGGTCTGGCGGCCCGAACTTGAATGCCTCTGGCGTTCTGCCGAGCCTGTCGAGGTCGCGGCCTTGCGAACGCTGGCTAAGGGTGCCCGCTTTGCCGAATGCTGTACGGCACTGCCGAGACCGGCGAGCCCGATCCGGCGACAACAGCCGCCGGATTGTTGCAGCGCTGGATAGTCGACGGTTTGCTGGTAAAGAATTAAGCTACAAACCTTAAAACCGCAGTTGAGCGTGATGCCGATATCGTAAGCCCTCATCCCCGGCCCTTCTCCCGCGGGGAGAAGGGGGCAAACCCCCTCGCTGTGTTGCGACGGTCACGCCTGAATACGGTTTCCAGGATTAACGGATAAAACCATGGCCCTTGAACAGGAAGCAAGGAATAGTGTGTGCGCCGGTTGCGGCGCGGCGCGTTTGACTGCGGCGCCGTTGCGGGCTTGCAGACCTGTTGGTGCTTGGAAAAGCCGGCCGGGTTGTTGGTCATGGAAGCCGGCAGTAGCTGCTACTGTCCGGCGTGCCTGGATAAGCTCATCAAAGCAGTCTTCTCGGGCAACATGAGGATGGCGTCGCGGTTGCTCCAGGAAAAACATTTTTCGGCGGCTTCGCGCCACGGCAGCCACAGGTAGTTCAAGTGTTCGTCCGGCGCGATGCTCACCGGCAAGGCTTGCGCAACTTCCAGTGAAAAAACGTGCTCGGTGTTGCGGGTAATGCCGGGCGCGTAACGATGTCGCCATTCGGCAAAAATCTCGAAGGTGTTGGTAAGTTGCCAGTCGGTGAAGTCGCTTTGACTGGCGGCAATCCCGGTTTCTTCTTCGACTTCGCGCGCGGCGCAGGCGATCAGGCTTTCGCCTTCTTCCTGGCTGCCGGTAACCGATTGCCAGTAGCCGGGGTGCAAGCGGCGTTCGAGCAGAAGGATGCGCAGATCGGGCGTGTGGATAACGACCAGTACCGAAACCGGTCGTTTATAGCGCGTCATGACTTGCCGGTAGAACTGTCTCGCCCGATGGCAGGGGGCGGGTCGTCGTGCAGGTAGAAGACGCGGAACGGGATGTTCCTCGCCTGCCACGCCTCGACAGCGCTGGCGAGTACCTGGTTGAATGCCGCAAAACTGGTGGGGTTGGCGCGCAGCGACTCGCTCCCGCTGAGCGTAATGATGTAGCCGGGAGCCGGTTGCCAGGAGAAATCGGTCAGGCAGTCATGAAGCGCGTCGAGATTGCCGCCAAACCAGGCGGGGAAATCCAGGTCACGGCTTAATGCCTTGATGAAGCCGGGGACATTGTGGGCGTTTTCAAGGTCGACGCTGAAAACGTGCTGTTTGAGCTCGTCGGCGGCTTGCCGGAGTGCCGGCAGATCCTTGCGTGCCAGCCTGAAAATTCCGGCGGTGCCGTTGTTCTCTTGTTTCTCGTACGTCGGCTTGGAGTTTCGCTGCAGGGTCATGGTTGGCGTATCCGGCGGAAGCTGCGGTAATGGTCGTCGGTGTAATAATACTCGCCTGAGGTGGCCACATCGCCACTGCGGCCGCTGCCGGCAACCAGACGCCGGGCGCCGCGATCGCGGCTGCCGGGCGTTGGAACGGTGTATTCACGGTAGTAGCCGCGCGTTTGCCGGGGCAGACGTTTTTCGAAATTGCCGAAGGTGCTGCCATCCTTGTGCGGGTAGGGAAAGGGGCCGCCGCGCTGGATCAGCTTCAGGGTGTGCCGCGCTTCGGGTGGAAGTTCGGCCAGACTGACCGAACTGATGCTATCGCCGTAATAGGCTTCGCGGGCTTGCGCCGTTCCGGCCGTCGTAATGGCGATGGCGAACAATCCGGCCAGCGCCAGAGAAAGCGCAAAAGTCAGCGCCAGCCTGAGCAAGGCTGTAAACCGGAGCACGAGTTTCAGGCCTTGCCGGCTTCGCCCGGCGAATCGCTTTGCACTTCAACTTTCTGGCGCAGGCGGATGTGCAGTTCGCGCAACTGCTTTTCGTCCACTGCGCTCGGCGCATCGGTGAGCAGGCACTGGGCACGCTGCGTTTTGGGGAAGGCGATGACGTCGCGGATCGACTCGGCACCGGTCATCATGGTCACGATGCGATCGAGACCAAAGGCCAGGCCGCCGTGCGGGGGGGCCCCGTACTTGAGGGCGTCGAGCAGGAAACCGAACTTGAGCCGGGCTTCTTCCTCGCCGATGCCGAGCGCCTTGAACACCTGCTCCTGGATGTCGGCGCGATGGATACGCACCGAGCCGCCGCCGAGTTCCCAACCGTTGAGCGCCAGGTCGTAGGCCTTGGCCAGGCACTTGCCCGGATCGCTGGCGAGCAGTGCGAGATGCTCGTCCTTGGGGCTGGTGAAGGGGTGGTGGCAAGCCGTCCACCGCTTGTTTTCTTCGTCGTAGTCGAACATCGGAAAGTCGACGACCCACAGCGGTTCCCAGGCCTTGCCGTTGAGGAAGCCTTTTTCGTGACCGATCTTGTCGCGCAACGCGCCAAGCGAATCGTTGACGACCTTGGCCTTGTCGGCACAGAAGAAAAGCAGGTCGCCGGACTGGGCGCCGGTGCGCTCGACAATGGCTTGCAGCGCAGCAGAATGCAGGTTCTTTACAATCGGCGACTGCAGGCCGGTCTCGTTGAGCTGGGTGACATCGTTGACCTTGATGTAGGCCAGCCCCCTGGCGCCGTAGATGCCGACGAACACCGTGTAAGCGTCGATTTCGCCACGGGTCAACGTGGCTCCGCCCGGGATGCGCAGCGCGGCAACGCGACCGTTCTCGCTGTTGGCGACACTGGCAAAGACCTTGAAGGAGACGTCCTTGACAAGATCGGTGACTTCGCTGAGTTCCAGCGTAACGCGCAGATCGGGCTTGTCGGAGCCGTAGCGCTGCATGGCTTCGGCATAGCTCAGGCGCGGGAAGGGATTGGGCAGGTCGGCGCCGATCGCTTCCTTGAAAACGGTACGGATCAGGTCTTCCATCAGTGCGGTGATTTCATCCTCGTTCATGAACGAGGTTTCGATATCGACCTGGGTGAATTCGGGCTGGCGGTCGGCACGCAGGTCTTCGTCGCGGAAACATTTGGTGATCTGGTAGTAGCGGTCGAAACCGGCAACCATCAGCAGTTGCTTGAACAGTTGCGGCGATTGCGGCAGGGCGAAGAACTGGCCCGGATGCACGCGCGACGGCACGAGGTAGTCGCGGGCGCCTTCCGGCGTGCTCTTGGTCAGCATCGGCGTTTCGATGTCGATGAAGCCGGCGTCGTCGAGGAAGCGGCGGAAGGCGCGCGCCGTCTTGTAGCGTAACTGCATGTTCTTCTGCATTTGCGGGCGGCGCAGGTCGATCACGCGGTGCAGCAGGCGGACGTTCTCGGAGAGATTGTCGTCGTCGAGCTGGAACGGCGGCGTCACCGAGGGGTTGAGTACGTCGATTTCGTGGCAGAGGATTTCGACTTCGCCGCTCGGCATGTTGGCGTTGACCGTGCCGGCCGGGCGCGCGCGAACCTTGCCGGTGATCTTCAGGCAGAACTCGTTGCGAACCGATTCGGCGATGGCGAACATCCCGGGGCGATCCGGGTCGCACACCACCTGAGCCAGACCGTCGCGGTCACGCAGGTCGATGAAAATGACGCCGCCGTGGTCGCGCCGACGCTGCGCCCAGCCGCAAAGAGTGACTTCCTGGCCGATGGTGTGTGAATCGAGTTGACCGCAGTAATGAGTTCGCATGCTGTTTCCGGGGTTACGGGTGCTGGTTTTTGGGGGCGGAAGACGGTTTTCCTGTTCGCGCGAGAGGGGCGACAACGCCCATCGAGATGATGTATTTGAGTGCTACATCGACATCCATGTCGAGTTCGATGACTTCGTTTTTTGGCAACATCAGGAAAAAACCGGAGGTCGGGTTCGGCGTGGTCGGTACATAGACACTGACATGCTCGCCCTGGAGATGATTGAGCACATCGCCACCGGGCTTGCCAGTCAGGAAGGCGATGGTCCACGAACCCTGGCGCGGATACTCGATCAGCAGCGCTTTGCGGAAAGCGTTGCCGGACGAGGAAAACAACGTGTCCGAAACCTGCTTGACGCTGTGGTAGATCGAATTGACGACGGGAATGCGGGCGAGGAGTCGCTCCCACCAGATCACCAGTCGCTGACCAACGAAGTTGGCGGCGAGCAGGCCGGTCAGGAGAATGATGGCCAGGGTCAGGATGACGCCGGCCCCCGGGATGTTGAAGCCGAACAGCGTCTGCGGGTGGATGGCCGTCGGCAACAGTTGCAGCGACTGGTCCATCGTATTGACGATTAGAGACAATACCCAGGCGGTGATCGCCAGCGGGACCCAGATCAGCAAACCGGTCAGGAAGTAGCGCTTGATCAACTGCCCGCGCATGTACCTGCGCTCGCACATGTTCCGGAGCCACCGGCACAGGGCGGTGCGCTCTCTGTCGCTTTCGCCGGCGCGGCAGCGGGCGGCGTGGAGCCACCCTTGAAGTCGGTGGCGTACCAGCCATTGCCCTTCAACTGGAAGCCGGCAGCGGTAACTTGTTTGGCGTAGGCTTCAGCGCCACACTCGGGGCAGGTGCTGAGCACGGGGTCGCTGAGCTTCTGCAGATGATCCTTCTGAAAAGCGCAGGCATCGCAGCGATAGGCATAGATCGGCATGGCTAACCTTCAATCAATTTCAAAGACGCGAATTATACTCGAACGGAGGCGGGTTTCGCTGACGCCAGCAGCGAGTAGATGAGGGCAAAAGCCCTGTTTTCAAGCAATTACATCTGACGGAGATAGCCCTGCGTGAGCTCCTTGCCCCAGAACAGCGCAAGCAATCCGGCCGCCGCCAGATAGGGGCCGAAGGGAATCGGTACGTGGCGACCGCGTTTGGCCAGCACGATCAGGCCTATGCCGACCACGGCACCGACCAGCGAGGAGAGTAGGATGATCATCGGCAGGATTTGCCAGCCCAGCCAGGCGCCGAGCGCGGCGAGCAGTTTGAAATCGCCATAGCCCATGCCTTCCTTGCCGGTGGCCAGCTTGAATCCCCAATACACCGTCCATAGCGAAAGATAACCGCCCATCGCGCCGATCACCGCCGACTGAAGATCGGTGTAAGTGCCAAACAGGTTGAACAGCAGACCGGACCACAGCAGCGGCAGGGTAATCGAGTCGGGCAGCAATTGCGTGTCGAAGTCGATGAACGTCAGCGCAATCAGGCAGAAGATCAGCACCATGCCTCCCGCCGCCGCCCAGGCAAATCCGAAGTGTGCGGCCGTAAATGCGCAGAGCACGCCGGTCAGTGCCTCGACGATCGGGTAGCGGGGTGAAATCGGCGTATGGCAGGCCGAACACTTGCCGCGCAAGACCAGCCAACTGATGAGCGGAATGTTTTCCAGCGCGGTGATCGGGTGTCCGCATTCAGGACAGCGCGAGCGCGGTATGGCGAGCGAGAGCGCTTCGTTTTCCGGTACTTCTTCGCCGCGCAGTTCTGCAGCCTGGCAATGCCAGTCGCGCTCCATCATCCTCGGCAGACGATGGATGACGACGTTGAGGAAACTGCCGACCATCAGGCCGAAAACGCCGCAGGTAATGGTAAAAACGAGTGGATCCAGAAAAACGGACGGCCAGCCTTGCATCATCCGACCACAGCGCCCAGCTTGAAAATCGGCAGGTACATGGCGATAACCATGCCGCCGATCAGCACACCCAGGACGACCATGATCATCGGTTCCATCAGGCTGGAGAGCGCTTCAACCGCATCATCCACTTCGGCTTCGAAGAAATCGGCGACTTTGCCGAGCATCGAATCCAGAGCGCCGGATTCTTCCCCAATGGCCACCATCTGATTGACCATGTTGGGGAACAACTCGCTGCTCTGCATCGCCGAGGTCAGGCTGGTGCCGGTGCTGACTTCGCCCTGGATCTGCCGGGTACCAATCTTGTACACATAATTGCCGGCGGCGCCGCCAACCGATTCGAGTGATTCGACCAGGGGCACACCCGCAGCAAACATGGTTGCCAATGTGCGTGTCCAGCGGGCAATCACCGACTTGCGAATGATGTTGCCGAAAACAGGCATGCGAAGAAACAAACGATCAAACGCGATCTGCATGGTTTCCGATCGCTTCCAGGTGTAGAAAAAAGCATAAATCCCGCCGCCGATGCCGCCAAATATGGCCCACCAATAGGCAATGAAAAAGTCGGAAATGCCGATCACAATCATCGTCGGCGCCGGCAGATCGGCGCCGAAACTCTTGAACACTTCCTTGAACGCCGGGATGACAAAAATCATGATCACGGCCGTAATGACAAAGGCAACGACAATGATGGCTATCGGGTAAAACAGCGCGGATTTGATCTTGGACTTGATGGCGATCATCTTTTCCTTGTAGGTCGCCAGTCGCTCAAGCAGAGTCTCAAGGATACCGGCCTGTTCGCCAGCGGCGATCAGGTTGCAGTACAGTTGGTCGAAATAGAGCGGGAATTTGCGGAAGGCCTGCGATAGCGAACTGCCCGTTTCCACGTCGGACTTGATATCGAGCAGAAGCTTGCCGACCGCCGGATTGTCGTGGCCACGGCCAACGATGTCGAAAGTTTGCAACAGCGGAACGCCGGCCTTCATCATGGTTGCCAGTTGTCGGGTGAACAAGGCGATGTCCTTATCGACGATCTTCCCGCCACCTTTGAAGCCCTGTTTCGCCACCTTGGAGACCAGAATGCCCTGTCGCCGCAACGTGGCATTGACAACCGCTTCACTGGTTGCGCGCTGTTCGCCGCGAACGACTTTCCCAGCCTTGTTCTTACCCGTCCAGAGAAAGGTGAACTCCTTAACTTCCTGGGCTCGCTTTGTCACATTCGTTGCGGTAGCCATGCTATCCCCTTCGTTATTCTTTAAACGTTGGTACTTCCCAGTACTTCATCAAGTGAGGTGAGTCCCTGCTTGACCTTGAGCAGGCCGGAACGACGCAAATCGTTGACGCCCTCCTTTTGAGCCTGTGCAGCGATGTCCAGAGCCGTCCCGTTGGCCATGATCATGCGCTGAATGTCTTCGGTTACCGGCATCACCTGATAGAGGCCCACCCGACCCTTGTACCCGGAACTCTTGCAGCGTTCGCATTCTCCCGGGCCGTAAAGCGTCCAGCTTCCGTCAAGGTCCGACTCGGTGAAGCCTGCATTCAGCAGGGTCTCGATCGGCGTGTCAAGCGGCTTCTTGCACGTGCACAGGCGACGAACCAGACGCTGAGCGGTAATCAGCAGGATGCTCGAAGCAATATTGAAGGTCGGGACGCCCATGTTCATCAGTCGGGTCAGCGTCGACGGGGCATCGTTGGTGTGCAGGGTCGAAAGTACCATGTGTCCGGTCTGCGCGGCCTTGATGGCAATTTCAGCGGTTTCCAGATCTCGGATTTCGCCGACCATGATGATGTCCGGATCCTGACGCAGGAAGGCTTTCAGTGCGACCGGGAAGGTCAGCCCCTGCTTGTCGTCGATGTTGACCTGATTGATTCCCGGCAAGGGAATTTCCGCCGGGTCTTCTGCCGTTGAAATATTGATCCCCGGCCGGTTCAGGATGTTCAGGCAGGTGTAGAGCGAAACGGTTTTGCCGGAACCGGTCGGGCCGGTAACCAGCACCATGCCGTACGGGCGCTGGATGGCATCGAGCAGCAGGGCTTTCTGATCGGGATCGTAGCCCAGCACTTCGATGCCGAGCGTTGCGCTGCTGGGATCCAGGATGCGCAGAACGATTTTCTCGCCATACATGGTCGGCAGGGTACTGACGCGGAAGTCGATCGCCCGGCTCTTGGACAGGACAAGTCGCATGCGGCCGTCTTGCGGTACGCGTTTCTCGGCGATGTTGAGACGCGAAATGACCTTGATGCGTGACGCGATTTTTTCCTTTATGACCAGAGGCGGCGACGCGATTTCACGCAGTATGCCATCGGTCCGGAAGCGGATACGGTAGCTCTTTTCGTAGGGCTCGAAGTGAATATCCGACGCGCCGTCATTGATGGCATCAAGCAGCATCTTCTGGATGAATTTGACCACCGGGGCGTCGTCAACTTCAAGTGCTGCAGCCTCGTCAATCTTCTCTGTCGAGTCATCGTCGGTAAATTCGAGGTTGATCTCCTCGTTGGTCAGGCTCTTGAGGGTATCCTCGACCGACTCCGAAAGCTTGGCAACCAGCGGTGCAAGCTGGTTCTCGTCAACAATGACCGGGTCGACAGCCATCCCGGTCTGGAAGCGGATCTCGTCCAGCGCGCGCAGATTGGTCGGGTCGGCGATGGCGATCGACAGGCGGTTGCCGCGTTTGTGCAGCGGGACGACACGGTGTGCGGCGATCAGCTTGCGGTCAATCGCACTTCTCTGGATATGCGCGTCATCGAAAGCGTTGAGGTCAAGCAGCGGGTAGCCAAAGGTGTCGGCCGCAAAGCGCGCAACATCGGGGGCGCTGACTTTCTTGGTACCGACCAGTTGCTCGATAAACGATGTCTTGGTTTCAGCGGCCAGCGTCAGCAACGCCTCGGCCTCGGCCTCCTTGATTCGACCGGCTTGAACGAGCGCGCGCGCGAGGCCGCTAAGCGAAGATTGTTGCGGATTGGCCGCCATAGTTAGCTAAAAGACGCTTGCATGCGTCAAAGAATCCCAACCGTAACCATTGTACAGAAAATGTCAGGTTGATGATGCATTGAGTCGGCGCGTTTGTAAAGCAGGGAAGAGCCAGGGGACCAGCATTGAAAAGTCGGTGGCAATCTGGCCCGCAGGCCAGGGGGTGTTGACATTCATTTCATGGGCGCGAAATGAGTGTCAACACCCCCTAGATGCGGCCAAGCAGAACTTCGGAGACAAATCGGCTGCCAATGTAGGCCAGAAACAAAAGCAGAAAACCGGCCAGGGTCCAGCGCAGTGCGATCCGGCCACGCCAGCCGTAGGCGTGACGCCCGATCAGCAAGGCGGCGAAAATCCCCCACGAAGCGAAAGCAAACAGGGTTTTGTGATCAAGCACCAGGGCTTTGCCGAACAGCGCTTCTGAAAACATGATGCCGCTTCCCAGGGCAAGGGTCAGCAGCGAAAACGCGATGACGATCATGCGGAAGAGCAAGGCCTCCATGGTCAGGATCGGAGGCAGGCTGGCAAGATACTTGTTGAGTTCCCTGTGGTGCAGTTTTCGTTCGACAAAGCCCATGAACACGGCATGCATCGCCGACAGGGTGAACAAGCTATAGGCCAGCATGGCGGCCATAAAATGCAGCTTGAAGCCCCAGGTATCGGCGTGTTCAATAATACGTACTTGGGGAAAAATGACCGGAAGCGCCGCACAAAGCGCAGCGAGTGGCAGGACCATCGGTTGCAGGCCATCCATGCGTGAGCGGAAGCCTTCCAGCCAGTAAATGAGGACGGCCAGCCAGAGCATCAGCGATAGTGCAAAACTGAAGGAAAAGCGCATGCCGCCAGCGCTGAACAAGCCGTCATACAAGCCGTAGCCCTGGAACGCCAAGGCCACGAATATGGCTGAGCGTTCCCAGAACTGCATCGGCAGGGGATCAAACGGCTTGTCGGTTTCACGCCAGCGCGTGTACCAGAAATGGAAACCCAGCGCCGCATAAAGCAGGCACGCAACGATCAGCGGCAGAAGGTGCAGTAGAATATCCGTCATTATTTGAGTTTACACCAAGCCGGAAGCCTAATGCTCGACAACCTGACCCAACGCCTTGCCCGCGTCATGAAGACACTGCGCGGTGAAGCGCGTCTCAGCGAAGAAAATATCGCCGATGCCTTGCGCGAGGTTCGTCTTGCGCTGCTCGAGGCTGACGTTGCTCTGCCTGCCGTCAAGGCGCTGATCAGCGCCGTCAGGGAGAAAGCGGTTGGCGAGGAAGTCATCGGTTCCCTGAGCCCCGGCCAGGCGCTGATCGGTGTCGTTCATCGTGAACTGACGCTGCTCATGGGCGAGGCGCACAAGGGCCTCAATCTGGCCACCCAGCCACCGGCGATTATCCTGATGGCAGGCTTGCAGGGGGCGGGCAAGACCACTACGGTCGGCAAACTGGCCAAACTGCTGCGCGAATCACAAAAGAAAAAAGTGCTGCTTGTCTCCTGCGATGTCTATCGTCCGGCGGCCATCGAGCAGTTGAAGACCGTTGCCGAACAGGCCGGGGTTGATTTTTTCCCTTCGCTGCCCACCGACAAGCCTGTCGATATTGCCCGCCATGCCGTCGATTGGGCAAAACGGCACTACCACGACGTGTTGCTTGTCGATACCGCAGGCCGTCTGGCGATCGACGAGTCGATGATGAAGGAGATTGCCGAACTGCACGCGGCAATCGAACCGATAGAAACCCTGTTCGTGGTGGACGCCATGCTCGGCCAGGATGCCATCAATACAGCCAAGGCTTTCAGCGAGGCCTTGCCGCTGACCGGCATAATCCTCACCAAACTGGATGGAGACGCGCGTGGCGGCGCGGCACTCTCGGTGCGCCATGTGACCGGTCGGCCAATCAAGTACGCCGGTGTGGGCGAAAAACTGTCAGGGCTTGAAGCCTTCCACCCTGAGCGCATGGCCTCGCGTATCCTCGGCATGGGTGATGTGCTGTCGTTGATCGAAGATGCCAAGAAGGGAATTGACGAGCAGCAAGCCGTCGAGTTTGCCAGGAAACTCAAGTCGGGCAAGAGTTTTGATCTCAACGATTTCAGGGATCAGATCGGCCAGATGCGCAGGATGGGCGGACTGTCGTCAATGATGGAGAAGTTGCCGGCACAGTTTGCCCAGGCCGCAAGTCAGATGCCGGCTGGTGGCGAAGAAAAAACGATTGCCCGTATTGAAGGCATTATCAACTCGATGACGCCTGCCGAGCGTAGCAAGCCCGAGTTGCTGAAGGCTTCACGCAAACGCCGTATCGCCACGGGGGCCGGTGTTCAGGTGCAGGAGGTCAATCGCTTGCTAAAACAGTTTGAGCAGATGCAAAAAATGATGAAGCAGTTCTCCAAAGGCGGCATGGGCAAGCTGATGCGGGGAATGAAAGGAATGTTGCCCGGATTGCGTTGATTGCCTGCGTAGCAGCCTGTCGGACTTGATGGGTCGAAGCGAAAACGAAGTTTCAGCGCAGCTAAAAATGTGGGAGGCGAGCGCAGTTTTTGCGAGCTTTCGCCTTGCGGCGAAATGCCTGCTTACCCCATTTCACGGATTTCAAGCGAATCACTGCTGTCCGGTTAAACGAGATGGTAAATCGCTGTAAGCCATGATTAGCAATGGATTCCGAGCGACGAGGGGTGTCTCCGACTTGAACGTCAAAATACATATCCGAAAAATTCCGGGAATAACCTACCCGAGCCTCTCATGTACATCGGCAAGACCTGTTCGCCCAACTCGATTTTCTGCCATGGAAGACTTTTCATCGCATCATCGATCGCCACGACGGAGATCGCTACGTCAAGTTCGACCTGCGCCGATCAATTCCGCGGCTGGCCTTCGCACAACTGACTTACCGAGAAAGTTTGCGGATATCGAAGTCTGCCTCGGCACAGGCCGCCAAGCTGTACCACGGCTTCCGGCACGAGACAAACGCTCGACGCTCGCCGATGCCAACGAAACGCGGGATTGGCGCATTCATGCCGAATTTGCTCAACATCTTATTGCACAAGCCAGGTCGCTCTATGCGGGCGACAGCTCGGCATCGAGTTGAGAGCACGGCCTACGCGCTGGATTCGACGACCATCGATTTGTGCCTGTCGCCTTTCCGTGGGCTCTTTCGTACGACCAAGTCGGCGGTGAAGATGCATACGCTGCTCGATTTGAGAGGCAACATCCCCAGTTTCATCTACATCTCGGACGGCAAGCTGGGGGATGTCAAGGTAATCGACATCCTGGTAGTGGAGCCCGGCCGTTCTACGTTATGGATCGCGGCTCTTGACTTCGCACGACTTTACTTGATGCATCAGATGCCGGCTTTCTCGTCACACGGGCCAAGTCCAATACCGATTTCGGCGTGCTATTCGGCGCCGGTAGATCGCAGCACGGGCATCATCTGCGATCAGACCATTGCTCTGACTGGCACGATCAGCCGCAAGGACTATCCGGAGTATCGCGCCGCATCCGATTCAAGGATCCCAAACCGGCAAAACGCGGTGTTCTACCAACAACTTCCGGTGTCGGCAGCCACCATCTGCGCACTTTACAAGGCGCGCTGGCAGGTGGAATTGTTCTCAGTGGATCAAGCAGCATTTGCGTATCAAGAGTTCTACGGCAATTCAGAGAATGCGGTGAAGTCGCAAACTGGATCGCCGTATCGGTCTATGTTCTCGTGGCTATCGTCAGAAGCGCCTCAACGACGCTTCGCTCTACACTTTGTTACAGATATTGTCGGTCACGCTGTTCGAGAAGATACCCTTGCAGCAAGTGTTTCAGGGCAGCGACTACGAAATGCCCGAGGGCGTTCCGTGCAACCAACTGAATCTATTCGATTTTTAACCGGACAGTAGTGCAAGCGAATAGTTGTTCTATTCGCGCAGAAATACGGGGGAAAATGAGCCGCCTTCCCACATTTTGCAGCCGACTTGGTCAAGCCCGACAGGTTGCTAGCGCGAGGCGACCCGGCTGCTGCTGTACACCCACTGGTTATGCCAGGCACCGCGAACAAGATTCGGGTATTCAGCCTGGCCGAGGCTTCCGTTGTAACGACCGAGTGCGCGGTATAGGTCGCCCTGTTCGATGTCCAGATAGTGACGCAGAATGGTGCAGCCATAGCGCAGGTTGGTTCGCAGATGAAACAGGTTGTCATCGTGGCGGCCGATGATCCTGATCCAGAAGGGCATGACCTGCATGAAGCCGCGTGCGCCGGCTGAGGAGACGGCGTATTTCTTGAACCCGCTTTCTACCTGTATCAGCCCCAGAACGAGTTGTGGATCGAGTCCAGCACGTGTCGCCTCATAGTGAACAGCACGCAGAAACTCGAGTCGACTTTCACGATCGGCGATGCGTTTTTCAAGGCGACGCGACATTTCGGTCAACCAGTCTATGGCCTCCATCGAGTCAAGGAATGAACTCTTTGGCGGGGCCTGATCCGAGATGGCGCGAGATAGTGCAGCCTGCACGCTGGCCGAAAGCGGTTCGTACTTCTGCGCACCGGCAAGCGCAGTGAGAGGGAGCAGAAGCGTCAGCAATAGGGCTACTCGCTGCACAATTTTGCCTTCATGAAAGCGGGTATATCGGCAATCGGAAGCAATTGTGCTTCCGCGTCGCTACGGCCTTTGTATTCAAGTTGGCCTGCGGCCAGCCCGCGCTCGCCAACGACGATTCGGTGCGGGATGCCGATCAGTTCCATCTCGGCGAACATGACGCCAGGGCGTTCGTTACGGTCGTCAAGCAGAACATCGACGCCTGATGCCATGAGTTCGGCATAAAGCGCATCCGCAGTCGCTTTTACAGCCTCGCTCTTGCTGTAGCCCATGGGAACGATGCACACTTCAAACGCGGCAATGGCCGGGGGAAATACGATTCCGCGCTCATCATGATTCTGTTCGATGGCCGCACCAACGATGCGCGAAACACCAATACCGTAACAGCCCATTTCCATGATACGGCTTTGGCCATTTTCGTCGAGGAAACTGCACTTGAGAGCTTCGGCATATTTTGTGCGCAACTGGAAGATGTGCCCGACTTCGATACCACGACACAGTTCGAGCGTGCCTTTACCGTCGGGCGAAGGATCGCCGGCGACAACGTTGCGCAGGTCGGCAACCAGCGCGGGTTCCGGCAGGTCGCGTAGAAAGTTAACGCCGGTGATGTGGAATCCGGCGTGGTTGGCACCACAAACGAAGTTGCTCATCACGGCCACGCTGCGATCCGCAAACACGGGGATGTTTTCGACACCAACGGGGCCGATGTAACCCGGTTTGCAACCTAGCGCAGCGACGATTTCCTCATCGCGCGCAAAGCGGAATTCCCCGACGATCTTTTGCGTCTTGACTTCATTCAGATCGTGGTCGCCACGCAGCAGGATCAGAGCAAACTGGACTGTGTCGCTCCCCGGCAAGGGGTTACGCATGATGGCAATGGCCTTGACCATTTTGGTCACCGGGACACCAAGGAAGTTGGCTACATCCTCGCACTTGATCTTGCCCGGTGTGGCGATCTGCTGCATGACATGGGAAGCCGCACCCCGTGGCGTACCCGGCGCCATGGCTTCGGCCAGTTCGACGTTGGCAGCATAGTCCGAGTCGGGACAGTAGGCCAGCGCATCTTCACCGGAATCGGCGAGGACATGGAATTCGTGCGAACCGGTACCGCCGATCGATCCGGTATCGGCAGCAACAGCACGGAACTTCAATCCGAGTCGGGTGAAAATCCGAGTGTAGGTCTCGAACATGTGGCGGTATTCACGCTGCAGATCCTCAAAACTGGTATGGAAGGAGTAGCCATCCTTCATCAGGAACTCGCGGCCACGCATGACACCGAAGCGTGGACGGATCTCGTCGCGGAACTTCATCTGCACCTGGTAAAAATGCAGCGGCAGTTGGCGGTAACTTTTTATTTCCTTGCGCACGACATCGGTGATGACTTCCTCGTGCGTCGGGCCGATGACGAAATCGCGCTGGTGGCGATCCTTGAAGCGCAACAGCTCAGGCCCGTATTTTTCCCATCGACCGGATTCCTGCCACAGTTCGGCCGGTTGCACCGCCGGCATCGACAGTTCGATGGCGCCTGCGCGATCCATTTCCTGCCGAACGATGTTTTCAACTTTGCGTAGCACACGCAGGCCAACGGGCATCCAGGTGTAGATTCCGCCGGCCAGACGTTTGACGAGGCCGGCACGCAACATTAACTGATGGCTGACGATCTCGGCGTCGGCCGGGGCTTCCTTGAGCGTGGAGATGAAAAATTGCGAGGTACGCATGAGAATCTGATTTCTTTGAACGAAGGAGGATTTTACAAGACTGATCAGCAGAGCGCGATGCCAATCGTGTTCTTTTGAACGATTCGGCGTGATCGGACGTAGCGTGCTTTCCAAGCGATTTGAAATGTGAAAGAATGAACTCGACCAATAAATTTTGCAGGTATTTCAAAATGCTCGACCGTGAAGGCTATCGCCCGAACGTCGGCATCATCTTATGTAACGCAAAGAACGAGGTTTTTTGGGGCAAGCGTATCCGTGAACATTCATGGCAGTTTCCACAGGGTGGCATCAAGCGCGGCGAAACCCCTGAACAGGCGATGTACCGGGAACTCCATGAAGAGGTTGGCTTGTTCCCCGAACATGTCACAATTCTTGGCAGAACCAAGGACTGGTTGCGTTACGATGTGCCGGTACACTGGGTAAAACGCGAATGGCGCGGCAGTTACAGAGGGCAAAAACAGATCTGGTTTTTGCTTCGTCTTGTTGGGCGCGACAACGATGTTTCCTTGCGCGCCTGCAATCATCCCGAGTTTGATGCCTGGCGCTGGAATCATTACTGGGTTTCGCTTGATGGTGTAATCGAGTTCAAACGCCATGTCTATGAACAGGCGTTGAACGAACTTGCACGTTTTCTTGATGCGGATCGTCAGCGTCGGGACGGCGGGCGCGAACGTGTTGGCGATGGGGCAGGAAGCAAGCTTGAGCGCAAGAGATAGCTTTGGTTCTTATCTCGATGGTTTGGTTGATTAACTGAAGTGGGTTTTCAATGCGTGTCATGAAAGCTGTTAAGTGGTTTTTTGCACTCGCTCTGGCATCACAGTCAGCACATTCGCTGGCTGAAAGTTTCGATAACGAGTACGAAGAAAAACCCTGGGCGGAAATTGAAGTTCAGTTACCGGCTTTCCCTGAACAAATTAATCTGATCCCGTTTCAGGTGGGTGCGATGGCTGATACCAAATACCTGATCGATGGAAATTCATTGTCCGTTGGCTCTGACGGTGTATTGCGCTATACCTTGGTGGTGATCAGTTCTGCAGGCGCTCAGAACATCAGCTACGAGGGTTTGCGTTGCGCAACAGCCGAACGCAGATTTTATGCGTATGGCCGGTCAGACAAGACATGGTCAAAGGCTCGGAGTAATCAGTGGGTCAAAATTCAAGGCAGCACCAACAATCATCATGTAGAGCTTTACAGCAATTATTTTTGCCCTGTTGGCGCCGCTTATGTCAGGAACGCCGATGATGCGCGCAGGGTTCTGCGCAGGGGCGGTCAATCCGCAGTGATTAATTAAATTTATCTTTCAGGCAGCCCACACGGCTGGATTCGCAATGCTTGATCCGCTGATTATCGAGTTTGACAAGGCGTTGCGTACGCTCTTTGCTTCAGCACCGAGTTCACGCCTTTCGCCCGCGGCAGGGCTCGTGGAAGAGCCCTTGTCTGATGAAGACAGGGTGCATGCAGGCTCGCTGATGCGAATCAATCATGTCGGAGAAATCTGTGCACAGGCCTTGTATCAAGGCCAGGCGCTGACTTGTCACGATCCCGGGATTCGGCAGGCACTTGAAAAGGCCGCCTACGAGGAAACCGAACATCTGGCCTGGACCGAGCGTCGCATCAATGAATTGGGAGGGCGCAAAAGTGTGCTCAATCCCCTGTGGTATCTGGGAGCGCTGTCATTAGGGTTCTTTGCCGGCAAACTTGGCGATGCATGGAGCCTGGGCTTTCTAGCCGAGACCGAACGTCAGGTTGAGGCTCATCTCGATCATCATTTGTCCGAGTTGCCGGTACAGGATGTCAAATCCCGCGCAATTGTTAAGCAAATGAAGGTCGATGAGGTATCTCACGCCGAGACTGCAATCCGCCTCGGCGCGCGGGATCTGCCCCCCAACCTGAAATCAGCCATGCGACTGGCAGCAGGCGTCATGACGCGGACCGCCTACTACGTCTAAGCAATCGTCGCCATGCTGACACGCAAAAAGCCCGTCAGTCTTCGACGATCTCAAAGTCATGGGTGATTGAAGCCGTCTTGCCGAGCATGATCGAAGCCGAGCAATACTTGTCTTTCGAAAGTTCTATGGCGCGTGCAACCGCATCGGGTTTCAGTCGCTTTCCGCAAATGCGGAAGTGAAAATGAATCCGGGTAAATACTTTGGGTTCGGTTTCGGCACGCTCAGCCTGCAGGCTGACTTCGCAACCGCTGATGGCGTGACGCCCCTTCTTCAGGATCGTTACCACATCAAACGCCGTGCAACCGCCTGTGCCGGCAAGTAACATTTCCATCGGCCGCGGTGCCAGATTTCGACCACCGGCTTCAGGTGCGCCATCCATTACGAAGGCGTGATTGCTTCCTGTTTCGGCCAGAAACGACATGCCGCCTTCGATCCATTTCACCTTGCACTCCATAACACCCTCACGTTGTACAAATGTCCATTCTAGCCTGAAGTCTGTTGCAGCGTTGATGACAAAGAGATGCTGCAATGCAAAAATTTTTTGTTTTAAACCAGCAGTATTCGATCTGATTTATTATTTACTAATAGGAAATTAATTTACTATAAATAGTATAACATTATGTTTAAATGCATATGTTATGTATCAGTTTTGGCGCTGGCTACAGGCGTCATGATTTTATGATGCAACGCACAAAAAAGACTTGATTTTTATATCTGATTAGCGCATAATTGTCTCAACTTGATGATTTTGCAGTTCGGCAAAACGGCATGTTACAGATTTGTCTCCTCCACCCTCCTCCTTTGGTGTGGATTTAACGCGGCTCCAACGAGTCGCGTTTTTTTTGCCCATGATCAAATCAGCGATTGACATGCTTCGTCAATCTGAAATAAGATGCTCGGCTTTCCGTTATCAGGCATACAAGGACGGCGTATTAAATGAAGACTTTCTCCGCCAAATCGCATGAAGTGAAACGCGAGTGGCTGTTGGTTGATGCCACTGACAAGGTACTAGGTCGCCTCGCCACAGAAATCGCTCGCCGTCTGCGTGGCAAGCACAAACCGGAATTCACCCCGCATGTTGATACCGGCGATTACATCGTTGTGACCAATGTAGAGAAGTTGCGTGTTACCGGCAACAAGGCCGAAGACAAAGTTTACTATCGCCACACCGGTTACCCCGGCGGCATCTACGAAACAAACTTTACCAAGATGCAGCAACGTTTCCCCGGTCGGGTCCTTGAGAAGGCGGTCAAAGGCATGCTTCCTAAGGGGCCGCTCGGTTACGCCATGCTCAAGAAAATGAAGTGCTACGCGGGTGACACCCATCCTCACGCTGCCCAGCAGCCGAAAGTTCTGGAACTCTAAGGGATCGAAATGGCTGAAAATTTCTACTACGGCACCGGCCGTCGCAAGAGTGCCGTAGCACGTGTTTTCATGAAACGCGGTACAGGCAACATTGTTGTTAATGGCAAGCCAGTTGATGAGTTTTTCTCCCGTGTGACCGGGCGCATGATTGTTCGGCAGCCACTGGTGCTGGTCGAACAAACTTCCGGTTTTGACATTCTGGTCAATGTGGCCGGCGGTGGTGAGTCCGGGCAGGCCGGTGCAGTACGTCACGGCATTACCCGTGCCCTGATCGAATACGATGCCGCGCTCAAGCCAGCGCTGTCGAAGGCCGGTTTTGTTACCCGCGATGCCCGTGAGGTAGAGCGCAAGAAGGTCGGATTGCACAAAGCTCGTCGTCGCAAGCAGTTCTCCAAGCGTTAAGCGATACAGGATTCTATTGCTCACAGTAGCCGCCTTCGGGCGGCTTTTGTATTTTTTGGTCACGCAGACTATCATTGCGAACCTGTTGAGGAGGATTTGATGGTCAAGGTTGGAATTGTCGGCGGAACCGGTTATACGGGGGTCGAACTGCTACGCTTGCTGGCACAGCATCCGGATGTGGAAATTGTCGCAATTACGTCGCGCGGCGATGCGGGAACGGCTGTTTCCAGCATGTTTCCCAGTTTGCGCGGACGCCTTGATCTGAAGTTCGAAGATCCGTCGCTCGCCAATCTGAAGGGTTGTGATGTTGTCTTTTTTGCAACACCGAATGGGGTCGCCATGCAGCAGGCCCCGCAGTTGCTCGATGCCGGAGTCCGCGTCGTTGACCTCGCAGCAGACTTCCGCATTACCGATGTCGCCGAGTGGGAAAAATGGTACGGCATGCAGCACGTCAGCCCGGAATGGGTGGCGAAAGCGGTCTATGGCTTGCCGGAGTTTAATCGAGCCGCCATTCGGGAGGCGCGTCTGGTAGCCAATCCCGGGTGTTACCCGACTGCAGTGCAATTAGGTTTCATGCCACTTGTAGAAGCCGGGTTGGTTGATCTGGATCATTTGATCGCCGACGCCAAGTCCGGAGTGTCGGGAGCCGGGCGCAAAGCCGAAGTGTCCTCCCTGTTCTCCGAAGCGGCTGATAATTTCAAGGCGTATGGTGTTACGGGTCATCGGCACTTGCCTGAAATTCGGCAGGGCTTGTCGCGAATTGCCGGACACGCAGTGGGTTTGACCTTCGTGCCGCATCTGACCCCGTTGATACGCGGCATCCATGCCACACTTTATGCGAAGATCAAAGGCGAAGCAGATTTTCAGGCCCTTTTCGAGAATCGCTATGCCGACGAGCCCTTTGTTGATGTCATGCCGACGAAGTCTCATCCGGATACGCGCTCGGTTCGCGCGTCGAATCTTTGCCGTATTGCGGTGCACAGGCCGCAGGGTAGCGATACGCTGGTGGTTCTCTCGGTGATCGATAATCTCGTCAAGGGCGCGGCTGGTCAGGCGGTACAGAACATGAACATCATGTTGGGACTGACAGAAACCGTCGGACTATGGCAGCTCCCGGTGCTTCCGTAAAACTTAAACGGCTTCGTCAGCGCTTTGGCATCAATGCGCCGAAGCTGTCGATCAGAACGCATGTGGCCTGGTACTGGCGTGCCCTGGCAGTCATCGCGATTCTCTCAGTCTCCCTGGCGCTGGCAGCCTGGATATACGATGCAGGAAGACGAATCGCCGGGTTTCACAGCAATGAATCGGTTCGGGAAATTCAGTCGCTCAGCAATCATCTCATGGAGCTTGATGCCGAATTGACCAAGTTGCGTAGCCTTGCGGGATCCGGTGAAAGTAGCCTGTTGTATGAGCGTGCGGCACAGCAGCAATTGATACGCCAGGTCAAGGCACTCGAAGCCGAGAACGCCGCATTGAAAGAGGACCTGGCGTTTTTCGAAGGCCTGATGCTAGCCTCAAAGGCAGGAGATGAGCTGGGCGCAAGAATTGAAAACCTGAAAATCGAGCCGATTGGTTCAACGGGCGAGTATCGTTATCGGATGCTGGTGATCAATCCTGGAGGTCGTCAGGCCAAGGAGCTCAAGGGTTCACTTCAGATCGTGGTGAAAGTGCAGGAGGCGGGCAAAGATGCTATGATCACTTTTCCTTCCGCGACCGAGCCAAACCCCCAGCGTTTTCGTTTCGAGATCAAGTACTTTCAACGGCTTGAAGGCGTTTTCTCGATACCATACGGAGCTGTGATGAAAGAGGTCGAAGTGCGTTTGCTACAGGATGGTAGCTTGCGCGCAAGGCAGTCCGTGACTCTTTAGACGGAGATTGTCATGTTCGGCATTAAAAAGGGGAAAAAACCCCAGAACAGTATAGATAGCCTTATCGGTGCGGGTACCCGTGTCGAGGGAAATGTGATCTTTTCAGGCGGATTGCGCGTTGACGGCGAGGTGCGTGGCAATATCAGCAGCGAGAATGGTCAGGAAGGCACTCTGGTTATCAGCGAGAAAGCCAGCGTAGAGGGCGCAATTGCCGTCGGCCATGTGGTTGTCAATGGAACCGTGATTGGGCCGGTGTTCGCTGGAGAATCTCTGGAACTCTTGCCTGCGGCACGTGTCACAGGGGATGTCGAGTACCATCAGATTGAAATGCAGCAGGGCGCTGTGATACAGGGGCGTCTGGTGCATCATACTAGCGCCAAGACCGTAGAACTCAAGCTTGCTTCCATTAAATGAGACGGTTTCTGCAACCGTAATTAACGCGAGAATAAGGAGGAATTAACCATGAACACAGCGACTGACATGCCTTTGCCATTTGTTTTTACCGATAGTGCGGCCAGCAAGGTCAAGGATCTGATAGAGGAAGAAGGCAATCCGGATTTGAAGCTCCGTGTTTTCGTGACCGGTGGCGGGTGTTCCGGCTTCCAGTATGGCTTTACTTTTGACGAGGTTGCCAACGAAGACGATACGTCCTTGCAGAAGAACGGAGTGACACTTCTGGTTGACCCGATGAGTTACCAGTATCTTGTTGGCGCCGAGATTGACTATACCGAAGGTCTTGAGGGATCCCAGTTTGTGATCAAGAATCCGAATGCTTCTTCAACCTGCGGATGCGGCTCGTCTTTCTCTGCATGACGTCATAGATTTACGAACGAATAAGGCGACTTAAAGTCGCCTTTTTTATTCTATCGCCGCGAGTTTGTACTGTTTTGCCAGTTCAAGCTGTGCCCGCAGCGGTCCGGTGGTGGCCTTGAAACGGGTAATTTGTGAAG
>JADJNC010000063.1 GCA_016709335.1 Candidatus Propionivibrio dominans | reverse complement strand
GTCTTCGCCATGCCCCGGATAAAGATTGCCTCACCGTTCTCGACTTTGTAGGGCAGGCGCATCCAAAGTATCGGATGGATCGGAAATTCAGCGCACTGCTTAGAACCCAACGGCGCAGGATTGATCAGGAAATTGAGCGCGACTTTCCGAACCTGCCTCCCGGTTGCAGCATTCAACTGGAAAGGGTCGCCCGTGAGCGCATACTGCAAAATATCAGACTGAGCCTTGGTAACCTGAATAATTTTATTCCCGAGGCTATTCGCACATTTGAGTCAGAAACCGGGCTTACCTTGAGCTTTGCAAACTTCGTGGAGACGACAGCACTCTCCCCATTAGAAATCCTGCGTAACAAGACCTGGTCCGAGTGGAAAGCTTCGGCCTACTCTCGACCGCCCGTTTCCGATCCCGATCTCGATGATGTCCGGAAGGCACTTCGGAGAATTTGTCTTCGCACAGATTCCACTCGGCTAGATCAATTGAGTCGACTTAGTAAACTATCCGATAACGAGGATGCGAGCGTGTATGAATTCTCTGAAACGGATAGTGCTGCCATTCACTACACATTGTGGGGGAAGAAAGGGGTAGATTGCGAAGTCAGAACTTATGCGGAATCATTCGCCAAGTGGCGTCGAAATCCGGCATCGAATTCAGACTTGATCGAGATTGCTCAGTGGCGCAAGCGCGTTCATCCCTATCCTACTAAACCGCTGATTTTTTCGGGGAACGTATCCCTCAATCTTCACGCCGCTTATGGGCTTTACGAAATCAAAGCTGCTTTTAGCCTTGCCAATATTGATCGCTCTGGGCCAGCAGGAACGGGAGTCATTCATATTGAAAACCGATTGACCTATATCCATCTTGTAACTTTCCGAAAGGAAGAAAAAGATTTTGCTCCCACCACCCGCTATAAAGATTACCTGATAAGCCGATCGAAACTTCACTGGGAGAGTCAAGCCGGAGCCACCCAAAACAGTAAAGCCGGCCAAAATTATATCCACTTCCAAGAGCGAGGATACACGGTACTGTTCTTTGCACGAATGGAGAAACGTACCGAGGGTGAAACCTCTCCCTTCATCTTCATTGGCCCGGCTGCACGTCTGCTTTCCTACGAAGGCAATCGACCAATTTCTATGGTGTGGGAACTTACGCACCCTGCGCCTGCTGCATTATTTGAAGCAGCTCGCGTCGGGTAAAGAAATGGAATGTACCAGAGGGAAATGAAACAGATAAAAGCGTTCGAGTCGCGAAGGTCTTACCGCCAAGTGATCACGCTGCACCGGCGTTCTCCTGACCCGCGAGTGCTGAGTTTGCAGGAGCTTCTGCGGGCGATGCGCTGAATGGCTTTCAAGGAGTTCAGTTGTAAAGTCGTCCCTTTTCAACTGAACCGTTCGGTGAGCGGTTCATTCATCAAGATGTCTACAGAGGCAATCGCCATGGGAAATCAACTCGAAATAATCGAAGCCGAAGCACGGAAACTAACAGCCGGTGAGCGCGCAGCTTTCGCCCGGATATTGCTCGCTAGTCTCGACGAAGATGCCGAGATTGAGGAGGCGTTGGCCATCGAAACCGAGCGCAGAATTGCTGACATCGAGAGTGGATCGACACAAGTCATTCCGATTGCTGACGCGCTTGCCCAAGTCCGTGCAGCGCTGAAGTGAACAAGTCCCGACTGCCACATCCAGGGCGATTGCTGCGCCAGCTTACTCGCCTGCGTAGTCCGAAACCTTGCGGGTGCGCAGATCTTGCGCCTTGGCCGCAAGTAATTCAGCGTGCTTCTTCAGGGCTGGGGTGATGATGGCGGCGTCGAGTACTTTCAGCAAGGTCTGACCATCGGGATATTCCAGCGGATCGAGTACCCAGTTGTACTTGATCCAGAGGTCCTTGAACATCGGGAACGGTTCTTCGCGCTCGGCAATGATGGGCACCAGCGGCACCATGTAGTCGGGTACCGTGGCCTGCAGTTCGAGCGGGTTGGAGCGCGGGTTGGTAATGTCGGCGATGATGAAGCGGCTCAGGCCGGCCAGCGTCTTGACGGTTTCGGTCAGGTCGCGCTGTTCCGGCTTGTCGAAATCGAAGATCATCGGGACGTAGCCGCGCTGGCGCAGGCCGTCGCGCAGGGCGTCGAGCACGGCCTTGCGCTCTGCCGTGAAGCGGCCAAGGATGAGCACGCCTTTCTTGCAGACGGTATCGATGACGCCACGAATCTTCGGGTTGGTGAGCAGCAGGTACACGAATTGCGCGACCTCGATGTTGTCCACCGCCACCTCGGCCTGCTCGCCGGGTGTGACGATCAGGTCGCGGCGCAGGGCCTCGTTGTCGTCGATCCGCACATCCCAGGCCGAAACACCATAGACGCGGCAGCCACAGAGATTCGCCCCGCGCAGGTCGGCGCCGACCAGATTGGCCCGCGAAAGATTGCTGCCCTGCAGCCTCGCATCCTGCAGTCGTGCGCCGGCAAGGTTGGCGCCGGTGAGGTCGGCATTCTGCAGGTCGATCCCGGACAGGTCGGCGCCGCGCAGATCGGCTTCCATCAGGCGACCGCCCGAAATGCACGCGCCACGCAGGCTGGCACTTTGCAGCTTGGCCCCCTTCAAGGACGTCCATTGGCGGTTCTGTGTGGCGAAGGTGACGCCATCCAGGCGGGCGCCGCGCAGGTCGGCATAGCCGAGGCAGACATCGATAAATGTCGCCCCGCTCAGGTCGATGGCCGGCGCAGTCAGCGAGCGGATGTAGTCGCCCTTGGTCCACAGCCCTTGTTTGCCGGGCTGTTGCCTGACGAACAGCGCTTGCTTCCGCAGCTTGTATTCACTCCAGGCGGCTAGCGCGGATTCACGTTGCTCTTGGCGAATCGGCGAAGCGAGCAGGGCCTCGAAAGCCTCGAGGTCAGCCGGATTGCCATGAAAACGATGCGGGTCGGACGGCGTGGCGAGATCTGCATGGGTGACTCCTGGCGTAAGGTTGGGTATTAAAGGGTCGAAGTCATTTTACATTTGATGCCCTGTTTTATAATTGACTACGGCCCTTTGATTCCGTGTCAGGCCCACTCGACTGCGAGGACTACCTCGCCGTTTTGGCCAGATTGTGCAACTCACGTTGCATTGCCTGCTGCTCCTTAATCGCTTTCACGAGACGCTTGTCTGCTTCGTTAACAATTTGGAGCAACAGTTTGGAATCCGGATCCTTCCAGTTGCCACCGGAGCCACGTGCCATGTACGCAACTGCACGTGCGAACTCAGCCAATGTGATTTCGGTCGTGCCCCCCCGCGCGGGCATGGCGCGTACACCAACCCAGGCATGACCAGTCAGAACGTGCTGGCCTTCCTCGATCAGGGGTGCCCAGGCAGCGCGATCACCGACCTTCGGCGCGTGGGCCACGCCGGTCTCATGGCAAGCGTGGCAGACCGTCTTGTAGACCTGTTCTCCAGACTTGTTGCCTTGCAGGAGGGATGGCTGCGCATAAGCGGCCTGGCAAAGCAGGAACGGAAGCCAAAGAAGTGGAAGACGAACTCGATATGACATAGCGACACTCCGAGGGTTGATGGGATTGGGGGTATGGGGACCTGACGAATAGCGTTTATCCGCCGCCGTGGGCGAGTTGGTAGAGAGCGCGGAGTCATATCGGTGGATAAACCTTGTTGGACTGAACCGCTGCAAGGGCGGATGATTTGGTGATTTTAAGGGCAATCCGGTTCAACGAATAGCGTTAATCCGTGTTAGAGGGTTCGAAGTCATTTGATAATTGGTGCCATGTTTTAAAATGCCTACTACACCTTTGTTCCTGAAGTACTCGTTCCGGTATTCAAAACTGCTCGCAGCAGTCAGAATGAACAATTACATTGATCTGCACAGATCAAGATTGCCATGAAAAAAGCGACATTCAACGAAGTGCGCAAGCACGCCAGGCAGTATTTCGACATCGTTGCGGCGGGTGAATCCGTGCGCGTTTCGCGCAATGGAAAACCGATTGCCGACATCGTCCCGGTTGTGGCCGAACTTCCTTCGTGGAAGCGGCGCAAGGCGCAACCCCTGCTGCTGGATGGCGTTTCCATTACTCGCATGATTCTCGAAGAGCGCGGAGTCGGCTGGTGATGGGGCAGGCTTGATGCTCGTATTTTTTGATACTTCAGCCTTCGTTAAACGCTATATCGGCGAATTGGGAACCGGATATGCGCGCTTGATCCTATCAGCGGTACAATCTGTAGCATATTTGCAGAGGTAATAACCATGGTTAATCAACTTGAAATACTCGAAGCCGAAGCACTGAAACTAACAGCCGGTGAGCGCGCAGCTTTCGCCCAGATATTGCTCGCTAGTCTCGACGAAGATGTCGAGATTGAGGAGGCGTGGGCCATCGAAACCGAGCGCAGAATTGCTGACATCGAGAGTGGATCGACACAAGTCATTCCGATTGCTGACGCGCTAGCACAAGTCCGTGCCGCGCTGAATTGAACCTCGTTGTTTCTCCACTGGAACTCGCCGGCAATATAACTTCCGTCGGTTTCCATACAGCATCATCTATCAAGTCACTGTAGAGGAGCTTCGAATTCTCGCCGTTGCGCATCATAGACGGCGCCCAGGCTACTGGTCCGGGCGGAAGTAGTGACCCCTTGAAAAGTTGAAAAGCGTGTCAGAGTTATCTGACATTTTCTGGTTCACCAAGGTGATGCGTAATTGCCCTGGAAAACGGGAATGCGCCTGACCCCAAAGGCACGCCGATCAATATCCCAACCAGGCTGGCTGGTATGTCACAACAGCTTCCGGGTTCAGCGAACCAGACGCAGGATTTTGTCGAGCCTTGACCCTTTTATTCTGTTCTGGAACTGTTTAGCCCACTGTAGATGCACTCCCTGCCCAACCCCCCGCAACGCGAAGCCATTCGCTATCTCGACGGCCCCCTGCTGGTTCTGGCGGGCGCCGGTTCGGGCAAGACGCGCGTGATCACGCAGAAGATTGCCTATCTGATCGAGGTATGCGGCTTCAGTCCGTCCAACATCGCGGCCATCACCTTCACCAACAAGGCGGCGAAGGAGATGCAGGAGCGCGTCGGCAAGCTGCTCAGGGACAAGCCCTCCGGGCTGACCATCTCGACCTTCCACTCGCTCGGCGTGCGCATCCTGCGCGAGGAAGCGAAAGCGCTGGGCTACAAGCCACGCTTCTCGATCTTCGACGCCAACGACAGCTTCGCCATCGTCTCCGACCTTGCCGGCAGCGTGGACAAGGCGACCATTCGCCGCTTGCAGTCGGTCATTTCCGGCTGGAAGAATGCGCTGGTCTCGCCCGCGCAGGCGCTCAAGGAGGTGCACAACGAAACCGAAAAACTGGCCGCACAGGCCTACGCCAGTTACTCGGCAACACTGAAGGCGTATCAGGCGGTCGACTTCGACGATCTGATCGCCCTGCCCGTCGAACTCTTCGAGAATCACCCGGAAATTCTTGGCAAGTGGCAGAACCGTTTGCGCTATCTGCTGGTTGACGAGTATCAGGACACCAACGCCTGCCAGTACAAGCTGCTCAGGCTGCTGGCCGGGCCGCGCGCGGCGTTTACCGCCGTCGGCGACGACGATCAGGCGATCTACGGCTGGCGCGGCGCCGATGTCGAGAACCTGCGCGGCCTGCCGCGCGATTACCCGAACCTCAAGCTGATCAAGCTCGAACAGAACTACCGCTCGACGGTGCGCATCCTGAAAGCCGCCAATGCGCTGATTGCGCACAACGAAAAACTGTTCGACAAGAAACTGTGGTCCGACATCGGCCACGGCGACCCGATCACTGTGACGGTATGCAAGGACAATGAGAAAGAAGCCGAGTCGGTGGTGATGAAGCTGCAGGCACACCGGTTCGAGCATCGTGGCGAGTATGGCGATTACGCCGTTCTCTATCGCGGCAACTTCCAGGCGCGTGCGCTTGAACAGTTCCTGCGCGATCAGCGTGTTCCCTACGCGCTGTCGGGCGGGCAGTCGTTCTTCGACAAGGCCGAGATCAAGGACATCACCGCCTACCTGCGCCTGCTGGCCAACAGCGACGACGATCCGGCGTTCATCCGCGCCGTGACGACGCCCAGACGCGGGGTCGGCGGGACGACGCTGGAGGCGCTGGGCAGTTATGCCGGCGAACGCCATCTGTCGCTGTTTGCCGCCGCTTTCGAGCAAGGTTTCGCGCACCGTGTGCAGGCGCGCCAGTTGGCGCCGCTAATCGAGTTCTGCGAGTTCATCAACCGTCTGGAATATCGTGCGGCCAAAGAGCCGGTCGAGCCGGTGATGAACGATCTGCTGGCGGCGATTGGCTATGAAGCCTGGCTGCACGACGAGGATGACAAACGCATCGCGCTGGCGCGCTGGGACAACGTTCAGGAGCTGACGAAGTGGCTGGCACGAAAGGGCGAGGAGGACGGCAAGAGCCTGATCGAGCTGACGCAGACGATCGCGCTGATCAACCTGCTCGACAAGCAGGAGGACGGCAGCCGGCCCGATGCCGTTCAGCTTTCGACGCTGCACGCCGCCAAGGGGCTGGAGTTCAGGCATGTCTTCCTGATCGGTGTCGAGGAGGGCGTGCTGCCGCACCGCGAGTCGCAGGCGCCGGACAAGATCGAGGAAGAGCGCCGCCTGATGTACGTCGGCATTACCCGCGCACAACGCTCGCTGCATCTGAGTTACTGCGAAAGGCGCAAACAGGGGCGCGAACTCATTCCCTGCGAACCATCACGTTTCATCGCCGAGATGGGCAAGGAAGACTTGCGTTTCTCGGGCGGAAAAGCCGACAGCTCACCGGACAAGGCCGGCGGCGCGGCGCGTCTGTCGGCCATGAAGGCGATGCTGGCCGGTAACAAGGCTGGCTGATCGGGATCGAATGAACCGGTGCCTGCCCGATCAGGCAAAACGCTGAATAAACCGTCACACCGGCGAAGGCCGGTGTCCAGTGCCTCGACTTTTCTGGATTCCGGCTTTTGCCCCGAAGGAAATACCCCTGGGGTGCGCCGGAATGTCGACATGACACTTGTTCAGCGTATCCCTAGCGTAACCCGACGGTACCAGGTACTCCGGAACCCGTTCAGTACTCGTTGGGTTCCTTGCCTTCCTGTACGCACCAGTAAATCATCACGAGCAATCCGATCACCGGGATCAGGCCGATCAACTGCCACCAGCCGGAGCGGTTGATGTCATGCAGCCGGCGCGCCGTAACGGCGATGCAGGGCAGGAGAGTCGCCAGAGAAAACAAGGTTGAGATCAGCGGACTGATCATCCCGGTTATGACGTTGACCAGAAATACAAAAAGTACCCACCACCAAAATTCCGGGCGTTCTGCGCGTCCGTTGAAGTCTGCGTACTTGGAAAAACAGGTGCTGATCGATTCGACAAAAGTCATTTTGATTTTGTTTTTTCTCCCCCAAACACCAAAAAAAAATTTTTTCCTTTTTCCCGGGGGGGGGGGGGGGGGGGGGGGGATGGGGGGGGGGAAAGGGGGGAGGGCCCCCCTACCCGGGGGGGAGGGGGGGGGGGGGGCCGGGGCCCGGCAAATTTTTTGGGGGGGGGGGGGGGTGGGGTGGGGGTGCCTTTTGGGGGGGGGGTGGGGAAGGGGGGGGGGGGGGGGGGGGGGGGGGGGGGGGGGGAAGGGGGGGGGGGGGGGGGGGGGGGGGGGGGGGGGGGGGGGGGGGGGGGGGGGGGGGGGGGGGGGGGGGGGGGGGGGGGGGGAGGGGGGGGGGGCGGGGGGGGGTTGGGGGGGGGGGGGGGGGGGGGGGGGGGAGGGGGGGGGGGGGGGGGGGGGTCCCGGGGGAAGGGGGGGGGGGGGGGGTTAAACCCCCCCCCCCGGGGGGGGGGGGGGCGGGGGGGGAAGGCCCCCCCGCGGGGGGGGGGGGGGGGGGCCCGCCCCCCCCAAGGGGGGGGGGCGGGGGGCCGGGGAACCAGGCCGGGGCGGGGAAGGGGAGAAACCCAAACCCGCCGGGGCGGGGGGGGGGGGGGCCGTTACCCCCCCCCGGGAAAAAGGGGCCCCGGGGGGGGGGGGGGGCCCCCCCCCCCGGGGGGGGGGGGGGCCTTGGGGGGGGGGGGGCCCCCCCCCCCCCGGGGGGGGGGGGGCCGCGGGGGGAGGGGGGGGGGGGGGGGGAGGGCCCCCCCCCCCAACCGGGGGGGGGGGGGAAAAAGAAGGCGCCGCCGGGGGGGGGGGGGGGTTGCCCCCCCCCCCGGCCGGGCCGGGCCGGGGCCGGCCCCCGGGGCCGCCCGGGGGGGGGGGGGCGGGGGAGGGGAGGCCCCCCCCCGGGGGGGGAAGGGGGGGGGGGGGGGGGCGCGGCGGGGGCCGGGCGCGGGGCCGGGGGGGGGGGGGGGGGGGGGGGGGGGGGGGGGGGGGGGGGGGGGGGGAAGCCCCCCGGGGGGGGGGGGGGGGGGGGGGGGGGGGGGTGGGGGGGGGGGGGGGGGGCGCCGCCCCCCGGGGGGGGGGGGGGGGCGGGGGGGGGGGGGGGGGGGGGGGGGGGAAAGGGGGGGGGCCCCGGGGGGGGGGGGGGGGGGGGGGGGGGGGGGGGGGGGGGGGGGGGGGGGGGGGGGGGGGGGGGGGGCCGGGGGGGGGGGGGGGGGGGGGGGGGGGGGGGGGGGGGGGGGGGGGGGGGGGGGGGGGGGGGGGGGGGGGGGGGGGGGGGGGGGGGGGGGGGGGGGGGGGGGGGGGGGGGGGGGGGGGGGGGGGGGGGGGGGGAGGGGGGGGGGGGGGGGGGGGGGGGGGGGGGGGGGGGGGGGGGGGGGGGGGGGGGGGGGGGGGGGGGGGGGGGGGGGGGGGGGGGGGGTGGGGCCTTTCCCCGGGGGGGGGGGGGAGGGTTGGGGGGGGGGGGGGGGGGAGGGGGGGGGGGGGGGGGGGGGGGGGGGGGGGCCGCCGGGGTTTTCCCCGGGGGGCGGGGGGGGGGGCGGGGGAAAAGGAAGGGGGGGGGGGGGGGGGGGGGGGGGGGGGGGGGGGGGGGGGCGCGGCGGGCGGCG
>JADJNC010000062.1 GCA_016709335.1 Candidatus Propionivibrio dominans | reverse complement strand
GCCCTCCCCGAGTGAAAGCAATAAAACCTGCAAAAACTGTGCATCGTTGCTGACCAGGCTGCCTGAATCATTCGACCGCCAGCGTCACACAGCGTTACGCGACGTTACCCGATCCATGACATCCCGATTGAAACTCCCCGCGTTAATGCTTGCAAGGCCGGAACAAAAGTTCAGTCCAGAGAACCGACCGAGTTTCAAACCCATTTTAACATTAGGAGATAATCATGCTTAAGAACATCATTGCACTTGCCATCGCTGCTGCTTTCGGTACCGCCGCTTTCGCCCAGGCTCCTGCCGCTACCCCGGCCAAGCCGGTTGAAGCCGTCAAGCCGGCTGTGACCAGCACCACTCCAGCCACCGTAGCGCCTGCTGCCAGCATGACAGCCAAGCCGGAAATGAAGGTTGAGGAGAAGAAGGTTGAAGCCAAACCGGCGGCCAAAGCGGAAGAAAAGAAAGACGTCGTAGCGGCCGAGAAGAAGCCGCATGCCAAACACAAGGCGAGCAAGAAGACGGACGCGACGCACGCCAGCACGACACCTGCCGCCGCTACGCCGGCTGCCAGCACCATGGCCAAGCCGGAAGCGAAAGTTGAAACCGCTGCTGCGCCTGCCGCCGCACCGGCAGTGAAGAAGTAATCGGCGAATAACTACGAAGCCGTCGTCTGGTCCAGACTTTTCTGGGCCGGGCAATGAAAAGGGGAGGCCACAATCCGGCCTCCCCTTTTTTGCGTTCCGGGTCAAGCGGGTTGCTTACTTTGCTTTGCTGACCAGGTAATCGACGGCGGCTTTAAGTTCGGCATCGCTCAGATCGGCCGCCCCGCCGCGTGCGGGCATCGCACCCTTGCCGTTGGTCGCGTTCTTGAGCATTGTCGCGTTTCCGGCG
Source organism: Candidatus Propionivibrio dominans (assembly GCA_016709335.1). GTDB lineage: Bacteria > Pseudomonadota > Gammaproteobacteria > Burkholderiales > Rhodocyclaceae > Propionivibrio > Propionivibrio dominans. Next base: position 7,331 of record JADJNC010000062.1, on the reverse strand, counting down.
GCAATGCGCGGCGCCCAGGCAGCCTTGTCGCCGGTCTTCGGCGCACCGGCTACGCCGCTGGCATGGCAAACCATGCACACCGCGTTGTAGACAGTCGCGCCATCACGCGGCTTGCCGTCGGATTTGACGACAGCTTTCTGCATTTCCACCCGGGCCACCGGCAGGATACGCAACTCGGCCTCGTCACCGCCGCCGGCAGCGGAGCCTCCCTTGCCAATCATTGAAAGTGGCCAGATAAGCACGACCAGAACGATTGCCACGACAATGGTGATCGTCAAGATCATCTGCGAAGAGTATTGTTTGTTTGCCATGTTGATCCTCGGTTATCTAGGGTTAAAAGTTGGTAGAGCACAATCCTGCAATGATTCTGATCCGATTCAATCCCTGGGGGGGGCGAGCTGACGGTAGCGGGAGCTGTGAAATATCAGCGGCGACGCCGCTTCACCCTGGGCAAAACGCTCGACGTGCCCGACGAAGATGAGATGATCGCCGCCCGGATAGTGTGCCTCGTTGCTGCATTCGAACCAGGCGCAACAGCCTTCGATCAGCGGTGCTCCGCCAAGCCCGCTGCGCTGGGGCAGATCCGCAAAGTGCTCGTTGCTGCGCGAAGCAAAGCGGTCGGAGAGGTTTTGCTGGTCAGCCGCAAGGACGTTAACCGAATAGTGGCTTGCGCTGCGGAATGACTCAAGCATCGGCGAGCCCAGCGACAGGCTCCAGAGAATGAGCGGCGGGTCGAGCGAAACCGAATTGAACGAGCTGATCGTCAGCCCGATCGGCTCACCGTCGGGATCCAGTGCGGTGACGACGGTTACGCCGGTAGCAAAACAGCCGAGCGTGCTGCGGAAATCGCGGCAACAAAAGCCTCTGGCCGACAGTGTTCGACCGCTATCGCAAGTCTCGCAGGGCAGATCGGCAACATTCGTCGTTATCTCGGGGCAGTTCGCAGAGGAGGTGGTGAGGGTCATCGGGGGGTCTGGGCGGAATGTTGCGGCATGCTAAGATCAGCGCTCTTCAGGGAAGTTCAGGAGTTTGGCCACGCCGACGGTAGTCCGTGGCAGTAAACGGTTCAACCCTCGAATTATCGCCTCGCAGCGTGTGCCTGTCGAGAAACTTGCACAATCTCCCTACTTTTTACGGTGTGTGCATGACTGAATCCCTGAGAATTTTTTCTACCCGTCTGATCAAATGGCAAGGACAGCACGGGCGCCATGACCTGCCCTGGCAAAATACGCGTGATGCCTACCGCATCTGGCTGGCCGAGATCATGTTGCAGCAAACCCAGGTGGGCACGGTGATTCCGTACTACACCCGTTTCCTCGAACGCTTCCCGACGATTGAGATGCTGGCGCAGGCACCGCTGGCATCGGTGCTCGAACTCTGGGCCGGACTCGGCTATTACGCGAGGGCACGCAATCTGCACCGCTGTGCTCAAGTCATCGTCACCGATCACGGCGGCGAATTCCCGAAAGAGGTGCAAGTCGTCGCCGGATTGCCGGGAATCGGTCGTTCGACGGCGGCGGCGATCAGTGCCTTTGCCTTCGGGACGCGCGCGGCGATCCTTGACGGCAACGTCAAGCGTGTGCTGGCGCGCTGTTTCGGGATCGAGGGGTTTCCCGGATCGGCGAAAACGGAAAAAGCGCTGTGGTCGCTCGCCGACGCCTTGCTTCCGGCGAGGAATATTGAGGCCTACACACAGGGGCTGATGGATCTGGGTTCGACGTTATGTACGCGCCGCAAGCCGTTCTGCTCTGCCTGCCCGATGCATGCGCTGTGCATCGCCCGCCGCGAAGGCCGGCAGGCCGAACTGCCGGTCGCCAAACCAGGAAAGGTTCTGCCTGAACGCGAAACGAGCCTGCTGTTGCTTACCGATGGAAAGCGCGTCCTGCTCGAACGCCTCCTACCGGCCGGTATCTGGGGTGGCCTGTTAACTTTGCCCGAGGGTGGTATAGCCGAGGCCAGGGCGTTTGCCCGGCGCCACGGCTTTCGATTACTCGGCATGCAGACACTGCCGGGCCTCAAGCACAGCTTCAGCCATTTTCGCCTGAACATCCAGCCGCTGCTGTGCACCGTGGAAGCGAGGACTTGCCGGGTGACAGAAGCCGGGTGGCAATGGCTTGAGCACGACGCGATCGAGACCGCGGCGCTACCGACGCCGATCAGGCGCCTGCTCAGGGGGATTGCAGAAAGCTGGCTAGCCGCTCTTCTCGCCTGTGCTGCGAGCACCGCTGATCGACACGACTTCGATCCCGTATTTCTGGTAGGAGAAAGCGGCTCGAAATAACTATCGCTCTCACCCTCATGCCACACGCCTCCATGCGTGATTGACGCCGCATTCAACAAAACGCCTTGCTCTGCACTACCTTCGGGTTGTCGCCAGAGCCGACTGTTGAGCCGTTTGCCCGGAGCGCTGGACACCCCCGCTTTCCTGGCGTAAAGTAAGGCTTCCTTACTTTCCTGATCAGTTCCCCATGCTTGCCAAACTTACCTCGAAGAACCAGTTGACCTTGCCAAAGAGCATCACTGCCGCTGTCGGTGTGACGGAGTACTTTGATGTCGAAACCAGCAATGGTCGAATCGTGCTGACGCCGGTTCGTATCCAGCGCGGTGATGCCGTGCGCGCCAAGCTTGCGGAACTTGGCATCCAGGAACAGGACATCGCCGATGCCGTTGCGTGGGTGCGGGAAGCACCGTCAGGCAAGCCTGCACGCAAGAAATGAAGCGTCCACCGCGAGTGGTGATCGATACCAATCTGATCCTGTCGGCACTGGTGTTTGCGGGTGGCCGGCTTACGCCCTTGCGGCAGGCCTGGCAGGCTCAGCGTGTGCTGCCGTTAGTGTCGCGAGCCACAGTCGCCGAATTGATCCGTACTCTGGCCTACCCCAAGTTCAAGCTTGCTGCATATGAGCAGGAGGAGTTGCTGTCGGATTACCTTCCCTATTGCAAAACCGTGCGCATTCCCGTTTTGCCGCCGGTAACGCCGCCCTGTAGGGATGTATTCGATGTCGCGTTTCTGGAGCTGGCGCTGGCGGGAAAGGCCGATGCACTGGTAACCGGCGACAAGGATCTGCTGAGTCTTGCCGGTAAATTTGCGTGCCCGATCCTCAGCGCGGATCAGTTTTTGAGTACGTTCAATATCGACAGGTGATGGCCTTGTTCCGGGTCCTGCCGCGCGGCTCTGTAGTGATGGTCTCTGTTTTATCGTAGCAACGCTCATCACCTCTCCCGCAAACTCTCGTTCCCGTACGGCAACAACGGACTCAGGAAATACTCGATCGCCCTTCGCTTGCCGGTCCTGATTTCTGCGGTCACCTCCATGCCGGCCGGTATCTGGGGCGGCCTGATAACTTTGCCCGAGGGCGGTATGGCCGAGGCCAGGGAGTTTGCCCGGCGCCACGGCTTTCGATTACTCGGCATGCAGGCATTGCCGGGCCTCAAGCACAGCTTCAGCCATTTTCGCCTGAACATCCAGCCGCTGCTGTGCACCGTGGAAGTGAAGGCGTGCCGGGTGACAGAAGCCGGGTGGCAATGGCTTGAGTACGACGAGATCGAGACCGCGGCGCTACCGACGCCGATCAGGCGCCTACTCAGGGGGATGTTGCAGAAAGCTGGCTAGCTGCTCTTCTCGCCTGTGCTGCGAGCACCGCTGATCGACACGACTTCGATCCCGTATTTCCGCGCGACCTGATGGTAGAGTTCGCGCGCTGAAATGACTTTGGCGTTACGCATTTCCTTGCTTTGTGCCATCTGCAGGTAACGTACTCCACGTTGCCCCATTTCTTCGTTCCAGCCTTTGCGCTCAAGCAGGGTGAAGATCGCCTTGGCGGCGTTGACCAGGAATTGCAGGTTGGGAACGCGTTCGGCGGCTTCGATCAGCATCTGCACCGAGTTCTCGATATCGCCGCTGCGAGCGGCCAGAACGCCGCGGTTGTTGAGTTCAACGATTTCCTTGCCGACCCTGGCGAGCAAGGACTGACCCGCCTCCTCGTGGCCTGTTCTGGAGAAGACTCCCTGGATGTGGGCGATCATGCTGCGGTCTTCGTGGTTTTCGGCAGCGACTTTGCCCAGAATCTCCTGCGCCATGGTTTCATTGCCCGCTGCCAGGCAGGCATGGGCCAGATCGACGGCAATTTTTTGCGGAAAATCCTTTTGTCCGGCATCACTTTGCAGGCTGTTGTGCATCTCGAGTGCCTTCTCCAGTGCCTGTTTTGCTTTGGCCGGCTCGCCTTCCTGCTCGGCGCAGAGGCTGTCCATGATCAGCGCAGCAAGCTCGCCCTGCTTGTTGCCGCGCCAGTCCCGACGGAGTTCCCGGGTAATCTTTTTGGCGCCATCCGTATGGCCCTTGTCGAGCATGACGCGTGTCAGGTTGGTGTAGTCATCGATGATTCTTAGCGACGATCCGCGATGACGTTCGAGCACCTTGCCATAGGCGCGTTCAGCGGCATCAAGATCATCATTGCGTACGGCGACATCGCCGACCATGCGTTGTCGCAGCGAATTATTCGGCGATTTTTCGCTGGCCTTCTGCAGAACTTCCTGCGCTTCAGCAAGTTTCCCCATTTCTTCGCGCACGCTGGCAACGAAGTCATATGCGGCAAGATACTCGGGAAAGTCGTCGATAACCGAGGCCCCATGCTCGGCCGCAGCCAGTTCATCCATTCCACGCAGTGCGCTGGCCAGAACCCATGCGCGCCCAGGGAACCATGGCGTTGTCGAGGACCTGTTGATAGACCGTCTGCGCCTCCTGAAACGGCCAAGTGTGTTCAGAATTTCGCCCTTGAAGCGTAGCGTGTCGTAAAGAAAGGCCGCGTCCTTGCCAATCAGCAGCTCACAGGCCACCAGCGCATCGGCAAATGCCCCGTTATCCAGATGCCCGAATACCTTTGCAAAGAACTGCTTCTTGTAGATTGCCCTGACCAGACGGGCATGCAGTTGATCGGCCAGAACGGCTTGATCAGGTAATCGTCCGGTGCCAGCTCGGCTAGCGACACCACGTTGTGATAGGCGCGTTCGGCGGTGATCACCATGAATACCGTTGACAGCGAAATCAAATGCTTCTGTCGCAGTTCTTCAAGCAGTTGCTGACCATCACGCCCGTCCTCAAGCTGATAGTCAGAAAAAATGATGTCGAACGAATAAGCCTTGACCTGCCGCAGAACCTCGGCGGAAGATCCGGCGTTATGCACGCCGCTGATCCCGGAGGTTGTTGAGGATGATGCGCATGGAGTTGCGCGCGCTGGCGTGCTGATCGACAGGGAAGTACCCGCATGCGAGCGAGTTCTTTCCCATCTTATGCATCAGATCGGCGGTGTGGTCGATCGGGAGCGGCCATGCAATGAACATTACGCGAGTGCGGGTCAGCGAGCAAGCGCGACGGTGGGCAAAGAGAATGAAAGCTGTTTCCAGGCCCGAGTTTTCCGCAAAGCGCGCAAGGAAGACAATAAATGGTTCTTGCACCGCTGGTTGCGTTTGCTCGCCGTGCCAGACGGATTGATGTCAATAACTTGTCGGGTTATGCTGCGAAGCAAATCCTCCTGGGGGGACGCTTCGCCAACCCGACCTGCTCCGTTCTCCGCACTCCCGGAGACAATTCGAGCACAGCCGATTTCAATGTTTATCCGTGTCTTGCAACTTTGCGGCGGGTGTTGGGAATGGCCAGGAAAAGTGTCGAAACCTGTTATTTTTCAGCGAGTTTTCGAATCCGCATCCTTCAGCGTTCCCCGGACCTGGCCGACTCCTCATGCAGTTTCTGACCGTTTTGACGTGATCGTGGTCGGTGGTGGCCACGCCGGCACCGAGGCCGCGCTGGCCAGCGCGCGCATGGGTGCCAGGACGCTGCTGCTCACGCACAACCTCGATACGCTGGGGGCCATGAGTTGCAACCCCTCGATCGGCGGGATCGGCAAGGGGCATCTGGTCAAGGAGGTCGATGCACTCGATGGGGCCATGGCGGCAGCGACGAAGCCGGTATCCAGTTTCGCATCCTCAACTCAAGCCAAGGGCCTGCCGTCCGCGCGACGCTGTGCAACAGGCCGATCGCGTGCTTTATCTGGCAGGCGATACGCAGCCGGCTGGAGAACCAGCCAAACCTGACGCTGTTCGCTCAGGCCTGCGACGATCTCCTGGTCGAGGGTGATCGCGTGGTCGGTGCCTGTACCGGCAACTCCGGGGTCGCTTTGCGGCGCCTTGCGTGGTACTGACCGCCGGAACCTTTCTCAATGGCCTGATTCACGTCGGCCGTGAACACTACCGGTGGACGCATGGGCGATATGCCTCGGTTTCGCTCGCCAGTGCACGTCTGCGCGAGCTGCAACTGCCTGCCGGGCGTCTGAAAACGGGAACGCCACCGCGCCTCGACGGCAAGACCATCGATTTCTCGGTGATGGCAGGAGCAGCACTCGGACGATCCACTACCGGTGTTTTCCCTCCTCAGCCACGCCAGCCAGCATCCGCGGCAGTTGCCGTGCTGGTTACCAGTACCAACGAGCGGACGCATGACATCATCCCGCGCCAATCTTGGATCGTTCGCCGATGTACACGCGGCGTGATCGAGGGCCGTTGGTCCGCTTTACTGTCCGTCAATTGAACGACAAGATCCACCGCTTTGCCAGCAAGAACAGCCACAACATCTTCCTTGAGCCGGAAGGGCTGACGACGCATGAAATCTTCCTGAACGGGATTTCGACCAGTCTGCCCCCTTCGACGTGCAACTGGCGCTGGTGCGCTCGTTGAGGCCTCGAGAATGCCACATCCTGCGCCCTGGTTACGCCATCGAATACGATTACTTGATCCCTGCGGCCTGCACGCCTCGTGAAAACCAAAGCCATTCATGGCCTCTTTTTCGCCGGGCAGATCAATGGCACGACCGGCTAGTGAGAAGCGGCGGCAAGGGACTGCTTGGCCGGTGCCAAACGCGGCGCTGGGTAAGGCAGGCAAGGCGGCCTGGACGCCGCGTCGCGACGAAGCCTATCTTGGCGTTCTGGTCGATGACCTGATTACGCGCGGCGTGTCCGAGCCTTACCGCATGTTTACCAGTCGTGCCGAGTATCGCCTATCCCTGCGCGAGGACAACGCCGACATCCGCCTTACCGAGCACGGTCGCCGCCTGGACTGGTGGGCGATGCACGGCTTCGGGTAGCCTTCTTGAAAAACGCGAAGCGATTGCCCGCGGAGAGCAGGAAAGACTCAGATCGACGTGGGTGCATCCGTCCAGAGTGTCGGTGGACGCAGGCGACGCGTGTGCTTCTTGGCCAACCGATTGAGCGCGGATATTCGCTGCACGATCTGTTGCGGCGACCGGACGTGAGTTATTCGTCCTTGATGACCTTGCGAGT
>JADJNC010000061.1 GCA_016709335.1 Candidatus Propionivibrio dominans | reverse complement strand
AAGGTTTGCATCATCGCGCCCGCACCACCCGCATGATCGAGATGAATGTGGTCGGGATGACGTAGTCGATGTTCCCCGGCGCAGACCGATTTCATCGAGGTGCCAGCCATGACATTCGGCAATGAGTTGTTGCAGCCGGTGTCCAATGAATGCTGCCCGGCCGTTTTCTAATCAGGTGAATAGCCGCCAGTTGCGGACGCGTAGTCCGCATCGATGTAAAAATTCCGTGTTCGTAACGAATCAGCTTGCGCATTGATACTCGAAAGTGAAGCTTCCTAAAGGTACGGTCTGGTCACGATTGCGTTCTGATCCGTGGACCCCAGAAGTTTTGCGAAACTTGGCAAGCTTTGGCGCGGAACGACCATCTGACAGTAGCCCTGATCAGGGTTGTTGCTGAAATAGTGCTGGTGATACTCGCATCCGCAACGAAGAAGCGTTTCTTCAGGGCGCACTTCAGTTACCACCGGCAGTCGGTTTTCCTTTTTCCAGCGCGTTGATCAGCGCGTTGGCTGTTTCTTTTCTGTGCAGCAGAATGATAGAAAATAACGGGAACGATACTGGTGCCGATATCATTTCCCTGCCGGTTGAGCGTGGTCGGATCGTGAATCCTGAAGAATATTTCGAGCAGGTCCCTATAGCTGATCGGTCAGGTCAGATGTGACGCGCACCACCTCGGCATGTCCGCTATGGCCTTCGCAAACCGATCGATACGAGGATTGTCGGTTTTGCCCGCCACAGTAACCCGAGACGACCGACTCAACCCCGGTCACCTGTTGAAATACGGCCTCCAGACACCGAAGCAGCCGCCACCCAGCGTTGCCGACTCTCGATTGTTTGCGACATGACGAAACTCCAGATAGGACACACTTTTTCAGACTGACTATTCGGGAAAAGCTCCCGATACAGGGTATGACTGTCAAAAAGCGGGCACGGGAAAGAAGTCAGCAGGAAGAGCAGGGAAGGTCAGAATGCTGGCGATGATGGTCACCGACAGAATGATTGCCCACAACAGGCGTTTGATTGGCAAATACGGCGTTGACACTCAAAATACCGCCTGAACAAGTCCGGCCCGACGATAGTAAAAGTGCAAAGCTGAAATCGAAAAATAACGAATGCCAGAACAAGCACCAGCAGTAGACTCCAAGCAGGGAAAGAAAGGATACTTTCGAGGAGAAAAAGCATCAGAAAGCGACGCCGGGACGCGCCCGACAGTAAAACCGAGTGCCGACATCGGTGACCCAAATCATGAACAGCAGCGTACACAAGAACGCGACCACAGCATTCGGGTGAGTGTGCGGGAAAATCACTGACGATATCCGAAAATGCTAGGTTTCCTTGCGCGCGATGCGATCCGCATCGCGAAAAACCGAGCAGCACCGGACCAACCAGCATGAACCCCCGCCGGCGGGAAAATCATAGGCGCGAAGCTGGCTCGTTCAATTCCGAAAAGAAGTCAGTATGCCGATAAGCGCGAAAATCATCGCGTAAGTGACACTCAGTGGCCGGGTAATCAAAAACATTTCCCAGCCACGCTTTATCGCTCTGAAAAGCGAATCGAACGTCAGACGAGCAAAGGCAGGAACATTGTTTTCAGTCATACAATCTCCACGATTCAACTGCGGCATTCTGACAGAATTGACCGAGGATGGCATTACCTGCGCTACAAAGCACGAAGCCCTCAACGCTGTTGGCGTTGAGGGCTTGTGTTTGGGGAGCCTGGTGACCTACTTTCGCACACGTAGTATGCACTATCATCAGCGCGACTTCGTTTCACGGTCCTGTTCGAGATAGGAAGGGGGTGGGTCAAGTGCTATGGCCGCCAAGCATAACGGGGATCACGCCGTGCCGTTGGACGTCGTGCAAAATGGAGAAGGTGGGAGAAGGTGGATGACCGAAGGGGAAGAATCAGGTTTTAATCTGTCTTCTGTCCTCTGTCCTCTGTCTTCTGATTGGGTTGTGATTGTTTATAACGGTGAGTTGCTGCTAAGGTTATAGGATCAAGCCGCACGGGCAATTAGTACTGGTTAGCTTAACGCATTACTGCGCTTCCACACCCAGCCTATCAACGTCGTGGTCTTCGACGACCCTTCAGGGATCGAGTCCCCAGGAAATCTTATCTTAAGGCGAGTTTCACGCTTAGATGCTTTCAGCGTTTATCTCTTCCGAACTTAGCTACCCGGCGATACGACTGGCGTCATAACCAGGTACTCAGAGGTTCGTCCACTCGGTCCTCTCGTACTAGGGGAGCAGGTCCCTTCAAATTTCCAGCGCCCACGGCGAATGGGGACCAAACTGTCTCACGACGTTTTAAACCCAGCTCACGTACCACTTTAAATGGCGAACAGCCATACCCTGCGGACCGGCTACAGCCCCAGGATGTGATGAGCCGACATCGAGGTGCCAAACACCGCCGTCGATATGAACTCTTGGGCGGTATAAGCCTGTTATCCCCAGAGTACCTTTTATCCGTTGAGCGATGGCCCTTCCATACAGAACCACCGGATCACTATGACCTACTTTCGTACCTGCTCGACGTGTGAGTCTCGCAGTCAAGCACGCTTATGCCATTGCACTATCAGCACGATGTCCGACCGTACCTAGCGTACCTTCGTACTCCTCCGTTACACTTTGGGAGGAGACCGCCCCAGTCAAACTGCCTACCATGCACGGTCCCAGACCCGGATTCACGGGCCATGGTTAGAACCTCAAACAAACCAGGGTGGTATTTCAAGGTTGGCTCCACGCGAACTAGCGTCCACGCTTCAAAGCCTCCCACCTATCCTACACAGACCGGTTCAAAGTCCAATGCAAAGCTACAGTAAAGGTTCATGGGGTCTTTCCGTCTTGCCGCGAGATTGCATCTTCACAAACATTTCAACTTCGCTGAGTCTCAGGAGGAGACAGTGTGGCCATCGTTACGCCATTCGTGCAGGTCGGAACTTACCCGACAAGAATTTCGCTACCTTAGGACCGTTATAGTTACGGCCGCCGTTTACCGGGCTTCGATCAAGAGCTTGCACCCCATCACTTAACCTTCCGGCACCGGGCAGGCGTCACACCCTATACGTCCACTTTCGTGTTTGCAGAGTGCTGTGTTTTTATTAAACAGTCGCAGCCACCATTTCACTGCAACCCTTTCGACCTCCAGCCGCGAGGGCCTTCAATCTACCAGGGCGCACCTTATCCCGAAGTTACGGTGCTAATTTGCCGAGTTCCTTCTCCTGAGTTCTCTCAAGCGCCTTAGAATTCTCATCCTGCCCACCTGTGTCGGTTTGCGGTACGGTCTCTTCATAACTGAAGCTTAGAGGCTTTTCTTGGAAGCAGGGTATCAATCACTTCGCGGTACAAGACCACTCGTTATCACGCCTCATCTAAGCCCGGCGGATTGCCTACCAGGCACGACTACACGCTTGAACCGGGACGTCCAACACCCGGCTGACCTAACCTTCTCCGTCCCCCCATCGCATTACAAAGAGGTACAGGACTATTAACCTGTTTCCCATCGACTACGCATTTCTGCCTCGCCTTAGGGGCCGACTCACCCTGCGCCGATGAACGTTGCGCAGGAAACCTTGGGCTTTCGGCGAGGGCGCTTTCACGCCCTTTATCGCTACTCATGTCAGCATTCGCACTTCTGATACCTCCAGCATCCGTTACCAGACACCTTCAACGGCCTACAGAACGCTCTCCTACCGTCAGAGGACAGAAGACAGAGGACTGAGGACAGTTCAGAGGACAGAGGACGGAAGACAGAGGACAGATAAAAACAAACTACCGTGCAGTGCATGAATTTCGGTTATCCCCATTTGGCATGCAGGCCATTGAGCATTTTCGCGATGGTCTGGTATTCATTACGCCAAACATCGGCTTGTTTGCCCGAGATGTAACCTAAATCCTGACTGTATCTTACCCATACGCGCATTTCATCGGCCGAACCCATCGCCATCAGTACATAGCGCTTGAATTCCGGTTTTGAGATGCTTTGTTTGCCGAAGCCTTCCGCCAAATTCGCACATACGCTCTTGCTGGCTCGACGCATTTGGTCAGCCAACGCATATTGTTCAATTTTGGGAACGCCAAACTGGCACGATGTATTTCCAATGAAACGGCATACGCTTTTCCATAGACCGTCAAATCTTCACATCCCGTATGGTGGGTTCGTTCATATCTGTCCTCTGTCTTCCGTCTTCTGTCGTCTGAAATCTGTCTTCTGTCATCTGTCTTCTGTCCTCTGACCCGCGATTTCGGTGCATAGTTTGAGCCCCGTTACATCTTCCGCGCAGGACGACTCGACCAGTGAGCTATTACGCTTTCTTTAAAGGATGGCTGCTTCTAAGCCAACCTCCTGGCTGTCTGAGCCTTCCCACCTCGTTTCCCACTTAACTATGTCTTGGGGACCTTAATCGGCGGTCTGGGTTGTTTCCCTCTCGACACCGGACGTTAGCACCCGATGTCTGTCTCCCACGCTCGCACTCTTCGGTATTCGGAGTTTGCAATGGTTTGGTAAGTCGCGATGACCCCCTGCCATAACAGTGCTCTACCCCGAAGGTGATACGTGAGGCACTACCTAAATAGTTTTCGGAGAGAACCAGCTATTTCCAAGTTTGTTTAGCCTTTCACCCCTATCCACAGCTCATCCCCTAATTTTTCAACATTAGTGGGTTCGGACCTCCAGTGCGTGTTACCGCACCTTCATCCTGGCCATGGATAGATCACTTGGTTTCGGGTCCGCCCAGCAACTAATCGCCCTTATCAGACTCGGTTTCCCTACGCCTCCCCTATTCGGTTAAGCTCGCTACTGAACGTAAGTCGCTGACCCATTATACAAAGGTACGCAGTCACCCCACGAAGGGGCTCCCACTGTTTGTATGCATGCGGTTTCAGGATCTGTTTCACTCCCCTCCCGGGGTTCTTTTCGCCTTTCCCTCACGGTACTGGTTCACTATCGGTCGATTACGAGTATTTAGCCTTGGAGGATGGTCCCCCATGTTCAGACAAGGTTTCTCGTGCCCCCGCCCTACTTGTCGCAAGCTTAGTACCACCAATCCGTTTTCGCGTACGGGGCTTTCACCCACTACGGCGCCACTTTCCAGAGGCTTCCGCTAACAGTTTGATTATTACTTGCAGGCTGTTCCCATTTCGCTCGCCACTACTTTGGGAATCTCGGTTGATTTCTTTTCCTCCGGCTACTTAGATGTTTCAGTTCTCGGGTTCGCTTCCTCATCCCTATGTATTCAGGATGGGATACTCCTTGCGGAGTGGGTTTCCCCATTCGGATATCTCTGGATCAAAGCTTCATTGCCAGCTCCCCAGAGCTTTTCGCAGGCTTGCACGTCCTTCTTCGCCTGTAATCGCCAAGGCATCCACCACATGCACTTATTCGCTTGATCCTATAACCTTAAGCTCTCGTTAGAGACTGAGGACAGAAGACAGAAGACAGAAGACAGTCCGTATCCGCACCCTTCGGGCGCGCAACATAGACCGTCCTAATCCTCAGTTTTCAGTCCCCTGGTTACAGGCAACTCATTCGTGCGACCGCCTGTGGTTAACAAGCAGTCGATGCAATCACAACCGTATCACGGGCCTCTCCACGCTTCGTACAGACAACGTTTAACCCGTGATACTTACTTTACCTTCTTCCATTTTGTTAAAGAGCGCACTACAACTCCGTCAGGAGTTAGGAGTGAAGAGTAAGGAGCAAACCAGCAGGTTTTACTCTTCACTCTTCACTCCTGACCCCTCACAGATTCGTGGTGGAGGATGACGGGATCGAACCGACGACCCCCTGCTTGCAAAGCAGGTGCTCTCCCAGCTGAGCTAATCCCCCGTTCGGAAGACAGAGGACAGAAGACAGTAATTCTTGCGCGCCCTGCGGGCGCGGATACTGTTCTGTACTCTGTACTCTGTCTTCTGTCCTCTGGTGGTGGGTCTGGTTGGAATCGAACCAACGACCCCCGCCTTATCAAGACGATGCTCTAACCAACTGAGCTACAGACCCGCCGTCTGTGTAGCCGGTGACAATCGATAGGTTGTGAGTTCTTGATCCGGTCTTACTCTAGAAAGGAGGTGATCCAGCCGCAGGTTCCCCTACGGCTACCTTGTTACGACTTCACCCCAGTCACGAACCCTGCCGTGGTAATCGCCCTCCTTGCGGTTAGGCTAACTACTTCTGGCAGAACCCGCTCCCATGGTGTGACGGGCGGTGTAGCAAGACCCGGGAACGTATTCACCGCGACATGCTGATCCGCGATTACTAGCGATTCCGACTTCATGGAGTCGAGTTGCAGACTCCAATCCGGACTACGATCGGCTTTCTGAGATTGGCTCCCCCTCGCGGGTTGGCAACCCTCTGAACCGACCATTGTATGACGTGTGAAGCCCTACCCATAAGGGCCATGAGGACTTGACGTCATCCCCACCTTCCTCCGGTTTGTCACCGGCAGTCTCATTAAAGTGCCCAACTCAATGATGGCAATTAATGACAAGGGTTGCGCTCGTTGCGGGACTTAACCCAACATCTCACGACACGAGCTGACGACAGCCATGCAGCACCTGTGTTCAGGCTCTCTTTCGAGCACTCCCAAATCTCTCCGGGATTCCTGACATGTCAAGGGTAGGTAAGGTTTTTCGCGTTGCATCGAATTAATCCACATCATCCACCGCTTGTGCGGGTCCCCGTCAATTCCTTTGAGTTTTAGCCTTGCGGCCGTACTCCCCAGGCGGTCAACTTCACGCGTTAGCTACGGCACTAAAAGGTTTAACCCTTCCAACACCTAGTTGACATCGTTTAGGGCGTGGACTACCAGGGTATCTAATCCTGTTTGCTCCCCACGCTTTCGTGCATGAGCGTCAGTATTGGCCCAGGGGCTGCCTTCGCCATCGGTGTTCCTCCACATCTCTACGCATTTCACTGCTACACGTGGAATTCCACCCCTCTGCCAAACTCTAGCCGTACAGTCTCAAATGCAGTTCCCAGGTTGAGCCCGGGGATTTCACATCTGACTTATACAACCGCCTGCGCACGCTTTACGCCCAGTAATTCCGATTAACGCTCGCACCCTACGTATTACCGCGGCTGCTGGCACGTAGTTAGCCGGTGCTTCTTATGCGGGTACCGTCATCTACTCCAGGTATTATCCGAAGCAATTTCTTCCCCACCGAAAGAGCTTTACAACCCGAAGGCCTTCTTCACTCACGCGGCATGGCTGGATCAGGCTTGCGCCCATTGTCCAAAATTCCCCACTGCTGCCTCCCGTAGGAGTCTGGGCCGTGTCTCAGTCCCAGTGTGGCGGATCATCCTCTCAGACCCGCTACGGATCGTCGCCTTGGTGAGCCTTTACCTCACCAACTAGCTAATCCGACATCGGCCGCTCCTAAAGCAAGAGGTCTTGCGATCCCCCTCTTTCCTGCTCACAGAATATGCGGTATTAGCGTAACTTTCGCTACGTTATCCCCCACTACACGGTACGTTCCGATGTATTACTCACCCGTTCGCCACTCGCCACCAGGAGCAAGCTCCCGTGCTGCCGTTCGACTTGCATGTAAGGCATGCCGCCAGCGTTCAATCTGAGCCAGGATCAAACTCTTCAGTTCAATGCCTGTATTTCTCTCGCTTGACGTCCTGCAGCTCCAGATCCTCCAGAACCACAGTCTTTTAATTCATCGTGCGAGTTCTTCCATCTCGTTGCAATTTGCAAAAGCAAATCCAACCAGACCAAAAACCCACACCTATCGATTGTCCGATTTTTAAAGAGCTTGAAAATCAAGTAGTTAGCTTGATTGACACACTGCGTAAGCAGCGAAGGGGCGTATTATACAGAGCCAAACGTCAGCGTCAATACTTTCACGAAATATAATCGAAACTATTCCGTAGCTGGCCGCTAAACCACTGTTTTGATGGGATCAGCGAATTTTCACGCGAGCAAACTTTCGCTTCCCGACTTGCAAGACAAAATCGTTACGAGCCGGAAAGGCGAGATTTTTATTATCAATTTTCGCTCCATCAACCTTTACCCCTCCCTGCCCGATCATGCGCAGAGCCTCCGAGGTACTTGAGGTCAACCCGGATTGCTTGAGAACCTGCGCAACGCTCAACTCCCCATTTACCGAATCCAGAACCACTTCAGGAATATCGTCAGGAATCGCGCCCTGGCGGAAGCGTGCCTCGAAGTCAGAAAGCGCATCTACGGATGCTGCAGCCCCGTGAAACCGGGCGACAATTTCCTGGGCCAGGAGAACCTTGACATCGCGCGGATTGCGTCCGCTCGCAACCTCACGCTTGAACCCGGCCACCTCTTCGCTGGCACGAAAGGAAAGAAGATCGTAGTAGCGCCACATCAGTTCATC
>JADJNC010000060.1 GCA_016709335.1 Candidatus Propionivibrio dominans | reverse complement strand
GGTTATAGTGCCGGCTGCCCCTGTCCGGAAAATCGTGTGCTCAACCCGCTCTCACGCCCGCTGCTGTTTGCCGTCGTCTTCATCGAAGGCTTTTCTTCGCTCGGCGCCGAAGTCATCGCGCTGCGCCAGATCATTCCGCATATGGGCAGCTCGATTGTCGTCACGGCGCCGACGATCGGATTCTTTCTGCTGGCGCTGGCGCTCGGCTACCACACCGGAGCAAAGGTAGCCGGCAACTATCTGGCCCTCGTCGCCCGAAACTTCCTGATCGCCGCAGCGCTCGCCGGGGCCGGGCTGGCCGGGGTCACCGTCGATCTGATCTTTGCGGCAATCAGCCTGCCCCTGCTCGCCTATCTGGTCTTCATCGCCGCCGTGCTTTGTCCGCTGGCCTGGCTGCTGGGGCAGACGGTGCCGATCCTGACCAACCTGATGCAGCACCAGCGCACCGGCGAGGCCAGCGGTTATGCGCTGTACTACTCGACGCTCGGCTCCTTCCTCGCTTCGCTGCTGCTCTCGCTGCTGATCATGCAGTGGCTCGGCGTCTCGGCGGCGGTTGCCCTCTGCGCCTTGCTGCTGCTCGTCGGCGCCGCACTGCTGAGTGCCCGAAACTGGCGAACAGCACTCGCCGCGCTGGCCGTCATTGCGCTGACTCTCGTGTGCACGACCTGGACGCGCCCGGAGATCGAAACAGCCTACGCCAGCTACACCGTTACACCGGTCGACATCAAGGGAGCGATCAACCCGCGCGCTTTCAAAAACAACAATTCGCTGGCCTCGCTGATCGACGAAGGGGAGCCGCGCCATTACACACGCTACGTGCACCATATCCGGCGCATCCTGCTCGAAGACCTGGCCTTCCGCGAGCGCCGGATACTGGTGCTCGGCGCCGGGGGGTTTACGCTGTCGCACCGCGAGCCGGACAACCACTACACCTACGTCGACATCGACCCGGCGATCCGGCGCATTGCCGAAGAAAAATTCCTGGGCGAGGCCGCGCTCGGCGAATTCATCGTCGACGATGCCCGGCATTTCGTCGCCAGTAGCGAGCGGCGCTTCGACGCGGTGGTTGTCGACGTCTACAGCGCGCACAGCTCGATCCCCGGCCATCTGGTGACCCGCGAGTTCTGGCAGGGCACGCGCCGCGTGCTGACCGCGGAAGGCGTGATGATCGCCAACCTGATTCTCGATTCCCGGCTCGACACCCCCTACGCACGCAATCTGCTGGCCACCATCGAGAGTATCTATGGCCGCTGCGCCGTCGAAGTGCTGCACCGGACGCAGCCGCTGAGCAATGTCATCGTAATATGCCACAACGGCAACCGGCCCCGGGAAACGAGCCTCTACGTCGACGAACGCAATGCGGTGGATTTCGATCGGCTGCGTTCGCGCTGATCGCTTCAAGGAAACGCTGAATAAGCCGTCACACCGGCGGAAGCCGGTGTCCAGTGCCTTGACATTTGTGGATTCCGGCTTACGCCGGAATGACTGTGGACTTTTAGAAAAAATTTACCCTGGTCGGGCGATTGATTCAAATTCCCAGACGGGCGATACTTCCGTTCGCACCGCTTGAGTGACCAAACGGGAGAGGCGCATGGATCAACCCCAACTTGCGGTATTCAAATACAAACATGGCGGCCGGGCCAGCATCAGCGGCAAGCGCAAGGTCTTCCTTGTCGCCAGCCTGATACTCGCGCTGGCCCTGTCTGTCCTGGCTTTCCCGGCCGGGCTGCTGGCCGGCATCGTTCCGCTGGTCGCGTTCTTCGGTGGCGCCAAAACGCTCTGCGTTGGCCCGCGCTATCTGATCTGTGGCGACGAGATCGTCTATTACGCCAACGTAACGCAAGTCAAGCTCTCCGAAGCGGCAGGTTCGCTGAGCCTGCAGACGGCGAGCGGCAAGACGCTGCTGATCGAGCGTGGGAAGTTCCCGACCAATGCGCGCAAGGCCAACAAGATCGCGGCGAACCAGGCGGCCAAGTTCAACAAGGTGTCGGCCAAAATCGTCGACAAGGTACGCCGCGCTTCGCCTGCGCTGGCGGCGGCCGGGGCCTGAGCGACAGCGCATGGACCCCATGGTCGCCACGCCTCTGACGAATCCGGATACGCAGCCCGATACCGGTACGGGCTACACGCGCAATATCCATCTGCTCTACGTGCCGACGCTGGGCTGCAATCTCGACTGCGCCTATTGCTACCTCGGCGAGCAGACGACGCAGGCGGCGCTCAAAGTCGACGCCGGGCGTGCCGTCCCGACGCTGCGCCACGCGCTGCATGCACTGCGCGAGGCCGGGGTGCTGGCCTTCAACGTCTCGCTGCACGGCGGCGAGGTCACGACGCTGCCGGAAGCCGTCCTCGATGAGCTGTTCACGCTGATCCGCGCCCACTACAGCGAAAATTTCGACGCCATCAACGCGCTCGGCCATCGGAAATCCGCGCCGCACATCAAGACCAATCTGTACAGATTCGCACCGTTTTACGCGTTGTTTGAGCGCCACAAGGTCTCGCTCAGTGCCAGCATCGACCTGCCGCTGGCGCTGCACGCGCGCTACCGCACGACGCGCGGCGGCCACGACTGGCTGGCCCGCACGCACGACAACATCCGCTTGCTGGCCGGCTATCCGCACGCCCGGAAAATTTCCGCGACGCTGTGCGGCGAGCATGTCGATGACATTCAGGCGATCATCGACGACATCTGGTTCATCCACCGCGAACTCGGCTTCGACATGAACCAGTTCAACCTCATGTTTGCCTTTGCCTCGGTATTCAATCGCGCCAGCAAGGGCGATGCCGTGCTGGCTCCGGCAACACCGGCGCAGCAGTTGGCCCTGTACCGGGCGCTCAAGGACGAATTCACCGGCACCGAGCTGGACGATGGGCTGCGCCGCAACTGGTTCGACGAGTTCAAGCCGAGCTATTGCACCAACGCCTTCAACTGCGGCGAGCGTTTCTACCTGCTGCAAAGCGACGGCTCGGTGTATTCCTGCGTGCGCGGCCAGGGCATCGAGGAGTTCCGCTACGGGAATATCTTCGAGGATCGTATCGACGATATCCTGGCCAATGGCGCACGTAAGATCGAGCGCATGCATCAGGCCTACGGCTTCGACGCCAACTGCCAGCGCTGCGATCACCTCGCGCTGTGTCACACCGGCTGCCCGGTGGTCAAGCACCAGAACGCCAGCGGGCGTTCCTACACCTGCGAATTGCAGAAAGCCATTTACGCTGACAACCCGCTTTCCTTTCCCGCCGCTTCTCCCGACGGGCAACGTCAAGAGGCGCGGCAGTATATGATCGACATGCACCCGAGCCTGGCTTTTGCCCAGGCGCCGGAGCCGATAAGGCCGGGCGCGATCCGCCTGCCCAACGATCTGGCCGGGGAACGGAACACCCTGCAGGCGATGATTGACGCCGACCCCGTGCTGCAGGCGCTGTACAGCGAGCTGGCCTTCATCCTTGAAGTAGGCGACGAACTGGTGCCGCTGGCTTCGCAATTGCTCAAGGAGCGGGCGACCTGGTACACGCTGGCGCCGGGCGATCGCCTCGTCGTTCATGTCCGGCGCAGCCTGTTCGACGCCAACTGCCCGGAGTTCCTGCGCAACACGCTGTACCTGCAGATGCTGCGCGATACGCCGGTGGTCTATGGCGACGAACAGCGTACCAAACAGGGCATGTATTCACCTACCAGATCTTCGCCAACTGCCTGCAGGAGAGCACGCGCCTGGGTGCCGAGTACCTGATGGCCGATCTTTCCGGAATCATCGAACTGCACCGCGAACACTACCGCAAGGGCGTGCTCAACAACCTTTTCTTCACCACGCTGCACCTGCGCGAGTACCATTACCAGAAGCAGAAGAACAACGCCTTCTACCATATCCAGGCGATCAATCTGCCTTTCCAGAACTTCGAATTCAACTATCTTCCTTGAGCAGGGAGGCTTGCCGTGAATGCACTGGAACTGCAACGCACCGCCTACACCGTCGAATGTTTTCTCAATGCGTTGTGCCTGGACTACGGCCCGGCGCGTACCGTCATCGAAGAATGGCTGGTGCGCTGGCCGGCGCGGTACACAGGAAGGGCGACTGCGTGATATAGCGCAAGTCGAGCATTGATTGCTACAGCGGCGGCAAGGGGCGCTTCACGAGGCCGGCGCCGTCGACACATCGGCAATCCCTGCCGGGCCAGGTGACGATACGCCGGCGCTTGCTGCGGGGGCCAACGCCGAGGGCCGCCGACAGGAGACAATGCGCAGAGCATGGCCGAGTGGGCGCACGACGGCGGCCGGTCGACGCTGAGGTAACCAGGCAAAAATCGGCGACTACCCATCGCCCGCTTGGGGGAGCGATGCAGCAGAATCCCCAACAGAATTTTCGGGGCCTGCGCTCGTCGATTCAGCGTCAATTCCGCGATTGACAAGGGTTTAACTTCTCCGGATACTTTCACAAACGGGCATTGAATTTTTTGTCCTCTGACTAGCATAACCGTCCGCAAGACGCCCATAAATCGTTCCATATATTAGAGTCAACTCCCATGCAGCCAAGCTTCATCAAACATGCCCGGTTGGACGTTCTCTTCAGTCTCGCTATCGTGGGCAGCATTGCCACGACGACGGTGATGGCCCAGGAGCCGACGGCCACCGGCAATCCGGCGCGCGGCGCTGTGCTCTCCAGCTCCTGCATCGGCTGCCACGGCATTTCCGGCTACCGGAACGCTTACCCGACCTACCGTGTGCCAAAGCTCGGCGGCCAGCACCCTGACTACATCGTGATCGCGCTGCAGGGCTACAAGAACCAGATGCGTCCCCACAAGACGATGCACTCCCAGGCGGTGTCTCTGTCCGACCAGGACATGAAGGACATCGCCGCGTTCTTCGCCAGCCAGGGCGCCATCCAGAAGGCAGCGGCGCCCTTAGGCACCGCGCCGGAAATGGCCTCCACCTGCGTCGTGTGCCACGGTGAGGGCGGCGTGAGCTCCGTGCCGAACTGGCCGTCACTGGCCGGCCAGCACAAAGACTACATCATCCACGCGCTGAAAGAATACAAGGGCGCGCTGCGCAAGGATCCCGTCATGGGCGGCATGGCTGCCCCACTGACCGCGCAGGACATCGAGGAGCTGGCCACCTACTTCTCGTCCCAGCCCGGCCTGTCCACCGTTCATAACGCTGTCAGCCCCAAGACAGCCAGCTCGAAGTAAGTCCGCCCGGCCGCGTTCCGGGCGGGGGTCGCCGCTGGTTACGAGCTTTCACTAACCAGGTTATCAAATGACTTCGACCCAAGCCCCTTTGATTCCTGTCACCGGACCGCCCCAATCTGGCGGCATCGAGCCCTTGAGGTTTTCTCAAATGAGCAGAAGCGTGCCTGGAAACGGGACGCTCACCGACCCCGCCGTGTGATCCAGCCGATCATCGCCACAACGCCCGCAAGCGGCGCCACCCAGAATTCGGACGATGCCATCGTCCACAACGTCGCGCCGCTCGTCGCGCACCACACCAGCGGAATCACCAGCAGCCAGCCCAAGCGCCGCAACGGCAGCGCCAGCAGCAGGCCGAGCGTAAACAGCGCGGTGGGGTCGGGTGCCATGCCGAACACTTCGGCCGTTGCCCAGCCTCGGCCGAGTGCGGGTGCCAGCAGTGGATGGAGCGCCAGCGCATAGCCCGCCAAGGCAAGGCCGAAACGGTGCTGCCGGCGCGACGGCGCATCGAAGCGGCCCCGCAACGCCACGGCGACCAGCAGTGCGGCCTGCGCGGCCCACGCCCAGGCGAAATATTCCGCCGCCCAGTTGATCGGCGCGTAGCGTTCCAGGTGCCACGCCCACGCGACCCACAGCCAGCACGCGGCCAGCAGCGCGAGCGCCCACCGTCCCGCTTGCTCGCCGCCGCGCCACGCCAGCACGAGCAACGCCGCGCCGAGCGCGAACGTCGCCAGCGGTAGCGGCCACCATTCCAGGTTATGGAGTTCGAACAGCCGGTTGTAGGTACGCGGCGAAAAAAGCAGCAGGTCGCGCAGGCTGTAGGTCCACCACTCGCTCATCCACGGCCCGCCACGAAGGCCGCCATGCGCGCGCGCATTGTCGCGTCGGGCATGCGGCCACCGGCGGCGGCGAGGTTCTCGCGCACGTGGTCGACGCGGGTGGTGGCCGGAATCGCGCAGGTGACGGCGGGGTGCGAGATGACGAACCTGAGCGCGAACTGCGCCCAGCTCGTGCAGTCGATTTCGGCCCCCCAGGCCGGTAGCGAATGGCGCGCCAGGCGGTTGAGCAACGCGCCCTGCTGGAACGGCCGGTTGACCAGCACGGCGATGCCGCGTTCCAGCGCCAGCGGCAGCAGGCGCTGCTCGACCTCGCGGTCGACGAGGTTGTACGTGAGTTGCACGAAGTCGACCGGCTGGCTGGCCATGATGCGCTCCATGTCTCCGTGACGGCGTCCATGTGAGGTGGTGATACCGACGTAGCGCAACTGACCCGACGCTTTCATGGCGAACAGGGTCGGCAGGTGCGCCTCCCACGACAGCAGGTTATGCACCTGCATCAGGTCGAAGCGCGGCACCCCCCACAGCCGGCGCGAGGTGTCCATCTGCGTGCGGCCCTGGTCGCCGTCGGAGATCCACACCTTGTCGGCGGAAAAAACGTTGGCCGGGCGTCCCAGCCTGGCGAGGCCATAACCGATGACCTCCTGCGCCGAGCCGTACATCGGCGAACTGTCGATGAGCCGGCCGCCGGCAGTGAAGAAGGCGCGCATCACGTCGGTGCTGGCGCCGCGCGCGGCGAGGTCGTTGCCGACGTTGAAGGTGATCCAGGTGCCCAGTCCCACCAGCGGAATCGCCTCGCCGCTGGACGGAATGGCGCGGGTGGCGGGTCGGGCCGGTTGCGCGAGGCCGGCGGCCGGGCCGAGCAGCGGTGCGGCGGCGAGCGCGCCGAGCAGGCGGCGGCGGGTGGGATCGGGCTTCATCGCGTGGACCTCCGAATTATGCTCTTCCCGACCACGGTAGCGGGCCGGAGTTCCGGATCGACGCGAAGATAATGGCTGATCGGCCTCGCCTGTCATAGCCGACTTTACGAGATCCCCATGATCGGGCATCTGCTCATCCAGAAGGAAGAATGTTGAAAGGGTTCCGGTTTGAACACAGGGCAACGGAATCGCACACCAGTTGTGTGGCCATTGCAGCGGCTACAGCGGTACTGGCTTCCTGATTCCCTTTCTTTGTCTTGCGCTGGTCGTCTCCTTTGTCTATTGGAACTTGCAGGCGCCGCCTCCTGTAAGGCGCAACACCGGGCCCGCAGTACGGCTTTGAAAGACATCTTCCTTGCTGCTGCCACTGCTTGCGCGAACTGCCAGAACTGATACAGAATCGCACCAGTAAATAGATTGGTTTTTCCCGCTTTGCACGTAAGCTTCTTTATCGCGCCTGATGTAAATCTAACCTTTGCCATCGTTTGTTGCTTTCCATGTCTGCATCATTTACCTCGAATTTGAAGTATTTCGATCCATGCAAGGCAAGACGTAAGGGTAGTCCGCAACTATCCGGTTTTTGCATGGCTTTGAAGGCTTTAGAGAATATCAATCAACGCCGATATATATGCTGTAAAGAGAACCCTGAATTCAACCATCTTCCTTGAGTCGGGAGGTTTGCCGTGAATGCACCGGAACTGCAACGCACCGCCTACACCGTCGAATGCTTTCTCAACGCGCTGCGCCTCGACGACGGCCCGGCGCGCACCGCAATCGAAGAATGGCTGGTGCGCTGGCTGGCCGGTGCGGCGCACCGAAAGGGCGACTGCGCGATCTACCGCAAGTCGGCCATCGACTGCTACAGCGGCGGCAAGGTGGTGAAGAGCTTTGCCGTACCCGAAGTCACCCAGGCCAGAACCCTCTGGTGCGACGGCAGCAAGCTGTCGGTGATCGATGGCGACGAGTATCTGGGTAGCGGCAAGCTGGTCATGCTCGGCGTCGCCGGCCTGGTACTGACGATGCCCGGCGTCGCCGCTGCCGAGGCGGCTACGCGGAAGAAGGACGATCAGCGCAGCAGCAGTAACAACAATAACAATAATAATAATAACAACAACAACAACAACGGGTAGGGCAGGGCCGGGAACTTCAGTCTTCAGGAATCCGTCCTGTTATTTGGATTCGTGGCATTTCGAAACGACAAAGTTCAGCGATGGCTAATCCACTATTCATGGTGCTGAAACCGCACTGTTTAGAGTCGGCTCACTGTGGGCAAGCGCTCATGAAACAAGGCCCCGGATTTTCTCGATAGTGCAATTATTTTTCTGTAAAAGTAGGCGGGAGATTCAATGGGAATGTGGGATCAGGCTTTCATAGTGAGGTAGATCTTAGCGGTCATCCAGTCCTCGTCGCACTCGGCAAGCAGGGCAGAAACAAGGCGTAGGCAGGAAGCGGCATTGGGGAAGATTGAAGCGACGCGGGTTCTGCGCTTGATCTCGCGATTGATACGTTCCAGACCGTTGGTGGTACGCAAGCGGGTACGGTGACCCGATGGGTAGTCGAACACGGCGAAGCCCTCGGGCAGATTGGCTTCGGCCCAATCAGCGAGTTTTGGGGCTTCTTTCTTCCACCGCTCGACCGCCTGATTGAGCAAGCGCTGAGCTTCCGCTTTGTCGGGGCATTGAAGATTGAGCGAATACGCAGAGCGACCTCCTTGCGCAGATCGAGACGGGGCACGTAGGCATGAGCGTTTTGCTGCAAATGGAATTGGCAGCGCTGCCAAGGTACGCTGGGTAGCGTGGCTCGCCGTGCGGCCTTGAGGCCAGCGTGATCGTCCGAGATGATCAGTTTGACGCCGCGCAACCCGCGCCGGATAAGGTCGCTGAGGAGCTGTCTCCAGTGCACCTCTGCCTCGGAAAGCGCCACCGATACGCCCAGCACCCGGCGATGGCCGGTGGCGGTTACGCCGACGGCGACCAGTACCGCGCAATCGACGATCTGTCCCGCTTCGCGAATACGCTCATAGCGAGCATCCAGGAAGACATAGGGCGTCTCCTCGAGCGGGCGCTCCCGCCACGCCTGTAACCCCGTATCCAGTTGAGCCGTGGCGCGGCTAACCTGGGTGGAGGAGATCGAGACCTCCGGCCCCACCAGGCGCTGCAGCACCTCAATGACCTTGCGCGTGGATACGCCTTGGACGTACATTTCGGCCAAAGCCAGATTGACCGCTTGCTCAGTGCGGGAGCCCTTGTCCAGTGCTGACGGATAGAAGCTGCTGTCACGCACCTGAGGAACGGCAAAGGTAATTTCACCCATGCGTGTCAGGATCGTCTTGGGCTTGAAGCCATTGGCGTAGCCGGTTCGGTCTTCAGAGCGCTCATGGGGTGCCGCCTGAAGGTGATACGAACGCTCAATTTTGCTGGCCTCGTCGACCAGAATACGCAGTGCTTCACCGGCACCATCAAGTCCGTGAGACAACAGCGCCGCATAAGCCGCCTCAAGGGTTGGTTTCAACACGTAATGCCATGGCTACTCCTTCGATGTTATCAACAAAATAACCCCGAAGAACCTGATCGCCGACTCTGCCGGTGGTTTTGCGCGAATTTTCCGCCTTCCGTTCTTCGGGCGCTACGCGCCCTCATCACTTCAGGCGGAAAATTCGCAAACAACCAAAACCAATCACCAGGGAATTTACAGAAAGGATGTTGCACTAACATTTTCTCGATCACCGAATGGTCTTGTTTTAATGGTAACTAATGCGTTACCATTCGTCCATGATGATCAAGGTTCAAGAATATCTGCGTGCTGATGGCTCGAACCCTTACAATGTCTGGTTCAACTGCCTTGATGCTCAAGCGGCAGCAAAGGTTGTGACGGCCAAACTGCGATTGGAATCTGGAAATACATCAAGCGTGAAATGGTTTGGCGGCATCGGTGAATACGTCATCGACTGGGGACTAGGTTACCGCATCTATCTGGCGCGGGATGGCGAAGCGCTCATCATCCTTTTTGGTGGTGGCACCAAACGCGGCCAACAAAAGGATATCGATCAGGCCAAGGCCTTGTATGCCGAATACAAAGAACGGAAGAAAAACCGTGGCCACAACGAAGAAAGTAAAAAGGTGATTTTATGGCATTGACTCGCAACTTCAGGCAAACCGTCATTGAGCGCGTTGAGCGCGATCCACAGTTTGCCAAGGCGCTTCTCGATGAAGCGGCAACCCTCTTTCTGAGTGGTGAGCCGGAAACTGCCCGGCTGATTCTTCGCGATCTGGTTAACGCCACCATCGGATTCGAGCAACTTGCCGTAATCACCGAGAAGCCGAGCAAGAGCTTGCATCGCATGCTGTCGCCGAGGGGGAATCCGAGCATGGACAATCTAGCAGCGATTTTCGGTGCCGTGCGGCTCCGGCTCAAGCTGGCCTTCGATGTTCATACTATCGAAGCTGCGTAATCGGAACCACGCAGGTAATTGGGGATCGGGTAATTTCTTCGCTTTGCTCGTGGCTGCTCGTACGGTGCGAACTGGTTCAAAGACATATAGTGTTTGAAGTTATTGGCTATCCGCGAGTCCCCATCCACGCCTCCGCACCCGCTTCAAAAAACTTCTCCAGTGCTACGCCCCCGGTTCCCACCAGCAGGCTGTCGCTGACCTTGAAGCTCTCCGCAAATCCACGCAAACCACTGAGCGAGCCCTTGTTGCGCCCGCTCTTGACCTCAATGGGTAACACCCTGTCGCCCTGGTGCAGCACAAAATCAACGTCCTGGTTACGTTCGCGCCAATAGCTTGTCTCGATGCCAGGCGGGGCGGTGTTGAGCAAATGAGCGCCGACGGCAGATTCAACCAGGCGTCCCCAGAGTTCGCCGTCCTGCCTCGCGGTGGCAAAGCTTTGCCGCAGTTGGGCGGTGATCAGCGCGGTGTTGAGCGCTTGCAGTTTGGGGCTGGCGGCGCGGCTACGTGCCAGATCGCCGGAGAACTTGTCGAGGCCGGTCAGCATCCAGGCACCACCGAGTAGCGCGAGATAGTTGGCCAGCGTGGTGGTGTTGCCGACATCCTGTAATTGTCCGATCATTTTCTGGTAGGAAAGAATCTGCCCGGAGTAGGCGCAGCCGAGCACGAACAGGCGGCGCAGCAGCGCTGGCTTGTCGATGCGAGCCAGTTGCAGCACGTCGCGCGACAGTGTCGGTTCAATGATGGAATCGAGCACATAACTTTTCCAGCGGAATTCGTCTTCAATCAGCGTCGCCGCGCCGGGGTAGCCGCCAAAATAGATATAATGATCTACGTCCCAGCCAAAGGCCTCGCGCATTTCGGTGAATGACCAGTGCGGCACGCGGATCAGTTCGAAGCGCCCGGCCAGACTCTCGCCCAGCCCTTTTTGCAGCAGGAACTGCGAAGAGCCGAGCAGTACCACATGCAGGGGCCACCTGGCGAAGCTGTCTTCTTCCCAAAGCATCTTTACCACTTCCGACCAGCGCGGTACTTTTTGCACCTCGTCGAGAACGAGCAGGGCCGTTCGTGGTGACGTGCAATCTGCGGCCAGCAATCTGGCCAGCCGCCACTGCTGCTCGATCCAACTGGAGTCCGGTGCGGCTGGCAGGTCGGCGCTGGCGTAATGGGCCTGCCCGTCAAAGCGTTCGATAGCTTGCCGGGCCAGCGTAGTTTTGCCAACCTGGCGTGGCCCGGCAAGGATTTGCAGGAAGCGGCGCGGCTCTGCCAGGCGGCTGGAGAGTACGGTGAGTTGCGGACGTTGGAACATATCGTGCACTTTCACTCAGTATATTGAGTAAATTTACACGATAAAACGCGGGCTAACAAGAAGTGTGTGGTTTTACATCGAAATTATAGTTAGCCGAGATAGCCATCAAGAGGGATCCTTTTCTGGAGGTGTAGCGGTAGCGACACGAATCAATGCTTGGCAATTCGGCGCGGGTCAGGGCGATCAGCTCGTAGCGCGTCGCTCACGGAGCGCCAATTCGATCGCGCAATTGATCTGGTTACGCACCACCGAGCGCTTGTTGAACGAATCGACATAGGCGCTGATCTCGAAGTCGAGTGAATTGTCGCTGAACCCGAGGAAATCGACGCTCGGGGGATGTTCCGAAACCACGCCGGGCGCGCTGCGCACCGCATCGAGTATCACCTGCTGCACGAGCGAAACATCGTTGCCACGCGGTGCGCTGATCTTGAGCAGCAACCGTGTCGTCTGGTTCGAGAGGGTCCAATTGGTGATCCGGTCGGTGATGAACGCCTTGTTCGGGATGAGGATTTCCTTGTTGTCGAAGTCGACGAGCGTCGTTGCCCGTGCGCGGATGCGCGCGACCGTGCCCGTCACGTCGCCGACCGTTACGATGTCTCCGATGCGTACCGGGCGCTCGGCAAGCATGATCAGACCGGCCACGAGGTTGCTGAAGATTTCCTGCAACCCGAAGCCAAGGCCGACACTGAGTGCGGCGACCAGCCATTGCACGTCGCTCCAGCCGATTCCCAGTCGTCTCGAAGCCAGCGCGATGCCAATGACAACCAGTACGTAGCGCACCATGACCTTCGTGGCGTACGTCGCGTCGGCCTGCATGTCGAAGCGCTTGAGCAGGGCGATATCGAGAACGCTGCCGACATTACGCACGAGGACGGCAGTAATTACGCCGATCAGCATCGCCATGAAGAAGCCGCTCACCGTCAGCGAATGGACTACTGCCTTGTCGCCGACCATCGACGAGTAGGTCCACAATTCATGATTTCCGATAACCGAAAGCGTTGGGATCGCACTCCACCACACCGACAGGAGACCACCCAACAGCAGCAGCGTAATCACGAAATTGAGCAGCGAGCGCATCTCCTCGCCAATGGTTGCGATGTCGGCAGACCGTGAAAAGTCCACGGCAATATCGCCGCCCCTGATCTCTGCGGGCGCCGCCGCCTCGTGCTTCATTCGCTCGAGGTGCGCGCGCTGAACGGTCACCCACATGGCCATCAGGCCGTAGATCATCACCGCCCCCAGAACCACAAACACGGATCGCACCATATTCCCGAACAAGTAGACCGCGGCAACGAAATATCCCGCCACGGCAAGGGCCGAAACCGCCAGGGGAAGGGCGATCAGCAGCGAGAACCAGAGGGCATGAAACTGGACCACCCAACTGCGCGGCTTGCGGGCGATGAAATTCTGCATCAGTGGATTCCTGCGCCGGAAGATCTGCACAAGAAAGGCGGCAAGCGTGATCATCAGCAGAAACAACAACAGTCGTCCAATACTCTCGCGGATGGCAAACGGCACGTTTTCAAGCCCGTTTAAAGCGGCTATCAGCATCAGCGGTATGAAAATTGTTGTGAACCGGCGCAGCGTACGCGCCAGGAAGGCAAGCGACGACTCATCCCAGCCGAAATAACGCACGGCCATGCCCCGCCGGTCAAACAGCCAGGTAAAGAGATTCAGTGCCAGGAGGAGCAGCGAGACCTTCACCAGCGTCTCGCCGAGCGCCAGCGGGAATGGCTGGGCATCGGGTGCTGATCCGAGTAGCATTCCGGCAACCCGAAGCACGATCGGCCCTGGCAAGGCGAGCGCCAGGGTGATGGCCAGCGCCATGGCCCCTGGCGGGCGCGATGACGTTGCAGCACGCTAGCGACCGGCATGTGCGACGCGAGAACACGCAACAGACGGCGGCGCAAGACCAGAAGGACGAAGGCCAGAAAAAGCGGCAGCGCAGTCCACACGGGCTGCTGCGCCCACGCCCTCGCGCAAGGCTTCGCCTGCTGCACGCCAGCTGTCGCGGCCCATCCACGCGAGCGCGGGTACGAAGCTGGCTATGTTCTCGAAGCCTGGCGCAACGGGCATCCAGAGAAGCATCTGGGAAAGCTTCGTACGCGCCGCATGCACTCGTTCCTCAAGTTCCCGTTCGGCCAGTTCCTCGGCGCGCAAAGTCGCGAGAAGCGTATGCTGTAGTTCACCAAGCCGGGTCAGTTGATCGCGTTGCTTGCCCAGCGCGGTGTCGATCGCTGCCGCGTCGCCCCCTGGCGATTGTATCGGTGCAGCGAGCAAGCTGCCAGCGTGCCCCAGTTTTCCCAACTCACGCTGGTTACGAACACTGTCATCGCTCGTCTGGAGCAGCAAGCGCTCCCGCGCCTCGCGCGTTGCCGCGAAGCGCTCGGGACCAGGCAGCGCCCGCCGCGCATCGGTCAGCGAACGGGCAAACTCATTACCGAGAACATGGATTTGCGCACTATCCTCAATTTGCTTCATGCGCTCGTCGAGATCGCGCGTCTCCCGGCGCAATTTCTCAAGCTCTGTCTTGGCGTCGTCGAGCAGTTTTTTGCTGTCGGAGATCTGCTCCGGCAAGCGGCTGTTCCCAGCCAGAACACCTCCTGTTACGGCCGGCTGCTCAGCGAAGCTGCTGCCCGCAAGGACGGCCACAAGGACAAGGCTCGACGCGAGAAAAGACAGGAATCGAGGCATCGGGTTCGGAGTTGATTGGCAAGTCCGTGTGCTGTACAAAGCGTGCTCCTTTGCCGACATGCGCTATTTTGTAACGGCGCCGCCGAGGGATTGTACGATCTTTTCATAATCTTCGGACTCGCGCATCAATTGGCCTGCCATGTCACGCAAACGGTCTCTTCCTCAGGCGGCAGAACGAAACTGGTTGGCAAATCCATGAAGTGGGCGCGCTCCTTGGGGTCGCGAATGGCGTCGAAACTCACGTTGAGTACGTTCAAGCTGACCTTGGGCAGACGCGCTTCGGCTTCCGCCTCGCTCGCACCGGCCAGACGCGCCTGGGCCACCAGCAACTCGCGCCGCCAGGTCATGATCTGTACCTGATCCTTCATCGTCTCGATGGTCTCGAATGAAAAGCGATCGATGGGAACGCCTGCCGATTGCATCAGTTGAACCGCGAACCCCGGTGGTTCCTCCTTCATGTCCCAATCGGTTTTAGGCGATGAATGCGAGTCCACGACCAGCAGAATGACCCGCTTGATGACACCGAATCCCACTTCCCCCTTGAACGCCGCGCTCGCCGCCATTTCCTCAAGAAATTCCAGCACGCCGCGTACCCCGATATTGTCTGAAACGCCGCCATCGACAAGATGGATGTACGGGCGATTCGAACTGTCCTGGAAACTCTCCATCTCCTGATAGCGCTTGAACGCGCGACCCGAAGGCCGGGCGCGAGTGTTGGGGTCGACGACCGCACTCACCCAGGCGGGATACTTGTAGCCGCAGGTGCCGCCGAAGTTGTTTAGCGTGACCGGCGACAGCACGACCGGGACAGCAGAAGACGTGGCAGCCGCACGGGCCAGATGCACACTATTCAGATCGGAGCAAAGCAGATCGAAATCGTTCTGGAAGTAAGCTAGGCGTGATCCGGTCGACAGGTCGGTACCAGTGGCAATCGCTACGGGGCCTTGCTTGTCGAGCAGATCGCCAAACGTCGCGCCATTGAACAGACTCGCGTCGTAGTACTCCGCTGCGAGTTCCGAGCGCCCGGCCGTGCCGCCGATGTATTTACCCCAGTTCCAGGGCTTTAGTGCACGCGACACCAGCTCGCCCTGGACATTGCGCTTGAGGAAGCGCTCTTCGTATTCCGAGAACAGGCGGTCTCCGTAGAGCGCGTAGGCGAGTGCCGTGAAGCTTCCGCCCGATACGCCGGTGATTACGTCAACCTCGTCAAGCAACCGGCGATGCTGGCCGTTGACCACGATTTCAGTGCGTTTCAGTTCTTCGAGAACACCATAGGAGAAGGCCGCCGCCCGCGTACCCCCGCCGGAGAAGGAAAGAACGAACAGAGTGCTCAGATCGTTATTTTGCCGTTTCGGTATCAGCAGATAGGGACGGTAGCCGCTCCTTGGATCGACCTGGGTAATGGGTGCGTTGATCGGTCGACTGGCACAGCCTGCCAGGACCAGCACGGTCAGGATCGAGAGTATGAAGCGAACTGTGAGCATGCTGATTCCCGATGAGAGCCACGCGATGCTGAGTGAGTTGGCCGCACGGCGTGTTGATTGTTCTGATTAGGTTGCCTTTATCGCGGATTACCTGGAGGACGTCAACTCAAGCGCCTGTCGGTCAGCCTCGGCGAAAACGCGCACTATCCCGAGACCGGGGTGTCCGTGCCGGGGTGAACTGATTTGTCCCACGCCCGTGGGAATTGGCCCGCACCGGTCCGCTCAGCGCTGATCCGGTTTCTGCGGCCTGACGGTTCTGGATAAACCGGAATGACCCGTCTGCAGCAACTCGTCGAGAAAGGCCTGCGCCGGCAGGGACAGCAACTTGTTGCGCAGGTGCACCACGCTCCAGGGCTGTGTCAGCGGGAAGCCCTTGACGTTCAGCATGACCAGTTCGCCGCGTTCGAGACTGTCGCCCAGCGCATGGCGCGACAATACCGTCAGACCCATGCCGCTGGAGACCAGTTCGCGGATCGCCTCGTTGCTCGACAGCGATAGCCTGACCTTCAGTTGAACTCCGGTGTGTCGCATGTGCTGATCGATCACGTGGCGCGAGCCGGAGCCGACCTCGCGCAGCAGGAAAGGCTCGTCGGCCAGTTGCTGCAGCGTCAGGCGCTGGCCGACGGCCCAGTGCGTGCGTGCGGCAAGGACCAGGAATTCGTTTTCGAGAAACGGCAGGCTGACGATGTCCACATCCTCCGGTGGGTAGGACATCACATAGAGGTCGTCCTGATTGTTGCGCAGACGCTCGACGATCTTTGCCCGGTTGGCGATCTCCAGTTCGATATCAAGCTGCGGATAGCGCTGGCAGAAGGCGCCGAGCATGCGCGGCAGGAAGTACTTCGCCGTGGTGACCAGTGCCACACGCAGCTTGCCGCGCTTCAGGCCTTTCAGATCGGCGATCGCCGACTCGAAGCGGTTCCAGACGTCATCCAGGCTGCGCACCGTGGCCAGCAGCTCGTCGGCGGCCGGAGTCAGCGCAAGCTCGCGTCCGCTTTGCTCAAAGAGCGGCATGCCGATGGTGTCGACAAGCTGCCGGATCTGGATCGAGACCGCCGGCTGAGTCAGATGCAGCGCCTCGGCGGCCCGGGTGAAGCTGCTCAGGTGAGCTACAGTGGCAAAGGTTTCGAGCTGGCGAAAAGTGATTCGGCGTCGAGGCATGTATAAGCTCCAACGAATGACAAAGTTTAAATAGTTTAATTTGATTTTATATCAAAAAGTCACCATAGTGTGTTCGTACCGGTAATCGCCGGGCAACCCGAAATTGTTTAACCCATTACTGCAAGGAGTTTCAACATGCGACACTATCCCACTGACAGCCCTGAAGCCATGACTCGTGTCGTTGCTTTGGCGTTGATGGTAGACGGTGCCATCGATCTGAGTGAGCTTGAATCATTGCAACGCAACGAGGTCGTTAACCGGCTGGGGCTCGATCACGCCCGTTTCGACAAAGTCGTCCACGAGTTCTGCGATGACATGCTGGCTTACGCTGACCGCATGCCTTCCGGTCAGTACGAGCTCAACCCGCAGAGCATCAGCCATTTGCTTGCTGACATTGACGACCCGAAACTTCAGAAGAAGGGCTTGAGTGTGATGCTCGACATCGTCAACGCCGACGGCAATCTGGCACGCAGCGAGACGGCGCTGGTCGCTCAGGCCATCAAGCACTGGCAGCTCGATCTTGTCCAGTAAGGTGACAATCGGTTTGGCGCGACAAGTGAATGCTGTACAATCCTGCCCTCACCTTGATCCTCTTCCGGCGCTGCATTCCAGGTGCTCACGGAAGAGGAAGAAACCCCCAGGTCTTTTCCAGCTCAATCGCTACTCTTTTCGCTAAACCGCATGCCGTTCGAACCTGTCATCCTGTTCTTCATTCTTGGCCTGTTTGCCGGGGTGGTGCGTTCGGATCTGAAGATACCGGGTGTGCTTTATGAGTCGCTGAGCATCTTCCTGCTGCTCGCCATCGGTCTCAAAGGCGGCGTTGAACTGGCTCGCTATGCGCTGGCCGACCTGGTCGGCCCGGCGCTGATCGTGGTGCTTGTCGCCACCCTGATTCCGCTCGTCGCTTTCCCCATCCTGCACCGCCTCGGTGGCTTTGCACGGGCTGATGCTGCCTCGATTGCCGCGCATTACGGCTCGGTCAGCGTCGTCACCTTCGCCGTTGCGGCCAGCTTTCTGGCCCGGATCGGCGAGCCGGCCGAAGGCTACATGGTCGTATTTCTCGTCCTGCTGGAATTTCCTGCGCTGCTGATCGGCGTCATTCTGGCCCGGCGCACGGTCGGCAAGACGAAGTGGGGGCCGCTCCTGCATGAAGTTTTCTCCGGCAAGAGCATCGTTCTGCTGATCGGCGGCCTGCTGATCGGCTGGGTGACGGGCGCCGAAGGAATCAAGCCGCTCGACCAGTTGTTCTTCGCTCTGTTCAAAGGCATGCTCGCCTTCTTTCTGCTCGAAATGGGGTTGGTGGCGGCGAGTCGAATGGCCGACCTGCGCCGCGCCGGGCCGTTCCTGCTCGGTTTCGCCACGCTGATGCCGCTGTCTGCCGGGTTGCTTGGCATCCTTACCGCCAACCTGCTCGATCTCTCGGTCGGAGGTGCGGTGCTGCTCGCCACGCTTTACGCCAGCGCCTCGTATATTGCCGCACCGGCCGCCATGCGCATCGCCGTTCCCGAAGCCAACCCGGCCCTGTCGATCGGTGCCGCGCTCGGCATCACCTTTCCGTTCAATCTGCTGATCGGCATCCCGGCTTACCACTGGCTGGCCATCAGGCTGAAGGGGGTCATCTGATGAACGCTCAACTTTCGCTGCGCAAGTTGCTGACCATCGTCTGCGAGGCCGATCTGGAGACGCTCGTGGTGCGTGACCTGAAGGCGCTGGGAGCCAGGGGCTACACCATCACCGATGCCCGTGGCGACGGTACGCATGGTGCGCGTGATGCGGCCTGGCCGGCCAGCGCAAATATCCGCATCGAGGTGCTGTGCACTGAGCAAACGGCAAATGACATCGTCGAACATCTTAAAAATCGTTACTACGCGAATTATGGAATGGTCACCTTTCTGCTGGATGTCCAGGTCCTTCGACCCGACAAATTCTGAATTGTGCTTTGAAACAGTATTCATCACCAACCTTTGACTGCATCGGAGAGACTGAATGAGCCTGACGGCAGAAGACCACAGAAGCACCGGTTCGCTCGAATCGGAAGCGGCCTACGCTTCAGCGAGCAATCCATCGGGCACACGGGTAACCCGCTTCCGCAACAGTCTGTCGGCGGCGGCCAAGCACTATGACTCCTTCCTGATTGACCAGTGGGGCGTTCTGCACGACGGTCGCAAGCCTTACCCCGGTGCCGTTCAATGCCTTGATCGTCTGATCGGCGCCGGGAAAAAGGTGATCCTGATCAGCAATTCCGGCAAGCGTGCCCACGAAAACGAAATACGCTTGAACAAAATCGGCTTTCCCTCGGAGAGCTACTCTCACCTGGTGACCTCAGGAGAAATCGCCTGGCAAATGCTGGCCGCAGGACGAGGCCTCTTCAGCAAGCTGACCGGCAAGCGCTGCCTGCTGCTGACCAGCGACGATCCCGCCGGATATGCCAAAGGGCTGCCGATCAGTCTGGCCGATGTCGAAGACGCTGATTTCATCCTGCTGGCAGGGATCGATGACCGAAGATCGAAACACTACTACGATCACATGATTGCCACCGGCTTGAGTCGAGGCCTGCCCCTGATCTGTGTCAATCCCGACCTCATGCGCATCACGCCCGAAGGACTCAAGCCGGGGGCCGGGGGAGTAGCCGACCGCTACCAGTCGAGGGGCGGCAAGGTGTGGTATATCGGAAAACCGCATCTTGAGATCTACACACATTGCCTGATGCTGGCGGCAAGCGGCCCGGACGAGCGGGTACTCTCGATCGGGGATTCCCTGCATCATGACATTGCCGGGGGCCGGGTTGCCGGCATCGATACCCTGCTGGTGATGGGCGGTGTGCACGCCGATGCCTTGCCCGAAGACGCCGATCCGACGTCTCTGAGAGCGGCCATCATGGCCATTGCCGGCCGCTATGGCGTAATACCCGACTGGGCGATTCCCTCGTTCAAATGGTAAGAACAAGCAGGTCGGGTTGGCGTAGCGTCCACAAGGAGGATTTCCTGCGCGGCATAATCCGACCAGGATGTAATGTCGGGCAAGAGGTATTTCGATAGTCGCTGGCGAGCTTTCAAATTGAATCAGGAGAAAATGATGACTGAAGCAAGCGACAGCCGTCCCCTGGTTGGCATCGTCATGGGTTCGGATTCCGACTGGCCGGTGCTGCAGGCGGCGGCTAAGGTTTTTGAAGAATTCGGCGTTCCCTACGAGGCGCGTGTCGTTTCGGCGCACCGCACACCCGATCTGCTTTTCGACTACGCCCTGGCCGCGCGCGCGCGCGGCCTGCGGGCGATCATTGCCGGTGCCGGTGGCGCCGCGCATCTGCCCGGCATGCTGGCGGCCAAGACCACGGTGCCGGTGCTCGGCGTACCGGTGCCTTCGAAACACCTGCAAGGCCTCGACTCGCTGCTGTCCATCGTCCAGATGCCGAGGGGCGTTCCGGTGGCCACCTTTGCCATCGGAGAAGCCGGCGCCGCCAACGCCGCGTTGTTCGCCGTCGCCCTGCTGGCCAGCGGTGAACCTGCCCCGGGCAGCGAGCCGGTGCGGCCGCAGGAGGATACCTTTACCGGCAAGCTTGACGATTTCCGCCGCCGTCAGGAAGACAAGGTGCTGGCCATGCAACTCGCGAGGCCCGAATGATCCTGCCCCCGGCTACCCTCGGCGTGCTCGGCGGCGGCCAGCTCGGCCGCTACTTCGTCATTGCCGCCCACGAGCTGGGCTACCGGGTCGTCGTTCTCGACCCGGACAGGCAAAGCACCGCCGGCCGGATTGCCGACGAACATATCATCGCCGCCTATGACGAGCCGCAGGCGCTGCAACGCATGGCCAGTATCTGTGCCGCCGTCACCACCGAATTCGAGAGCGTTCCGGCTGCCGCACTGGCCTCTCTGGCCCGCTTCGTTCCGGTGCGGCCCGGTGCCGAAGCGGTGGCCGTCTGCCAGGAGCGGAGCGCGGAAAAACGTTTCCTGAAAACTCATGGCTTCCCGCACGTGCCTTATATCGAAATCCGCAGCGAGGATGACATCCGCAATATCGACGCCGGGCTCTTTCCCGCCATCCTCAAGGTCGCCCGCTTCGGTTACGACGGCAAGGGCCAGGAGCGGGTCGCCGGCAAGGACGAAACGCTGGCCGCCTTTCGTCAGTTCAACAAGGAGCCCTGCGTTCTCGAACGGCAGGTCACTCTCGATTACGAGCTGTCGCTGGTGCTGACGCGGGGCGAGGGTGGTGTGGTCAAGTGCTTTCCGGCGAGCGAGAATCACCACCGTCATGGCGTCCTCGATTACTCGAGGGTTCCGGCGCGCGCCTCGGCTGGCGATCTGACACGCCAGGCCAGGGAAATCGCCGAGGCGATCGCGGACAGGATGGCTTATGTCGGCACCCTGGGCGTCGAGTTCTTCGTTGTCGATGGCCGGCTGCAGGTCAATGAGCTGGCGCCGCGACCGCACAATTCCGGCCACTTCACGCTCGATGCCTGCGTCGCCAGCCAGTTCGAGCAGCAGGTGCGGGCGCTGTGCGGCCTGCCGCTGGGCGAGATCAGGACTCACTCGCCTGCCGTGATGGTCAACCTCCTCGGCGACCTGTGGTATGACGAAGACGAGCAGCCGATGCGCGAGCCGGACTGGAACATCCTGCTCGCCGAGCCCCGTCTCAAATTGCACCTCTACGGCAAGGATGTTGCCCGGCCAGGCCGCAAGATGGGCCATTTCACGGTGCTTGGCGAGGCCAGTGACAAGGTATTCGAGACGGCCATGGCCTGCCGTGCGGCCATCGGCATTGGCGATGATTGAGCTTGTGTTCGGCTGACGGGCTCACAACAGGGACTGCGGGGCGAAAACCCGGATTGACCGGAGTCGATCCGGGCCTTGGACTCAGGTGTGTGGCGATCGAAACCCTGTCCAGCATATTGGCGATGCATCAAGCGCAAGCCAGCGCTCGCCGGTTCTGCTGACAAATTCAATTCTCGTTTTCAGGTATAACCAGGATGACCCTCGCGTTCCCTTCCTCCAATCGGATAACCCCGCTTGCCGGCTTTGCGCGTCAATCATGGCAAGGATTCAGCCTTCGCTTGTGCCGGGCAATGGCTTTGCTGCTCACCGGAACCGTGCTTGCCGTCGGCACTATATCCGCCGCATACGCGCAGGATATCGAGCCGCGCGCCTACTCCAACGCTCCGATCGGGATGAATTTCCTGATTGCCGGCTACGCCTATACGCAAGGCGCTGTGCCATTCGGTGCCTCCCTGCCTGTGAAAAACGCGCAGCTCGATACCTCAAACGCAGTACTCGCCTATGCGCGGGTATTCGAGCTGTGGGGCCAGTCCGGGAAATTCGACGCCATCGTGCCTTATTCCTGGTATTCCGGAACCGCCGAGGTGGCGGGCCAGCCGGCCGAGCGCATCGTCAATGGACTGGCCGATTCCAGATTCCGCGTGTCGCTTAACCTGTACGGCGCGCCGGCACTGTCGCTGAAAGAGTTCAGGGATTACGAGCAGGATCTGATCGTCGGCGCCAGCCTGCAGGTGTCGGCGCCGACGAGTCAGTACGACTCCAGCCGGGTGGTCAACATCGGTACCAACCGCTGGTTTTTCAAGCCGGAGCTCGGCATTTCCAAGGCTTTGGGCCAATGGACGCTTGAGATGCAGGGCGCCGCCACCTTCTTCACTGACAACAAGGATTTCTTCGGCGGCAATACCCGCTCGCAGGCCCCGCTCTACTCCTTGCAGGGGCATGTGATTTACGGATTCCGCTCAGGCATATGGGCTTCGCTTGACGCCACCTGCTTTGCCGGCGGTCGCACGACGCTCAACGGGACGTTGAGCAACGACCTGCAACAGAACTGGCGCCTGGGAGGCACGTTGGCGTTTCCCGTGGACGTGCACAACTCCGTCAAGCTTTATGCCAGCAGCGGAGTCTCGGCGCGTACCGGCAACAATTACGACCTGATCGGGATAGCCTGGCAGTACCGCTGGGGTGCCGGGCTGTGAGCAGGGCATGGATGCCTTCACTCTTGTCACCCCGGCAGAAGCCGGGGTCCAGATCGTTAATCTGATTGTTTTAATGGGCAGCAGAGGAAGGTACTGGATTCCGGCTTTTGCCCCGAAGGAAATACTCTTGGGGTGCGCCGGAATGACAGCTCGGGAGGTGTTTATCCATTAATTCACCGCCCCTGAGTGTGAGGCGGAACGCTTTAGTGGCTTGTGGCCTGCATCAGCCTGCGCCACTTTGCGGGAGGCGTTCCCTCCCAATGCGAGAAGGCACGGTTGAATGCGGTTTCGTTTGAATAGCCGAGGAGTTCCGCGATATTTGCGATAGTGCTTCTGGTTTGCTGCAACAACTGGCAGGCCGTTGCGTGGCGAGCTTCGTTGTGAAGTTCGCGAAAGCTGGTTCCGGCCTCCTTCAGTCGGCGGTTCAGGGTTCGCGGATGAATCGAGAAATAGTCGGCGAGTCCCTCCAGATTGCAGCGTTGGGAACCAAGCAGCAACAGAACGGCTTGATATACCTTGCTCCGGTAGTCTTCAGGAGAGTGGCGAATCATCTCCTGGACGTTTTCCAGGAAGTGTTGGCGCAAAACCGGATCGGCGAGCGGTATTTTCTTGGCCAGCCAGCGACTATCGAAACGCAGAGCGGTCAGCCTGGCATTGAACTGCATCGGGGCCTGGAAGAAATTCCGATAGGGACCGACATCCTCAGGCGTATCACGGCGAAAGAGAATTTCGTCCGCAAGCCAGTCCGGCCCGCACAGCGAACGCATGAGGTTGAATCCGACCGCCAATGCACCGTCGACGATCTGCTCCGCCGCTTCTATGCCATGCTGGTATATCTCATAAACGAGCAGGCAGGTTCCGTCCTCTTCCTTGAGGAACAAGTTTGCTCCCCGATCATGCAAATCGAAGTTGAGTACAAATTCATTGAGCGCCGTGGCGACATCCGGCGAATTTTTCATCAGGAAGCCCACAGCGCCCAGCGCTGAAGGGCTGGCGCGCTGGCCGGTCAGCAGCCCGAAATGAACGCATCCGCTTTCACGTACGCAGGCCTTGAGCAGCCGCCCCATCGTTGTAAATGGCATCGTGCTGTCGGGGTGGAGAAAAATGTCTTCCGGTAGGCCGCACTTCTTCAGCAGAGGAGCGGGGGCTATCCCGAACTCTTTCAGAAGATCCGGAATCGCCGCCATCGGTGCGGCGCGGATCATTCCCTGTTGCGGAGGGGGAAATCGATTCAATTTGCTGGCAGTCATTGGTGTGTAATATATTGGGGTGTCAAAATATGGTATTTTATTGTCGTGAACTGTCATCCTGTTCAGGCATTCAAGCCGATAAAATTGGCTGCGCATTTTGGCTGTGACTAAACAAGGGCATGATGTTTCGGAACCTATTTCGGAACGGCGTGGCGCATTTCCTGACGAAGCCCTGGTTGGAGGCATGAGGAGCAGGAATGTTCATGGAAACTTAACCCGCATGATGTTCTTATGTGTCAGTATCGGCCTGGTAAATCGGAAATTCCCTAAGGTAATACTTTCATTTAGGCGGATCGTGATATGAAAATGAGATTTTTCGCTACAGTGCTTGCAGGTCTTGCCGTGATTTTTCCTCAGATCGTTTCGGCGCAGGCTGCAGCGGATGACTGGTCGTACTCCGTGATGCCGTATCTCTGGCTCCCCACCGTCAATGCAACGCTCAATTTCAACGACAAAAGCGTTGAAACCAAGCCCGACAGTTACCTTGACAACCTCGATTTTGCGGGGATGCTGGCGGGCGCGGCGCGCAAGGGGCGCTGGGTCATCGGTAGCGATCTGATGTACATGCACTTCTCGGATTCGCAGAGCAAGGTTCGCGCTGGCGGTCGCCTCGATACCGGCGGCGATATCGACCTCAAGGCTCTGGTGTGGGGAGTGGCGGGCGGCTATTCGCTGATCCTCGAACCGAAAGCCAACCTCGACGTCTTGGCCGGGTTCCGCTACCTCGGGCTGAATACCGAGGTCAATACAAACATCATTTTCTCGCGCAGCGCCGAGAAAGACGTCAACATCTGGGCCGGCATCGTCGGCGCACGCGGGCGAGCCAATTTCGGCGACAGCAAGTGGTTTGCCAACGGCTATGTCGATGTCGGCGGCGGTTCCTCGGCATTCACCTGGCAGGGCGTTGCCGGAGTCGGCTATGCGTTCGATTGGGGCGACGTCATCCTCGACTACCGGTATCTCTATTACAGCCAGAGTGGCCGCAAGCCGATCGAGGACATGAAGATGGGCGGCCCGGCGCTCGGCGTCAATTTCCGGTTCTGAGCGTTTTTGGGTCGTTTGATCGCCAGACATCACCTTGTTTGACCGAAGCGTAAATTTACAGGAGAAACCATGATGAGAATGACTCGCCCTACTTTGATTTCATGGGTCGCAGGACTGTTGCTCGCAGCAGTTTCCGGACTGAGCATCGCGCAGCAGGTCACCGGCACGCTTGGTTCGCCCAGCGCCACGACCACAGTCAGCAACAAGCAACTGCCGCCACCCGATCCCAAGTTCGGAGGCGTCATCAAGAATGACGCACTGCAATCGAAGCCGTGGTGGCCGCCGCGCGTGGTGCCGCCGAAGCGCGCGCCCAACGTGCTGCTGATCATGACCGACGACGCCGGCTTCGGCGCACCGAGGACCTTCGGCGGC
This sequence comes from Candidatus Propionivibrio dominans, assembly GCA_016709335.1. GTDB lineage: Bacteria > Pseudomonadota > Gammaproteobacteria > Burkholderiales > Rhodocyclaceae > Propionivibrio > Propionivibrio dominans. The sequence goes on along the minus strand of JADJNC010000060.1, from coordinate 256,446 downwards.
GTCATCCCGACGCCGGCCATGGACCGCATCGCCAGCGAAGGGCCTGCGCTACAACCGCATTCTACTCGACCGCGCTGTGCTCTCCTTCGCGCGCTGCGCTGATCACCGGGCGCAATCATCACTCGGTCGGCTTCGGCGTGATTTCCGAGCAGTCGACCGGTTTCCCCGGCTACAACAGCATCATCGGCAGGGACAAGGCGACGATCGGACGCATGCTGCTCGACAACGGCTACAGTACCTCGTGGTTCGGCAAGAACCACAACACGCCGGCCTTCGCCGCCAGCCAGGTCGGACCCTTCGACCAGTGGCCGACCGGTATGGGCTTCGAGTACTTCTACGGCTTCGTCGGCGGCGACGCCAACCAGTGGCAGCCGAACCTGTTCCGCAACACGACGCAGATCTATCCTTTCCAGGGCAAACCGGGCTGGAACCTGATCACCGGCATGGCCGACGACGCCATCGACTACATGACGCGCATCCACCAGACCGACCCGAACAAGCCGATCTTCATCAAGTATGCGCCGGGGACGCGCCACACCACCCGACCAAGGAGTGGGTCAACAAGATCAGCGCCATGCATCTGTTCGATGGCGGCTACGAGAAGTTGCGCGAGACGATCTTCGCCAACCAGAAGAAGCTCGGCCTGGCTCCCAAGGACGCCAAGCTCACACCATGGCCCAATGAAATGCTGAAGCCCTGGGATCAGCTCAGCGCCGAGGAAAAGAAGCTCTTCATCCGCCAGGTCGAGGTCTTCGCCGCCTACGCCGCTTACAGCGACAACGAGATCGGCCGGGTGATCCAGCACTTCCAGGACCTCGGCAAGCTCGAGAACACGCTGATCATCTACATCAACGGCGACAACGGCACCAGCGCCGAAGGCGGGCCGCTGGGGACGCCGAACGAAGTCGCCTTCTTCAACGGTATCAACGAGATGCCTGTCGACGTACAGATGAAGTGGTACGACGTGTGGGGCACAGAGCAGACCTACAATCACATGTCGGCCGGCTGGTCGTGGGCCTTCGACACGCCGTTCGACTGGTTCAAGCAGAACGCCTCCCGGCTCGGCGGCATCAACCAGAACATGGTGGTGTCGTGGCCGGCGCGCATCAAGGACAAGGGCGCGCTGCGCGAACAGTTCGTGCACGTCATCGACGTCGTTCCGACCATCCTTGAGGCGGCCGGGATCAAGGCACCGGAGATGGTTGACGGCATCAAGCAGGCGCCGATCGAGGGCACCAGCTTCGCCTACACCTTCGACCCGGCCAACGCCAAGGTCGCGTCGCGGCACAAGACGCAGTACTTCGAGATGTTCGGCCAGTGGGCGCTGTACGACGAGGGCTGGCTGCTCAGCACCAAGGTCAACCGCGCGCCGTGGCAGGTCTTCGGTGCGGCCAACACCGATCCGCTGAACAACCAGGTCTTCCAGCTCTACAACCTGGGCAAGGACTTCAACCAGACCGACGACATCGCCGCGCAGAACCCGCAGAAGGTCAAGGAGATGCGCCAGAAGTTCCTTGCTGAAGCGAAGAAGTACCAGGTCTTGCCGCTGGATGCGTCGGTGGCGGCCCGGATTGTCGCGCCACGGCCGAACATCACCGCCGGGCGGACGGAATTTGTCTACACGCGACCGATGGTCGGACTGCCGCAGGGCGACTCGCCGTTCCTGCTGAACTCGTCCTACACCATCACCGCCGACATCACCGTGCCGCAGGGCGGCGCCGAAGGCATGATCCTGACCTCGGGCGGGCGCTTTGCCGGCTACGGCTTCTACCTGCTCAAGGGCAAGCCGGTGTTCCTGTGGAACCTGGTCGACCTCAAGCGCATCAAGTGGGAAGGCCCCGAGGCGCTCACCCCGGGCCAGCACACGCTGGAGTTCGACTTCAAGTATGACGGCCTCGGCGTCGGGACGCTGGCGTTCAACAACATGAGCGGCCTCGGCCGGCCGGGCACCGGCGTCCTGAAGGTGGACGGCAAGGCGGTGCAGACGATCACGATGGAGAAAACGCTGCCGATGATCCTGCAGTGGGACGAAAGCTTCGACATCGGTTCGGACACGCTGACCGGCGTGAACGACGCCGACTACCTGCCGCCGTTCCCGCTGACCGCCAAGATGAACAAGCTGACGATCAAGGTCGACCGGCCGCAGTTGTCGCCCGCCGACATCAAGAAGCTGGAAGCGTCGACGGCTGAGGCGCAGGACGGCAAGCCGCCGGCAAGCAAGTAACGAAGCGGCTGGTGTCCCGATGGGGGCGCCAGCCGCGTCCATTTCGATCTGGCGGGGAAGCTTGGAAAATGCGATGAAAACAGCGATGAAAACAGCAAGTGCGCTTTACCTCTCGTTTTTGGCCCTGGCCAGCGGAACCGTCCCGGCGACGGCTCTTGCCCAGGTTGCCGCCAAGGCGGCAATCCAGTCCGAATCCGCTTTCGGGGCGCTGCCGGGGCGTTGGGTGCGGCCCGACGGCGGCTACGTCATCAGCATCAAGGGCGGCGACGCCAGCGGCAAGCTCGACGCGGCTTACGCCAATCCGAATCCGCTGCCGTTTTCACGCGCCGAGGCGACGCAGGACGGCAAGACCCTCAAGCTCTTCTTCGAGCTGCGCGCGGCGGCTACAATGGATCGACCTACACCTGACCTACGACCCGGCGGCCGATGTACTCAAGGGCGTCTATTACCAGGCTGTGGCTCAGCAGAAGTTCGATGTATATTTCACCCGGGCCAAATGAGTGGGGGGCGGCGCTCCCGGTCCACGCCAGGCATCCATTCCAGCGCCTACACTTTTTGAAGGGAAATCGTCATGAGCAAGCATTCTTCCATTTATTTTGCCATTGTCGTCACGACGTCGATGGCGGTGGGTGTCGTTTACGCGCAATACCCGATCATGGATCGCGTCGCCGGCAAGGTGATCGAGAAATACCAGACCTCATCCTGCGAGCAGTTATGGCAGGAGAAGGCGCAAGGTCAGGGTCAGCCGAAGCCGGAAATGGAACAGCGCGCCATCCAGATGCTGCAGCAGGACCCGCAGATGCGCCAGGCCTTCTTCAACCAGATCGCGGCACCTATCGTCAACAAGATGTTCGAATGCGGAATGATCCCGTAACCGGGTCAGGACGCGAAGGAGAAATCATGAAAATACACACACTCCAACGCAGCTCGCTGGCTCAGGCCCTGGTCTTAGCCGTCGCTCTCACGGTAACGACGGCGGTCACGGCGCAGACACCGCCCGCCGCGTCCGCACCCGCTGCCGCCAAGGCGGTCAAGAAACCGGCTGGAAAAGCGGCAACGCCGGCGCCGAAACTGGTCGTCGAGCCGAAAGCGATGGACCTCCTCAAGGCCGTCAGCGCCAGGCTGGCGGCGGCCAGGTCGATGTCATTCACGGCGAACGTCGGTTATGAGTTCCCCAGCAAATTCGGGCCGCCGCTCGTTTACACGATGCGCTACGAGGTGACCATGCAGCGGCCGGACAAGCTCAGGATCCTGATGCCGGGCGACGGGCCGGCGTCCGAGTTCTATTACGACGGCAAGTCGATGATGGCCTATGCGCCGGCAGAAGATCTGGTCGCCGTGGCCGATGCGCCGTCGACCATCGACGCCACGCTGAAGTCCGCCTATGACATGGCTGCACTTTTCTTCCCCTTTACCGACCTGCTGGTCACTGACCCCTATGCCGCATTGACCGAGGGGACGATACTCGCTTTCTATATCGGACCGTCGGGAGTCGTTGGCGGGGTGAAGACCGACATGCTGGCGTGGGCCAACAATGACGTATTCCTGCAGATCTGGATCGGCGCCGAGGACAAGCTGCCGCGCCGCATTCGTGCGGTGTACAAGGCCGATCCGCTCCGGCTGCGGCACGAGATGGATCTGACGAACTGGCAGATCGACGGGGTGATCGCTGCCGACGCGTTTGCCTCACCGAAGGCGCAGGCCGCCAAGCGCATCGCATTCAGGCATCCGGGCGCGACCCCGCCGCCGGGAGTGAAACCGATAGTTGGTGCCAAGCCAGCCAAGGCCGGGGCCGCTCAGCCCGCAACGAAATCGCAATAAGGAGACAGACCATGAACAGAATCTTTACCATCGTCGCTACGCTGGCAGCCATTGGCGCGAGCGTGTGGACCAATCCTGCTGCAGCCTGGGCCAGCGCCAATCGTTTTGGCGGCAGCACCAGCCACAGTTTCGGTGAGACCTCGCATGAAAACCGTTATGGCGGCAGCTCGACGCATGTGGCCGGCGAAGGTACCGAGCACAGCAATGTCTATGGTGGCAGCAGCGCGCACAGCGTCTACGGCGGCACCGAGCACACCAACGCCTACGGCGGCAGCACGTACGGCGCCTACGGTGCCGGCGCCGTGCATGACTACCCGGGTGGCGCAGCGGCGTATCATCCGCCGACCTACGGCTACCCGGCCTACCATCCGCCGGTCGCCGTTCCCGCCTACTCGGCTGGTTGCTACGGCTGTGCGGCCGCCGCCGGGGCCGTCGTCGGCGTGGCGGCCGGAGCGGCGGTGGCGTCCGCCAACTCGCAAGTTGCGGCGTCGAACGCCTATGCGGCGGGAGTCGCGGCCGGCAGCACCTACGTCGCACCGGCCTATCCGATCGGCGTCAACTATGCCGCGTTGCCGGTGAACTCGATGCCGGTCAACAAGTACGGAACGACGTACTACGTGAACGGCAATACCTGGTTCCAGCCGGCGTACGGCGCGAACGGCGTCTATTATCGCGTCGTTCCCGCGCCCTGACGCGAAACGCCGGCCAGCGCTGCTGGCGGCAATGACTCGCAGCTCGTCTTGCCGGTGCTGAAGCACCAAACGGCCTGCGAGCACCCCGCCGGCTCGGCGTCAGAATCGTTTACCAGACCAGCGGCATGAGCATCGACACAAGGTCGCTGCAAGGACAAGTCCCTGGCTTAGCGCGATTGTCCATGAAGCACTGATCTGAATCTCCTTCATCCCGGTTTTTTCCAGGATGAAGGAGCATTTGTGTTGGGAGCATGAGTTGGCCCGGTGTGCAGGCCAGGGATCAGGTCTGATGATAATGGAATTCCGCTCATCCGAATTCTATGGATCGAATACTCTGAAAAAGCTGGATGCTGCGGGACCGTCGACTGACAGGCGATTGACTGCGGCAGCGTGTGTCGGCGATACTTCTGCAATTCCCCCTGGATTTCCTGTCCATCCTTTCCTGTAGCATCGTCCAGCCAGGTCGGGCCCTGCATGGCTTTTCCGTGCAAGCAGGCCGTCGCGGGGGCTTCAGGAATTCAAACAACCCGGCAAAACCAGGAAGGAGCATCACCATGACATACGAGAACCTCAAGCTCGAAACGCGCGGCCCGGTGGCCCTGATCACCCTCAACCGGCCCAAGGCCTTCAACGCTTTGTCCGACGACATGATGGACGAATTGAGCCAGGCGCTCGACGAGGTCGAGGCGGATGCGTCGATCTGCGCCATCGTCCTTACCGGTGGCGAAAAGGTTTTTGCCGCCGGGGCCGACATCAAGGGCATGAAGGATTATTCCTACATGGATGCCTACAAGACCAATTTCATCACCCGCAACTGGGAGCGCACCAGCCGCTGTCGCAAGCCGGTGATCGCGGCGGTGGCCGGCTACGCCCTGGGCGGCGGTTGCGAACTGGCGATGATGTGCGATTTCATTCTTGCCGCCGACACCGCCAAATTCGGCCAGCCGGAAATCAAGCTCGGCATCCTGCCGGGTGCCGGCGGCACGCAGCGCCTGACCCGGCTGGTCGGCAAGTCGAAGGCCATGGATCTCTGTCTGACCGGTCGTCTGATGGATGTCGTCGAAGCCGAGCGGGCCGGATTGGTCAGCCGGGTCGTTCCGGTTGCCAGTCTGATCGAAGAAGCGCTCAAGACCGCTACGACCATTGCGGGCTATTCACAGCCGGCGGTGATGATGACCAAGGAATGCATCAACCGCGCCTACGAGTCTACGCTGGCCGAGGGTTTGCTCTTTGAGCGGCGGACCTTCCATGCCGTGTTTGCCACTGCCGACCAGAAAGAGGGTATGGAGGCCTTCTCCAGCAAGCGCGCGCCCGATTTCAAGCATCACTGAGGTGCATCCGGGCAACACGGACTGCCGGCCTGTGTTTGCCGGGCATAATGCCGGCGTAAAGTAATGCCGGCTTGCCGCGATATGTGCGAAAATTTTTTATCATAACCAACGGGAAGGGAGCAATAAATGGAAATCAGGAAAGTAGGCGTCATGGGTTGTGGAGCGATGGGTGTGGGCGTCGCGCAGGTGTGCGCGCAGGCCGGCATTCCGACGGTTGCCGTCAAGGCGACGCCGGGTTCGACGGACAAGATTCGCTCGGGACTGGAGAAATCGCTGGCCAAGATGGTCGAGCGTCAGAAAATGAGCGCCGAGCTCCGCGATTCAACGCTTGGTCTGCTGCAATTCACCACCGACGAGGCAGCGGTCGCCGATTGCGATCTGATCATCGAGTCCATCATCGAGGACATCGACATCCAGAAGGCCTTGTTCCAGCGACTGGAGGGGATCGTTTCGCCGCAGACGATAATCGCCACCAATACCTCAACCTTGTCGGTAACGGCGCTGATGGCGGTGTGCAAGCAGCGCGACCGGATCGCCGGCCTGCACTTCTTCAACCCGGCGCCGGTGATGAAGCTGGTCGAAATCATTCATGGGTTCGAGACTTCGGACGCGGTCGTCAGCACCCTGGACGAGTTCTGCAAGAAGGTTGGCAAGGATCCGGTCATCGTCCAGGACACCACCGGTTTCATCGTCAACCGCCTGCTGACGCCCTACATGCTGAGTGCCGTGCGCCTGCTGGAAATGGGTACGGGAACGATCGCCGACATCGACCACGCGATGAAATCGGGCGCCGCGCATCCGATGGGGCCGTTTGAACTGGCCGACTATATCGGCCTCGACGTGGTCGAGGCGATGGCGCTGAATATCTACCAGGACATGCACCAGCCGCATGTCGCCGCGCCGCACACGCTGACCCGTCTGGTCCAGCTCGGCTATCTGGGTCGCAAGACCGGCAAGGGTTTCTACGATTACTCGGTCAAGCCGCCGATCGGAAATCCGGCCCTGCGGCATCCGGTCGCCTGATCGAAGCCTGCGATTGATCGCTTGCGCCAGCGACGGCGCAAGCGATTCGGCAGGCACATCGCGGAAGTCCCTTCGGTTTTCCTCCCTGGATTGTTTGTTCATCGATATATTCGCGTTGCATCCAACTCTTATCGGCTTTCGTCGCCTCAGAGGCTTTGAATCAATTGATAAATACCTCCCCGGTCGTCATTCCGGCGCAAGCCGGAATCCAGTAACCCGTGTGAATCAAACCCACATGCGTGTATCTACTGACCTGGCTCAGAAACGATAGACTCAATCGACTTAATGGATCCCAGCTTGCGCCGGGATGAGCGCGAAGCCTGGCCTCGGGCCACGGGCAAACGCGGATATGTGCATTCTCTAGTCTATGGGGTTTGCAACCTTCTCTCTGCGGGAGAGGCAATCCAGTAGGTCAGGTTAGCGCAGCGTAACCCGACAATCGTCGGATTAGGCATACACTGCCATCGGGTTATGCTGCGAAGCAAATCCTCCTGGGGGACGCTACGCTAACCCGACCTACAATGTGTCACTTGTACCATCCAATTCAAACTTCAAATGCAAGAATTGAGGAAGTTATTTCGTAGTCTTTCCTTACGATATTGGCATTACGCCAAACTGTGGTTAAAAGGATGATTCTGCATCAGGCTCGAAATGGACTTCTCGCGCTCGCCTGCTGGGCGCTGTGCAGCCTGCCGGCGTCGGCGCTGCCTTCGTTCGCCGAAGTTCGTGCGTCCTATGCCGAATCCGACGCCGTTCTGCTTGCCCGCGACGGGCGACCCCTGCACAGCAAACGTATCGACATGAGGCAGCGGCGTTTGCCGTGGACGCGCATCGAAGATGTTTCTCCAAGCCTGCTGCGTGCGCTGCTGGCCTCCGAGGACAAAAAATTCTACGAACATGCCGGCGTCGACTGGAGCGCAGCCGCCGCCGGTGCCTGGCGCAATTTATGGACTACCCGGACGCGCGGCGCCAGTACGCTGTCGATGCAGCTCGTCGGGCTGCTCGACGAGCAGGCCAACGACAGCGCGCCGCGTCATGGCCGGCGCAGCGTACCGGAAAAAATTTCGCAGGCGGCAGGCGCGCTGTGGCTGGAGCAGCGCTGGAAGAAGGACGAGATCCTTGAGGCCTACCTCAATCTTGCTGGTTTCCGTGGCGAGATGGTCGGCGTTGCGGCGATGAGCCGCGGGCTGTTCGGCAAGTGGCCGGACGGTCTCGACGAGCGCGAGTCGGCACTGGCAGCGGCATTGTTGCGCGCACCGGGGGCTTCTGCGCAGAGCGTGGCGACGCGCGCCTGCGGCGTGTTGCAGGCGATGGCGCAAATGAAGCGGGCAGGGCCCGCCAAGTGCGAGGGGCTGGACGGCCTGGCCCGGCTGGCGCTGGCCGGCGGCCTGCGCGATCAGGCCACAGGGGCCGGCTGGCTGGGCGCCGAACAGTCGCCGGGGCTGGCGCCGCATCTGGCGCAGAAACTGCTCAACCGACCGGGTGAGCGGCTGCGCAGCACGCTTGACGCCGATCTCCAGCGTTTTGCCAGTGCTTCCCTGCAACGCCACTTGCACGACATCGCGCGGCAGAACGCCGAGGACGGCGCGTTGCTGGTGATCGACAACGCCTCGGGTGAGGTGCTGGCCTGGGTCGGTTCGAGCGGCGCCTTATCGGCTGCGCCCGAGGTCGATGGCGTCACGGCGCTGCGCCAGGCCGGCTCGACGCTCAAGCCTTTCTTGTATGCGCTGGCCTTCGAGCGTCGTGATCTGACGGCGGCGTCGTTGCTCGACGATTCGCCACTGGCGGTGACCACCAGCAACGGCCTTTATGTGCCGCAAAATTATGCACCGGAGTATCGCGGCTGGGTCAGTGCGCGCATGGCCCTCGGCGGATCGCTCAACGTGCCGGCGGTACGCACGCTGGTGCGCATCGGGCCGGATGCCTTGCGTGACCGCCTGTATGCCTTCGGCTTCAAAAGCCTGAGCGAAAACGGCGATTACTACGGCTTCAGCCTGGCGCTCGGCTCGGCCGACATTTCCCTGCTCATGCTGGCCAACGCCTATCGCACGCTGGCCAACGGTGGCCGCTGGTCGCCGCTGCGCGTGAGCCGCGACACCGGCGCCGACAAGGTGCGCCGGCCTTGTGTCGAAGGCGGCTGCAGCGGCGTTTTCGAGGGCAGCGCGCGGCAGGTTGCGGCGGCGGCGCCGGTCTTCATCGTCGCGGACATCCTGGCTGACCGCACCGCCCGGGTCGGCACCTTCGGCCTTGAATCGTGGCTCGCCACGCCTTACTGGAGCGCGGCGAAAACCGGAACCAGCAAGGATATGCGCGACAACTGGTGCGTCGGCTTCTCGCCGCGTTATACGGTGGCGGTGTGGGTCGGCAACGCCGCCGGCGAGGCGATGCATGATGTGTCGGGCGTTTCCGGCGCCGCACCGGTCTGGCGCGAGGTGATGGACTGGCTGCATCGGGGCGGCAACAACCGGCCGGGCGTGGCGAATGTTCCGCCGCCCGGCGTCAGGCAGCAGCCGATCCGCTTCGAGCCGCCCGGCAGAATCAAGGAACCGGCACGCCAGGAATGGTTTGTTGCCGGCACCGGCATGAGCGTGGTACGCCTCGCCGAAAGCACGGCACTGGCGCACATCGCCTATCCGGGGCAGGGAACGATCATCGCGCTCGACCCGGATATTCCGCCCGCTCGCCAGCGTATCGCCCTGCAACTCTCAGGCCAGCCCGACCCCGGCTGGCAGTGGCAACTCGACGGTCAGCCGCTTGGCCCTGCCGCACAGGAGGTGTTATGGCGACCCTCACCCGGACGGCATCGACTGGCGCTGGCCGATGCGCTGGGACGCGAACTTGAGGCCGTCCGTTTTGAGGTGCGGGCGATGAAGGGAAAACGGGCGAAGCAACCCTGAGGGAATCCTTTTGGCGACGCTGCGCCAAGCCGGCCGGCGCGGCTTTGACTACCCCATCGTCATCCCGGCGCAAGCCGGGATCCAGTTTTTCGAACGCCTGGATACCGGCTTTCGCCTCAATCGCTACCAACGCCAGAAAAATCTGACTCGGGTCAGACCACGGATTCCGCATGCAACTGGCTCGCGAGTTCGGCAAGGCCGATGGCTTGCGCGCCATGGCGTAGCGCGAACTTCTCGCTGCCGGGGTAGACCACGTAGCGCTGCGCGATTCGCAGGTCGTCGCAGGCCTGGGCAAAGCCTTTCGCCGGACTCGGCGCGCTTGAACGCCTGATCTCGATGGCGATGTCGGGCTGCCCGCCTTTTTCGAGCAGCAAATCGATTTCGGCGCCGGCATGGGTGCGGTAGAAATACGGCACCCGGCGCGGGGCCGCCGCCAGCACCAGGTTTTCGATGCAATGCCCTTCAAAGCTGAGCCCGCAGACGGGGTGCCCGAGCAGATCGTCCAGGGTTTCCAGTTCCAGCAGGCCGTGCAGGATGCCGCTGTCGCGCACATAGACCTTGGGCGACTTGATCAGGCGCTTGCCGACATTGCCGCCCCATGGGCGCAGGCGGCGCAGCAGTTGCAGGTCAACCAGCAGGTCGATGTAACGATCCACCGTCGGGTTGGCGACGCCGAGCGCGGCGGCGAGGCGAAACTGGTTGAGCAGGCTGCCTTGCTGGTGCGCCAGCATCGTCCACAAGCGGCCGATGGTCTCGGCGGGCAGCCGCGGCGCAAACATCGGCACGTCGCGTTCCAGGTAGCTGCGGATGAAATTGCGCCGCCAGTCCAGGCTGCGCCGCTCGTCGCGCGCCAGCAGGCTGTCGGGGAAGCCTCCGCGCAGCCAGAGCGTATTCGCGTCGAGCCCCGCCGCAGTGGCTTCGCCGATATCGAACGGTGCGATGTCGAGATAGGCGACCCGTCCGGCCAGGGTTTCGCTCGACTGGCGCATCAGGTCCAGCGCAGCCGAGCCCAGCAGCAGGAACTGGCCGTTGCGTTGCCCGGCCTGCCGGTTGTCGTCGATGATGCCGCGCAGGGTATCGAAGACGCCCGGGGCACGGTGGATTTCGTCGAGGATGACCAGCTTTCCGCGTTGGGCGCGCAGATAGCTGTCGGCATCGTCGAGGCGCAGCCGGTCGGCGGGGCGTTCGAGATCGAGATAAACCGTGCCGCCCGGCCAGTTGGCAGCGATATGCCGCGCCAGCGTGGTCTTGCCCACCTGACGCGGCCCCAGCAGCACGACAGCGGCGACATCGGCCAGGGTCTGGCGAATTGAGGTTTCGGCTTTACGGACAATCATCATTGTTATATTAACGACAGACGTTAATTTGTCAATGATAAAAAACCAGATAGGGTTGATCGAAAGCAATGCGGGATCCCGGTTCCCAATGCAACTCATCCGCTCGGGCAAGAGTGGCGGCGGGTGATCCGGCACGGTGGAATCAGTCGCAGAAACCGGGGTCGGGCCCGGGAGCGATCAGTGATTTAAATACGGTTCGAACAGAATGATCCAGGCTTGACGTGGCGAGGCGATCCGCATCGAGCCCGAGCGGTCCATTCGCCAGCCATCAGCATCCCGCCCCAATCCATCACTCCTTGGGCTGGCTGACCCTGTTCAAGCAATTTCAGGAGGGCAGGAACGCTCCTTTGAAAATGCGGCTTCGTCTTGCCTCGAATGAGTTCTGCCGGAGGTCCATTTCAGGAGCCGTAACGATAGGGCGCGCTCAGTTGCGCTACTATCCGGTTCAACGAGTAAATCCGATTGCTTGAGCAAAACCCGGCCGGAAAAAATTCGACGCACCACGAGATGGACTATCAACATATCATCGACTTCTGGTTCCTTGAAACCAAGCCGGCGCAATGGTGGCGCCAGAGCGACGAATTCGATCGCCGGATTGGCGAAAGGTTTGGCGCCGTGCTTGCGCAGGCCGAGCAGTGCGAACTCCATGCCTGGCGCGCTGCCGCGCAGGGTCGCCTGGCAGAAATCATTGTTCTGGACCAGTTCTCGCGCACCATTCATCGCGCTACGGCGCAGGCGTTTGCCAGCGATTCCCTGGCTCTGGCGCTGGCGCAGGAGGCGATCGCCGCGCACGCTGACGATGCGCTGGAGCCGGCGAAAAAGGCCTTTCTCTACATGCCTTTCATGCATAGCGAGTCGCCGGAAATGCACGCCATTGCCGTCAGCCTGTTTGGCCAGGTCGGCCTCGAATCGTATCTGCAATTCGAGCTCAGGCACAAGGCCATCATCGATCGCTTTGGCCGCTATCCGCACCGCAATGCCCTGCTCGGACGTGCCTCCAGCGAGGAAGAAATCGAGTTCCTGAAAACGCCGGGATCGTCGTTCTAGCGGTCAGTCGAGCCATGATGTCCGACACCAGCCAGCTTCCCGATCCCTTCGCTCTGCCGATGAACAACCTGGACGATGCACTAGCCATCGTTCGCGAAATCGAAGCCTTGCTCAGCCAGCGCAAAATCGGCCTGCGCCCGCCGCCACCGGTGCCGAGCACATGCTGTGGGGTGGGTTGCAGCGAGTGTGTATGGCAGGGGTATTACACCGCACTGGCGGGCTGGCGGGATCAGGCGCGGATGCTTTGCGCTGAAGCCGGCCCGAGTACAGGTTGCTGACCACCTGCTTTGCGTCGTCAGCCAGTAAAAGAGCTAAACTCCTGCCCATACCTGATCAGGGAGGGAAATCCGGTGTCAGTTCAAGACAGTATCAAAAACGACAGCCGCGTCCGCTTGTTTCATTCCAGCCTGTTATGGCCTCTGCAACTCGAACCATTGGCCATTGACAGTTCTCGGGGTCGTCATTGGGAGATTTTCGAGGCCAGAAACGATACCCGGCACTGGCAACGAGTCGACGACGAATTCACCGATGACCCTGGCCACTTCAATGAGCGCCATTACCGTGAGTTCGTTTCCTTCCTGCCCTATGTCCAGTGCTTTCTCTACGGTGAAGGTCGCTCGCGCCGTGGGTCGCCGGATGACCCGCCGGCCAACTCGCCGATGCATGTTTTCCGGCGCAAGGATATTGCCTGTCTGCGCTTGACCCTGCGCAAGGGTCAGGCCCCGATCGAATTGCACATCGTGCATATCGACCTGTACTTTTTTCACGACCTCGATCTGGTTCTGTTCAATCTGGAGGTTCGCGCCGACAACCTGCCGCTGGATACCGTCCGCGACATTCTCTTTCGTTTTGGTCGCGCCTATCCCTCGGGATGGGAAGAAGGCGGTGAAGGTTTGCACAATGCCTATCTCGCCGAGTGGCTTGATGTCGATGGCGCGGTGATTGCGCGCTCCGATGCCGGGCGTCGCGACAAGTACCTGAGCTTCGTTTGCGAGCATCGCAGCCCCTGTATTTCGGACCACTGGGCGTGCGTGCTGCGACCTCTCGTTCTGGATCATTCCAACGAGCCAGGGATCCAGCGCTACCGGCTCATCGAATACCACCGCATGCCGGTGATGGCCTACCTGGCGATCGAGCAACCGCGGGCGCTGAGCCGCGAAGACTGGGTGCGCATCGGGCTGGCGGCCCTGCTGCACCCCGATGAAGCCTTGCCGGTCAATGAACCCAGGGTCGCCGAATTCGAAAAGCGTTACTGTCAGGATCGCTTCTGGAACGATACCGAGGCCGGGCCCAACTCCCGCTTCATCTGCACCGGCAACGCCTTTACTCTTGTCGGAGACGCTAACAAGCCGTTTTTCCTGGACAAGGAAACGGGCGTACTGGCGCAATTCCGTCACCAGTACTTCCTGGTTTTTCTGATTGCGCATCTGCATCGTGCTGCGCTGCTGGTGTTTTCCGAAGTGCTCGTTGACGCCGTCAATGATCTCAATATTCGCAACGAAGTATCGGTCCGCCGCTTCAAGCGAAGGATTCGCGCCAACTTCGAGACCTTCCTGCGCTTTACGCACCGTTACTGGTTTCACGAGTTGTCCGAGCGCCCGCATGTGCAGGCCATTTTCCGGCTGTGTTCGAATCACCTGCAAAACGACGAGCTGTACGATGAGGTACGCGATGAGATTCGTGAGATGAGCCATTATCTCGACAGCGATTCACAACGTCGTCAATCGAATACGGTAGTCCGCCTGACCGTGATAACGATCCTCGGTCTGATTGCCACGGTGACCACCGGCTATTTCGGGATGAATATCCTCCCCTTTGGTGAGGGACCACCCGAGGAACGCCTGTTGCATGGCGTGCTCGCCACCCTGGTGATTTCAGCCCTGGTATTTCTAGCCGTCTCCCGATCAAAACGTCTTTCGGACTTCCTTGAGGCGCTGTCCGATGAAAGGCTGAGCTTCGCCGGGAAATGCAAAGCCTTCTGGCTGGCCATTGGAGGCGGAGAACGGTAGCCTGGACGATCATCCCCTCGCCCTCTGGGAGAGGGGCAGGGGTGAGGGAAATGGGCAGGCCGGCAGCTTTCAGTAAAGTGGGGTGGCGCCAAATCCATGCCCGCTAGGTGAAACAGACTACCTTCCAGTACGCACAGCGTGCATACTGAGTCGTTTTCAGCCACTCCAGACAGGAATCCCCATGACTATTTGCCCGATTGCCATCGTAGTAGGTTGCCAGAAATGCCCCGCGTTCAAGATCTGCCCGCTCAAGCGTTTGATCGGTGACCAGCCGAAAACGCCTGAGCCGAAAGCGCCAGAGCCGGAAGCCAGGATCAAGCCCTCGCCGAAGTCACGCGCCGCAACGCCAGCGGCAAAAAGTAAAAGCAGCAAAAAAAGCAAATAAGGCGATCCGTAATCGGTGACTGATTCGCGCTTGTGCATTGCACAATGTTGGCGGGATGATCTTCAAGCTGTCTCATTTCGGCCAGTTCCGGCCGTTCGCTGTTTGCGTAGACCTACCGTTTGAAAGGCCGGTTTGCTTTGAAACCTGCCTGAGGAGCTACGTGAACTTGTCCGCGACAACGGCCGATGGCAGAAGGCGCTCAATCGGGCAGCAATTCGGCTGCTTACCTGCCATTCACCCTTGAGCAGTCGCGGTCGGCTTTCATACTTGGCGAAAGCGAACTCCGACCCAAAGTAGTCCTTTAGCGAACGCGTAAGCAGAACTTCGGGGTGCTCACACGACGGGCCACAAGGAGGTAGGTAGCGATTGGGCGTCTGATTGGTATTGCTTTGCGCGTCCAACTACTATTGATCAAATGGGTGCTTCGCCAACTTTTGCCTACTCTCTTTTTCGTTCGAGCGTCACAGAAGGCAGTTCCCCAAAGCACTTGCTGTAGGCACGAGAGAATTCGCCGAGGTGCCAGAACCCCCAGCGTAGTGCTTCGTTGGCGACGGTGGTCGATCCCAAAGTTGCTGCTATCAGCGCCTGGCGAACCCGGTGCAGCCTAAGCTTTGCCAGGAAGGCGAACGGCGTCAATCCCATGACCTCCTTGAAGGCATACTCAAGAGCCCGCTCGCTGACGCCGGCAATTCGGCACAAGTCGGTCACGGAGAGGTTGGCACCGTTTAGCGCCAGGACATTCTCCTCGGCAAGCTTCACGATGCGGCTCCGCCGCTGGCGGGTCCGGTCGCTCCGACTCGGCTCGAATACTTCGGCCACACCAATGGCGGCAAGTAGCTTCTCGAAAATCTCGATCTGTAGCGCAGCAAGCATCCTCTCACCGTCATTAAATACTTCGGGCTGCTTTGCCGCAGTCTCCGCGAGCTGCCTACCCCAGGCGAAAAGTTTGTTCGCGACGTCCGGGGCGGCTGAGAGCATTACTGCCTCACCCGGTGGTGGAAGCAAGCTGGAGCGTTTGCGGAAGGACAGGTGCGCATCCAGATCCATTGCCGGTAAAAGGAATGTGATGCTTTCCCAGCCTGGCTCGACGACGAATCCGACCTCAGCCCCCAGCCCTGCGGACAGCAATTGGTCGGGTCTGACCGGCATTCCGTTGACCGTACCTGTAGAACTCGGCCCGAATACAACGTAGGCGACCAGTCCTTCACTGCATTTTGTACGCGTCCGCAAGCGGACATTGCTGGTATTAAGCGCTATAGCAGTTGTGCCGGCCCGTACAACCACGCGACGCGCCCTCAAGGAGCCTGCGTGGAGTTGCACCGCGTTCAGGTCGACCAGTTCGATTCCTTCGTTTGCCTCGGAAGGATCGGTGATTTCAATCACCGTAACGGCAGCTGTAGTTTCTTTGGCCAGGGAATTCACGATGGGGATTACTTGCGGAAATACGATAGACAGCGACTTTACTCAAGCGCAGACTTCCAACGGTCACCTGTAAGGTCAACGGATGCCGTTGGCTGTTAGCCAGTTCATGAGTGTAACAGTAAAGAACGATCCCTCTGCTGCTCCCCGACGCGAGTGCCGCGGTAACAGTATTTCGGGGGATGCCGTTGCGCATATGCAGCATGTACGGAGGAGCGAAATGATGAGGAAAATGGCCGCCCGGGGTTTGGGTAGAAGCACGCGCTTCGGATTCTGGCTCAGGGCTGGATTAAGCGCCCTCGGCTTCATGCTTGGCGCGCTTGCCTTGCCATCCACCGTTACAGCGGCGGACAACTCGCGCCGGCCCAATATTGTCGTCATTCTGGGTGACGATCTCGGCTATGCCGACCTGGGCGCCTTCGGCAGCGAAATCCGAACCCCGAATATGGATTCCCTTGCCAAACAAGGGGTGCGGTTCACGAATTTCTATACCAATCCGACATGTTCTCCGACACGGGCAACACTGCTGAGTGGCGTCGATACCCATCGCAATGGTCTGGGAAACATGGACGAGTGGACGGCACCCAACCAGCGCGGCGCTGTCGGTTATGAGGGCCATCTCAACGAGCGGGTCGCCACATTGCCGCAATTGTTGAAGGACGCGGGTTATCACACCTACATGGTGGGCAAGTGGCACCTCGGCAAGAGCCCGGACCAGATTCCCCGGGCGCGGGGCTTCGAGCGCGACTTCTCGCTGCTCGACGGTGCCGGCAGCTATTGGGACATGACCAACATGACCTCGGCCAGCCCCCTTTCGGTGTTCACCGAAGATGGTCGCTACCTGAAGGAACTGCCCAAGGATTATTACGCAACGCAGACATACACGGACAAGTTGATTCGCTTCATCGACGACCATCGTGGCGACGGGAAACCTTTTTTTGCCTATGTGGCCCATCAGGCACCGCACGATCCCTTCCATTTACCCGCCGACTGGCGCAATCGCTATGCCGGAGTGTATGAAAAGGGTTGGGACGCCGTTCGAAAGGCACGCCTGAACCGGCAGATAGAACTCGGCATCATGCCCGCCGGAACGAAACTCGCCGAGCGCATGTGGTTCGTCCCCGACCCAATCGTTTTGGCGCCGGAAAAGCGTGCCGTGCTCGCCAAAAAAATGGAGCTTTATGCCGGCATGGTGGAAAACCTGGACCATCATGTCGGGCGCCTTATTGAGAATCTCAAGCAAATAGGCGAATACGACAACACCATCTTCATCGTCTTTGGCGACAACGGTGCGGAAGGCACCGATCTCGCCGAATCGATTGCGGGAACACCCGGCACGCGCGACGCTCTTCACTTCGCGACTAAATGGCCGAATAACAAGCCCGAAAACTGGGGTGACCCGGGCTCGTATGTCGGCTATGGTCCGATGTGGGCACAGGTTTCGATGACCCCGTTCAGCCAGTATAAGGGCTGGGTTGCCGAAGGCGGTATCCGCAATGCCCTTGTCGTCAGCGGACCGATCATCCGTCGTCCGGCGGGCAGCATCAACCACGGGGTGATGCATGTTGCCGACATCATGCCAACCCTGTTGGAAGCCGCTGGAGTAACGTACCCCGCAAAGACTACCGCAGGCCAGCAACTACCACCACTGATGGGAAAATCCTGGGGGCCGATGCTTGCCGGGCGTGCGGAATCACCGCGCACGGCGCAGGATTATCTGGGCTGGGAGATTTTTGGTAACCGCGCGGTACGCCAGGGGGATTGGAAAATTCGTTGGCAGTACAAGCCATTCGGTAAAGGCGACTGGGAGCTTTTCAACCTGGCCAACGATCCGGCCGAACGGAGCAACCTCGCCACGGAATACCCCGAAAAGCTAAGGCACATGAAGGCGCTTTGGGTTGACTATGTCAAGGCCAACAACGTGATCCTGCCCAGCCGCTCACCTTTCGAGACGCTGGAGTTCAAGCTTCCACCACGGGTACCGGACGACGAAGGCTACCCGCCACTAATCTACAAACAGCAGTTCGAGCCACCCAAGGATATGTGGGCCGATCCTGAGCCGAATCAAGGCCATTCCAGATAAGCAAAACGAAACTTGGCATTAGTTCACCACCAGCCGTGTGCTCAATGCATTGTCTGGAAAACAACGAGGTAATACATGAAATCGAAACTTCGGTTAGCCGCTTTGGCCACACTGTTCAGCGCCTCACTTCCAGCGCTTGCCATGCCAGAGGCCATTCCCGAAACCTGGGGTGGGGATTTGGCTACGCGTCCCAGGCTCACTGGCGACTGGGGTGGATTGCGAGATGAAATGGCCAAGAAAGGCATCGTGCTTGACGTTGATGCCTATTGGACACCACAAACCATCACGAGCGGCGGTCGGGATGCCGGCGGCAGTAACTGGGGCAACGCCATCTTTGCGCTGACGGTCGATACCGGGAAGTTGGGCCTGTGGCGGGGTGGCTATTTCAAGGTACAGACGATCAGCAGCTTCGGAAATAACCTGCTGTATGATTCCGGCGCCATGATTCCGGCAAACGAATTTTGGATACTGCCGACCACCAAGCCCGATACCGGTATCCAGGAACTGACCTACACCCAGTTCTTCAGTCCGCAATTCGGCCTCCAGTTGGGCAAGATCAATTCACTCGCCCCGACCAACCAGTTTCACGGCGACAATCGTACAGGGTTCCTGAACACCGCCCTCAATTTCCCGGTAGCGCTGGCAATGGTTCCGCTTTCGGCCTACGGCGCAACTGCACTTTACCTGCCCTCGTACGACATCACCGTAGCCGGGATGGTGCTCGATCCGAACGGCACCATTATGGACGACAGTCTCAACAACGCCTTTAGCGATGGTGTCATGGCACTCTTGAGCGGCGATATCAAGATCAAGCCCTTCGGCCTGCCCGGCCACCAGAATCTGACATTCGCGTGGAGCAACAAAGAGCGCACCTCGCTGATCCAGGACCCGAGCAATATCGCACGCTCATTGCTGACAGCGCGCTACCCCCGCTTGGGAAATCCAGGGCCAGTTCTGGTTGACATACTCGAAAAGCACGCGCCGGCGCTGCTTGTCCCCACGCAGCCGCTGAACATGGAGAACGAAACCTGGGCCGCCGTCTATAGTTTCGAGCAGTATCTGTGGCAGCCGGAAGGGGAGTCGAAACGTGGTCTGGGGACATTTTTCAGCTTCGGCCTCAGCGACGGCAAGGCAAACCCGGTCAAATACAGTTATTCGCTGGGCCTCGTCGGCAAAGGCATCGTTCCCGGCAGACCCCATGACGAATTCGGGATCGGCTGGGCGCTCACTGAATTTAGCGACAATTTCATTCCCTATATGCGCGACACCTTTAATTTGGGGCTACACCGGGAAAGCGCTGTCGAGGTCTATTACAACTTCGCGGTGACGCCGTGGCTGAGCATAAGTCCAAGCTACCAGTACATCTCACCGGCGCTCGACAAGGTTCAAGATGCGAACGGCAACTTCAAGAATCTGGATAACACCCAGCTTTTGGGCATTCGTGTTGGCCTGAGGTTCTGATTGTTGATTTTCACCAGACAAGGCTGATCGTCCAAGGGCAGATTGCTGCCGGATTCTGCGCATTGAGTTAATGGCGGGATTGGCCGAGGACTTGTAATTGAGCAGTCGTCACGGACGGCTGCTCAACGCTGTTAGCTGCCATTTGACCTTCGAAACTTCCAGTGACCGCAAAGGGTCGCTTTGTAAACCTCTACATAGTGCAGAGGGTTTTTAGGTTAGCGGGCGCGGCGCACTGCGGTTGAGGAGTGGCGTAGAACGGCTACCGCGCCCGGTAGGCTAAAAATCCTGTTGTGCTAAACCAGCGCGAAGACGGTGGTGCTATGGGGATTGAATCAGAGCGGCCGCATCGAACTGCGAATTAGACCGAGGCCAGAAGGGCTAAATTGAAGCATGAGCCTTGAATTCCTGACAGTGTGTCCGGTGCCTGACGGTATAGCGGTGCAATTTGCTCGACAGTCCAGCGATGACCCGTGCGCAGGGTGATGGGATGACGAGTTCCAGACCAAAGGAAATCCGCCGTTCCGTGAGGCAAACCCGGAAAGGGACCATCGCGCGATGGGATGAGCCTTCATACGCGCTCCCCCGGTGGTCCGCGTGGCAGGGTGCCCGGCAAGAAGGTCTCGATGCAAACCATGTGGCCCTGGCCGCACTTCGGGCAATCCCGCAACGATTTTCCGGTGAGCCACTGGTAGCGGTCGCGGTAGTCGAGAGGAGCGTCGGGAACAGGGATGATCGGAGCGGGTTCGGCCAGCAACTCCCGGCATCGTTCAAGTTTGACCGCACGGTAGCGGTTGGCCAGGAAGCCGTAATGCCGAATCCGTTGAAAACTGCTCGGCAGCACATGAAGCAGAAAGCGGCGAATGAATTCGTCGGCCGCCAACTGCATGACCTTCGGGCGCGATTCATGGCGGTAATCCTTCCAGCGAAAGCAGACCCGATCATCAGCGAAGTTGATCAGCCGGTTATTGGAAATAGCGACGCGATGCGTGTAGCGACCGAGATACTCGAGGACCTGCTGGGGTCCGCCAAAGGGCGGTTGGCGTAAACCACCCACTCGGTTTTCCGCACCGGTGCCAGATAGCGGGCGAAGGCCGCCGGTGCCTGAAGTTCTTCAAGCGCGTGATAAAGGTGCAGATCGCCGGCATCAAACGCACGCTGCAACTGTTCCAGAAACAGCCGGCGAAACAGTCGTGAAAGCACACGCACCGGCAGAAAGAACCCCGGCAGACAGAAATCCAGCGCTCGCCATCTGCACTCACACCACCACCCGGGACCAGGCAATGCAGATGCGGGTGGTGCAGATTCTGCCCCCAGGTGTGCAGGATGGCGATGAAGCCGATCTCGGCACCCAGATGTTTCGGATCGGCGGCGATCGTGCGCAAGGTCTCGGCGGTGGCGCGAAACAGGAGACCGTAGACCACCGCCTTGTTCTGATACGCAATCGCCGCGACCGCCTCGGGTAGCGTAAAGACCACGTGGAAATACTCCACCGGAATGAGATCAGCCTGGCGATCTTCCAGCCATTGCGCACGCAGCAGAGACTGACACTTCGGGCAGTGGCGATTTCTGCAACTGTTGAAGGCAATGCGCTGGTAGACCGCAAGCATCACACTGCTCGACGTGTCCGCCCAGCGCAGCAGTTCGGCAGCGCTCAATGGCGTTCATGACGCCGCGTTGCCCACGGCTGAGTGCCGTAGCGTGCTGCTGACGGTAGAGGGGCCCGGCTTGGTGAAAGATGTCCGCCACCTCGAGCCCGGTGGCACGCACGTCCGGTCTCAGAAATGAGCCGGGGGCGTCGGTATCGTCGGTGGCGGTTGAACCTGGGGCAACAGGTCGAAGGGGCTGGTCGTGGCGCACACGGTGGTGGTGGCGACTTTCAGGTAGCGCGAGGTGGTGGCCAGACTGCGATGACCGAGCAGCAACTGGATGGTGCGCACATCGGTGCCGGATTCGAGCAGGTGGGTGGCAAAAGCGTGGCGCAGCGAGTGCGGCGTGATCGGCTTGGTGACGCCCGAGGCGCGGTGCGCTTTCTGACAGGCCAGTTCGACGGCACTGCGGGTGATCGGCTGATCGGGCGGATCGCCCGGAAACAGCCACTGCGTCGGGTGGGCGGATCGCCAGTAGGTACGCAACGTCTCAAGCAGGCGCGGCGAGAGCATCACCAATCGATCCTTACCGCCTTTACCTTGGTCGACACGGAGCATCATGCGCTGGCTGTCGATGTCGGTCACCTTGAGATGGGTGGCTTCGGAAACACGCAAACCGGCCGCGTAGGCGGTCATCAGAATCGCCCGGTGCTTGATGCTGTCGATTGACTCCAGGAAAGAGAAAGCGCAACGCGCCGGTGGCCACACTGATACTGCTGGCCGAGAGCTTTCGAGTTTGCGTCAGATGGAGCTGATAGGCTCGAATCTCTTCCGGTCCCAGTTCTTCCGGGTCACGGTGAAAGTGTTTTGCGTAGGCGATGACCTGCTGGATGTAGGACGATTGGGTGTTCTCGGCAAGATTGCGGATGGCCATATCTTCAAGCATCCGCCGGCGTAGTGGGGTCATGGTCAAGCTCCTTATCGGAATTGAGGGAAGTGCTGCACGCAGCCACTTCATCATTCTCCGATCGGAACTCTTTGTGAATTCGAGACTCCGCCTACGACTGGTAACCCACCATTACCGCGTCAGCGGTTTAGTACAGCGACCCCTATGCACAGTTTGAAACTATGTGCACCACTCTTGGGTAGAGTGATCGTAAATTCGGTAGTGCCTAGCATTGGGCGAAGTTTATCAGCGTAAAACTGTACATAGTTTCGGCGTCGGGGAGCGCAGCAATTCATTTCGTGCAATACGGCGACCGGCTCATCGCGATCCGGTTTGTGAAAAAAGTAAGGGAACCCCATTACGCCAGATGCCCCGAATTGACGGCGACGGCAATGAACACGGGAGACATTCCATGCGAGTGACGCCGACGAATGTTTCTTGGTGATTGCGAGGAAAAAAATGTTTTGGGAACGCGGCATGCCAAAAACTATGTGCAGCATTGCCGGCCTAAACGCCCTCAGATACTGCGATTCAGCGCCTACCTGCACATAGTTTCAAACTGTGCATAGGGGTCGTACTGAGACAGTCGTCAAACTCATAAACCCATCATGAATCGCTGTTACAAACTGCAACGCGCGTCTGCCTATCAATCAGGGAATACGGATATCCGCAAACAACAGGGGATTCAACTCCGACCGCAAGCGAACCCTGGTTCCGGGGTAGCCCAAGACTCAGAATGCAAAAGGTTTAGCAACATCGCTGAACATGTTCTGGAACAGTTTCCGTTCGGTGCTTTCGATACAGTCGAGAAACTCGCGCGCATTTCCCATGCGCCGAAAGGCGGCAAAGCCGCTGGCCAGAAAAGCATGCAGATCGCCAAGCCCGGCAAGCTGTGCCGGTGCGCGCATCAACTTGAGCAGGGTGGTGAGCAGGGAGTTTTTTGCGAGTCGTTCGAGGGCTTCGCCGGTAGTCCGGATGAGGACGATCTGCCGTTCCCGCTCCGGGCGCCGGCCGACCTGGCGGTAGGTAGCGGTGTAGGCGTCTTCATCGATGCAGTCGATTGTTCCGGCGCGTTCCAGCTCGACCACCATGGCGGCGTCGAGCTGTTCGGTCAGCGCATCGACTTCGATGGCCAGCGCGATGGTCTGCAGCGCTGAGGCCGGCAGCAGGCTGACCAGCAACGGCAAAATCCGTTCAACTTCCTCGTCGCGGCTGCTGAAGTCCTTCGGGCCGTAGAGGTCGGAGAGAAAGAACTGCGCGGCCTGTCCGAAGCGTTCGCTGGCCAGCAGGCCGGCATAGCTGCGCGCCAGGCGTGCCGCTTGCCATTCGCGCAGCAGCAGGCGCTTGCGGGCAGCGGCTGGCGCTTGATTGGCTTGCTGGCGAAGCGCTTTTGCCGTTTTCAGATGGCGGCGCAGTGCCTCGGTCCATCTCTGCTTTTCGTCATCGGGTTGCGAATCGTCCATGGCGATGAATTATGCACGGCTCAGCACCTGCCATTTAGAAGAATTCCCCTAACGGGCGGCAGGGCAGCGGCATACACTCAAAGCATGTGAATTAATGGATAACCACTTCCCAAGCCGTCATTCCGGTAAAAACCGGAATCCAGTACCTTCCTCTGATATTCATTAAAACAATCAGATAAACGAGCTTGATCCCGGCTTGTGCCGGGATGACGAGCGTTGAAATCAGGCAACAATGATTTTTTTCACAGACTCTCAGACGGTAAATATGGAATTTGATGCGCCGGAGACAAAGGAATGAACGATCTGGATGATCCGAACTCGCTGGAGACCCGCTTTGCCCGCCTGCATTCTGCGGCACGGCGCGAGCCGAATCCGCCGGTCGAGTTGCGTGCGCGACGCCTGCGGGCGCTGGATCGCTTGCTGCGTGACAACGCCGATGCGCTGGCTGAGGCGGTGTGTCAGGATTTCGGCAACCGTTCGCTTGCCGAAACGCGCCTGCTGGAGTTGTTCCCCTGTCATGCCGCGCTGGACGATGCCCTTAAGCATCTGCGCCGCTGGATGCGTCCGCAGCGACGCCGCGTTTCGACGTGGTTCAGGCCGGCGCGCGCCGAGGTGCGTTTTCAGCCGCTTGGTGCGGTGGGCATCATCGTGCCGTGGAACTACCCGATTTTCCTCGCCGTGGCGCCGCTCGCCGGGGCTTTGGCCGCTGGTAACCGGGTGCTGACCAAGATGTCGGAATTGACGCCGGCGACGTCGCGTCTGTTCGCCCGGTTGATCGCGCGTCATTTTTCAGACGATGAGGTCTCGGTGGTCGAAGGCGATGCGCAGATCGCCCAGGCCTTTGCGCAATTGCCTTTCGACCATCTGCTGTTTACCGGGTCGACGCCGGTGGGCCGGCATGTCATGCGCGCTGCGGCTGAGAATCTTGTGCCGGTGACGCTCGAACTCGGCGGCAAGTCGCCGGCGATCATCGGGAACTCGGCGAACTTCGCCAAGGCGGTCGAAAGAATCATTGTCGGCAAGACGCTCAATGCCGGACAGACCTGCATCGCGCCGGACTATGTGTTGTTGCCCGCCGGTCGCGAGCAGGACTTTATCGAAATAGCGCGTCGCGTCGTGGCCCGCTGCTACCCCGACATTCTGAACACGCCGGACTACACCAGCATCATCAATGATCGCCATTACGTGCGGCTTTGCGGCTATGTCGATGAGGCGCGGGAGCAGGGCGCGGAAATTGTCGAGCTGGTGCCGGGTGCGCTTTCCGATCCGCTGTCGCGTCGCCTGTTCCCGCTCGTTCTGCACGGGGTTAATGATGGCATGTGCGTCATGCAGGACGAGATTTTCGGACCGTTGCTGCCCCTGGTTCCCTATCGCAACCTCGATCAGGCGATTGACTATGTCAATGCGCGGCCACGGCCACTGGCGCTTTATTTCTTCGAAACCGATTCGTCGAGCTTAGACAGGGTGCTGAAGCAGACGGTTTCCGGCGGGGTGACGATCAATGACACCATTCTGCACATCGCACAGGACGACCTGCCTTTCGGCGGGGTGGGGCCGAGCGGCATGGGCTGTTATCACGGTTTTGATGGCTTCCGGACATTTTCGGCGCAGAAGGGCGTTTTCCATCAATCGAGGTTCTCGGGGATCGGCCTCTTCAAACCGCCCTACGGCGCCCGGTTCGAGCGCTTGATGAAGATTCTGTTGCACTGATCCGGAGGCCTGGATTGCTGATGGTTGGGACACTCACCAAGGAGGCGGCAAGCGTGTTCGATTATGTCATTGTTGGCGGCGGCTCGGCGGGGTGCGTGCTGGCCAGCCGGCTGAGCGAAGACAGCGATGTTTCGGTGTGTCTGCTGGAGGCCGGCCCGCCGGATCGGCATCCCCTGATTCACATGCCGATGGGCATCATCTGGATGATGCGCAGCAAGGTGCTCAACTGGAATTTCTACACGCAGGGCGAGCCGGAAATGGGCGGGCGCCGGATGTTCTGGCCGCGCGGCCGTACACTGGGCGGCAGCAGTTCATCGAACGCCATGTGTTACCTGCGCGGCCATCCGGATGACTACGATCAATGGGCGGCACTGGGCAACCCGGGCTGGTCGTTTGCCGATGTCCTGCCTTACTTCAAACGTTCGCAGAATCAGGAGCGCGGTGCTTCGGCGTATCACGGAACGGGCGGGCCGCTTAATGTCGCCGACTTGCGCAGCCCCAGTCCATTGACTCAGGTCTTCATCGACGCCGGGGTGCAGGCTGGCCTGCCGTACAACACCGACTTCAACGGGCCGAATCCCGAGGGCGTCGGGCCGTTTCAGGTGACGCAGAAGGACGGTCGTCGCTGCAGTACGGCGCGCGGCTATCTGGCGCCGGCGCGCGCACGCGCCAATCTGACGGTGATTACCGGGGCTCATGCGACGCAGGTGCTCTTTGAAAACAATCGGGCCGTCGGCGTCGAATACAAGCATCAGGGGCGCTTGCAGCACGTCAGGGCGAATCTGGAAGTCATTCTCTCGGCCGGGGCCATTCAAAGTCCGCGCCTGCTGATGTTGTCCGGGGTGGGGATGCCTGGCAACTCGAACAGGTCGGCATCGAACCCCGGCATCATCTGCCGGGTGTCGGAAAGAATCTGCAGGATCATCTCGATGTCATGCTGGTACAGGCCTGTACCCGGCCGGTCTCCTATGGCATTACCTGGCGCAGTGTTCTGCGCGGCGGGTTCGATCTGCTGCGTTATCTGGTGGCCGGTCGCGGGATGTTCACCACCAATGGCGCGGAAGGCTGCGGGGTGACCCGAAGTTCGCCGGACGAAGCCCTGCCTGACCTGCAGTTCCATTTCAGCCCGGGGAAGCTGCGCGACCATGCGCGTGATCTGCTGTTTCTGTGCGGTGAAGGTTATTCACTGCATGTATGCAATCTGCGACCCAAAAGTCGGGGCGAGATACGCCTGCACAGTGCCGACCCGTTTGCCGCGCCGGATATCCGCGCCGGTTATCTTACCGACCCGGAAGACATCGAGCACATGCTGCGCGGTGTCAGGCTGGCGCGCAGGATTTTCGCCGCCAGGGCCTTCGACGCTTATCGCGGCGCGGAGATTGTTCCGGGTCGCGACGTCCTGAGCGACGATGATCTCCGGCATTTCATACGTAACAAGGCCGAAACGATTTATCATCCGGTCGGTACCTGCAAGATGGGGTGTGATCCACAGGCCGTCGTCGATGCGCAGTTGCGCGTGCACGGGCTGAGCGGTCTGCGCGTTGTCGATGCCTCGATCATGCCCCTGCTCGTTGGCGGCAATACCAACGCGCCGACCGTCATGATTGCCGAAAAAGCGGTCGACATGATCAGGGCGGCGCACCGGGGCTGATCAGCTTCTGAAAAACCCTATTTTGATTAACGGACTGGATTCCGGCGTGCGCCGGAATGACGGGTTAACAAGGGGGTTCCATTTTCATCGATCCGTGCAAGTTCAATGCGTCAAGGAAACGACGATCACTCGTCACACCGGCGGAAGCCGGTGCCCAGTGCATCAAGTGTCATTGAGGAAAGTCTTTCATGCTGGCCATCGTTCTTCGCCTGTTTATTCTGTTTGAGCTGGCCGTCACTCGACGCTGGCCCTGCGCTATTTCGACGCCTCTGCGCTCGGTGCTGGCCTGTTTGCGGTGGCCGGTATGCTCGGCTTGCGGTTGTGGATAACCGGGCTGACCTATGTCTATGCCTGGTTCTATCGCTCGCCTTGGCCACTACTTGGCTGGTGGCCGGCGATGCGCATGGTGATTGCCGAATACATGGCTTTTATTGTCAACTTCGTTCTGATTTCGCCTTTCGAACGCTGGTGGATGGGGGCGGATCGCCTGCGGCCGAGCCCCGAGCGTCCGGTCCTGTTGCTGATCAACGGTTATGGCTGTTCGCGAGCGGCGTGGTGGTGGTTGCGCCGGCGTCTGGAGGGTGCAGGCTGGGTGGTGGCGACGATCAGTCTGGAGCCTATCTACACGAGTATCGAGAACTATGTGGAGCACGTCTCCCGGCGCATTGACGAAGTACTCGCGGCGACCGGTGCAAAGCAGGTGATCCTGATCGGGCACAGCATGGGTGGATTGGTGGCGCGTGCCTATTTGCGTCGTTACGGCAGCGCGCGAGTGAAGCGGCTGCTGACGCTGGGGACACCGCATGCGGGCAGCGAACTGGCAAGAGCCGGGATCGGCGAAAACGCCCGCCAGATGACGCCAGGTAGTGCGTGGTTGAAGGCGCTTGCCAGCGAAGCGCCAGCGGCCGATACTCTGACCATCTTCAGCCCGCATGACAACTTCGTGATGCCGCAGTCGAATCTGCAATGGCCGGGGGCGCAGAGCCGGACCATTGACGGTCTGGGTCATCTGGCCATGCTTTATTCGCCCCGGGTGGCTGCGGCTATGCTGGACGGATTGCGGCCCTTGACCGAGGCCGGGGCTGATTGACTGCCAAGGTTGCGGAGGCTTTGATGAAATCTTTCCTGACGACGATCATTCTGTTCTCTGCCCTGATGCTCCAGAACGTGACGCTGCACGCGCAGGGCGTTTATGTGACGCCGGGAGCAAAGGGTCCGGTTTTTTCCGACAAGCCGCAGTCGGGATCCCGGGAAGTTACTTTGCAGCCGCTCAATGTCGTAGCGCCGGAGCCGGCCAGCAGACCTGCCGAGCCTGCCCCTGCGCCAGGCCGGGGTGAGAGCATGATGCCCGAGTTTACCGCGCCGGCGTACCGCAGCTTTGCCATTGTTTCCCCTGAGGATAACGGCAGTGCCGCCGCCAATACGGCACTCTTCGAAGTGCGCGTTGCCGTCGATCCGCCGCTGCAACTCGGAGCCGGGCATGCCTTTGTGGTCAGCATCAACGGTCGCCCTGTCGGTCAGCGCTTTACCGCCACCGAGTTCATCGTTCCGCCGGAGTTCTGGGGCGATACCCTGCCGCCGGCCAATCAGAGCATGCAACTGGACGCAAGTATTGTTGACGCAGGCGGGCAGGTCATCAAAAAGGCGAAACCCATCCGCTTTTTCATGCGCTTTGTGACGATTCTGAACAACCCCAGACGGCCTGTGCCGCTGCCGCAGCCAATTGCTCCACCGCACCGACCCCAATCGCAACCGCAACCGCAACCGCAACCCCCGCTGATTCTGCCGGGACGCCAATGAAAAAAGCGTATCGGCCGCTCAGAGGCTCCCCGGCCGTCATTCCGGCGAACGCCGGAATCCAGTACCTTCCTCCGATATTCAATATAACAATCAGATAAACGAACTGGACCCCGGCTTACGCCGGGGTGACAAGCGTGGACATCAGACAGCAATGATTTCTGTACAGACGCTCAGGAAAATCCGGGTAGCCAGGGGGTATGTTGCTGCCGGTGAATGGGCTCCAGTGTTCCCTGAAACAGGGCTTCGATAACCGGCGGTTCGCGCCAGCGCTCGTTCATGAAGCGCAGGCCGATTTCCTCGACCAGCGCGCCTTTCCAGTAGTGGCTGGAAACTTCGTAGAGCGTCGTCAGGCTGAGGCTGTGCGGCAGGCGCAGGTAATCCAGCCAGCTTGAATCGTGAAACGAGACGACGTAAGCCCCCTGGCTACGCGCACGAACCAGTGTTTTGCCAAAGACACGGCCGGGATGTTTGGCGCGGAAATTCTCGGCGTCAACGCGTGTGGCAAAGAGCAACAGGGCGTGCAGGCGACTGGGGAAGTTGTTGTAGAGCCGCTGTCGGTAGTATTCGAGATGGTATTCGGCAAAATAATTCTGCACCGTGGTGAATTGGTCTTCCGGCAAGGACGTGCCGAAGGGGTTGCCGGTGAGTACGTCCCAGCCCGGCAACTCGGCATCCGGATCCAGCCAGGCGTAGAGTTCCAGTGTCGCGGTGTCTTTGATCAGGTGGTCCATGATTTTTTCAGGATTAGCGTCGGCCTCATTCTGAGCCTTCAGCGTTCTTTGTCATAGCCTGATGTGAGTCAACAAGGCGGCTAGAGAAAGACTACGAAATAACTTCCTGCTTTCTTGCATTTAAAGTTTGAATTGGATGGTATAAGTGACACATTGTAGGTCGGGTTAGCGCAGCGTCCCCCAGGAGGATTTGCTTCGCAGCATAACCCGACGGCAGTGTATGCCGCATCCGACGATTGTCGGGTTATGCCCCGCAGGAAATCCCCTTGTGGGACGCTACGCTAACCCGACCTACTGGATTGCGATTTCTAGATAATTTAGCCCTTACAAAATCGGGAAGTTATTTCGTAGTCTTTCCTAGGCGATTACCCTGACCAGTTCCAGCAGCAAGCGGACTGCGCCGGCGATGAGCAGTGCGCTGACCAGGGAAATCAGCACCGAGAACCAGGCTTCCCGGCGTCCCAGCGTCTTGAGCATGACGGCGAAAGTCGACAGGCACGGTACGTAAAAGGTCAGGAAAACCAGAAAAGTGAAAATCTGCACATGATCGAGCAGCGGCATGATCTCTAGCGTTCCGAGCGCCTGATAGATCATCAGCAGTGACAGCTCCTTGCGCAGGACGCCAAACAGGATGGGTACGCCGAGGACTACGGGCAGACCGAGCCACCAGGCCGTGATCGGGATCAGTGCGATGTTGATCAGGGCGTCGGCGCCAAAGTGGCTGAGCAGCGCCAGAACCACGCTGCCGAGAACCAGCAGTGGTGTGACAATGGTGACGATGTCCTCGGTTCGCGCCCAGGTTTTGCGCCAGACCTTCCCCCACACTGGCAGCGCGTAGGGCGGGATTTCCTGGACCATCCCCGGCGCGCTATCGGAATAGTGACGCGTCAGCAGCTTGCCGAGCACAGCAATCACGAGCAGCGTCAGCATGAAAATGGCGAATACGCCGAGGCCTCCGAGATACTTGCCGCCGATGGCCAGAATGATCGCCGAACGCGCCGAGCAGGGAACGAAGGTGATCAGGATTGACGACACCACGCGTTCGCGCCGCGATCCTGTCACGGCGGCGGCAGAAATCGCCGGGACATTGCAGCCCAGTCCGATCAGGAAGGGGACCGCGACACCGCCATGCAATCCGATGTGATGGAAGCCGCGGTCGACGACAAAGGCCACGCGGTGCATGACGCCCGATTCTTCAAGTGTTACCAGCAATAGAACCAGCGGCAGCATGTAGGGCACGACGATGCCGACCAGTCCGACCAGTCCGTCGGCTACCGCGCGGCCGATGACGCCCGCCGTCGATCCGGGTTGCCATTGCTGCACCCAGTCCGCCAGCCGCGCCGATGTCCAGGAGTCGAGCACGGCACTCATTTCAAAGACGAGCAGCAGAACAAGGGCGAAAACCAGCAGGCTGCCGAGCAGGCCCCAGCGCGGATGCAGGAACAACTCGTCAAGCCAGCGCCGCCAGCCTTGGCCGGCGTCGACACCGCGCGGACTGGTTACCGCTTCGAACAACACGGCGGCACGATGGTGGCGGTCGGCATGCAATTCTTCGGAAAGCGGGCGTGGCAGCAGCGCTTCGGCCTTCGTTCTGGCCTGCTCTATCTGCGGCAGCAGGGCGGGGAAGCGGGAACCCAGCGCGCGCAGGAAATAGTCGTCGTTTTCGGCCAGTTGCGAAAGCAGAAGTGCCCGCGGTACCTGAAAGACGTCTTCGATTTCAGGGTGGGCGATGACGGCATTGAGCGGTTTCAGGCTTTCGGCGATATGCCGCGTCGGCGGCTGCGGCAAAGGGCAGGTTTTCTCGCGCGCTACGTCCAGAACCGCCTCAAAAAGTGCCGTTATTCCCTTGCCCATGTAAGCAATGGTTGGGATCACGGGTGCGCCCAGCCGCTCGCTGAGTGCCTGTACGTTGATGAAGATCCCCTTCTTTCGTGCTTCGTCGACGCGGTTCAGGGCAATCACCAGCGGTCGCCCGAACAGCCCCAGCTCAAGGCTGAGTTCGAGATCCTTGGCCAGCGTCGTTGCGTCGACGACATGCACCAGTACATCCGGCGCCGGGAAATCCGCATGCTCATTGTCCACCTCGTGCGCTGCGGCGAGTGGCCAGTGGTCGCCCCACAGCAGATACATGAGAACGACCTGATCGTGCTCGCTCAAATGGTGCAGCGAATCTATCGACGGCAGATCGACCAGAGCGATCTGGTCGAGTCCGACGTCGACCACGCATTCCTGGTAAGCGCCGCCAACGCCGGCCAGACGCTCGTGACGCGCAACCGGGCTGGAGGCATCCTCGAAGATGGTGCTCTTGCCGACGCCATAACGGCCGATCAGAGCCACTCGCGGTCGCCTGTCGCCGCGCAGGAGCGGGCTGTGAAGCTGGATCGTCTTCACCGAGGGGGTTGATCTGTTGTCTGACCTGGCCATCGATTAACCTGAAGTTTTCAGCGAACCGGCAGGCTGTCCAGCAAGGACGGCAGTTTCGTGTCCGCTCGCAACGCGCCGGGCAGTGCTGAATTCCTGAACTTCGTTGTCGTCATCAAGTTCGGTGAATGGCAATGGGACGCTCCTTGCCTGTCGACTGTCAGAAAGCAACAGAACGCATGGGTCAATGTCCGGATCGGGAAAATGGCCGGCAGGGTTCAGGGTCACTGTGGCGGGAAGGCTTGCTGCGCAGCCTGAGTACGTGTCAATGATAAACTGAGCCGCGCAGATCAAAGCCAATTTAACACCAAAACCCGGGCGCACAAACCCTCATCGGAACTCATGAGCTGCGCTTTGCCGGGGGGGCGGGGTGGCGCTGCGCTATTCTAATGCCTTGAGTCCTTCTCGACGGTCCTGGTTATCGATGCTTCCCTCGTCTCGCCGCACGCTGCTGCAGGCCCTGATTGTTTCCGTGCTGATTCATGCCGTGCTGTTGTGGCGTGGGGTTGTCCTGTTTCCGGTGCGGCTTGAGCCGCCGCCTGCGTCGATCAATGTGGTAATCAGTCGTGACCCCCAGGGTGAAACGGCAAGGCCGGTCAGCCTGCCGGCCACCAGGCCGCTGCCTGAGCCCGCCAAGCCGTCTTCTC
Organism: Candidatus Propionivibrio dominans; assembly: GCA_016709335.1. GTDB lineage: Bacteria > Pseudomonadota > Gammaproteobacteria > Burkholderiales > Rhodocyclaceae > Propionivibrio > Propionivibrio dominans. The sequence goes on along the minus strand of JADJNC010000060.1, from coordinate 223,762 downwards.
AGCTCGTTCGGAATGCGGGTCCACGACCGATCCTTGTTACTGAGCCTGCTTCGGCCCCCCGTGCCGAGCCGCCTGCGCAGTCGGTGACGAGCGATGCCGGCCAAACCGCGCCGTCTTCGCCAGGCGGGGCGGCCAGGGGCGGAGCGCGGTCAACGGCGCCAACCGCACCGGATGTCACACCTGATGGCGCCAGTGCCGATGATTTGCGCCAGTACCGCCTGTCGCTGGCAATCTCAGCACGACGCTTCAAGCGTTATCCGGTGCTGGCGCGAGAGCGTGGATGGGAGGGAACAGCGGAAGTGGCGCTCAACGTCAATGCCCTGTTGCCGGTTCCGGAAGTTGTGCTTGTTCGCTCAAGCGGTCAAGGCGTTCTTGATCAGCAGGCGCTGGAGATGATGACGCAGGCGGCACGGGTAACGAGTTTGCCCCCAAGTCTGAAGGGGCGTGATTTTCGCATTTTGCTGCCGGTGAAATTCAGTCTTGAAGGCGATCAGTAGCCGGTGGGTGGCCTCAGGTCGTATTCGTGAAATGCGAAACGAGCAGCACGACGATCGGAAAAATAGGCCTTGAGGCTGAGCGCAACGGTTCGAAAGGCGAGTTCCTGCCACGGGATGTCGGCTTCAGAAAAAAGTACTGTTTCGAGGCTTTCCACGCCAGCGGCAAAGTCGGTGTCAAGGAGCCGTCCGCGGTAGAACAGGTGCACCTGGTTGATGTACGGCACATTGACCAGCGTGAAAAGATCGTCGATCTCGATCCGCGCGCAGGCTTCCTCAAGCGTTTCGCGCAAGGCGGCCTGTGTTGTCGATTCGCCATTCTCCATGAAGCCGGCGGGCAGGGTCCACAGTCCATAGCGTGGTTCGATGGCGCGGCGGCAGAGCAGGATATCGCCTTGCCATTCCGCAATGCAGCCGATCACGAGCTTGGGATTCTGGTAATGGACCGTAGCGCAGCGCTGGCAGACATGGCGCGGTAGCGAGTCACCCGGCGGGATGCGGACTTCAACCGGTGCTCCGCACTGGTTGCAGTAGTTCATGACGTTGAGCCATTGTTCATGCACCCGATTCTATACGATATACGATTCTTGTACTTCGGGTGCCCCGGCACGGGCAGGGCAATTTCATCTAACTGAAACACCCGCCGCGAAGGCGCGATGGACGCAGAGTTTTCGCAAAGAAAGTCAAAAGCGACCAATACTAATTGGCTTTCTTCGTCTGTCTTTGCGTTTCCTTTGCTCCTTTGCGGCTCTGCGGTGGACTTTGAAGTTTGCTGCGATTGCCCAGCGATACTGAGTTTCCGGAAATTTGTTTAAAGCTAGTTTTTATTACCTACACGGCGTCATCCCGCTACAATATGCCGCTGTAAGCGTGATTCAAGAACAAGCGTATCTACAGCTCGGCATGACAGGGAGAGGTTGAATGTTTTTAATCGTCGGCTACGTCATCATTCTGGCTTCGGCGCTCGGAACCTATGCGGTGCACGGCAGCCTGGCGGCCTTGTGGGTGCCGCTCGAATACATTGCCATTGTCGGCCTGACGATCGGCGGATTCGTCGCCGGAAACGACATCAAGATCATCAAGTCGACGATTGGCGCACTGCCCAGCATCTTCAAGGGCTCGAAATTCAACAAGATGCTCTACGTCGATTTGCTCTCAATGCTTTATGAGGTGTTGGCCAAGGTGCGCAAGGAAGGCTTGATGTCAGTCGAAAACGATGTCGAGAATCCTCATGAAAGCCCGATCTTCGGCAAGTATCCGGCAATATCCCAAAATCATCACGTCATGGAATTCATTACCGACTATCTGCGCATGATGGTCGGTGGCAATCTCAATGCCCTTGAAATCGAAAACCTGATGGATGTCGAAATCGAGACCCACCATCACGAGGTCATGGTTCCCGGCCACGTCATGGCCAAAATGGCGGATGCGGTACCCGCTTTCGGTATCATCGTGGCGGTGATGGGCGTGGTTAACGTCATGGGCTCGGTGGGTGAGCCGCCGCCGGTGCTTGGCAAGATGATCGGCGGTGCGCTGGTCGGCACCTTCCTCGGTATTCTCATTTCCTACGGTTTTGTCGCTCCGATCGCGACCTTGCTGGAGCAGAAGGCTGAAGAAGGCTCAAAAATCTATCAGGTGATCAAGGTCGTTCTGCTCTCTTCAATGTCTGGCTATGCACCGCAGGTGGCGGTGGAGTTCGGACGCAAGGTACTTTACTCGTCTGACCGGCCGACGTTCGGTGAGCTTGAGCAAGAGCTCAAGGCGCGCAAGGGCAAATAGCCCGGTGTTGCCGAACGAGGACCCTGAATGAGCGAAGACGTACGCCCGATAGTCATCAAACGCATCAGGAAGGTGGCGGGCGGCCATCACGGCGGCGCCTGGAAAATCGCCTACGCCGACTTTGTGACGGCGATGATGGCGTTCTTTCTGCTGATGTGGCTGCTCGGCTCGACGGCGAATGGCGATCTCAAGGGCATTGCCGATTACTTCCTCAATCCGCTCAAGGTCGGCATGTCCGGCGGTACCGGAGCCGGTGATGCGACAAGCATTCTGAAGGGTGGCGGCAAGGATCTGACCAGCAGTTCCGGCCAGGTCAAGGACGGCGAGGTACAAGCAACAAAAAAGGCGCCGACGCTCAGGGAGGCCAAGGCTGAACAACTGCGCAAGGAGTTCGAGCAGCGTGAGAAGGCGACGCTCAACGAACTGAAACAGAACATCGAGAAGCTCATCGACAGCAATTCAATGCTCAGGCAGTTCAAGAACCAGTTGCTGATCGATGTGACTCCGGAAGGTCTGCGTATCCAGATCATCGACGAGAAAAACCGCCCGATGTTCGACACCAGCAGCGCTGAACTGAAGCCCTATTCCAAGGTGATCCTGCGTGAAATTGGCAAGGCGCTGAACGCCGTTCCCAACAAGGTCAGTTTTTCCGGGCACACCGATGCGGCGCAGTTCGGCGGCGGCGAGAAGGGTTTTTCCAACTGGGAACTGTCGGCAAACCGGGCGAACGCGTCGCGCCGTGAAATGATTGCCGGCGGCATGGACGAAAACAAGGTGATGCGCGTGGTTGGCCTGTCTTCGACCGTGTTGTTCGACAAGAACGACCCCTTGAGCTCGGCCAATCGACGGATCAATATCGTGGTACTGAACAAGCGGACCGAAGAAGCCATGCTGCAGGAAGACGGCAATGCGGTGCTCGAGATGGATAACAGGGACAGTGCAGAAGCTCCGGCTGTGCAGGCAAAACCCGACGCCAGGAATTGAGCTGGCAGGCCGTCGGAGACCGCCCATGAGCGTCTGCGGGCATTTTCGTGATTGAACAGAAGCCCTCATCGAGCAAGGCGACTGCGCTGCGCGATGCCGGTGAGCGGGAGTTCGCCTTTACTGCGGCGGATTTCGAATGCGTGCGCAAAATGATCCATCAACATGCCGGCATCTCGCTTTCGGATGCCAAGCAGGACATGGTTTATAGTCGCCTTGCGCGCCGTTTGCGCGAAACACGCCTGAAATCCTTTGGCGACTATCTGGCCTTGCTTCAGAGAGGCGATAAAATCGAGTGGGAAAAGTTTGTCAATTCGCTGACCACCAATCTCACATCCTTTTATCGCGAAGCGCATCATTTTCCGATTCTTGCCGCGCATCTGCAGAAGTTGCAGGGGCATTCGCCGATCAGGATCTGGTGTTGTGCGGCGTCGACCGGAGAGGAACCCTACAGTATCGCGATGACCGTGGTCGAAACCTTCAACAGTTTCAACGTGCCGGTGACCATCCTGGCCTCCGATCTGGATACCAGTGTGCTGGCTAGTGCCGCCAAGGGGGTTTATCCGCTGGATCGTGTCGAGCGGATCTCGCGCGAGCGTCTGAGCCGTTTTTTTGTCAAGGGTTCGGGCACCGAGGAAGGGCTCTTTACCGTGCGTCCGGAGTTGCGTCGCCTGATCAGCTTCCAGCGCCTGAATCTGCTGGAGCCGAACTGGCCGGTTCGCGCTCCGCTCGATGTCCTGTTCTGTCGAAACGTCATGATCTATTTTGACAAAGCGACGCAGTTCAGAATCCTGTCGCGCTTTGCTCCCCTGATGAGCGACACGGGACTGCTGTTTGCCGGACATTCGGAAAGCTTTTTGCATGCGGCCGAACTGTTCCGCGCGCAGGGGAAAACCGTTTATGAACTTGCTCCCAGGCGGTGCTGATATGGGAAATTCGGGTGCGGCACCACGCCCCGTGAGCCGGCCGATGACGAGCAGTAGCAGGATCATTTTTGTCGGCGCCTCAACCGGGGGGACAGAAGCGGTCAAGACCTTGTTGCTGGGAATACCGCCGGATTGCCCGCCGATCCTGATCGTTCAGCATATGCCGGAGTCGTTCACCGCGTCGTTCGCCGCCCGTCTGAACATGCTTTGTGCGCCACGCGTCATCGAGGCGCAAGGCGGTGAGCTGCTCGAATCAGGTACGGTCTATGTCGCGCCTGGTCATTCTCACCTGAGAATAAAACGTGGCGCGTCGGCTTATGTCACCGAGTTGCTCAAGACGCCGCCGGTCAATCGCCACCGCCCTTCGGTCGATGTGCTGTTCGACTCGGCCGCTGAAGTTATCGGCCGCAACGCGATCGGGGTCATTCTCACCGGCATGGGCAAGGACGGTGCCAAGGGTTTGCTGCGCATGCGCCAGGCCGGCGCACGGACCTTGGGCCAGGATGAGGCGAGTTGCGTGGTCTATGGGATGCCGCGTGAAGCCGCATTGATTGGTGCGCTCGAAGATGTCGCCAGTCTGGATGGGCTGTCCCGGCGTGTGCTCTCGCTGCTTGGCCGGCCGGGTTGATGACCAGGGTTGGCGCAAGACTTGAGGCAGTATGCTATCCCGGCCAGGGCAATTGCAACAAACTGAAACACCCACTGCGAAGGCGCGAAGGACGCGAATTTTTCGCAAAGAAAGTCAAAGGCGACCAACACATATTGGCTTTCTTCTTCTCTCTTTGCGTTTCCTTTGCTTCTTTGCGGCTCTGCGGTGGACTTTGAAGTTTGGTGCGATTGCCCTGTTTCCCGGCCCTTGTTTGACTCGTGAAAGGGTGTTGAAATAAATCCTGAGTTTATTTTGGATAGCCGCTTTGATGAGGTATTTCGGCATTTATATACAGATGCTTATAGTGGATTGACCCTTGTTCAATTAAGATGTGCGTAACATGGCAGAAGGCTATTTTCCCGGGATGGAGTTTATGCATGTCAGAACTGCTCAAAAATATTGATGCGCGTACCAAACTCGCCGGCACCAACAAGCTGGAGATATTGTTGTTTTCGCTCGGTACCAATTCGAAAACGGGGCGCAGTGAAACGTTTGGCATCAATGTTTTCAAGGTGCGCGAAGTCATGCGGACACCGGTCATTACTTCAGCACCGGAGATGCCGGCATCGGTTGTGGGAATGGTCAGTCTGCGTGGCGCACTGGTTCCGGTTGTTGACCTGGCCAGTTATGCCGGGGTGGCTACCGACACGCCGCGCTCGATCATGATTGTTACCGAGTACGCCGGTCATACGCAGGGCTTTCTGGTTGAGGGCGTTGATACCATTCTTCGTCTGGACTGGAGCCAGATGCGGGTCCCGCCGGAGATGCTGGTGGCCGAGATGGGCGGGCTGGTAACGGCGGTGACCGAGTTGCCCGATGGTCGTCTGGTGATGATGCTGGACGTTGAAAAGGTGCTTTCGGAAACAACGAATTACGACGAGGAAATCGTTTATCGCAATATCAAGCCGCTCAGTGATCCGACGCTGACGGTCTTTTTTGCCGACGACTCAGTCGTTGCGCGCAAGCAGATAACGCGCACTCTCGAGGCCATGAACGTCAAGTATGTTGGCGCGATCAATGGCCGTGAAGCATGGAACGAACTCGAGAAAATCGCCACTTATGCCCAGGCTTCCGGGCGGAAGGTGAGTGATCTCGTCAGTCTGGTGCTGACCGATGTCGAGATGCCGGAAATGGACGGGTATATCCTGACCAGGAAAATTAAAACCGATCCGCGCTTTGCCGGGGTGCCGGTTATCATGCATTCGTCGCTGTCCGGAATGTCCAATCAGCAACTCGGCATGTCGGTCGGTGTCGATGAGTACGTGCCCAAGTTCGAAGCGCAGAAACTCTCGGAAACGCTTACGCGGCGGCTGCTGGGATCGGTTCCTGTGGTGCAGCCTGTTGCCTGACGCAGTGATCTTGCTGGAGTATGACGATGACGATGGATCTGGTGGAAAGCAAAAACCTGCTGGACAGTGTCGATGCGAGAACCCGGCTGGCCGGCTCCAACAAGATGGAGATTCTTCTTTTTTCGCTGGGAACACGGGAGACATTCGGGATCAACGTATTCAAGGTGCGTGAGGTCGGGCGTACGCCGCATATCACCAAAACTCCAAACATGCCACGCGGCGTTGAAGGTCTGGTTTCCCTGCGCGGGAACGTGATTCCCGTGCTCTCCCTGGTCAGTTTTCTCGAACACAAGGATGAGCCGATCGAGCGTGGCAAGACCATGATGGTGGCCGAATACTCGAAGCGTACGCTGGGTTTTCTGGTGCACGAAGTCGATCGCATCATCCGGGTGGATTGGGAAAAGGTCAGAGCCCCGGAAAGCATCCTGTCGTCGAATCAGGGGCTGATTACGGCCATCACCGAGCTTGATAACGGTACGCTGGTGTCGCTTCTCGATGTCGAACAAATCCTCGCCAATGCGTTTGGCGAGGCCGTCATTATCGATATTTCACCGGCACAGGTCAGCGCAGATACAGGGGTGTTTTTCGCCGATGATTCGATCGTCGCCCGGCGCAAGATTGCAGAGGTGCTTGACAAACTGGGCGTCAAGCACAAGCACGCCACCAATGGTGCGGAAGCATGGAGCCGGTTGCAGGGTATGGCTGCGCATGCCCAGCAAACGGGCGCTTCGCTGCGCAATGACGTCCGCCTCATCCTGGTTGATGCGGAAATGCCGGAGATGGACGGTTACGTGCTGACAAAGCACATCAAGAGCGATTCACGTTTTTCCGGCATCCCGGTCATCATGCACTCCTCGCTGTCCTCCGAGGCCAACAAGGCCATGGGGCAGGCGGTAGGCGTCGATGCCTACGTTGCCAAGTTTGATGCCGAGATGCTGGCCGACACGCTACGCCCGATGCTTGAGCGATGAATGGAAATTCAGGAGTAAAGAATGGCTGATCCGAAGTTGAGAATTCTGGTGGTTGATGATTTTTCGACGATGCGCCGCATTGTCAGAAACCTGCTCAAGGAGCTGGGGTATACCAATGTGGAAGAGGCCGAAGATGGCGCGATTGCTCTCCAGAAACTTCAGGGGGGTGGATTCGAGTTTGTCGTGACGGACTGGAATATGCCGAATATGGACGGCCTGCAGTTGCTGCAGGCGATTCGTTCAACGCCGACCCTGAAGCATTTGCCGGTGATGATGATTACGGCCGAAGCCAAAAAGGAAAACATCATTGCTGCTGCGCAGGCGGGTGCCAGCGGTTACATCGTAAAGCCTTTTACCGCAGCGACGCTGGCCGAAAAACTGCAGAAGATTTTTGACAAAATGGGTGCTTGAGATGAGTGACGCGAATACTACGGGCGATTCCAGCGAACTTGAGGCGCTGTTCGACAGTATTGCCGGCGCTGTGGCAAGTGCCGCGCCGGATCCCGCCACGCTTTCGGCGGCTGTTGCAGAAGCACGGCCTTCGCTCATGCAGCAAGCGCGTGAAGGCGATGGTTCGAGCGACGACTCGCAGGATTTGCAGGCCTTGTTTGATTCGATTGCCGAGAAAAAGTCTTCCGGTGAGGCGAGTATGGTCGTCGGAGGGGTCGGCTTGTCCGAGAACCTCGAGAACTGGCCGGTTCAGGACAAGGTGTTCCAGCAGGTCGGACAGATGGCCAGGCAGTTGCACGACACTCTCGGGGGGCTGGGTTATGACAAACTTCTTGAAAAAACGGCTTCGGCGATTCCGGATGCCAGAGACCGGCTGGCGTACATTGCCAATCTTACCGAGCAGGCGGCGTGCAAGGTATTGAACGCCACCGATATCGCCAATCCCTTGCAGGAAGAACTGGAAGCCGGTGCCGCCTTGCTCGGTACGAAGTGGGATGCCCTGTTCGCCAACCGCATGGGGGTCGAGGATTTCAAGCTTCTGGCCGCAGAAACTCAGGCATTCCTCAAAAATGCGGTGCCACAGAAAACTGCGGCGACCCGGGAGCAGTTACTGGAAATCATGATGGCTCAGGACTTTCAGGATCTGACCGGCCAGGTGATCAAGAAAGTGATTGCGGTAGCCCAGGATCTGGAGACGCAACTGATGTCCGTGCTTATTGAAACGATGCCGGGCGATAAGCGGACTGAATCGGTCAACACCTTGCTCAACGGCCCGGTGATCAATGCCGCAGGACGTACTGACGTCGTTGGCAATCAGCAGCAGGTCGATGATCTGCTCGGAAGCCTGGGATTCTAGGAGCTTCATCATGAGTGACTTTTCCGGAATGGAAGACTTGCTGCAGGATTTCCTGCAGGAGGCCGGTGATCTTCTGTCTGATGTCGACAATAAACTGGTCGACCTGGAGAGGAGTCCGGATGATCGGCGATTGCTGAACGACATCTTTCGGGGATTTCATACCATCAAGGGCGGGGCGGGCTTCCTTAACGCCACCGAACTGGTGACGCTTTGTCATCTGACCGAGAACCTTTTTGACCAGTTACGCAACGCCCAGATGCGTCTGACGCCGGAGTTGATGGACACCATCATGGCGGCGACTCAGGGTGTTCGCAACATGTTTGGCGAGCTGGCGCAGACTTCGCTGCCGCGCCCGGCGCAAGCGGAAGTGATTGCCGCCTTGCGCACTGCGCTTGCCGGCGAGATTCATGCCGATCCAGTCGTTGCGGCAACGGTTGATGTGCAGAGGGTTGATGGTTCTGTGCAGGCGGCGCCAGTGACCGTCATCAACACCAGTGAAGAGCCTGATTGGCAGGTGCTGCATGCTGCGCTGACCGGTCAGGCCATTCCGCTGGTGGCGCCCCCTTCTTCCTCTGTCGTTCAGGAAAAGGCCGGTAATGCCCCAGCCACGGCCGCTGCGATGGCACCACGTTACCCGCCGGAGGGGCGACGCGAGACCGACAAGCCGGGCTTTGCCGTCTCGGGAGCGACTTCGGGTCGGCGTAGCGAGGAGAAAGCCGCTGCCCGTGAATCGACGATTCGCGTCGATACGGCACGTCTGGATCAGGTACTGAATCTTTCAGGCGAGATTGGTCTGACCAAGAACCGTCTGACCAGCTTACGTGCCGACATTCTTGCCGGTCGCAATGATTCCGAGACCTTGCATGCGCTCGACCAGGCCGTCAGCCAGCTCGACCTGCTGGTCTCCGATCTGCAGAACTCCGTAATGAAAACCCGAATGCAGCCGATCGGTCGTTTGTTCCAGAAGTATCCACGGATTGCCCGCGACCTGGCACGACAGTTAGGCAAGGATATCGAGCTGGCGCTTGTCGGCGAGGAAACCGAAGTCGATAAAACGATGATCGAGGATCTGGCGGATCCCCTGGTTCATCTCGTGCGCAATGCGGTGGACCATGGTGTTGAATCGGCGGAAGATCGTCTGGCCGCAGGCAAGCCGAGCAAGAGTATCATCCGGCTCGAGGCGCGTCAGGAAGGCGATCACATTGTCCTGATCATTGCCGACGACGGTCGCGGGATGAGTCCTGAACGCATACGTTCGAAGGCCATCGAAAAGGGGATCATCAAGGAGGAAGAAGCCAATACGCTGGATGACAGGCAAAGCCTCAATCTGATCTTTCTGCCCGGCTTTTCGACCATGGCACAGGCTTCAGCCGTCTCCGGTCGGGGTGTCGGCATGGATGTCGTCAAAACCAATATCCAGAAACTCAACGGTTCGGTCGAGATCCGTTCCGAGCCCGGTAAAGGCTCGGTATTCATCATTTCTCTGCCGTTGACGCTGGCCATTCTCCCGGTTCTGCTCGTCCTGCTCGGTGATCAGCCGTTCGCGCTGCCGCTTTCGATGGTTCGCGAAATACTGCCCATCGAGAAAAACAGGATGCAGGAGGTGGGCGGCAAGGAAACCCTGGTCGTGCGTGGCGAAATTTTGCCGGTAGTTGCGCTCTCGCGCCTGCTCGGATGGCCGCAACTGAAAACACCGGAATACGGTGTGTTGATGCAGACTTCAGAGCGCAGTTTCATTCTCTCGGTGGATAGTTTTGCCGGGCGGGATGACGCGGTAATCAAGTCGCTCGACGACTTCCGGCCGCGTGGCGTGGCCGGTGTGACGACACTTTCAAACGGTCAGATCGTGCTGATTCTGGATATGAAAGAGTTGCTGGCTGATTTGAATGCGCATATTGAACACGAGTCAGGCACCCGGCAGACCAGGTCGCTTGAGCGTTCCATCTGACGCAAAGACAGGATAACTGACCAGACAGGGAGCTTCGGCTCCCTTTTTTTATGACGAAAGTCACAAGTGTTGTACTTGCGCTACTATTCTAGAATCAGTGTAAATAAACTCTCATACCCCTTTATTTTTTATGGATTATTTATATAATAGCCTCTAATTAACTGGAATCCGCCGATGGCCGAAGAAAGCGATCTCGAAAAAACAGAGCCTGCGTCATCCAGACGATTAGAGCAGGCGCGCGAGGAAGGTCAGGTTCCTCGCTCAAGAGAGATTGGCGCTTTTTTGATCCTGGTTGTTTCAGCCGCAGCATTCTGGTTCGTCGGTCCCTGGATGATGCAGCGTACGACGGCGATTGTCAGGCGTGGCCTGATTCTTGAGGAGCCGCTGTTTCGCGACCCCCGGTTCATGTTGGTGCGTTTCGCCGATCTTTCCCTTGATGCCCTGTTTTCCTTTGCCCCGCTGCTCCTGGCGCTGGTAATTGCGGCACTGATCTCGCCCTTTTTTCTCGGTAGCTGGAATTTCTCGCTGAAGGCGCTGAATCCAGATGCGGGGCGTCTGGACCCGATCAAGGGGCTGGGTCGGCTGGTTTCCTGGAGCGGGCTGGTCGAACTCCTCAAGGCGATCGCCAAGGCTTTGCTGGTCGGTGGTGTTGCCTTCTGGGTTTTGTGGAGCGAACGCGACGATATTTTCGCGCTCTTTGGACAGTCCGTCGAAGTCGGGTTGTCCAGTGCAGGTCATCTGGTCAACTACAGTTTTCTGATGATTGTTCTGGCGATGCTGTTGATCGTGGCGCTTGATGTGCCTTTCCAGATCTGGCAATACCACGACAAGCTGAAAATGAGCAAGGAAGAAGTAAAGCAGGAAGGCAAGGAACTTGAAGGCAACCCCCAGATCAAGGGGCGGATACGGCAACTGCAACGTGAGGCGGCGCGCAAGCGCATGATGGGTGCGGTACCGACAGCCGATGTGATCGTCACCAACCCGACGCACTTTGCTGTCGCCCTGGCCTACAAGAGCGGTATGGGGGCTCCGAAGGTGCTGGCCAAGGGAATGGGCGAGATCGCCCTGAAAATCCGTGAAATCGGTGCTGCGAACGGCGTGCCCACACTGGAGGCGCCGCCTTTGGCCCGGGCGCTTTATCGTCATGCCGAGCTGGATCAGGAAATCCCATCGACACTCTATGCGGCAGTCGCCGAAGTTCTGGCCTACGTCTATCAGCTTGCCAACTGGCGGCAGGCCGGTGGCCACTATCCGATGCCGCCCCGTGCAATCGCGGTGCCTGCCGAACTGGTAGCGGAGGCAGTAAATGGCTAACGCGACGATGACGCTGAACAGTTTTTTTGCTCGCGCCGGGCTTCAGCAACTGGCGGGCCCGGTGCTCATTCTGCTGATCCTGTCAATGATGGTGTTGCCGCTTCCGCCATTCATGCTGGATCTGTTTTTTACCTTCAACATCGCCATTTCGGTCATCGTCATGCTGGTTGCGATCAACGTGATGAAGCCGCTCGACTTCTCGGTCTTTCCGACCGTTCTACTGGTCACCACCCTTTTGCGATTGTCGCTCAATGTGGCCTCAACGCGTGTCGTACTGCTCGAAGGGCATACCGGCCCGGGCGCCGCCGGCAAGGTCATCGAATCATTCGGCCACTTTCTGGTCGGCGGCAATTACGCCGTCGGGATCGTGGTGTTTGCGATCCTAATGATCATCAATTTTGTGGTGATTACCAAAGGTGCCGGTCGGGTTGCCGAAGTGGCGGCGCGTTTTACCCTCGACGCAATGCCGGGCAAGCAGATGGCGATTGATGCCGACCTCAACGCCGGCTTGATTGGTGAGGATGAAGCACGCAAGCGCCGTGCCATGATCGCTGAAGAGGCCGACTTTTTCGGTTCGATGGATGGTGCGTCGAAGTTTGTCCGCGGTGATGCCGTGGCCGGTATCCTGATCATGTTCATCAACATTGTCGGTGGCCTGTTTGTTGGCGTGCTGCAACATGATCTTGATCTCGGCACGGCCGCCAAAACCTATACCCTGCTTACCGTCGGCGACGGTCTGGTGGCACAGATTCCGGCACTGATCATCTCGATTGCCGCCGGTATGGTCGTCACCCGGGTTGGTGACACGCAGGATCTTTCGCAACAATTCCTCACCCAGTTGTTCAACAACCCCAAGGTGATCGGCCTGACAGCGGCAATCATCGGTCTGCTCGGCCTGATTCCCGGAATGCCGAATTTTGTTTTTCTGTTGCTGGCAAGCGGTCTTGGCGCACTGGCCTGGGATATGGACAAGCGCCTGCGGTTGGCCAGGCCGGTGCCGGTGTCGGTTGCGCCGACGCTGGCGGCTGAATCGCAGGAAGCGAGTTGGGCCGATGTGGCTGCCCTTGATGTGCTTGGTCTGGAAGTCGGTTATCGGCTTATTCCATTGGTCGACAAAGCACAGGACGGCGAATTGCTGCGGCGTATTCGCGGGATACGCAAGAAGTTTGCACAGGAAGTCGGATTTCTCGTTTCCCCGGTTCACATTCGCGACAATCTGGAACTGAAACCCAATGCTTACCGGATTCTGCTCAAGGGGGTCGAGATCGGCCAGGGTGAGTCTTTCCCGGGCAGCCTGCTGGCGATCAATCCAGGTCGGGTGGCTGGCCAGTTGCCGGGCACCGCCACCAAGGATCCCGCCTTCGGCTTGCCCGCAGTCTGGATCGACAGCGCGCAACGCGAGCAGGCGCAGGCCTATGGCTATACCGTTGTCGATGCCAGTACGGTTACCGCAACGCATCTCAATCACCTGATTCTGTCGCATGCGACTGAACTGCTGGGACGTCAGGAAACGCAGGCGCTGCTTGACCATCTGGCCAAGGAAATGCCGAAGCTGGTCGAAGATCTGGTTCCCAAGGTGCTGCCGCTCGGTGTTCTGCAAAAAGTCCTGCAGAACCTGCTTGAAGAAGGCATCCCGATTCGCGACATGCGGACCATCATCGAGACGCTGGCAGAGCATGCGACACGCTCGCAGGAGGCCGAAGTATTGACCGCACAGGTGCGTAATGCCCTTGGCCGCTCGATCATTCAGCAACTCTATCCGAGTGGTAGCGAAATGCAGGTGATGTCGCTGGATCCACAACTTGAGCGCGTTCTGCTACAGGCCATCGCGGGGGGTGGCGACAATGCCAGCATCGAGCCGGGCCTCGCCGACACGCTGATACGCGAGACCGCAGCGGCGTCTCAGCGCCAGGAGGAACTCGGTTTGCCAGCCGTTCTCCTGGTTTCAGGAAATCTGCGTCTGCTGCTGTCACGATTCCTGCGGCGCGGCATTTCTCAATTGAAGGTAATCGCGCACAGCGAAGTGCCTGAAAGCAAAATCATCAAGGTCACCTCGATCATTGGAGGCAGGGTATGAACGTCAGGAAATTCATCGCCGCTACGGCGCGCGACGCATTGCACAAGGTCAAGGAGCTATTGGGGCCTGATGCGATCATCCTGTCCAATCGGGCCATTCCCGGGGGGGTCGAGATCATGGCGGTTGCTGCCGGCGATATGGAAATGATCGTGCCGACGCCGGCCAGGGAAAATCCGCGTCTGCAGGATGACTATACGGTACGGCTCTCATCCCCGACCAGCAGCCTGCCCCCGCGGGCAGGTTTAACGCGGCCTGCGCAACAACCGCAGCATCTGCCCCCGCTGGCCCCGCGTCCTGCGCCGCAATTTGATCGCTCAAGTGTTCAGACACCCGTAGCAGCAAAGCCTCCGGCTGAAATTGTTCCGGCGGAAGTGATGGAAGAAATCCGCTCGCTGCGGAAAATGTTCGAGCAGCATCTGGCGGGCGTAGCCTGGGGTGAGAGCGCGCGCTCGGAGCCGGTCAAGACGGAAGTATTGCGTCAGATGCTCGATGCGGGCTTTTCTCCAAAATTTGCCCGCGAACTGCTCGTGGCATTGCCGCGTGAGCTTAATGCAATGGAGGCGCTGGCCTGGGTGAAGGGGGGGGCTGACCGTTCCTTTCTGACCATCAATGCCGAGAATGACATTGTTGATCGCGGCGGTGTCTACGCGCTGGTTGGTCCGACGGGTGTCGGCAAAACGACGACCACCGCCAAGCTCGCTGCCCGTTGTGTGCTTCGTCACGGGGCGAGCAAGGTGGCGCTGGTGACGACCGATGGCTACCGCATCGGGGCGCACGAACAACTGCGAATCTATGGCCGTATTCTCGGTGTTTCGGTACATCTGGTTAAGGATGCCGAGGACTTGAAGCAGACCCTGTTCGATCTGCAACACAAGCATATGGTGCTGGTTGATACGATGGGTATGAGTCAGCGCGACCGAATGGTCGAAGAGCAGGTGGCGATGTTTGGCAACAGCAATGTCAAACGCCTGCTGCTGCTCTCTGCAACGAGTCGCGGCGATACACTTGACGACGTGGTGCGTGCCTATAACGGCCCGGACCTCGCCGGTTGCATTCTCTCCAAGGTTGATGAGGCCGCCAGCCTGGCCTCGGCGCTGGATGTGATCATTCGCCACGGCTTGCTTGTGCACTACGTCTCCAATGGCCAGCGTGTGCCGGAAGATCTGCATCTGCCCAATCGAGCCTATCTCCTGCACCGTGCCTTCAAGGATCTGCCGGAGTCTTCGCCGCATCGACTCGATGGCCTGGAGCCAGGCTTGATGATGGCCAGTGCCGGTTCCGGCTTGGTCGCTGCCGGAGGTCGTCGTGGCTGAGTGCCATGGTGATCAGGCCTCTGGGCTGCGTCGCCTGTTTGGCCGAGAACAATCGCGCGTCGTCACTTTCGCGGCGGGAAGCATCGGTGTCGGCAAGAGCATTCTGGTGGCCAATCTGTCCGCCTCCCTGGCTCGCCAGGGCAAGGAAGTTCTGGTGCTCGACGAGAATACCAAAAACAACGTGGCCTCTTGTTTCGGAGCGCATGCTCGTCACGACCTGCATCAGGTGATCAATCGCGAAAAAGCGCTTGCCGAAGTGCTATTGACGGTGGCCCCCGGAATACGCGTTTTGCCGGCAGCGCGGGCGGTCATGAAACTCGGCAAGTTGAACCATCAGCAGCAACAGGCTCTGCTGGAAACCATCGCGGGTATGGAGCGTCCGGCCGAGGTGATTCTGGTGGACGCCTCGCTCGATCATCCGCTTGGCTTTTCGCCGCTTGGCCTTGCTGCGCAGGATACGGTCATCGTCATATCGTCTACCGGGCAGTCGATTACCGATGCCTATGCGCTGATCAAGAAAGTCAGCCTCGGTTACGCGCGAAAAAACTTCCGGATTCTGGTCAATAAGGTGCGTGCTCAGGATGAAGCCGAGGCGATATTCGGCAATATTGCCGAGGTGGCTCACAGCCGGGGTCTGGCGCGTCTTGAGTACGCCGGTTTTGCACCGCTTGACGAACAACTGCGGCAGGCATCACGCCTCTGCCAGCCGGTCGTCGGACTATTCCCCGACTCGCCCTCGGCAATTGCCTATCGAACGCTGGCCAGTGATCTGCTCAACTGGCCTTTGGCCGGCGATGAGAACGGTGGGCTCGAACTATTCGTGCAACAACTGCTACACTTGAGCCAGAGAATCGATCCGATAGCCATTTACGCTTGATAGTTTCAACCCATGTATAACGCGGCTGGTCAGATCAACAAGGATCAATTGGTACAGCGCTTCGCCCCGCTCGTAAAACGTATCGCCTATCATTTGATGGCTCGATTGCCTTCCAGTGTCCAGGTCGACGATCTGATTCAGAACGGCATGATGGGTTTGCTCGATGCCATAAACCGCTTTGAGGCAGGGATGGGCGCTCAGTTTGAAACCTATGCGGCGCAGCGGGTGCGTGGTGCCATGCTGGATGGTTTGCGCGAGAACGACTGGTTGCCACGCAGTCTGCGCCGCGATTTTCGCCGCATTGAGCTGGCTATTTCCCAACTCGAGCAGGAGTACGGACGCGCGCCGGGCGAGCAGGAACTTGCCGATGCCCTGGACATGACACTTGCCGATTATCAAAAGATGCTGCAGGAAGCCCGCGGGCATCAGCTCATATCCTTCGAGGACCTGGTCGAAGGCGGCGATGAGGATTTTCTCGAGCGGCATTTGACCGACAATGCGAGCGAGCCGTCAAGGATTCTGGAAGATGAAAGTTTGCGTCAGATGCTGGTGCAAGGCATCGAGTTGTTGCCCGAGCGTGAGAAATTGATGATGGCGCTCTATTACGAGCAGGATCTCAACCTGCGCGAGATCGGAGAAGTCATGGGGGTCACCGAGTCACGTGTTTGCCAGTTACACAGTCAGGCGGTGGTCAGACTGCGCGCACGGATTTTTGGCAATGCCGGAATCAAGACTATGAAAGCCAGGCAGAATGGACAAAATTAGCGTTCTTGGTTTGCTGTTCGGAATTGTGGCGATCATAGGTGGTCAGCTTCTCGAGGGTGGTCATGTCGCTTCATTATCGCAGCCAACCGCGCTGCTGATCGTGCTTGGCGGCACCATGGGTGCGGTCATGCTGCAAAGCCCATATGCCACCTTTGTGCGCGGTGTGCGCATGGTTCGCTGGGTATGGTATCCACCGGTTGTGGACTATCGGCAATTGATCAAGCAGGTATCGAGCTGGAGCCAGGTCTCCCGGCGTGAGGGATTGCTGGCTCTGGAAAGCGTGATCAATCAGTTGAAAGATGATTTCGCCCGCAAGGGTTTGCAATTGCTTGTTGACGGAGCCGAGCCGGAGCGTTTGCGTGAAGTGCTTGAGGTCGAGATCAGTACGTATGAAGAAGAAATGAAGCTCTCGGCGAGAATCTGGGAGGCGGCCGGCGGTTACTCACCAACCATCGGCATTCTGGGTGCGGTGATGGGCCTGATTCACGTGATGGAGAATCTTTCCGACCCGTCCAAACTTGGCGCCGGGATTGCCGTTGCCTTTGTCGCAACGATCTATGGCGTCGGTCTGGCCAATCTGGTTTTTCTGCCGATGGCCAACAAACTAAAGGCGCATATCAATCGTCTGATCGTGCAGCGCGAAATGATTGTCGATGGGCTGGTGGGTATCGCCAACGGCGACAACCCGCGCATCATCGAAAGCCGCCTCCAGGGTTACATCTTTTAACGAACGTGTATTTGGCAGCAACACACCTCATGAAAGCAGAAGGCATACCCGCCCCCCTCACCCTCACCCCCGACCCCTCTCCCAAGCGGAGAGGGGAGATTCGAGAGTCGCTCGCGCGACTTCCGCGTTAAATCATGGCTCGCCGCAAACGCCCGGAGGAGCATGACAACCACGAGCGCTGGCTGGTTTCGTACGCGGATTTCATCACCCTCCTGTTCGCCTTCTTTGTCGTGATGTACGCACTCTCTACGGTCAATGAAGGAAAGTATCGAATTTTGAGCGACTCGATGTCCAGCGCCTTTCGCAACGTGCCGGTCAATAGTGCGTCGCCATTGCCGCCAGCCGTGACCTTGCCAATCCAGGTGATTCAGAAGCCGGCTGCGGCCGCCAAGGCGCAGGAAGCCGTGAAACAGAAGCAGCGCGAAAAGATGAGCAATGTCGCCAAGGATATTCTGGAAGTCATGGCGCCGCTCATCGAGCAAGGCAAGGTGCGGGTGATCGAAACAAGCCGGGGCGTGACGATCGAGATCAACGACAGCATCCTGTTTTCACCTGGACAGGCGCTGCTGCAGCCCGCTCTGGTGAAAGCCATGGGGGCGATTGCCGATGTGCTGGCGCCGACTGATTTCCCGATTACCATCGAAGGGCACACTGACAATGTGCCGATAAAGACCGCCCAGTTTCCCTCCAATTGGGAACTCTCGGCGGTTCGGGCGACGACGGTTCTGCGTTTGTTTGCCGATTCCGGTGTCGCGGCTGAAAGATTGACGGCGATTGGTTTCGCCGATACGCGCCCGGTCGAACCGAACCTGCTGGCTGATGGTCGGGCGCGCAACCGTCGGGTGACGATTCTCATCGACTCGGCGGTTCCGGAAAAAGGGAAAGAGGTTGATCTGCAGGCGACACCAACAGCAGAAAAGAAGCCCTTGCCGGCAGCGGAATCCCGGCCATCTACGCCACAGTAACTACACCGCGTCGTTGATACGCGTATTTCCTGACGTCGTCGATTGCCCATCAGGGCCGTAGAGCGCAAGCGAGTTGTTCCCACCCTGCAGGGCTTCAAGCGCCTTGGCGTTATATTGCATGCGGATCTGGATCAGTTCGCCGTTGAGACGATTCAACTCGCGTGCCTCGCCGGCCAGCGAAAGAATCCTCGACCAGGCGGAGGCAAGGTCTTTTTCGTCGGGATGTTTTGCACACCAGGCTTCAATACCCGTACGATCAGCGTCGAACCCCTGTGCGGCAAGTGCGGCGTTGCGTTGTGCCGAGAGGGCGTTCAGATGGACGGCGAGCTTTACCTTGTTCTCGGCAAACGCTGGCAGTTCATCGGTGTTTCCAATGCTCAGCGCAGACTGCTCAAGTCTGAGCAGCTCTGCAAACTGCGCTACGGCTTCTGCCTCGGCCTCCACAGTCTGCAGAAAGGCTGTTGTTTCAGGCGTCCGTGTTTTAGCCAAAATCAGGCCTGCCGACGGGAATCCACAAGTTCCCTGGCAGAGGCAATCAGGCGCTCGGCAATGGCACCGCTGTTGATCGTGAAACGACCCTCCGAGATGGCCTGCTTGATTTCCGAGACGCGCACAGCATCGAAGGCCTGCTCATCATCCGAGGCGCTTAACTGAGCCGCAAGGGCGCTCAACTGAACCTCGTCGCTGCTTGCCGTTACACTTCTGCTGCTGGAATGACCAGGGGCCTCCTTGACAAGCGGCGTACCGGCGCCGGGGGGTTTGGTCGAACTCTCGATCTTCATTGTAATGCCTCGAATGGTTTCTTGCTTAGACGTTTTATCGGCTACTAAGGTTGGAACTTTAGCACTATTTGCCGCGCTGGATCAGCACGCCGCTACTCCCGGCTGCAACTTAATTGGCAACTTCCACGATGCCGCCAGCCCGGGCGATGCCGCTGACGGTCTGGCCGGACGCCGTGCGCACCTGAACAAGCTGACCGGCGAGCGCGTTGTTGAGCGCCTTGCCCTCACTGCTGACGCTGAATCCAGGCCCATTCGACACCGTTTTAACACTCTGCCCCTGCTGCACAGCCCAGGGGGCAATCAGCAGGTCGCTGCGCAGGGGCTGGCCGGCGGCAAAGCCGTTTTTCACGGTTTTACCGATGGCCTGGGCCTGATCGGTAATGATGTTTGCGGGCAGCGTGCTGAGATCGCCACTGCGGACAACAATATCGGCAGCGCTGATCACGTAACCGGCGGGCATCGTACGTGCGGAGATGAGGTAGTTGCCGCTGACGTTGACCTTTACCGGAACATAAATCGTCCAGCTTGAAGGGCCAAGACAGCGAACGCCAACGGTTGAATTGCCCCACAGCTTGCTTCCTGCCGGGAGGAATGGCTCGAAAGCCGTGCACTCCGATAACTGGGTACGTGCATCAAGCTGGCCAATGCTGTAAGTAACCTTGCCGGGCAACCCCTGCGTCTGGATGCGCAGATAGTCGTCCAGTGTGCTGTAAAGCGGGGTCTGGGCGTGCGCCAGCAGTGGAGTCAGCAGCAACAGCCAGAAAAAACAACGAAGCTTGCCCGCAAGTCGGCTCAAGGGAAGGAAGTTCATGGCGCTATTCTGCCTGATCACGGCGCGATAGCGAAGCAATCCGTTTTGACCAGGTAAGCTGAAGCCCGGCGACCCGGCAATTTTTGCCGATTATCCGGCTGAAGAGGGTCATTCTGGCCTGATAGTGGCTTTTTTGAGCTGTGTGAAACATGGCGCGATAATTGCTAAAGATGCGGGTGGCAACATTAAACCCGGAGTCCTCGTGGTCAGCAAAATCGATAATGCGCTTTCCTTGCAGCAACAGGCCCTGGGCTTGCGCGCCTTTCGTCAGCAGATTCTGGCAGGGAATATCGCCAATTCCGATACGCCCAACTACAAGGCACAAGACTTTGACTTTTCGACGGTATTTAAAGCGACGCTTGCCGGCCTGGGAGGGGGCAACCTGCCGCTGGCCAAAACTGCTGCACGGCATTTGCCAGGCAGCGCAGACAGCAGCGCGGTACGTCTGATGTACCGTGCTCCGGTGCAGGCCAGCGCGGATGGCAATACCGTGGACATGAATGTTGAGCGCGCTCAGTTCTCCGAGAACGCTGTTCAGTACGAAGCCGGTCTGGCATTCATTACGAGTCAGATCAAAACGCTGATGGCAGCCGTCCAGGGGCAATAGGCATGAGTGTATTCAACGTCTTCCATATTGCCGGTAGCGCCCTGACCGCACAGTCCATGCGACTCAACGCGGTGGCCAGTAACCTGGCCAACGCAGACAGCATCGCCGGCCCAGATGGCAAACCATATCGTGCCAAGCAGGTTGTTTTTGAAGCGATGCCGGTGAGTGGTCAGGCCGCTCAGGGAGTGCGCGTCAAACAGGTTGTCGAGGACGCCAGTCCGGGACGTCTGGTATACGACCCGCGCAATCCGGCCGCCGACGAGAAGGGCTACGTGATGATGCCCAATGTGAGTGTGGTCGATGAAATGGTCAACATGATTTCAGCGTCGCGCTCGTATCAGACCAACGCCGAAGTGATGAATACCGCCAAGCAACTGCTGCTGAAAACATTGACGCTTGGCCAGTAGGCTGAATCAACAAGGAGAACCCCATGGCAGCCGTGCAAGCAACGACTTCTTCCAGTGACCCATTCGCGGCGATTAGCGCGGCAACGAAACGCAGTTCCAAGGGGTCGGCTCCGACTGCCGAGGATCCGCAGGATCGTTTTCTGAAACTGCTGGTCACCCAGTTGAAGAATCAGGATCCCCTGAATCCCATGGACAATGCCCAGATGACCAGCCAACTGGCGCAGATGAGTACCGTTTCCGGCATCGAGAAACTCAATACGACGCTGAATTCGCTGGTAGATAGTGTCGGAAGCAGCCAATCCATGCAGGCGGCGGAAATGATTGGCAACCGCGTGCTGGTTTCCGGCTCGCAGCTTTCTTTGACCAAGGGTGCTGCCTATGGCGGCATCAACCTTACTGCTGCCGCCGACCAAGTGAAGCTGAGCATTCTCGATGCAGCCGGGCAGGTCATTCAGACTCAGGAACTCGGCGCCCGTGACGCCGGCGTTTTCAACTTTGTCTGGGACGGGATGAACGATGCGGGTAGCCAAATGGAGGATGGCATTTACCGGTTTTCGGTCGATGCAAAACAAGGCGGCAACAAAGTAGCTGCCGACCCGCTACAGATCGGCACGGTTTCTGCTTTAGTTCGATCAAAGAACGGGTTCCTGCTCGATCTAGGCGTGCTCGGAACGGTTGATTTCAAGAACGTGCAACAGATTCTCTAAAATCAGGAGAGAAAAATGTCATTTCAACAGGGTTTGAGCGGGCTGAACTCCTCTGCTACAGCACTCGATGTGATCGGTAACAATATTGCCAACGCCAATTCGGTGGGGTTCAAGTCGGCGACGGCCCATTTTGCCGACGTCTATGCCAATTCATTGTCAGGCAGCGGCGCCGCGCAGATCGGCATCGGCAGCACGATCAGCGCCATCCAGCAGAATTTCACCCAGGGCAACATTACGTCGACCAACAATCCGCTCGATATTTCAATCAACGGGGGCGGCTTCTTTCGCATGGATCGTAACGGAGATATTACCTATTCCCGCAACGGTCAATTCCATCTGGATAACGCGGGTTACATCGTCAACGATAATGCCTTGCGCCTGACGGGCTATCCGGCAGATGCCAACGGGGTAATAACTGCATCCAGCCCGGTCGATCTTCAGATTTCAGCAAGCCAGATCCCGCCGCGTGCAAGCAATGATCCTTTGGCGGGCAGCATTACTGCTGCGCTCAATCTGAATTCGCAAAATGGGGTTCCAGCGATTGCGCCCTTCAATTTCAACAATCCGCAGACCTACAACTGGTCCACCTCCCTGTCGGTCTATGCGACACCCTGGGGTCGACCACACCTTGACCATGTATTTTCAGCGGGCGTCTGCTGGCGGCCCCTGGAATGTCTATGGCACACTGGACGGGGCAACACCGCAACCCTTTCCCGCGCAACTTGCCTTCAATACCTCTGGTGTCCTGACGACGGCGATGCCGCTGGTGCTTCCCTCGTGGGCGCTGACGACGGGGGCGGCCACCCCGTGGTCCCCTGGCTCCATTGATTTTTCCGGAAGCACGCAATTCGGCAGTGCATCGAGCGTTGATCGATTGACCCAGGGCGGTTACAGCTCGGGCAGTTTGACCGGCTTGAGTGCGGGTGCCGACGGTATCGTGCAGGGGAGCTACAGCAACGGTCAGACACGCAATCTCGGGCAAATTGTTCTGGCCACCTTTGCCAATCCCAATGGCTTGAATTCTCTCGGCGGTAATCAGTGGGCGCTACCTCGGTTTCCGGGCCGGAACTGGTCAGTGCTCCGGGTACGGGTAGTCGCGGTGTCCTGCAGTCGGCGTCGGTTGAGGAGTCGAACACCGATTTGACGGCGGAACTGGTGAATATGATTACCCAGCAGCGAAACTACCAATCCAATGCGCAAACCATCAAGACACAGGATCAGATCCTGCAATCGCTGGTCAATCTGCGTTAATTCTCCTGAATTCCTCTGAAACCGGAAAGGGATAGGACCGCATGGATCGCCTGATCTACACCGCAATGACGGGCGCCAAACAGGCGTTCGTGCAGCAGGCGGGCGTTGCGAACAACCTGGCCAATTCCTCGACGGTTGGTTTCCGCGCCATGGAACACAAGTTCCGTGCGGTGCCCATTCAGGGAGAAGGTGCGCCAACGCGCGCTTTCGTGGTCGATGCTTCGGTAGCCAATGTTTTCGATCAGGGGCCGCTGATGGCCACCGGTCGACCGCTCGATGTGGCGGTTCAGGGTTCCGGCTGGATTGCGGTGGAAACACCCGATGGGCGCGAAGCCTATACCCGTGCAGGAAACCTGCAGGTCAACACCAACGGACAACTGCAGACCGCCGCTGGCTTGAACGTGCAGGGTGAGGGGGGGCCGATTGCCATTCCTCCGGACAACAGCATCACGATCGCTACCGATGGCACGATTTCTACCGTTCCGCTCTTTGGCGCACCGAACAACGTCTCGGTTGTCGGGCGTATCAAGCTGGTTAACCCGCCCGAGAACGAGCTGGTTCGCGGTGACGACGGACTTTTTCGTACCCGCTCCGGAGCGAGCATTGACCTTGATGAAAACGTAAAAGTTGCCCCCGAAACGCTGGAAGGCAGCAACGTTAACCCGGTTGATGCCTTGGTGAGCCTGATCAGTCTCGCCCGCCAGTTCGAAATGCAGATAAAAATGCTGCAGACAGCCGATACCAATGCCAACAAGGCCAGCCAGATTCTTTCGATGAATGCCTGACAGGACTAGAACACATGATCCGTTCCCTATGGACTGCACGTACCGGCATTGATGCCCAGCAAATAAGCCTGGAAGTGATTGCCAACAATCTGGCCAACACCAGCACCAACGGCTTCAAGAGTCAGCGACCGGTTTTCCAGGATTTGCTCTATCAAACCTTGCGCCAGCCCGGAGCCCAGTCATCGCTATCAACCCAGATTCCCTCCGGACTGCAAATCGGTACCGGGGCAACCCCGATCGCGACAGTCACCAATTTCAGGGAGGGTTCCCTGCAGGCAACTGCCAACCCGCTTGATGTGGCGATTAACGGTCAGGGCTTTTTCCAGATTCTTTTGCCCGACGGAACGACGGCCTATACCCGGGATGGTTCGTTTCAAAAGGATAATCAGGGCCAGATGGTGACTGCCACCGGATACCCGCTTCAGCCAAGCATCACCATACCGAACAACGCCCTGACCATCACCATTGCCAATGATGGTGTTGTCTCCGTCACGCAGTCGGGGACAACGGCCACCACGCAAATCGGAACCATTCAGGTTGCCACCTTCATCAACCAGGGAGGCCTCGAGAGAACCGGGGAAAACCTGTATCTGAAACCGCGTCGAGCGGAACGGCGACGCCGAACACGCCGGGCTCCAATGGTGCGGGGTATTTGACGCAGAATTATGTCGAAACGTCGAACGTCAATGTCGCTGAGGAACTGGTGAGCATGATCCAGACCCAGCGCGCTTATGAGATGAATACCAAGGTGGTGAGAACGGCAGATGAAATGCTTGCACGCCTGGGTCAGTTGTAATGGGACGATGATGAAAAACTGGTTGTTCCTGATGCTTGCCGGACTGGCCATCAGCGCCTGCACAACGGTGCCGCCGACCAATGTGCATCAGCCTATGACCGCACGCCCGGCGCCAGCCACTGATAAACTTCCGGCCTCCGGCACCATTTACCAGGCTGGTGCTTCGCGAACGCTGTTTGAAGATCGTCGCGCCCGTTACGTCGGCGATACTATGACCATCTCCATCGCAGAAACCACATCGGCGGCGACCAAGTCGGCTACCAATGCCAGTCGTACCACCAGCATCAACGCTTCCGTGCCATTGGTCACCGGCTTGCCGGGTAAATCCTTGCAGGGGATTGGTCTGGAGGCCTCCGGCGCAAACAGCCTTGCCGGAAAAGGCGATGCCGCCGCCAACAATGTCTTTACCGGAACGATTACGGTCACCGTGATTGATGTGTTGTCCAACGGCAACCTGCTTGTATCCGGCGAAAAACAGGTGTCGATCGGCGCCGGAACCGAATACATCCGGCTCTCGGGTGTCGTGAATCCTTATTTCATCAATGCGGCGAATACGGTCAGTTCGGGGAATGTGGCCGATGCCCGAATCGAATACAAGGAGAGCGGCGTGATCAGCGAAGCGCAAGTCATGGGCTGGCTGGCACGATTCTTCCTGACCTTCCTGCCCTTCTGACGGGCATGGATTTGGTGCCGCCCCACATTATGAAATTCGCTGTCCTGCCCGTTTCCTCACCCCCGCCCCTCTCCCAGAGGGCGAGGGGAGATTCGAGAGTCGCTGGAGCGACTTTCACACTAAGGAGTCTGTCGTGAATACCATCCGAACCGGCAAGTTTCTGCGACTCGTGGCAATTCTTGCCTGTTGCCTGTTGCCGGTTTTCAGCGGCGCGGCGTGGGCGGAACGAATCAAGGATCTGGCCTCGGTTCAAGGCGTTCGCAACAACCAGTTGGTCGGCTACGGGCTGGTTGTCGGTCTTGATCGCTCAGGCGACCAGACGACACAGACGCCATTTACCGTACAAAGCATCGTCAACATGCTGGCACAGTTGGGCACCACCTTGCCGACAACGATCAACCTGCAACTGAATAACGTGGCTGCGGTAATGGTCACTGCGAACCTGCCGCCCTTCGCCAGAATCGGTCAGCAGATCGATGTCACCGTATCGTCGATGGGAAACGCCAGGAGCTTGCGCGGCGGTACCCTGGTGATGACGCCGCTGAAGGGCGCCGACGGACAGATTTACGCCCAGGCACAGGGCAGCCTGCTGGTCGGCGGTGTCGGCGCAGCGGCCTCCGGGAGCCGGGCGGTGATCAACCATCTGCTGGCCGGGCGAATTATTGCCGGAGCCACGGTCGAGCGCGAAGTGCCAACGGCACTGGGGCAGGGGGCCTTTGTCCATTACGAGATGAGCAACCTTGATTTTGGTACGACGCAGCGTGTCGTCGAGGCGATCAACCGCGAGATGGGGGCCGGGATGGCACAGGCGATTGACGGACGCCTGATTCAGGTCAATGCCCCTTTGGATAGCAATGCGCGGGTGGCCTTCATGGGGCGCATCGAGAATCTTGATGTGCGTCCGATGCGATCGGCGGCCAGGGTGGTCGTCAATCCGCGCAACGGATCGGTGGTGATGAATCAGACGGTGACCATCGAGTCCTGTGCCGTCGCGCATGGGGCGCTCTCTGTAGTGGTCAATACCGAGCAGCAGGTGAGTCAGCCGAACGCGTTGGCCGGTGGTCAGACGGTGACGACCTCGCAGTCCGAGATTGAAATCAAGGCCGGGGGCGGGGCGCTGATGCAATTAAAAGCAGGCGTCAATCTTTCCGACGTGGTCAAGGCAATCAATGCACTAGGCGCGAATCCACAAGACCTGATATCAATCCTGCAGGCAATGAAATCGGCAGGTGCATTGCGTGCTGATCTGGAAGTCATCTGAGGCAGGTGGCCGGGCGGCAATAATCACAGGCTTTCAGTCTTCGTGCGGTGCCGGCTCAGGTGAATGAGGCTCTCGAAGCATGGCCGGTGCAGATCGCCAATTGACGCCCAGCGCCTACACATGCGTTGTCATGCAGAGCCCCCTTCCGCTCTGAGCGCCAGCCACGCTGACCAATCTTTCCAGGCGCGGAAATTGCTTTTATTCAGCCCATGAAAGCTGAAAACCTCAACGCCAACCATTTTGTCCTTGATCCCAAGACGACAGCGGATATCCGCTTCAATCTCAGGAAAGATCCCCAGGGTGGCGCGAAACAGGTGGCGCAGCAGTTTGAAGGTCTGCTGCTGCAGATGATGCTCAAGAGCATGCGCGAGGCAACGCCACAGGATGGCCTTCTGGACAGCGATCAGACCCGATTCTTTACCAGCATCATGGACCAGCAACTGGCGCAGAATCTTTCAGCCAGGGGTTCGCTGGGTTTTGCCAGGCTCATCGAACAACAACTTGGACGCAGTCTTTCCAACGGCAAAGCAGAGGCAGCGGTTTCTTCGCAGGAGGTCATGCAACAGACCCTGCTGGCGCGACAGACGGCACAGTACTCGGGTATGGGTGCTCAGCGAATCCGTAGTGCACCGGCGGCAGGTAGCGAAGCTGCGGAGTCGGCGGGTGCTACGGGCAGCGCCAGTGACTTCGTCAATCGTGTCTGGCCACACGCCGTTGAGGCGGCTAACGGAATAGGTGTGCCGCCCCACTTCCTGGTCGCGCATTCGGCGCTTGAAAGCGGTTGGGGCAAGAGCGAGATCAAAGCGAGCGATGGCTCACCGACGTACAATCTTTTTGGCGTGAAGGCCGGTCGCAGTTGGCAAGGTCCTTCGGTGGAGGTACAAACCACCGAGTATGTGGACGGTGTGGCCCAGTCCTCCCGCGAAAAATTCCGTGTTTATGGCTCCTACGCCGAGGCATTCCGCGATTACGCCGGTCTGCTGAAAAACAACCCTCGATTTTCCGCTGTTCTGGGCCAGAAAGATGGCACGCAGTTTGCGCTTTCCTTGCAACAGTCGGGATATGCCACCGACCCCTTGTATGCCGACAAGCTCAGCCGGATCATCAACGGCACCACGCTGCGGCAGGCGCTGGTCATTTAGCAGGAATAACTTAATTATTCGGCAGAATTGCCGTTAGTGTCTTGAAACAGGAGTCCTCTGCATGGGAACAGGAATCATCAATACGGGTATTAGCGGTCTACAGGTGGCCCAGCTTGGCCTGCTGACGACCGGGCATAATATTACCAATGCCAATACGCCAGGTTTTAACCGTCAGCGCACAATTCAGGCGAGCAATATCGCCATGTTGACCGGGTCCGGTTATATCGGTCAGGGCGCGCATGTTTCAACCGTTGAGCGCCTGTATGACAGTTTCCTGTCGGCGCAGGTGAATCGTGCTCAGACCACCAGTAGCGAACTTGATGTTTACTACACCCAGATCAAGCAGATCGACAATATGCTGGCCGATCCGAATGCCGGTGTGTCGCCGGCCTTGCAGGATTTCTTCCGCGGTGTTCAGCAGGTTTCAGCCAATCCTTCGCAGTTGCCGGCCCGGCAGGCCATGATCTCGTCAGCCCAGGCGCTGGTTGCCCGCTTTCAGGGCCTGGCCGACCGGATCAGCCAGATGTATGGCGATGTCAATAGTCAGATCACGACGGCAGTTGCTTCGATCAACTCGTACTCCAGGCAAATTGCCAGTCTCAACGAGGGTATGGTTATTGCGCGATCCGCCCTCAGTCAGCCACCCAATGACTTGCTTGATCAGCGGGATCAACTGGTGCTTGAGCTGAACAAGCTGATCAAGGTAACGACGACGACCAATACTGACGGCACTTACAATGTCTACATTGGAAATGGACAACAACTGGTCACCGGAACACAAGTGATGACCATGACGTCGCTGCCTTCGCTGGCTGATCCGTCACGCTATGCAGTAGGGTTGAAGACCGCAGGTGGTACGCAGGAGTTGCCCGAATCGCTGATTACCGGGGGAAGTCTTGACGGTTTGCTGGGTTTCAGAAGTGGATCGCTTGATCGTGTCGCCAACGATCTTGGCCGAAATGCCGCTTCGCTGGCGCTGACTTTCAATGCCCAGCATGCGCTTGGGCAGGATTTGCTTGGGCAATCCATTGGCAATGCAAATTTTGCGGCAAATTTTTTCAACGTGTCGCCGCCAACGGTCATCGCCAGTACGGGCAATAGTATCGTTTCGCCAGCCACTATCTCCGCTTCGCTGGTTACGCCACCACCGATCGACGGGACGTACACCCTGAGCAACGTTGCTGGAACATATTCCCTAACGCGTCAGACGGACGGAACGGTATGGACAGCAGCCTCTCCGGCGGCATTGCAGTTGGTGGTGCCAGCGACTGAAGGCCTGGACTTGAACGGCGCAATACTCGCTGCCGGCGCGACAACACAGGTAGTTAGCGCTGCCGCGAACGGAGCCAACTTTTACACCAAACTGACCAGTTCCGATTATCGCCTCGACTACAATGGCGCCAATTACACGATGACGCGCCTGTCCGACAATACGCAGTGGTCTAACGCCTCGCTGGCGACCCTGTCGTCGACGATAGCAGGAAGCGAGGGGTTCTCGTTTTCTGTCGCGGCCGGAACGGTAGCCAGCGGCGATTCCTTCATCATTCAACCGACGCGGGCCGCAGCAAAGAACATTTCGGTCAACGCCACGGTGGTTGCAGATGCGCGATTGATCGCGGCAGCGATGCCGATCCGTAGCGCAGCCGCCAGCGCCAATACCGGAAGCGGAAAAATATCGGCAGGTGATTCGCTGCCTGGTTTTGGAACGCCGGCGATTCCGGCGGCAGGCATGACATTCACCTATGGCAGTGCCGGCAATACGCTTACGCTGACAGGACTGCCGGCGGGCGCCAATATTTCCGTAAGCGTTGGCAGCACCTCGACCGTTTATCCCGGGCCGACCATCCCCTATACCTCAGGTGCGAAAATATCTGTGGCGAGTGTCAGTTTCGATATTTCCGGAAATCTGAATAATGGTGATGTCTTTACTCTGGGCAGAAATCCGGGCGGGGTGTCCGACGGGCGAAATGCGCTAACGCTGGGCGAACTCCAGACACAGAACACCATGTCGGGAAAGACAGCAAGCTACCAGTCGGCGTATGCCCAGCTGGTCAGCGATGCCGGCAACAAGTCACGTGAAATCGAGGTCAAAAGTCAGGCGCAGAGCGCTTTGCTGAAACAATCGAACGATGCGCGCGACGCACTCTCGGGCGTCAATCTCGATGAGGAGGCGGCGAACCTGCTGCGCTATCAACAGGCCTATCAGGCATCAGCCAAGACGCTGGAAATCGGCAGCAAGTTATTCGACGTCCTGTTGTCGATCCAGTCCTAGGGAGAATTCCATGCGTATCAGTACGAGTCAAATTTATGACGCCGGCGCACTTAACATCCAGCGCAATCAAAGCGCTTTATACAAGCTGCAGAACCAGTTGTCGACCGGTCGCCGTGTGCTCACGCCGGAGGATGATCCTGTCGCAGCGGCACAGGCATTGATTGTCACCCAGTCACTGGAAGTGAATGCGCAACAGGTGGAAAACCAGGGTAATGCCGGCAGCCAGTTGGGGTTGGTCGACAGCCAACTGAGTTCCTTGACCGATCTGCTGCAGAATGTGAGAGAACGGGTTGTACAAGCGGGTAATACCGGTACCCTAAATAATTCTGATCGACAGACGATCGCCACCGAGCTTGAATCCCGTCTAAGTGAAATGCTCGGCATTGCCAACAGTCAGAATGGATCGGGCGATTACCTGTTCTCCGGTTACCAGGGGGCGACACGGCCTTTTGCCATCAATGCCGCGCTTCCCGCCGTGCCCCCGTCAAGCACATCACCCGTCGGATATTTTGGCGATGCTGGCGAGCGCCTGCTGCAGGTCTCAGCGTCCCGGCAGATCGCCGTCAATGTGGCCGGTAGCGATGTGTTCATGAATGCCAGGACGGGGAATGGAACCTTTGTCGCCCAAACCGGCGGGAATATTGTGGCGCCAGTCGGAATCAACAAGGGAAGTGCGACCATAGACGCCGGGTCTGTGCTGGATCAAACGAAGTGGCAAGCTGCCGTCAATAATCCCCTCGCCGGCCAGCCGGTTGAGATTCGTTTCTCACCGGTTGCTGGCGTTATGAACTATGGTCTTTACGATCCTGTTGGGGGGCTGAGTGCGCTTCAACCCTTTACTCCAGGGCAAGCCATACCTTTGGTGACTGCCGGGGGGGTGGATTTTGGCGCCCAGGTCGTCGTGCAGGGGCAGCCAGCGGACGGCGACACATTTAAAATCAAACCGAGTAGCAGTCAGAGTCTGTTCCAGACGATGCAGAATCTGATCGGCATCCTGCGCTCGACGGTTGGATCAGCAAGCTATACAACAAGCGAATATGCCAATGCGCTTGGCGGTCAACTGACCAATCTTGATCAGGCGTTTGACAATGTCAGTCGCGTACAGGCTACTGTCGGTACACGATTGCGCGAACTGGACTCGCTGGGTGATACGTCAAGTGATCTGGACATCCAGTATCAGTCAAGCTTGTCCAAGCTTCAGGATCTGGATTATGCCAAGGCGATCTCCGATTTTACTTTGCAAAAAACCTATCTGGAAGCTGCGCAGAAGTCGTTTGTGCAGATCAGCGGTTTGAGTCTGTTCAATTACCTGTGAGAAGCGACATGCGAATCTTCGTGGTAGTGGCAAGTTTGTTATTTCTAAGCGCGTGCACCGGATATGAACCGATAGGCAAAGTCAGTACGGTCAATACCTTTACCGGTGACCTTCGTACCCAGCCTGCGCTGGAAGTGACGCCAAGTATCGAAATCTCGGCCGAGACCGCTGTCGGGGCAACTGCCATAGGTGTATTCGGGCTTCCATCAACGGCCTTGGGTATGGCTGTGCCAACAATCCCTGCGGGCAATGCCGCATTGCTTTACATCATTTACGATCCCCTGGCACCCAATTGGACCATCAAGGAAAGGCCGCTTAACCAGGATACCTACTATTTCGCGCTAACCGCCAAGAGCTTCAGAACCGGTGGTGACGGTGAGTCGATCCAGATTATCAAGCGCCGAGCATTACAGCTTCAGCGCGAAAGGGGTTACGCCGGCTATCGTATTCTGGATTACACCGAGGGAATCGAGTCAAGCACCCCGCTGACGCACCGTGTCTCGGAGGGTACGATCCAGCTTGTAAAGACGCAGATCCCAGCCGCAGTGCGGCGCTAGCGTATTTCCAGTCGGGGTGCTATTTGATTACAAAGTAGCCCAGCATCGACTGCAATCCGAACTCGAACATTTGTTGCAGCGGCGCACTCAGATGCGTCATGCTCACCAGCAGTGCGGCAAAGCCCAGCAAAATGGTGACCGGAAAGCCGATGGCAAAGAGATTGAGCTGAGGTGCCACTCGCACCAGTACGCCGAGGGCAATGTTGGTGATCAACAGCGCTACAAGAACCGGTAGAGACAATAAAACTGCGTAAGAAAATATTATTCCTCCTGCATTGGCGATGTTCAACCAGCTTGCATTTGCGAGGCTTGCCGTTCCGATGGGAAGGACGCTAAAGCTTTGCGTCAGTGTGGCGATGACCATGAGATGGCCATTGATGGCCATGAAAGTCAGCAAGGCGAGCATGCCAAGGAACTCTGAAATTACCGGAGTCTGGGCAGCACTCTGCGGGTCAAAAGAGGTTGCGAAGCCTATCCCCATCAGGTTGCTGATGGCGTTTCCCGCCAGGTCAACGTCGCTAAACACAAGGCGCAGGGAAAACCCCAAAGCGAAACCAATGACCAGTTGTTGTGCGAGGATCAGCAGTCCCAGTCCGGAGGCCGGATCGACGGCGGGGATTTTTGGCAGCACCGGGGTGATGGCGATAGCGATGGCGAGGCCGAGCACAAGACGCACTCGCGTTGGCAGCCCGATATTGTTGAATGGGGGTGCGGAAGCAAGGAGCGCCAGGATGCGCGCCAGCGGGAAAAAAAAGGCGACGACCCAGGCGTTGATTTCGGCCGATGTGAAGCTGATCATCGCCGGCTAGCCGATGAGCTGGGGAATGCTCTCGAACAGCCGCCGGATGTAGTCAACCATCATTTGCAGCATCCAGGGGCCGGCCAGGATAAGCACAATGAACATCCCCACCAGTTTCGGGACGAAAGAGAGCGTTTGCTCATTGATCTGGGTTGCGGCCTGAAAGATGCTGACGATCAGGCCAATGACCAGGGCGGCCAGCAGCAAGGGCCCGGACAGCACCAGCGTCATCTCGATGGCCTGCCGGCCAATGTTCATGACCAGTTCGGGCGTCATGTCGCGAAACTCATGACCAGCGAACCCAGCAGCAGATGCCAGCCATCAACCAGAACAAAGAGCATCAGCTTGAAGGGCATCGATACGATCACCGGCGACATCATCACCATGCCCATCGAGAGCAGCACACTGGCCACCACCATGTCGATGATCAGGAAGGGAATGAAAATGATGAACCCGATCTGGAAGGCGGTTTTCAGCTCGCTGGTGACAAAGGCAGGAATCAGGACGCGCATCGGAATATCGTTAGCCGACTCAAGCGTGGGCAGCTTGGCCAGTCGCGCAAACAGGCCAATGTCGGCTTCGCGTGTCTGTTTCAGCATGAAGCTGCGTAGCGGCACTGCACCGCGTTCGACCGCCTGAACAAAAGAGATACGGTTCTCGGAGAGCGGCTGGTAGGCGTCGACATAAATCTTGTCGAGTACCGGTGACATGATGAAAAAGGTCAGGAACAGCGCGAGACCGACCAGCACCTGATTGGGCGGCGAGGTTTGCGTGCCCAGTGCATGTCGTAACAAGGAGAGCACGATGATGATGCGGGTAAAACTGGTCATCATCAACAGCGCGGCTGGAATGAAGGTCAGTGCCGTTAGCGTGAGCAGCGTCTGGATGGAGAGCGTGTAGGTCTGGCTGCCACCGGCGCCGGGTGTGCTGGTCAGAGCCGGCAGACCGCCGGCCTGTGCCCACGCCGCCAGCGGGGAGACCAGGAAGAGCAGGATGAGTAGTGTGATGCAGCGGGTACGCCTACTTGTTTTCATTATTGCGCTCGCTGATCTGCTTCAACCACTGGCCAAAAGGCCGTTCGCCGCTGCTGGTCGCGGCAAGCTCCCCCTTCGGAAGCGTGTGCAGCGTTTTGATCTGCCCCGGGGCAATGCCGACCACAATCCATGTGTCGCCGACCTCAATCAGTACGATTCGCTCCCGGGTACTGATCATCAACCCGCCGACGATGCGCAAGGGGCCGCTATTGCCAAAACTTCTTCCGCCATTCAGCTTGCGTAAAAAGTAAGCGCCAAAGAACAGGATGCCGATGATCAGCGTCAGGCCGAGCAGCATTTCCAGTATCGCTGCAGCGGGGACTCCAGGCACCTCAACAGCCGAGGCTTGTGCAAACGAGTAATCAGACAGCACAGAGAGCACCAGAGCGCAGACGCCGCAGGTGCATCGTGGTGAAAATCTGGATTGTCGGATCAAGTCAGTCGGCCAGTAGGGATTCTGGCCACTATCTTAAAGCATGCGAGCGTAAGGTGAAACCTCGATGCTTGTTAAAATCAACTGAATGGACCTCTCATCGCCCGACTTTTCGCATTCGCTCGGAGGGGGTGATGATGTCGGTGAGACGGATGCCGAATTTGTCGTTGACCACCACCACTTCGCCTTGGGCGATCAGTGTTCCATTGACAAAAACGCTCATCGGTTCGCCGGCCATCGCGTCAAGTTCAACCACCGAGCCGTGGGCAAGCTGCAGAAGATTCTTGATGGTGATCTTGGTGCGGCCCAGTTCGACGGCGATCTGAACCGGGATATCCAGAATCATGTCGAGCTCGTTCATCATCGACGCTTTGCCGTCAGTCTCGCCAAAGGCGGGAAATATCTGTGCGGCCTGCGCACTGGCTGCGGGCGCCGCCTCGGCAATGGCTTGCTCGGCCATTGCTGCCGCCCAATCATCTTCTGCGCTTGTTTCCGCAACGTTCGGGCTTTCGCCATTTTCTGTCTGGTCAGCCATTCTGTCCTCCCTGAGCGATATCCTCGCTCTCAGGCGTTATGAATCGTTCGATCTTGAGTGCGTATTGACCGCCCTGCTGACCATAGCGGCATTCCATCAGCGGAATGTCATCGACACTGGCGACGATGTTCTCCGGAATGTCGATCGGAATGATGTCGCCAGTCTTCATTTTCAGGATCTGGCCTAGTGTGACCGTTGTTGTGGCGATTTGGGCGGCGATTTCGACTTCAGCATCTTTCAGTTGTTTGCGCAGCATGATGATCCAGCGTTGATCCGATGACAACTGATCGCTTTGCATCGAACTGTAGAGCAGGTCGCGAATCGGTTCGACCATCGAGTAAGGAAAGCAGATGTGCATATCGGCTACCGTTCCGCCAAACTCCAGCGAGAATGTCGTCGAAATAATGATTTCCGATGGGGTCGCAATATTGGCGAACTGCGAGTTCATCTCTGAGCGGATGTATTCAAAGGAAATGTCGAACACCGGTTTCCATGCACGTGAGTACTCCTTGAACACGACATTCAGTAGCCCCTGAATGATGCGTTGTTCAGTCGGCGTGAAATCGCGACCTTCTACTCGTGTATGGAAGCGGCCGTCGCCACCAAACATGTTGTCGACGACGAGAAAAACAAGATTGGGATCAAGAACGAACAGCGAGGTGCCACGAAGCGGCTTGGCAGCGACCAGATTGAGGTTGGTCGGCACCACCAGATTGCGGATGAATTCGCTGTATTTCTGGACACGGATCGGACCGACCGAAATCTCGGTTGCGCGGTGCATGTAATTGAACAGGCCAATGCGCAGGTAACGGGAGAATCGTTCGTTGATGAGTTCGAGCGTCGGCATGCGCCCACGGACGATGCGTTCCTGTGTTCCCAGGTTGTAGGCACGAACTGCACCGTCGCCGTCATCAGAGATTTCAGGCTCGTCGGACTCACCGCTGACACCCTTGAGTAGTGCGTCAACCTCGTCCTGGGAAAGAAAGTCGGTCGCCATGTCCGGTTATTGAATGATGAACGAGGTAAATAACACTTCCCTGACCGGGCCTTCGCTTCCCTTGGCGCCCGGATCAAGAATTCCATTCATCAGGCCACGAACTTCGTTGGCCAGGGTTTCCTTGCCCTCCTTGGTAATCAATTCGGAGGCCTTTTTGCCGGACAGAAGCATCATCACATCATTACGCAATTTTGGAGTGTACATCTTGAGTTTGTCACCCACATGCGAATCCTCGACTTCGACCGAAATCATCAGTTGCAGAAACTGATCTCCAGTCTCGGGAACAAGATTGACGGTAAACGCGTCAAGCGCAACATAAACCGGCGCTACTTCCTTGGCGCCTTTCTTCTTGCCGGATTTTACTTGTTCGGTAGCCACTTCTCCGTCATCGGCTTCCTGAGCGCTATGCATCTTCTTCCAGATGATGATGCCGCCGACGCCAAGTGCGAGAACCAGCACCAGGGCGGCAGCAACGATAATCAGCAGCTTCTTGCTCTTTTTTGGTGGTGCAACTTCAGCGACCTCTGCTTCAGGTTTGGCATCCCTGGCCATCTGCGAAACCCCCTCTTGTTTTGAATTCCATTATTCAGCGCTGAATTCTGGCTGATGCTCATGCATGAAATCGCCAGGACTCCGGGCAAGACGATCAGGCGAAAATATCAACCAGCCCATTGCCATGCTGCGCAGAAAACGCCCTGGCTGAAAGTGAACCAGCCGAATCTGCGCCAAGTATAGCGTTATCGGCAACCCATCGGGATGAACTTCGCTGTCCCTCCCCGCTTCCGGGTTGCTGCCTGAACGACTCGGCACTGACATTGGCCTGTCCCAGCTCGATTCCGGCGCTGGCAAACATTTCGCGCAATCTGGGCAACGCCGTTTCAATCGCATCCCGAACTTCCGCGTTTGCTGAAACAAAGGATGCGCTGGCATTACCCTTATCAATGTTCAACGATATCTCTATCGGCCCCATGTGCGGCGGGTTTAGGGTAAGTTGCGCGGTCTGTTTGTCGTTGGTGGCGAGCCACACGATCTTCTGAGCAAAATCCACAGACCAGTTTTGCTCACGGACCGGGGTTGAAAGGGGGAGCGCCAGATCACGGTTAATCGGGAGGTTGTGAGCATTGACGGGAGTATTGCCGGCGGGTTCCGAAATAGTATTCGGCAGGGTCTCGGCCAAAATGGTTTTGGCCATTACCGGCTCAGCACTTGGCGCAACCAGGAGGGGGACGGCAAATCTTGCCGGTTTGTCATCGGCACCCGTTATTCCGGTCAGTGCCGGGCCAGCACTCATAGACTCGGCCTTGCCTTCAGCTTTGAGGCTCTGCCCAACGCCCGCTGTTGTTTGTAGTCCGCTCGGTGCGTCTGATGCAGTCCTGTCGATCTTGCCGATATCAGGCGGCGAGTTGTCCATGTTACCCCCCGGCTTCTGCGCCACCAGCCCCAGTGCGGCCAGCAGTGAGGCGGCATCGCCCGG
This sequence comes from Candidatus Propionivibrio dominans, assembly GCA_016709335.1. Lineage (GTDB taxonomy): Bacteria > Pseudomonadota > Gammaproteobacteria > Burkholderiales > Rhodocyclaceae > Propionivibrio > Propionivibrio dominans. The sequence goes on along the minus strand of JADJNC010000060.1, from coordinate 186,683 downwards.
TGCCGAGTCATCAGGCAGATCCTTTTGTACTGTGTTCTCGGGGAGGCTTTCCGGCGCAATCGGCGCTAACTGACCCAGCAGCAAGCTGGCAAAGTCGTCTCCAGATGCTGCGCTATCGCTGATCGGAGCATTTTCGCTGACGGTGGACTGCGGCGGTGCGGGCAGCGTCGAAACAATGGTCACGGACATGGGCTTTCCTTGCTGCTAAGTGTTGCTCTGCTTAGAGCAATCTTTGTGCCATCCGGTAGTCCGTAGTCTTTTCGAGTTTGAAACACTCAAAGGCCTCAGGTTCGTCATGTCGATTTTCCAGGATCAAATCCGGAAATGACAAGGGAAAGTCAGAGTCCCGGTAGCGGGATCAATCGGACTCCTTGTCGTTATTGCCACGTGCAGCAAATTCATCCTGGGTTTTTTGTTCGCGTTTGAGTTCCAGCGCGCTTTCGCTGGCGTAGTGGCGTACTGAAAGCGTATCGAAGGCCATCAGCTTCTTCCGATTTTGCTGCCAGTGGGTCTGGCCGGCGGCTGTGTGCTGTTCCTGGAGCGCAACCGTCTTGAGCTGGGTGTCAATGGCTTCGTCCAGACGGCTGAGAAACTCCTGATAATTGTGCCATTCGCGCTGCACCAGCCCGTTTTGCGCGGCCTGCCGAAAACGAATGGCGTATTCGTCGCGATACTGTTGCAACATTTCGAGCTTGCTTTTGGCGTCGCGCTCGCTGGCAATCAGCCGCGCCAGGCTATGCGTTGCATCATCGGCGCGTAATTGCATCAATTCGAGCACGGTCTGGAGCGAGAACGGTTTCGTCATGAGCGCACTCAGTGCGGATTGCCAAATAATGAGTAGAGCTGTTCAACGCTACCCGCGTAATCGGCTCGTACGCTTGAGGCTTGCTGCAGAAAGCCTTCAAAAGCAGGGTAGAGCTTGATCGCCTGATCGAGAAGCGGGTCGGAACCGGCGGCGTAGGCGCCGACGCTGATCAGATCGCGAGAGCGCTGATAGCGCGAGTAAAGTTGCTTGAAATGCCGGATCTGCTCAAAGTGCTCTGGCTCGATCAGATTGACCATGGCCCGCGAAATCGATTGTTCGATGTCGATTGCCGGGTAATGGCCGGCGTCGGCCAGCGTGCGTGAAAGAACAACGTGACCATCGAGGATGGCGCGTGCGGCATCGGCAATCGGATCCTGCTGGTCGTCGCCTTCGGCCAGAACCGTATAGAAAGCGGTGATCGAACCCCCACCATCGGTGCCGTTGCCGGCGCGTTCGACCAGTTGCGGCAGCCGGGCAAAAACCGAGGGCGGGTAGCCGCGGGTGACCGGCGGCTCGCCGATGGCCAGGGCAATCTCGCGTTGTGCCATGGCGTAGCGGGTCAGCGAATCCATGATCAGCAGGACATGCCGACCCTGATCACGAAAGTGTTCGGCAATCGTTGTGGCGTAGGCCGCCCCTTGCAGGCGCATCAGCGGGCTGACATCGGCGGGAGCGGCAACGACGACGGATCGGCGCAGACCTTCCTCGCCGAGAATCTGTTCGACGAATTCCTTCACTTCACGGCCACGTTCGCCGATCAGACCGACGACGATGACTTCGGCCGAAGTGTAGCGGGCCATCATGCCGAGCAGGATGCTTTTGCCGACACCGGATCCGGAAAAAAGCCCCATGCGCTGACCGCGACCTACCGTCAGCAGCGCATTGATGGCACGAACGCCAACGTCGAGCGACTGTTCAATCGGCGCCCGTGACATCGGGTTGACCGGGCGGCTTTGCAGCGGGCGCAGGGTATCCACGATGAGTGGCCCGTTTCTGTCAAGGGGGCGACCGGCGCCATCAAGGATGCGGCCAAGCAGGGCGTCACCGACGGGAACCAGCTTGGCGCGATCTATGGCGCGTCGTCTGGCCGGCGGGGATTGCCCCATTTTTGGCGGTGCAGTGGGCGTTTCAAGCGCTACAACCCTGGCGCCGGGCGACAGACCGTAGACATCCTCAGAGGGCATGAGGAAAAGTCGCTCGCCGTTGAAGCCGACCACCTCGGCTTCGATCGGTGAGCCGCCAGCCGGAAGAATCCGGCACGAACTGCCCAGCGGCAGTTTGAGACCGGAAGCTTCCATGACCAGGCCGTTGATTCGCGTCAGATGGCCGCTGGGCAGCAGCGGTGCGGCCTGGCTGGCGGCTTCGCGGCAGTTGTCGAGAAAGCCGCACCAGCCTGCAATACGCTCGTCGTTAAAAATGTCGCTCATGGCCAGCAGAATGTCACGGCTTATCGCTCAGCCACTCCTGGCTGATACCGATGGTTTCGATCACACGTCGCCAGCGTGTCTCCAGGGTGGCGTCGACTTCACTGGCGCCCAGTTCGACGCGACAGCCGCCGCTGCTCAGAGTGGCGTCTTCGATGATTCGCCAGTTGTTTTGCGTGAGCTGATCGCCAAGATGGGTACGGATCAGCGCCACATCGTCGGGATGGGCGAAAAGTGCCGGGTGACCAAGATGCGGATGCAGTGTGGCCATCGCTTCCCTGACCACCGGAAGCAGCAACTCCGGTTTGACGCGCAGGCTCTGGCGCAACATCTGGCTGGCGATTTCCACGGCGGTGGCCAGCAAGCGGTCGGCAACCTGTTGATCAATTTCGCTGAGTGACTGTTGCAGGCTGGTCATCACGGCATCGATTCTTTCCGCGCCGGCTCGTGCTTCAGTGATACCTTCGGCATGGCCGGCGGCATATCCCTGCTGGTGGGCCTCGATATGCATGCGCTCAATGTCGCCCGCCGTCGGCAAGGCAAGTGGCGTGGCTTCATCTCCATCCGCGGGCTCGGTCGGGCTTCCTGCGCCTTCCGGGATGGGGGCTGACTGGGACTTGAGCGCGGCGGTCTGCTCGGCCTCGTCGAATGCGGCAAGCTCCCAGCGCTGGTAGGCGGTGAGATTTTCCTTGGGAAGGGTACCGCTCATGGCCGCAATGTACTCAGACCATTTCCTCGCCACCCGCGCCGCCAAGCACGATCTGGCCTTCGTCTGCCAGACGGCGAACGATCTTGAGTATTTCCTTCTGCTCGCCCTCGACTTCCGAGAGGCGCACCGGGCCACGCGATTCGAGATCTTCACGCAACATTTCCGCCGCTCGCTGCGACATGTTCTTGAAAATTTTCTCGCGCAACGGTTCGGAAGCGCCCTTCATGGCCAGAATCAGCGAGTCGGACTGAATTTCGCGTAGCAACAACTGGATGCCGCGGTCGTCAAGATCGAGGAGGTTCTCGAAGACGAACATTTCGTCGAGAATCTTCTGCGCCAGTTCGGGGTCGTATTCACGGATTGAGTCGACGACCGTGGTTTCATTGGCGGTGCCCATGAAATTAAGGATTTCAGCAACCGCGCGAACACCGCCCATCGCCGATTTCTTGATGTTGGCAGAACCCGAGAGCAGGCGCAGCATGACGTCATTCAACTCCTTCAGCGCTTCGGGCTGAATCCCTTCAAGCGTAGCGATACGCAATATCACGTCATTACGCAGGCGTTCGCTAAAGTGGTTTAGAATGTCACTGGCATGATCGTTTTCAAGATGCACGAGAATGGTGGCAATGATCTGCGGGTGTTCGTTGCGAATGAGATCGGCGACGGTTGGCGCATCCATCCACTTGAGGCCTTCGATGCCATTGGTTTCGCCCCCCTGGAGGATGCGCGAAATCAGGTTCGACGCCTTGTCATCGCCCAGCGCTTTGGTCAGTACCGAGCGGACATAGGCGTCGGTATCGACGTGCACTGCGGCGGAGTCGCGGGCCGTCTGGTGGAAATCTGCCAGCACGGCTTCGACGCGGGTGCGCGGCACCGACTTCAGGGCGGCCATGGCATGCCCCAGCTTTTGTACCTCTTTCGGGCCGAGATGCTTGAGTACTTCGGATGCGAAGTCTTCGCCAAGCGCAATGAGCAGAATGGCGCTTTTTTCTACGCCGTCCTCAACTGGCATTGGATCCCGTCCAGTCCTTGATGATGTTGGCGACAGCCTTCGGATCCTGCTGTGCGAGGTCGCGCGCCTGCCCGAGTTTACGTTCCAGAGACTCAGCACCTGAGGGCGACTGATCTTCCCCATCGCCGGAGACGATGTTGACCTTGCCGCCGAGTGAATTGTTGGCCTGCCTTGCCGGGGCTTCAAGCATGGTCTTGCTCAGCGGGATGATGAATTTGAGCATCAAATAGGCAATGATGGCGGCAATGGCGCCGTATTTGAACAGGTCCTTGAGCAAGGAGAGAATATCGGGATCCTTGTAGAGCGGAATTCCCGAATCACTACGCTCGATGCTGGTGAATGGCGCATTGGCCACAGAGACGGTATCGCCACGCTCCTTGTTGAAACCCATGGCCTCCCTGACCAGTTCGTTGATCTGTTTGAGTTCAGTGTCAGCGAGCGGCTTGCTCAGGCCTTTGGCATCCTTGCGGTGATTGATCACGACAGCGGCCGACAGACGCTTGATCGTACCGACGGATTGTCTGGTATGCCGGATGGTCTTGTCGACCTCGTAGTTGATCGTCGAGTCCTTGCGTGTACTGATTGGCGAGCCAACGCTGGTGATTGGCGCCTGAACCCCGGCAGCGTCAAGCTGGCCCGGCGGCTGGGGTTGTTGCCCCCGGTTGGCCGCAGCGCCTGGAACAGGAGGTAGCGCCGGTATCGTTATCGGGGCGATGGCGGGAACCGGCGGCTGGTTGCTCAGCGCGCCCGGAACGCCTTGCGCCGACGGTGTGGCATTTACGGATTCGCTGGTCTGCTGGCTGCGAATGCTGATGTCCGGCGGCGTGGTATTCGGGCGGTGTGTTTCGGCCGTCTGCTCGCTCTGCGAGAAATCGACATCGGCGGCAACCTGGACACGGACGTTACCCTGGCCGACGATCGGTGAAAGGATATCGTCTATCCGCTTGATGGCACTCGCCTCGATTTCCTGCACATAGCTGATTTGTGTCGGATCAAGGCCGGCCTCCATCAGTTTGCTCTTCAGTTGCGAGAGCATGGTCCCGTTCTGATCGATGAGAGTGACACTGGAAACGGCAAGGTTGGGTACGCTGGCCGCAACCAGATTCTGGATGCCGGCTACCTGCGCGGGTTCCAGCATGCGACCGGGGTACAGGTTGAGCAGGACGGAGGCCGATGGCCGCAAATCTTCACGCACGAAAACGGTTGGCTTGGGGATGGCAAGATGTACGCGCGCCGCCTGAACGGCAGCAATCGACTGGATCGTGCGTGACAATTCGCCCTCCAGACCGCGTTGATAATTGACCTGTTCGGCAAACTGGCTGATGCCAAACTTCTGGTTTTCCATCAGCTCGAAACCAACGCCACCACTCTTCGGCAGGCCCTGCGAGGCCAGGCGCAGACGAACTTCATGTACCCTGCCGCCGGGGATCAGGATGGCGCCGCCACTCTCATTGAAGCGGTAAGGAATGTTCAACTGCTCAAGCGAGGCGATGATGGCGCCACCATCACGTTCAGAGATGTTGGAGAAAAGAACCCGGTAGTCGGCCTGCCTGAGCCAGGTGCTGCTGGCCACGATCAGGGCAATGACTGCGGCAACGGAAACCATCAGCAGAATCTTTTGCTGGTTGCTCAAGCGCGCAAGTGCAGAACGCAGGCGATCAGTCAGATGGTCTGTGCCTGCTATGGTTTTGGTGTCGGTTCCGATTGCCGCCATGCTTGCGATAAAGTGTGAACTCTGCGATTAATCAAGCAAAAAGCGAAAAGTGCTAAGAAATATTCTACTATGGTATCTGTTAATTGCACGGGAATTTCCATCGAATGAGTGAAGCGGCTCAAATACCGGCCCCGGAAATGAAGGCGCAGGAATTGCAGCGTGCTTTCGACGTCTTCAATCAGGTATCGCTTGAACTCACTCTGGCGTACGAGGGCTTGCAAGCCCGCGTTGAATCGTTGACCGCCGAATTGGCCGTCGCCAACGGCGAGTTGCGCCGGCAATACCAGGAGAAACAAGCACTTTCCGAGCGTCTTTCCCTGCTGCTTAACGCCTTGCCGGCGGGCGTGGTGGTTCTCGACAGCGCAGCGACGGTCAGCGAAGCCAATCCTGTTGCCAGTCAAATGCTGGGCGCAGCAATCATCGGCAGCGACTGGCCGACGCTGGCACGGGCGAAGCTGGTCGCTACCGATTCCCCGGACGAGTGGCAGCTAGCAGCGCAGCGTGTTTCAATTGCCGAAAGCCCGCTTGACTCAGCGGGTGGTCGCCTGCTGCTGATCCACGACATTACGGTCGCGCACGAACTCAAGGCCAACCTCGAGCGCAATCAGCGTCTGGCGGCGATGGGCGAGATGGCGGCTTCGCTGGCGCATCAGTTGCGAACGCCCCTGGCGACGGCCTTGCTCTATAGCTCGAACCTGACCCAGCCGGAACTTTCCGATGCGGCGCGTACGCGCTTTGCCGGCAAGGCGAGCGAGCAACTGAAGCGCCTTGAGCGGCTGATTCAGGACGTTCTGCTTTTCGCGCGCGGCGAGAGCATTGGCCGTGATGTCATTGCAGCCGCATCGCTGATCGCCGATTGCGCCCAGATGATCGAACCCCTGTGCCGCGAAAAAGGCATCCGTTTCAACGTCAGTTCCGAGGTCGGTGACTCTATAATCACGGGCAGTCGCAAGGCTCTCGGTGGTGCACTGCTGAACCTGCTGGAAAACGCAGTGCAGGCCTGTGAGGTGCGAACTGAACGCAGCGCAGAGGTCAGATTAGGCGCGGTCATCGCTGCGCGGCAACTGCGTGTCAGCGTGCGCGATACCGGCGGCGGTATCGAGCCCGAAACACAGGCCAGGATTTTCGAGCCTTTCTTTACGACCCGGGGGCAGGGTACAGGCCTCGGTCTGGCGATTGCACTCGGTGTTGTACGCGCACACGGCGGCACCATTGAAGTCAGTTCAATGCCGGGCGAGGGCTCGGAATTTGTAATGCTGCTGCCCTGCGCGGCGGTGAACAAACAATAACTGGAAAATAATGGCTCAGGGATTACCGATACTGGTTGTCGAAGACGACCCCAATTTGCGCGAAGCGGTGTGCGATACGCTCGAACTGGCCGGGCAGTCGGTCGTTTCTGCGCCGGGAGGCGAGGAGGCACTGAAACTGCTTGATGCGCAGGCTGTGTCGCTGGTGGTGAGCGATGTGCGCATGATGCCGATTGACGGGATTACGCTGCTCAAGGAGATTCGCAGCCGTTTTCCGCATCTCCCGGTCGTGCTGATGACCGCCTTTGCCGATGTCGATCGGGCGGTCGAAGCCATGCGCTCCGGCGCCTGTGACTTCCTGCTCAAGCCTTTCGAGCCGAAGGCGCTGCTCGAACACGTGACCCGCTATCGTCTGCCGGAAGCGATGGACGATGACCGGGTGGTCGCCAACGATCCGGTCAGCCGCAATCTCTTTGCCCTGGCGACGCGTGTCGCGCAGACCGACACGACAGTGCTGTTGACCGGGGAAAGCGGTGTCGGCAAGGAAGTTGTCGCCCGCTACATTCACAAGCATTCGGCACGTCGATCCGGCCCCTTTATTGCCATCAATTGTGCGGCCATTCCCGACAGTCTGCTGGAAGCGACGCTATTCGGCTACGAGAAAGGCGCCTTTACCGGCGCACAGCAGGCGCAGGCCGGAAAGTTCGAGCAGGCACAAAACGGAACGCTGTTGCTTGATGAAGTGACCGAAATGCCGCTCGGGCTGCAAGCCAAGCTGCTGCGTGTCCTTCAGGAGCGCGAGGTTGAGCGGGTGGGCGGCAAGAAACCGGTTGCCCTCGACATTCGCATCATCGCCACGTCCAATCGGGACATGGCCGAGGCCGTGGCCAGGGGCGTTTTGCGCGAAGACGTCTATTACCGGCTCAATGTTTTTCCCTTGTTGATTCCGGCACTGCGCCAGCGCCGCGAAGACATTGTTCCGCTGGCGCGGCATTTTCTGGCCGAGCATGGTGCTCGTTCCGGGCGTTCCGGGCTGTGGCTGGCACCCTCTGCCGAGGACGCCCTGCTCGGGCATGCGTGGCCGGGAAACGTGCGCGAGCTGGAAAATGTCATGCAGCGTGCCGTAATTTTTGCCCCGTCAGAAATCGTCGAGGCCGATGCGCTGCATCTTTCGGCGACGGTATTTTCGACTGACGGAGTAAAACCGGGCGCCATTTTTGAGGCTGCGGCTACGGCTTTTTCGTTACCGCTGTCTGACGGGCAAAAAACCGATAATATGCGGGATCTGGAGCGTGAACATATTCTGGAAACTCTGGCCTTGATGGGCGGCTCGCGAAAACTTGCCGGCGAACGGCTGGGAATGTCGGAACGAACCTTGCGTTACAAACTCAAACAATACCGTGACGCCGGTTTGTTCGACGAGTGATCGGGCAAGCGGCAAGCCGTCAGGCGCGCTTTTTGCGTAGGACAGTATGACCGGTATTTGGAGAAGCAAATGGAAACCCAGGGCATAGATCAGATGTTAAGCGTTTTGCGGGCGACGGCAGCGCAGGCCGGTGGCCGTGTAGCCGAGGCACAGAGCGCACCGGCGGGTGGGGCGGATTTTGCGCAAATCCTTCAGAATTCGATCGACCAGGTCAATCAGACGCAGCAGCAGGCGCAAGGGATGGCGGCAAATTTTGCCGCCGGCGACGGCAACGCCAATCTGCACGAGGTCATGATTTCCCTGCAGAAGGCCAATATTTCGTTTCAGGAAATGGTGCAGGTACGCAACAAGCTCGTTTCAGCCTACCACGACGTGATGAACATGCAGGTTTAAAACGTCTTCTCCCGATGTGAGAGATCAACGGCGCCCGTGCGGCGCCGTTGTTGCATCAGGCCATACCGGTCACGCGTGCCTTGCGTTCGCGCTCGACGCGAGTGATGTATCGCTGGACCATCGTCAGTCGGGGAGAGGGCAATCCCACGAATTCGCAGCCGACGCGAGCAAAGTGCGACCCGCTGCGTGTGGTGACATCAAACAGGTTGCGCACGCACAGCGTCGCCACCAGCAAACCCTCATCAGGCAACATCAATTTGCACTCGTTCAGCGTATCGCCCCGCTTGAACAGTCGGGCCTGATCGAGTGTTGCCATCAAGCCAACACCCCCACCGCTGATATCCATCAGCGGCAGTTCGATTTGCAGCGCGCTATCGTCGGCGCGCCTGACCGTGGCCTTGAGTCTGATCGGGTTGGCGATCGGGGTTGACAGCCGGTAAAACTCGCGGCGCTGCAGGCGGAGCAATGTATCTGGCACGGTAGCGAGAAATGCGGCACGCCCCCCGCTCTTTGTCGGCGACAACTTGTTCAGACTGAATTGAACTTTCACCTTGTCGATGAGGGACGTAAAAATCAGCCTTTTAGCCAGCAGCGCCCTGCGATTCATCTCTTCATCGCTGCCAATATCGAGGACAAACTCGCGATTGTCCGTACTCAGGCCGATGATCGACGTGAGCAGGAAAGAATGACCCTGGTCGAAATGGACCGTGATCATCGCTCCCTTTTTTAACAGGGAACGAAGCACGGCGAGGATTTCCGACTTCGAGTGCAGCAAAAACTGGCTGTAGTCGTCGGATTGATCGAGTTCAAATTGAGGAGGGGTTTGTTCAGTACCTTCCTGAACGCCTGACTCTGCCATACTTTGTCCTGATTTGGGCTGCGGAGAAGATTTTAACCCAGATAATCCATTCGCCGCAGTTCGGGTCTGCTGTTTGTTCCACCCAAGCCGTCATTCCGGGCTTGACCCGGAATCCAGGTAAAGGTGACACATCGTAGGTCGGGTTAGCGATGTGTCTTGCTGTTTTTCCATCCAAGACCTGATTCCCATCCGAGCCGTCATTTCGGGCTTGTGACGAATATGCAGGGCGATCAGAGCGAAGCGATTGACGTAGTGGTGAAATGACTTTAATATCTCCCAAAACGGGAGAAGTCTCATGCGGGTGATTGCCAAGAGTACGCTGGTAAGGTATTGGGGCAAGCCGGAATGCGCGGATTCAAAAGGGGCGTTACAAAGCTGGTATGACGAAGTGTTGAAGGCAAACTGGAAAACACCACGAGACATAAAAGATCAATACCGTAGCGCAAGTATTTGTGGCAAAAACCGGGTAGTGTTCAACGTCGCTGGAAACAAGTACCGACTGGTCGTTGAATTGCAATATCAGGCAGGAATAGTGTGGGTAAAGTTTGTTGGATCGCATGCGCGTTACGACCAGATTGATGTGGAGACAATCAATGAATATTAAGCCAATCCGAAACGATGAAGATTTGCATGCCGCATTCAAGCGTCTGGAACGGGTGTTTCAGTCGCAAGCGGGAACGCCAGGGGCGGATGAGATGGAAATTCTTGTGACGCTCATTGAGGCCTATGAGCACAAGCATTACCCGATGGAGGCTACAGATCCCGTCGAGGCCATTAAATTCAGAATGGAACAGCAGGGGCTCACGGCAAGGGATTTGGAGCCCTACATCGGTTCAAGTGGCCGTGTTTCCGAAGTTCTGAACGGCAAGCGCCGCTTGAGTTTGGGAATGGTCAAGCGCCTGCATGATGGTTTGCATATCCCCTACGAAAGCCTTCTCGCGGCTTAGCGCTTCTCCAGCACTTCCGGCAATGCCGAGAGAACCGGAGCAACAGCCACCGGCTGGCCGCTTTCCAGGCGATAGACCCAGGCCAGCAATTCCGAAACGGCGATATAGAGTTGCGGCGGAATGCGCTGGTCAAGGTCTATTTGCATGAGCAGCGAGACGAGTTCCGGCGATTCGTGCACATAAACGCCGTGTTCGCGGGCGCGTGCGATGATGGTCTGAGCGATCAGTCCACGCCCTTTGGCCACCACCCGCGGTGCCGCGTCGCTCTGGCTGTAGGCGAGAGCGATAGCGCTCTTCAGCGGATCATTGTCCGGCCTGGCCATCTGTATTGCTTTCGCTCAGCGCGTCAACCCCCATCGAGGCCAGCGTCAGGCCGGCTTCATCAAGCTGGGAACGAAGGGCCAGACTCGCAGCACGCATCAGGGCGCGCGTTTCTTCATTGCCGGCACTCATCGCCAGGGTAATCTGGTTCCCCTGAAGCCGGATCTGGGCGCTGATTTCGCCCAGATTGGGAAGCGTCAGATGCAGCCGCGTCGACCACCTGGCCGCCGTCTCATCGCCCTCCTGTGCGCGGCGAGCGGCGTCCTCGTCAATTTCCCAGCGCAATTCCTGACCTTGCCAGACCTGTCCCTGCCAGGAAAAGTTCTGTGTCGCCAGAGATTCGAGTTGCTGCTGGACAATGGCTTGTGTCTGCGGGGCAAGCAGTTGGCCTGGTGTCTGTCCTGGTGACTGGGCTGCGCCTGCCTTGCTGCCATCGACACTGCCGCCCGGCGTTTGCGTCATGTCGGCGACAAGGCGCGGCGTGGTCACCGGCTCGCTGGAACTTGCCGGAAGCGGAATTTTCAGCAGTGCGGCGCTGGCCTGCTGGTCGGCGCCCGCGCTGCTGAATGCCAAAGGCGAAGACAGCTTTCCCTGAGGTTCGAGCAGCAGCGCCGCCTTGGCAAAACGGCCTTCGACCCATTCTGCCTGATGCGATTCGTAAAACATCCCGCTTTGCGTGATCGCCTGCTTGAGCAAGGGCAACAAGTCCTGTGCGCTGTTGGGCGGGGCACCGGCAAGCGGCTGATTGCCGTTGAGCGGCAAGGCTGTCGCGCCGCCTTTGGCTTCGCGGGCGCCGGAAAAGAGCGTGCTGATCAACTGGCCGGTCTGACTCAGCGTTGACGACGTTGTTGCGGCGGCCTTGCCGCCTTCACCCTCCGCACGGGTGACAACGGCCAGCGCCAGTTTGCCATTCGACTCGGTCACCTGGAGTTCGAGCGCATCGCCACTTTTGGCTGAAAACGGCAAGGCCAGCGTGAGATTGCGCTGGTTGATCAACGCACGGTAGGTGCCGTTGGGGAGCAGCGCCTGGATTTCGGCCATGACCTTCTGGCCGGCCACCAGACCGGAGAGCTTGTCGGCGATTTCCTGCGCCGGAGCGACCGGCCGCAACGCCGCATCGGCGGAGACCTGCAGGCGGCTGGTGACGTCGGCGGGGATCATTGCTGACGCTCAGGCAAGGGCTCTGACTTGTCGAGGCGCAGCAGAATCCTTGCATGTTTCTGCCAGGCCTGAATCTGTTCGAGAATCTCGACATTCTCGCGTTCAATTTCCGTGATGATCGCGGCGATACGTCGTGCCAAAGCTGGTTCAAGCGAGGAGGTCAAGCTGGCGATCGAAGGTGTCGCCGCAATCCTCTCGGCGCGCAGTTTCTCAAGCCCGGTGAGCGTTTCCCAGTCCTGGGTGCCCGCCGCAATCACCATTTGATGGGTCAGATCGAGAGCGGCGAGATACTGCCGTTCAATCTCCATGGCTCACGCTGCGGCGGCCTGTGGTTCAGGCGCCGGGCGATCATGACCCATGCCGATTGCAGTTCGCCCAGAAGCTGGTTTGCTTCGTCGAGCGCGGCCACATTGTTCTTGAGGTTGGCCCACAGCAGACGCTGGCTGATGTACTCGTAAAGCGCGGCGAGCCGCTCAGCCAACTCGCCACCGTTCTCAATATCAAGGCTGACGAGCAAACCGTTGTTGATGATGTCAATAGCCTGCGAAATGGCCGCGCCTTTCTCGGGTATCTCATTGTGTTCCATATGCAGGCGCGCCATTGAGATGGCAGTGCGGGCGCCTTCGAAGAGCATCACTATCAGCCGATGCGGATCGGCGCTTTGAATCATAGTATCGACCCCGATTTGGGCGTAGGCCGCAGCGGGGTTTTGTGTCATGCCAAACATGATTGGCCTCTTAGTTTGTTTTCGAAACATTCGGCAGATTGGCAAGCTGTTGAGCCAGATAGTTGCTGGTTTTGTTCAGGTTGGCTATCAGACTGTCGAGCGCAGCAAATTGCCTGCGATAGCGGGATTCGACACTTGTCAGGCGGTCTGATAGCGACTGCTGCTGTTTGGTCAGATCTTGATGATCCGGTTGGCGCTGTCAGCGTGCGGAGGTGATGTTGCCGGTCGAACTGACCAGGCCTTCCAGGGCGGATTTGAAGGCGGTCCCGACGGCAGAAGCCAGCGTCGTGACGCCCGTGTAGTCAGCGGTGATTGCTGCATCGAGTTTTACGCTGTCCAGTAACAGGCTGCCATCTTTTTGTACCGCAACGCCAATATCGGAAAGACGTTGATAAACCGAGGTGCCACCTGCTGTCGTGGCAATCAGTGAGCGAAATTGGCTTTGCACGCCGCGCAAGGTGGCGTCGCCTTGCAGTGCCCCGGCTTTCTTTGTGCTGGCGTCGTAGGCGCCGAGCTCGCGCGCTGTCTTGTTGGCGTCGTTATAGGACTTGATCAGTGCATTCAGTGCGGATTTCAAGCCCGTGCTCGAGTCCTTCGTGACCGTCAGCGTTGTCGGCGACCCGCTATTGGTTTTCAGCAACGTCAGCGTCAGCCCGTCGAGCACGGTGCTCACGGTGTTGCTGTTGCTTGTCGTTGGGATCCCGTTGATCTTGAAGGCAGCATTTTGAGCCACCTGGCCTCCATCGGCCGATTCCTGAGACATTGTCCCGGGGACTACAGCCGGCGTGTCGGGGTCGAAGTTGAAGCCACTCAGTCCGCTGAGCTTCATCACGCCAGCCTGACCGGTGGCGTTGCTGGTCAGCACCAACTGCGCCCGCGCACCAACGACATTGCTTGTCGTGATGATCGTCGCTGAAACGCCGGCAGCGGCGGCATTGATCGCATCGCGCAAGTCGGCCAGCGTCTTGCCGCTGGCGCTCATATCGATATCCTTGTAACCGGTCTCAACAAAAGAGCCAGTGCTCATCGATCCGATGGCGATACGCAGCGTACCGGTAGCCGTCAGTGGCGATGTGCTGGATGTATATGAGGCGCTCTGCTGCGAGACGAGACGTTGCGTTTGCGCCAGCGCCGTGACTTCGAGGCTGTAGAGGCCGGCAACGGCGCCGGTCGAGGCAGTCGCCGAGGCGACTGCGGTATCGGCAAGCGTAGCCTTGAAGCTGGCGAACTTGTCGGCGGCCGATTGGCCGGATGCCGGTATCAGCCCGGACGCTGAAGTTTGCAGCGAAGACAGCGCTGATTTCAGCGAGCCCAGTGCCGAGATGCGCGCCTGGACGTTGGCTTCCTTCCTCTGCAAGCCAATCAGCGGTTGCTGTTCCACCTGCATAAGCTTGGTGATGATGCCGTTTAGATCAAGCCCCGATCCGACACCCAAAGAAGAAATGGCCATTTTTGCCCTCCGGCTGAGAAGCCTCCAGTTTACGCCTTTTGCTGCAGCAGCAAACCCTTGATGTTGTTAAGTGCCCTGGCCATTGCCAGCATTTCTTCCGAGGGGAATTGTTTGATCACCTCTTTGGTGCTGGCATCGATCACTTTGACTACCGTTTTCCCCGTATCGTCATCGATTGAAAACGACAATGAATTGTTGACCGAATTTACAAAATCCCTGACCGCATTGACGGCTTCATCAAGCTGTTGCCGGCTGGCCTGCACGTCCCGGGTGGGTGGTGGTGCTTGCTGCGTTATGGTGGCGGCGGCTTTGGCCAACAGTGCTTCAGGTACAGCGCTCACCTTTGCAGGAGCGCCCTGGCGTGCGGCTACAACGCTGTTTGGTAAGGCGCCATTGACCGATTGTACATTCATGGTGCTTGCTCCTTGCCTTTAATGGGCAGAGGGCGCGACAGCGTTTTCGCTGCCGCGCCCGGCGTAAGCTAAGAGGCCAGACAGTTAAGCCTGATGACCTCTCGCTAACTTACTTCAGCAACGATAGCACGAGTTGCGGTAGGGCGTTCGCCTGGGCCAGCATTGCCGTACCCGCTTGTTGCAGGATCTGGGCACGGGTGAGGTTGGCGGTTTCAGCGGCAAAATCGGTATCAAGGATGCGGGAACGCGAGGCCGAAAGGTTTTCGCTGGAGATCGCCAGATTGCTGACGGTTGACTCGAACCGGGATTGAACGGCGCCATAGTTTGAACGCAGGCTACTAACGTTTGAAAGAGCCGCATCGACAATTCTGAGAGCCAAGGTAGCTTTTTCTGCGGTAGTAACATTTATCGTACTTACCAGATTGGTACTAACTGAAGCTCCGGTGGTGAGCACTGTCGATGCTGAAGTTAAGCTAAAACCGCTAGCAGAGTCCAGTGTCACCCCACCCAGAACCACCACACCAGCGGTTGCAGCCGCCGCAGTTCCAACCGTATATACTCCAGCAGTACTGATCGTATCCATGGTAACGCTTGCAACTGCGGCACTACCGGCTGAATTGACAGTGATGTTGTCGCCCGCTGAATTTTCGAGCAGGATTCCATTGTTAGCCGCATTCAATTTTGCAGAAACACCGGTCTGCGAAGAAACCTTGTTTATTTCTGCAACGCCCTGAGCCAGGCCATCCGCAGTAGCGGCATTCGAGACGTTAAAGGCGACGTTGATGGCAACCGCGTTCGTTGAAGTTATGGCGATGGTTTCTGCACCTGCACCGGCGAAAGTCAGGGTTGATAGCGTCCTGGCAGTGGCCGTCACGTTGGTTTCGCTGGAAACGGCATTGACCTTGTCAGCAAACGTTTTTGCCGTATCAGTGACTGCGGCGACGACGGTTTTCGATGCCAAGCCGCCAATGGTTACGTTGCCAGCAGTAAAAGCGGTTGCTGCAACGGGGGTTATAGAGGCCGTAGTGGCGGTATTGAGGCCGTACTTATTGGTCCTCAGGTCGCCGGCGCCAATGGTAATCGTTTGATTCGCGTTAGCACCAACCTGGAATGTTGACGATCCGTTGGAGCCGTTCAGCAATTTCAGGCCGTTAAACTCGGCTGTCCCGGCTGTTCGTTCAAGTTCGGCAACGAGGTTGCTGACTTCGCTGTTCAGAGCCTGGCGGTCGCTACCGCTATTCGTTCCATTGATTGCCTGTACAGACAGTTCGCGAATGCGCTGCAGGATGTCAGTGGATGTGCTTAAAGCTCCTTCTGCGGTTTGAGCGAGCGAAATCCCGTCATTAGCATTGCGAGCGGCCTGGTTCAAACCGCGAATTTGTGAGGTGAACCGGTCCGAAATCGCCAGACCGGCGGCATCGTCCTTGGCACTGTTGATGCGCAGGCCGGAGGACAGGCGCTGCAGCGAAGTGGCCAGCGAAGATTGCGACATGTTCAGATTGCGTTGCGCGTTGAGCGAGGGAACGTTGGTGTTGATTACTTGGGGCATTTTGTATCTCCTGGTCTAAATTGACTTCGGGTTCCCGTTTACTTGCCTCGCGGCGTTCTTCCGGCCCGTCCTGTGTGTCTATTTCTTGATTACAAGTCCTCTTACGACTTGCCGAGGGGAAACTTTAGAAGTTTCTTTCAGTGGGTCGCGTAAGCCTTTATCGGCTGCGGGCGGGGAGACTTTAGGAATGGATTGGGTTCTGGCTGGTTTGTTTCGACGCTTGCCAGGAATGCGCATGGATAGGAGATCCATGAATTCTCCAGGGAGGGCGTGTTTATTGGATTGCAAGGGATCGTTGTTCAAGGTGGCCGTCCTGCTTGGCTTGCAGGTTTGCTATCAAGCCCGTAATGACGGTAGTCGACCGCACTTTATCGGGCACAGGTGCCCGGCCTACGGGGCTTGAGGTAAGGTTACGGTCGATTTGTAACTTGGGCGCTAGCCTAACACTCGCACATTAGTACATTATTAATTAGGTATACAATATGGGAAAAACATGGAACTCCAGAATGCATTAACACAAACACTTTATGCTCAGTTGCAGGAAGAGGCTAAGGCGTATTCTGTATCGATCTTTGAGCAAGGAGTTTTTGGCAGTCCGTACCGAAACAAGTCGGGTGGCCATGACTACATCTATTGGCAGATTCGCAGGCCAGATGGTACTTTTAAACGCAAGTCGCTTGGGCGTGATTGCCCTGAAACACAATCTTTTATCGAGCGTTTGCTGGATCGAAAGAAAACAGCCAAGGAATCGATTGAGGCGTTAAAGACAACAACGCGCGCCTATATTGGTAGCGGTGGAATGGGTGTCGAAAGCGCCCATTTCAGGATTATGGAATCCTTGGCATGCGGGGGATTGTTTTCAAAAGGCCTGGTACTCATTGGGTCGCACGCATTTGCGGCTATCAGGCATGCTTGGCGTTCGCTGGGGTGGGAATATGAAAACCACGGACATGGACTTTGCCCGACCTTCCGGTATTGCTCTTGCCATCCCGGATTCAGGAGAGTCCATCAATGTACCGGCGAGCATAAAGGAATTCGACCCTACATTTTTCGAGGTACCGATGTTGAATAACAAACATCCGTCGACCTCGCTGATGAGCAGAAAAACAAAAATCAAAATTGATTTTCTTACTGGGTTCAAAAAAACCGGTATTGATTTTACCGCACTATTTCTCCGATCTTGCCATTGCCGCCGCCCTTACGTTACATGGACTATCTTCTTGGCGGAAAATCTTGGCAGGGACTGGTTATTGGTGCTTACGCGATTCCGGTCAATTTGCCCGATCCGGCACGATTTTCCATCCATAAGTTGGTGATCGCGCAAGAACGAAGCCTGAATTTCGAAACAAAATCAGCTAAGGATATTCGGCAGGCATCCGAAGTGATTGAGGCTCTGGTTGAAATTGGACGAGAGTCTGATCTTCAGCGCGCTCTTTCCGATTTGCTCGCCACAGGCAGCAAGAAGCCCCTGGAGAATCTCGAAAAATCAGTGGCGCGAATGAATGGCACGGCGAAGGCCGTTTTGCTTGGTGAGATGCACAGGCGCTGGCGCAAGGCTGAATATAATTACTCTACAGCTTACCCCGTCACCACCCGGTTCTTGCCGGCTCTCTTTGCCGTATACATCGCTTCATCCGCACGCTTGGTGACGCTGGCCTGCGTGTCGTCTGACCGGTAATCGGTGATGCCGGCACTGAAGGTGATCAGTACTTTTTCGTTGTCGTGCAAAAAGAATCGTTTGGTAAGTTCGCGTTGCAGGCGAACGATTGCCTTTTGCGCGTCGAGGTAGGGAGTGTCGGGCAGGATGATGATGAATTCTTCGCCGCCATAGCGGGCGATGGTGTCCTGCGGTCGCAGCGTTTCGCGGATGACCGTCACCAGATGGATGAGCGCGGCGTCACCGGCATCGTGGCCAAATGAATCGTTGAGTTTCTTGAAATTGTCGATGTCGAGCATGGCGACACAGAGTGGGGACTTTCTGCGTTGCGCACGCGCCACTTCGTTGTCAAAGGTCTCTTCAAGGCCACGGCGGTTGAGGGCACCGGTAAGCTGGTCATGGCGCACCAGCAGGCTGGCCTTGTCAAGGTCTTCCTCCAGTTCATTGATGCGTTTGTCGGCTTCTTCAACCCGTTGTCTGGTGGCGCAGGTCATTTCGCGAACGTTGTGCGTTGATCTGGATGATGCGGTCTAACTGATGACTTCGGCAAGCACGTCCTGCAGTTGGGTGATGTCATCGGCCTTGCTGATTTTTTCGACACAGTGTTCAATTTTGTCGTGGTAATCAGACGTCGAGTCGGCAAATTCGGCCAGGTGGTCGACGAATCCGGCGAGCATCTGTTTCAGTGCCTCCCTGGCTTCGATCAGGCTGTTCTTGAGCTGGCCCTGTTTGAAAATGACTTCCTTGAGACGCTGCTCGGCATCGTTGATGGCGCGCAGGTTCATCGGGCGCGCTACGATCTCGCGCACCATGTCGATCTGCCCGTTCAACCAGTGATCGTCGACCACCAGTTCGCTGACATTGTCGATCATGGGCTGGAGCAGTTTGAGCAACGCTGCGCAGCTCGTTTGCGATCCTCGGTCAGAAACTCCAGACGGAAGGCAAAGCGCTTGATGTCTGCGAGCAGTTCATCCATGGCCTTGAGCGTGGATGCGTTGCGCACCGCCGCAGCCAGTGTCTGCGCCTGGGCAGCCAGTTCAGGCTCGTCGCCAAGTTGTGTTGCGACGACGACCTCGAGTGTATAGGCAAACTGGCTTCGCAATTCGGGCAGCAACCGCTGGCGCGACTCACCGGGCCTGCGGGGAGGGCGGCTGGAGGGGCCGCTGGAAGGGGTACGGGGGCTGGCGGAAGTGTATCCGGCTGGGCATCGATGGCGTCTTCAACCGGTATGAAAGCATCGGGATCGGCGCTATTGAGCGACCACGATTTGACCAGGCCTTGCAGTCGGGCGAACAGGATTTCGCTGTTTTTTGGCGCTGGAAAGAAGGTGCTTCAAAGCGATTCACGTTTGCGGGCCGGCGTCAGGTTGGTCTGCTTGGCTTCCCACTGGCGGAGGAATTCGGCAATCAGGTCGCCCCAGCGCAGCCCCGATTCGGTCTCTGCCCTTGATGAATTCAACCAGGATTTTCTTGTATTCCTCCCAGTTCGCTCCTTTTAGGGACTGGGCGAGTTGACGCGAAAGGCGCTGTTGGACAGGGGTTTCCCTGGGCAGCGAGATCAGGAGCGCCCTGGCTCACGCAAGTTATCAGCCGGCTGGTCGGCGATGCCGGCAATTTCGTTGTAAATGGCGCGGTAGTTCTCAGGCGAAGGCGCAATGCGCCGCAGCATCATTTGTTTCAGGGTCTCGCGGGCGATTGCCGCAGGGTTGGAAAGCGTTGCCATGGTCTTTTAGTCGAGCACCACGGTCTTGTGGTTCGGAATGGTTTTCAGAAACTCGACAACCGGCGTGTCGCCAGCATAGACCAGAAAGGAATGATCCCAATGGTCGACCAGATGCTGTTGCGCCAGTGATTTGATTTCAGAGAAATCCATCACCATGCCATTGGCTGGATCACCGGCCTGCGCGATGATGTTTCCTGACAGCGTGATTTCCAGCGCATAGCGATGACCGTGCAGATGGCGGCACTGGCTGTTGTGGTCAGGAATGCGATGACCGGCATCAAACTCGAGGCGGCGGGTGACAAGCATCGAAACAATCCTGGGGGAAATAGCGGAAACATGATTGTATCATTGCCGGACGGGGCGCCCGGTTATGCCTTCTCTGGCGCAGGGAGCCGTGGAGTCCTCCAGGCGTGCCGTAAGTCAGCAATCATCGCCGTATCCGCGCGGGAATGAAGTGTGTAGCCAGGCTCTGGATCTGTGGTTCAAGCTTGATCGCGCCAGCGAAAGCGGTATCGAGCGTGGCAATGGCATCCGCAGGGTTCGGGAGGGAGTCGGTGAATCACCTTTGCTTTGCGCCGGATCGGCGCCGACCCTGGGTGCCAACCTGTTGTTTCAGGTTCGATGGTGACAAAGCGAGCAAGCCGGAACGGACGGCCTGTTTTGAACTCATGGATTCGCTCATGGGAAAGTGAAAGGGCGTGCACCTTTACGGTCTGGCACGCCCTTCACTTTACAACCCGATGTGGCAAGACTTTTGAAGCTGTTGCTGGAAAGCTCGGCGCTGCGCCTGAAGCGTCCTCGCTTGCTATCGAGGTTGTTGCCAGCCTCTGGTCGATCCGGAAGTCAGGCCGCTTTTTTCTTGCTCTTGGCTGACTTCTTCAAGGTCTTGAACAGTTCGGATTCTTCACTCTTCAAGTATTCGATGACATCCATGTCTTCGCTGGCCGCTTTCGTAGCGCGAACCGCCGCTTTGCGTGACGCCGATTTTCGACCAGAATTGCTGCTGATTCAAACCAAGTTTGCGACGAATGTCTCGGGGTTCGGACTTGTCGGTGGTTTTCGTGCTGTTCATGTTGATCCTTTCGTGTGGCTAGCATCTGTAATTAACTCGAGGTTCTGACGCCCCCGGTGGATGCTCCTGCGCATCTGACTTTTGTCATAGCGATCGAAGCATAGAACACGTACATAATGAATTGCAAGTAGCATGTTAAAAAGACCATGTGACTAACAGGGCTTCAGTCCGAAAATCGATTTACCCTTACGCTTCAAATCGACATTGGGGTAAAATCGCGACCTTTCGTAACCATTAATTGGATTGTGAATGGCGCTGATAGTTCAGAAATTCGGCGGCACGTCGGTTGCTACGACAGACCGTATCAAAAGCGTGGCCAAACGGGTAGCGCGCTGGAAAGCCCAGGGACATGACATCATTGTGGTCCCTCAGCCATGTCCGGCGAGACCAATCGACTGATCGGGCTGGCCAGGAGATTTCGCCAACCCCGACCCGCGTGAGCTCGATGTCATCGCCTCGACCGGCGAGCAGGTGACCATCGCCCTGCTGGCCATGGCCATGCACGAGGAAGGCCTGCGGGCGAAGAGTTACACTGGCGCACAGGTGCGCGTGCTTACCGACAGCACCTTCACCAAGGCGCGTATTCTGCAAATCGACGATGAGAGAATCCGCAGGGATCTGGCCGAAGCCATGTCGTTGTCGTTGCCGGCTTCCAGGGCGCCGACGAGAATGGCAACATCACCACCCTTGGCCGAGGCGGTTCCGACACCTCGGCGGTCGCCCTGGCAGCGGCATTGAAGGCTGACGAATGCCAGATCCATACTGACGTTGATGGTGCGATCACCACCGATCCGCGCGTTGTTCCGGAGGCGCGCAAGCTCGATACCATTACCTTTGAAGAAATGCTCGAAATGGCCAGTCTGGGCTCAAAGGTTCGCAAATCCGCTCGGTCGAGTTTGCCGGCAAATACAAAGTCAAACTGCGGGTGCTTTCCAGCTTCGAGGATGAAGGCGAGGGCACCCTGATCACTGTTGAGGAAGACAAGACCATGGAACAACCGATCATTTCCGGAATCGCCTTCAATCGCGATGAGGCCAAGCTGACCATTCTCGGCGTTCCTGACCGCCCCGGCATCGCCTACAGATCCTGGGCCGATTGCCGATGCCAATATTGACGTCGACATGATTATCCGGAACGTTGGTCGTGACGGCAGCACCGATTTCTCATTCACCGTCAACCGCGCTGGTTACAACAAGGCGCTAGGAGGTACTCAAGGAAACCGCCACCAGGATGAATGCCCGTGGCGTGGCCGGCGACAACAAGACCTGCAAAGTTTCGGCGGTCGGTGGCGGCATGCGTTCGCATCCAGGGATTGCCAGCAAGATGTTCAACGCACTGGGTGCCGAGGGGATCAACATCCAGATGATTTCGACATCGGAGATCAAGATTTCGGTGGTCATCGAGGAAAAGTACTGAACTGGCCGTTCGTGTCCTGCACAAGGCGTTCGGACTCGAAAAGGCGGATTGATCACGCTTTTGGTTTGACCGGGCGAGGTGAAAGGCTATCATCGCGCCCTTCCGGAGACGTGGCCGAGAGGTCAGAAGGCACTCCCTGCTAAGGGAGCATTCGGGCAAAACCTGAATCGAGGGTTCGAATCCCTCCGTCTCCGCCAGAGTCAAGCAAAAAGCGCCTTTCGGGGCGTTATTTGTTTGTTGCCGCCACTCAACCCATCAATTCCGCAAGTGCTGTTTTCTTCGTACCTCAATCGAAGCGTGAAGAAATGCTGGTCTCGTGTGCGGGTGCGCAGGCGGCACCGTAGGGCAACGATCCTGTTTTATCGAGTTGCTCAATCTGATCGTGCTGAAAGTCGTGCGGGCTGGCGTATCACTTGTTATTTGAACAGCATGACAATTCCGGACGAACAAAAACCTGCCGGATGGCAGGTTTTTATTGACCAGTGAAAATCAGAGCGCTGCTGACTTGTTGCGACTGCGAGCGATAGCACCCATCAGGCCGAGACCAGCCAGCATCAGGGCGTAAGATTCGGGTTCGGGAATGGCCGTGACGGAAATCTTGACACCCATGTCGTCGTAATCTCTGTCCCCTCCCAGGTCATTAAACAAAGCAAGCGCCTGGGTATGATCGGCGTTCCTCATCAAACCAATTTGACTGCTACCAGGCACGACCATATGCTGCCCGCGATATTGCCTGGAAACCGAAATTCAGAATGACCAGCACCAACGTTGTTGAATGTGACTGAAGTATTTAGCGCGACCTGGTTGTTAAACACAGCATTACCAAAATAGAAAAAGACATTGGTAAAGCCCGCTTCTTTGCCGACGAAAGTAAAAGTTACGTTTGACGTATTCTGTGTTGTCAGCGTGGCACCAACGTCGTACTGAGTAGCTGAACCAGCTTCACTGGTAAAACCAGCCGTACTAATATTCTCAAAATTGGCAATAGTCGTCGGAGTGCCGCCAGTGATTGTGAATGTGCCAGCCATGGCTGCGGTTGAAAATAGCGCTGCAGATGCTGCAGTTAGAAGAGTTTTCGTAAGTTTCATGATTTTCCCTTTGAGGCTGTGATTGGTGATTTTCATACCAGGTTACTCGGGTTGCTGATGCGCAGTTGATTTCTCCTTAAACCTGTACCAGAAGTTTGATGTAGGCGGTGACCTTCAGCAACGGCTCTTTCGGGCTAATGAGAGCCTTCATTTTCGAAAAAACCGTGAATTGAAACAGTCAATAGTCCATTCGGACTAATGCGGGTCATCAGGTTTGAAAAAAATCAGGGGTTTCCGGTTTTCGGATTGAATCGCCAAACTGTTGGGCCGCAGGCTTGTCAGGATCGCGCACCCCTCTGTTGCCACCTCGCTAGCCGGATCAGGGGACGAGATGAAGATTCACCGAGCAAGCGTCAAGCCCATCGAGCGATGCCGGTGAGCAAGCCGAATGCGCCCTCAGGGAAAGGCGGGCAAGCCAGCGACTTATCGTGTGGGGTGACTAACCCGTGCCCGTTAGTCCGAAAGAAGCAATGCGTCGCAGAATGTGCTGAATAGGCCATTGATTAGTACTTTCGGGCCATTGTCAGTCAGGCTGGGTCACTGTAGGATCAGTAGAACTTGCTACGCTGACATCGATTATCAAAAATGTGTTTAATTAAGGAGACCCGGTCAGGGCTCCTGCTTCATTGACGGCCACAATCATGCATCGAAGCGTTTACTTTCCTCTGCTTGCACTGCTCGGCGGCGCCCTCACCGTCAGTGCGGCGCATGCCGCTGACAAGACTTTATCTCCCTACCGGCTTTCGCCGCTGGGCGAACACCAGCAACTCTACCAGCGCGCGCCGTATCAACTCGATGATCGTTACCGCTTCTTCAGGCCCGACGATCCGCGTCCTTTGCGCGCCAGATCGATTGCCGCCCACGAATCGGGCTCGATCCCGAGCTGGTGCATGCCGTCATCGCCGTCGAGTCTGCTTACCAGCCTGCAGCGGTGTCTCCGAAAGGCGCTGTCGGGTTGATGCAGGTCATGCCGGAAACGGCAAGCTCGCATGGGGTAAGCGACCCGGCCGATGTCGCCGCCAACCTGCGGGCCGGCACCCGCCACCTGAGCGGCCTGATGGCACGCGTCGACAACCGGCTCGATCTCGTTCTCGCTGCCTACAATGCCGGCGAAGGGGCTGTCAGGCGCCGGCAATGGCGTCCGCATACGCGAGAAACGCGCAGCTATGTACCCGCCGTGATCGGCGAAGTACCAGGCCACCAGCCAACGTGCAAGCGCGAAGGCGCAAAACCCACGGCGCACCGCTATCTTTCCGGCGCCCGCCTCGATTCGACGGCACTATCCCGCCTGCGATAAACCTGCACGTTTTGGCCCGGTGTCAGCTCAGCGCCCGTAAATATCCTCGAAGCGAACAATGTCGTCCTCACCCAGATACGAGCCCGATTGCACCTCGATCATCTCCAGCGGCAGGCGTCCCGGATTCTCCAGACGGTATTTGATGCCGAAGCGGAATGAAGGTCGATTGTTTCTCGGAAACCAGGTAGGTTGGAATCTTCACGGGTCACCTTCGCCGTGCCGCGCACGACAATCCAGTGCTCGGCGCGGTGGTGATGCATCTGCATTGAGAGGATGGCGCCCGGCTTGACGACAATGCGCTTGACCAGAAAGCGCTCGCCGGCATCGACCCCGTCGTAGGAGCCCCAGGGGCGGAACACCTTGCGGTGCAGTTGCCCTTCGCTACGCCCGTCACGCTTGAGACGATCGACGATCTGCTTGACCTCCTGCGTCTTGTCCTTGTGCGAAACCAGGATGGCGTCGGGCGTTTCGACGACGACCAGGTCCTGCACGCCAATGCAGGCCAGCAGGCGACCGGCAGACAGGGCCAGTGTATTGCGGCAGCCGTGCGGCAGGACATCACCCTGGGCCACGTTGCCCGCACTGTCCTTCGCCAGCACCTTCCACAAAGGCATCCCAGGCACCAACGTCGGACCAGCCGGCCGCGAGCGGGATGACCACGCCGGCGGGCAGCGTCAGTGCGCCTGCCGCAATTCGCTCCATCACCGCGTAGTCGATCGAATCCGCCGGGCATTGCGCGAAAGCATCCTTGTCGACGCGCAAGAATGCCCCATCCGCCGAGCCTTGCGCCCACGCCGTGCGGCACGCCGAAAGAATGTCATCCCGGCAAACGCCGATCGCCGAAGCCATACCGAAGCGCGCATCATGAACAGGCCGCTGTTCCACGGGTAGGATCCGGCATCCGAGATAGCCTTGTGCGGTGGCCAGATCCGGTTTCTCGACAAAGCGCGCGATCCTGCGGGCGCTGCCCTGACCAAGCGCCGGGCCGCTCTGGATATAGCCATAACCCGTTTCCAGGTGAATCCGGGGTGATGCCAAAAGTTACCACTGCCCCCGCGTCGGCCAGCGCCGCGCCCTGGCGCACCACCTCCTGAAAAGCCGGGGTATCCTGAATGACATGGTCGGCCGGCATCACCAGCAGGATCGGATCGGCGCCGTCGCGCATCGCCGCCAGCGCGGCCAGCGTCAGCGCCGGGGCGGTATTGCGCCCGGCCGGTTCGAGCAGAATCGGGCCGTCCTTGCCCATCAGCCGCATCTGCTCGGCGATCACAAAGCGGTATTCCTCGTTGCACACAATCATCGGGGAGGCAATTTGCACCCCGGCGATCCCCTCAACGCGGCGCACGGTGGCCTGCAACAGCGAATCCTCGCCGATCAGCGGCAGCAACTGCCAGGATATTTTCGCGACAGCGGCCACGGGCAGGTGCCCGAGCCACCGGAAAGAACAACGGGTTGAATCAGCACGGAAATCTCCCGGAAATCAGTATTTATGATAAAAAAATTTCGTTGTGTAGTGTGTAGGTCGGGTTAGCGTAGCGTAACCCGACAGCGGAAATCGGGGCCGCACATTGTCGGCTTTGCGCTTCCCCAGGCTGGCTCCGGGGTCATTCAGTCGGGTTACGCTACGCTAACCCGACCTACAGATCAAATGTTTCTACGCAGCCTTGAGTCGGTCTTGCATGCGGCGCAGGCCCTCCTGCACCAGCAACCCGGACCTCTCCTGACTGGCCGACTCGGCATAGCAGCGTAACTCCGGCGCGTTGCCCGAGGGGCGAAAATGGACGATATCCCCGTTTTCAAGAAAGATCCGCAATCCATCGGTCTGATCCAGCCCGCTGACTGGCCCGCACAGGCCAGCCAACAGCTCATCAATGGCGGCACTGGATGCGGCAAGCTCCGCCAGGATCGTGCGACTCGTTGCACTCGGAAAATCCTGCAGACGATCACTCGCCGTAAAGCGTGCCGGCAATTGAAGGGGCAATTCTGAAACCCGGCAGCCATTCTCTCTGGCCAGCGAAAGCAGGCAGAGGATCGGCAACACCGCATCCCGTGTGAGCAAGGGCGATAGCACCCTGCCGTTCTTTTCAACAGCAGAGCCGACCAGAAAACCGCCATTCGGCTCAAAGCCGACGACATTGCGCTGGCCGGATTCGATCAATTGCCCGATGCCTTCAATCACATAAGGCGAACCGATACGGGTGCGGATCACTTTCGCGAACGAAGCGCACAGTTCAAGTGCCGTATTGCAACTGACCGTGGAGGCCACCGCCTGCGCTCCCAGATAGCGGGCACAGAGGATGCCGCTGATATCGCCTCGGAACCAGTTGCCATGTTCATCGCCAAGCAGGGGCCGGTCGGCATCGCCATCCGTCGACAGAATGGCATCAAAAGCGTATTGCTCAGCCCAGCGACGCGCCTGCTGAACATCGGCATCGCTCACCGCTTCGGTGTCGATCGGGACAAACTCGTCGGTTCGTCCCAAAGCGATGACCTTTGCGCCGAGCAGTTCGAGAATCTCCCGCAACAGATCGCGCGCCACACTGGAGTGTTCGTAAAAGCCAAGCCGCATGCCGGCCAGGCAATTGGGCGGGAAGAACTGAAGATGTCGCTCGATATAGTTAAGATAGGCGCTGCGATTGACTTGCGGCAGGGCAAGCACCCGGCCCGCTGCGGGCACGCTGACTACAGCGCGGCTGATATTGACTTCGTCGGTCTTGGTGATCTCGCCCGTTGCTGCGTAGAATTTGATGCCGTTGCGGTCAAAAGGAATGTGGCTGCCAGTGACCATCAGGCCCGGCAGTCCCTGCGACTGGGCGTAACAGGCGAGTGCCGGCGTAGGAATCGCACCGCAAAAGTCCACGCTCAGACCGGCATGCTCGATGGCGGCCGCACACGCTGCCGCAATCGACGGGCTGCTCGGACGCAGATCCATGGCCAGCGCAACGCTTCCGGAAGTTGCCGAAACCGCTTTCAGGAAGGCCCTCGTATAGGCGAAACAGACCTCGCTCGTCATGTTGGCCACCAGACCACGCGCACCGCTGGTGCCGAAGCGCACGCCGCTGGCGTCCATCAGTTCCTGGATGACGAGCTGTTGTTCTGGCGGATTCATGGAAAGTATCCACAGCCCAAAACGAATTTCATTCAAAAACCTCAGCCTTCAGAAACGCTACCCCTTTGGCATCCTTGGCCGAGAGCAGCGGCCCCCCGTTAAGGGCCGGCCACTCGATCGCCAGCGTCGGGTCATTCCAGGCAATGCAGCGCTCGTGTTCGGGCGCCCAGTAGTCCGTCGTCTTGTAGAGAAACTCCGCACTTTCGGAGAGCACCACAAAACCGTGCGCCATGCCGGATGGAATCCAGAGTTGATGCTTGTTGTCAGCCGATAGCCTCTTGCCCACCCAGCGGCCGAAGGTCGGCGAACGGCGGCGCAGATCCACCGCCACGTCGAATACCTCGCCGGCCACCACGCGCACCAGCTTGCCCTGCGGCTGACTGATCTGGTAATGCAGGCCACGCAGCACGTTGCGTGCCGACTTTGAATGATTGTCCTGAACGAAATCGACGCTCAACCCGGTGATATCACAAAAGGTACGCTGGTTGAAGCTTTCGAAAAAAAAGCCGCGATCATCACCAAACACCCTCGGTTCGATGAGCAGCACATCGGCAATGGCACATCGCGTCACCTTCACTGCTGCACCTTCTCGTAAAGCAAGCCGCGCAGATACTCGCCGTAGCCCGACTTGCCGAGCGGCTGTGCCAGCCGCTCAAGCTGCGCATCGTCAACCCAGCCGTTGCGCCAGACGATTTCCTCTGGGCAGGCCACTTTCAATCCCTGACGCTTTTCGATGGTGTGAATGAACTGGCTGGCTTCGAGCATCGACTCGTGGGTGCCGGTATCGAGCCAGGCATAACCGCGGCCCATGGTCTCCACCTCAAGCTTGCCTTGCTCAAGATAAAGCCGGTTGAGGTCGGTAATTTCCAGTTCGCCGCGTGCAGAGGGCATGATCGATTTGGCCAGATCCACCACCTGCTCGTCGTAAAAGTAGAGCCCGGTCACGGCATAGCGCGATTTGGGTGCCTTCGGTTTTTCTTCCAGGCTGATAGCGCGTCCCTGTCGATCGAACTCGACCACCCCATAGCGTTCGGGATCGGTTACCGGATAGGCAAACACCGTTGCACCCGCTGTGCGCTGGTTGGCGTTACTCAGCACCCCGGCGAAATCATGGCCGTAGAAGATGTTGTCGCCGAGCACCAGCGCCGACGGATCGTCGCCGAGAAAGGCTTCGCCAATCAGGAAAGCCTGCGCCAGGCCATCGGGGGAGGGTTGTACCGCATAGGTGATGCGGATCCCCCACTGGTGGCCATCCCCGAGCAATTGCTCGAAGCGCGGCGTATCCTGTGGTGTCGAGATCACCAGAATGTCTCGGATACCCGCCAGTAGCAGGGTACTGAGCGGGTAGTAGATCATCGGCTTGTCGAAGATCGGCAGCAGTTGCTTGGATACGACCTGCGTTGCCGGATAAAGCCGGGTACCGGAACCCCCGCCAGGATGATGCCTTTGCGTTGGGTCATTGGGGATTCTCTTTAAAACAATGCGTCATGTGCCGAAAATGACAAAGGCTTACATCGCTGCAAGCCTTGTTAAAACTGGTGGAGACGGGCGGGATCGAACCGCCGACCTATTGATTGCGAACCAATCGCTCTCCCAACTGAGCTACGCCCCCGAAAAAGGAAAATTCTACGCGGCGTGTCATGGCGCGTCAATTTTGCTGATGATCAACACACTGCTTTGGCAGGTGATCAGGTGATCAGGTGATCTGGCCAGAGGCCGTTCTTGTGAATGGAAAAAGCCCAAAAAAAAAGCTTGCCATGCTGCAAGCTTTTTTCGCCAGACGAGGATTACTTCTTCTTCTTGCCCTTGGCTGAGGCAACACTGGCCTTGAAGGTTGCACCGGCGGAGAACTTCGGCACGGTGGTCGCGGCAATCTTGATCTTTTCACCGGTCTTCGGGTTCTTGCCTTCGCGGGCGGCACGGGCGGCCGCCTTGAAGGAACCGAAACCAACGAGGCTTACACCATCGCCCTTGGCAACGGCATCAACGATTGTTTCAATAACGGCATCCAGGGCCTTGCTGGCAGCAACCTTGGACAAATCGGTACGAGTAGCAATGGCATCGATCAATTCAGACTTATTCATATTATTGCCTCCTGTTGATTGTTAAAAAGCTGGAATTAAATTCCGCTTTGATTCTTGCACTTCACGTGCTCTCTGGGAAGGGGTTGAGCACGGAATTTCTAAAGATTTTACAAATGTTGTTGTTTTTGTGAGTTTGCAAGCGCTATCGACGGTGCAAAACGCTCATTTATTACGCGCCAGCAGGGGTTTCAGGAAACGGCCGGTGTGGCTGCCTGCTGCTTTAACTATGGTTTTAGGCGGTCCTGCGGCAAGAATACGTCCGCCGCCGTCACCACCCTCGGGTCCGAGGTCCACGATCCAGTCGGCGGTTCTGATGACATCCAGATTGTGTTCGATGACCACCACCGTGTTGCCGTGATCGGCCAGGCGATGCAGTACCCTGAGCAGCATTTCGATATCCTGGAAGTGCAGGCCGGTGGTCGGTTCGTCGAGAATGTACAGCGTTCTTCCGGTGTCGCGTTTCGATAGTTCGAGCGCCAGCTTGACGCGCTGTGCCTCGCCGCCGGAGAGCGTGGTTGCCGCCTGGCCGAGCGTGATGTAGGGAGAGGCCGACATCGACCAGCGTCTGCAGCTTGCGTGCGACAACCGGAATGGCGTCGAAGAACTCGCGCGCCAGCTCGACGGTCATTTGCAGGATGTCGTGGATGGTCTTGCCACTGTAATGCACCTCGAGTGTTTCGCGGTTGTAGCGCTTGCCGTGGCAGACATCACAGGAGACGTAGATGTCGGGCAGAAAGTGCATCTCGACCTTGATCACGCCGTCACCCTGGCAGGCTTCTCAACGACCTCCCTTGACGTTGAACGAGAAGCGACCGGGGCCGTAGCCGCGCGAACGCGATTCCGGCACCCCGGCGAACAGTTCGCGGATCGGCGTCAGCAGCCCGGTATAGGTGGCCGGGTTGGAGCGCGGTGTGCGACCGATCGGGCTCTGATCGACGTTGATAACCTTGTCGAAGTGGTCGAGTCCAATGATTTCGTCATGCTCGGCGGGTTCGCCTGTCGAGCCGTAGAGGTGCCGAGCAGCCGCAGCGTAGAGCGTGTCGTTGATCAGCGTTGATTTGCCTGAACCGGACACGCCGGTGATGCAGGTGAACAAACCGACCGGCAGTTCCAGCGTGACATTCTTCAAATTGTTGCCGCGTGCGCCGCTTAAGGTCAATTGGCGTGCCGGGTCGGGCTGGCGCGGTTTGCCGGGCGCTTCGATGCGGCGCCGGCCGGAAAGATAATCGCCGGTCATCGACAGCGGATTGCCGGCGACCTGTTCCGGTGTTCCTTCGGCGACGATGAATCCGCCGTGCACGCCGGCGCCGGGGCCGATGAACACGACGTAGTCGGCGCTGCGGATGGCATCTTCGTCGTGCTCGACGACAATCACCGTGTTGCCGATGTCGCGCAGTTGCCTGAGGTTTCCAGCAGGCGCTTGTTGTCGCGTTGATGTAGACCGATCGATGGCTCGTCGAGTACGTACATGACGCCGGTCAGGCCCGAGCCGATTTGGGACGCCAGACGAATGCGTTGCGCTTCGCCGCCAGAAAGTGTTTCTGCCGAGCGGTCGAGCGAGAGATAATCAAGCCCGACATTGATCAGGAACTGCAGGCGGCTGGTTATTTCCTTGAGAATTTTTTCGGCGACCTGCGCCTTGTTGCCAACCAAATGCAGCGCCAGAAAATGGTCGCGCGCCTCGGCCAGCGGCAGGCGGCTGATCTCATGCAGTGTGAGTGCATCGGCCGATGTTCCGATCCGCACGTTGCGTGCTTCTTCACGTAGCCGGGCACCCGCGCAACCCGGGCAGATCTTGTTGCTGATCAGTTTGGCGAGTTCTTCACGAACGGCCACCGAGTCGGTTTCCTTGTAACGGCGTTCAAAGTTGCCGACGATACCCTCGAAGATGTGCTCGCGCACCGTGCTTTTGCCACGCTCGTTGAGGTAGTTGAAGGGGACTGTTTCGCGTCCTGAGCCATAGAGCAGGATTTTCTGAGTGCTTTCCGGCAGATTGGCGAACGGTGTTTCGACGTCAAAAGTGTAGTGTGCCGCCAGCGAGCCAAGCATCTGGAAGTAGAACGCATTGCGTCGATCCCAGCCGCGTATGGCACCGGCGGCCAGCGACAGGTCGGGGCGGGCGACGATGCGTTTGGGGTCGAAGAACTGGATCACGCCGAGGCCGTCGCAGGTCGGGCAGGCACCCATCGGGTTGTTGAACGAAAAGATTCGCGGTTCGAGTTCCTGCAGTGAATACGAGCATGCCGGGCAGGCGAATTTGGCCGAGAAGAGGTGTTCCTTCCCGCTATCCATCTCCTGGGCGATGGCGCGGCCATCGGCGTGACGCAATGCCGTTTCAAACGACTCGGCCAGGCGCTGGCGCATGTCGTCGCGCACCTTGAGGCGGTCAACGACCACATCAACGGTATGTTTGTGCGTCTTGGCCAGTTTTGGCAGGGCGTCGATTTCGTAGGTTTTTCCGTCGACACGCAAGCGGGCAAAGCCCTGCGCGCGCAGTTCGGCAAAGAGTTCGAGCTGTTCGCCCTTGCGGTTGGCCACCACCGGCGCCAGGATCATCAGCCGGCTTTCGGCGGGCAGGGCGAGCACGTGATCGACCATCTGCGAGACGGTCTGTGAATCCAGCGGCTGCCGGTGTTCCGGGCAATAGGGGGTGCCGGCGCGGGCAAAAAGCAGGCGCAGGTAATCGTGGATTTCGGTCACCGTGCCGACCGTCGAACGCGGGTTGTGGCTGGTCGCCTTCTGCTCGATGGAAATGGCCGGTGACAGCCCCTCGATCAGGTCGACGTCCGGCTTGTCCATGCGCTGCAGGAACTGGCGGGCATAGGCCGACAGCGACTCGACGTAGCGCCGCTGACCTTCGGCATAAAGCGTGTCAAAGGCGAGCGAGGATTTGCCTGAACCGGAGAGGCCGGTAATCACGATCAGGCGGTTGCGTGGCAGATCAAGATTGATGTTTTTCAGGTTGTGCGTGCGTGCGCCGCGAATCCTGATTTCTTTTAGTTCATCCATTGGGAAAGGCAATCACATTTAACTTTAAAATTTACCGCTGAGGCTCAGAGGTACTGAGTTTAGGAGCCGCTGATCAAGTATCAAATCGTCATTCCGGCGCACCCCAAGAGTATTTCCTTCGGGGCAGAAGCCGGAATCCAGAAAAATCAAGGCACTGGACACTGGCTTCTGCCGGTGTGACGGCTTATTCAGCGTTTCCTTAATTCAAAGAATGAAATTCGCTGGTTTTTCAGCATTTCTCTACGCATGATGTCGGGGTTTCAATCGCTTGGACCCTGGCGTGCGGGCAAGGTGCAAAAGCAAACCTGTTAATATACGCAGTTCCGAGCGATCAAACCAATCCTTGTTCCGCAATTTCCCTGTTTCCCCGGTGTTGACCTGATGTTATCCCCAACCAATGATCCGATGACTTCAGCCGAGCGCCGTGCCGGAATCGGGCTGGCCTCCATTTTTGCCTTGCGCATGCTCGGGCTGTTCCTGATCCTGCCGGTCTTCTCGATCTACGCCAAAGACCTGCCTGGTGGGGACGACATGAGCCTGGTTGGTTTCGCACTCGGCGCCTACGGTCTCACTCAGGCCTGTCTGCAAATTCTTTACGGCACGGCATCGGATCGTTTCGGGCGCAAGCCGGTCATCGTTTTCGGCCTCGTGCTTTTCATCATCGGCAGCTTTGTAGCGGCGCTGGCCGGCGATATTTACGGTGTCATCGCCGGTCGCGTGCTGCAGGGCGCGGGCGCCATTTCTGCCGCAGTCACCGCGCTGGCGGCAGATCTGACGCGCGAGCAGCATCTGACCAAGGTGATGGCGATGATCGGTTCGAGCATCGGCCTGGTCTTTGCGCTATCGATGGTTGGCGCGCCCTTGCTCTACGCGACGATCGGCATGCCGGGCATTTTCGCGCTGACCGGTGTTCTGGCCATTCTGGCGATCCTGGTCGTGCTCAGGGTGGTGCCGGCGGCCCCGGCGATTCCCCTGACAGCCCGGCTGGCCGAGCTTCGTCGAGGTGCTGAGCAACCCGCAACTGCTGCGCATGAA
This sequence comes from Candidatus Propionivibrio dominans, assembly GCA_016709335.1. Classification (GTDB taxonomy): domain Bacteria; phylum Pseudomonadota; class Gammaproteobacteria; order Burkholderiales; family Rhodocyclaceae; genus Propionivibrio; species Propionivibrio dominans. Next base: position 153,037 of record JADJNC010000060.1, on the reverse strand, counting down.
CTTTGGCGTTTTTACCCTGCACCTGATGCAGACGGCGATGTGGGTGCTGCTGCCTTCGGCGCTGGTCCGTACTGGCGGGCTGCCCGTCGCTGAGCACTGGAAAATTTACCTGCCGGCGGTGCTGCTGTCGTTTGTCGTGATGGTGCCGGCGATCATTGCCGCAGAAAAATACGGCAGGATGAAACTCATATTCAACGCCGCGATCGCACTTCTGCTCGTCGTTCAGGTGGGATTCGGTTTCTACGGGCAAAATGTTTATGCGCTGGCCTTGTGGCTGACGCTATTCTTCGTGGCCTTCAATATTCTCGAAGCAACGCAGCCCTCGCTGATTTCGCGCATCGCGCCGCCGCACGCCAAAGGCGCCGCGCTGGGCGTATACAACACCACCCAGTCGCTCGGGCTATTTCTCGGCGGGGTATTCGGTGGTGCGCTGGCCATGCACTCGGGTGCGCAGGCCGTATGGATCGCCTGCGCGGCGCTGGCGCTCGTCTGGCTTGGCTTCGGGCTGACCATGACCATGCCTGCGGCACGCATTCGCCAACAGCCGGCATAAATCCTTATAATCGATGTTTCATATACCCTTCATGGAGGCAACATGGCTTCGGTCAATAAGGTAATTCTCGTCGGTAACCTCGGTAAGGATCCCGAAGTGCGCTACATGACCAATGGGGATGCGGTCGCAAACGTAACCATCGCAACATCCGACTCATGGAAAGACAAGGCCACCGGCGAGAAAAAGGAAAGCACCGAGTGGCATCGTGTCGTCTTCTATCGCAAACTGGCCGAGATCGTCTCGCAGTACCTTAAAAAGGGCTCGCAGGTCTATATCGAGGGTCGCATCCGCACGCGCAAGTGGCAGGACAAGGAGGGGCAGGAGCGCTACACGACTGAAATCGAAGCCGAGGAAATGAAGATGCTCGGCAGTCGCCAAAATGCCGCTTCATCGTCCGGTGGCGAAGCCGAATACGGTGGCAGCATGCCGTCGTCGGGCGCAACGGGAGCGCCCAGAGGGGCTGCCCCAGGCAAAAAGACGCCAAGCTTTGAAGATATGGATGACGATATTCCGTTCTGAACTTTATATGGAATAAAAAAACGGCGCCGGACCATGTGGTCCGGCGCCGTTTTTTGCCTTGCAGAACTGCGCAGCTAAACCAGGCTGTGCTCCTTGATCAGACCTTCGCGGTAGGCGTGCAGCAGGGCTTGCAGTTCGTCGATGTGTTCCTGGATCTCGCGCCCCCGGTCGGTGTCACTCACCCGCATGCGGTCAGGGTGGCCGTGGATGATTTCGGTTTCGGTATCCATGTCAAGTTCTTCGGAAACGGCTTTTTGCGTCGATTCGAAGGGTTGGTGCGCGGCGAGCAACAAGCCGCGTGAATTGGAAATCAGAGTGTATCCGGCAATCCCGGTTTCCCTCTGGTAGGCTTTCGAAAAACCGCCGTCGATGACGATCAGCCGGCCATTGGCCTTGATCGGGCGTTCGCCCTTGGTCACCTTGACCGGTACGTGGCCGTTGATGATGTGGCCGCTCTGCGGATTCAGTCCGAACTCCTGAAGTATCTTGCGCGCACTGTCTTCATTGTTGCGCAGCGTGTAATAGGCGTTGCGCTTCTCGGTATGGGTGGCTTTGTCGGCAAGGAAGTAGCGCTCCAGCGTGGCCATCTTCTCCTTGCCGAACAGCGGCGATTGAGGGGCACACCACAGGAACCACATGGCGTCCATGCCGTACTGCTTGCGCACCAGATGGTCGGTGTCGAAATACCCCTGGCGTGCGAGCCGATCGACCCGGTCGAGAAATTCCTTGCCGGTAAAGGATTTACCATCGACGTTGAAGGACATGAACTCGCCGTCGTCATTCATGGCGATGCACCCGTGATAGAGCAGGTTGCCGTCATGGATGAGGTACAGGCTGCCGGTCGAAAAAAGGAAGCGGACATGCTGCTGCAGCTTGTTGCTGTTGATAAAGGACAGCCTCAGCTTGTCAATGACAATCTGTTCCTCGGCGGTCAGAACATCCGGGTTCTTTTCGTCGATGGTCGGGAAGAAGCTGTCAAGCAGCGGGTATTCGCTTCCGTTCAGGTTGATGACGCCGCGCTGATAATCGATCTTTTCGAGCAGCAGGCGATCCTTCATCTGGTAATGCGGACGTCTCTTGATGAGCTGGCTTTCCAGCTTGAACTGCATGACCGCCATGGCTTTTTGCATCTGCGCCATGAGCCGGATTTCCTGACTGCTGAATGAGCTGTCTGCCGAAACCTTGGGGATGAAGCGATCGCAGGGGTCGTTCTTGTAGGTTTCAAGGGCAAAGGAGGCGAGCGGCAACAGGCTGATTCCATAACCGTTTTCCAGCGACTCCATGTTTCCGTAACGCAGGCATATTCTTATCACATTGGCTATACAGGCTTCGCTGCCGGCGGCGGCACCCATCCACAGAATGTCATGATTGCCCCACTGGATGTCGACCTGGTGATGATCCATCAGGGTGTCAAGAATGAGGTGAGCGCCGGGGCCACGATCGTAGATGTCGCCAATGACGTGGAGTCTTTCAACCGCCAGCCGCTGAATCAGCTCGGCCAGGCTGGTGATGAATGCCTGCGTGCTGCCGGTCGAGACGATGGTGTCGATCTGGCTCTGGTAGTACGCCGCCTTGTGCTCGACACCTTCCTGGTCGTAGAGCAGTTCCTCAATGGTTTCGGCCACATGCTTCGGCAGCAGATTTCTGACCGTTTCACGCCGATACTTGGCACTCAGTCGCCGGCTGAATTTGACCAGGCGTACCAGGGTGAGGCGACTCCATTCCTCCTTGTCCGGAACAGTCTGGAGCATCAGGGGCGTTTTCAGCTCCGGGTAATAGATCAGTGTTGCCATATTCCGCCGCTCGGATTTCGACATGGTGTTGCTGAACATTTCATCGATCTTGCGGCAAATCGAGCCCGCTCCGTTGCGCAGGACGTGCTGGAACGCTTCATACTCGCCGTGGATGTCGGAAAGAAAGTGTTCGGTGCCCTTGGGAAGTTGTAGTTGGGCAGTGAAGTTGATGATCGCCGTCGAAGCGGCCTGGATTGAAGGATATTTTTCCGAGAGCAGTTTCAGGTACTTCAATGAGGGGGTTGGCATGATCTTCTCTTATTTACTAATGCGTAATGAACATTCAGGGTCTGTAATTCTGGTTTAAGGGTGATTCTTCAAGTATCTTCCTTCGTCTAGTCAGCAGTCAAATAATTGTGTTTCTGAGGGTAAAGTTGTCTACCTTTTGGCATATTTACGAAGAGATGACGAAGAGATTACGAAGAATCGGATTAAATTTTCCTTTTCATTTGTAGCGGCTTCGCTAAGATTTGGTAAGTTGCTTTTTTTACCCAGGCGGAGTGGGCCATCATGAAAATCGGCGTACCAAAGGAAATCAAGAACCACGAATATCGTGTCGGCCTGACTCCGGCCAGTGTTCGCGAACTGACTACGCGCGGACACAGCGTTCTCGTCCAGGCGGGTGCTGGCACTTCAATCGGCTTGAGCAATGAGCAGTATCTGGCCGCGGGAGCCGAACTGGCTCCCGATGCGGCAACGGTTTTTGCCAACTCCGAAATGATCGTCAAGGTCAAGGAGCCGCAGGAACTGGAATGTGCAATGTTGCGTCCGGGTCAGATTCTTTACACCTTTCTGCACCTGGCTCCCGATCCCGGGCAGACTGAGGCGCTGATCAAGTCCGGCGCCATCTGTATTGCCTATGAAACGATTACCGGGCCTGGCGGAGGATTGCCTCTGCTGGCGCCGATGAGTGAAGTTGCTGGTCGCATGGCCGTTCAGGCGGGCGCAACGCACCTTGAAAAATCCAGGGGCGGCATGGGCATCCTGCTCGGTGGTGTGCCGGGTGTTCCCGCCAGTCACGTCGTTATACTCGGTGCCGGCATGGTCGGTACCAACGCGCTGCAAATGGCGGTGGGCTTTGGCGCCCGGGTTACGGTCATTGACCAGAGCGTTGATCGTCTGCGTCAGCTTGACCTCGTTTTCGGGAATCGCATCAACACCCTCTATTCCAGCGCGCAAAACATCGAAGACGCCGTACTCGATGCTGAACTGGTTGTCGGTGGCGTACTGATTCCGGGTGCGGCAGCGCCCAAGCTGGTCAGCGCCGACATGGTTGCGCGCATGAAAAAGGGCGCGGTGATCGTCGATGTGGCGATTGACCAGGGTGGTTGTTTCGAGACGTCGCATGCGACGACCCACGCCGAACCGACGTTCGTGGTCGATGGCGTCGTGCATTACTGCGTGGCCAACATGCCGGGAGCGGTTGCCCGTACCTCGACCTTCGCGCTGAACAATGCCACCATCGGCCACGCCATCGCGCTGGCCGACAAGGGCTGGAAACAGGCGCTCAGGGACAGTGTGCACCTCAGGAACGGTCTGAACGTTGCCCAGGGAAAGGTGACTTACGAAGCCGTTGCGCACGATCTGGGCCATGACTACGTGAGTTCCGACACGCTGCTCGTTTGAGGCGGGCAACGGCGGCGACGCACAGGTTTTAATGCATGAATTCAATGAATTCAATCGGCTGGGCCGGGAACCTATTAAATCGGGGCAGGTTAAAACAGTTTGGCCATAAAATTCTTTATAGGGAGGAATTCCTCAGCGTCATCGAAAACGGCTAGAATCGTTGTTTTAAACGGCAGTGGGTTCGAAACACTGGGCTGGAACCAGCTTGATGCACCCTCGGGTTTCCAAGTTAATTTCTGGGTTTCCGGGTACATCACTGTCTAAATCTTAATATGGTCAGGTACATTTAATGGATACGAACAAGCAGCTGGAACATCTCCAACAACTACGGGCAGAAGCGCGTCTGGGCGGAGGTCAGGACCGAATTGACAAACAGCACGCGATGGGGCGTTTGACGGCCCGGGAGCGTATAGACCTGCTGCTCGATGCCGACTCATTCGAAGAGTTCGATATGTTCAAAATCCACCGCTGCAAGGATTTTGGCATGGAAAACACGGTGATTCCGGGCGACGGTGTCGTCACCGGTCACGGCACGATCCACGGTCGGATCGTTTATGTTTTTGCCCAGGATTTCACGGTACTTGGCGGTTCTCTCTCGGAAACATTTGCCGAGAAGATATGCAAAATCATGGATCTGGCGATGAAGAACGGTGCTCCGGTGATCGGCCTGAATGACTCGGGCGGGGCACGCATTCAGGAAGGCATTGAAAGCCTGGCCGGCTATACGGAAATATTCCTGCGCAATGTAATGGCCTCCGGTGTCATTCCACAGATTTCTGCGATTTTTGGACCGTGCGCGGGAGGGGCCGTGTACTCACCGGCGCTGACTGACTTCGTGATCATGGAGCGGCTCAGTTCGTACATGTTCCTGACCGGCCCCAAGGTGGTCAAGTCGGTGACCCACGAAGACGTGACCGTTGAAGAACTGGGCGGTGCCGACATGCACTCCTCGCAGAGCGGGATTTCGGACTATGCCGCTTCATCGACGGTCGATGCCATTGATTACATCAAGCGACTGCTGTCCTTCCTGCCGCAGAATAATTTTGAAACGGCGCCGCTTGTGCCGTGCTCCGACCCCGTTAACCGGCCGTCCGAAATTCTGCAATCGATCATCCCCGAAAATCCGAATGCGGCGTATGACATCAAGCAGGTCATCACTGAAACGGTCGACAACGGCGATTTCTTTGAGATCAAGGAGCAGTTCGCGCCTAACCTGGTCGTCGGTTTTGCTCGCTACAACGGCGTCAGTGTGGGCATCGTCGCCAACCAGCCGGCATATCTTTCCGGGGTGCTCGACATCGACTCGTCGATCAAGGGGGCGCGTTTTGTGCGCTTCTGTGACTGTTTCAACATTCCGGTGGTGACTTTTGTCGATGTTCCCGGGTTCCTTCCGGGAACGGCACAGGAATACGGTGGCGTTATCCGCAATGGGGCCAAGATTCTTTATGCCTATGCCGAGGCGACGGTACCGAAAGTTACGGTAATTACCAGAAAGGCCTACGGCGGTGCCTACTGTGTGATGTCGTCCAAGCATTTGCGCGGAGACATGAACTACGCCTGGCCTAGCGCTGAAATCGCCGTCATGGGCTCTAAAGGTGCGGCCGAGGTGCTTTATGGTCGTCAGGCCAGGGAGTCAGGTGACGCTGCCGCCTTCCTGGCGGAGAAGGAAGAGGAATACCACGAAACAGTGGCCAACCCCTATATCGCCGCACAACGCGGGTACATCGACGACATCATCATCCTTCCACCACGCGGGCGCGGATCATCAAGGCGCTGGGAATTTTGCAGAACAAGCGTGACACCAATCCCATGAAGAAGCACGGAAACATTCCGATGTGACTGGGTAGTCAGGACAGCAAAGGGTAGAGCGATGCTTAAAACGGGAAAAAAGGTAGCGGCGGCACTGGCGGCAGTACAACTCTACTTGCAGCAGGAGCAGGAGGCTGCCAGCTTTTGTGAGGTTGATACGGTATCTCCGGTGAGAAATTTGCCGATCGAGCCAGGTCAGTGGGCGCAGTCAGGTCGTGTTGAAATGATGGGTGGGCGCAGGCTGGTTCAACTGCGGGCATTCTCCAACGCGCGATAGGTTTCATTATTCAATTTTCAAGTTTCTGTGGAGCAGACCAATGAGCGACAACGTAGTGATGACCGCAATGAATTACGACAGTGACCGTCCACCGGCAAGCAACCCGGTGAAGATCATGGACCTCTCGCTGCGCGACGGGCATCAATGTCTTTTTGCTACGCGCGGGCGTACCGAGGACATGATACCCGTCGCCGAGATGCTCGATGAAATCGGCTTCTGGGCCTTGGAAACCTGGGGTGGAGCAACCTTCGACACCATGCACCGTTTCCTGAACGAAGATCCCTGGGAGCGGCTGCGTACGCTCAAGCGCTACGCCAAGAAAACGCCATTCTGCATGCTTCTGCGCGCCCAGAACCTGGTCGGCTATCGAAACTATGCCGATGACGTGGCGACAGCTTTTGTCGACCGCGCTGCGGAAAACGGCATGGACATCTTCCGAACGTTTGATGCGCTTAACGACTACCGGAACTTCGAGACGGTGGTCAGGCAGATCAAGAAAAGTGGCAAGCACTTTCAGGGGGTTGTGAGCTACACGCTGACCGAACCGCGCCTCGGTGGCGATATTTACACTCTCGACTATTACGTCAGCAAGGCAAAAGAACTGGTCGGTATGGGTGCCGACTCGGTCTGCATCAAGGATATGGCCGGCATGAGTGCGCCGTATGACATTTATGCGCTGGTCAAGGCCTTGAAGGCTGTGATCACGGTGCCCATTCACCTGCACAGCCATTTCACCTCCGGCATGGCGCCGATGACCCAGCTCAAGGCCATTGAGGCCGGGATAGACATCGTCGATACCTGCATGACGCCTTATGCCTATCGCTCCTCGCATCCGGCTGTCGAACCACTGGTAATGACCCTGCTCGGAACAAATCGCGATACCGGATTCGACATTCGCAAGCTGGCGGAGATCAACGAAGTCCTTGAGAAGCAGGTGATGCCGAAGTACAAGCACCTGCTGGACGATTCCAAGGTTTCGATCATCGACATCAACGTGCTGTTGCATCAGACACCGGGGGGAATGCTCTCGAATCTGGTCAACCAGTTGCGCGAAATGGATGCACTGGACAGGATCGACGAGGTTTACAAGGAGCTGCCACGGGTCCGCAAGGATCTCGGACAGATCCCGCTGGTGACGCCGACCAGCCAGATTGTTGGCGTGCAGACGGTCAACAACGTATTGAATGACACCCCGGACGAGCGCTACAAGATGATCACCGGGCAGGTGAAGGATCTGTGCTACGGTCTGTACGGAAAAACGGCGATACCGATTGATCCTGAAGTGCAGAAGAAGGCATTGAAGGGGTATCCGCGTGGCGAAACACCCATTACCTGTCGTCCGGCCGAGGTTCTTGAACCCGAACTGGAAAAGGCCAAGGCAGAAATTGGTGATCTGGCGGCTGACATGGACGATCTGCTGATCTATGTCCAGTTCCCGGTGACCGGCAAGAAATTCCTTGAGTGGAAGTACGGCAGAGCTGAAGTTCCCGCCAGCGTCAAGCCGATTACCATGGAATCGGTCAAGAAGCAGGATGCTCTGATCAAGAAGGCCTTGGCCGGTGAACTGGTGGAACGCAGCAAGGCCGATGTCCCGGCCAAGTCGGAAAGGATTCGCACTTTCAATGTTTTCCTCGACAACGAATTCTTTAGTGTCGAAGTCGATCCCACGGGTGATGTTCCGGTGCTGGCCGCGCCAAGGGTGGTGTCCGCTCCGGCGCCTGCTCCGGTAGCCGCACCGGTGGTTGCCGCCGCACCAAAAGCGGCTGCTGTTGCGGCTCCGGCCGCCACTCCCGCCGCTGAAGCGCACGGGACGCGTATGCTGGCACCGATGCCGGGAATGATCATCAGCTTCCAGAAGAAGGATGGTGATGCCGTGACCAAGGGCGAGCCCGTGGTGGTACTGGAAGCCATGAAAATGGAAAACGCACTGGTTGCACCGTGTGACGGGACTGTCAAGGGGATCAAGTTCAAGAGCGGGGATACCGTGGCCAAGGGCGCGGTGCTTTGCGTCATAGAGTAATCGTGGCTCGCCTCAGGACTAAGTAAGGATTGAATCGGGAGTGGGGAGCCGGGTGCATAATGCTCCCGGCTCCCCGCTTGCCATTGACCATTCGGCTTTACCCCTTGAGTAGTCTTGCAGAAGTTGACTCAACGGGGTGATGCCCAGGCGGTCCAGGCGGCTTGAACCTGGACACAACAGCATTGAACCCAGCGGGTTTGTCCTGCCCTGCTGAAGTGTTCCGCCAGATACCGACTGCTGACCCTGCGGGAAATTTTATAAGAGAAGCTTTTGATGCATCAGGCTGCAATTCAGAGCAAGTCGCAGCAGGCCGCACTTGCACTGGCGGCACTCGGCGTCGTTTATGGCGACATCGGCACGAGTCCCTTGTACTCGATGAAAGAGGTCTTCGCCGGAAACCATTCGATTCCATTGACGCCGGAGAACATCCTCGGCATCCTTTCGCTGATAGTCTGGTCGTTGATCATCATCGTCTCGGTCAAGTATGTCGTATTCATCATGCGTGCCGACAACCGGGGCGAGGGCGGCATCATGGCGCTCATTTCACTGGCCCAGCATGGTGCCAAAGGCAATCCAGGGTTGCAGAGATCGATAATGCTGGTCGGGTTGCTCGGCGCCGGGATGTTCTATGGCGATGGTATGGTCACTCCGGCCATTTCAGTGCTCTCGGCACTGGAAGGTCTCAAAGTGGTTACCCCCGCCTTCCAGCCTGTCATCATTCCGGCGACACTGCTGGTACTCTTCGCCCTGTTTTATTTTCAGCGCCGGGGCACGGCCTCGCTCGGCGCCCTGTTCGGCCCGGTGATGCTGCTCTGGTTTGCCACGCTGGCTATACTGGGGTTGATCAGCATTGTGGCGAATCCAGGCGTGCTCCAGGCACTGAGTCCCACCTTCGGTCTTGGTTTCCTGATTGAAAATCGCTCCATTGCCATCGTGGCCATGGGTGCTGTAGTGCTTTCCGTCACCGGAGCGGAGGCGCTCTATGCCGATATGGGGCACTTCGGAAGCAAGCCGATTCGACAGGCCTGGTTTGGCTTTGTGTTGCCGTCGCTGGTCCTCAACTATTTCGGGCAGGGCGCCCTGCTGCTTGTCAATCCGGCGGCGGCGGACAATCCTTTCTACCGTCTTGCGCCGGAATGGCTGCTTTACCCGCTGGTGGCGCTGGCTACACTGGCCACGGTGATTGCTTCACAGGCCGTGATCTCGGGCGCTTTTTCTGTGTCCCGGCAGGCCATGCAGCTAGGTTTCCTGCCGCGTATCGAGGTTCAGTTTACGTCCGAGAAGGCACAGGGTCAGGTTTATCTGCCCGGCGTCAATTGGGGTCTCTTTGTCGCGGTGGTGATTCTTGTGCTCGGTTTCCAGACAACCGACAACCTCGCAGCGGCCTACGGTATTGCGGTGACCGGCGACATGGTCATTACATCGGTTCTGGCGACCTTTGTTGCGGCGAAAAGCTGGGGATGGGGATGGGGGCGCTCGATCGCACTCTTTGCCGTTTTCCTGTCGGTTGAACTGACTTTCCTGTTTGCCAATATCCTCAAGATTCCCCATGGCGGCTGGTTCCCGCTGGTCGCCGGTGCCATGATCTTTCTGGTGATGACCACCTGGAAGCGTGGCGGGCAGTTGCTGACCGAGCGTACCAGCGGCGAGGCAATCGAACTGGTAAGCTTTATCGATGCCTTGCTGGTGTCGATGCCGGTGCGCGTACTCGGCACCTCGGTATTCATGACTTCGAGAAACGACCGGGTGCCGAGTTCGATGCTGCACAATCTGATGCACAACAAGGTGCTGCACGAAAGGGTGCTGATTGTCTCCGTAGAAGTGTTTGATGTGCCCTATGTTCCCGAGATTGACCGTATCGTGATCAGCAAGCTGAAAGGCAATTTCTTCAGGGTGACCGTGCAATACGGTTTCAAGGACGAGCCGGATATTCCGCTGGCACTGAGCTTTTGCAAAACTCAGGGCCTGACTATCGACATGATGGAAACCTCTTTCTTCCTAGGCCGCGCGACGCTGATTCCAAAGGTGGGGTCAGGGATGGCGCTGTGGCGCGAGAAACTTTTCGTCTTCCTGTTCCGCAACGCCGGAAGTGCAACGAGCTTTTACAAGATCCCGAGCAATCGGGTGGTCGAACTCGGGACGCAGGTGGTACTTTAGCGACAAGGACGAACGGATTACCACCAAGTTCACCAAGGGACATCAAGGTAAGCGATATCTTGCTTTCCTGGCGAATCCTGGCGGGTGGCTTGGTGGTGAAGCTTAATCCATGTTGCTCAATATGACTTGCGGTCAGTCCATCGCCTCGTACAGCGGCAGCGTCAGGAACTCGGGGTAGTCCGGAGACAGACTCATGGTATCGAAGATGACGGCAGCCTGGTCGTAGGTAGCGGTGTCTTCGCCCTGGGCAATGACGGTGGCTTTAACCTTCGGCAGTTCTTCGTCAGTCATCTGTCGCACCATTTCAGCGGTGACCTTGCGTCCGTCGTCGAGAACCCCCTTCGGCGAGACCACCCACTGCCAGATCTGGGAACGGGCAATTTCTGCCGTTGCCGCATCTTCCATCAGGTTGTGGATCGGCACGCAGCCATTACCGGCCAGCCAGCTTCCCAGGTAGTGAATACCGACGTTGATGTTATTGCGCACACCGGCTTCAGTGATCGGCTGTTCGGGCTGGAAGTTGAGGAAGTCCCTGGCGGTGAAGGTTTCGGTTCGTTGTTTTTCCCACTGGTTCGGACGCTCGCCGAGTACCTTCTGAAACTCTTCGGCGGCAATGGACACCAGTCCCGGATGCGCGACCCAGCCGCCGTCGAAGCCATCGTTGGCGTCACGCGTCTTGTCGTGGCGAATGCCGGCCAGCGCTTTTTCATTGGCCTCCGGATCGTTCTTGATCGGGATCAGGGCGCTCATGCCGCCCATCGCCGGGGCGCCGCGCTTGTGGCAGATCTTGACGAGGTGCAGCGCGTACGAGCGCATGAACGGCACTTCCATGGTGATCGCGCCACGGTTGGCCAGGCAGAACGCCTTGTTCTTCTTGAATTTCTTGATGCAACTGAAAATGTAGTCCCAGCGGCCGGCGTTAAGCCCGGATGAATGCTGGCGCAGCTCGTAGAGGATTTCTTCCATCTCGAAGGTGGCGAGAATGGTTTCAACCAGCACGGTGGCCTTGATGGTCCCCTGTGGCAGGCCGATGTGATCCTGTGACATGACAAAAATGTCGTTCCACAGGCGTGCTTCGAGGTGCGATTCCATCTTCGGCAGGTAGAAAAAGGGACCGGCGCCGCGGGCAATCTGCTCCCTGGCGTTGTGGAAGAAGACGAGGGCGAAGTCGAAGATGCCGCCGGAAACGCGTTGACCATCAACGGTCACGTGTTTTTCGTCAAGGTGCCAACCGCGCGGACGGATCTGCAGGGTGGCGATCTTGTCGTTGAGTTTGTATTCCTTGCCGGCTTCGTTCAGGAACGAGAGTTCGCGGCGAATGGCCTTGTAGATGTTGACCTGGCCCTGGATCTGGTTGTCCCACTTCGGGCTGTTTGAATCCTCGAAGTCAGTCATGTACGAATCAGCGCCGGAGTTGTAGGCGTTGATGATCATTTTCGCTTCGACCGGGCCGGTGATCTCGGTGCGGCGTCGTTCCAGCGCCTTGGGCAAGGGCGCGATTTTCCATTCGCCGTTGCGGATGTGCGCAGTCTCCGGCAGGAAGTCGGGCATTTCACCGGCATCGATGCGGGCCTGACGAGCAACGCGAGCCTCGAGCAATTCCTGACGGCGGCTATTGAAGGCACGATGCAACTTGGCGACCAGCGCCAGCGCATCGGCGGTGAGGATGGTTTCATAACCGGGTTTGATGGGCGCGTTGATTTGAACGCCGGCAGGCAGATTGAGGCTCATGGCAGATCCTTGTGGTAAGGGTTAACAATAGGGTTTCACGAATTCATTGAGGGCCAGATTTGCATCCACCATGACCAGTACCGGCAGCCAGTGCTGGATAAAATCATGGCGAGACTGTCAATTCTTTACGGTTTGTCTATGAGGGCTTGGACCAAGTCTTATAGAAGACAGTAGTGTATTCCTGCAAGGATCGTAATGGAAGACGTACTGAGTTGAAATTATCTTTTACTTAAAGTATAAAGTGGTCACATGGATACATTCAAACAGATCGAATCGTTTGTCTCCGCCGCGATGCGCGGCAGCCTGTCGGCGGCGGCCCGTCTGGAAGGGGTCACTCCGGCGATCATTGGTCGTCGTCTCGACGCCCTGGAGGAACGCCTGGGTGTGCGGCTGCTGACAAGGACGACGCGCCAGTTGTCGCTGACCTTTGAAGGGCAAGCCTTTCTCGAAGACTGTCAGCGCATTTTGAACGAACTGGCCAACGCTGAAGCCTCGGTCAGCCTGGGCGGGGTCAAGGCCAGCGGCCATCTGCGTCTGTCGGCGCCAGCCGGCTTCGGGCGCCGGCACGTCGCGCCGCTGGTCAGCGCGTTCATGGCGGCCAACCGCGAGGTCAGCGTCGACCTCGATCTCTCCGACCGGCTCGTCGATCTTCTCAACGAGGGCATTGATTTTGCCGTACGTATCGGTGAACTCAGCGATTCAAGCCTGGTCAGCGTCAGGCTCGGTGAAATGCGGCGCATGGTGGTTGCGGCGCCGGCTTATCTGCTGGCGCATGGTGCACCTCGCGTTCCGGCCGATCTGGTCCAGCACAACTGTCTCTCGCTCGGTCAACAACGGGGCTGGGTTTTTCGCGATCCGCACACCGATGCGCTTGAGACCTTGAAGGTGAGCGGCGATTTTTCCTGCAACGATGGTGCGGTACTGCACGAATGGGCAATTGACGGCCGGGGTCTGGCATGGCGTTCGCTATGGGAGGTCGGGCAGGATCTTCAGGAGGGGAGGCTGGTCTCGGTACTCGATGCCTGGCAGGCTCCGGCGATGGGTATCTACGCCGTTTTTCCGCAACGTCGCCACCTGCCGTTACGCGTTCGGCTACTGATCGATTTGCTCAAGGAAGAATACAGCCGGCCGAGTTATTGGGAGATCGCTTGAGCGGGTAATGACGTGCAGTGGCGGGATCAAAAAAGGCCGCATCCTTGCGGATGCGGCCCTGGATTGCACCTTGCGGCTGCCTGTAATTGTTTAGTGGAACTGTTCTTCTTCGGTCGATCCGGTCAGTGCGGTTACGGAAGAGATTCCCCCCTGGATTACGGTGGTGACTTCGTCGAAGTAACCGGTACCCACTTCCTGCTGGTGCGATACGAAGGAATAACCACGGTCACGAGCCGCAAATTCAGGTTCCTGAACTTTTTCGACGTAGGCGGTCATGCCGCGCGCCACATAGTCCTGCGCCAGATCGAACATGTGGTACCACATGTTGTGAATACCGGCGAGGGTGATGAACTGGTACTTGTAGCCCATGGCGCCGAGTTCTTTCTGAAACTTGGCGATGGTCGCATCGTCGAGGTTCTTTTTCCAGTTGAACGAAGGCGAGCAGTTGTAAGCGAGCATTTTACCCGGGTATTTGGCATGGACGCCTTCGGCAAACTTGCGGGCAAACTCGAGATCCGGCTTGCCGGTTTCGCACCAGACGAGGTCGGCATAGGCCGCGTAGGCCACGGCACGCGATATTGATTGCGCCAGACCCGGTTTGGTCTTGTAAAAGCCTTCGGCAGTGCGCTCACCCGTGATGAAGGGCTGGTCATTGTCATCATGGTTGGAAGTCAGCAGGTCGGCGGCTTCGGCATCGGTTCGGGCGATCACCAGAGTCGGTACACCACAGACGTCAGCGGCAAAACGCGCGGCGATCAGTTTCTGAACCGCTTCCTGAGTGGGTACCAGAACCTTGCCACCCATGTGGCCGCACTTCTTTACGGAAGCCAGTTGGTCTTCCCAGTGCACCCCGGCGGCACCGGAGCGGATCATCGCCTTCATCAATTCGAAGGCGTTAAGCACACCGCCAAAACCGGCTTCGGCGTCGGCGACAATCGGGGCGAAATAGTCGATGTAGTCCTTGTGACCCGCTTCGATGTTCTTCGAGCACTGGATTTCGTCAGCACGACGGAAGGTGTTGTTGATGCGCTCGACAACCTTTGGCACCGAGTCGACAGGATAGAGCGACTGGTCCGGATACATCGCGGCATAACTGTTGTTGTCGGCGGCAACTTGCCAGCCGGAAAGATAGATGGCCTTGACCCCGGCCTTGACCTGCTGCATGGCCTGACCACCGGTCAGAGCGCCAAGGCAGTTGACGTAGGGTTCGGTGTTGACCAGATTCCATAGCTTTTCGGCACCGCGACGGGCCAGGGTGTATTCAATCGGGAAGGAGCCACGCAAACGTACGACCTCAGCGGCAGAATAGCCACGCTTGATACCTTTCCAGCGAGGATTTTCAGCCCAGTCTTTTTCAAGTTCGGCGATTTGTTGTTCACGTGTACTCATGATTGACCTCCAAAAAAATTTTAAAATGACCGGAATTTGAGATAAATCTAACTGCCCGCTGTTTAAAACAGCTTATTTTTCTGGCAGTTGATCCGGTCAATTATAGTGATGTTTTTGTTTTATAACAATAGTCTTATATAAGATATAAGAATTATTTCGTAACACTGCATAAAATTTGTCGGTTGAAGCGATTGATTCAGAATCACGAAGCCTGGGTGGACAGTTCGTGCAAGTCGGCCAGTAGCGCATCGACGCTATCCGGACTTGTATCCCAGGCGCACATGAAGCGGGCGCCTCCAGCACCGATGAAAGTGTAGAAGCGCCAGCCGCGAGTACGTAGCCCTTCCTGTACCAAATGCGGCAACATCACGAAAACACCGTTTGGCCTCAACCGGAAACAGCAGGCTGGCGCCGGGGATCGAAGCCAGACCCATGGCCAGACGCTGCGCCATGGCGTTGGCGTGGCCGGCATGTCGCCGCCAGATTTCTCCCTCAAGGATTCCAAGCCAGGGGGCCGCAAGGAAGCGCATCTTGGAGGCCAGTTGTCCGGCCTGTTTGCAGCGCCAGGCAAAATCTTCTGACAACGCGCGGTCAAAAAACACGACCGCCTCGCCCATCGGCAAGCCCATTTTGGTACCGCCGAAGCACAACACATCGACGCCGGCTCGCCAGGTGAGATCGGCCGGTGTTACGTCGAGCGAGGCCACGGCATTGGCAAAGCGTGCGCCATCCATGTGCACGCGCAGCCCGCAGTGATGCGCCAGTTCGGCGATGGCGGCGATCTCCACCGGACGATAGAGCGTACCAACCTCGGTGGCCTGGGTCAGCGTAACAACGTGTGGCTTGGGGTAGTGAATGTCGTTCCGGCGAGAGATGACCTCACGCACGGTCTCGGGTGTGAGTTTGCCGTCCTCGCCTTTGGCCAGGAGCAGCTTGGAGCCATTGGAAAAGAACTCGGGGCCACCGCATTCGTCGGTTTCCACATGTGCCAGCTCGTGGCAAATGACGCTGTGGTAACTCTGGCAGAGCGAGGCCAGTGCCAGCGAATTGGCGGCAGTACCGTTGAATACGAAATAGACATCGCAATCGGTAGCAAACAGTTCACGCAGGCGCTCGGAAGTCTGCCGTGTCCATTCGTCATCGCCATAGGCCGGTGCGTGCCCGGTATTGGCCGCAAGCAGTGCATGCAGGGCTTCGGGGCAGATTCCTGCATAGTTGTCACTGGCAAAGTGCTGCATGGCGGCTCCAGAAAACGATGAAGGCGTTTATTCTCGCACTCTATGTCTCTGTAACCGTATTCTTGCCTTGGGATGACTAAATCAACGCTTGACTGGAAACCAGGACGCCGTCCTCGTCGGCATAGAGGAACTCTCCCGGGTTGAATCGGACACCGCCGAAAGTCACCGCAAGGTCGCGCTCGCCAGTTCCCCGCTTGATGCTGCGCTGCGGGTGGGTGTCGAGCGCGCGCACACCTATGTCAATGGTGTTTATTTCGGCAGAATCGCGGATGCATCCATAAACGATCACACCTTCCCATCCGTTTTTCTGTGCCATTACGGCCAGCAGGTCGCCAACCAGCGCGCAGCGCATCGATCCACCGCCGTCGATGACGAGCACTTTTCCCTTGCCGTCTTCGCCGAAGGTGGTGCGCACGAGTGCATTGTCCTCGAACAGCTTCAGGGTGACGATACGGCCGCTGAATGCAGCGCGCGCGCCATAACTTTTGAACATCGGGGCGACAACGCGAACCGTTTTGCCGAGTTCGCCTTCAAATGCGTCGCAAAGGTCGGGTGTCTTGAAACTCATGAGCTTCTCCATGGCGCTGATGTCGTTCGCAGATCGAATGAAAAACGGCCATGCGCCAAGGCATGGCCGTCGTGTAGGCCTTCTCAGAGGACTTCGGCGGTCTCTTCTTTGAATGACAGCTTTATTTTGCCGTCCTGGTCAATGTCGACGGTGACGTGTCCACCACTGGCCAGCTTGCCGAACAACAGCTCGTCGGCCAGCGCCGAGCGGATGGTGTCCTGAATCAGCCGTGCCATCGGGCGTGCGCCCATCAAGGGGTCGAAACCGTTACTTGCCAGGTGACTCTTGAGCGCATTGGTGAAGGTGGCTTCCACTTTTTTCTCGTGCAACTGTTCCTCCAGTTGCATCAGGAACTTGTCGACGACGCGCAGGATAACGTCGTGGTCAAGTGCCTTGAAGGAGATGGTGGCGTCGAGCCGGTTACGGAACTCGGGCGTGAACAGGCGCTTGATCTCGACCATTTCGTCGCCGGCCTGCTTGGCGTTGGTAAACCCCATGCTTGTTTTTTGAATCGATTCCTGCCCGGCATTGGTGGTCATGATGATCACCGCGTTGCGGAAATCCGCCTTGCGCCCGTTGTTGTCGGTCAAGGTGCCGTGATCCATGACCTGTAGCAGGATGTTGTAGATGTCCGGATGCGCTTTTTCAATTTCGTCGAGGAGCAGCACGCAGTAGGGCTTCTTGGTGACCGCTTCGGTCAACTGGCCGCCCTGATCAAAGCCGACATAACCCGGCGGGGCGCCAATCAGCCGTGATACGGCATGTCGCTCCATGTATTCTGACATGTCGAAACGAATCAACTCGTTGCCTAGACAGTAAGCAAGCTGTCTGGCAACTTCGGTCTTGCCGACGCCGGTCGGGCCGGAAAAAAGAAAGCTGCCGATCGGCTTGGCCGGATTGCCGAGACCCGAGCGTGACATCTTGATGGCCTTGGCCAGAGCATCGATCGCGGCTTCCTGCCCGAAGACGACAGCTTTGAGATCGCGGTCGATGTTTTTCAAGGCATTCCGGTCATCCGACGAGACATGTGTTGACGGGATGCGCGCGATCTTGGCTACGATTTCTTCGATGTCCTGCTTGCCGATCATTTTTTTCTGTCTCGATTTTGGCAGGATACGCTGCGCGGCGCCCGCTTCGTCAATGACGTCGATGGCCTTGTCCGGCAAGTGGCGGTCGGAGATGAAGCGCACTGAAAGCTCGACGGCAGAAGTCAGCGCAGCGGCCGAATACTTGATGCCGTGGTGCGACTCGAAGCGTGTTTTCAGACCCTTGAGGATTTCAACGGTTTCGGCGATCGAGGGCTCATTAACGTCGATCTTCTGGAAACGACGCGACAGTGCGTGATCTTTCTCGAAGATGCCCCGGTATTCGGTGAAGGTTGTCGCACCGATACACTTGAGCTGTCCATTGGAGAGTGCCGGCTTGAGCAGGTTGGACGCGTCCAGCGTACCGCCGGACGCCGATCCGGCACCAATCAGCGTGTGGATCTCGTCGATAAACAGAATCGCATGCGGGTTTTCGCTCAACTGCTTGAGAACACCCTTCAGGCGTTGCTCGAAGTCGCCGCGATACTTGGTACCAGCCAGCAGAGCACCCATGTCCAGGGCGTAGACGCTGGCCTTCTCGAGAATCTCAGGTACGTTATGTTCAACGATCCTGCGGGCAAGACCCTCGGCAATGGCGGTTTTGCCAACACCCGCTTCGCCAGCCAGCAAGGGGTTGTTCTTGCGGCGGCGGCAAAGGGTCTGGATGACCCGCTCGAGTTCCTTTTCCCGCCCGATCAAGGGATCGATCTTGCCTTGCAGGGCAAGTTCGTTGAGATTGACGGTGTAGCTCTCCAGGGGGCCGCTTGTGGTTTGCGTCTCGCTTTCGGTTTCAACGCCATGTTCGCTGCGTGCCGTACTCTGGGGGACCTTGCTGATGCCGTGGGATATGAAATTGACGACGTCCAGCCGGTTTATGCCCTGCTTCTGCAGGTAGTAAACGGCGTGTGAATCCTTTTCGCCAAATATCGCGACCAGTACATTGGCGCCATTAACCTCTTTTTTCCCGGACGACTGGACATGCAGGATGGCGCGCTGGATAACGCGCTGGAAACCAAGCGTCGGCTGCGTATCGATATCCTCTTCACCATCAACCGTCGGTGTGTGCTCGACAATGAACTTGGTCAGATCCCTGCGCAACTGTTCGATATTTCCGCCGCAGGCGCGCAGTGTTTCTGCCGCTGACGGGTTATCGAGCAGTGCAAGCAGAAGGTGCTCGACCGTGATGAACTCGTGACGTTTTTGCCGGGCTTCGACAAAGGCCATGTGCAAGCTGACTTCTAGTTCCTGCGCAATCATTCAGTTTTCCTCCATGACGCACGCCAACGGATGCTGGTTATCCCGTGCGAAGGCCGCGACCTGCTCGACCTTGGTGGCGGCGACGTCACGCGGAAAAACTCCACAGACGCCTCGACCTTCCATATGTACTTTGAGCATGATTTGTGTCGCTTGTTCGCGGTTCATGGAAAAAAACTTCTGCAACACAAGAACAACGAAGTCCATTGGGGTGAAGTCATCATTGAGCAACAATACCTTGTAAAGTGGTGGTGGAGCGAGTTTGCTGCGTTTGGCTTCGAGTACGGAGCCTTCCTGATGCTGTTTTGCCATATCTCAATTCTACTCAGTCTTTTCGAATTCCAAAACCGCTTTGTTAGCTGAATTTTACCCATAAACCACACTGTGCCAGCATTTGCATTCAAAAATGCTTGACGCATCCGCTATAACTAGCGTACAAAGTCTCCATGTTTTGGTTCAAGTTGTATTTGAATTTCAAACATGCACGTCGGGCGATGCCCGGATCTAGTCTCTTTTCAAGGATGTAGCAATATGGCAACAGGTACAGTTAAGTGGTTCAATGACGCCAAGGGTTTCGGTTTCATTACTCCGGATGATGGCAGTGAAGATCTTTTCGCCCATTTCTCCGCGATCACCATGGGCGGATTCAAGACCCTCAAAGAGGGCGAGAAGGTTTCTTTTGATGTAACGCAGGGCCCCAAAGGTAAGCAAGCATCGAATATTGGGCGTGCCTGATTTTCGGCTGCGCCAAGGGAACCCGCCTCTGGCGGGTTTTTTTTCGCCTGCTTTCGGTAAAATTCACGTTACAAGTTGAAACATAAGGATTCGGTGAAGTCCGGTATCATCTGACCATGTTTTTCAGCATGTCTTTTTGCGCATTGTGATCCCGCGCCATTTTAGCCCGCTCAGCCGCTTGACCCGTGCTGTCCTGCCACTGACGGTGGCTGCTTTGATGGCCGGGACTTCGATGGCATGGGCCGAAGATCTTCCGGATCTCGGGGAGTCGGCGCGTGCCGAATTCTCGCCGCAACTCGAACGCAAGATAGGCGAGAGCATCATGAACGAAATTCGTCTGCGTGAGCCAAGTTACGTCGACGATCCGGAAATCAACGACTATCTTGCCAGCCTTGGCAGTCGTCTTGTTGAAGCCAGTGCGAATCCGACCGGCGATTTCCACTTTTTTGCCATTCGTGACAATACCGTTAATGCGTTTGCCATGTTCGGCGGTTTTATCGGCGTGAACACCGGCACCTTTCTTACTGCACAGTCCGAGTCCGAACTGGCAGGCGTCATCGCCCACGAAATAGCGCACGTGACCCAGAATCATCTGGCGCGCCAGATTGCCAAGGAGAAACAGAATACGATTCCGAGCATGATTGCCATGGCGCTCGGCATTCTCGCTGCCCGCTCCAATTCGAATATTGCATCGGCTGCCATCGTCTCGACTCAGGCCGGTCTCGTTCAGTCGCAACTGGCCTACAGCCGCGACTTCGAGCGCGAAGCCGACCGTATGGGATATCAATCGCT
Organism: Candidatus Propionivibrio dominans; assembly: GCA_016709335.1. Classification (GTDB taxonomy): domain Bacteria; phylum Pseudomonadota; class Gammaproteobacteria; order Burkholderiales; family Rhodocyclaceae; genus Propionivibrio; species Propionivibrio dominans. Next base: position 132,339 of record JADJNC010000060.1, on the reverse strand, counting down.
GGACAAGGCAGGCTTCGATGTGCGGAGCATGGGTGATTTCTTCGAGCGGTTGCAAAAGGCAGGCCGACTTTACGAGAACAATGCCCCGGTCTATTTGCGTTCGCACCCGCTGACGATCGAGCGGATTTCCGATATGCAGAACCGGGCACAAGGTTCGCCCTACCGGCAGGTTGTCGGCAGCCTTGATTTCCAGCTCGTGCGCGCCAAGTTGCGTGCGCTGATGGGTACGCCACGCGAAGCGGTCAGTGAATTCGAAACCCAGTTGCGCGAAAAGAAATATGCGTCACAGGCCGCTGCTCGTTATGGCCTGGTTTTTGCGCTGATGAGAGCCAAGGATACGTCGGCGGCGCAACGTGAGATTGAGGCGCTCAGTGCACTCAAGGTTGCGTCGCCAATGATTGCCGGTCTGGCCGCCGGGGTCAAAACAAGCGCCGGCGACTTGCCGGCGGCGCAAGCCATTTATCGCGATGCATTACAGCGCTTTCCTCAGGCGAAATCGCTGGTTTATGGTTATGCCGAATCGCTCTTCGCGGGGCGACAATACGATAAGGCCCTGGCCTTTCTTGATTCGCAGTTGCAACTCAATTTTGCTGATTACAAGCTCTACGGCCTGCAGGCAAAAAACTATGCCGCCCTCGGAAAACGTTTGCAGCAGCACCGGGCTCAGGCCGAGTTTTACCTGCTGCAGGGGCAACTCGGGCAGGCAGTCGAGCAATTGCAGTTTGCCCAGCAGGATAGCGATGGCAATTTCCAGGAGCAGTCTGCCGTTGATGCCCGTCTACGCGAATTGCGCATTCTGCAGGCTGAAGAAGCGAAGCTGAAAAAGAATGGCGGCTGGAATGGCGGTTAAAATGCGTTTTTATATTCGTTCCGGAACTGATCATGCAGTTTGATCGTGAACTTGATGTCAAGGGGCTGAGCTGTCCGCTACCGATCTTGCGTACCAAGAAAACGCTTGCCGAAATGACCTCCGGTCAGGTGTTGCGCGTTCTGGCTACCGACCCCGGCGCGGTCAAGGATTTTCAGGCCTTTGCGAAGCAGACCGGCAACCAGTTGCTGGTCAACGCCGAAGCCGGTCAGGTCTTCGAATTTTATTTCAAGCGCAAGTAAGCCGCATTCCTGTGGCGGCTTTTCTTCTCCAGGACTGAACAGTGACATGGGTCGGTGACCGTTTCGCCCTGTTCGAGGGTGACGGCGGTAGTGCCATTCTGTTGTCGGAGTATCGTCGAACGCTCCGTTTCGACGGACATGGTGAAGATAGTGCGGATCGAAGCGGCGATCTGGCTTCGGTGTTCGAGGCCATTGAGGCGGCTACTTCCAATGGCGAGTGGGTTGCCCTGGCAGCAGACTATGCACTGGGTGCCTTGTTTGAGCCGAGCGTCGCGCAGTCCAGACCTGGGCCGGCACGCTTGCGTGGCTGGGTGTTTGGTCAAGCGCAGCAACTCAATGCACAGGCCGCTGGGGCTTTTCTTGAGCGATGTCTGGCCAGTATGTCCGAACACCAGTGGGTCGCCGGCGTCGCTGAGCTCTCGCTGCGGCTGGATGCCGGGAGCCATGCGGCAAAGGTCGAGCAGATCCGGCGCTGGATTACCGAGGGCGACTGTTATCAGATCAACCTGACGTTCCCCCTTGATTTCAGGATCTACGGCCACCCGCTGGCGCTCTACGCCCGCCTGCGCGAACGCCAGCCGGTACGATATGGGGCTTACGTCGTCACCCCGGAGGAAACACTGCTTTCGTTCTCGCCCGAGTTGTTTTTCGAGCGCAGCGGTGAGCGTGTTCTGACACGACCGATGAAGGGTACCGCGCAACGCGGTGCGACGCCGGAAGACGATGAGGCGCAGCGCATGGCGTTGCTGGCGTCCGAGAAAGAACGCGCCGAGAACATCATGATCGTCGACTTGTTGCGCAACGATCTGGGTCGGCTGGCCGCGCCCGGCAAGGTTCGGGTTGAATCCCTGTGTGAAGCCGAAGCCTATCCGACACTGTGGCAGGTGGTATCGAGCGTTTCCGCCGACTTGCCCGATGCGCGTCTGTATGAGCTGTTTCGTGCGCTGTTTCCCTGCGGCTCGATTACCGGCGCTCCGAAAATTCGTGCCATGCAGCTCATCGCCGATCTGGAGACCACTCCACGCGGCCTGTATAGCGGAGCGCTGGGCTGGGTGGCGCCGGGCGGCGATTGTCGTTTCAACGTCGCCATTCGTACGCTGGAGGTGGCGCCGGACGGGCGGGCGAGCCTCGGTGTCGGCAGCGGCATCGTCATTGATTCCGAGCCCGGGCGCGAATACGCCGAATGTCTCCTGAAGTCGCGTTTTCTCACCGGTTTCGATCCCGGTTTCGAGCTGATTGAAACGATGCGCCTGGAATTCGGAAAATACCCGTTGTTGCCCTTGCATCTGGAGCGGCTTGCGGCTTCGGCACGAGCGCTCGGTTTTGCGTGTAATGTACCAGCGCTTGCTGCGGCTTTGGCCGAGCACTCGTCTGCTTGTGCAGCCGGAATTCATCGTGTTCGTTTGACCCTTGCGCATGATGGCCAGTACCGCATCAATCTGGCGGAGATGACTGACGATGGGGCGCCATGTCATGTAGTTCTGGCTGACGAAAGACTGGATGCGGACGACTACCTGCTGCGCCACAAGACAAGCGCACGCAGCCTGTACGATCGGGCTTTGGCCCGACTGGCCGCTCACCCGGATGTATTCGATGCGATCTTTCTCAATACGCGAGGCGAGGTCTGCGAGGGTGCTCGCAGCAATGTGTTTATCGAACGTGGCGGCGACCTGCTGACGCCACCGCTGTCCTGCGGTTTACTGCCGGGAGTCATGCGTCGACACCTGCTTGAATCGGGTCGCGCGCTCGAATGTGTTCTGACCCTGGATGACTTGCTTGGCGCCCCGTCGATCCATATGGCGAATGCCTTGCGTGGGCTGATACCCGTCAGCTTGCGGGCTTGAATGGTCGGTGAGTTGCCAGTTTGTCGAGATCATCAGCCGAAAACGGTAACGACGATCTGTCGTTGATGAGCATGCGTGCGGTGTTCCCACAGATAGATTCCCTGCCAGGTTCCAAGCCGCAGGCCGCCATGGCTGACCGGCACGGTGATCGAACTGCCTGCCAGAATGTTTCTGCCATGGGCGGCCATGTCATCATCGCCTTCGTCGCTGTGCTGGTAGGCGGGGTCGCCGTCGGCTGCCCAGCGTAGCGCCAGCGTCTCAAGATCGCGACGCACCGAAGGATCGGCATTTTCGGTAAGGATGACCGAGCAACTGGTATGCATAGTGAATACATTGGCGAGGCCGGTTTCGATCCGTGCAGCATGGACGATCTTCGCCACCTCCGCCGTAATCTCGGTCGTTCCACGGCCACGGGTCGATAACTTGATTGTCTGCTGGTGCGTCAAAACCGTCTCCTTCTATGCATGATTCATGGTAGCCGGTAAGGGCAGGACCAGGATCAGGTTTTCCCTGTGCTGCCAAAACCACCGTCGCCGCGCGTGCTGGCGTCAAACTCGTCAACGACATTGAAGGCGACCTGCATGACCGGGACGACGACGAGTTGTGCCAGGCGATCAAGCGGGTTGAGCGTGAAGCTCTCCTTGCCACGATTCCAGGTCGACACCATGATTTCGCCTTGATAGTCGGAGTCGATCAGGCCCACCAGATTGCCGAGCACAATGCCATGTTTGTGACCCAGCCCGGAGCGCGGCAGGATCATCGCCGCGAGACCGGGGTCGGCCAGATGAATGGCGATGCCGGTCGGGATCAGCAGGGTTTCACCGGGGTGAATCTTCACCGGAGTCTCAATGCAGGCACGCAAATCAAGGCCGGCCGAGCCGGGGTGGCGTAGTGCGGCGGACTGTCCTTGCGCCGGGGGTCGAGCAGACGAACATCAATGCGGTGCATGGGGTTTCCGGTCAGAAAAGAATGAAGAGGGCAGCACCCAGCAGGGCAATGAAAAGTAGCAGGAGGGCTATTTGTTTGGCAAGCCGTGCATTTTCCTGTTCGTCATCGCGCCAGGCCTGAACCATCCGGCTGGCGCGCCGAAGTACTTGGCGCCCGACGATGCGACGGGTTTTATCCTGTACATAGTCGTCATTCATGGTGTGCATCAGCGCCTGGCAAGCAGTCCGGCGATGTGTTCGATGAGCGCTCTGGCCAGCGCGAGCTTGGGGCCGGGCGGCAACGGGGTTGCGCCGTCATCGTCGAAAAGGGTCAGCATGGTGTCGTCGCCGCCAAAGCCGTGTTGAACCAGGTTGCCGACGATCAACGGGATTTTCTTCGCGGCGCGCTTTTTCTGGGCATAGTCGGCCAGGTTCCGGCTTTCGGCGGCAAAACCGACGCATAACGGGGGGGCCGGCAGGGCAGCAACGTCAGCCAGGATGTCGGGATTCTGGACCAGCTCGATCGGCGTCGCGCTAGCTCCATCCTTCTTGATCTTGTGTTCGCTGGCCAGCTTCGGGCGGTAGTCGGCAACTGCTGCAACGCCGATGAATACGTCCTGTGCGGCCGCGCACTGCATGACGGCAGCGTGCATTTCGTGGGCGCTGGTCACGTCGACGCGCTTGATTCCACTCGGTGTCGGCTGGCTGACCGGGCCACAGACGAGCGTCACTTCAGCGCCGGCTTCGCGAGCGGCACGTGCCAGGGCAAAGCCCATCTTGCCGCTCGACAGATTGGTGATTCCGCGCACCGGGTCGATGGCCTCGAAGGTCGGCCCGGCGGTCAACAGTACCTTTTTTCCAGCAAGCAATCTGGGCTGGAAGTGAGCGATCAGTTCGGTGAGGATTTCTTCCGGCTCGAGCATGCGTCCGAGGCCGTTTTCGCCACAGGCCTGCTCACCGCAGGCGGGGCCAAGAATGCTGATGCCATCGCTGCGCAAGGTGACGATATTACGTTGCGTAGCCGCGTTTTCCCACATCTGCTGGTTCATCGCCGGAGCGACCAGCAAGGGGCAGTCGCGTGCCAGGGTGAGCGTGCTCAGCAGATCGTCGGCCAGCCCGTTGGCGACCTTGGCCAGGAAATCGGCCGAGGCCGGGGCGATCAGCAGCACGTCGGCGGCACGCGAAAGATCAATGTGCGCCATGTTGTTGGCGACACGCGGATCCCACTGGTCGGTAAACACCGGGTTACCGGACAGTGCCTGGAAGGTGACCGGGGTGATGAAGTGGGTCGCCGCCTCGGTCATTGCAACCTGCACGGTGGCACCCTGCTTGATCAGCAGGCGAACCAGTTCGGCGGCCTTGTAGGCGGCAATGCCGCCGCTGACGCCGAGCGCAATGTGTTTTCCCGTCAATTCCATGCGAATGACCCGATAAGCTTGGTTAGAATGTCAGATGGAACATTCTAACCGAGATTGCACCATGGCAATTACCGACTGGCCTGAGGATGAGCGTCCACGCGAACGCTTGCTGACGCAAGGCGCCGCTGCGCTGTCCGACGCCGAACTGCTGGCGATTTTTCTGCGCGTGGGCGTCAGGGGAAAAAGCGCAGTTGACCTGGCTCGCGAGCTGATCCGCCATTTTGGCAGCCTTAATCACCTGTTTGCCGCGACGCAGGGCGAGTTTTCGCTGATTCCCGGCATGGGGCCGGCCAAGTACGCCCAGTTGCAGGCCGTTCTGGAGATGTCGCGCCGGGCGCTGGCCGAGGAATTGAAGCAGGGCAACGCCTTTGCGACGCCGGGTTCGGTGCGTGATTATCTGCGCTTGCATCTGGCCGGTCTTAAGCATGAAGTATTTTTTGCCCTCTGGCTGGATTCACAAAACCGCCTGATTGCTTCCGAAGAGCTATTTCGCGGAACGCTGACGCAGACCAGCGTCTATCCAAGAGAGGTCGTCAAGAAGGCCTTGATGCATAATGCAGCCGCCGTCGTTCTGGCACACAACCATCCTTCCGGTGTTTCCGAGCCTTCGAGCGCTGACCAGTTTCTGACCCGTGAACTCAAGCAGGCACTGGCTTTGGTCGATGTTCGGGTGCTCGATCACTTCATTGTGGCCGGGGCAGCTCAGCCCTTGTCGTTCGCCGAACGCGGGTTGCTGTAATCGAGTCATCAGAAATAGCTTGAAACTTCACGCCTTTTTAGGCTAGAATCGCCGGCTTTCTTCCCAAGATCAACTGGAGCAACAATCATGGCGCGTGTCTGCCAAGTAACGGGTAAAGGCCCGATGGTCGGGAACAATGTTTCCCATGCCAACAATAGAACCAAGCGTCGTTTCCTGCCGAATCTGCAGTACCGCCGTTTCTGGGTTGAAAGCGAAAACCACTGGGTACGCCTGCGCGTTTCCACCGCTGGTCTGCGCACTATCGACAAGAATGGTATCGACGTTGTGCTCGCCGATCTGCGCGCACGCGGCGAGATCTGACAAGGAACTTCAGTCATGCGTGAAAAGATCAAACTCGAATCGACGGCCGGTACCGGTCACTTCTATACCACCACCAAGAACAAGAAGACCATGCCTGAGAAAATGGAGATCAAGAAGTACGATCCCAAAGTTCGCAAACATGTGGCTTACAAGGAAACCAAGCTGAAGTAATCCGGCAGTGAAAAAAACCTCGCTCAATCAGCGAGGTTTTTTTTCGTCCCTTTTCTCGCCATGCTCCTCAATCACTGCTCCTTGAACGCGTTGCAGAAACGCAATTCTTCGGGATAGGGGAAGAAATCCTCTACGTGACCCGAAATAATTTTATCCTGTGCAGATTTCCAGAATTTGACGTTCAGCAGATCGCGGTGGTACTTGAGAAAAGCCGTGCGAACCTTGGGCGATCCAAGCAAAAATGAGGCAAATTCCTCGGGGAAAACATCGTTTCTGCCGACTGAATACCAGGGCTCGCTCGACATTTCCATTTCCGGATACGGGGCTTCCGGAATGACGCGGAAGTTGCAGTCGGTCATGTATTCGATTTCATCGTAGTCGTAAAACACCACGCGCTTGTATCTTGTAATACCGAAATTTTTCCACAGCATGTCGCCGGGGAAAATGTTGGCTTTCGCCAGTTCGCGAATGGCATTGCCGTATTCGAGTACGGCGTGGTCAATCTCTTCGGGTGTTGCGCCATCGAGATAAATGTTGAGCGGCGTCATGCGTCTTTCGATGTAGAGGTGCTTGATGACCAGATCGTCCCCGTCTTCTTCAAGCAGCGATGGAACGTGCGCGCGCAATGCCTCAAGCAGTTCATCCGAAAAACGGTTTTTCGGCAGGGCAACGTCCGCAAAATCGAGAGTGTCGGCCATCCGGCCGACGCGGTCGACTTTCTTGACCAGCATGTACTTGGCTTTGACGGTGTCGTGATCAACCTCTTTCGTTGCCGCAAAGACATCCCTGATGATCTTGAACACATAAGAATAGGAGGGAAGGGTGAACACCAGCATGACCATGCCGAGAACGCCCGGTGCGATGATGAATTTATCCCTTGAGTGGCGCAGGTGTTCTTGCAAATCGCGGTAGAACATCGTTTTGCCCTGCTTGCCGAGACCGAGCATGGTGTAGATTTCGGAACGCGGCTTGTTCGGCAGGATGCTGAGCAGGAACTGAACGTAACCCGAGGGAACCTCCATATCGACCATGAAGTAAGCGCGAGATAACGAGAAGAGCAGAACAATCTGTGCGGGGTCGAGCAAAATGGTATCGAGTACCAGTTTGCCTTCCGGCGTGTGCAGGACAGGAACGGCGAAAGGAATCTCAACGTGGCCGTTGATCGCCTTGCCAAAGATATAGGCGCCCTTGTTCCGGTAAAAAGCGGAATGCAGCACCTGAATATGGACATTGGGTTCAGCCTTGGGCCAGCCGCCGAGATACTTCTCGGCCGTACGCATGACGTAATGGATATCCCGGTCGAGGTCTTCAAAGGGGCGTTGCCAGTCGAAATCGGTAATGATCTGTTTCAAGGTCTGGTGAATCCCATCTTGCTGGGGGTAATAGCTTGAATACACCGGCGGATCGGAAAGGATGTACTCGGTGGATATCGCCGGACGGGCAAAGATGTAGTCATTGTGAAAATAGGTGCGGTGCAAAAGCTTTGAGCATACCGAGTTGAAGAATGTTTCGGCGAGCTCAGGCTGCTTGTGGTTGATCAATTGGCCTATGTAGTTCTGTTTGACTTGTTGCCACGTATCGTCGTCGAGCGAATTGGCACCGTATCGAGCTTCGATGAGGCTGGCTGTTTCGTTTGCACGATTGTCGTAGGAGGGGATGCGTTCGCTGACGGCATTCAGTACGCCTTTCCAGTCGCCGGCTTCAAAAAGGAGCTTCGCTTGTTGTCCATATTCGCGGATATTCTGGTAGTGGCGGTTGAAGCCATTGATCATGGCTTTGGTAATAAGTAATGAAGGGGGGTGTTTGTCGATCCAGATATCCATCTTGGTTGGCCATGAGTCGTAGAAACAAAAATTGTAGCATTAACCTGGCCTCCAGTATGTATGACAAATGTGAATCATGAAATGCTGGCGAAGCGCGAAGTTTTCCGCGATAATGCGGAATTCGAATTACGGCCCGCAGCGCTTTCTTTACACTCACGGGCGCTGCATTGAAAAAATCTTGGTTCTGCGGCAAATGCATGGAAGGCTGATGCGTGTCTGTGCGGGTACTTGACCAGGACAAAACCGAATTACAACCATGGAGTAGATATGAGCGAAAGTCTGATCAAGATTCCGCAGGGCGGACAAAAAATCGTTCCCGGCCAAACCGTTCCGGATAACCCGATTATCCCGTTCATTGAAGGTGACGGCATCGGCGTCGACATCACCCCGGTGATGATCAAGGTGGTCGATGCCGCCGTAGCCAAAGCCTACGGCGGCAAGAAGAAGATTTACTGGATGGAAGTCTATGCCGGTGAGAAGTCGACGACCATGTACGGGGCCGACATCTGGCTGTCAGCCGAGACATTCGCTGCCCTCAAGGAATACTCGGTTTCGATCAAGGGACCGATGACGACGCCGGTCGGTGGCGGCATCCGCTCGCTGAATGTTGCCCTGCGTCAGGAACTTGACCTCTACCAGTGCGTGCGTCCGGTGCAGTATTTCAAGGGTGTGCCTTCGCCGGTCAAGCATCCGGAGCTGATCGACATGGTCATCTACCGCGAAAACACCGAGGACATTTATGCCGGTGTCGAGTGGCAGTCAGGCTCCGATGCCTGCAAGAAGGTCATCAAGTTCCTCCAGGACGAAATGGGTGTCACGAAAATCCGTTTTCCTGAAACTTCGGGTATCGGCATCAAGCCGATTTCCAAGGACGGCACCGAGCGCCTGGTGCGTGCCGCGATCAAGTACGCAATCACCAACAAGCGCAAGTCGGTGACCATCGTGCACAAGGGCAACATCATGAAGTTCACCGAAGGGGCCTTCCGTGACTGGGCCTATGCGCTGGCCAAGAATGAGTTTGGCGGTGTCGAGATTGACGGCGGCCCGTGGCTCAAGCTGCCGAACGGCATCATCATCAAGGACGCCATCGCCGACGCTTTCCTGCAGCAGATTCTGCTGCGTCCGGCCGAGTACGACGTGATCGCCACGCTTAACCTCAACGGCGATTACATCTCCGATGCGCTGGCGGCACAGGTTGGCGGTATCGGCATTGCTCCGGGGGCCAACATTTCCGACAAGTACGCCTGCTTTGAAGCGACGCACGGTACGGCGCCGAAGTACGCCGGACTGGACAAGGTTAACCCCGGTTCGCTGATTCTCTCCGCCGAAATGATGATGCGTCACCTCGGCTGGCTGGAAGCGGCCGACTTGCTCATCAAGTCCATGGAAGCGGCGATCGGCGACAAGGTCGTGACTTACGACTTCGCTCGTTTGATGGAAGGCGCAACCGAGGTGTCGTGCTCGGAATTCGGCGATGCGATGATAGCTCGCATGTAAGCGACTGCCGTTTCAGCGTTGATTTAAAAGCCCCCGCCATCGGGGGCTTTTTTCGGTGCGCCAGGCATGGCGCGTTGCGCGCAAGCGCAACTTGACTGACTATGGTGGTCAGTTAGGAACTTGGAGGTGCAAGTCCTCTGCACGCCCTGCAAGGGGAAGTGCTAGCTGAACGGCAAGGGTGTCCGTCGCAAGGCGGAATCTGAAGGAAGCCGAAGGCAAAATGCTGGCCTGACGAACAGGAAGCGGATTAGGTGGCGTAATGGGGTGAGGCGGCCGATACCGTCAAAGCCCGATACTTGCACGGAACGTTACGACATAAATCCGACAGGCATAAGCATGAAGGTTGCGCGCATTACCCTGGGAGGCCCGTCAGCCTGCCCTGTGCTAGGGGCTACTGACATCGTGAGGTGTTGGGATGGGTTGGCGGGAGTCAGCAGACGCCGTAGTAGCTGCTCGAAACCGGAGTAGTGAAGGGCTGAACCTGACATGAGTGGATAGTCACGCGTGCTCTCTGCGCGGACAGGGCACAAGCCTCCGGGAACGGAGGGCCTGTGGCTAGACTGGAGGGGCCAGAAGTCCCGATGGTGGCCTTGGGTGCTTAGTGGCCGACAGGCGACACGATGCACGAAACGAAGCTCGCTGGGGAAACCCAGTAGTCAGGAACCGCCGTATGCGGAACCGCACGTACGGTGGTGTGAGAGGGCGACGGGGGTAACTCCGTCCCCTACTCGATGGCATCATATACGCAGTCTCTTTGTCGAGGTGCTGGCCATGACTGTTCTTCTCGGTTGTATCGCCGACGATTTTACCGGCGGCACCGACCTGGCCGGAATGCTGGTCAAGTCCGGCATGCGCACCGTGCATTTGATCGGCGTCCCGCAAGATCCCATCGACCTTGGCGAAAACATCGACGCTGTGGTCATCGCGCTGAAGTCGCGTACGACGCCGGTCGCCGAGGCCGTCGCCGAATCGCTTGCGGCACTGTGCTGGCTTCAGCAGGCGGGTTGCCGTCAGTTCTACTTCAAATACTGTTCGACCTTCGATTCGACGCCCGGAGGCAATATCGGCCCGGTGGCCGAAGCCCTGATGCATGCTCTCGACAGCCGCTTCACGATCGCTTGTCCGGCTTTCCCGGCCAATGGCCGGACAATCTACAAAGGCCACCTGTTTGTCGGCGATCTGCTGTTGTCGGAATCGGGAATGCGTCATCATCCCTTGACGCCGATGACCGACTCGAGCCTGGTTCGTGTTCTGCAAGCCCAGATCAAGGGCAAGGTCGGCCTGACCGAATACTCGACCGTGCTCAAGGGCGAAGACGCCATCCGCGCCCGTTTCAAGGCACTGCAGGCCGCAGGCTACAACTTCGCGGTGGTTGATGCGCTGTCCAACGATGACCTGATGAGTATCGGTGCCGCCTGTACCGATCTAGCGCTGGTCACCGCCGGTTCCGGCCTCGCCCTCGGGCTGCCGCAAAACTTCCGTCGCGCCGGCGTGCTGGCCGACGATCAGGTGGCCGATTCCTTGCCCCCCACAGGCGGTCTGCGCGCCGTCATTGCCGGCAGTTGCTCGCTGGCCACGCAGGGGCAGGTGAGGGCCATGCGCGAGGTACATCCGTCCTTCCACATTGATCCTTTTGAACTGGCTCGCGGCCGCGATGTGCCTGGCGCGGCGCTTGACTGGGCGGCAAGTCGAATCAAGGACGGTCCGCTGCTGATCTATGCCACGGCGATGCCCGAAGCGCTCCAGGCCGTGCACGCGCTACTCGGCGCAGAGCGGGCTGGCCGCCTGGTTGAGGAGGCGCTCGCCGCCATCGCCAGGGGTCTGGTCGAACAAGGCGTCGGGAAACTGATCGTGGCCGGTGGCGAAACCTCCGGTGCCGTGGTCCTGGCACTCGGAGTCAGGGGCCTGCGCATCGGCCCGGAAATTGACCCAGGTGTGCCGTGGACAACGGCAATTAGCAATGACACCGTCAAACGCCCCCTGGCACTGGCACTCAAGTCGGGCAATTTCGGTACGCCGGACTTCTTCCTCAAGGCCTGGAGCAAGCTGGCATCATGAGCGTATCGAATCATGCTGAGGAAAACCGCCAAGCTCACGCCCGTTGAAACAGTATTTCTGAAAGGTTCGCCATGCCAAGATTTGCCGCCAACCTGAGCATGATGTTCAACGAGGTTCCGTTTCCGGAACGCTTTGCCGCCGCTGCGAAAGCCGGTTTCGCTGCCGTTGAATTCCTTTTCCCCTATGACTATCCGGTCGCCGATGTCACCCGCTGGCTGAAGGAGGCCGGGCTCAACAGCGCCCTCTTCAACATGCCCCCCGGCGACTGGGCAGCGGGCGAGCGCGGACTGGCCTCACTGCCGGGCCGAGAAGAAGAATTCCGCGCCGGTGTGGTCAAGTCGCTGGACTATGCGCTGTCGATGGGAACTCCGACGCTTCACGCCATGTCCGGCCTGCTGCCGGAGGGTGCCGAGCGCTCACGACATCGGGCGGTACTGGTCGATAACCTGCGCCATGCGGCCAAGGCCCTGGCAGAGCATGGCCTGACGCTGGTCATCGAGCCGATCAACAGGCGCGACATTCCCGGCTATTTCCTCAATACGCAGGCCGAGGCGCATGCCATTCGCGAAGAAATAGGAGCCGCCAACCTCAAGGTGCAGATGGACTTCTATCACGCCCAGATTGTCGAGGGCGACCTCTCGACGACCCTGAAGAACAATTTCGAAGGTATCGGGCATATCCAGGTCGCCAGCGTCCCCGATCGTCACGAACCCGACGCGGGTGAAATCAATTACCGCCATCTGTTCCGTCTTCTGGATGAACTGGGTTACAGCGGCTGGGTCGGCTGCGAGTATCGTCCGCGCGGTAAAACCGAGGACGGGCTGGTGTGGATGAAGGAAATGACATGAAAGTTCTGATTACCGGTGCTGCCGGATTCCTTGGTCGGCGATTGGCCAATAAACTCCTGCGCCTTGGAAAACTCAGGAATGCGGCAGGAGTCGAGGAAATTATGGCCCGCCTGGTGCTTCTCGATATCGTTCCGGTAGAGGGATTTTCCGATCCGCGAGTTTCTGTCGTTAGCGTCGATCTTGCCGATCCGCAGGTGCTGAACCGCGTGGTCGACGCGGAAACCGCGTCCATCTTCCATCTGGCCGCAGTGGTCAGCAGTCAGGCCGAAGCGGATTTTGATCTCGGGATGCGCGTCAATCTCGATGCCGCTCGGCTCCTGTTCGAGACCTGTCGCCGCCTGGGGCATTGCCCCAGGGTGGTGTTCACCAGTTCGGTCGCCGTCTATGGCGGCGATCTGCCCGAAGTGGTTCAGGATGACACCGCGCTCAATCCGAAATCCTCGTATGGCATCCAGAAAGCGATCGGCGAGTTGCTGCTCTCCGATTACAGCCGCCGTGGCTTCATCGATGGGCGCTGTTTGCGCCTGCCGACGATTTCCGTGCGCCCTGGCAAACCGAACAAAGCCGCTTCTTCGTTTGCCAGCGGCATCATTCGCGAACCCTTGAATAACGAAGAAACGGTCTGCCCGGTGACGGCGGATACCCGCCTCTGGCTACTTTCTCCGCGCCAGGCCGTCGACAGCCTGGTCTTCGGACACGAGCTCGTTGCCGAAGCCTTCGCGCTGAACCGCGTGCTGAACCTGCCCGGCGTCAGCGTGACAGTCGGCGAAATGGTCGAAACCCTCGGCCGGATTTCCGGTCAGGCGGCAGTCAGCAAAATCCGCTGGGAAAGCGATCCCGTCGTGCAGCGCATTATCGGCAGTTGGCCCGGAAGCTGGGACATGACGCGCGCTCTCGCACTCGGATTCAAAGGCGACAGGGACTTCGACAGTATCGTGCAAGCCTATATTGCGGACGATCTGAACGGCGCGAGGTGAAGTGAAATTGAGCTTCTTGAGCGTTGACTCCAGGTGCAACTAACTGGAAACGCGCTACGAGCCGCGTAAATAAATTGTCCTGGCAATGCATGCCGTCGAAGCCGCACAAAAACAGGCTTGCACGACATCATGCTTCAAAATGTTCGACCTGAAGGCCTCGCAGGCTGGTTACCCATCAGATTCAGCATCGCTTGATTGAGGTGTTCCTTAAAGTAATTGCCAAAACTCTAACATTTCCATACTATTGGAAACATGGAAAACAATATTGCCGTAAACGCTCTCGCTGCCCTGGCGCAGGAAAACCGCCTGGCCGTCTTCAGACTGCTGGTACGCAATGCTCCCGAAGGACTGACTCCAGGAGTGATCGGCGAGCAGCTTGAACTGCCGGCGCCAACGCTTTCATTTCATCTCAAGACGCTGGCGCAGGCCGGTTTGGTCACCGCCATTCAGGAAGGGCGCTTCGTCCGCTACCGGGCCGAAATAGGCGGCATCAATGCGCTGATCGATTTTCTGACTGAAGACTGCTGCGGCGGTCATCCCCAACTTTGTATTCCGAAAGGAAAACAGGCATGAGTACTTCCCGTCCGATCAACGTGCTGGTGCTGTGCACCGGCAACTCCGCCCGCTCGATTCTTGGCGAATCACTGTTCAACCATTTCGGCGAGGGTCGCGTGCGGGCCTTTTCGGCGGGCAGCAAACCCTCCGGCAAGGTCAACCCGGTGGCGCTGGAAACGCTGGAAAAGCATTGCGTCGCAGTGCCGTCCGGGGTGCGCAGCAAGTCGTGGGACGAGTTCGCTGCGCCGGGCGCACCGCAGCTCGACTACATCTTTACGGTTTGCGACAGCGCCGCGGGTGAGGTCTGCCCGATCTGGCCGGGACATCCGGCCACCGCGCACTGGGGTATCGACGACCCGGCGCATGTCGAGCCGCTTGCCGCGCGTCGGGACGCCTTCGAAGTCGCCTATCGGCACCTTGAGCGGCGCATTCGGGCTTTTCTCGCGCTGCCGCTTGAAACGCTCTCGGCAGACGAAGTCAAGGTGGCTGCCCGGCGTATTCATGAAGAGGCCGGGCAATGAGTACATTGACATGATGAATGCGTATTAGTGCTCAGCAATTATTCAATTTTCGATGTGGATCGTAGGTCGGGTTAGGCCAACAGGCCGTAACCCGACGTTGCGGAGTGCTCATCGGCTAGTCGCAACGTCGGGTTACGCTTCGCTAACCCGACCTACGGTTGAGCAATGATTCAATTTTCGATGGTGATTCACAATATCCAATATTCAGCTTTTCTGCCTTTCTGCCGATGTTGAATGGGTCAGGCAGAACGGCGCCTGGAAACCGTGAGTTTCAGGTTGACATACTCTGCGTGAGTAACCAGACAAACAATCGAACTATTACATCGGACGAACCCAATGAGCGCCGTAACCAAAAAACTCTCTTTCCTCGACCGCTATCTGACGGTCTGGATCTTCGCCGCCATGGCGCTCGGTGTCGGTCTTGGTTTTTCGCTGCCGGATATCGAGGAGTTCATCAACAGTTTCCAGGTCGGAACGACCAACATTCCGATTGCGGCGGGGCTGATACTGATGATGTACCCGCCCTTTGCCAAGGTGCGTTACGAAGAATTGCCCGATGTTTTCCGCGACCGGAAGGTGCTCGGACTCTCCCTGATACAGAACTGGATTGTCGGGCCCATATTGATGTTTGCGCTGGCGATCATTTTTCTCCAGGACAAGCCGGAATACATGGTCGGCCTGATCATGATCGGCCTCGCCCGTTGTATTGCCATGGTGATTGTCTGGAACGAGCTGGCCAAGGGCTCGACCGAATATGCTGCCGGTCTGGTGGCCTTCAACTCCATTTTTCAGGTGCTGTTTTTCAGCGTCTATGCCTGGCTGTTCATCACTGTGCTGCCGCCCTTCTTCGGGCTCACCGGCTCGGTGGTCGATATCTCGATCCGGCAGATTGCCGAGAGTGTCTTCATTTATCTGGGCATCCCCTGCATTGCCGGTATGCTGACCCGCGTCATCATGCTGCGCTTTGTCAGCAAGGCGTGGTATCACACCCGCTTCGTTCCGAAGATCGCACCGATCACACTGATCGCGCTGTTGTTTACCATCGTGGTCATGTTCAGCCTGAAGGGCAAGCTGATCGTCAGCATCCCTTTCGACGTGGTGCGCATCGCCATCCCGTTGCTGATCTATTTCGTGCTGATGTTCATTTTTGCTTTTTTCATGACCCGGCGCATGGGGGCGAGTTACGAAAAGTGCGCCACGCTTTCGTTCACCGCCGCCAGCAATAACTTTGAACTGGCCATCGCGGTGGCCATCGCGGTTTACGGCATCGACTCGGGAGTCGCATTTGCGGCGGTGATCGGGCCGCTGGTCGAAGTGCCGGTGATGATCGGCCTGGTCAATGTCTCGTTGTGGTTGCAAAAGAAGTATTTCACACGAGAACCTGCATAATTGTCGGTTTTGCGCTCAGGACTATTCAGATGCTCGAATACGAAGTTTTCTCTCAAAGGCTGTCATCCAACGGCAGCATTGCTACTACCAAATGCGCCGAGGTAGCGCTTGATACCTGTCTCGACGGGCGGCAGGATGCCTTCAACCCGGCTGAATTGTTGTTAGCCTCCCTCTCCGCGTGCATGTTGAAAGGGATCGAGCGCGTGGCGCCCATCCTCAAGTTCGAGTTCCGTGGTGCGGCGGTACGTTTCCATGGCTGGCGTCAGGATAGTCCGCCAAAAATGATTCGCATCGAATATGAACTGTGGGTGGACAGCGATGAAGTGGATCGGCGCTTTGATCTCCTGCATGACAACCTCAAAAAGTTTGGCACTATTTTCAATACCGTCGCCGCAGCGTGCGAACTAAGAGGAGAGATTCGCCGTGGACGTCCCGAGTAATACACCACTCGGTTGCCTGAACCAAGCCTGGCAGGAAAACTCTGCCGAACTTCACGGTTTTCTTGTGCATCGTTCAGGCAATCCGAGCGATGGAGATGATCTGCTGCAGGAGCTTTTTCTCAGGGCCATTCAACAGGGCAGCGATTTCTGTCGTCTAACCCATCCGCGTGCCTGGCTATTCCATGTCGCGCGCAATCTGCTGATCGATCGGCTGCGTCTGACGAAAGCCCAGATATCGCTGCCGGAGGACCTCGCTGCCGAACCTGAGCCCGAGTTGCTCCCGGTGGATAACCTTAGCCAGTGCATTCCGCGTGTGCTCTCCGAGCTCGCACCTGCGGACCGCGAAGCCATTCTCCTCTGTGACCTGCAAGGCATGCCGCAAATGGAATACGCCAGGCGTCTCGGCATTTCACTGTCTGCCGCAAAATCGCGGGTGCAACGCGCGCGCTTGCGCATGCAGGCACAGATGGTCAATGCCTGCCAGGTCAGTTTCGATGAAAGCGGCGAGGTTTGCTGCTTCGTTCCGAGACCACGGCTTGATCCCTCTGAAATGTCGGTCATCGGCGATTGTCGATTATCGACCTCTCACCCAGCGCCAACGATGGTTTGGCCGCCCCCGCACCCACGAACGTCTAAAGGAACTTAGCCATGCACCTCGTCTGCCCATCTTGCGGAACCACCAACCGAATTCCCGACGAACGACTCAGTGATGGGCCATTGTGCGGACGTTGCGCCACGCCGTTGATGGCGGCCGAGCCGGTGAGCCTGAGTGATGCCGTGCTGCCCAAGTTTGTTGCCAATACCGATCTGCCGGTTCTGGTGGACTTCTGGGCCGCGTGGTGCGGGCCATGCAAAACGATGGCTCCGAATTTCGCCGCCGCGGCGCGCCAGATGCCTAAGGTTCGATTCGCCAAAGTGGACAGCGACACCGCGCCAGGTGCCAGCGCGCTCTACAACATTCGCAGCATCCCCACGTTGATCTTATTCAAGGACTCCGCCGAAGTGGCGCGACTGTCGGGCGTTGTTCCGACCACCCAGTTGGTGGCGTGGATCCAACAGCACCTGCGCCAGGGAGCGGCGTGATGGACGGGTCTCATTCCACTGTCTGCCGCAAAATCGCGGGTGCGGTGCGCGCGCGAATGCAGGCGCAGATGGTTTTTGACTGCCAGGTCAGTTTCGATGAAAACGGAGAGGTCTGCTGTTTCGTTCCGAGACAGTAGCTTGATCCCCCTGAAATGAAATAAGCCTGCATCCTTCCTGCATCCGATTCGAGTCCACAAGTATGTGGAGGGTTGCCACCCCTGGTTGCCGTCCCATGCTGCTGCTTCGATTTATTATGCATTCTGTCATGATTCAGAGGTCCACCCGATCGATGCGATTGAAACAACCGGCTTGACGACTCAGACTGGCCTCAGCCAGCCCGCAATCTCATCCCTGCTCGGCATGCGACCGGAAACCTTCACCTCCTCATCGATTACCAGCGCCGGTGTCGTCATCACCGGGTAAGCCATGATCTTGTCCATTTCGCGCACGTGATCGAACTGAGCGTCGATGCCCAGTTCTGCTGCCGCTTCACGCGTCAGTTGTTCGAGGCGCTGGCACTTGGCGCAGCCGCTACCGAGAATCTTGATCAGCATGATGTGTCTCCAGGTAAGTCAAATGAGCCGCTTAGCTGACTGCCGGGCGTTGTGCACGCTCGATCAGTTGCACGGCGACGGTAAGCGTAAGGATGAAGCCGCCGATGATTAGCGCCAGCATCGACAGCGGTGTGCCATCGATCCAGGCGCCGTAGGTCAAACCGGCAACAGTCGAAAACAGTGCCACCAGTCCGACATAGGTCCAAGCCTTGAGCTTGCCGATGATCGCCGAGGTGATCAGGATGCTCTGCAATGAGAGTTCCGGATCAGCCATCAGGTAAGCGATCAGCGGCCCCGGATGCATGCCCAGCGAAAGGAACATTTTGGCGATAGGTACCTCGACCAGCGTCGGGAAGTACATGAAGACGCCGAATACCACGCCGGCCAGATTGGCCAGCACTGTGTTACTACCCGCGATGAACTGAATCCATTCAGGCTGAATGAAGCTGCGAATCACTCCAACGAGAAATACACCCACCACCAGCAGTGGAAAAATCAACTTGACGAAGCGCCAGGTTTCCCAAAGCCACTGCTGCATATCCCAGTCGTCGAAAAAATGTGCCTGAGGCAGCAAAACAACGCACAGAATCACGACCGCCAAGGTACGCCCCGTGAGGGTGATCGCCAGCCCGATCTCGTTGGCGCGTACGCCGAGCGCCGCGAAAATGAGCGTGCCTGCCGTCAGCCCCAGCGTGACGTAGGTCAGTCGGTTGAAACCGTTATCGACCTGTCCCAACCCGTGCCATGCCGCTGCCCCGATCAGCAGCAGCAGCCCTATCAGGGTCAGCCCTTGCAGACTCAGCCCCTCTTCACCCTTGAGTTCATTCACCGGCACCAGGCGATTGAGGAGTGCCTGTAGCGTTGCCGCTCCATCCCATGGCAACACGGTGCTGAATACCGGCGCTGCCAGCCAGTCGATCTTGAGCGTGCCGGCAATCAGCAAGGCAACCAGGGTGGCGATAAAGATCAGCGACTGACGCGAAATGATGACATTCTCTACAAATGTGGCGTTCGCTGCAATTCGTGCCACTTCGCTTCGATGAAAAATCAGCGACATCAGCAACCCGATGCCAATGCCGAAACATAAGGCCAGCACGATACGTGCAATGGCGAAGTCGGCACCCAGCGCAACGCCCGTGTAGGAGAGTGCGAGGATATTGGCTGCCGGGGCAAAGAACAGAAATGTAATCGCCGGCCCCAGTCCCGCCCCCTTGCTGTAGATACCGGCGAACAATGGCTGAATGGTGCACGAACAGACTGCAAGCAAACTTCCAGCCCCAGCGGCGGCCGAATAAGAAACGTATTTTGGAGCGTTGGGACCAAGAAAACGAATAATCGACTGTTGCGGCACTAACGCTGCCAGTGCACCGGCAATAAAGAAGGCCGGTACCAGGCAAAGTAGCACATGAGCGGCGAGGTAGGAGGCAAGGCTGGCTGCTCCGTTCTGCACGAGGCTTACGACAATGTCCATGTGTCCAATATAGATACAGGGCGGCAATAATTCCACCCTGTCCATTGTGTTGAGATCAGGGTTTAATCATTGCCTTATCAGTGCATCCTTTTTGCAGCTCATTCGCCCACAAAGCCAAGATCATGAGCTATGGTGTGATGTCTACACCGGGGGTGGTGTTTGACGACGTAGTTGTGCATGCGGGCGGGGTGCCGGCAAGGAGCAAGATCGAGAGCTGGTTTTAGCCGTACCGAAGGGGGCGAGTCAAGAATGTTAGCCCGCCTTGCGGCCGCCGCTTGACCACGGTGGGCCGGTATAAGC
Organism: Candidatus Propionivibrio dominans; assembly: GCA_016709335.1. Taxonomy (GTDB): domain Bacteria; phylum Pseudomonadota; class Gammaproteobacteria; order Burkholderiales; family Rhodocyclaceae; genus Propionivibrio; species Propionivibrio dominans. Next base: position 112,294 of record JADJNC010000060.1, on the reverse strand, counting down.
GGCGGATAGAGTTCAAGGGCGTTTGTATCCGTCCGCAACAGCGGCGAGAAAATCTGCGCGTTTTCTTCAAGCAGTGGGTCGGGACCGGGGAGGCGGCTGAGCGTTGGCTCAGGTACAGTTATCTTTTCCGTATTTGAATAGAGAGGCCAGGAATAAAGCGGAGTTAACGATGAGAATGCATCTCCTGATACCAACCTCCATATTGCGTCTGCTCTGTCTTCTTGCGTTTTTCGCACTACCGTCGTTCTCGGGCGCTGCCGAATCTCCGGTCTGGATCGACAACAATGCGGCCGGCGAACGGCAGGTGCATCTTTATTTCTATCTCACGGATTCATTTTCCCAAAAAAAACCCCCCCCCGGGCCCCCAAACAAAAAAACCCCCCCAAACCCCCCCCCCACAAAAACAAAAAACACCCGGCCCCCCCCCCCCCCCAACAACCCCCCCCCCGGAATTCCCCCCCGAGGAAACTAAAACAAACAAACCCAAAAACAAAAAACCCCACCCCCCACAAAAAAACAAAAACAAAAACAAAAAAAAAAAAACCCCCCTCCACCGGGGAATCTCCCCTTCCCCCCCAACCCAAAACCCCCCCAAAAAAAAACCAAAAAGCACCTGCCCCCATGGTGCCTGAAGTGGTCGCGGGCTTTATGCGGGCGTTTGGATCGGCGAACACCCCGCTCACCGGGCCCCCGCCACGCCACCTGGGATTGCATAGGCGTCCCAAAGATGCCTTCAAGCCATCAAAACATGATCTTTTTCAGGCGCCTTGCGTATGCCCAAGAGCGGAGGCCTGGCTGCTGCCGAATCTTATGTGGCCATGGCGGAGTCTCTGGGCCAGAAGGCCAGCAGTGTTCCGGGCTTCCTCTTTTGCGGGCGGTTGGAGGTGGGATTCGATCGGCCGGAGACCAGCGGGCAGGCGCTGGAAGACGCCTTGCAGTCCTGCCATGAATCGGGGAGCGTTCAAGCGGTGGATACTTCAACGGCAGCGCAGGCACCCGCCATCGATCTTCCCTTGATTGGTCAGATAACACCCGGTCAACGATCTTTGCCGGTGTTCACCCTGGTCATTGCCGGACTGGATGCGTTCAATCCCTGTGCCTTCTTCGTTCTCCTCTTTCTTCTTTCGCTGCTTGTCCATGCCGGCAGTCGTGCCCGCATGCTGTACATCGGCGGCGTCTTCCTGTTTTTTTCCGGCCTCGTCTATTTCCTGTTCATGGCCGCCTGGCTCAATGTTTTCCGCTGGATCGGGGAAATTTATTTCGTTACCACCGCTGCCGGGGTACTGGCGCTCGTTGTTGCCCTGATCAACATCAAGGATTACTTCTGGTTCAAGAAGGGTTTGTCCCTGTCCATACCGGATTCCGCCAAGCCGGGCCTCTACCAGCGGATACGCGGCCTGTTGCGTGCCGACAGCCTGCCGGCAATGACGCTGGGCACCGTCACCCTGGCGCTGGCAGCCAATTCATACGAGCTGCTTTGTACCGCCGGATTCCCTATGGTTTACACTCGCTTGCTAACCTTATCGAATCTGTCGCCCTGGCAACATTACGCCTACCTGGCGTTGTACAACGTCATCTATGTCATTCCGTTATTGGCGATTACTTTGGTGTTCACTTTCACTCTCGGGGCGCGAAAAATGTCGGAGACGGAAGGGAGATTGCTCAAGCTGGTTTCTGGATTGATGATGCTGGGGCTGGGCAGCCTGCTCATTTTTACACCGTCCGCTCTCAACGAATTGCACGTGGCCCTGGTCCTGCTGATCGGCGCGCTGGGTGGTGCCTGGCTTATCCATCGGCTGATGAGGCCAAGTATAAATGACAGCTAGCGCCTGGAACCATGTTAATCGTGAACCTTGCAACTATCCTGGGGTGCCGCGTTGCGATCATTCTTTCCATAGTCCCAACTCGGTGTTCATGCCAAAGGCGCGTAATCGGCGGTGTACCGGCGATCACGCGCCAGAAGCGCCCAGACAATCCGGGCGTTCTTGTTGGCCAACGCCACGGCGGCCACATTCTTGTTCCGCCTCCCCATGACGCCTGCCAGCCAACTGTTGGCATGATTGACCTTTCGTTCCGCCACCCGGATCACGGCGCGTGCGCCGTGGATCAGCAAGGTCCTCAGGTAGGTATCGCCGCGCTTGCTGATGCCGAGCAGCGTCTGCTTGCCGCCACTGGAGTTCTGACGGGGAACGATCCCGAGCCAGGCCGCCAGTTGCCGACCGTTATCGAAGCTCTTGGCATCGCCGATCGACGCCACCAGCGCACTGGCGGTGATCGGGCCGATGCCCGGGATTTCTGCCAACTTCCGGCTGGCGTCGTTGGCCCGGTGCCAGGTCTGAATCTGAACCTCCAGTTCATGGACCTGCCGGTCAAGTTCCTTGAGGTGCGCTCCCAGCCGATCGATCAGTTGGCGAAACACCCCCGGTAGCCCGTTCTCGCCATCTTCCAGGATGTCCGGCAGGTGCGTCGTGATGTGGCTGATCCCTTGCGGGATGGCGATGCCGTATTCGGCCAGCAGGCCGCGAATCTGGTTGGCCTGTGCCGTCCTGGCCTTGACGAAGCCTTGCCGGGCGCGGTGCACGGCGAGTACCGCTTGCTGTTCGCCATTCTTGATCGGAACAAAGCGCATCGTCGGGCGGGTCACCGCCTCGCAGATCGCTTCCGCATCCGCCGCATCGTTCTTGTTCGTCTTGACGTACGGTTTGACGAACTGCGGTGCCATCAGCTTGACGGTGTGGCCCAGCCCCTCCAGTTTCCTCGCCCAGTAGTGGGCGCTGCCGCAGGCTTCCATCCCTATCAGGCACGGCGGCAGATTCGCGAAGTACGGCAACACCTGTGCCCGTTTGAGAGCTTTCTTCACTACTGCCTTGCCCCGTGTATCAGCGCCATGAACCTGAAATACGTTCTTTGCCAAATCCATGCCAATTGTCGTAATCTTCATTTCGGTCGCCTCTCTTGGTTGGTGGGAATTTCCATTCGCCACTTTGGCACTCTGATGCCGTTTCGGGTAGGGGCGACCATCCCATTATTCCGGCGCAAGCCGGAATCCAGTACCTTCTTCCGATATCCATTAGATCAATCAGATAAACGAGCCGGACTCAGGCATTCGCCGGAGTGACGCGCGTGGCAATCAGGCCGTAATGATTTTTTTCATAGACGCTCAGGCGTCATGGCAAATTCATGGGTAAGGTACGCGTCAGTTTTCAGCATCCAGAGCTCACCTGATCGAGTGAAATTCTTCACAGCCAGCCAGTCGGAGGCCAGGACGAAAATCCTGGAGGATGAATTTCAAAGGAAAGTGTAGTGCAGCCCTTCGCCGGCAAACCAGCGCCCTTACCAGACACCGGAACGTACCGCTTCCGCTGAGCGCGCTTGATCGGGAATCGACGGTGTAGCGGGCAGCGAACGGGCCGCGAGTCTGGCGCTGTTTTTCAACAGACCGACTTCGTCGCTGAGGATATGTGCCGCTTCGTTCAGGAACACGTCCTTGGCATTCTTGCGTGCTTTTTCAGCTTTGAGTTCGTTCGCCAGAGTGCGCTCATCGGCCTGCAGGCCATCGTCCCGACGCACAGGGCTGTTCACCGATGATGACTCCTGCCCAGCAACATCTTCCTGAACACTCTTGCCTGCATTCTTCCCGGCATCGCGAGACGACAGCCGCGCCTCCTGAGCATCGCGCTCCTTGCGTCGTTCTGCTTCGTTCAGCGAAATCAGGTTTTTCTTGCGCCGAAGCTTGAATTCAGCGATGTCTTCCTGAAGGGACTTGAAATCCTTGTCGTTCTTGATCCGGGCTTCATGGCGCGCCAGGAGGAGGGGTTGCAGCGAGTTGAAATCGCCCGCCGGAGAATAGTCTGCGGCCTTGACCTGTGCCCAGGGAAGCGCGTTGTCGAAACTCGATTCGCCAAGACTGTCCGCATCGGAAAGTGTGGGGAAACGAATGTCCGGCTGTACCCCGCGTAATTGCGTGGTGCCCCCATTGATGCGGAAAAACTGGGCTACGGTCAATTTCAGGTCACCAAAAACTTTTTTGTCGTTTTTTGCGATCTGATCGAGATTCATCATGGTCTGGACTGTACCTTTGCCAAAACTCGTTTCACCGATCACCAATCCCCGGCCATAGTCCTGAATGGCGGCGGCAAAAATTTCGGAGGCGGATGCCGAGGCCCGGTTAATCAGAACACCCACGGGGCCATCCCAGGCGACTCCGGCCTGCTTGTCACTTTCCACGATGATCTCGCCCTGAGCATTGCGCTGTTGCACCACGGGACCCTTGTCGATGAACAGGCCGGTGAGTTCAACGGCTTCGCTCAAAGAACCACCGCCGTTATTGCGCAAGTCGATCAGTACGCCATCGACCTTTTCCTTTTTAAGTTCGTCCAGCAGGCGCGCCACATCGCGGGTTGCGCTTTTGAAATTCTTCTCGCCATTTTTACGAGCTTCAAAATCCTGATAGAAGGTGGGCAGCGATATCACGCCGATGCGACGAAGGGCTTCACCGTCCCTGAAGGAAAGGATGGATTTTTTGGCCGCCTGCTGTTCCAGAGTGATTTTTTTCCGGACCAGTGAAACCCGGGTGTGTTTGCCATCCAGGCCGGCGTCCGCAGGGAGTACGTCGAGCACCACCACCGAGTCGGCCGCACCGCGAATCAAGGCAACGGTGTCATCAAGGCGCCAGCCGAGAACGTCGGTCATGACGCCACTCTGGCCTTGCGCCACGCCGAGAATGCGGTCGCCGACCTTGAGTTGGCCCGAGAGGGCGGCAGGACCACCCGGTACCAGTTCCCGAATCGTCGTGTAGTCATTTCTATCGGCCAGTACCGCACCTATCCCGACCATGGACAGCTTCATTGATATGTCGAAATCCTCGGTGGTTCGCGGTCCCATGTAGTTAGTGTGGGGTTCGATGGCCATCGTGTAGGCGTTCATGAATGACTGAAAGGCGTCTTCGCTCTTTATCCGGCCAATGCGTTTGAGCGATTGGCTGTAACGTTTATCAAGCGTCTCGGCGATACTCTTGTTGTCTTTCCCGGCAAGCTTGAGCCGTAACCAGTCGTTTTTGACCCGTTTGCGCCATAACTCGCGCATCTCGGCTTCCGATTTCGGCCACTCGGCCTTTTCGCGGTCAAATTGATAGCTTTCTTTCTGCCGGAAGTCAAAGCCCTCCGTGAGCAAACTTCGGGCGTAAGTAAAACGCTCGATATAGCGCTGAGCATAAAGATTGAAGATGGCGAAGGGAATGCCGAGGTCTTCGTTGAGGATCGCATCATCGAGCCGGGTGCGAATGCCGGCCAGTTGATCAATGTCGGCCTGAACAAAAAAGAGCTTGTCGGAATCAAGCGACTTCAGATAACCCTCGAATATTTTCTCCGACAAGGCATCGTCGAGCGGCTTTGCCTTGTAGTGGTAACGGCTCAGCAAAACCGCCGCCAGATGGGCCGCCTGCGCCTGTTGTTGCACGGGCTTCAATTCCGGAACAACGGGCGTTACCGAGTCGAACGAAGCGGCTTGCGCTACCGTCGCCAGGGAAAAGAGTATCCATAGCAGTTTATTTTTCAATCGCGATCCATTCAGTGATAACAATATGCTTTCCGGTGGAGAGTAAAACGATGGCTGGTGTCAGATAACGCCAGAGAGGCTCAAATGACGCGATGTTTTTCAGGCCTCAGACTTTTTGATTGAACCAAAAAAGCCGAATTGCCGCTTCGGATCATTCGAACTGGCGGTAGCCAGACTTGTAGCACCTGAATGTGAGTGTATCAAGAAGGCGTCATTCCGGCACAACCCAGGGGCGACGGGCGTGGAAATCCGGCAGTAATGATTTTTCCACGGACTCTCAGTAGATCAGGCATGGCAAATCGTCAAGTCGATAATCGGAACATCTTGCAAATGGCGAATGATATGCGTCTACCGGTTCTTCGTCTGTTGAGTAATTGTCACGCTAATGTAACGGCAGATGGCTATCCAGGAGCAAGCAAGGCCAAGGGGAAGCGTCAAGCTGGTCTGACAACACATGACGAGTCAATCGGGCGCTGTTCCAGGCTTCTCGCTGGCCTGGGCAAGCCTACGCCCGGGCTTTGACGTAGCGTCCTGGCGCCGGCTCGATCTCCTTGTGATTCTTGTTGCCGGGCTGCTTCGGCGGGGTGACCTGTTTGCCGCTACGCTTGCCAAGCCATTCGCTCCAGTGCGGCCACCAGCTCCCTTTCTTCTCGCTGGCGCCGGCCACCCACTCGTCGGAGGTAAGGGATTCCTCGCTGTCATTTACCCAATAGTTGCGCCGATTCTTCGACGCCGGATTGATCGAGCCGGCGATATGGCCGCTGGCGGCCAGCGTAAAGCTCGTCGGGCCACCGAGGATGTCGCGTGACAGGTAGGCCGCCTGCCAGAGCACCAGGTGATCTTCGCGCGCCGCCATGATGTAGGCCGGCACCGTGATCTTGCGCAGATCGACCTTTTCGCCGAGCACGACCAGCCTGCCTGGCTGGCGCAGCCTGTTGGTCAGGTAGGTATTGCGCACGTACCAGGTGAAGCAGGGCCCCGGCAGATTGGTGCTGTCCGAATTCCAGTAGAGCAGGTCGAAGGGTTGCGGCGTCTTGCCCTTGAGGTAGTTGCCGACGACGTATTGCCAGATCAGATCGTTGGCGCGCAAGGCCGAGAATACGCTCGACAGATCGCGCCCGTGCATGACACCGCCCTTGCCGATCTTGGCATCGTAGGCGGCGACCGTTTCCTCGGTGACCAGGGCGCCGATTTCGCCCGGCTCGGAATAATCGAGCAGGGCCGTCATCAGCGTCAGGCTCTCGACAGGATCCTCGCCACGGGCTTTCAGCACCGCCAGCGCCGAGCAGAGCAGCGGGCCGCCGATGCAGAAGCCGAGGGCGTTGGGCCTGGCCTCGCCGCTAATCTCGCGCACCACGGAAAGCGCCTTGATCGGCCCCATCGCGACGTAGTCGTCCCAGGTGAAGTGGCCCTGCTCCTCGCCGGCGCTGCGCCAGGAGATCAGGAAGACCGTGAACCCCTGCTCGACGATGTAGCGAACAAAGGAATTCTCGGGTTGCAGATCCATCAGGTAGTACTTGTTGATACACGGAGGAACGAGCAGGATCGGCCGCTCGAAAACCTTGTCGGTGCTCGGGGTGTATTGGATCAATTGAATCAGATCGTTTTCAAAAACGACGCTGCCGGGGGTTGTCGCGATATTGCGGCCGATCTCGAAGGCTGACTCGTCGGTCATCGAGATGCGGCCCTTTTTGCAGATCGGCGAGCATGTTCCTGATGCCGCCGGTGATGCTCTCGCCTTTGGTTTCGAGAGCGGTCTTGATGAATTCCGGGTTGGTGGCCGCGAAGTTGGACGGGGCCATGGCATCGACGTAAAGGCGGGTCAGGAACTGCATGCGCGTCTTGGCCGGTCCATCGCTGATCGGCATCGCTTCGGCGACCTTCTTGAGATAGTCCGCGTTGAGCAGATAGGCCTGACGCAGATAGTCGTAGAACGGCGTCTCGCCCCACTCCGGCGCGCTGAAGCGCCGATCGCCGGCTTCCGGCTTGACCATCGGCTCTGCTGCCTCGCCCGGCTGGCGCTGGATCATCGACAGCCACAAGCGAGTATGTTGTTCGGCGAGTTCGCGCTGCAGGGTGGAAAAAGGTTCGAGGCTGGGCAATTGCGTCATCGACTGCCACAGGGGGTCGGCAGGTAACGCGAAAGCCGAGGGTTGCCGGGTGACGAAGTCGAAATAGGCTTGCGTCAAGGCCTGACTGGCCTGGAAGAAACTCTGCAGCGAAGCAGCGGATTGCTCAGTGCTCATGGCCCTTGCCCTTTCATCGCAGGTTGAAGCAGCGAGAACATGGATTCGCTGCATGAATCATCTGTCGTCAGTCGATTCCTGAAGCGGTGGCGTTGGTCATGGCGCCACAGGACTTGCGTCATACCCGGAGAGTGAATTTGTATGCGCTTACCGTTGAGGATAGGAAACAAGGTTCCGAAAATCAAGCGCACGATCCGGAGTGTTTCTGCAGTTCAGTGGTGGATTTTTGAATTTTCTATAAGCGCTCAGCGCCCCAGGTCATGCTCGCCGCACAGTCGAAGCATTTCCGCACGCGTTGCATCGCGCAGACGGATGGCCGCCGCCCAGTCATTTCCGTCTGGGCGAAATGTTTCGCCGATCTCCAGGCTCAGCGACTCCAGGCGCGGCATCCAGGTCTGGTCGCGCAGAACAAGGCGCGTACCGCGCAGGCCGGCGACAACAATCGGTTCGCCGGCGCGCGCAGCGGCGATAAAAGCTCCCATGTGCAACGGTTTGAGGCCGGCTTCGCGCGTGAACGTCCCTTCCGGGAAAATGATGAGTTTTTCGCCGCGCAACAAGGCGTCGACAATGGCTTGCACATCCTCGGCACTCTTTGTCGCCGTAAAACGTTCGACGAACAACGTGCCGAGTCCGCGCAGGAAGGCGTGCATTGCCGGCTGCGTTGCTAATTCGCGTTTGGCGACAAACACATGGCCGAGCCTCGGCGGCAGCGCCGCAATGAGAGCCAGTGCATCGAAGTAGCTGCTGTGATTGACCAGCAGGAGATGGGCTGTTTCGGGCAGGGCTTGCATTCCCCTGGTGCGCACCGGCATTCCGCTCAGCGCCAGGAAAACCAGCGCCGCGCCATGCACCAGGCGGCACCCGATTGCCGGACATTGCAGCAGTGTGACCAGGGCGGCGACCGGCAAAGCAAGCAGCACAAAGATCAGCCAGCACCAGCCGGCAAAAGCCCAGCGTACCGTGCGCTGCGTGTCCTCGCTAAGCCGGGCGCGTAGCGCGGCGATGCCAAGGCGCAAGACCGTCTGCCACGCGGGTGGCGCCGGCGCACCAATCAGCCCGCGTTCATAGGCATCGCGCGAGGCGGTGCGGCGGATCTTGCCGCTCGATGTTTTGAGCACGGAGTTCGGCGGTGCCAGCAGGATCTCGTCGGCGGGCAGGCCGATGACGTCGACGGCCGCCTCGTTGATTTTCTGACGCAGAGCAGCGCACGTTGCCGGGTCGACAGCTCGGGTTTCGGCCAGCACGACCAGACGCTCGCCGGCATTGTCCGGGTCAGGGCTGGCGAACACCGCAACACAGCCCTTGCGCACGCCGGCAATATCGCCGACCGCTTGCTCCAGTTCGTAGGGATAGAGGTTGCGCCCGCCACGGATGATCAAATCCTTGACCCGGCCGGTGAGGTAGATCTCGCCCTCGACGCTGTAGGCGTAATCGCCGGAGTCGAGCCAGCCCTCGTGAAACAGGCCCTGTGTCGCCGCCGGGTTGCGGTAGTAGCCGCGTGTTGCCGACGGGCCGCGGAACTGCAGGCGGCCGATGCGGCGCTCGGCCAGTTCGTCTCCCGCGCCGTCGACGATGCGGATTTCATGCCCCGGCAAGGCGCGGCCACAGGCCGCTACGCGCATGGCCTCCTTGTCATCCGGGCTGGCCGGTATGGCGCGCTGCTGGCGAATGAAGATTTCGCGAACGATCGCGTCAATGCGCGGCCCGCGGTCCAGCGGCGGGAAGGCCAGCCCGACCGAGCATTCAGCCAGGCCATAGACCGGGGTCAGCGCCTGGTGTCGCAGGCCGCATGGCGCGAAGCGCGTGGCAAAGGCTTCGAGAGTGTTCGGGCTGACCGGCTCGGCTCCGTTCAGCGCCAGTCGCCATGTGGCGAGATTCAGCCCTTGCAGATCGACGTCGGCGAGTTTTTTCGCGCACAGTTCGTAGGCAAAATTCGGCGCAGCCGAGATCGTTCCGCCGTGGCGTGATATGGCGGCGAGCCAGCGCGACGGGCTGGAGAGAAAGGCCAGCGGCGACATCAGCACCAGCGGCATGCCGTAGTACAGCGACCCGAACCAGGCGCCGATCAGGCCCATGTCGTGATAAAGCGGTAGCCAGGAAACGAAGACATCCTTGCTGCTGGCGCTGATCGCCGCACTCATGGCGCGCAGGTTGGCGAGCAGGTTGGCGTGGGTGAGAATGACGCCCTTCGGGTCGCCGGTGCTGCCGGAGGTGTATTGCAGGAAGGCGATGTCGTCGGCGGCGGCACGGTAGAGCAGCGCCATCGGTGCCTGATCAAGTTCTCCCGGGGTGACGATTTCAACCAGCGAGGGCGCTTCGCTGCGCAACAAGGCCGCAACGCCCTTGGCCTGCGGAACGGTAACGATGAAAACGGCCTCGGCGTTGGCCAGGATGTGTGCATGGCGACGCAGATGATCCTCGATCTGCGCCAGCCGGGCGGGTGGATAGATCGGTAGCGGAATTCCACCGGCGAGCATGACGCCGAAGAAACTGGCCAGATAGTCGTGCCCGGTCGGCAGCATCAGCGCCACCGTCTGTCGCGGCCGCAATCCGCGTGCGACCAGCCCGGCCGCAATGCGGCGTGCGGCAAGCAGCAACCCGGAATAGGTGATGGGGGTGATGGTCTGCGCCTGGTCAGCCTCGCCGTAAAGGAGAATGTGGGTTCGCTGCGGGTGATGCGCGGCGTGCCATTGCAGCACCTCGGTGAGGGTTTGCGCCTGATCCGGCAAGCCACTGATCATGTCCTGCGGCAGGGAAACGATGGCCTCGGGAGAACTCGCCGATACTCCTGTGATTTGTGTCTCGCCGATAAAGCGCAGCAGATCACGCGGCGTCTCGGCTTCAGCGAGTGCCGCTTCGGGCAGTGAGGTAGCGAACTCGTTCCCCAGGCGCAGCAGTAGCTCGACCCGCGCCAGGCTATCCAGGCCAAGGTCGCGCTCCAGATGACTGACCAGGCTGACAAACAGGGTACGACCCGGGTGCAGCTCGTCCACCAGCGTGCGCACTACGCACAACAGCCTTGTCGAGACGTCGGCGTTAGCTGAGGTCTGCGTATCATGCGGTGTGGCATCGGGACGGGTATTCATCGGGACGGGTGCTCATCGGGAATTCGCAAGTCGCGATTTTATGGTTCCTGAGTATTCCAATGGTAGCCGAGATGATTGTCGCCCCCAGCAATTTCGTCCGGCTTGATGAGCACGACGGGCGCGCTCAACCCGGTTGAGGCTTCAGACCGGATGTTGCGTTAGCGGGCAATCAGGGTTGCGCAGACACCTGTGATGCCACCGGGAGTCGGGGGGAAGGGAAGGCGGCGCAGTCCGGGCTGGTGAAAATCGTCAAGCACGACCGTCAGCGGTTCAGCGCCCGCAGCGTTCATTGATTGATCTTTGAGAGGAGCGCGGCAAATTCGCTGGCGGGCAGGGGGCGGCTGAAATAGTAGCCTTGAATCTCGTCACAGCCGGCGTTGCGAAGATAGTCCATCTGGGCCGATGTTTCAACCCCTTCGGCGATGACTGACAGGCCGAGCGTCTTGGCCATGCCGATAATTGCGCTGGCAATTGCCGAGTCGTGCAGGTCGACAGGAATGCCGCGGACGAATGATTGATCGATTTTCAGACTGTTGATCGGGAAACGTTTGAGATAGGAGAGACTGGAGAAGCCTGTTCCGAAGTCATCGAGCGCCATCAGAATGCCGGCATCTGCGAACTCCTGCATCATCTCCACCACTGCATCGGTGTTATGCATCAGCATGCTTTCGGTAATCTCGAGTTCGAGAGAATCATTCGGAATGCCGTGCAGCTCAACGACAGCCAGGATGGCCCTGGGCAGGCCGGAGCTGAACTGGCGAGTCGAAAGATTGACAGCGATGCGTATTGGAGGCAATCCCTGATCAATCCAAACACGTATCTGACGGCAGGCAGCATCGATGACCCATTTGCCGATTGGAATGATCAGGCCTGTTTCTTCAGCCACGGGAATGAATTGCGCCGGAGAGATATCACCCTGTTCATGGTGATGCCAGCGCAACAATGCTTCGGCGCCGGTTATCAATCCGGTGGCCAGGTCAATCTGCGGCTGGTAGTGCAGTTCCAGCTCGTCGCGTTCAATCGCCCGGCGAAGATCCCCTTCCAGCTTTAGCTGGTCAAGTGATCGCTGGTTCATGTCCTGCACATAGAAAAGGTGTGCGCTACTGCCCGTCTGCTTGGCACGGTACATGGCCACGTCAGCTTTCTTCAACAGAGTTTCGGTATCACATCCGTCGTCCGGATAAATACTGATGCCGATGCTGGCTGACAGCATGATTTCGTGTTGCTCGACAAAAAAAGGTTCGGCCAGTGAGGCAAGAATTTTTTGAGCGACCTGTCCGGCGTGATCACGATGGGCAATTTCGGGCAGGGCAATGGTAAATTCATCTCCGCCGTGCCGGGAAACGATATCCTGGGCACGCAATGTTGATGATAGCCGGCGGCCAACTTCGCAAAGAATGGTATTGGCTGGAGTGCGACCAATGGAGTCATTGATGTGCTTGAAGCGATTCAGGTCGAGAACAAGCACAGCACCATATTTACGGTTTCGTTGTACGTTACTCAGGGCATGTTCGAGAAGTGTGTAGAAGTGTTCACGGTTGGGCAAACCGGTCAGTGGATCGTAGTAAGCCAGGCGGTAAATCTGTCGTTCAGTTTCCTTGCGCTCGGTGATATCCGTGAAAGCCAGAAAGTAGTGGCGGATTGTTCCATGGAAACCCTGAACAGAATTGACAGAAACGGAGGCCGGAAAGGTTCTGCCGTCTTTCCGCCGGAACTGGAGTTCGCCCGACCATTGACCATCAATGTTGACCTGTTGGTGAGCTTGAGCCGTGAGGAATGCGGTCTGAGGAAGGTTGGTGAGAATTTCAGGGGTCTTGCCGAGTGCTTCGTCCTGTGAGTAACCCGTGACCAGGGAGAATGCATGGTTGGTTGAAATGATGCGCAGATTCGAGTCGGTAACAATAACGGCTTCGGTGTTGTGTTCAAAAATTCTGGCGTGAAGAGTCAGTGTTTCTTCAGCGGCCAGGCGATCAGAGATATCGACAATGAAACCAATCAGTCCGCAAGGATTGCCTGCATCGTCATGCGCCACCGAAAGCGAGACGCTGGCCCAGAAAAGTTCTCCGGACTTCTTGCGCCGACGAACGGTCATCTCATGACTGCCGTATTCGAGAAAAGCGTTGAACAGCGGATAGTCATTATGAGTGTCGGCATAAAGCATCAGAATATTTTTACCGATGATTTCGTCTGGCGTGTAGCCAAACAATTGCTCGGCCCCGTGGTTCCAGTCGTTGATGTAGCCATCAAGATCCATGGTGATGACCGAGTCGCGGATCTGATTGAGCATCTGTTTCTGGCGCAGAACTTCAGATTCGCTTGCGGCAAGCGACGCGACTCGCTCGTCGTACACATGGCGAACGTGAAGCAAACCGGCGAGCAGGGAAGAAAGTTCGCTAAAGCGCAGGATGGCCTCCTCGTCGTACCCCTCGGGTTTGCCGGCAACTCCGATAAAACCGAGTTTTTGTTCGCGATAAAGAAGCGGTAATCCGAGGCGATCAATCAGATCTGTGTGATCCCGGGTCGGGATGGCCAACGAGCAAGCCGGTATCCTCTGCCTGAAGATGCATTTCAGCCCATTTACCCTGAAGCGCGGCGCATTGCTCGGGCAGCATGAAACAGGCTTCATTGCTGGACATGGCGCAGCGGAACACGGCGCTGATGCCTTCACATGAAACAGGTTCATCGAGTGAAAGGATGGCCCAATGGAGTTGTCGGGACAGTTCGAAATCCGTTAAACCAGCATCGCTGGCCAAGATGAATTTACCGTCGTTCCTCCGCGCTGAAAACCCGATGCGCTTATGGTCGACCTGCGATTGCAGGTTGTTGATGCGACTACGCAGCAACTTCTGCTGGCGGCGCATGGTCATCAGGTTACGGCAACGCACCAGACATTCGTGTTTATCGAGCGGCTTGTTGAGGAACTCTGTTGCGCCGGCCTCCAGCGCTGAATAGCGGATCTGCTTGTCGTCGAGTATGGTGACAACGACGATCGGAATATCTTCGCAGTGGTCTAAAGCGCGCAAGCGGCGGATGACCTCGACGCCGTTTATCAATGGCATGCGCAAGTCGGTCAGTACGAAATCAACTTCGTTGCTGGCCGCCCACATGAGCGCCTTGGCCGGATGGCCGAATTTGTGCACCCGGGCCAGAGGATCTATGGTCAGCGCGATCGCCGCGAGAATCTCGCGCGCCGACGACTGATCATCAATGATCAGCACCTCGAAAGGTGACGCTGTTTCGTCCACCTGGGTCGTCGGGTGCAAAGTCGGGGCAAGGGCAGATTGAAGCATCGTTGGGCGGTGGATTTCCCGGATAAGCTCGTTTTATAGCATGAGTCAGCGGACTGAAAGCGTATTTGATACTAGCGAAAAAATGAGCTGATTGATGAAAAATGGTTCAGCCAATGAGGCAAAAAATTTGTTAGCGACATTCCCGGCGGGTTCATGAGTCCGATTCCGGGCATGACAAGAGTAAATACATCTCCGTCAGTTAGAGAAACTATATTCTGAGATCGAGGTTTATGATACTAGAGTTACGCCCATAGTGCTGAACTTGTAGCTATCCAGCGGCATGGGTTTGCATCAATGATGCCTGATCAAGCACATGTATATATTAACGGCTGGATCCTGACGGACTTGATGGGTCGCAGCGAAAACGCTGTTTCAGCGTATGCCGTAACTAAAAAGTGGGAGACGAATGCCGTTTTATCGAGTTTTCGCCTTGCGGCGAAATGCCTGCTCACCTTTTACGGTTTTCAAGCGAATAGGTGTTCTATTCGCACAGAAATACGGTGAAAAATGATCCGTCTTCCCACATTTTTGCAGCCGACCTGGTCAAGCCCGAGAGGCTGCAAGTCTTGCTTGAAAACTCGGTGTGGAATCGCCGAAGAAAGCTTCCTGAGACATCCAGGGGATAAACAGAGAAATATCTGGTGCGAACAGGAATAAGTTCGCGTCGATCGACCTCTCGGTCTTTCCTTGTTTGCATTCGTCCGGTAATCTCACTAATAGCCATCAAACCGTCGTCTTCTTTAACACTCATTTCACCGAAAAGGCGCGGTGGCCACCCTGCCACACTCGCGCGTCGGGGTTCGGGTCAATCCTTGGTGATTTAACTTTGACGGAGGTTTTCATGAGCACACCCTACATCCCTACCCAGTTCCACAACGATTCTTTATTTCACGGTTATAAACAGTTCAGCAACAATTTCGAACCCGAAGATGGCGTTTTCCGCTTCGCCATGCAGGGCCAGCCGATACCCAGCTTTTCTCTGGCCCTGCTCGAAGAGATCCGCAACATCCAGTGCCGCATCGAGGCCAGTGGCGGAATGATCGCCTGGCAGGGTGAGCTGCACCGGCTCAACTTCATCGTGCTTGAATCGAATGTAGCTGGCGTCTTCAATCTGGGCGGGGACATCGCGCTCTTCCGGCGCCTGATCGAAGCCCGCGACCGATTCGCGCTAAGCCGGTACGCCCGGCTCTGCATCGATGCCATCCACCACAGCATCGTTGATTACAACCTACCCTGCCAGACGATCTCGCTGGTCGCCGGCAAGGCGCTGGGCGGCGGCATGGAATCGGCGCTGTCGAGCAATGTCGTCATCGCCGAGAAGAGCGCCGAGTTCGGCCTGCCCGAGGTATTGTTCAACCTCTTTCCCGGAATGGGCGCCTGGAACCTGATTTCCCGTCGTGTCGGCAGTCGGCTGGCCGAGGAGATCATCACCAGCGGTCGCAGCTATAGCGGCGAGGAACTGCATCGGCTCGGTCTGGTCGATGTGCTGGCCGACGATGGCCAGGGCGAACAGGCTTTGCGCGATTACCTCCGGGGCGCGAAGCGCAAGCAGAAAACGCTCAACGCGCTGGCGCGGGTTCGCGAAGCCATGTCACCGATCAGCCATGACGACCTGGCCAGGATTATCGACATCTGGGTCGATTCGGCAATGGGACTCGATGCGCGCGATCTGAAGATGATGGAGCGCCTGGTCAATGCCCAGTCGCGCGCCTTCTCCAGGCCGGACGTGCAGGCGCAGGCAAGCGCAGGTGAGCAGACCCGGTCAGCCTCGCTGCCGCTCGCCGAGGTAACTGAGTAGGGCATGACGGGTGCGCGTCAGACTTTCCTGGATCGGCAAAAAGACGCGGGTACCTTGATCCAGGAACTGCTCCTGGACAAGGGCTTGAGCTTGCCGCACTCGCGGAAAAGCTCGACAGCGCCAAGATTGCCGGCGCTACCCATGAGTGCGTGGTTGGAGCCGGAAAAGGTGTCGAAGTCCTGGTCACCTACGGCGACCTGCATCTGGGCCAGCAACTCGTCGGCGTCCTTGAGAAAGCTGGCGATCAGGTTCTGCATGAAAGCCGCCGTCGGGGAGATTTCGTCCAGACTGTTGAGCAGATAGGTATCGAGCACTTCCCCGGCTTCACTTGACGCAGCCCCGGCGCGGGAATCGGGCGGCTGGCCTTCGAGCAAGGTGCGCAAGGTGCGCAGCATCTTTTCGCGATCGAGCGGCTTCGTAAGATAGGCGTTGGCGCCGGCGTCGATACAGTCCTGCATCAGCCTGGGTGTGGTGTCGGCTGAAAGCATGACGACCTTGGCGCGGCGCTCTGGCTGGCTCATGAAACGGTAGGCCTTGAGCACATCGAGACCGCTCATGCCGGGCATGTGCAGGTCGAGCAGAACGAGGGCAAAATCCTGTGCGCCGAGCAGATCGAGCGCTTCGTCGCCGTCGTTGGCGCTGGTGACGTGGTAGCCGGCGTTTTCGAGCAGCAGGGTCGCGACGCGACGGTTGGTTTCGTTGTCGTCGATCAGCAAAACGGGCAAGTCGGGTCGTGGTGCGTTGAGTTGCTGCACCGGATCGGCGAACCTCTCGGCCTCGGCAAAGCAGGCGTGAATGGCATTGATGATTTTCTCCGACCGGGTTCGCCGGTTGAACGCATAGGTGTAGCCCTGACCGAGGGCGCCGAGCGTATCGAGGGTTGAATCTCCACTGCAGTCAATAAACATGACGCGGCAGTCCTTGAGTCGTTGCCTTACCATGCCTGGCAGTTCGAACATCTCGTCACCCTCACTGCTGACCACCACCACCCATTGGTAGATATCGCCATGTTCGTGAATCGTTTCGACAAGATCGTCGGGTTGAGCGCAGAAGCGCGTCAGGGCGCCACTCTTCGACAGGCTGGCGGCAATCTCGGCAAACGTTTGCTCACCCGTCCTGGCCAGCAGCAAGACGCCGCCCCCGAAAAATTCGGAGCTCTTCGGCTCGACCGGAACACGCTCGAAATAAAGCCTGAACCAGAAGGTGCTGCCGTCGCCCAGGCGGCTGATCACCCCGATCTCGCCGCCCATTTCCTCGACCAGATGCTTGGCGATGGTGACGCCGAGCCCGGTACCGCCAAAACGCCGGACCGTTGAGTTGTCGGCCTGGGCAAAGCGTTCAAAAATCCGCTGGTGATGTGACGGGTCGATGCCGATACCCGAGTCAATGACGTCGAAGCGGACGGCAACGCGAGCGCTTTCATCGGCAATCATCGTGATGTTCAACCGCACCACGCCGCTCTCGGTAAATTTGATCGCGTTGCCGACCAGATTGAGCAGCACCTGGCGCAGATGGCCCTCGTCGCCAAGGACGGCAAAAGGTACATCGGAGGCGATATTGAGTAACAGGCGGAGGCCCTTGGCCTCGGCCTGAGTGCGCATCAGCTTGCTGACGCTGCCGACCACCCGGTGCAAGTCCATCGCTTCGTGGGCGATGACCAGCTTGCCGGATTCGATCTTAGACAGATCGAGAATTTCATCGACCAGTTTGGCCATCGACCTGGCTGCCGAACCAAGAGTCGTTACGATGTCGCGCTGTTCGGGCGTCAGTTTCTTGGTCTTGAGCACCTCGTTCATGCCGATGATGCCGTTCAGCGGAGTCCGCAACTCGTGGCTGACATTGGAAACAAAGCGCGTCTTGGCTTCGTTGGCCACCTCGGCCCGCTTGAGCGCGTCCTGCAGGCGTTTAATCAGGGTGGCGACGTAGGCCGGCAGAATGACCAGCGAGAGCAGCATGCCGGCACCGAAGGCCGGGTGCTCGTGCCAATGTGGCGTCAGCGTCAGAACAGCCAGGAAACCGGCAATGGCCATGGCCTGCGAGGCAAACAGGTAGCGTTGTCCGAAGCGGAACCCGTTGCCGAAAGCGACCCACAGGTAAATGCCGATGGTGACGGCGCCGGCGTCGCCGGTCAGCCACAAACAAAGCGTGATGCCGGAATTGTCGAGCACCATGCCAAGGATGCGTCGGGTCGGAAACTGTCCGGGGTAACGGCGGACGGCTGTGGTCAGCGCAAGCGCGGCGACGAAATAGCCCACACAAATAATGAACATTGTGTCGATCTGGCCCGGAACGTCGATAAAGGCTAAAACGCCGAGATATAGTAGGACGGCCCCGACGATGACGACGCGAATTATCGACTGCTCACGCTCGGGATCTTTGATCGGTGCCGGTTTGGGGGGGGCTGCGAAATCGCCGCTGGACGGTAGAGGGCTCATTGGTTCGTATTCAGAATGATGTGGACGTCTTTTTCGCAATCCAGCAGCGCGCGTGCACAGTCCGGATCAAACAACAGCGCGGACTGCTCGGCGATAAAACCCAGTGCCCGGGCGCGCGTCCACGCGTGCTTGTAAGGTCGCGTAGAAACCAGCGCGTCGAAGGTATCAGCCACGGCGGTAATGCGTCCGGAAATCGGGATGGCCTGGCCGACCAAACCATAAGGATAGCCACTGCCGTCAAAGCGTTCGTGATGACTGATGGCAATTTCGGCACCCTTCTCGGTGTAGTGAGTCTTGCCTTCGGAAAGAATCGCGTGGCCGATCAGCGTGTGCTCGCGCATGATCTCCATCTCGCTGACGGTCAGACGACCGGGCTTGAGCAGCAGGGAGTCGGAAATGCCGATCTTGCCGATGTCGTGCAGCAGCGCCGAAGTCTCGATTACCTCGGGCTGATCGACGCCGAGATAACGGGCGATCAGCCCGCACAAACGTGAAACCCGGATAACGTGATTGCCGGTTTCGGTGTCGCGGTACTCGCCTGCCCGAGCCAGCATGATCAGGGTTTGCAGTTCGCGGCCCTTGAGTTCGGCGGTGGCATTCTCGACCTGCGATTGCAAGTCGATGGCGTGACTACGCAGCAACTTCTGCTGGCGGCGAATGGTCATCAGGTTGCGGCAACGCACCAGACATTCATGTTTGTCGAGCGGCTTGTTGAGAAAATCGGTTGCGCCGGCCTCCAGCGCGGAATAGCGGATCTTCTTGTCGTCGAGGATGGTCACAACGACCATCGGAATATCCTCGCAGTGGGGCAAAGCGCGCAAGCGGCGGATGACCTCGACTCCGTCCATCGCCGGCATGCGCAAGTCGGTCAGCACGAAATCGACTTCGTTGCTGGCCGCCCACATGAGCGCCTTGGCCGGATGGCCGAATTTATGCACCCGGGTCCGCGGATCTATGGTCAGTACGATCGCCGCGAGAATGTCGCGCGCCGTCGATTGATCATCAATGATCAGCACCTCCAAAGGAGGCGTTGGCTCGATCACCTGAGTCATCTGAGGCAAAGCGGAGGCAAGGGCAGTTTGAGACATCGTTGGCAGATGGATTTCCCGGATAAGGCCGTTTTATAGCATGAGTCTGCGGACTGAAGGCATATTGGATACCTGCCAGAAAAGTGTGATATTCGAGTCTACTAATAGTCGTACTGGAACAGAAGCTTTATTTTCAGGCAATTGCCCGGTGCCTGATAGCGTTTGGCCGCGAGTTTCAAGGCGCGGACGTCTGAAACCATAAGGCCGTTTTTCCAGCAGAGGCTGTCCGCATGATCCTCCGCAGGCTGTATTTCCGTATCACTCGGTGAGGCTTTGAACCAGGACTTCTGGGACAGTCAGCTACGCTGATGGGTAGCCTGCGAAATTTCGCCAAAACCAGGCTATCTTCAACGGCCTGAGTGATGCGTAACTTGAGGACATCATTCAAACAATGTCCTGTACCGTGAGCGGCCAGATGCTTTTATTCCGGTTTCAGGATCGCTGATCAATGATTACCTCCCGGTGCTGCAAAGTGCGAATGACGTCTGGTACCTGTAATTTACTCAAGCGCTTACTGCAGGATCACTCATGGCACCACGGATTATTGACTACAACGGGCATCAACGGGTGTGACTTTGTTGGCAAAATCTTCACTCTGGGGCAACAGGTCTTTGCAGCGGCATCCTTTTCCTGTTCTCTCGTCTCCATTACCATGGAAGCAGATTTGCTGCACACTTGCCTTCAATGCAACACGAAACGGAAAATCCGATGAGCACCATCCCGATTGAAGCGCCCACGGCAAGGCTGAGTCACTGGCTGATTGGTTTAGCCCTTGCGGCTCTGGCCTGGTTCGCGGCCTATAGCCAGCTTGTCGCCTTGGCAGACTGGCTGGTGCAGGCGCTGGGTCTTTCGCGCCAGACGCATTTTGGCGAGGCCGTGCACTTTTTCCTCTACGACACTCCCAAGGTACTGTTGTTGCTGACCGGCATCGTCTTCGTGATGGGCATCGTTCAGACCTTCTTTGCTCCGGAGAGAACCCGGGCCCTGCTCTCGGGCAAGCGCGTCGGCGTCGGCAATGTACTGGCGGCGACACTGGGCATTGTCACCCCGTTCTGCTCGTGTTCGGCAGTGCCGCTGTTCATCGGCTTCCTCTCGGCCGGAGTACCACTTGGCGTGACTTTCTCCTTCCTGATTTCAGCACCGATGGTCAATGAAGTGGCGCTGGTTCTGCTCTTCGGCCTGTTCGGCTGGAAGGTGGCCGCGCTCTATCTTTGCCTAGGGCTGCTGGTGGCCATTGTGTCCGGGTTTGTTATCGGCAAGCTGAAGATGGAAAAGTACCTCGAAGACTGGGTACAGAAAATCCAGGCCGGGCAGCTTGCTCCGCATGTTGGCGAAGCAATGGGCTGGGTCGAACGTTTCGAGGCCGGCTGGGCGCACGTCAGGGAAATCGTCGGCAAGGTCTGGCCTTACATCCTGCTCGGCATCGGCCTCGGTGCCGCCATCCACGGCTATGTTCCGGAAGACTTCATGGCCTCGTTCATGGGCAAGGATGTGTGGTGGGCGGTGCCTGTCGCCGTCGTGCTCGGCGTTCCGATGTACACCAACGCCGCCGGCATCATCCCCATCGTCGAAGCGCTGATCGGCAAAGGCGCCGCCCTGGGAACGGTACTCGCCTTCATGATGAGTGTCATCGCGCTCTCGGCACCGGAAATGATCATCCTGCGCAAGGCGCTCAAGCCGACGCTGATTGCCACCTTCGCCGGGGTGGTCGCCACCGGCATCCTGCTCGTCGGCTATGTGTTCAACGCCGTACTCTGAATTTTCCGGGAAGGAAATCATCATGAAAAACGTCAAGATCCTCGGCACCGGTTGTGCCAATTGCAGGAACACGCTGGCGCTGATCGAAGCCGTGGCGCGCGAGAAGGAGGTACAGATCACTTTGGAGAAGATCGAGGATCTGCCGTCGATCATGAGCTATGGCGTGATGTCAACGCCGGGGGTGGTGATTGACGACGTCGTTGTGCATGCGGGCGGAGTGCCGTCGAGGGGCAAGGTGGAGGGATGGTTTTAGGAGGATTGGGGAGGTCATCATCCTTTTATGCTCCGAGTGTCGAGCGTACTTTGCGATCTATGAATCATTCTTTGCTGGCTTACGCAGGCCATGTGCCGGGCTGTGTTCTGGCCCTGATGGCCAGCACCGTGGTACATGCTGAACAGGTGGTCTGTCATTACACCTACGGCGGTATTACGCAGCAGCTTGCGGCGAAGCCGGTGTCATCACCCTATGCCGTAAAAGCAATCGAGGTCGGTTCATACTTTCGCTTCCGGGTCGTGTTTCAGAACAGTCCGGCGGATATTGCCTCGGTCAAGGTATATACCTACAGGGACCGTGATGAAGGCCCGGTGCTGATTCATCAGGCGACTTTCCCCTATCCGCCAGCAACCAGCGACACCGCACCCTACGGCTTCAGCGGTTTGCATTTCGTCCATGAGCCGATTCGCGATGGTGAATTGCAGTACTGGTGCCAATGGTCACCCTCGGCGCCCACCGATAAATCGGGCAGCAGTTCTCCGCGATGAAACAAGGGCTGATTTCGTTTTGCGCCCTATTGCTGCTGATGACCATTTCTGCTGTGCAGGCCTATCCGGTGCGCCTGGTCTTCGTCGGCGATGTCATGCTCGACGAGGGTCCGGGGCGGGTGATCAAATCCGGGCGTGATCCGCTGGCTCCTTTTGCAGCCGAACTGCGCGATGCCGATTTCACTATCGGCAATCTGGAGTGTCCGATCGCCACGCAGGGCCAGCCGCTCGTCAGCAAGATTTTTTCCTTCCGCGCCGATCCTCGCGTGGTGCCGCTGCTCAAGGGGCGCTTCGATGCCCTGTCGCTCGCCAACAATCATTCGGGTGACTACGGCAAGGCGGCCTTCCTGCAAACACTGAGTCATCTCGAGCAGGCCGGCATCGCGTATTTTGGCGGTGGCCATGATCTGGCCAGCGCTCATGCGCCACTGTGGATCGAGCGCCAGGGTTTGTGTATTGCCGTGCTCGGCTACAACGAGTTCAAGCCGCGCTCGTTTGAGGCCGGTGCTGACTATCCAGGGGTCGCCTGGAGCGAAGACAGCCAGGTGGTCAGCGACATCCGCGCGGCGCGTGCGGCGGGCGCCGATCTGGTGATCCCCTTCATGCACTGGGGCTGGGAGCGCGAGCCGGAGCCGAGTCAACGTCAGCGGCAACTGGCGCGCACGATGATCGATGCCGGTGCCGACGTGGTGGTTGGCAGCCATCCGCATGTGACGCAGGGAGCGGAATACTATCGCGGCAAGCTGATCGTCTATAGTCTCGGAAATTTTGTCTTCGACGGTTTTGAACTGCCGGCGGCAAAACGTGGCTGGCTGCTACGTCTGACGCTTGGGCGCCAGGGGCTGCTGACCTGGGAAACGCTGGCGGCGCAGATCGATGAGGAGGGGACGCCACACCCGGTACCGGGCGCGCTGACGCCTGTGGAGAACCGGGCCGGGCCGCAGCAGAAGCAAGCACTACGGACCCGAAAGCGGGCTCTGCCCAGTGTTCGGGAGTGCGTCAATAAGTGAGCCGCCGCTGAAATGATCCTGTTATCGACTCACCCGCGTCTGATCGGTTTGCTGTGCATTTTTCTGTCGGCTGGCGGATTTGGTGCGATGCCGATTTTCGCCCGCTTTGCCTATGCCGACGGCGTTGATCTGCCGAGCATGCTGTTTCTGCGTTTTGCCCTGGCCGGCGCGCTGATGGCGGCCATCATGTTCGCGCGAGGTTCGCACTGGCCGCAAGGGCGCAACCTGTGGCTGCTGGTGGCGATGGGGGCGGTCGGCGGGCCGGCTTTTCTTCCCCCCTCCTTTCTTCCTTCCCCTTGGCCTTTTTTTTTTTTTCCTTTGGTTTGGCTTTTTGTTTTTTTTTTGGGTGGCTTGGGCTGATTTTAATTTTTTTTTTTTTTAATTCGTTTTTTTGTTCTTGTTCTTTTTTTTTTTTTTTTTTTTTTTTGTTTTTTTTTTTTTTTTTTGTTTTCCTGTCAAATTCCAAAAAAAATTTTCTTTCCCTGTTTTTTCAATCTCCTCTGTCATTTGAAAACTTTTTTTTTTTTTTTGTTTCCTTGGGTTGGCGGGCGGCCAGGCGTCCCCGGGGGGCCGCCGCTTGGCCGCCGCGCGTTTCTTCCTTGCGGGCGGCCCCCCTGCCTTCGGGGGCGGCGGAGCGCCCGGCGGGGGGCGCCGCTGTTTTGTCTTCGGGGCCCCGCTGTCGCTCCCCCGGGGCGGGGTGTCCCGCGCGGGCGCCCCCGCCGCCCCGGAACAACGGACCGCCCTCCTCGTCCCTCGCTTCCCTCCCCGGGTCCGGCCGGGTCCCCGGCGCACGGGGGGCGCGAACCGGGTCGGGGAAACCTTCGGGGGGCGGGGCGCGGGACTTTCCGGGGGCCGGGGGAAAGCCGCGCGGGCAATACGCCACAACCCGCCGTCCGCCCTTTGCTATTTTGCGGCGCTGCGGTCTACACGCCCGCGAGCGCCGGACGGCCCTCCGGTCACTGGTGCTGCTCTACCTTTATCCGATAATCGTGACCCTCCTGTCCGCGCTGCTCTCGGGCAGGAGCCTGTCGCATCGGCGTCTGCTCGCTGTGCTTGCCGCACTGGCCGGCACGGGTCTGGCCGTTGGCGGGAGTCTGGCCGGCAGTCTGCCGGGAATCATCCTGGGGATCGGCGCCGCCCTGATCTATTCGATTTACATTCTGGTCGGCGAGCGTGTGACGAAAGCCGAGGGCGCCATTGCCTCGGGTACGGTGGTCATGCTCTCGGGAGGGCTGGTTTACGGGCTGCTGGTGTTGTGGCGCGGGCCATCGTGGCCGGCATCAAGCGGCGGCTGGGTCGCGGTCGGCAGTATCGCGCTGTTGTCAACGGTGCTGGCCATTGTCGGATTCTTTGCCGCCATGCGACGGCTGGGAGCGGCCGATGCGGCCACCTTTTCGACGCTGGAACCGATTGTTACCGTTGTCCTGGCCGCGCTTTTCCTGAGCGAGGGGATTGGTGCCTGGCAGGCTGTTGGCGGAGCGCTGATCCTGAGTGCGGTCATCGTTCTGGCACGCTCGGGAGAGACCGAAGAATCAACAATCGCTCCCCCCGGGTAACTCGCTTCCCCGGTTCCTGCCTGCTGCGCCGCCGGCCAATGGTCAGGCCGGAATGTCCGGTACCAGCGATCGCTCAAGCTGGTAGATCTTGTCCTTGAGCAGCAATTTTCGCTTCTTCAGTCGATGGATCAGCAACTGATCCTGCTCGGGCAACGGGGTGCTCACCAAGTGTTCAATGATCAGATTCAGGTCGCGGTGTTCCACATGAAGTTCATTCAAGGTGGCGCGTGCATTGCCGGTTTCTTCTTCGCTCAGCATCATTCAAGTTTCCGTAGGTTGGTATTCGGCTAACGCTCCGGGGTCTGCCTGGTTTGATCAGATCGGCTGCAAAAAACGGGAAGACGACCCCCCCGGGCACAATAGCCAGGAAGCACAGTCTACAACACACCACGAGACCGGCTGGCAATCAGGGCAGCAGGGTGACCAGCACCAGTCGGGGCGTATCAGCAGCTATGTTAGGCGTACCATCGGGAAAAAACAACGAGGGAGTGAAAATGTTCTTCATGGTTACGGGCGAAATGCTGCACAGGCTTGTGCTCGTCCGGCAATTCGTGCGGATCTAGAAACAGGGTTGGTGAGGCACCCCTGAATCACGAGGGGCAAACGCGTACTCGGGCAATAAATTGAGTCTGTGCACCTGAGACATGCGGCATTAGGGAGTTTTTGCGAATAGAATACGGGATGAGAGTGTAGTCTCTGGCAAATGTTGGAGGAAGGAAATGCTTTATCACGTGACCGTATCGTTTGGTAAGGATAAACAATACCAATACAAGTTTTCACAGGCCGAACTGGCTGAAAGTTCGCCGGAGGAAGCTCGTCGCTGGTTTGACAAGGAGTTCGCCGAGATGCGCTGCGAACCCAGTAACCCGATGGGCAAGGTGCTGATCATCGACAAGATACTGAACATTGCCCGATATGGCGGCGAACAGCGATTCATCGATGGCAAGGCGTGGGCAACGCAATTCGCTCGTTACACGGCCCTGGCGCTGGGGCGCGACACCATCCGCGTTGATGTCGAGACCTTTAACATCGGTTACTGATTTATCGATGCTTTTCAATACGGCGCAGGCTGACCGGCCTGCGCCGTTTCTATTGAATTTGCCGGCGTTATTCATGAACAAGGCGTTTACCAGAGAAACTGACGGCGATGATGATGAGGAGGAAGCGCTTGAGCAGTCGCTGAAGCTTCCACAGGGAAGACGCAACTACATCACGCCGGGAGGGTATGCGCGGATCAAGGAGGAACTTGATCACCTGTTACGTACAGAGCGTCCGCATGTGGTCGAGGTGGTGCATTGGGCGGCGTCCAATGGGGATCGATCCGAGAACGGTGATTACATTTACGGCAAGCGGCGCTTGCGCGAGATCGACCGGCGCATCCGTTTTCTTACCCGGCGGCTCGATCTGTCGGAGGTCGTCGATCCGGCGCGCCAGGAAAATGCCGATCAGGTTTTTTTCGGTGCGACAGTCACTCTCCGTGATGAGCACGGCCTTGAACAGCAGTATCAGATTGTCGGTGTGGACGAGACCGACTTCAAGCACGGACGAATCAGTTGGGTGTCGCCGTTGGCACGAGCGCTGCTTAAAGCGCGGGAAGGCGATCAGGTGCGTTTTCAGAGTCCGGCCGGCTGGCGGGAGGTCGAGGTGCTGGAAATCGACTATCGGAGCAGCGAACCATGAGCGTTGACTTGTCAGTCTCACCCTTCTGGCAGGGCTTGAAATTAACCGGCTTGCCCCAATCTACCCCCCCGACGCCGGGTGCGCATGCGCTTTCGGCTTTTCAGTTGCGATAGAACACGCAGCTTATTCACCACTGAACCTGCGTTTACATTGAGTTCAGACCAACTTTTTTCGGAGTTATCAATGGGCGCCAACAAGGAAACGCTCGGCTTTCAGGCCGAAGTCAAACAGTTACTCAACCTGATGATCCACTCGCTGTACAGCAACAAGGAAATTTTTCTGCGCGAACTCATCTCCAATGCTTCCGATGCCTGCGACCGGCTGCGTTTCGAAGCGCTGAACACCTCGGCGCTGTATGGCGATGAATCCGGCAACAATGCGGATCTGAAAATCCGCCTGTCCTTTGACAAGGCGGCACGCACACTGACCATCGCCGACAACGGCATCGGCCTTTCGCGTGACGAAGCGGTCGAGCATCTCGGCACCATCGCCAAGTCCGGCACGCGCGAATTCTTCTCGGCGCTGACCGGCGATCAGGCCAAGGATGCGCACCTGATCGGCCAGTTCGGCGTCGGTTTTTATTCCTCCTACATCGTTGCCGACAAGGTCACCGTGATCTCCCGACGCGCCGGGCTGGAAGCCAGTCAGGCCGTCAAATGGGAATCCGCCGGCGAGGGCGAGTTCACCGTCGAGATGGTCGAAAAAGCCGAGCGCGGCACCGAGGTAACCCTGCATCTGCGCGAAGGCGAGGACGAATTCCTCTCCGGCTGGAAGCTGCGCCAGACGGTGCGCAAATATTCAGACCACATCACCCTGCCGATCCTGATGAAGAAGGAGGAATGGAACCAGGAAAAAGGCGAGCAGATCACCACCGAGGAAGACGAAACCGTCAATCAGGCCTCGGCCTTGTGGGCGCGCCCGAAATCCGAAATCACCGACGAGCAATACAAGGCGTTCTACAAACACGTTGCGCACGATTTCGAAGACCCGCTGGCCTATGTGCATGCCAAGGTCGAGGGCAAGCAGGAGTTCACCCAGTTACTCTACATCCCGTCAAAAGCACCGTTCGACATGCTCGATCGCGGCGCGCGCCATGGCATCAAGCTCTATGTGCGCCGCGTCTTCATCATGGACGACGCCGAGCAACTGATGCCGGTCTACATGCGCTTCGTGCGCGGCATCGTCGATTCCAATAACCTGCCGCTCAACGTTTCCCGTGAAATTCTTCAGGAATCGCGCGACATCGAGACGATCCGTGGCGGCTGTGTCAAAAAGGTGCTCGGTCTGCTTGAAGGCCTGGCCGATTCCGAAGACGCCGCAGAGAAGGAAAAGTACGCGACGTTCTGGAAGGAATTCGGTCGCGTACTCAAGGAAGGCACCGGCGAAGACTTCACCAACAAGGAGCGCATCGCCAAGCTGCTGCGCTTCGCCTCGACCCACCTCGATATTGCGGAAGAGGTCGTCTCGCTGGCCGATTACGTTTCGCGAATGAAAGAAGGCCAGGAGAAGATTTACTACGTGACCGCCGAAACGTTTACGGCGGCGAAGAACAGCCCGCATCTCGAAATCTTCCGCAAGAAAGGCATCGAAGTGTTGCTGCTTTCAGATCGCGTCGATGAATGGGTCACCGGCAACCTGACCGAATTTGACGGCAAGCCCTTGCAGTCGGTCGCCAAGGGCGGTCTCGATCTGGGCAAGCTGGAAGATGCGTCCGAGAAGGAAGAGACGATCAAGGCCGCCGACGAGTACAAGGATCTGCTCGACAAGATCAAGACGACGCTCGGCGACAAGGTGAAAGAAGTGCGCGTGACGCATCGACTGACCGATTCGCCGTCCTGTCTGGTCGCCGACGAGCACGACCTCGGCGGCAATCTGGCGCGCATCCTCAAGGCCGCCGGGCAGAAGGCACCAGAAAGCAAGCCGATACTTGAAATCAACCCGAAGCACCCGGCGGTACAGCGGCTGAAGTACGAGGAGTCGCGTTTCGACGACTGGGCCAACCTGCTACTCGAACAGGCGACGCTGGCCGAAGGCGGAACGCTCGACGATCCGGCGGGATTCGTCAAGCGCATCAACGACCTGATGCTGGCCTTGTCAGCCCGGTAGGGCTTGTAACGCCTTCAATGCAGAGGGCAGATAAAGCAGAGACAGGAAATCGAAATTTTGCCGATTTTGCTTCTCCCGGCGCCCTCTGCGTCTCTGCGTTCTCTGCGTTTGCAGCGGTTATTTGTTTGGGTTTTTCTGATGAACCCTGATGCAGGGCTTCTTGTCGGCCTGCCGCCCATTCTTGATGCACGTGTGGAAACGCTGATACTCGGCAGCTTTCCTTCGCCCGCCTCTCTCGCCGCCCGTCAGTACTATGCGCACCGGCAGAACCAGTTCTGGCGCCTGCTTGGCGTGTTGCTCGGCGAGCCTCTGGTGGATCTCGACTACGCCGAAAAGCAGCGCGTTCTGCTCAACCATCGTATCGGTATCTGGGATGTCTATCGCTGCTGCACGCGCCAGGGGGCGCTCGATTCGGCGATTCAGGCAGCCGATCCAAACGATTTTTCACGCCTCGTAACCCGTACCCCGTGCTTGTGGCGTGTTTGTTTCAACGGCAAGACTTCCGGCAAGTTCGAGCGCTGGTTTCGCCAACAGGGCTACGACACCTGCATCCTGCCTTCGAGCAGTCCGGCATTCACGCTGTCTTTTGAGCGCAAGGTCGAATTGTGGCGTGAGTCCGGGTTGAATCATCCAGCAGGGCGCTGATTACTTCTTTGCCGTCAGATTGTCGCGCAGGCACTGGCGGTGTTCCGGTCCTGCCTTGTCCTGGCATAAGAGACGTGCCTTCTGGTGTTGCTCGCAGCGTGCCGGGTCGGGCGACTTGCTGCAATCGGCTGGCGGCATCTTCTGCTGCACGCATTGCCTGAATTGTGAGCCCTTCTGATTCTGGCACGCCGCAGAGGCCTGCTTGCGACTTTCACATTGCTGCGGGTTGCGCGTCCGGGTGCAGTCGAACGCCTGTGCTTGCTGGTGCATGCACTGTTTGCGCTCCGCGCCAAACTTGTCCTGGCAGGCCTCAAGCATTTTCTTGTGGGCTTCCTGGCGCACCTTGCACTGATCAACGTCTCTGGCATTGCGGCAATCAACCGGGCCACGTTTCGCCCGTTGTCCCTGCGCGGATGGGGGAGCGGGTGGGGTGGGTGCGACTGATTCAGCAAGTCCGTAAGCGCCGGGAACGCCGGCCGGGCCTTGTTGTGCGATTGCCGGCCAGGCGATCAGCGTGGCAGTCAGTGAAGCAACAAAAATCAGATTTTTCATCGGGTAGTCCTCATCAGTGTTGGAAAATGCTGCCCGGTGACTCGGGCGATACATCATCAACTGAGGATTGTAGTCTCTCAAAAAGTAAAACACCAAGACACGACAAGGATTCACCAGAAAAAACACAGTCATGCGCTTTCAACGCAGAGGAAGCATGGAAAGACTCTTCATGATCCTTGTTTTTCCTCGTTGGAACGTGTCAATGACATTGAGCCCCCGGTGGCTTGTCGGGTATAGTCTGCGCATCACCTCACTGGAATTTTGCTTATGTCTGAGCAGACGGCGAATACCACGCCTGATCACCGCCTGACGGTGGCGGAAGTCCTCGGTTTGCTGGTGGCTGACGGTATCGTCGCCAAACCCGAAGCGGATGCCCTGATCGCAGAGTTTCGTCTGAAGCGGCTGACGGCACATCCGCTGGTCATCGTTGCTGAGCAGAAGTGGAAATCGCTGCTGCCGCCAAACCGCGCCCTGACGCTCGATGACCTCGGGGAATGGCTGGCGGGCAAGGTCGGGCTCGAGTATTACCATATCGATCCGCTGAAGATCGACTTCACGGCGGTGACCGATGTCATGTCGAGCGCCTATGCGACACGCTTCGGCATACTGCCGGTGCAAGTGACCGCGCAGGAAGTTGTCTTTGCGACAACCGAGCCCTTTCTGCGCGACTGGGAAAAAGAGATCCTGCCGATTGTCAAAAAGAAAATTCGGCGGGTGATCGCCAGCCCGGTCGATGTGGCACGCTTCCTGGTCGAGTTCTACAACCTCGCGCGTTCGGTCAAGAAGGCGTCGCAACAGGGCGGGCAAAGCTCGGGGCTTTCTTCGTTCGAGCAACTGGTCGAACTGGGGCGAACCAATCGCCAGTTCGATGCCAACGACCAGCATATCGTCAATATCGTCGACTGGCTCTGGCAGTATGCCTTCGAGCAGAGAGCCAGCGATATTCACATCGAACCGCGGCGCGAACTTGGTATCGTACGCTTCCGTATCGACGGCGTGCTGCATCAGGTTTATCAGATACCGATGAGTGTGATGGCGGCGATGGTCAGCCGCATCAAGATTCTGGGTCGCATGGACCTGGTTGAAAAGCGTCGTCCGCAGGATGGGCGAATCAAGACGCGAACAGCCGACGGGCAGGAGGCCGAGTTGCGTCTGTCGACCCTGCCGACGGCGTTTGGCGAAAAAATGGTGATGCGGATTTTTGACCCCGAAGTGCTGGTCCGCAACTTTACCGATCTCGGTTTTTCCGAGGAGGATCAGGTACGCTGGAAGTTGATGTCGGAAAGCCCCAACGGCATTATTCTGGTCACCGGCCCGACCGGATCGGGAAAAACGACAACGCTCTACTCGACGCTCAAGCAGTTGGCCACGCCGGCAGTCAACGTGTGCACCATCGAGGATCCGATCGAAATGGTCGAGCCGGCGTTCAATCAGATGCAGGTACAGAACGCCATCGAGCTGGATTTCGCCCAGGGCGTGCGGGCGCTGATGCGACAGGACCCGGACATCATCATGGTCGGCGAAATCCGCGATCTGGAAACTGCCGAAGTGACCATCCAGGCGGCATTGACCGGTCACCTGGTGCTGTCCACGCTGCATACCAACGATTCCCCGTCGGCGGTAACGCGCATGCTCGATCTGGGTGTTCCATCCTATCTGATCAGCGCCACGGTACTTGGTGTCATGGCCCAGCGACTGGTGCGCGTGCTGTGCCCGAGTTGCAAGAAATCGAGTCCGGCCAGCGCCGAGGATGAGTCGATGTGGGACCGTCTGGTCGCCCCGTGGAAGGCCAATCGTCCAGCCAACTTTCATCATCCGGTGGGCTGTCTTGAATGCCGCATGACCGGCTATCGCGGTCGCGTCGGCGTCTATGAAATCCTCATGCTGTCACCGGACATGAAACAGGCGATCAGCGATAACGCCGATGTCTCCAAGATCCGCGATCTGGCCTACCGTGAAGGAATGAAACCCCTGCGCATCTCCGGCGCGATGAAAATTGCGGCGGGAATGACAACGCTGGCCGAAGTGTTCAAGGTCGCGCCACCTTCCGAGCGCATCTAATATCAATAGGTGCCCTGGCTGAACGGCGGCCAGCGACCGACCAGGCTTTCAAGCAATTTAAGTTCCAGGTCGCTGTGGTTGATTACCGGGGCATCGACGATCATCGACATCGACGAGTCGTGGATGTAAAGCGGATGATCGTGATACCTGGTTTCGATTTTCTCGACATGATTCGTATTGGCTGTCGGAATCAGTTCCGCGACACCGTAGCACAGGCAGAAGTACACCCGCCGGGCTTCCGATTCGATGTAGCAGCCCGTACCGCGAATGCCTATCGTCGCCGTCGCCGTCTCCAGCTTCTTGGAGCCCTTGCCGAATACCGAAAGTATCTTGCCGCTCAGCACCCGCATGACGTCTGCGCTGGCACCGGAAAAGCTCACCGTACTGCTGGCCCGTTGCAGGAAGGCATCCTGCCCGATAACGTAAATCGCCTCGCTGTTGGCGCCGGTGACGATGCTGTCCCCTGAGCCAATGGCCATGCCGGGCACCGCCGATTTGCCGTTGATGGTAACCATGCCCTTGACCTTGTACATGCCGGGAGTGACAGGTTTCGACCCGTTCGCCAGGGCCTCGCGCAGCAGACCGCTGATGCCGACGCTGCCGAGCACAGCGCTGGCGGCCAGTTGCTTGAGAACAGCGCGCCTTTGATTGGTTTTCATCACAATTCCTTTCCGCCAAGGTTCCGATCGGCAGTATGCATCGAGTGCGCGGTTCTGGCTACAGAACTTAAGTAAGTCGGCACGGTAAATTTGTTCTAGCGCTAACTCATTGAAATACCGTCATTCCGGGCTTGACCCGGAATCCAGTTCGTTTATCAAACTGTTCTTTTAACATCTTGATCAGATAAACGAATCTGGATTCCGGCTTTCGCCGGAATGACTGGGGACTGATAGAACAAATTTAAGCTGTGAGTCAGAGTGCGGCAAGCAGGGCTTGGATCCAGGAGTTGCTCAGCTCCCCGTGGCGCGCCTTACGCATTCCAGATACTGATCGGCGTCAAGCGTACCGCCCTCGCGCTGGGCACGCCAGAGCGTTTCGCCGAGACACTCCAGGATGGCATGTTCAGCCTGGTGCACGTCAAGACGGGTGCGCAGTTTGTGGTAGGCGGCACGAATTCCCGGCGGCTGGTCGATGCTGATCTGATCGGCGATGGCCAGGTGCAGGGAGAGATGAAGAAAGGGGTTCATCTGCCCGCTTTCGGGTGTGAACTCCTGCGCAACAGCGGCTTGCGGGTTTTCCAGCAGGGCGTGGTATTCCGGGTGCTGTTCGATCAGGTCGGCAGCCGTCGCTTCGGCGCCTTCGAGAACCAGGCGTTCGCGGTGTTTGCGCCAGGATTCGCAGAAAAAAACGCGAACCTGCTCACGTGAGGGATTGAACATGGGCTTTCTGCTCGTGCTTGGTGACCAGTGCGGTGACAACGGCGTTCTGCAACTGGCGGTTGAAGTAATGCGCTACGCGGGTAGTCGGTGCAATCTGGCCGGTACCGTAGGTGCCGAGTATGGGCAGCCTGGGGAAACGTTCGCGCAGGAGGTCGAGGTCGCGGTCTTCCCCGCCGTAAAAATAGGGGCCACGGCCAATGCACGAAAACATCAGGGCACAGGCCGGAGGAGTGGTGATTTCCGTTTGTTCGCTCTTTTCGACCAGACGCTCAAGCATTTGCCGCATGTCGGCTTCAGCCGCGATCGGTTGCCGGATGGCCCAGGCCAGGTACTGTCGCGGCGCGACGCGTTCGGCCAGCGTCAGCGAATTGTCGGCGTTGGCAGCGATGATGGCGATCGGCCGGTAGCGGCCTTCGGCCAGCGCTTTTGTGGCGTTGTTCGCATCATCGATGAGCACGGCGCCAAGCTGATGCAGGTGCTGTGCTAAATGCTGACGCAGGTCGGGCGGCAGCAGCCGGCTCAGACTCTTTAAAGCGGCATGACCGCCGATCTTTTCAAGATCGTAGCCCTTGCTGCTGTTCACCGGCTGGGGTTCGCCGAGCAGTTGCAAGCCACTGGAGACGCCGATATCTACATCGGCACCCAATAGTTGCACGCTACAGCGCGGCGGCTCGCTGAGGCGGCTCTGCTGCCAGACAGGTGCTTCGGCGATACCTGCACTGGCGGCAAAACTGCCGCTGAAAACTCCACCAAAGCGCGTTCCGGAATCGCTCCAGTCCGGCGGAAAGGAGCCGCCGGCATAGCTCAGTAGTGGCTGCTTGCCAGCCTCCGGGTGACCAAGCGAAAGACCACGGCCCAAAACCATGACAGCTACCGCAGGGCGATCAAGGGCCCAGCCGGATTCGGTCAAAACGCCCGAGGCAATGCCACCGGCGATCTGGGTGCACTGCGCCGCGCGGGCAACGGCCGTGACGGTCTGCTGGGCGTGACGGGCGAACTCCGGGGTCAGGAAAAGCAGCACGCCATTGGCATGTGTCAGCCCGGCCCTGGCCAGCGCCTGATGAATAGCCTGTTCAGCGAGATGGGGCAGCGGGTCGTTGCCGGTTACGAGGGCGGTGGCGACGGTCATTGGTTGAGCCGTGGCAAGTTAACTTCAAGTGCTTTACCACCAAGACACCAAGAACACCAAGGAACACCAAGTCTTTTCTTCATGAATTTCTTGGTGAAACCTGGTGTTCTTGGTGTCTTGGTGGTGATGATTTTTCCTTGTACTCACACAGATCGGCAATGGTGCAGTGCCCGCATTGCGGCTGGCGCGCCTTGCAGACATAGCGTCCGTGCAGGATCAGCCAGTGATGGGCGTCCCGCTTGAATTCTTCCGGCACCGATTTTAACAGCTTGAGTTCGACTGCAAGCGGTGTTTTGCCGACTGCGATCCTTGTCCGGTTGGCAACGCGGAAAATATGCGTGTCGACGGCGATGGCCGGTTCGCCGAATGCCGTGTTGAGCACCACGTTGGCGGTCTTGCGCCCGACGCCGGGCAGCGCTTCGAGGTCTTCCCTGTTGTGCGGTACCTCGCCGCCATGACGTTCGATGAGCTGGCGGCAGGTAGCGATCACGTTCTTCGCCTTGGTCGGGTAGAGGCCGATGCGACTGATGTAGTCGGCCAGCCCGGCTTCACCGAGCGCGAACATGGCCTGCGGCGTCGGTGCATCGGCAAACAGCCGGGGCGTTGCCAGGTTGACGCTCTTGTCGGTGGCTTGCGCCGAGAGGATGACGGCGACCAGCAACTGGAAAGTCGTCGCGTATTCAAGCTCGGTTCTCGGTTCAGGATTGGCCGCGCGCAGACGCCTGAAGATTTCGGCGCGCCTGGCCGGATTCATAGCGCTCGCGATTTCCTAGGCGCCAGCCGCAGTGGCCGGCTGCGGTGAGCGGCGTTGCTGGCGTGCGGCGGCGCGCGCCTCGATCCAGTTTTTCCAGGCAATCAGGCAACCAAGCAGGATAAAGGCGCCAGGCGGAAGTATGGCGAGCAGCAGACCGGGGTAGTCCTTCGGCAGCAGTTGCAGGGCTTGCAGTCCGGGGAAGACCATGTCGATTCCCGAGAACAGCGTGCCGCCGCCGATCAGTTCGCGCAAACCACCGAGCAGGGCCAGTGTCCACAGCATGCCGACGCCCATGAAAATGCCGTCGAACATGGCTTGCAGCGGCGGGCTCTTGTTGGCAAAGGCCTCGACGCGCGCCAGCACGATGCAGTTGGTGACGATCAGCGGGATGAAGATGCCGAGTACCAGATACAGCTCGTGCAGCCAGGCGTTGAACAGCAGGTCGACCACGGTGACCAGCGCAGCGACGATCAGGATGAATACCGGGATGCGGATCTCATGCGGGATCAGGAAGCGCAGGCTGGAAACAGCCAGCCCCGAGATGGCCATGACGATGATCGTGGCCAGCGACAGCATCACGCCATTGACCAGGTTGGTGGTGACCGCCAGCAGCGGGCACAGGCCGAGAATCTGAATCAGGCTGGTGTTCTTGGCCCACACGCCATTGGCGGCAATCTCGCGGAATTCGTCACGGGTCATCATGTATTCCTAATATTAATTCTCTGACCTCAGTCTACTGTCTTCTGTCCTCTGTCCTCTGTCCTCTGATCCGAAAAACCGCTCGCGGTTCTCGGCGACATACAAGGCTGCCTTGCGTACCGCCTTGATCACGGCGCGCGGCGTCACGGTGGCGCCGACCATCGAGTCGAAGCGCCCGCCGTCCTTCTTCACCTTCCATGCGCGCTCGTCGATGGACATTGGCGTCAGTCCGTCAAACTGCGTGATCCACGGGTGCTCCTTGTTCTTGTCTTTTTTCGGATCGATGTAGTCCCCCAGTCCCGGCGTCTCCTTGTGTTGCGTTACGCGCACGCCGAGCAATTCACCTTCGGAACCAAAAGCGATGAGCAGGCGGATCTTTCCGGCATAACCGTCGGGGGCGATTGCCTCAAGTACCAGCGCACTGGGTTTGCCGTCCTTGCGCGCACGATAGGCCGTCGACACTTCGTCCAGCCCGAGCGCGGCAGTCGGAGCGATCTGTAGCGTGTCCTTCAGCAGCTCGTTGTCATAGTACTTGCGTGGCAGAACTTCGTCGATCAGCTTCATTTTTTCTTCAGCCGCCGCCGCCTCGATCGTCGGGCGCGTCCATAAATAGGCCGCGGACAGCAGGCCGGTAAAAATGGCGACGAAGATGAACAGGATGATCGCCGTGCGCACAGCCATTCCTGTTGCGGTGGGCGGTTTTGCCGGGTTCCTCATGGCTTGCTTTTCATGCCAAAGATGGGGGGTTGCGTATACAGATCGATCAGGGGTACGCAAATGTTCATCAGCAATACGGCGAAAGCCACACCGTCGGGGTAGCCGCCAAAGACACGGATCAGATAGGCCAGGGCAGCGGCCGAGAATCCGAAGATCAGCTTGCCTCTGGGTGTCGTAGAGCCGGAAACCGGGTCGGTCACGATGAAGAAGGCGCCGAGCATGGAGCCGCCCGAGAAGAGGTGGAAGACCGGGTTGGCGAACTGCGCCGGGTCCCACAGCCAGAGTGCACCGGAGAAGAGCACGATACCGGCGAGGAAGGCGAAGGGGGCGTGCCAGGTGATGATCCGCCGCTGCCAGAGCCACAGTCCACCGAGCAGATAGGCGACGGCGACCCATTCCCAACCCTTGCCGGCAAAATAGCCGAAGTTGTGTGCGTCGGCCAGAATGGTCGCCACCGTGGTATTCCCTTCGCCCAGCTTGAGCGCAGTTTTCAGCGCGTCGAGCGGGGTAGCGCCGCTCATTGTATCGAGGCGGGGCGCCGTGCCGAGGACCAGCGCCAGTTGTTCGGAAAAGCCGGCTTGCCGATCGAGCGCAGGCCACTGCGACATCAGCGCAGGAAAGGAAACGATGCACACGGCGAAGGCGATCATGGCCGGGTTGAACGGGTTCTGGCCGAGTCCGCCGTAGAGGTGTTTGGCGACGACAATGGCGAACAGCGCGCCGACGACGATCAACCACCACGGAGCGAGTGGCGGGAAGGCCAGCGCGATCAGCCAGGCGGTGACGGTGGCGCTACCGTCGCCAAGAAAGAGGCCCAGCGGCTTCTTGAGCAAGCTCAGCATGAAGGCTTCGGCGAGCAGCGAAGCCGCGGTGGCGATGGCGATCTGTACCAGAATGATCGGTCCGATCAGCCAGACGTAGATAGCGATCCCCGGCAACAGCGCAGCCAGCACCTGCAGCATGACGCGCTGGACGCTGACGTTCTGCGTCAGATAGGGTGGGGTGGTGAAGTTCATGAGTTTATTCTTCGGCCTGCAGGGGCGCCCGGCGCGCTTCGATCTCGGCGATTTCCTTGCGCTGAGCGACCGTCAGCCCCTCGGTGTTCTTCGGCTGCACGCTTTCACGTTGCTGGCGGGCACGTTCCATGGCCGCGGCGATGGCGGCTTTCTTGGCGGCATCGGCATCAAGCGGGGCAGCGGCGGCAACAGCCACCGATGTATCGCCTGACAGCGCTTCACTGCCGGACTCGGGCGGGGCTTTCTTCACGGCCGCCTTGGCTGCGGCGGCCCTGGCCAGGCGCTCGGCTTTTTCGGCCTTCTCGCGCTCGTCACGCTCGTTGCGCAGTTCAAAGCGCGCCTTGGCGGCATCGGCCATGTTCTTTTCCCGCTCGCGCGACCAGATCTCGCTCTTGGCAAAGCGGAAATACTGCACCAGCGGGATGTGCGAGGGGCAGACATAACTGCAACAACCGCATTCAATGCAGTCGAAGATGTTGTATTCCTGCGTCTTGCCGAAGTTTCTGGCGCGCGCAAACCAGTACATCTCGAAGGGCTGCAACTCGTGCGGGCAGACATCGGCGCAGGCGCCGCAGCGGATGCAAGGCATTTCCGGCGCAGGCGGAGGAAACAGTGACGGCGATCCGGCGATGATGCAGTTGGTGGCCTTGACCAGCGGCGCTTCGAGACTGGGTAGTTCAAAGCCCATCATCGGGCCGCCCATCAGGTAGCGGTCGGTATCGGACTTTGGCTTGCCGAGCGCGACGAAGTCCTTGAGCGGGGTGCCGAGCAGTACTTCCCAGTTGCGCGGCTGTTCGACGTTGCCAGTCAGCGTGACGATGCGCGAAAGCACCGGTTCGCCGTGAACGATGGCACGCCAGGCGGTGTAGGCCGTCGCCACGTTGAAGCACTGCACACCCATTTCGGGCGAACGCTTGCTGGCCGGGACTTCCTTGCCGGTCAGAACGCGGATCAACTGCTTGGCGCCACCCGCCGGGTAGCGTGTAGGTACGGCAATGACCTCGAAGTTTTCGCCGAGCTTTTCTACGGCGGCTTTCATGGCGGCAACGGCTTCCGGCTTGTTGTCCTCGATGCCGACCAATACCCGCCTGGCTTTTAGCAGGTCGCGGAAGATTCCCGAGCCGAGAACGATGCCCTCGGCGCGCTCGCGCATCAGGATATCGTCGCAGGTCATGAAGGGCTCGCACTCACCACCGTTGATGATCAATTCGTCCATCGGCACCGACTTTGCGGCGGCGAGTTTGGCATGGCTGGGGAATACCGCGCCGCCGAGGCCGACCACACCGGAATCGCGAAGGATTTCACGCACGCGCTCGGGTTCGAGCGCCGTGTAATCGAGCGGCGTCCGTTCGATCCACGCGTCGCGACCGTCCGGCTCGATCACCACCGAGAGCGTTGGCAGGCCGGAAGGGTGCGCGGCAAGGCGTTCCTCTACAGCCAGCACGGTGCCGGAGGTCGGGGCGTGTACCGCCGAAGATAGCCATTGGTCGGCACCGCCAATCAACTGGCCTTTAAGAACTCGGTCGCCGGCTTCAACCAGAGGATTCGGTTTGCCGCCGATGCTCTGATGCAGCGGAACGATCAACAGCGGGGGCAATGGTGCTATGCCGATCGGCATCTGCACCGAGGGTGTCTTTTTTGGGTCGGGTTTGACACCGCCCTTGAATTTGAAAAGTTGGAGCACGTTTGACACCTAGCGCAATGGCGCAAAGAGGCAAGGACTGGCAAAGGGCGACTGGAAACGATTGTCTTTGCGTTCCCTTTGCTCCTTTGCGTCCCACAAGGGGATTTTCTTCGGGCCCGCTTCGCCGTGGAATTTTTCGTGCTTCATGCGACTCGTTTCAGTTCAACAACGGGATACTTCCATTTCCAGTTGTCGATGTTCTCGCTGATGGTTTCCATGCGAATGCATTCCACCGGGCAGGGTTTGATGCACAGTTCGCAACCGGTACACAAGGATTCGACGATGGTGTGCATCTGCTTGGCGGCACCGACGATGGCGTCCACCGGACAGGCCTGGATGCAGAGCGTGCAGCCGATACAGGTCTGCTCGTCGATGATGGCGACCTGTTTCGGTTTTTCTTCCGCGTCGAGCGGTTTGACGTCGCGCCCGAGCAGGTCGGCCAGCTTGCGCACGCCTTCCATGCCGCCGGGCGGGCACAGATTGATTTCGGCCTCGCCATCGGCAATGGCTTCGGCGTAAGGCTTGCAGCCGGGGTAGCCGCACTGGCCGCATTGCGTTTGCGGCAGGATGGCCTCGATTTTTTCGACCAGCGGGTTGCCTTCGACCTTGAATTTGATCGAGGCGAAGCCCAGCGCAGCGCCAAGCACGAGGGCGCCAAGGGCCATGATGAGGATGGCGGTGAGCATTACTGGTATTTATCCAGGCCGGTAAAGCCCATGAAGGCGAGGCTCATCAATCCGGCGGTGACCATGGCGATGGCTACTCCCCGGAAATAAACCGGAACGTCGGCGCCTTCGACGCGTTCGCGAATTCCGGCAAAGAGCACCAGCACCAGCGAGAAGCCGATGGCGCTGGCAGCGCCAAAGATCAGCGATTCGACGAAGTTGTATTTGTTGGCGACGTTGAGCAGGGGCACGCCGAGCACCGCGCAGTTGGTGGTGATCAGCGGCAGATAGATGCCCAGCACCTGATGCAGCAGCGGGCTGGTTTTCTGGATCACCATCTCGGTCAACTGGACAATGGCGGCGATGGTGACGATGAACGAGAGGGTACGCAGGTATTCCAGCCCGAAGGGGGCGAGCAGCAGGTGGTCAATGACATAACTGGCGCCGGTGGCCACGGTGAGCACAAAGGTGGTCGCCGCACCCATGCCAAAAGCCGTTTCCAGTTTTTTGGAAACGCCCATGAACGGGCACAGGCCGAGAATCTTCACCAGAACGACGTTATTGACCAGCACAGCGCCGATGATGATGAACAAATAATGGGTCATGGTTCGTGTGCAAGGCCTGAGGCAAGGGCTAAAAAGGCGGAAAAGCCTCGGAATTATCCCCTTTTGGCGGGGGGCGTTCAACCATTCTGACAGTAGCGCTATACATCCGCGCGCGCACGCTTCGAGTTTCCTGATTTGGCGAGGGCCGTGGCGATTTCAGCGACCAGGCCGGGGCCGCGATAGATGAATCCTGAATAAATCTGCACCAGGCTGGCGCCGGCTTCCATTTTGGCGAGCGCATCGGCGCCGCTCATGATGCCGCCGACGCCAATGATCGGCAGCTCGCCGGCCAGCGCGTAGGAAAGCTTTCTCAACACCGCCGTCGAACGTTCGAAAACCGGCGCACCCGAAAGCCCGCCGGCTTCCTCGGCGTTTGGCAGGCCCTGCACTCCGTCGCGCGAAAGGGTGGTGTTGGTGGCGATCACGCCGTCCATGCGATGCTGGCGAAGCAGATCGGCAATTGACTGGATCTGCGCGTCTTCAAGGTCGGGGGCGATTTTCAGGGCCAGCGGGACGTACTTGCTGTACATGTCGGCCAGCCGGGTCTGCTCGGCCTTCAGGCGGCCGAGTAGTGCGTCAAGCGCGTCGTCCTTCTGCAGTTCGCGCAGATTTTTGGTGTTCGGGCTGGACACATTGACCGTGATATAGCTAGCCGCCTTGTAAACGCGCTCCAGGCAGATCAGGTAATCATCGACCGCCCTCTCGATCGGCGTGTCGAAATTCTTGCCGATATTGATGCCGAGAATGCCGCCGCGTCGGGTGAATTGGGCTGTTGAGATATTGACAAGCAACTGTTCGACACCGTGGTTGTTGAAGCCCAGGCGATTGATCAGAGCCTGCTTTTCCGGGATGCGGAACATTCGCGGCCTGGGGTTTCCCGGTTGCGGGCGCGGCGTCACCGTGCCGATCTCGATGAAGCCGAAACCGAGGGTGGCCAGCGCATCGACGTGTTCGCCGTTCTTGTCCAGCCCGGCGGCCAGGCCGACCGGATTGGGGAACTTCAGCCCCATGACCGTGACCGGGTTGGCCGGCAGCGGTTTGGTAAGTAAACAGGCGATTCCGGTCCGCCTGAGAAATTCGACGCCGTTCATGCCCAAGCCATGGGCGATTTCGGGGTCAAGCGAGAAGAAGAACTTGCGGATCAGGGAGTAAAGCATCGGTGGATTTTACCTCATAGGATCAGACGACAGCGGCAGAGGCCGGATCTTCAGGACTGATTATTTGTACGCCATCAAAGCGGGTAGCTATCCATCCGGACAGCGGGTAAATCTGAACGAATGCTTGCCGCCCAGCGTGAGCTGGCGGAGCGCCGGGGGCAAAGTCATTGGCGGTTGGCTTGTGTGCGCTACGGCGGGCAGGCTATGCTTGTACTTTCGATGCTTGATTATTGCCAATTGCCAGCGGACGGGCCCCTTTCCATGCGCCAGAATGCACGAGTCATTCCATCCATCCCTGGAATTGATAGCGTTCCGTTAATCAGTTTGCCGCTGGTCGCCCTTGACATCGGCGATCTGCCCTGCCTGAAGACCGTCTCTGGCCTCGAGCTTTCGGCGCTCGGGTCGGCAGGGCATCACCCGGCCGCCCGGCTTCTGGTTAACCCCTTGTTCTTGAGGCTTTCCGCTCCGTGCCGCGTGCACGACATCCCTCACCGGTGGCCGCCTTGAGGAGCCACCGGCTGTGAGATTTGCTCTGGCGTTGCTCTCTCTGCTGATTTGCGGACTCGCCCTCGCCGAGTCCTTTCCTTCGCTCGGCACCCCCAGCCCTTTGCCGAAGAAGCCGCAAATCGTATCCGGCAAAGCCAGCTTCTACAGCAAAGCGTTCCATGGCCGGAAAACCGCTTCCGGCGAGCGCTATAATCACGACGTCATTTCGGCGGCTAGCAATCGCTTTCCCATGGGAACGCTGGTGGCGGTTCGCCGTGTCTCGTCCGCCCGTTGCGTGGTGGTCAGGATCAACGACCGGATGGGGCATCGGAGTCGGGTGATCGACCTGTCGCGTGAGGCGGCCGTGCGTCTGGGGATGATTGACGCCGGAGTGACCGAAGTGGACGTCGTGCCGCTGCCCAACTACCTGATCGGTCACGAACATGCGTGCTCGCTTGCCTTCCAGCC
This sequence comes from Candidatus Propionivibrio dominans, assembly GCA_016709335.1. GTDB lineage: Bacteria > Pseudomonadota > Gammaproteobacteria > Burkholderiales > Rhodocyclaceae > Propionivibrio > Propionivibrio dominans. The sequence continues at coordinate 69,906 of JADJNC010000060.1, read as the reverse complement.
TCCGGTGCAGTTGCATATCTCTGACGGGCAGGATCTGACCGACGCGATGTGATGATCTGTCGGTACATTTGATGTGCTAGACATAGTCCGGTGACTTAACCAAGGTGATCAGGATGCTTACTGTCAATGTTCATGAGGCAAAAACACATTTTTCCAAGTTGCTTGAGCAGGCGCATGCCGGTCAGGAAATCATCCTGGCCAAGGCCGGCGTTCCCTATGCGCGGATGATGCCGCTGGCGGCGCCTTTGGGCAAGCGTCAGCCGGGTCGGCTGGCCTGTCGAGTCGATGCAGCTTTCTTTGAGCCTTTGCCGGACGTCGATCTTGCGGCGTGGGAGGGGAAGTGAAACTGCTGCTCGACACCCATGCCCTGCTCTGGTGGTTTACCGACGCGCCGGAACTTTCCGGGAAGGCGCGCGAAGCGATCGCCGACGAACGCAACCGGATTCTGGTGAGTGCGGCGAGCGCCTGCGAACTGGCGACAAAACATCGTCTGGGAAAACTCGTGCAGGCCGCAGAAGCCTTGTTTCGCTTCAACGAGCTGGTTGCTGCTGACGGGTTTGAGCATCTGCCCGTAGGTTAATTGCACGCCATCAAGGCGGGGAGTTATCCATCGGAACACCGGGACACTTTAGACCGTATGCTCGCTGCCCAGAGCGGAATCGAGGCGGCTACGCTGGTGACTTGCGACCCGGTGTTCCAAGGTTTTGGTGTAGAGGTCTTGTGGTAGTACACCGATCCATAAGCTTCGTTTTTTCACCTATTCTCCAAGAACGAACCGATACCCGATACCGGCCTCGGTAATGAGGTGTCTGGGCATCGATGCCTCGGCCTCGATCTTTTTGCGCAGGTTGGCCATATGCACCCGCACGTAATGGCTGTCTTCGCCATGCCCTGGCCCCCAGACCACTTTCAGCAACTGCCGATGCGTTACCACCCGGTCGGGTTGCGCCGCCAGGTAAGTCAATAAGCGGTACTCGATTGGCGTCAGGTGCAGGGGGTGCCCGTTGCGCTCGACGACGCGACGGGTCAAGTCGATGCACACATCGCCAAAGCGGATCAGTGGTTCGCCTGCGATGCCTTGTTGCGTCTGGCGTCTCAATTGGGCGCGAACCCGGGCCATCAGTTCGCCGGCGCCAAAGGGCTTGACCAGGTAGTCATCGGCACCGGCATCGAGTGCGGCGATCTTGTCGGCTTCGCTGCTACGAGCCGATAGAACAATGACCGGAGCGGCCGACCAGCCACGCAGGTCGCGGATGAAATCGACCCCGTCGCCATCGGGCAGGCCGAGATCGACGACGATGAGTTCCGGACGTCGCGTTCCAGCTTCGATCAGCCCGCGCTTGATGCTGTCGGCCTCGAACGCCTCGTGCCCCTCGCTTTCCAGCGCCATGCGTACAAAGCGCCGGATGTTGGCATCGTCCTCGACGATCAACACCCTGGCCCTGATTTCACTCATTTCTGTGGCCTCTCAGTTGCCGATTCCTCATCCATCGCATCCATCCCGGCAAACGCAGACCCCTCGTCCGGCGTGCCGCCATCATCACTGGGCGGTAAGCCTCGCGGAAGAGTCAGGATGAAACTCGCCCCGCCAGTTGCTCGTGTCTCGCCGCGAATCGACCCGCCATGGGCCTGCATGATGGCGCGACAAATGGTCAGTCCCAAGCCCACACCGGGGGCCGCGCTTTCCTTCTTTCCACGTTCGAATTTTTCAAAAATAGCCTCTTCCCGTTTGCTCGGCAAACCCGGTCCGTGGTCATTGACGGTGAGCACAACGCCATCGTGCTCAATGCGCGCGTCGATCTCGATCGGGCTTTGTGGCGGGGTGTATTTGCTTGCGTTTTCCAGAAGATTGACCAGAACGCGCTCGATCATTACGGCATCCAGGTGCAGCAAGGGCAGGTCTGGCGCCAGGTTAACCTTGAGCGGCCGCCCCGCAAGCAGCGCTGCGCAGGCCCCGAGTGAGCTGCCGACCACCTCCTCCAGCGGTTGCCACTGTCGATTCAGTTGAACGTTGCCCGACTCCAGGCGCGCCATATCGAGTAGATTATTGACCAGGGCATTCATCCGCATCGCTGAATTGCGCATCGACTCGATCACTTCCTGCTGCTGACCCGTAGGCGGCGGTTTCGTCAATAGCAAGGTATCCGCCAGGCCGATCAGCCCCGCCAGCGGTGTGCGCAGGTCATGCGATATGGCCGACAGCACCGAGTTGCGCAGGCGCTCGGACTCGATCTGCACCGTCGTGTTCTGCGCGACTTCAACATAATGAACGCGCTCGATGGCAATGGCGATGAGCGAAGCAAAGGTGTCGAGCAGCCGCCGCTGTTCCGGTATAAGCAGACGATCCGAGTTGCGCATTTCGAGTGCCAGCACGCCGCGCAGGCGCATGGGCGCCTTCAGCGGCAGATAAAGGATGGGGCTGGCGGCCAGGGTGTCGGTGCCTTGACCGGCAGCTTCCCCATGATCGAAGGCCCACTGGGCAATGCCCAGGTCGACGGCGGGCAAGCCCTTGGCCGAAGGCAGTGCCGCTTGTAGCTTGTCTTTGTCATCGATCAGTAGAAAACCGGCCCTGGCGCCCAGTTCGGCCGCGATGAATCGTTCTCCGATTTCGGCGATCTGCTCGGGCATCAGCGCAGCGGACAGATCGCGGGACATTTCATAGAGCGAACGCACCCGCTTTTCGCGTCGCGTAGCGACTCTGGCCTGGTATTTTGCGCCGGCGGTGAGTTGGCCGGTAATCAGGCCGACCACCAGCATGACGGCGAAGGTCATCAGGTACTGCACATCGCTAACCGCAAAGGACAAGCGGGGATTAACGAAGAAGAAATCGAAAATGGCCACCGAAAGGAAAGACGCCAGAACTCCCGGCCCCCGGCCATAGCGCAAGCTGACCAGTACCACGGCGAGCAGAAAGATCATGACGATGTTGGGAAGATCGAAAATCGGGAACATGACTTCCGCAAGGAGTCCCGCGAGGCCGCAGCCTATAGCCGCCATGGCGTAGTCCGGCCATTGCTTGAAGACATGGTCGACGACGTCGTGTCGATCCGGGCGTGTTTGCTCCCGTTCCCCTTCGGTGCGAGCGACCTGGATCACATCGAGATCGGGAGCGCGCTTGCCGACCCGGTCGGCAAAGGAGCGGAACCAGAAACGCCAGGGGCGGGGGTGATCGCGTCCGACGATGATTTTGGAAAGGTTGTGATCGCGCGCATATTGAACCGTCACCTCATCGACGTCGGCGCCGGACAAGGTTGCGGTCACCGCACCCAGATCCCCGGCCAGCTTGAGGTTGCGCAAGATACGATGGCGTTTGGCTTCCGGCAGGCGTTGCAGCGCCGGTGTTTCGACGTAGATGGCGTGCCACGGCACTTCCAGTTGGCTGGCCAGGCGGGCGGCGGTGCGCACGATTTTTTCCAGGCCTTCACCGGGGCCGATGCAGGCCAGCAGGGAATCTCGCGTCCGCCAGACCGGGGCAACGAACTGGTCGCGCCGGTATTGCAGCATGTCGTCGTCAACCCGGTCGGCGGTCCGGCGCAATGCCAGTTCGCGCAGGGCGATCAGGTTGCCCTTGCGGAAAAAGTTGTTGATTGCCCGTTCCACCTGCCTGGGCAGATAGACCTTGCCTTCCTTCAGGCGTTGCAAGAGTTCGTCGGGCGGCAGGTCCACCAGCACTACTTCATCGGCGGTATCGAAAACCTTGTCCGGCACCGTCTCCCAGACCCGGATGCCGGTAATGCCGCTGATCACGTCGTTGAGGGTTTCCAGGTGCTGGACATTGACAGTCGAATAGACATCGATGCCGGCGGCCAGCAATTCTTCAACGTCCTGCCAGCGTTTCGGGTGGCGCGAACCGGGCACGTTGGAATGAGCCAGTTCGTCCATCAGGATGAGAGCCGGCTTGCGCGCCAGCGCACCGTCCAGGTCGAACTCCCTCAGGCGGTTTTCGCGATAGGGAATTTCCCGTAACGGAAGCCGCTCCATGCCGTCGGCCATGACTTCGGTTTCCATGCGACCGTGCGTTTCCACCACGCCGATGACCATGTCAACGCCATGCAGGAGTTGCTGCCGGGCGGCACCGAGCATGGCGTAGGTTTTGCCGACACCGGCCGTGGCGCCGAAGAAAATTTTCAGCTTGCCGCGCCTGGCCCTGACCGCTGCAGCTTGCAGACGATCAAGCAACTGGTCGGGATCGGGGCGCTGGATTGGCATGGTTGATTTATCCTTACAGCCAGCCAGCGCGTTTGAAACGAAGGTAAAGAGCGACACAGACCACACTGATGACCACCAGCGCCATGGGGTAACCGTACTCCCATTGCAGTTCGGGCATGGCCTTGAAATTCATCCCCCAGATGCCGGCAAAGGCGGTGGCTATGGCAAAGATGCCGGCCCAGGCGGCCAGCCGCTTGTTCACTTCGCTTTCTTCGATGGTCACCATCGATAGATTGACCTGGATCGCGGTACCGATGGTGTCGCGGAGGGTATCGAGCGAAGCGTTGATGCGCGCCAGATGGTCATGGACGTCGCGGAAGTATTCCCGGCTGTTGGCGCATACTGCGGGCCCGCGACCGCCAAAAAGCCTGCCGGAGGACTCCATCAGGGGGGCAACGGCATGCTTGAGCCGCGTGATCTTGTGCTTCAGATCATAGAGTTGCTCGATGTTGGTGCGCGCGGAACTTTTGGCGAAAATCTGTTCCTCGATCTCTTCCAGTTCCGACTCCAGCCGGTCCATGATCGGGAAATAGCGGTCAACTACTGCATCCATCAGGGCATAGAGGACGAAACCCGAGCCCTGCCTTAGCAATTGCGGTTCCCGCTCGCAGCGTTCGCGCACCCCGAGAAAATGTTGCAGGCTGTGATTCCTGACCGACAGAACGTAGTTGCGGCCTACGAAAACATTCACTTCGCCGACATTGAACTCACCCTTGGTCAGCTCCAGCAGGTGCATGACGACGAACAGCGAATCGCCATACTCCTCGATCTTGGGCCGCTGGTGACCATGGCGGGCATCCTCGACGGCCAGTTCGTGCAGGTCGAATTCCTCGCGCATCTGATCGAGTTCCAGTGGCGTCGCGTCGCGCAGCGCCACCCAGACAAAGCAATCCGGCTTGGCCAGGTAATCACTTATTTCCTCAACCGGCAAGTCAGAAAGACGTGAGCCGTTTTCGTAGGCAACACAGTTGATCAGCACGCTTCATCCCTCATTTATTTAACAAGCAGTATCCGGCACACCTGGCGTGAATTCTTCGAGTCATCCCAAGCGTTCCCATAAAGTCGGGTTACCTGTTGACAGCTTAACCCGACAATTGCACCCGTAACTACTCGTTTCATTTTGTAGTTACTGCAGCGAATCAAGCTCGATATTGAGCTCGAGGACGTTCACCCGGGGCTCGCCGAAGACATACCATTGGCGACCTTCGGTGTGTTTGTCTACCAGGGCTTGGACTGCGGAGGGTTCGAGCCGGCGTGCTTTGGCAACGCGCCTGAGCTGGTAATCGGCGGCGGTCAGGCTGATATGGGGATCGAGGCCGCTGGCCGAAGCGTTCACCAGATCGGCCGGGATGTGACGGGCGGGACGGGTGTTGTCGGGATCGGCCGCCTTGAGGGCATCGATCCGTCCCCTGACCGCATCGCTCAGCGCCGGATTGAGCGGCCCCAGGTTGGAACCGCTGGAGGCGGAGGCGTTGTAGGGCTGTGGTGAGGTGGCCGACGGTCGGCCCCAGAAATACCCGGGATCGGTGAAGTTCTGCCCGATCAGTCGCGAACCCACCGCCTGGCCATTGCTGACGATCAGGCTACCATCCGCCGCCTCGGGGAAAACGAGTTTGGCGATGCCGGTGACGAGCAGCGGATAGACAAGGCCGGTCACGATGCTAAGCAACACGAAGAGGCTGAGTGCGGGGCGTAACAAGGTTTTCATTAGTGTTCTCCTTTATTGCTATACAAACGTGATGTCATAGCTTGTTAATTAATGGATAAACAGCTACCAAGCCGTCATTCCGGCGCAAGCCGGAATCCAGTACCTTCCTCCGATATCCATTAAAACAATCAGATAAACGAGCTGGACCCCGGCTTGCGCCGGGGTGACGAGCGTGGAATGACTTTTTCACAGACTCAGGCCAGACCGGTGGCGGCAATCAGCAGGTCGATCGCCTTGATGCCGATGAAGGGGACGATGACGCCGCCGAGGCCATAAATCGCCAGGTTCTGCCGCAACAGCGTTGCTGCTCCCAAGGGGCGATACTTGACGCCCTTGAGCGCGAGCGGGATCAGAAAGACGATGATCAGGGCGTTGAAGATCACCGCCGAGAGGATCGCCGACGCAGGGCTGGCCAGCCCCATGACGTTGAGCGCGGCAAGTTGCGGGTAAGTAGTGACGAAGGCCGCCGGGATGATGGCAAAGTACTTGGCAATGTCGTTGGCGATACTGAAGGTGGTCAGCGAGCCGCGGGTCATCAGCATCTGCTTGCCGGTTTCAACGACCTCAATGAGCTTGGTCGGATTGGAATCCAGATCGACCATGTTGCCGGCTTCCTTGGCTGCCTGGGTGCCGCTGTTCATGGCTACCGCCACATCGGCCTGGGCCAGCGCCGGGGCGTCGTTGGTGCCGTCGCCGGTCATCGCTACCAGTCGACCCTCGGCCTGGTACTGGCGAATGAGGGCCAGCTTGGCTTCGGGCGTCGCTTCCGCCAGGAAGTCGTCGACGCCGGCTTCGGCCGCAATGGCGGCCGCCGTTATCCGGTTGTCACCGGTCACCATGATGGTTTTGATGCCCATCTTGCGCAGCTCGGCAAAGCGCTCCTTGATGCCGCCCTTGACGATATCCTTGAGCTCGATGACACCAAGGACCCGCGCTTTCCCCCTGCTTGATTCAGCCACCACCAGCGGCGTGCTGCCGCGGCGGGAAACTTCATCGACCCTCTCCGTCACCGACCTGGGAAAGCTGCCGCCGAGGGCTTCGACATGCTTCTTGATGGCCTCGGCGGCGCCCTTGCGGATCTGGCGCTCGGCCATATCGACGCCGCTCATGCGGGTGTTGGCCGAAAAATGCACGAAGTGGGCATCGAGAGCGTGAATATCCCGCTCGCGTAACTGGAAGCGTTGTTTGGCCAGGACGACGATACTGCGGCCTTCGGGTGTTTCGTCGGCGAGCGAGGCGAGCTGGGCGACATCGGCAAGTTCGGCTTCGCCGATGCCGTCGGCAGGCAGGAAGCTTGACGCCTGACGGTTGCCGAGGGTGATGGTGCCGGTCTTGTCGAGCAGTAACACATCGACGTCGCCGGCCGCTTCGACCGCACGGCCGGAAGTGGCGATGACGTTGGCCTGCATCATGCGGCTCATGCCGGCGACACCGATGGCCGACAGCAAGCCGGCAATCGTCGTCGGAATGAGGCAGACGAGGAGGGCGATCAGTACCGTGATGGTGACGCGTGTTCCGGCCTGGGCGACGTCGACGCCAAACATCGAGAAAGGCAACAGCGTTACCGTCACCACCAGGAAGACAATCGTCAGCGCCACCAGCAGGATGGTCAGGGCGATTTCGTTGGGCGTTTTCTGGCGCTTGGCGTTTTCGACCATGGCGATCATGCGGTCGACGAAGGTTTCACCGGGGTTCACGCTGACGCGAACCACGATCCAGTCGGACAGTACCCGCGTGCCGCCGGTGACGGCCGAGAAATCACCGCCGGATTCGCGGATGACCGGGGCCGATTCGCCGGTGATGGCGGATTCATCGACCGAGGCCACGCCTTCGATGACATCACCATCGGCTGGAATCATCTCGTTTGCCTGAACCAGGATCACGTCGCCTTTGCGCAGATCGTTGGCCTGGAACATTTTCCATTGGGCGCCGAAACGGGGCTCCAGCAGCTTCTTGGCCCAGGCTTCCTGCTTGAGGCCACGCAGGGAAGCGGCCTGCGCTTTGCTTCGCCCTTCGGCCAGCGCTTCGGCAAAATTGGCGAAGAGGACGGTGAACCACAGCCACAGGGCAACCGCGAGAATGAATCCGGCAGGGGCTTCGCCCTGACCGCCCAGGGCCTGAACCCAGAGAATGGTCGTCAGGATGCTGCCGACATAGACGACGAACATCACCGGATTGCGCCATTGCAGGGTCGGGCTCAGTTTCCTGAAGGCGTCAGCAATGGCGGGTATGGCCAAGGCCGGGTCAAACAGGGTAAATGTCTTGCGAGTCATATTTATCTCCAGAGGCTCAGTGAGCAGCGAATAGCAGCAAGTGCTCGATGACCGGACCCAGAGCCAGAGCCGGAACATAGTTCAAGAGGCCGACCAGCAGCACGACGCCGATCAGCAGCGTGACGAACAGCGGGCCGTGCGTGGGCAGGGTACCGGCGCCGACGGCGATGCGCTTCTTGGCGGCGAGCGATCCGGCCATGGCCAGCACCGGGACGATGACGCCGAAGCGACCGAACCACATCGCAATGCCGAGCATGGTGTTGTAGAAGGGCGTGTTGGCGGAGAGACCGGCGAAGGCGCTGCCGTTGTTGTTGGCCGCCGAGGTGAAGGCATAGAGGATTTCCGAGAAGCTATGCGGGCCGGGATTAAGGATGCCCGCACGACCTGCCTCGGTCATTACGGCTATCGCGGTGCCCAGCAGAACGAGCAGCGGTGTGACCAGGATGGCGATTGAGGTCATCTTCATCTCGTAGGTTTCGATCTTCTTGCCCAGATACTCCGGCGTGCGCCCGATCATCAGGCCGGAAATGAAGACCGCCATGATGGCGAAGACCAGCATGCCGTAGAGGCCGGTACCGGTGCCACCGAAGACGACTTCGCCGAGTTGCATCAGAACCAGCGGTATCATGCCGCCGAGCGGGGTGAAGGAGTCGTGCATGGAATTGACCGCGCCGCACGATGCCGCCGTGGTGACGGCGGCGAACAATCCGGAATCGGCAATGCCGAAGCGGGTTTCCTTGCCTTCCATGTTGCCGGCGAGCGGATCGACGCCCAGTTGCGTCAGCAGCGGATTGGCCTGCTGTTCAAAGTGCATTGCTGCTCCGGCGAGAACGACAAAAATCAGCGTCATGGCGGCAAGCACGGCCCAGCCCTGGCGGGTATCGCCGACCATGCGCCCGAAGGTGAAGCACAGCGCGGCCGGGATCAGGAAGATCGACAGCATCTGGATGAAGTTGGTTAGCGGCGTCGGGTTTTCGTAAGGATGCGCCGAGTTGGCATTGAAGAAACCGCCGCCGTTGGTGCCAATCATTTTGATCGCCTCCTGCGAGGCAACCGGCCCCATGGCAAGCGTCTGCGTTGATGTTTCGGCAGGTTCGGTGACGGCATTGCCCTTCTCGTCCTTCAAGGGCTGACCGTCGGGTCCGTTCTTCGGGTTGTCGTACTTCGTCACTTCCAGCGTCGTCACCTCCTTGTAGGCGGCGAAGTTCTGGATGACCCCCTGACTGGTCAGGAAAACGGCGTAAATGATCGAGATGGGCAGCAGGACGTAAAGCGTGACACGGGTCAGATCGACCCAGGCATTGCCGACGGTCTTCGCCGAATGGCGGGCAAAGCCGCGAATCAGCGCGATGACGACGACGATACCGGTGGCGGCCGAAAGGAAGTTCTGCACCGCCAGCCCCAGCATCTGCGTCAGGTAACTCATCGTCGCTTCGCCGCTGTACCCCTGCCAGTTGGTATTGCTGACGAAGCTGATCGCCGTATTGAAGGCCGAGTCCGGGCTGACGTTGGCAAAGGCTTGCGGATTGAGCGGCAGCCAGAGTTGGAGCCGTTGCAGAGCATACACCGCAAGAACGCCAAGCCCGTTGAAGAGCAGGATGGCGAAGGCATAGTTCAGCCAGCCCATTTCCTCGTCCTGGCGGATTCCGCACAGGCGATAGAGGGGACGTTCGATCCTGCCACCCAGGCTGAAGTGTCCTTCCATCACATAGGCGATATAGGTTCCCATGGGCTTGACGGTCAGCAACAAGATGCTGAGAAAAAGTCCGAGAAGAATCCAGGCATGCGAGCTCATGAAAAGTCCTCCGGATTGAGCAGCGCAGCGATCAGATAGACCAGCAGGCTGGCGGCAACGAGGCCGCTGAGAATGTAAAGCCAGGTCATTTGGCACCCCCCAGCCGGGCACAGCCGACGGCGAGGCCGATCATCAGGGCGAAGAACAGCCCGATACCGGCGAGATAGACGAGATCCATGAGCACACTCCGTTCAGTAATTGCGACATGCTCATGTTAGAAAAGCACGTATCAAGACGGTGAACAGATAGCGATGCTGTGCATCAAGAAAGCATAAAGATGCAGATCTTCATGCTTGACACGGCAGGCCGTAGTAGCGCGGTCAATAGTGGCCTGTGCCGCATAGCTCGAAATTAAGGTGATGACCTGGGTCGCGTTTTTTATTGTGTTGCAAATTCGGCATATCAGGTGATGGAAAGCGTTTTTTATGTTCATGCCTTCTTAATCTTCCTTAACTGCCACTACTCAATCAGGCCAAGCTTATCCAGCAGCATGGCGTTCGGGTACGGGAATGGTAGCCAATTTTTTATTATGCTTAGCCAAGACAGAGGCGTCGTCGGTCTTGAGTTAAGGTAACTGGTAGCTTCGCCGGGCAGCAAATAACGCAGCCCGCCCTTGACCCCGCTACGAGACAGGCCGCCAACCGCCCCAGTGGCACGCGCTCTAGCGCAGCTTGCTGTCTATGCGATGCAGGCTGTCTTCAAGCGCATCGACCTTACTGCCGAGAGCGCGTATGGCAACAGTTTGCGCACGGAGCTAGTCCCGTAGTTAGCTGGTGCTGAGCGATGTTCGTTTGGTGCTATCTGAACGGCGGGAACGACCGCTTCCTGTTACCCTATAATTGGTCTGCTTGGTTATTGACAGCCGTTAACCCGGCCACCTATTCGTTTGAGGTTTCCGCTGGAAATTTTTTTTTGGGAAACACATGTGCCATCTTCGTGGTTTTGCTATAGCACTATTCCTTTCACTTTTTCTTGGGCTGTCCGGTTGTGGCCACTTGACGCAGCCGGAGAGCACTACCAGAAACGATGAGATTGGTATGCAACTGGTCATGGTACCGCCAGGCGAGTTTCTCATGGGTGGCACGGAAACGGCGGAAGCATTGGTATTGGCGTACCCGAATTCGGGAAAAACACCTGACTACTTCGCTGACGAGTACCCAAGACACCGAGTGCGAATTACCAAGGCGTTCTTGCTGGGTAAGTTCGAGGTTACCGTGGCACAGTTTCGTCAGTTCACCGCCGAAACGGGTTTCAAAACCGAAGCGGAGTCGGATGGTACCGGCGGTTGGGGGTGTAACGCTTCGACGGGGCGCTGTGAAGGACGGCAATTGCAATACACCTGGCAGAATCCAGGATATCCGCTGTTGGACGAACAACCCGTCGTCAACGTTACCTACTACGACGCCTTGGCTTTCTGTCAGTGGCTCAGCAAGAAGGAAGGAAAGAATTATCGCCTTCCTACAGAAGCGGAATGGGAATATGCGAATCGTGCTGGGACGCAAACAAGGTACGCGAACTCGGATGATCCGGCCCAGTTGCAGAGCTTCGCTCGCGCCATTGATCTATCACGGCATGCCGAATTCGGGCACGTATGGGAAATCGTCATCAAACCAGACGACCCGACCGCGTATCCACTTCCAGTGGGGCGCCTGGCGCCAAATTCATTCGGACTGCATGACATGCATGGAAATGTCTGGGAGTGGGTCGCTGACTGGTACGGCGAGACTTACTATTCAGAGTCTCCCGTCGACGATCCTCAAGGTCCGCCCGACGGGATATTGAAGGTGCGGCGTGGCGGCGCCTGGAATAGTTTTCCGATATGGCTTCGTTCCTCGTTTCGCAATTGGAATACGCCAAGCAGTCGATGCGTCAACCTCGGCTTTCGTGTAGCACGAGATTTTTAGGTCCCTGATTCCCTGACCGTTGTCCGTAAGTGAAGTATCTCGGCACTGGCCGCCTTGTTCAGCATGGCGCTACATCTTGTCGACTAACCCCGAGCAAACGGTAACCTACCTACCTTTTGAAAATCCAATGCTTGAAAATTACAACCTGGCATGTGCCATCCATCGCCACTTTATGGCCACTCCTGAAGCACCAGCGGTAGTATGCCAAGGGCGTTCCCTGACCTACAGCCAGTTGGCGGAACGTTCTGCCCGTCTTGCCGCCTGTCTGACTCACAGCCTTGATTGGGCGCGTCGAGACGGGCAACCGCCCCGCGTCGGGATTTTCGCTTCCCGCGGAGTTGATGCTTGCGTTGCCTTGCTCGGCGCATGCTGGGCAGGTGCGACCTATGTTCCGATCAGCTTGAAACAGCCGGAAGAACGAATCTTGAACCTATTCGCCCAATGCGGATTATCGGCACTCATTACTGATGACCAGGGGGCAAAGTTGCTTAGTGAGCGCGTGCTTGCCGCCTGTCCTGATGTGGTGATTCACGCGGGTCAGGAACGTCTTTGGCCGCGGGATAGCGTAATCAAAATAATCGAGATGGCGACGCTTCCCCCGGTAACGCCAGAGGAACCGGTAAACATGGCGGCGTCTGACACGGCGTACATCATTTTCACCTCGGGAACGACCGGGGTCCCAAAGGGGGTCATGATTTCTACCGGGTCTGCTCGCCATTATGTTTCGATGATCGCTGAGTGGCTTGAGTTGCGCGCCAGTGACAGAGCCTTGGAAACCTGCGAACTCAGCTTCGATTTCTCGATCCACAACATGTTCTCAACTTGGGAAGTCGGGGCCGCACTGCATATCCTTCCCGCCACTACGGTGATGAACGCCGTCAAATTTGCTCGTAATTCGGAATTGACGATATGGAACTCAGTTCCCTCGCTGGCCGGGATGCTTCGCCAGATCAAAGCGCTTGCTCCAGAAAGCCTGGCCAATCTGCGCGTCACTGTTTTCGGCGGCGAACAGTTGCCTGCGAGCACCGTTACCGCCTGGCAGAGTGCAGCGCCAAACAGCGTCATCTTCAACCTCTATGGTCCGACTGAGGCAACGGTTTTCTGCCTGGCCCAGACGGTTGCCAACCCCCTGCTACTCACGCCGGGACGCGACGTTCTTGCGATCGGCAAGCCACTACCCGGTAACGAGGCTCGGGTCGTCGATGAGAGTGGTCAGACAATAGCTGACGGAGCTTCCGGCGAATTGGTGATTGCCGGTGAACAACTTGCTGACGGCTATCTCGGAGCACCCGAGCTAACTGCATCACGTTTTCCAACGCTGGATGGTAAACGCTGGTACAGGACGGGTGATCTGGCCCTGCGTGACGCCACGGGTAGCTTTCATTGCCTGGGCCGGATCGACAATCAGGTCAAGGTGTTAGGCTATCGCGTCGAACTCGAAGAAATTGACGCTCATCTTCGCATCGTATCCGGCGCAGATATTGTCGGCTCTGTCGCCTGGCCGCAGGCGGGCGGTATGGCAAGCGGCATCGTCAGCTTTGTCGGCGCATCGAGCATCGATGCCGAGCAGGTTATCGATGCACTGAAAAACCGGCTTCCGCCCTACATGCTCCCGAGCCGAATCATTACCCTGGAAATAATGCCGCTCAATTCGAGCGGCAAGGTGGACCGACGGGCATTGCTCAAATTGCTCGGTACGGAGGCGGGATGAACCTACCAATTTTCAGCGGGGCAGCGCTAACGCAGCCTGGCGTTGGCGATAACCGGTCGCAGGGAAGCCGTCTGCGGCGCTTTCTGGCCATCGACGAACGTGAGAACTTCATCGCGGGGGCACAAACGGTAAACGGTCGACTAATTCTTTACTTCACAGCGATAGCGGCCGTAGCCACCTACTTTCCCTGGTGGGAATCCGCTTTGGTCGTCAGCGCAGCCATGGCAGCGGCCTATGTGTCAAAATTCCGCACTCAAATCTTGTTCACCGCGACCTGGTCGGCGGCATTCCTTGAAATGGGACTCGCCGAGAATTCCATCCTTAAAGATATCGCTACCGTCATGCAGCAGGAGCATGTCACTGGCACGCCACCGATGGTAATTGCAAGCGTGTTTCTGCTGCTTGTCATGATCGGTGCCTTCGGAACCTTAGGGTGGGTTCGCCGAAATCCCAAGAGCTTTCTGGCCCGTCGGCCCATGCTTACACTTTTGGCGCTGGCAGCAGTATTGTATGGACTGACAACTATTGACTTCATGCAGGGGCTACCTCGCGTAATGCTCTGGTCGATGCTGATCGTGCTGACACCCTACATTTGGTTTCTGCCCTATGCCATCGTCGACCAGCGTTCTCAGCAAGCCGACCCCCCACTGATGCAATTGGCTGTGCTGCGCCCGTTCTGGAGTCCAACCTACCTACCGTTCGGCAAAGGGGCAGCATTCCTGCGCAAGAATTTATCCAGGACACCGAAGGACTTGGCTATAACACAGCTTAAGGCAATCAAACTGCTTCTCTGGTCAAACGCGCTGCTTGCAATGAAATCGGGAATGAGTTGGGTTTTTGAGGATCAGATGCAAATACCGAGCGTAACCGTAGCGCTGGATGCATTCCTAAGCAGTCAGCCTTACCCAATTGCGATCGGCTGGGTTTGTTTAATCCTTTCGACAGCGAAGTACTCACTGAAAATCGCACTATGGTCCGCTCTGTTTATCGGTATCGCCCGGTTGGCCGGCTACAGGTTGCCACGTGGTTGCTGGAGGCCGCTAGAATCAAAAACTTTGATGGAGTATTTCAATCGGTTTCACTATTATTTCAAGGAACTTCTCGTCGATTTCTTCTTCGTTCCAACATTCTTCACAATGTTCCGAGGTTATCCGCGACTGAGGATGTTCTTCGCTACATTCATGGCTGCGGGGGTGGGCAACGCCCTCTGGCATTTTCTCCGACAAATCGATAACGTCATTACAATGGGTCTGGCTGGTGCAATTCAAAACTTCACCAGCTATATTTTCTACTGTGTGATGTTGGCGACCGGTATCGGAATATCACAGGTCCGCACTAGCGTGGGCATTCGCCCCTCGAATACCCTTTTTGGAAGGTTATATTCCATCCTTTTCGTATGGTCATTCGTTGTATGTTTGCATGTTTTTGGCGGTGAAGCGTCCAATCACACCCTGCTTGAACGACTCATGTTAATGGCGAGCCTTTTTGGAGTAGCCTGATGGAAGTAGATGCAAAGCAAAAATTACGGGAATTTCTCAAAAAAGCTCTGGAGAACCACCGTGATCACAAAGAGTTTGCGGATAGCGAATCACTGTTTGTCAGCGGGCGGCTGGATTCCTTCTCGATGATGACTCTGGTCATGTATCTCGAAGAAGCTTTTGGTCTGGATTTTTCCGATTTTGAGTTTGACGTGAATCTTGTCGACACGGTTAACGAAATTGAGTTGCTGATAGATTCAAAAATGGCCGCCTGAATAGCCTTGTCGTATCAAAGCATTGCCGTGTCAAATTGGCGCCCCTATTCCTTGGCCAGGATTGCGAATCATGCACTTAACCAGAATCGACGACTTTGCCATTCTGGCTGGCGTCGGGCCTGATGGGCTGGGGCGTCTGGCTGCACCTGACGGAGCATCATGAGCACGGACATGAGCATGAGCCGATGGAGTACAGTCATCGGCATATTCACGACCAACACCACCAACATCTTCACGATTTCCAGTGGAACAATGACAAGCCGCATGACCATGGGCATCGTCATGTCGCCGTAGCGCACAAGCATCCGCATTATCCGGATATTCACCACCGGCACGCTCATTGAGCGTGTAGCGCAGGACGATTTTCGTCCTTGAGGTGTAGTAATAGGGCATTTAGCGGACCGGACTTCCGACCACCTTGAATCCACTTCGACATCTCGACCATTCAGACTGGCGCAGAATTTGCCGTCACATGCCATACAATTTGATGGTCAAGGTTGCTGGAAGTTCACACGCAAAGCTACGTCCTCCGATTCACCGCGCCGCCTTCTTCATCGCCTGCGTAATCCGTACCGTTTCGACACTGACCGTGGTGACGCGGGTGAGCAGATCGATCACTTTTTCCTTGTAATCGGCAAAGCGGTAAGTGTCGAATTTCTCGCGGATGGTCGGGTCTTTCGGCTTCTTTTCCTTGTATTGGTCGAGTATCCATTCCAGCGCACAGCGGTTGCCAAGCTTGTAGTCCCACGCTTCGGGCGGAATACCGAGCAATGAGGTTTCGCTGTCCAGCGCGATGCTTCCCGCAACCTTGTCGGCACGCAGCAGCGCTTTGGGCGATAAACCTGCGGAACGGACTTTTTCGTCGGGGATATCGATGCGCTTGAGCTGGGTAGGTTCAACTGATTCATAACCGATATGCAGCTTCATCAACACCTCGCCCCATGCCGACCATTGCCAGAAGTCATGATAGAAAGGGATACGCGGGAATTCTCGCTTCAGATTCAGCGCGTATTTTTCGCGGTACTGTGGATCGTGCAGTATCGCGTAGCAGTAGTGGAAGATCGCTTCCTTGGTGATCTTCTGCGCCTTGCTCGTACCCATTCTCCCTACGCCTGTCGAAGCCGCTTCCTTGTAATGCGTAGTAAATTGTTTGAGGCCAGTCGGTGATGTTCTCGATACGATGACCATCTTTGTATCGCTAAAAAGGTAGACATTCTGTTCCCGCCGCTGCACCCACGAAATGGAGATCCGGCAAGCTCGAAACACTACAAGTCATAAATGGCTTTTGCGAGCCTGGCTGAGTATACACAATGGCTTTATTATCCCAAGCACCAATGACAGGGAAAATTGCCCCCTGCTGATAGAGCCGATGTGTAATGGCCTCTGTGTAATACGTAAATAGACGGCAGAATGGCCTGTACATCGCATCTCTCACGTAATTTGAGTGCGTCGTAAGTTTAGTGCCACGCGCAAGGTGAGCTTCGAGTTCTGAGGTCCACTTGATTTCCCGTGAAACAAAATCACTTGTTCCTGCTCGGTTTATTTTGGCTTCCCAGCGAGCACGTTCCTGCTCATATGTTTCGACAAAGTGATTCACTTTCGCCAACAAAACATCACGGGAATCGTCATAGACCCAATCATCTCGGTTCGTAACAACACCAAGAGAGTGCAACTTGAAAATCGCCCTCTCCTTCGCCGCCGTCTTTGCCGCTTTGGTTTGCTTGCTCGCCAGCGGAATGAAAGTCTCAAAATCATTATTTGTTAGGTGAAGCCAGTTGCTTTGCGCATCGGGTCGAATTTCATCGAACGCCAGCGCGCCGATACGATTATTTTCCAACCATGTAAGTTTTTCGACAGCCGACATCGCATAACGACCCGCAGGAACATATCTGATGCGGCAGGGCGGTTTGATTTTTGTCTGGCAAACTTTCTTTACAAAAAACGACACCGCAACACCTGTACCGATGTTAAAAACATTTCCACCGCTCGCATTGGAATCGTCCTGCCTCTTCCAGTCGCCGCCTAGGTCAACAATCCACGCCTCGCTGAATTCATCCGCAATTGTCTTGCGAAAGCCGTCAAAGGTGCGGCTGTCGATGAAGCTGCGGTTGGTAATAAACGCCAGCACGCCGTTTTCGCTCAATCGGTCGCTTGCCCAGCGAAAGAAGCGCGCATACATATCGTAGAGCTTGGTCTTTTGCGCGCTGCTTGCGTGGATGTAAGTGTTCTTGATGCGCTTGTCGATCTCCGGATATTCCCGGTTCTTGTTATTGTCGTTCTCGTTCGCCTGGTTGGCGTTGTACGGCGGGTTGCCGATGATGACGCTGATCTTCTTGCTGTTCTGCCGCTTGATGCGGACGACGTTTTCTTCGCTAACGCTGCCGAATAAATCGGCCGTCGTACCGTGTGCCGAGGTGTGCAGGCCGACGTTGTCCAGCGTATCGACAAAGCACAGGCTGGGAAATTCTTCGTACTGGCCGGTGATGGCGGCGTAGGTTGACTCGATATTCAGGTTGGCGACGTAATAGGGCAGGATGGCGACTTCGTTGGCGTGCAGTTCGTGTTTGTATTTGTGCTCACTACTGTCCGGTTAAAAATCGAATAGATTCAGTTGGTTGCACGGAACGCCCTCGGGCATTTCGTAGTCGCTGCCCTGAAACACTTGCTGCAAGGGTATCTTCTCGAACAGCGTGACCGACAATATCTGTAACAAAGTGTAGAGCGAAGCGTCCAAGTTGAGGCGCTTCTTGACGATAGCCACGAGAACATAGACCGATACGGCGATCCAGATTTGCGACTTCACCGCATTCTCTGAATTGCCGTAGAACTTCTTGATACGCAAATGCTGCTTGATCCACTTGAAGAACAATTCCACCTGCCAGCGCGCCTTGTAAAGTGCGCAGATGGTGGCTGCCGACACCGCGAAGTTGTTGGTAAGGAACACCAGCGTTTTGCCGGTTTCGGGATCCTTGAATCGGATGCGGCGCAGATACTCCGGATAGTCCTTGCGGCTGATCGTGCCAGTCAGAGCAATGGTCTGATCGCAGATGATGCCCGTGCTGCGATCTACCGGCGCCGAATAGACACGCCGAAATCGAGTATTGGACTTGGCCCGTGTGACGAAGAAAGCCAGCATCTGATGCATCAGATAAAGTCGTGCGAAGTCCAAGTAGCCGCGATCCATAACGTAGAACGCGCCGGGCTCCACTACCAGGATGTCGATTACCTTGACATCCCCCAGCTTGCCGTCCGAGATGTAGATGAAACTGGGGATGTTGCCTCTCAAATCGAGCAGCGTATGCATCTTCACCGCCGACTTGGTCGTACGAAAGAGCGCCCACGGAAAGAGCGACAGGCACAAATCGATGGTCGTCGAATCCAGCGCGTAGGCCGTGCTCTCCAACTCGATGCCGAAGCTGTCGCCCGCATAGAGCGACCTGGCTTGTGCAATAAGATGTTGAGCAAATTCGGCATGAATGCGCCAATCCCGCGTTTCGTTGGCATCGGCGAGCGTCGAGCGTTTGATCTCGTGCCGGAAGCCCATGTGGTACAGCTTGGCGGCCTGTGCCGACAGGCAGACTTCGATATCGCGCAAACTTTCTCGGTAAGTCAGTTGTGCGAAGGCCAGCACGCGGAATTGATCGGCGCAGGTCATGAACTTGACGTAGCGATCTCCGTCGTGGCGATCGATGATGCGATGAAAAGTCTTCCATGGCAGAAAATCCATGAGTTGGGCGAACAGCGTCTTGCCGATGTACATGAGAGGCTCCGGGTAGGTTATTCCCGGAATTTTTTCGGATATGTATTTTGACGTTCAAGTCGGAGACACCCCTCGTCGCTCGGAATCCATTGCTAATCATGGCTTACAGCGATTTACCATCTCGTTTAACCGGACAGCAGTGATTTGTGCTCCAGCTTTTTGGGCTGGCCGCGGAAATGTTCGAGGAGTTCGCAAATGAAAGTGCCAGTGCCGGTGGCCGGATCGAGGATGTCGACGTCCTTGTCGATCAGGTTTTTGCCAAAGTGCTTTTCGCACAGCCAGTCGGCGCCATCGATCATGAAGCGAACGATTTCATTGGGCGTGTAGACCACGCCCAGACGGTCGGCGGCCTTGGTGTTGTAAACTTTGTAGAAGTTTTCGTAAATGATCTTCAGAAAGGTCTGCTTCTCGCCGTGGCTGCTGATCTGCGCAGCCGCTGCGCGGATAGCGGCGTAATAGGTTTCCAGTCCCTTGAGGGTTTGCTTCTTGAGCGCGCCGGTGAAGAACGCACCTTCCAGCGCATACAGTTCTCGGGCAACGTTGTTGTGCTGGTGAAAGTCGCTGTCGTCGAACACTTTGGCGAAGATTTCTTCGGTGAGGATGTGCTGGATCAGCATTTCGCGCACATCGGCGGCGCTAAGGGTGGGGTTGATGGCTTCCTGTGCATGCACCAGGAATTTCTCCTCGGCCTGCCGAAAACCGGCGTTGGCGTCGTGCGCGGCTTCGATCATCTGGCGCAGTGCCAGCAATACGGCGGGCAGGTCGGTTTTGAATTGCTCCACCGCCCTGCGGAAGCCTGCAATCTCGGGTCGCTCGAAGCTGAAGAACAGCTTGAGTAATCTGGACAGCGCCTCCGTATCGGTCATTGCGCAGCGCAGGGTTTCATTTTTGTTCTGCACCAGAACGGCAGTGACATCGTCAGAAAAGATGATGTTGTCTTGCGGGTAGCCCTTTTTGAATTTCTTCTCGATTTCGTCGTCGAGGTCGTCCTTTTCGTCCTTGGCTTCCCAGTAGCCCAGCGGCATGCGCAGTTCGTGCAGCAGCGCACCATCGACGGTGATATTGCTTTTGGTGGCGGTTTTGAGCGGGTATTCGGCCAGGAACACAAGGCCATGCTGCCGGCCCCAGGCTTTGAGTAAATCCTTGAAGGCTTCGCGGACGATGGTTTCCCGGTTGCTCCCGCTGATCTTTTTGATCAGGTCAAGCTGCTTGAGATAGTCGTGGATCAGGAGCTGGCTCATGTTGGCCGGTATTCTATATGAATGACCTCTGTACGGACAGCCTAAGCCTTGTTCAATGTTTCATGAGGACAAAGCGTGTGCCTGTAGGCACCATTGCCGATCGCCGCCGTAACGTCGAGCAGATGCGCTTGATGCGTCAGAAACGACACCTGCGTTCGTTTTGATAAAAGAACGCCGCTGAGGGTTGATCATCAAACTGGATCAAGATGTCATCGAAGAGGGTTACTACCTCTACTACCCCAGCCGGCGACAGCCATCCCCGGCGTTCTCGCGTGTTGTCGATGTTCTGCGTTTCAAAGAACGGAAGCGCCGATAAGGCATTGACCGGTCCGAATGCGCAGTGGCTCCCATCGATATACACCGCAGGAAATAGCGAAACATGGATAGGCCGTGCGCAAGGTCAAGATCAACACGTGACGGACGATCCGCCATGTTATGGGGTGTTTCAGATTTCTAAAATGCTCGGACCTGGCAAAGGTAAATGCTGATAATTTTGACAAGTCCCTGATGCTCGGGGATGATTCGGAGCTTCAGGTGCCCCGTGCCGCAAGGTGGGGGAGAATCGGGAAAGCGGTGCAATTCCGCCACGTGCCCAACGCTGTAAGGACGATGCTCCGGCAACATGCCACTGGTGAACACCGGGAAGGCGCCGATGGCAAATGAATCCGAGTCAGAAGACCGGCCTGAAAATTCCGCGCGCTGCAAGGCCAGGCAGGGCGCTTACATTTTCACGCAAGGGGAATTGCCATGAAAACGGAACACGATGGCCAAGACAGCCACGCCTTTACCGCCGAAGCACGGGCGGCCATTTATCAAACCATCTTCTCGCGCCGCGACGTACGCGGCCAATTTCTGCCCAAGTCCGTCCCGGACGAGGTGTTGAGCCGTATCCTCACTGCTGCCCACTACGCGCCTTCGGTCGGTTTCATGCAACCCTGGAATTTTCTGGTGGTGCGTTCGGACGAAACCAAGCGACAGGTGCACGCCGCCTTTCTGGAAGCGCACGCCGAAGCTACGGAAATGTTCGAGGGTAAGCAGCGTGCCGCCTACAAGACGCTCAAGCTCGAAGGTATCCTGGAATCACCGGTCGGCATCTGCATCACTTGCGATCGCCAGCGGACCGGCCCGATCGTTGTGGGCCGCACGCACATGAAAACCATGGATTTATACAGCAGTGTCTGTGCCGTGCAGAACCTCTGGCTGGCAGCGCGTGCCGAGGGCCTGGGCGTGGGCTGGGTGAGTATTTTCAACCAGGCCGCATTACAGACAGCCCTTGGCATTCCCAAAGGCATCACTCCGATCGCCTATCTTTGCGTTGGCTATGTCAGCCACTTCTATGCCAAGCCGGAACTGGAAGCCGCCGGCTGGCTGCCTCGCCTGCAAATTGAGAACCTCGTGTATTTCGATCAATGGGGACAAAGTGATTTGCAGGACCCGCTGATAAGGCAACTGATGTTCGACCAAGCCCTGGCGCAGGCGAATGCAAATGCCACCGTACATCAACCGACAACCGGTCTGAACGCAGCCTGACCGAGGGATTTGAGGCGCGGTTTGGGCAAGCGATGCCGAAATTTGCCTGGAGTCAGCGATTGCCGACGCTGGGGTCGGACGGCTCGAACTCCCGCCAGTGACCGTCGATCAGCCCCTCGATCGGCCGGAATCCGGCTTTGTAGGCCATTTTCTGGCTGTCGCGAATCCAGTAGCCCAGGTACAGGTAGGGCAGCGCGTTGGCCGCGCACTGGGCGATCTGCCAGAGGATATTGTAGGTGCCGAAACTGGCCCCTTCGATATCGGGTTCGTAGAAGGTGTAGACCGATGACAGGCCGTCGTTCAGCACGTCGATGATGCTCACCATGCGCAACTCGCCGTTCTCGGTGAATTCGATCAGCCGGCTGTCGATGCGGCTTTGCAGCAGGAAGCGCGAGTACTGTTCGTGGTTGTCCTGATCCATGCCGCCGCCGAGGTGCCGTGCCGCCTGATAGCGCAGATAGAGCCGGTAGTGCTCGTCGAAAAACATCAGCGGCAGTTCACGGGCGTGCAGCGTGGCGTGTGCCTTGAGGCAACGCCGCTGGTTGCGCCGGGGTGCAAAGCGCGCGATCGGTAGACGCACCGGAACGCAGGCGCGACATTCCACGCAGTCGGGCCGGTAGGAAAAGACACCGCTGCGCCGGAAGCCGCTGCGCACCAGTTCGCCATAGACTTCGGTGGTGATCAGATGGGTTGGCGTGGCGACCTGCGAAATGGCGCGCTCGCCCGACAGATAGCTGCACGGGTATTCGGCCGTGTTGTAGAACTGCAATAGCGAGAAGGGGAGTTCGGAGTCGTTGAGGCGTGACATTCAGTGCTTTCTTGCTGGGTCAGTTTCGAATGCTATACCAACAGGCCGCAAAGAGCACAAAGGTACGTCAGGAAGGGCAAGAAGAGAACCTGCTGCACCTTGATATTCCTGGTGGTGAGTTTGTTCCCTCTTTGCTGTTTAATATCACTTCAACTCCAGTCCCAGGTTGCGCCCTCGCTCAGCCAGCAGCCGTGCTGGGGCGGGATGGCGGTCAATTCGCTCACGCGGGCGATGAACTCGCTGCGCGGAATTTGCCGGGCACCGAGCGAGGCGAGATGCGGCGTGTCCATCTGGCAGTCGATCAGCCCAAAGCCTTGATCATCGAGAAAGCGGGCGAGGTGGGCGAGGGCGATTTTCGAGGCATCGGTGGCGTGTGAGAACATCGATTCTCCGTAGAACATCTTGCCGATGGCCAGTCCATACAGGCCACCAGCCAGCTTGTCATCAACCCAGGTTTCGACCGTGTGGGCAAAGCCAAGTTCATGCAGCGTGCCGTAGGCGGCCTGCATCTCGGCGGTGATCCAGGTTCCCGCCTGGCCTTTGCGTCGTGTTCTGGCGCAGGCGCGGATGACGTCCTGGAAATGGCTGTCGAGCCTGATCCGGTAGCCTCCTGCGCGTAGCGTCCGGCGCAGTGAGCGCGATATCCTGAATTCGGAAGGGACGAGGACCATGCGCGGGTCGGGGCTCCACCAGAGAACGGGTTCGCCCTTGGCGTACCAGGGGAAGATGCCTTGCCGGTAGGCTTGAACGAGGCGTTGCGGCGACAGGTCGCCGCCGGCGCAGAGCAGGCCGTTCGGTTCGCCGAGCGCCCGTTCGAGCGGGGGAAAGGCGTCGGTGCTTTCCAGCCAGGGAATCATCGGGGGAAAAGAATGGACTGCGAAATTGACAGCGGCAGGGGCTGCGCGGCGGGTGTTGTTGTCCGGAAAGCGACGACATGGTCGACGTCGAGACGGATGCCGATGCGCTCGCCAATGGCATGATTGTGATGTGAAGGAACGAGCGACAGTACTTCGGCGCCGCTGGCCAGCCTGAGAGTGTACAGGAACTCGGCGCCCCGGAAGGCGCTGTGCAGGACTTCGGCCTGCATCTCGCTGCGGTCGTCGTGAATGATATCGTCCGGGCGCAGCAGTACCTCGACGCGACAGCCCTTGCCGCAGTCTGCACAGCCCTGCAGGCATTCAAGCGGAAGGCTCGATTCGAGGCGGCCGAGTTCGACTTCGACGCGATGGTTGTCGATGACCAGTCCTGGCAGAAAAACGCCCTGCCCGACGAAGTCGGCGATAAACCTGTTGGCAGGCCGGTGATAGAGGTTGTAGGGCGTATCCCACTGCTGGACTTTGCCTTCGGCCATGACGCCGATCTCGTCGGCCATGGCGAAGGCTTCGTGCTGGTCGTGGGTGACCAGAACGGCGGTACTGCCTTCGCTCTTGAGGATGCTGCGCACTTCAAGCGACAGGCGTTCGCGCAGGTCGACGTCAAGATTGGAGAATGGCTCGTCAAGCAGGATCAGTTGCGGACGCGGCGCCAGTGCCCGGGCCAGCGCAACACGCTGTTGCTGGCCACCGGAGAGTTCGTGCGCATACTTGTTGCCGAGGCCATGCAGACCCACCGTGGCCAGCAACTCATCGACGCGCGCCTGGCGCTGGTTGCCGGCCAGTGCCGACAGACCAAAGGCGATATTGGCGCTGACCGTGAGGTGAGGGAACAGGGCGTAGTCCTGAAACACCATGCCGATACGCCGCCGCTCGGGTGCGACGTTGAAGTTGGCGCGGGAAACCGCCGTCCCTGCGAAGCGTATTTCGCCTGCGGCGATCGGTTCGAAACCGGCGATGCAGCGCAGCAGGGTCGTCTTGCCGCAACCCGAGGGGCCGAGCAGACAGGCGATGCCGCCGCTCTCGACACGCAAGCTGACGCCATCAACGACGGTATGTGATCCGTAACGTTGAACAATGTGGTCGAGTTCGAGATGAGCCATCGGAAAAGGTCAAGAGTGTTCGGATTGCACAGATTGCTTAGGTCGGGTTAGCGCAGCGTCCCCCAGGAGGATTTGCATCGCAGCATAACCCGACAGGGTAAGGTGCTGTCGATGGCGTCGGGTTATGCTGCTCTAACCCGACCTACGCTTACTGGATTCCGGCTTTTGCCCCGAAGGAAATACCCTTGGGGTGCGCCGGAATGACTGCGGACTGTTAGAGAAAATTTACCCAGAATAGAGACCTCCCAAACCCGACCGGTTTGTTGCGCTCAATTATAATTCGCATTCTACTGCGCGCGGCCCATGAAACTCTCTTCGTTCAATTCCCTGCTGGTTTTTTCCGCTGCGCTTGCTGCGCTGATCGGTCTGCCGGTCATGAGCGTGCTGACGAATGTTTTCAGCGGCGGCACCGGGGCGACCTGGCAGCATCTGCTGGCCACTGTTCTGCCTGAATATGTGGGAAACACGCTCTGGCTGTGTCTGGGTGTCGGGCTTGGCGTCATCGTTGTCGGCGTGACGACGGCCTGGCTGACGACGATGCATGATTTCCCGGGGCGGCGGATCTTTCAATGGGCGCTGGTTCTGCCCTTGGCCGTGCCGGCGTATGTGCTGGCTTATGTTTACACCGATTTTCTTCAGTTCGCCGGCCCATTGCAAAGCGGGCTGCGCGAGACTTTTGGCTGGAGCCGCGCTGACTACTGGTTTCCCGACGTGCGCAGTCTGGGCGGCGCGGTAATCATGTTCATTTTTGTGTTTTACCCTTATGTCTATCTGCTGGCGCGAACGGCTTTCATCGAGCGCGCCAGCGGCATGCTGGAAGCGGCGCGCACTCTCGGGATCGGACCATGGCGCAGCTTCTTCCGGGTATCGCTGCCGCTGGCGCGGCCGGCGGTGGTGGCCGGTGCCGCGCTGGCGCTGATGGAGACGCTCGCCGATTACGGTACGGTGTCCTACTTCGGCGTGCAGACGTTCACCACCGGCATCTACCGGGCGTGGTTTTCACTCGGCGACCGGATTGCGGCCGCACAACTGGCGGCCTCGCTGCTTGGCTTTGTCATTGTGCTGTTGCTGATCGAGCAGCTTTCGCGCGGCAGGGCGAAGTTTCACAATACCACCGGGCGCAATCGGCCGCAGATCGGCCATATGCTGAAAGGTGGCGCTGCCGCACTGGCGGTGGCGGCCTGTGCCATTCCCTTGTGCATTGGCTTCGTGCTGCCTGCCGGCCTGTTGCTGCGGCTGGCATTGAGCGAAGGCGATTCACGATTCGGCGAGCACTTCCTTGCCCTGGCCGGAAACAGTTTCGTGCTGGCCGGCCTGACGGCGCTGATTGCGGTAGCCCTGGCCGTGCTGCTGGCCTATGGCGCACGCGTCTCGAAAGGCCCTGTCGCCAGCTCGCTCAACCGTCTGGTCAGTCTGGGCTATGCCGTTCCCGGTTCGGTGATCGCCGTCGGGGTGCTGATCCCGGTGACGCGACTTGATAACTGGCTGGCCGCGCAATGGGAAGCCGCGTTCGGCAGCAATCCGGGGTTGCTGCTGACCGGCGGTATCGCCGCGCTGATCTACGCCTATCTGGTGCGCTTCCTGGCCGTGGCCCTGCAATCGGTGACCTCGAGTCTGGCCAGGGTGACGCCGAGCATGGACGAGGTGGCGCGCAGTCTGGGGGCCAGCCAGGGCGAAACCCTGAGTCGCGTGCATCTGCCCATCCTGCGTGGCAGTCTGTTCACGGCCGGTCTGCTGGTTTTTGTGGACGTGATGAAGGAGCTGCCGGCAACGCTGGTCATGCGCCCGTTCAACTTCGATACGCTGGCCACGCAGGCCTATACGCTGGCCTCCGACGAGCGTCTGGCCGAGGCCTCGACGGCGTCATTGGCGATTGTTGCGGTCGGGCTGCTGCCCTTGATTTTGCTGTCGCGGCAGATTGCACAGCGGCGCTAAGCAGGATTAGCGATAACCTGCCCGGTCAAAGATGACTTGCGCCTTTGCCCGGTACATCGCCAGCGAGCCAACCGGCAGCGTGTCGGCCTTGAACTTGCCGAGCGTTTCCAGGGCGGGATTGGAAACCTTGACACCGGCGACGACCGGCCATTCGTTGTTGCCGTCGGCAAAATAACGCTGCGCTTCGTCACTCGCCAGATAGTCAAGGAACTGCAGCGCCGCTTGCTTGTGCGGTGCGTGCTTCAGCATGCCGCCACCCGAGACGTTGATGTGCGTGCCGTAGCCTTTCTGATCGGGCCAGACGACACCGACTTTTTCCATCACTTTTTTGTCTTCGGCTTTGTCCGAGCGCATAAGACGTGCCACATAGTAGGTGTTGGCCAGGGTCACGCCGCATTCGCCGGCCGCCACGGCCTTGATCTGGTCGGTGTCGCCACCCTTCGGTGCGCGTGCGAAATTGGCAACGACGCCTTTGGCCCATTCTTCAGCCCGGGCTTCGCCCTGGTGGGCAATGATCGAAGCCATCAGGGAAAGGTTATAGGGGTGCGAGCCGGATCGTGTACATACCTTGCCCTTGAGTTTCGGGTCGGCGAGATCAGCGTAGTTCTGAACATCCTCGGCTTTGACCGAATCCTTGGCGTAAACAATGACACGGGCGCGCGTCGAGAAGGAAAACCAGTCGTCGGCTCGCAGGTTGGCAGGAATGCGCGATTCGAGCCGTTTCGATTTGACCGGAGCCAGGAGTCCCAGTTCATGAGCCGCAGCAAGGCGCGCGGCATCGACCGTGAGCAGGATATCGGCCGGGCTGTTGGCGCCTTCATTCTTGATGCGTTCCAGCAACTCGTCTTCCTTGCCCTCGATGCGGTTGATCTTGATGCCGGTTTGCCGGGTGAAAGTGCTATATAGCGCCTCGTCGGTCTGATAGTGACGGGCTGAGTAGAGGTTGAGTTCCTTCTCTTCAGCGAGGACGCTGCCGGCCAGTGCAACGCACAGGCAAAGGGCGAGAGAGGGGTGGACCAAGGGAAAACGCATTCGCTGGACTCCTGAAGTGCAGATAAGAACGATTCGCAACAAGTGCTAGAATAACGAGAATTTCAAGATTTGTAAATGAGAATCTTTATCAGATGACGGGCAACAAAAAAGGACGCAGGTGCGTCCTTGGGTCAGTGTGTCCGAATCTCAGCGTTCGACGACGCGGCGTGCTCCGTTATAACGTTTGACCCAGTAACCCTGGCTCATGTCCTCGACACGGACTTCCGCGCCGGCGCGCGGAGCGTGCAGGAAGCGGTTGTCGCCCAGATAAATGCCGACATGCGAGAAGGTGCGTCGCATGGTATTGAAGAAAACGAGATCGCCCGCTTTGAGTTCGTTCCGGTCGACGATGTTGCCCATCTCGCTCTGCTCCCGCGCTGTGCGTGGAAGCAGCATGCCGACGGCGTCCTTGAAAACGATCTGAACAAAACCGCTGCAATCGAGCCCGTTTTCGGGATCGGTGCCGCCGCGCCGATAGTTGATACCGACAAGCTCGAGTCCCTTGAGGATCAGATCCTGTGCACTGTTCGTATAACGTTCAAACAGGGAAGGCTCGTCACTGAGTCGGTGCTGCTGTTCGCTTGTCTGGGCGGTGACTATCCCGGAAAAAACGATTATGGCAATGCTGAGCAGGAGTGTGATGTATTTATTACGAGTCATGGAGGCGAAATCTAAAAGAAAATCGGCCTTCTGTAAACCCTTGGCGTGGTCAGTGCACGGCGCATGGCGTCATTCCAGGATGTAAGCTTATGATTAATAATGTCTTTGTTATTTTATACTGAGCTTGTTATATAGATGCTGACAACAGGGTTTTATGGTTATGATGATTATCGGTAAAGGCGAGTAGGCGTTGCCGGCTTCAGGCGAGCCGTCATAGAATGCCACTATTGCATGATTTTCTAACGGGCATGGATTTGGTGCTAGCCCACATCAATGAAAGCTGCTGGCCTGCCCGTTTCCCTCACCCCGGCCCCTCTCCCAGAGGGCGAGGAGAGGGTCGTGAGTCGCTGGCGCGACTTTCACGCTAACAAGGAGTGTTCATGAGTCCGTTCAAGGCTTATTTGATCGACGAACTGGAAGGCAAAACGCAGGCCGGTTTTGTCACCATGGATGAAGCGCAGCTTGACGCGGGTGCGGTGACGATCAAGGTCGCCTATTCCAGCGTCAACTACAAGGATGCATTGGCCGCAACCGGCGCCGGACGCATCATTCGTCGCTACCCCTGTGTGGGCGGCATTGATCTTTCCGGGAATGTTGAAAGCAGCACCGATTCGCGTTTCAAACCCGGCGACCCGGTCATTGCCACCAGCTACGATATCGGCGTTGCGCACCATGGCGGTTATGCCGAGTACGCGCGCGTTCCGGCCGACTGGGTGCAGCCGCTGCCCGCCGGCCTTTCACTGCTTGAAGCAATGACTCTGGGTACGGCCGGTTTTACCGCGGCACTGGCGATTGTCCGGATGGAGGAAAACCGACTGGAGCCAGCCAAAGGGCCGGTCATCGTCAGTGGGGCGACCGGCGGGGTGGGCGGACTGGCAGTGGACATGCTGGCCAGACTGGGTTATCAGGTGACGGCGCTGACCGGTAAGGAAGCCGAGTTTGATTACCTCAAGCGACTCGGTGCGGCTCAGGTCATGCTCCGCTCGGCGCTCGATCTATCGCGTCTCCGGCCGCTCGACAGGATGCAATGGGCCGGCGCGGTCGATAACCTCGGTGGCGAGGTTCTGGCCTGGATGGCCAGCACCATGCAGCAGGGCGGGACGATTGCCAGCATCGGCATGGCGGCGAGTGCCTCGCTTAAAACGACAGTCATGCCCTTCATCTTGCGCGGAGTGTGCCTGCTCGGCATTGATTCCGGTTATATTGGCGAACCTTACCGTAGTCGCATCTGGCAGCGGCTGGGCAGTGATCTGAAACCACGGCGCTTGCTGGAAATGACGCACAGGATTGGCTTTGACGAATTGCCGGATGTTTTTGATGGTTTTTTGCAAGGAAAGGCGCGCGGTCGGGTTGTTGTTGAAGTGGCTGCTGCCTGATCGCGCCAGAGTGAAAAGTTGAACGTGATTGCGGACTGAGTTACGTATGGAAACCCCGACCCAGTTGCCCCGTGTCCTGATTGTTGATGAATCGCGCATGGTACGTGCGATGCTCATCAAGCATATCCGTGAGCTCTATGATTTTCGCGAGGAAGGCGACGGCGAGGCAGCCTGGCAGGTGCTCGTTCTTGATCAATCAATTCAACTGGTGATTTGCTCGCTGTCCCTGCCGGTACTCGACGGCGATGGCTTGCTGGTTCGCGTTCGCGCCTCCAAGCTGCCGCGTCTTTCGCAGATGCCGATTCTGATGATCTCCGGAGACAATGATGAGGCGCTTGCCCGGGCCAAGGCGCATGGTGCGTCCGACTTCATCAACCGCGGCACCGGCGCTAACGAATTGCTGGCGCGCATCGATTCCCTGCTGAAGCTTGTCGAGGCGCAGAAACAGCTCAAGGAAAACCTACAACAGAATGTCCAGAACCCGGAATCGGGTCTGTTTACCCGCAAGTACGTCGAATTGCAGGCTGTTCAGGCCATGTCGCACGCCATGCGTCACGACAGCGAAGTCAGCGCCATCGTCATGAGTTTTGATAATATCGGCGCATTGCGTGAAGAACACGGTGTCGAGGTGTTCAATCAGTTGCAGCAGCGTTTCTCCGACATGCTGGCCAGCAAGATCCGCAAGGAAGATAGTCTCGGCCACTTTGCCGGCAGCCAACTGGTGGTGATCTCGCCAGGTACGCCGTATCCGGCCTGCGAGTCCTTTGGCAATCGCCTGCGCGAGGCCATTCATGTGGCTAATATTGCCGTTCATGGCC
Source organism: Candidatus Propionivibrio dominans (assembly GCA_016709335.1). Lineage (GTDB taxonomy): Bacteria > Pseudomonadota > Gammaproteobacteria > Burkholderiales > Rhodocyclaceae > Propionivibrio > Propionivibrio dominans. The sequence goes on along the minus strand of JADJNC010000060.1, from coordinate 39,418 downwards.
AGCGTTTGAACTTGTCGGTCAGTGTGGGTGTCAGCAATAGCCCGGTGGACGGTGTAACATCTGCAGGCGCTCTGATCGAACTGGCCGGGTCTCGTCTCAAGACAGCCCAGCAAATGGGGGGCAACCAGGTTATTTCCTGCCAGGTGCAGCCATTGACATCAGCATTGGTGCCCAGGATTGAACATGCCATCGCTTTGATCAATTCGGGACACGAGAGTGAGGTTGTGCCACACTTGCCCGCTCTCGGTCGGCAGATTCTGCCGCTGTTGAAACTTTTGGATCGTGATTTGAAGTTGGATCTGCCGATGGCAGAAATTGAGAAGTGCTTGCTTGACCCGGCGCAGGATTCAAAAGATGCCGGGCAGGATTAATTCCCTTTAGTGCAGGGTGTTCAGTATCAGCAATAAGGAAAACTTATGACAACAATCAAGGAATTTCACCAGCAATCCATCGACAACCCTGATGCCTTCTGGGCTGAGGAGGCCAAGCTGATTGACTGGCACAAGCCTTTTACCAAGACACTGGACTATTCCCGTCCGCCTTTTGCCAAGTGGTTTGTCGGTGGCGAAACCAATATTTGCTACAACGCGGTTGATCGTCACGCAGCCAAGCGCCCGAATGACCGTGCAATGGTCTTCATTTCGACCGAGACCGACCAGGAAGTCGTCTATTCCTTCGCCGAGCTGAAGAAGGAAGTCATGCGCATGGCGGCGATCATGCAGAGCCTCGGTGTCGGCAAGGGCGACCGCGTCCTGATCTACATGCCGATGATCGCCGAAGCCATGTTCGCCATGCTGGCCTGCACACGCATTGGCGCCATCCATTCGGTCGTCTTCGGTGGCTTTGCCCCGGGATCGCTGGCTACCCGCATCGATGATGCAACACCGAAGCTGATCGTCTCGTCCGATGCCGGCATGCGCGGCGGCAAGGCTGTTCCGTACAAGCATCTCCTCGATGAAGCCATTTCGCTGGCCGTTCACAAGCCGGCCAAGGTGTTGATGATTGATCGTGGCCTCGACAAGGAATTCAACAAGGTCGCCGGTCGTGACGTCGATTACGCGACACTGCGCGCGCAGTTCATGGATGCCGAAGTGCCGGTCACCTGGCTGGAGTCTTCCGAGCCGTCGTACATCCTCTATACGTCCGGCACCACCGGCAAGCCCAAGGGTGTGCAACGCGATACCGGAGGTTATGCCGTCGCGCTGGCCTCGTCGATAAAGAACATCTACTGCGGCAAGGAGGGCGAGACTTATTTTTCGACCTCCGACATCGGCTGGGTCGTCGGCCACTCCTACATTGTTTACGGGCCGCTGATCGGCGGCATGTGTACCATCATGTACGAGGGAACGCCGCTGCGCCCGGACCCGGGCATCTGGTGGCAGATCGTCGAGAAGTACAAGGTCAACGTCATGTTCTCGGCGCCGACTGCGGCGCGCGTGCTCAAGAAGCACGACACCGCGTACATGCACAAGTACGACCTGTCGTCCCTGAAGCACCTGTTCCTCGCCGGTGAGCCGCTCGATCAGCCGACCCACGAGTGGATCATGGGCGAACTCGGCTTGCCGGTGATCGACAACTACTGGCAGACCGAGACCGGCTGGCCGATTCTTTCCGCAATGCCGGGTGTCGAGAAGACCGAGATCCGCTACGGAACGCCAAGCTTCCCGGTTTATGGTTACAACCTCAAGATTTTCCGTGAGGACGGCAGCATCTGCGATCCGGATGAAAAGGGCATTGTCGCCATTGTTCCGCCGCTGCCGCCGGGATGCCTGACGACCGTCTGGGGTGACGACGACCGCTTCGTTTCAACCTACTTCTCGCTGTTCAGGGAGCCGCTGGTCTCTCCTCGTTCGACTGGGGTATCAAGGACAAGGACGGCTATCACTACATCCTTGGCCGTACCGATGACGTGATCAACGTCGCCGGTCACCGCCTCGGGACGCGCGAAATCGAGGAAGCGATCCAGGGCCATTCGGCGATTGCCGAAGTAGCCGTGGTCGGTGTTGCCGACCAGTTGAAGGGTCAGATGCCGATGGCTTTCGCGGTAGTCAAGGACGCCGCCTCGATCGCCACACCCGAGCTGCGTGCCGCACTTGAAAAGGCGGTGATGAAGCAGGTGGACGACAACCTGGGTGCGATCGCTCGCCCGAGTCGCGTGCACTTCCTGACCGTGCTGCCAAAAACCCGTTCCGGCAAGTTGCTGCGTCGCTCGATCCAGGCGCTGGCCGAAGGGCGCGATCCGGGTGACCTGACGACGATCGAAGACCCGGCGGCACTCGAACAGCTCCAGCAGGCTCTGGGTAAAAAGGCCTGAGGCAAAGCTGTAGAGTCGCAGGGACGTTCTCCCCGGGCCTGCATGCGCCAGCAGGTGGTGCATGCAGGCCCGCAGGGAGCGCACGGGATTTCCATTGGCTGGGTGATTGGTAGTCCTCCTCAATTGCCAGGATCACCTTCAGCAGTCAAAACAGCGGGATTATTGCGTGCCATGTGCCAGATTTTGGCCATCATCCGCCGGCCCTGAAAAACACCGAAAAGCATTGATTAACAAGCCATAAACCAGCTATAATCGCCGGCTTTTCCACCTTGCTCCACCGTTCGCATGGCGGGGGGCTTAATCCATGAGGAGTGTTCATGCGTCATTATGAAATCGTTTTTATCGTCCATCCGGACCAGAGCGAACAGGTTCCGGCGATGGTCGAGCGCTACAAGGCACTCGTTGCCACCCATGGCGGTCAGGTACATCGCCTCGAAGACTGGGGGCGTCGTCAACTCGCTTATCCGATCCAGAAGCTGCACAAGGCCCACTATGTGCTGATGAACATCGAGTGCAATGGTGAAGTGCTTGCTGAACTTGAACATGGCTTCAAGTTCAACGATGCCGTGCTGCGGCACCTGACCATCAAGATGAAGAAAGCCGTGACCGAGCCTTCGCCGATGATGAAGGAAGAGAAGTCCAAGTCGATGATGGAAGCGCGGGATGATGCGGTGCCTGATATTGACACCGAAATCGACGCCGAAGTCGAACCAGCGGCCTGAGTATTGAGGCTCAACTGAACCGCGTTGAACTCACCGGAATCCTGATCGAGCGCAAGGTGCTGCGTTTCACCCCGGCCACCGTGCCAGTAACGGAATGCGTGATCGGGCACCAGTCGGAACAGGTCGAAGCGGGTAACCCACGGCGCGTCGAGTGTGAAATCCAGGCCATTGGTCTGGGCGAGACGGCCCGATGGCTTCAGGCGGCGACACCGGGAGTAAAAGTTCATCTGAGCGGCTTCCTGGCCTGCAAAAGCCGGCACAGCAAACAGTTGAGATTGCATGTAACCATGATCGAATTTGTAGAAGGGAATCAAAATGGGTAGGTTCTTCAAGAAGAAGGATGACAAGAACGTCAAGAAGCGTGGCAGCGGGCTGTTCAAGCGTCGCAAGTTCTGCCGCTTCAGCCTTGAGAAGATGGACGGCATCGATTACAAGGATGTCGACCTGTTCAAGGAATACATTGCTGAAAACGCCAAGATCATGCCGGCTCGTCTGACCGGCACCAAGGCCGGCTATCAGCGCCTGCTGTCGGTGGCCATCAAGCGTGCGCGCTTCCTGGCGCTGCTGCCCTATACCGACAACCATCAATAATCGAGGAACAGACGATGCAAATTATTCTGATGGAGAAGGTCGTCAACCTCGGTGACCTCGGCGATCTGGTCAAAGTCAAGGATGGCTATGCCCGCAACTTCCTGATTCCGCATGGCAAGGCCAAGCGCGCCACGCCAGCAACGATGAAGGAATTCGAAGGCCGGCGTGCCGAACTCGAGAAGCTCGCTGCCGACAGGCTGCTGGCAGCCCAGGCGTTTGCCGCGAAGCTCGAAGGTGTGCTGGTGACGGTGGCGCGCAAGGCCGGCGTCGATGGCCGCCTGTTCGGCTCGGTGACCAACCATGATGTGGCCGATGGCCTCAAGGCGCTCGGTTTCGATGTTGAAAAGTCCGACATTCGAATGCCGATGGGCCCGCTCAAGACGGTCGGCGAGTCCTCGCTGGAAATCGCGCTGCACACCGACGTACTGGCAAGCATCAAGGTTGCCGTGGTTGGCGAGCAGTAAGCCGCTCAAGTCATCCGGCACCATTTTTCGGTGCCAGCGAAAAAGCCTTGCCCTGGTGCAAGGCTTTTTTTATTTGCGGGCAGCGGGATACCCCGGCGCGGAGTAAACTTACGTCTCCGTCCGTTTCTGCTCATCGCCTGCCTGCCCCGTTTCGCGTATCGGAATTCTTATGGCCAAGTCGTTCAGTTCAGCCAATTCGCCGCAATCGCCGATTGATCCGGCGATTGCCCATCTGCGCATTCCGCCGCATTCGATCGAGGCCGAACAATCGGTGCTTGGCGGTTTGCTGCTCGACAACGCGGCCTTCGACAAGATTGCCGACCTTGTCGGCGAGGCCGATTTCTATCGCGACGAACACCGGCGCATCTATCGCCAGATCCGCAAGCTGCTCGAACGCAGCAAGCCGGTCGATGTCGTAACGGTTGCGGAAAGCCTCGATCTGGCCGGCGAGGGCGGCGAAACCGGCGGCCTGGCCTACCTCGGCGAACTGGCGGCCAATACGCCGTCGGCGGCGAACATCCGGCGCTACGCCGAAATCGTCCGCGAACGGGCCGTACTGCGCCAACTGGTCACTGCCGGCGACGAGATCGCCGGCAGCGCACTCAACCCGCTCGGCCGCGACCCGAAGCAACTGCTCGACGAGGCCGAAGCCAAAGTCTTTGCCATTGCCGAAGGCGGTTTCCGTCATCAGACCGGTTTTGTGCACATCAATCCGCTGCTCACCCAAGTCGTCGAACGGATCCAGGAACTGCATGACCGGGACAATCCCACCGACATCACCGGGCTGCCGACCGGTTACCACGATCTCGACGCCAAAACCTCGGGTCTGCAGGCCGGCGATCTGCTGATCATCGCCGGTCGCCCGTCGATGGGCAAAACCTCGCTGGCGCTCAACATGGCCGAACACGTGGCGGTTGAAGTCGGTTTGCCGGTCGCGGTTTTCTCGATGGAAATGGGCGGCACCCAGTTGGCCATGCGCATGCTCTCCTCGGTCGGCAAGCTCGACGCGCAGCGTGTGCGTACCGGTCGTCTCAACGACGACGAGTGGTCGCGCTTGTCCTTTGCCCTGGGCAAGATGCACGAGGCCCCGCTTTACATCGACGAGACGGCGGCGCTCAACCCAATCGACCTGCGCGCCCGGGCGCGCCGTCTGCACCGGCAGTGCGGCAAGCTCGGCCTGATCGTGATCGACTACCTGCAACTGATGTCGGTCAGCGGGCACGGCGAAAACCGTGCCACCGAAATTTCCGAAATTTCGCGCTCGCTGAAGAGTCTGGCCAAGGAACTGAACGTTCCGGTGATCGCCCTCTCGCAGTTGAACCGCTCACTCGAACAGCGACCGAACAAGCGCCCGGTGATGTCCGATCTGCGCGAGTCGGGCGCCATCGAGCAGGACGCCGACGTCATCATGTTCATTTACCGCGACGAGGTTTACAACCCCGACACGCCGGACAAGGGCAGCGCCGAAATCATTATCGGCAAACAGCGTAACGGCCCGATCGGCATGGTTCGCCTGACCTTTGTCGGCGAATACACGCGCTTCGAGAACTATGCCAGTGCCGGGTCCTATTGAGGAATCAGCGCTGGTGCAATACGTTTTGAGCTTGATCAATCGACGCGGCTGGCGCTGACCTGATAGCTCATACGGCTGCTGTCCAGACTGTCGAAACGGCTGTCCATGGTTTCAACCACTGGATATGCCAGGAAGGGGAGTGTTTTCCCCGTCGATCCGCGCAAACTCACATCCTCGGCGGCGTTGAAGCTGATCCAGTTCATTTCCCAGAAACCGAAAAGCAGCTTTTTCAACACCGTCAGCTTGGGGTCCCCCGGACTCAGGCGTTCTTCACGAATGGCTCGGCGGACATCGGACGGGTCGACCGGAATCCAGCCATAACCCGGTGTGTAGAACTCGGCGCGGCAATGTTGCGCGGAGCTCAGGTTGCCGCCGACGCCGAGGCTGCCGAACAGTCGCGAACTGTCGATGCGCAGACCGAATACCGGTCGCGCCGGAATACCGATCGACCGGCACAGTGCGACGAAAAGCAGTGCAATGTCTCCACTGCGGCCACTCAGGTTGCCGCTTTCAAGCATGCTTCCGATGTTGACGTTGCCGACGCTCTTCAGAAGCGGGTCGTAGGTGGTATTTTCGACGACCCATTCGTAGATCGCCTTGCCCTGGGCCACCGGATCCTTGATGCGACCAATGGCGCGTTCGGCCGTGGTGCGGACGATCCCGTCGATGGGCACCAGGCTGGTCGCTTGCAGGCAGCGGCGCAGTACTTCGGTGCGTTCGGCAACCGCGCCGCGACGGGTAATGTCGAAATGGCGATCCTGTGTGGCGACCTGGCTGACGATCTGCAGTTGCGGCCTGGTGACGCCTTCCGGCCAGTCGGCATAGAAAACCTCCATTTCGGCTACCGGGTCGCGATAGATGCCGGCGCTTTCAAAATTCCCTTGCCAGTTGTGGCCGAGCGAGCGCTCCCAGAGGGTGTCCTTGTACTGGGCCAGCGGCAGCCAGAGGCGGGCTTTGCCGTTGATCCGGTTGAGCACAATGCTTGAGCGGATGTCATGGGTACGCCACTGTGCCGGCTCGTCAGGCAGGCTGATGACGTTGCGCGATTCGCCATGCGGCTCGTGGTGCACCGCAGGCTGCGTGTGTGCAGGCGGCTTTTTTGGCTTCGCTCTGGCCGATGATTTGGCATGCGGTTTCTGATTTGCCGCGTACGCTGGCGAGCTGGCCAGCAGCGAGAGAACTGCCGAGGCGGCGAGGAAGTCTCGTCGTTTCAATCGACTCTCCGGAAGGCGTGGATCAGTTCAGTGCAGGAAGCGCACTACCGATCGGTTGGCAAAAACGAACGAGCCGTGTCACAGGACACGGCTCGATGAAGTGGGGAAATTATAACACTTCGGCGGCGTAGTCGGCCAGACGCGAGCGTTCGCCACGTTGCAGGGTAACGTGGCCGGAGTGTTCCCAGCCCTTGAAGCGATCAACGACGTAGGTCAGGCCGGAACTGCCTTCGGTCAGGTAGGGGGTGTCGATCTGCGCGATGTTGCCCATGCACACCACCTTGGTTCCCGGTCCGGCGCGGGTGATCAGGGTTTTCATCTGTTTTGGCGTCAGGTTCTGCGCCTCATCGATGATCAGGAACTTGTTCAGGAAGGTTCGCCCGCGCATGAAATTGAGCGACTTTATCTTGATCCGGTTGCGAATCAGGTCGTGCGTTGCCGCGCGACCCCATTCACCGGCATCGACATCGGTCTTGTTGAGTACTTCAAGGTTGTCTTCGAGGGCACCCATCCACGGCCCCATCTTTTCTTCTTCGGTGCCCGGCAGGAAGCCGATGTCTTCGCCCACCGGAACCGTCACCCGGGTCATGATGATTTCAGAGTAGAGCTTGCTTTCCAGAACCTGTGTCAGCGCGGCGGCCAGGGTGAGCAGGGTTTTTCCGGTTCCGGCCTGACCGAGCAGGCTGACGAAGTCGATATCCGGATCCATCAGCAGATTGAGCGCGAAGTTCTGCTCGCGGTTGCGTGCGCAGATTCCCCAGACACTGCGTTTCGGGTGCGTATAGTCGGTCAGCGTCTCGAACTGTGCCGTCTTGCCGGAGACTTCACGGACGATGGCGTAGAGCGGCTGCTCACCTTCATGATAGATGAACTCATTGACCAGCAATTTCGGGCACAGCGGCCCCTTGACGCGATACAGCGTCAGGCTGTCGCGTTTCCAGGATTCCATTCCCTGAGCGTGCCTGTCCCAGAAGTTGGCGGGCAGTTCAAGGACGCCGGTATACAGCAGGTCGGTGTCTTCCAGCACCTTGTCGTTGAAATAATCCTGTGCCTCGAGACCGAGCGCACGCGCCTTGATGCGCATGTTGATGTCTTTCGACACCAGAATGACGGCGCGCTCCGGGTGCAGGCGTTGCAGGTGGATGACGACGGCCAGGATCTGGTTGTCGGCCTTGGCGGTGGGCAGGCCGGTCGGCAAATCCTTGGAGATGGCTTGTGTCTGCAGGAAGAGACGGCCGCTGGCCAGTTTGCGTGAAGGGCCAAAGAGGGCGATGCCGTTGTCGATGCCATCGCTGTGGCTGCTGACGATCTCGTCCAAAATGCGCGTGACCTGGCGGGCGTTGCGCGAGACTTCGGACAGGCCTTTCTTGTGGTCGTCGAGTTCTTCCAGCGTCATGATCGGCAGGAAGACATCGTGTTCCTCGAAGCGATACACGCTGGTCGGGTCGTGCAGCAGTACATTGGTGTCGAGAACAAAGAACTTGGCGAGCGCGGCAACACTTGTTTTTTTTGTACGGGTGGCAGTTTTATGAGCCATGGGGACGTGCTTTCTCCGGTTATTTTGGGTGAGTCATTCGGGCTGATCAAAGCGTTGTCACGTAATCCAGTACCTCCTGCGCGTGGCCCTGCGTCTTGACGCCGCGCCATTCCCGCCTGAGCACGCCTTGTCCATCAATGAAGAAGGTGCTGCGCTCGATGCCGCGTACCTGCTTGCCGTACATCGACTTTATCCTGATCACCGAGAACTGCGTGCACAGCGTTTCATCGGCATCGGAAAGCAGGGCAAAGGGCAAGTCCTGCCTGGCCTTGAAGTTCTCGTGCGAGCGGATGCTGTCGCGCGATACGCCGACCACCTCGCAGCCGGCCTTGATAAAGCCGGGGTAGAGGTCACGAAACTGCTGCGCCTCGCTCGTACACCCCGGCGTGCTGTCCTTGGGGTAGAAATAAATGACAAGCGTTTTGCCGCGCAAGTCGGCAAGCCTGAACAGCTTGTCGCCAGTCGCCGGCAGCTCGAAGTCGGTGATCATCGTGTCGATCATGGGTCAGGAACCTGTAAGGTGCAAGTCGCGCGAGCGGCTCTCGAATTTACCCTTGCCGTTTGGCAGAGGGGTCGGGTGAGAGGGAAACGGGAATGGCTTGTGTGTCACCTTGGGTAGCCGCCCAGTTTTGCCCGTTACCTTGACTACCCGATTGTTGTAAGAAAACCGCCATTGGTCAAGTCGGATAGCGCAAATGAACAAAGCGTATTGCCAAGGCCGCAGTGTGGGCGACCCATCAAGAAACCGCATGATCCGCATCGGGAGCTCGTAAGCTGCGAGAAGAGGAGGGTCGAGCATCCTCTGCCAATGGCCTTCCTATCGAGTGCGCTAGCCTGTAACATGTCCGGTTTAAGAATTATGACCCACTGGTGACTCCCTCCATCCAGGAAGCCTTCTCGGCCGATGGTCCGCTGGCCTCCGGCATTCCCGGCTATCGGCTGCGCGCGCAGCAGATCGAGATGGCCGAACGCATCGCGGCCGCCATGGCCGACAACAGCGTGCTTGTCGCCGAGGCCGGTACCGGTACCGGCAAAACGTTCGCCTATCTCGTTCCGGCGCTGCTCTCCGGTGGCAAGGTGATTGTCTCGACCGGCACCAAGAATCTGCAGGATCAGCTTTTTTCTCGCGATATTCCGACCGTGCGCAAGGCGCTGGGTTCGCCGGTCAAGGTGGCTCTGCTCAAGGGGCGCGCCAATTATGTGTGCCATTATCATCTGGAGCGCTCGCTGGCCGATGGTCGCTTCCTGTCGCGCGAGGATTCGGCGCACGCCGTGCGCATTTCGCGCTTTGCCAGGAAAACGAAGACCGGAGACAAGGCCGAATGCGCCGATGTCCCGGAAAGCTCGCCGGTATGGAGCATGGTCACCTCGACGCGCGAGAACTGTCTCGGCCAGGACTGCCCAAGTCACAAGGATTGTTTCGTACTGGCGGCGCGTCGCGAGGCGCTGGCCGCCGATCTGGTGGTCGTCAACCATCATCTCTTTTTTGCCGACGTGATGCTGCGCGACGAAGGTACGGCTGAACTGCTGCCGGCCTGCAACGCGGTGATTTTCGACGAAGCGCATCAGTTGCCGGAAACCGCCAGCCTGTTTTTTGGCGATAACGTATCAACCGCTCAGATCCTCGATCTGGTGCGCGATGCGCGGATCGAAGGTCTCGCCTCGGCGCGCGATTGCCTCGATCTGCCGAAGTTGTGCGGCACGGTGGAAAAGTCAGCCAGGGATCTGCGCCTGACCCTGCCCGTCGAACCCTCGCGTTTTGCCTTGCTGCAACTGGCCGCGCGCATGGGTTTTGACAATGGCCTGCTTGGCCTGATGCGCGAAGTTGAAGCCCTTGCGGCCCTGCTCGAAACGCAGGCGCAGCGTTCGGAAGGGCTGGAGAACTGCTGGCGCCGCGCTGGCGAGTTGCTGACGCAGATGCGACGCTGGCAGGGCGGAGCCGATACCGACTACGTGCGCTGGGGCGAAACCTACACGCATGCGCTGCAACTCAATGCCACGCCGCTGGTCATTGCCAAAATCATGCAGAAGCAGATGAGCGGCCATCCCCGCGCCTGGATCTTCACTTCGGCAACGCTCGCCGTGCAACGTGATTTCGCTCACTACTGTGCCGAGATGGGGCTCGACCGGAGCGAATCGGCTTTCTGGGACAGCCCGTTCGATTACCCTCGCCAGGCGCTGCTGTACGCGCCGCAAAGTCTGCCCGACCCGAACAGTCACGGCTTTGCCGAGGCCGTGGTCCAGGCCGCTTTTCCGGTACTCAAGGCCAGCGGCGGTCGGGCTTTCTTCCTGTGTACCTCCTTGCGCGCCATGCGCCGCACGCATGAACTGCTGAGCGAACAGCTTGAACGGGCCGGGCTCGATTTCCCCCTGCTGTTGCAGGGCGAGGGCAGCAAGAACGAGCTGCTCGAACGCTTCCGCCGGCTCGGCAACGCCATTCTGGTCGGCAGCCAGAGTTTCTGGGAAGGCGTCGACGTGCGCGGTGACGCGCTGTCGGTGGTGGTCATCGACAAGCTGCCCTTCGCACCGCCTGACGATCCGGTGCTTTCGGCACGTATCGAGCGCATGAAGAACGAAGGGCGCAACGCCTTCATGGACTATCAGTTGCCGCGTGCCGTGATCAACGTCAAGCAGGGTGCCGGTCGGCTGATTCGCGACGAGACGGATCGTGGCGTGCTGATGATCTGCGACCCGCGACTGATCAGCAAACCCTACGGCAAGCGCATCTGGCGCAGTCTGCCGCCGATGAAGCGGACTCGCGAGCTCGACGAAGTCCTGGCGTTTTTCGAGTTGTCATGACGACTTCAGGCAAGAACGTACCCTGCGCGCCCCTGCCTGAGGATTGCCGCGATGCTGCGGCCGTTCTCAATCACGCTTGCGTTTGCCGTTCGGTCGATCACGAGAAGCTGCGCCAAGCGCTGGAGGGCGGGGTGGCTGGCGAGGGTGGCAAGGGTAATGATTCGCTCGGCGAAATGTTGGCCACACGTCCCAATCTGTTCTCGGATACACGGGTCTATGTTGCCGAGGCCCACCTGCAATTCATGGCCGACCTGATCGGCGTGATCGAACAGGTGGTCGGGATCGACGCCTGGCGTGAACGTGTATTCGCCCATGCGCCGGAGATTGCGCGACATTCGCCAGCGGCGGTTGGGGTCTTTCTCGGCTATGACTTCCATCTCGGGGCCGATGGGCCGCGCCTGATCGAGATCAACACCAATGCCGGTGGCGGGTTACTCAACGCCAAGCTGCTGCGCGCGCAGAATGCCTGCTGCACACCGATTGTTGCCATGCCCGATCCGGCACTCGAAGATGTGTTTGTAAACATGTTCCGTGAAGAATGGCGACTGGCGCGCGGAGAGGCTCCGCTGCGCTGCATCGCCCTTGTCGATGCAGCGCCTGCCGGCCAGTTTCTGGCGCCGGAGTTCGAGTTGTTCCGGCAATTGTTCGAATCCAGGGGAATCCTTTCCCTGGTGGCCGATCCCGGCGATCTCTCGTTTGATGGCGAGCGCATCTTGTGTGAGGGACGGGCCGTCGATCTGGTTTACAACCGTCTGACTGATTTTTCGCTGGCTGAAGCACAGCATGAGGTATTGCGTGCGGCCTACCTTGCCGATGCCGTGGTGCTTACGCCACACCCGCAGGCGCACGCGCTGTACGCCGACAAGCGCAATCTGGAAGCCTTGACCGACGAGGCCTGGTTGAAGGAAATTGGCGTCAGCGCCGCACAGCGGCAGTTACTCCTGACTGGCATTCCGCGCACCGAGCAGGTAGCGCCGGACCAGGCTGCGAGCTTCTGGGCGAGCCGGAAACAGTGGTTCTTCAAGCCGGCAGCAGGCTACGGCAGCAAAGCCACGTATCGCGGCGACAAGCTCACGCGACGTGTTTTCGCAGAAATATCGCGCGGCGGCTATGTCGCCCAGGCGCTGGTGCCGCCTTCGGAACGGCGCTTGCTGGTCGACGGTGTCGAGCAGGATCTCAAGCTGGACTTGCGGAACTACGTTTATCAGGGCGCCGTTCAACTCGTTTCGGCGCGGCTGTATCAGGGGCAGACGACCAATTTCCGCACACTGGGCGGGGGTTTTGCAGCGGTCTTTTCAGTGTCCTGCCAGGGTGAAGAAAAAGTCTGCAACGAGAGCGGAAGACTGTAAATCAGCCAGTGAATCAGCACGGCCGCTCAGCGCAGCTTGAAACGGCTGACGGAATTGTGCAGCGAGGTGGATAGTTGTTGCAGGTTATGTGCGGCCTGAACAGTGTTCTGTACCGCATTGGCACTTTCTTCGGACATCTGTGCGACGTTTTCGATGTTTTTGGCTATTTCGCTGGAGGTGGTTCCCTGTTCGCGAATCGAATCCGAAATACTGTTGACCACATCCGTGACACGCATCGAGCCTGAGCGGATATCGTTTATTGACTTGCCGGCCTGAGTCGCCAGTTCAACGCCCTTGCTGGCCTGTACGACTCCACTTTGCATGCTGTCCACCGCGCTGCGCGTTCCGTTCTGGATTTTCCCGACCATGCTGGCAATTTCGCTGGTTGATAGACTGGTACGTTCAGCCAGCTTGCGCACTTCATCGGCAACGACAGCAAAGCCTCGGCCCTGTTCACCGGCACGCGCCGCTTCGATGGCGGCGTTCAGCGCCAGCAGGTTGGTCTGGTCGGCGATCTCCTTGATGGTATTGACGATCGAGGAAATCTGCTCGGACTGGCGTCCCAGCTCTTCGATGATCGTCGACGAGGATTGCACGGCATCCGAAATCTTGTGCATTTCGCTGGCGGCACTTTCGATGATCTGTGTTCCGGCCATGGACAGATCGCTGGCCTGTAGGGAGATCTGATGCGCTTCGCGAGCGTTCTCGGCAACCTGGTCGATGCTGACGGTCATTTCTTCGACGGCCGCCGCCATCGATGAGGCGGATTCGCCTTGCTGCCGGGTGCGCATCGAAACTTCCTTGAAGGCCTCAAGCATTTCGCTCGAAGCGGACGAGAGCTGTTGGGCATCACTAACGATTTCTTCGACAATGTGGCGCAATGTCTCCTGCATTTCCTTCATGCCGGCCAGTAGGCTGCTGGTGTCGCCCGGAGCGCAGTTGATTTCGCTACTCAGGTCGCCATGCACGATGCGCTGCGTGATCTGGCGGGCGACCTGGGGATCACCACCGAGCAGTTTGAACAGATGGCGCGAAACCAGTGCCAGCGAAACGGCAATAAAGCCGCCAATAACAGCGATCCAGGCCAGCAGCTTGATGGCATTCTGCACAAACAGCGCGTTGATGTCGTCGATATAGACCCCGCTGCCAATGACCCATCCCCAGCTTTCGAGTCCCTTGACGTAGGAAATTTTTGGCACCGCCTCTTCGAGGCCGGGTTTGGGCCAGACGTAGTCGACGAAACCGCTGCCCTGTTCCCTGGCAATCTTGCTGAATTCGACGAAGATGACTTTGCCGTTTTTGTCCTTGAACTGGGACAGATCCTTGCCGTCCAGTTCCGGCTTGATCGGATGCATGACGATGACGGCGTTGAAGTCGTTGATCCAGAAATATTCGGTTTTGTCATAACGCATGCCGCGAATGGCGTCGATGGCCTGTTTTTTCGCCTCATCAACGCTTAACGTGCCCTCCCTGGCCTGTTTCTCGTAGAAACTCGCCGTGGCGTACGCGACTTCGACGAGACTTCGAATCTTGTCCTTGCGATCCGCCAGCAACTGGTTTCTTTCACCGATCAGAACGATGGTTGCCAGCAGGCACAGACCCACGACCGTGATCACCGTGAGCCCGTTCAGCCTGGTGCGTAGTGACATGTTTTTAATGCTCATTGACTCTCCTCCTGAATTTATGGCAGTGATGCTTTTTTTTGGGCACCCGTGCAATTTACGCTTAGTGCAAGGGATTGGCAATTGCGCTGAGCGCAAGCAATGCTCGTTTTTGCTGGCGCACATGACAATTAGCCCCGTGCTCTTGAAAACCGGTCAGGGCTCCCCCATCTACTCGCTGGAGAAATGCAATTAACCAGGGAAAACACCATGCGTCTTGAAAAACTTACGACCAAATTCCAGCAGGCTCTGGCCGATGCACAGAGCCTGGCCGTCGGTCACGACAACCAGATGATCGAACCGCAGCATCTTCTGCTGGCCTTGCTGCAGCAGGACGATGGTGGAACGGCCTCGTTGCTGGCGCAGGCCGGTGTCAATGTGCAGGCGCTCAAGACCACGCTCGGCCAGGCCATTGCCCGTTTGCCGAAGGTCGAGGGGCATGGCGGCGAGGTGCAGATCGGCCGCGACCTGACCAACCTGCTCAATGTCACCGACAAGGAAGCGCAAAAGCGCGGCGATCAGTTCATCGCCAGCGAGATGTTCCTGCTCGCCGTTTGCGACGACAAGGGTGAAACAGGTCGTCTGGCCAAACAGCACGGCCTTTCGCGCAAGGCGCTGGAGCAGGCGGTGGCCTCGGTGCGCGGCGGCGAGGGCGTCGATACTCAGGAAGCTGAGGGGCAGCGCGAATCGCTGAAAAAATACTGCATCGACCTCACCGAACGCGCCCGCCAAGGCAAGCTCGACCCGGTGATCGGCCGCGACGACGAAATCCGCCGGGCGATCCAGATCCTGCAGCGGCGGACCAAGAACAACCCGGTGCTGATCGGCGAGCCGGGTGTCGGCAAGACGGCCATCGTCGAAGGTCTGGCACAGCGCATCGTCAATGACGAAGTGCCGGAAACGCTCAAGGGCAAGAAGGTGCTGAGTCTCGACATGGCGGCGCTGCTGGCCGGTACCAAGTATCGCGGCGAATTTGAAGAGCGCCTGAAAGCCGTGCTCAAGGAAATTGCCCAGGAAGAAGGGCGCATCATCGTTTTCATCGACGAGCTGCACACCATGGTTGGTGCCGGCAAGGCCGAGGGGGCGATGGATGCCGGCAACATGCTCAAGCCGGCGCTGGCGCGCGGCGAACTGCATTGCGTCGGCGCCACTACACTCGATGAATACCGCAAGTACGTCGAGAAGGACGCCGCGCTCGAACGTCGCTTCCAGAAAGTGCTGGTCGACGAGCCGACGGTCGAAAGCACGATCGCCATCCTGCGCGGTCTGCGCGAGAGATACGAGCTGCACCACGGCGTTGCGATCACTGACCCGGCCATCGTTGCTGCGGCCGAACTGAGCAATCGCTACATTACCGATCGCTTCCTGCCGGACAAGGCCATCGACCTGATCGACGAGGCGGCGGCGCGTATCCGGATGGAAATCGACTCGCGTCCCGAGGTCATGGACAAGCTCGACCGGCGCCTGATCCAGCTCAAGATCGAGCGCGAGGCGGTACGCAAGGAGAAGGACGAGGCGTCGAAAAAGCGCATGCACCTGATCGAGGATGAACTGCTCAAGCTGGAGCGCGAGTACAACGACCTCGATGAAATCTGGAAGGCCGAAAAGGCGCAGGTCCAGGGCAGCGCGCACATCAAGGAAGAGATCGACAAGCTCAAGGCGCAGATGGCCGAATTGCAGCGCAAGGGCCAGTACGACAAGCTCGCCGAGCTGCAATACGGCAAGTTGCCGCAGCTTGACGCGCAATTGAAAGCGGCGGAAAAATCAAACGAGGGCGGGCAGCAGAACAGGCTGTTGCGCACCCAGGTCGGCATCGAGGAAATTGCCGAGGTGGTGTCGCGCGCTACCGGTATCCCGGTGTCCAAGATGATGCAGGGCGAGCGCGAGAAGCTGCTGTACATGGAAGACCGCCTGCACCAGCGCGTGGTCGGCCAGGACGAGGCGGTGCGTCTGGTGTCCGACGCCATTCGCCGCTCGCGGGCCGGGCTGGCCGATCCGAACCGGCCTTACGGTTCGTTCCTTTTCCTCGGCCCGACCGGGGTCGGCAAGACCGAGCTGTGCAAGGCGCTGGCCGGCTTCCTGTTCGATTCGGAAGATCACATGATCCGCATCGACATGAGCGAATTCATGGAAAAACATTCGGTGTCGCGCCTGATCGGCGCGCCGCCCGGCTACGTCGGCTACGAGGAAGGCGGCCACCTGACCGAAGCCGTTCGCCGCAAGCCGTACAGCGTGATCCTGCTCGATGAAATCGAGAAGGCGCATCCGGATGTCTTCAACGTGCTGCTGCAGGTGCTCGACGATGGGCGCATGACCGACGGGCACGGGCGTACCGTCGACTTCAAGAACACCGTGATCGTGATGACCTCCAATCTTGGCTCGCAGATGATCCAGCAGATGGCCGGCGACGATTATCAGGTGATCAAGCTGGCGGTGATGGGCGAAGTGAAGAGCTATTTCCGGCCGGAGTTCATCAACCGCATCGACGAGGTCGTCGTCTTCCATGCGCTCGACGAGAAGCACATCAAGTCGATCGCCAGGATTCAGCTCGGCTATCTCGAAAAGCGGCTGGCGCAACTCGAAATCAGGATCGAGATCGACGACAGCGCACTTTCCGAAGTGGCGGCGGCAGGGTTCGACCCGGTATTCGGCGCGCGACCGCTGAAACGCGCCATACAGTCGCAACTCGAAAACCCGCTGGCCAAGGCGATACTCGAGGGACGTTTCAGTGCCGGCGAAACGATCAGGGTCGTCTGCCAGGGCGGCGTGATGCGCTTCGAGAAAGTCTGACTGGCAAATTTCTCACGTAACCCGGAAGATCCGGGTTACGGTTTCAGGCCAAAGAGGCGTACGGCATTGCCCCAGGCAATTTTCTGTGCCACGAGCGGTGGCAGTTGATTCAGCCAGGCGCGGTAGCCGCCCATGATTTGCTGATACTGGTCCCAGCGTTCGTTGTTCCAAGTGTCGGAGCCGAGCAGGAAACGATCCGGGAAACGCTCGAACAAGCGCAGCCACTCATCGGAGAGTTTGTCCAGTTTGCCTGCCGGGGTGACGCTGATCCCACCTCGGTACGAAAGCTCGGCAATCAGCCCGGGGTAGGTATTGAGCATGTGCTCGACTTCATCGACCGGTAGCGAGAAACCGGTATGCGCCCAGATGATTCGGGCTTCGGGATAGAGTTCGAAGAGAATTTTTAGCGCGGGTACATCACTGTGGGCGTGCAGAATCAAACCGTGTTTGCGGGCAAAGCGCACCATCTGTGCTACGAGCGGGCGTCGTGCTTCCTCGCCGTGAAGATGAAATTCGCCGATCCCGACGAAGTAGCCGCTCCGGAATTCCTCCTCGATCAGCGTCATGGTCTCGGGATTGTTGAACCAGCTTGTGACATCGGCGCGAACCCGATATGGGCGAAGAAAGGGGACAACTTGAAGTGCTTCCGAACGCGCGGCATACAGGGCATGAGTTCCGGCATTCGGTCGACTGTTGGCCAGGATTCCGCGTACGCCAGTGGCCTTGAAGAGCTCAAGTGCCTGATCGAGTGGCACCCGAGGCGAGGGTTCCCAGTTGTAGTGGAGATGCGCGTCGAAGAGTGGCAGCCTGGGCTCGGGCGGTGCGGCGCGGGTGTTGCCCGCAAGGCCAAGGCTTGACAAAAGAATAAACAACAAGGCGCGGGTCATGGCGTTGACTCCAGTCAGCGGAACAGGTCCGACCTGGCGATTCCCCGATTGTTCCTGGTGTAGCTGGTTCGGGGCTTGCCGCTGCGGGCGTAGAATGACGGATCGTTCCAGGGGAGAAAGGCATGTCCGCATCAATCGAAGCTTCGCCTGTTCGCAGTGATGTGGTGGTGATTGCGCTGGTGGGTTTTGCCCATGCCGTGTCGCACTTCTTTCATCTGGTCATTCCGCTGCTCTTTCCCTGGCTGATGCCGGCGTTCGGCCTGAGCTTTACGCAGGCCGGCGCGCTGATGAGCGTTTTTTTCGTCGTCTCCGGAGTCGGTCAGGCGCTGGCTGGTCTGGTGGTCGACCGCATCGGATCGAAGCCCGTCCTCTTCTGTGGCGTTTTGTTGCTGGCCCTCTCCGGCGTGTTGCTCGGCGTGGCGCAAAACTACGCGATGCTGATGCTGGCGGCGGGGGTGGCCGGTGCCGGCAACAGCGTTTTTCATCCGGCCGATTTCACGATAATCAATCGACGGGTTACCAAAGCCCGCCTTGGCCATGCCTTTTCAGTGCATGGGCTGTCGGGGAATCTGGGCTGGGCGCTCGCCCCGCTGGTGATGACCGTCGTCGCCACCCAGGCGGGCTGGCGCGTGGCGGCTTTTTCCGCTAGCGCGCTGGCGCTGATTTCTTTCGCTCTGCTGTTCGCGCTGCGCGGAGAACTCGACGATGCTCAGGCGGTGCGTGTCACCGGGAAAACGGCGGCAGACCGCTCCTGCGTTTCAACCTGGAGTGTTCTGCGTTCGCCGGCGGTACTGCTGTGCTTCGTCTTCTTCTTCCTGATTACTGCGGCTTTTGGCGCGCTGCAGAACTTCTCTGCGGCGGCCCTGAAGGCGATGTACGATCTGTCGCTGGCCAGCGCCGCTTCCTGCCTGTCGGCGTATCTTCTCGGTGGTGCGGCCGGCATCGCTGTCGGTGGCTTTGTGGCGTACCGGCACTCCCAGGAGAAGATTATCGCGCTGTGCATCTCCTTCGGCGCCTTGATCAGCCTGCTGCTGGCCAGTGGCGTGGTGGTCGGCTGGGCGGTGCTGCCGCTGATGGCGGTGATGGGGTTTGGCATCGGCATCGCCGGCCCGTCGCGTGACCTGCTGGTACGCAGGGCGGCAACGCAGGCGTTTGGAGAGGCCTCCTACGGCAGGGTTTACGGCTTTGTCTATTCCGGTCTCGATGCCGGTCTGGCGACGGCGCCGCTGATCTTTGGCCCGATCATGGATGGCGGGCATTTCAGTACGCTGTGGGTCGCTGTCGCCTTGTTGCAGGGGCTTGCCGTATTCTCGGCCTTGCTGGTCGGACGTCAGGCCGACCCCGACGGGGTTTGAACTTTGTTTGCTGCTTGCCGGTCGGATGAAAAGATAGAGCAACCCTGCTGTCTTGAAATGGAGCAAAGCGGACGCATCTTGTCGTTGAGCAAAGCGGTTTCGTTTTGCAGTATCTGGAGACGACACGTCTTTGGTTGATTGCGCAACAGTACAGAAGGGAGTCGCCATGAATGTTGTTTATAACAGCGAAAGTTATGCCATTGTCGCCTACCCGGTGCAGCAGGGCTTTGAGCTGGTTGATAAGCTGGGGGGCCGCACTCTGTTTGTTCAGGGCTCGGTGGCCACAGGCTTGCGCGAGGCGATTGACAGGATTCCATACGCCGAGCGCAACGAGGAATCGATTGATTCGCTGCTTGACGATTATTGTGTCGGTGCGGCGCGGCCGATTGTTTATCACTGATCGCGCAAGGGTATAATCGCTTGGTGGCCTTGAGGGTCACCTTTACCCACCTTTACCCCCCCCTTTCCCAGGAAGCTGACCCATGGCCATTTACGAATCGGAACATACAAAATTCATGCGCGAAATGCTGGCCAGGCATCCGGAATGGGCCGAGGATCAGCTTGTTGGTCGCGCCCTTTTATGGGACAGGAAGGTTGATCTGGCGGAACAGAAGACCCTCCGCGAGTCGAGCGAGCCGAATCGGTCCTATCCGTACGATGTAAACTTCGACCTGCCTTGATTTTTGCCAGCTTGGTCAGAAATCGGTCAGAGCAGTATCTGGCCGTTTTTTTTGGGTGCGATTGTCTGATTATTGGGCATGCAGGGGGCAGACGACCCGTTTGACTGCCGGGTCTTCGTGGTGCGGGTGGATGGTGAAGCCGAGGATGGTCATCAGGCGGAACATTTTGGTGTTCTGCGAAAGAACGTCGCCAACGACGGCCCGGTAACCCTTCTGGCGCGCCGTTTCGATCAGTGCGCTCATCAGCCGGCGTCCAACGCCGTGCTTCTGCCACTCGTCGGCAACGGCGAGGGCAAACTCCACGGTTTCCCCGTCCGGATTGGTGACGTAGCGCGCCACACCAATCTGCACTTCCTTGCCGTCTGCGTCAGGCAGGGTGGCGATCAGTGCCATTTCACGGTCGTAATCGATCTGCGTGAAGCGCACCAGCATCGACTGGGTGAGTTCGCGCAGGGTGTCCATGAAACGGTAATACTTGCTCTCGTCGGAGAGGTTCTTGACGAATTCCTGCTCCATCTCGGCATCTTCCGGGCGGATCGGACGGATGGTGATGGTACGCCCGTCCGGCTGCTCCCAGTTCTGGATCAGATGCACCGGGTAGGGATGAATGGCCATGTGCGAATAGCGGTCTCCGCTGGTCGCCGCGAAGTCGATGACTATCCGCGCGTCGACGGCGATGGCGCCGTGTTCGTCGACGATCAGCGGGTTGAGATCGAGTTCCTGCAGCCAGGGGAGTTCACAGACCATCTCGGAGATGTTCAGCAGCACTTCTTCCAGCGCCTCCATGTTGACTGCGGGCATGTTGCGGAATTCGCCAAGCAGTTTTGATGCACGTGTCGAGCGGATCAGATCCTGAGCCAGGAAGCCGTTCAGCGGCGGCAGCGCAACGGCGCGGTCGCTGAAGATTTCGACTTCGCACCGCCGGCACCGAAGGTGATGATCGGGCCGAAAGTCGGATCGCGTACCACGCCGATCATCAGTTCGCGGCCATTCGGTCGCGACAGATAGGGCTCGATCGAAACCCCGTTGACGCGTGCGGACGGGTGCTTTTTCTGAACCGTTTCGATGATGTCGTGATAGGCGTTGCGCACCGCCGCCGCGCTGGTGATATTCAGGCGCACCCCGCCGGCTTCGGTCTTGCGTACCAGATCCGGCGAATCGACCTTCATGGCGATCGGGAAGCCGATCTGTTCGGCGAGCAACAAGGACTCGGTCGGAGTACGAGCCACCATGGTTTGCGCCACCGGTATGCGGAAGGCACGCAAGACCGCTTTCGACTCCATTTCGGAGAGCACTTTCCGGTGCTCCTGCAAAACTGCTTCAATCAGCATCTTGGCCCCTTCAGTTTCCTTCTGGGTGCGCTTTGAGGAGCCTTCGGGTGTTTGCAGCAGCAACATCTGGTTGCGGTAGTAGGTCGAGATGTGATAATAGAGCTCGACCGCGGTTTCGGGCTGGCGGAACGCCGGTATGCCGGCTTGCTCCAGCGCGCTGCGCCCGGCGGCGACCTGTTCCTCGCCCATCCAGCAGGTAAGCATCGGTTTCGAGGTCTGCCCGCAGACATCGATGACGACTTCGGCAACGGCCATCGGCTGCGTCATGGCTTGCGGTGCGAGCATGATCAGTATGCCGTCAACCCCGTCATCCTGCGCAACGGCAAGCAGCGCGTCGCGATAGTGGATGGGTGTCGCATCGCCCTGGATGTCAATCGGGTTGCTGTGCGACCAGGTGGGCGGCAGCCTGGCGTTGAGTGCTTTGATGGTGTCCGCCGAAAGCTCGGCCAGCGGAATCTCCATATCGCCGGCACGATCGGCGGCCATGGCGCCTGGCCCGCCCCCGTTGGTGATGATGGCCAGTCGTTTTCCGAGCGGGCGGAACCTGGACGCCAGAGCTTTTGAGGCATAGAACAACTGGCCGATGTTTTGCACACGCACAACGCCCGAGCGGCGCACGGCGGCATCGAAAACAATGTCGGAACCGGCGATCATTCCCGAGTGCACCATCACCGCCGCCGAGCCGGCGGCGTGGCGTCCGGCCTTGAGCAGGATGATCGGTTTGATACGCGCTGCAGAGCGCAACGCACTCATGAAACGACGTGAGTTTCGTATGCCTTCGATATAGAGCAGGATGTAATGCGTGCGATTGTCGTAGACCAGGTAATCGAGAATTTCACCGAAGTCGACATCGGCGGTGCTGCCGAGCGAAATCACGCTGGAGAAGCCGACCCGGTTGCTCATTGCCCAGTCAAGAACGGCGGAACAAATGGCCCCCGACTGCGAAACCAGCGCCAGATTGCCGACATTGGCACTGACACGCAAAAAGGTGGCGTTGAGGCCCAGTTCGGGGCGTATGATGCCCAGACAGTTGGGGCCGAGAACACGGACGTTGTAGCTGCGGGCGATCTCCAGCGTTTTTCGCTCAAGCGCGGCGCCAGAATGGCCGGCTTCCGAAAAGCCGGCGGTGATGATGATGATGTTCTTGATGCCGCTGCGTCCGCATTGTTCGACGATGTCGGGAACCGTCTGCGCACGCGTGGCGATGATCGCCAGTTCGACACGCGCACCGATCTCTTCGATCGACTTGTAGGCCTTCTGGCCCTGTACGGTCTCGTGCTGCGGATTGATCGGATAGAGGCGGCCCTTGAAACCCGATTCGAGCATGTTTTTATACAGGACGTTACCGACCGAATTCTCGCGGTCGGAGGCGCCGATCACGGCAACGGATCCGGGCTCAAAAAGCGTGGTGAGATAGTGTTGTTCGAGCATCGTAATTCACCTTGGTGGCGAGGCTGTCGCGGTTGATGTTGCGCTGCAATATTGTATCACTGATCGCTCATGCGCTTGATGAAAATAAATTCAAATCCACGCGTGGATTTCGTTATCCAATCTACCACCAAGCCGGTTTGCGCAAGCTGCGCATTGGACTCTTTCACAAGTGCCCAGCCCGTCTCGTCTTGTGCGCCGCAGCATCCGTAGCGGGGGGAGGTCAGGTCTGTTCATCCGGCCAGGGTGCTATCGATCTGGATGTCGGAACAGAGGGTACGATACATCGGGCAGCGGTTGGCGATTTCGAGCAGGCGACTGCGTTGCTCAGCCTGCAAGTCGCCTTCCAGCGTGATGATTCGCTCGATGCGGTCAAGCTTGCCGAGTCCTTGAATACTGATCTTTTCATGTGTCAATGCAACACTGATCCGGGACAGCGCGAGCCCTTTGCGTTCGGCGTACATGCGCAGCGTCATCGAGGTACACGAACCCAGCGCGGCGAGCAGGAAGTCGTAAGGTGCCGGGCCGTCATCGGCGCCACCGGCGGCGACGTGTTCATCCGCAATCAGCGTGTGCCGACCGACGCGAACCGTCTGCTGGTAACGCCCCTGACCGTTTTCGCTGACGATCAGGGGGGATTGAGAGGATTGGGGAAATTTCGGGGCAGGGGGCTCAATATTCTGCATGTTGTCCTATTCGCTGGGTGAATGGCCGACGATGCGTTCGGCCAGTGCGTTGATTCCGGCCGGGCTCAGATCGTCGGTGGCCAGGTTTTGCGCGCTGCTGAAACCAGTGAAATTGTTCTTCTGGGAGCGACGATAGAGCGGATCGTAATGCAGTTCGAGCAGTTCGCCGACCAGCGCAGGCCATTCGCCGTTTCTGGCATAAGCCTGCCAGCGTTTGATGGTCACGCGGCTTTGCTGCCGGTCGAGCACGTCAAGTCGCGAATTGAACCACTCCGGAGCCTTCACGAAGTACGCATAATCGCGCAACAGGAATTCAACGCGTGCCGCGAATGACGCCTCGATGTTGATACAGGTGCCGGCACGCAGGGTTTCGAGTAGCGCGTCGGGCACCTGGATAGTGCCGATCTTGCGGCTCTCGGCCTCGATATACACCGGGCGTGACGGGTCAAGGCCTTGCAGGGCAACGAGCAGCCTGGTCTCGAACATCTTTTGCGAGGGTTGCGGCGAATCAGGCAGTACGCCAAGTACCGAACCCTTGTGACAGGAAAGTGCCTCAAGGTCGAGTACCGGTTCTCCCCGCTGTGCCAGGGCCTGAAGGAGGCGGCTCTTGCCGCTGCCGGTGGCGCCGCAGATGACCTTGAAGGTGAATAGGCGCGGCAATTCGGCGAGTTTGTCGAGCACCTGCCGGCGGTAGATCTTGTAGCCGCCTTCCAGTTGTTGCGCATCCCAGCCGATACGCCGGAAGACATAGGTCATCGCGCCACTGCGCTGACCGCCACGCCAGCAGACGATCAACGGACGCCAGTTTTTTGGCCGTTCAAGAAAAGTTTCGCGCAGATGGCGGGCAATGTTGAAGGAAACGTAGGCCGCGCCGATTTTCTTGGCCTCGAAAGGCGAGGACTGTTTGTAAAGCGTGCCAACTTCGATACGCTGATCGTTGTCAAGCACCGGGCAGTTGATCGAACCGGGGATGTGGTCGTCGGCAAACTCGGCGGGCGTCCGGACATCAATGATTTCGTCAAAGAAACGATAGTCTTCGATGTTCTCAACGCGGATTATGCCGTTTGTCATGGTGGCTAATAATAACGTCAAAGTCGCGCCAGCGACTCGCGAACCTCCCCTCGCCCGCCGGGAGAGGGGCCGGGGGTGAGGGAAACGGGCATGACTCCCATTACTTGTTTGAGCCCAAAGGCGTGCTCGTTAACAGCGGCTCAAGCCCTCGCCAGACATTGTCGAGCAGACGCGGCTGCGCCTCGGCGGTCGGATGCAGGTTGTCCGCCTGGAAAAGCTGCGCCTGCGTTGCCACGCCCTCAAGCAGAAAGTCCACGAACGCGGTCTGCCGGGTCTTTGCCACCTCGCTGAAGGTGTTGTGGAACTGTAATGCGTAGGCACCGTAGTTCGGTGGCAGGCGCTGGCCGACGATGAGCACTCTGGCTTTCTGCTTCTGCGCGCTGGCGGTCATTGCCAGCAGGTTGTCGCGCATCGTGGCTACCGGCAGACCGCGCAGGCCGTCGTTGGCGCCGAGCGCGATGATCACGATGTGCGGCGCATGTCGGGCCAGTGCCGCATCGAGGCGGGTGCGACCGCCACTGGTGGTTTCTCCCGAGATGCTGGCGTTGACGACGTTATAATCAAGCTGCTTCTCGTGCAGGCGTTTGGCCAGCAAAGCCGGCCACGCCGCGTCCTGCCGGATGCCATAGCCGGCCGAGAGCGAGTCGCCGAAAACCAGGATGGTTTTGGCCGCCTGTGCCGTTGGGGCGATCAGGGCCAGTCCGATCAGCAACAGGCCATGGATGAATGGAATACGAAACATGAATGCGGAAATCCCGAATGTGCTTGAAGTCAGCAGGCTGACCAAATGCGTTGATAACGGTGGCGAAGCGTTGACTATACTGCACGACAATTCGTTCTCCGTCGCGGCAGGGGAAACGGTGGCCATCGTCGGCGCTTCCGGGTCGGGCAAATCGACCCTGCTCGGGCTGCTGGCCGGCCTCGATCTGCCGAGCAGCGGTTCGGTGATGCTGGCCGGCGAGCCGCTTGGACAACTCGACGAGGATGCGCGGGCCGTGCTGCGCGGTCGTCTGCTCGGTTTTGTCTTTCAGTCGTTTCAGTTGCTTCCTTCACTGAGCGCCATCGAGAACGTGATGCTGCCGCTGGAACTTGCGGGGACGGCCAATGCGCGCAGCGAGGCGGAATTCTGGCTGGATCGGGTCGGGCTGTCGCATCGGCTACGGAATTACCCGAAGCACCTGTCCGGCGGCGAGCAGCAGCGCGTCGCGCTGGCGCGTGCCTTTGCACCCAGACCCCGACTGGTACTGGCCGACGAGCCGACCGGCAACCTCGACGCCGCAACCGGCCACCAGATCATCGAGTTGATGTTTGCGATCAATGCCGAGCGCGGAACGACGCTGATTCTGGTCACCCACGACGAGGAAATTGCTGCGCGCTGCGCCCGCCGGTTGCGCATGCACGCCGGGCAGATCGAGGAAGTCATTTAGCGGCTTGCGCTGAACTGCATGGCGGGTTCGTGGAGCCTGCCCATTGCTGCAAGCGAATGCAAAGGCTCAACGCGAACAGTCGGCCGGGATCAGTGAGGTGATCGAGAAGCTGCCGGAGGGCTATCAGACCGAAATCGGTGAGCGCGGCACCGGGCTTTAGGTAGGGCAGAAGTTTTCTTTATGCCCCGTTGCTGCCGATCAGGTTTATACGGGCAAGGTCTGCTACTCAGCGATAACAGACGGCCATGAAAAAATAACTTTGGAATATTTTCAGACGAAGGAATGACTGGACAATTGTTTTTTTTGGGGCCGGTTCGCTGCACATTGCCACTTAACCTTCATCTTCAGCAACTGTTTCGGAGCGACTTCTCAAAACCTATTTAGATTCCCTGAAATAGCTGCTCGGAGAGTAGTCTGGATCATCCGAGATCCAAGCTAACAGAATCGCTTCAACGTACCATACAAAAGAATTGTCAATGTATTCGTCAGTCATCGGCGCTCCGGTCGCGTGTCTTACGGAATAGCAATAAACGTCACCGCGAGATGAAAATCTGACGATAATGGAGCCTGAATTGTCACGCCAGAAATCGGTCGTCCCTTGCGGACCACCAATAATGCCCACCCCAACCCCGGGGGTTGCGCAGCGCTTGTAACCACGCCGTGCATCAATGTTTTCGATCGAATTAAAGATCGGCAGCGCAAGGCGTGCTTTTTTAACAGCCCCAGCGTTGGTTTTTGGTATTCTGGGAGTCATATTAATTTTCGCTCACGTTCATGGCTTCAATCTCAGCCAATATTTCTGCTTCATTGGGGACACTATTTTCTGTGAAATCAACCCGCACTTTTTGTGTAATTGCTTCAAGTTCTTCATGGCTGATGTCATCCTGTTCTTGGGTGACGGACAGCGGCATGGCATATCTCTTCGATCCAATTCGTCGGATGGTCGTTGAACAAACTTTAACAGCAGCAGCCCTGTCTGACACTTCTTGCAAAGCAGTTAACCGCCACTCGCAGCCGGGTAATGTTTTAAATCAAGCGGGGTGCCGCGGTTGCAGTCATTTGATTCATTAGTCTTACTAAAGGGTATTGGCGCCTGTCTTTGAGGCCCGCTCTACCGCTGCAGAGATTGCTCCAAAACTTACCTCTTCGGGCTTTAGCGTTAATAGCCTTTTAAGGCCGATTTTCTTTTGGTACGGGCAAACGCCATCCAACACACCAGTGGGAAGTACAAAAAAGCGCCAATGAGAGACGTTCATGGAGTCAAGCTTTGATTCGTCTTTCTCGCTTTTAATGCCCCCCCCCCCGCCCCGCGGGGCCCGCGGGGGGGGGGGCCCGGGGGCCGCCCCGCCGCGGGCCCGGGGGGGGGGGCCGCGCCCCGCGGGGCCCCGCCCGGGGGGGGGGGGGGCCGGCGGGGCGGGGGGGGGGGGGGGGGGGGGGGGGGGGGGGGGGGGGGGGGGGGGGGGGGGGGGGGGGGGGGGGGGGGGGGGGGGGGGGGGGGGGCGTAGCAGTGCGAACACATATACCTCTGCTTGACGTTTTTGAACATCGCCGAACTTTGCCGTATCCGGATCCCATCCCAACGTTGGTCGTATGTCAAAGTAAATCTGCGACGGCCGGCGCTGGGCCCATGTTTGGACATACGCTGCCGACTTCACCTCAACCTTGGTGCCGCTCTTGCTCGTAAGGTCGTGGGCGATCCATTCGCTCCGAATGCCATCGGCTATACCAAGATCATGGGCAACCAAGTATTCGGCTAGGCGCCCCCTGACAGTATTACTGACTAAATCTGAGTCAACCCACTGCCAAAATTCGAGTAAAGTTACGTTGAGCGTGACCCCGTCAGTGTGTAAGTGTTCGTCCCCTGTTCGGCGCTGCTTGCCCATGGTTGTCTTCTTCAAAAAAGCCTTGAAACCGGCAATCTGAGACCAACTACAGTCAAATTCATTGGCAAGATTATGTACGTCAAGGTCACTGCCTTGAAGGCGAGAACGAATGGCATTTTTTTCGCTCTCGGACAAAATTCGCGGTTTTGCCAGCGGTTCATTCATGCTGTTTTGCTCCGACATATCCATGATTTATTTTTTGCGCGATCTGAATTGACCACCATGCGGGATTACACGGACCAGCCATTTTCATGTGATTTTCCGGCTAACTCAGTGTTTAAAGGTGCTTTAGTATGGTCAAATAATAACGCGTATGTTGGTCAATCTTATTCGAGAAAACAAAACACTTCTCATGAATGCAATTCAGTATTGAACTGATTGCAGAGTATTGCCGTTCTGAGTTCGGTGTCGATTACATTTCACCAGAAAAAAGCATAGCGGTGATAGGCGCCCTGCCAGTTTTCAACAATTTTACACTGCGCATCGCTTAGCGACACCCGCTCGGTGCAGACCGCATTGAAGCTTGCGTTCGATACTATCCTAATTGCATGTGCCCAGGAAGACAGTAAATAAACCATCTTGGCACTACAGCCCTTGACCGGCGCATGCCTATTGGCTGACCGCGCACAGAGTCTGAAGATGCCCGTATTCACTGGCCCCCAGGCCTGCTCATCAGCGCCCCACTGGCTGCCGCAATACCACTGCGCACTGCGCCTTCGAGAGTGGCCGGGTAGTCGGCGCAGGTGTAGTCGCCGGCCAGCCACAGGTCCTGGAGCGGAGTCTGTGCCGCCGGACGCGGCAGGTCGGGTCGGCAGGAGAAGGTTGCGCGGCGCTCGCGGATGACGCAGTTCCACAGGGGCCGGGGCAATTTCCTGGCCAGTAATTCTTCAAGTTCACCGTGCAGGAGGGTGGCCAGCGTTTCGTTGTCGCGCTGATCCCAGGCGCCCTGCGCGCTCAGTACGAAGCTCATGACACCGGGCGTCGCGCACAGTGTGCCGCGGTCAAAAACCCATTGCCCCAGACTTCCTTCACGGCCAGCGTCGAGTCCGAGCATGGGGCAGGGCAGACTGACTTCGGGCGGATAGCCGGCATAGGCCGTGCCGATCGGCTCGTAGGTGTATTCGGCGAGCATGGCGGCGATGGCGGCAGTTTCCGGCTGTCCGGCGAGCAGACTTGCGGCGTGCTGCGGCGAGACGGCGAGAATGACGCGATCGAACAGTTCGCCCTCGATGTGAAGCTGCGGGCGAATCTGCTCGACGCGGGTCGCCAGCCTGATTTTCCCGCCGTGGGCGCGGACGTAATCAGCCGCCGCACTCGGGAACACTCGGTCAAGATCGGCAGCCGGCAGCAGCAGGTCGGTGTCGGCGCGGGTACCACCAAGGCTGTCGCGCAGGACGTTGGCAAAGATCTGCGCCGAGGCATGGTGCGCTGCCGTGTTGAGCGCGGCGAGGCACAGCGGTTCCCACAGGTAGCGGCGCAGCTTGCCCTGCTGGCCATGGCGGTCGAGCAGTTCGGCCACCGTGCCGTCGGTTGCCAGCCGATAGTTGCATCCTTGCAGGTAGCGCATGAAACGGACGGCAGCGAATTTCTCGCCGAGGCTGGCACCCTGCGCGGTAAAAAGACCGATGGCCAGATTCAGAGCCGGCAGGCGCGGAAGGCGCAGGCGGAAGCCGGCGCCGGGGTAGTGCAAATCGAGTGGAAGCCGCCTGAGCAGGTGTTCGGGATTGGCACCGACGGTTTGTATCAGGCGCAGCGTTTCGCGATAGGCGCCAATCAGCAGGTGCTGGCCGTTGTCCAGGCGATGGCCGTGCGTCTCGACACTTCGCGCGCGACCGCCGAGCTGTTTTGCCGCCTCGAATACGGTGACGTCGGCTCCGGCCGCGACCAGTTCAACCGCGGCGGCCAGCCCGGCCCAGCCACCGCCGATGACGGCAACTTTCAGGCGCGCTTTCAAACCTGATTCAACCCTTGATCCAGGTGCGCCAGGCGATCCACAGTTTGCGGACCGGCGTCAGCGAGGTACGCTGGGTGAGAACCTGGCAACCGTCGCGTTTGATCTCGTCGAGCAGGGTGCGGTAGATCGCCGCCATGACCAGGCCGGGGCGCTGCGCCTTGCGGTCAGCGGCAGGCAGTTCGCTCATGGCTTGCTCGTAGTAGTGTTCCGCGCGTTCGATCTGGAACTCCATCAGGCGACGGAAGTTGTCCGAATAACGGGCATTGAGGATGTCGGCTACGGAAACGTCGAAGCGCTTCAGCTCATCGACCGGCAGGTAAACGCGGCCCCGGCGGGCATCTTCGCCGATGTCGCGAATGATGTTGGTGAGTTGGAAGGCCATGCCGAGATCGTGTGCGTACTTTTGTGTCTTGCGCTCCTGATAACCGAATATTTCTGCGGCGAGCAGACCGACGACGCCTGCGACGCGGTAGCAGTAGAGCGATAGCGCCTTGAAGTCAAGGTAGCGCGTCTGCTGCAAATCCATGGCCATGCCGTCGATGATCTCGAGCAGTTGCTCCTGCGGCAGATTGAATTCGGCAAGCACCGGCAGCAGTGCCCTGGTGACCGGATGTTCCGGCTG
Source organism: Candidatus Propionivibrio dominans (assembly GCA_016709335.1). Classification (GTDB taxonomy): domain Bacteria; phylum Pseudomonadota; class Gammaproteobacteria; order Burkholderiales; family Rhodocyclaceae; genus Propionivibrio; species Propionivibrio dominans. The sequence goes on along the minus strand of JADJNC010000060.1, from coordinate 9,080 downwards.
GCCGGCGTAGAGTTTCGCCAGCTCCTGTCGCCACCAGGCCAGTTTGGTGGCGGCGATCTGAGGGTCCTGGCATTCATCGACCACATCATCGACCTCGCGGCAAAAAGCGTAGAGCGCGGTAATCGCGCGTCGCCGGTTGGGCGGGAGAAACAGGAAACTGTAATAAAAGCTGGAGCCACTCTGGGCGGCTTTTTGCTGGCAGTACTCGTCGGGCGTCATTCGCTGTTCCGGAATTTGCATTGTGGTTGGTATAACGCGATTTTTACATAAACAGCGCCCGGCCGCTCATGAGCAGCCAGTCGCTCGTTCCCAGCAGCGGGCGGTGACGGAAGACATCACCGCGCACGCGGCGGATTTTTTCGAGGATGCGCAGGCCGCCTTGGACGGTCAGACGGATTTCCCAGCCCATGCGTCCCGGCAGTTGATGCACCAGCGGGGCGCCTTCGAGCAGCAGACGGCGCGCACGCTCGGTCTGGAAATCAAGCAGTGCCGCCCACCCGGCGCTCCAGCGCTGTTCGGCGATCTGTGCTTCGTCGATGCCGAAGCGGGCCAGATCGGATTGCGGGAGGTAAACGCGATTCTTTTCCCAGTCGATGGCAATGTCCTGCCAGAAGTTGATCAACTGCAATGCGGTGCAGATGCAGTCCGAACGGTGCAGGTTCTCGTCGCTGGCCCGGTCGGCGAGGTGCACCAGCAGGCGACCGACCGGATTGGCCGAGCGCCGGCAGTAGTCGAGCAATTCGGCTTCATCGGCGTAGCGTTTCTTGACCACATCCTGGGCGAAAGCCGCTAGCAGGTCACGGAAAAGTTGCAACGGAAGATGCCACTCGCCGATGACCTCGGCCAGCTCGTTGAACGCTGGATCGGCCGGGCGTTGGCCACGTTCAATGCGTTCAAGTTCGGCGCCATACACCGCCAGGGCCTGGAGTCGTTGTGCGTCGCCGGCTTCACCCTCATCGGCAATGTCGTCGGCGCCGCGAGCAAAACGGTAGATCGCCTCGATCGGGCGGCGCAGGCGTTTGGGCAGCAGGACAGACGCGACAGGAAAGTTTTCGTAATGATCTACGGACATTGCAGATAGTGTGGATTGCGGGCTGCATGAATAATGGTGAAGTTAGCTCTCGGTCAAGCGTTCCAGCGGCTGACAGTATAGGTACATCTCGGGTAAAATGGCCGATTAGCGCGAGAGTGGCGGAATTGGTAGACGCACTGGATTTAGGTTCCAGCGCCGCAAGGCGTGGGGGTTCGACTCCCTTCTCTCGCACCATGGCCCGAGAGTTTGTGAAAAAATTGCTTTAACCCCCACCGCAAAGGCGCAAAGTGGCAAAGGTGACGCAAAGAGTGCTACTGCAAACAATGTGTTAACTTTGCGATTTCTTTGCACCTTTGCGTCTTTGCGGTGGATTTTTGATTTTTCACAGCCTCTGACTGATCGACTAATCGACCGAGCGGCAGATTATCAGCCCGAATTTTCAAGTCTTCAAGGAAATTGAATGGAAACCAACGCAACAACTACCCTCGCCGATGCGGCGCTGCCGACTAACGCGCTCGAGCGTCGCCTGGATCTGGCGGTGGCAATCGCCGATATCGACAGGGAAATCGATCAGCGCCTGAGGCGCATGGGCAAGAACTTCAAAATGCCGGGTTTCCGTCCCGGCAAGGTGCCGGCGTCCATCGTCAAGCAGCAGCACGGCGATCAGGCGCGACACGAAGCGCTGAACGAAGCGCTTGAACGTGCCTTTGCCGAGGCCGTCAAGAGCCGGCAACTGCGTGTTGCCGGCTACCCGAATATCGAGCCGAAGGCCAGCGAAAGTTCGACACATATCGAGTTTTCGGCCGTATTCGAGGTTTATCCCGAGATCACGCTGGGCGAGCTGAAGGACGTTGAAATCGAGCGTCCGGTGCTTGAGGTCGGCGCCGCTGAAATGGAGAGCACGCTGGCGGTCCTGCGCAAGCAGCGCGTGCGTTACGAGCCGGTTGATCGTGCCGCCGCCGTCGGGGATCGGGTGACGATCGATTTTCTCGGCAAGAAGGACGGCGAGCCTTTCCAGGGCGGACAGGCCAATGACTATCCTTTCGTGCTCGGCGAGGGCGCCATGCTGGCTGACTTCGAAAACGCGGTGATCGGTCTGAAGGCCGGCGAAACAAAGTCCTTCGACATGGTGTTCCCGGCGGACTATTCGGCCAAGGATCTGGCGGGTCAGAGCGTGACTTTCGCTATCAGCGTCAAGGAAGTTCGCGAGGCCATCCTGCCGGAGATGGATGCCGATTTCGCCAGGGCGCTCGGCGTTGAGGACGGCGACATCGTCAAGATGCGCGCCGAGGTCGAGACCAATCTGAAGCGCGAGGTCAAGAAGCGTCTGCAGGGCAAGGTCAAGGATCAGGTCATGGAAGCGCTGCTCAAGGCCAATCCGGTCGACGTTCCGGGCGCACTGCTTGAACTGGAAATTCAACGCCTGATGCAGGCGGCTCGCCAGGACATGGAGCAGCGGGGGGGTATCAAGATGAAGGACTTCCCGATGCAGCGCGAGTGGTTTGTCGACCAGGCCAGGCGTCGGGTCAGCTTGGGTCTCATTCTGTCGGAGATCGTCAAGGTCAACGAACTGCATGCCAAATCGGATCAGGTCCGGACGATTGTCGAGGACGTGGCGCAAAGCTACGAGCATCCTGAAGAAGTCATCCGCTGGTACTATGCCCAACCACAGCGTCTTGCCGAGATTGAAGGCGTGGCGATAGAGGATAATGTCGTGGCCTGGGCACTATCCCGTGCCCGGGTTGTCGATAAGACGGTCGCCTTTGACGAACTGATGGGTCAGAAGTCCTGATCGAAGGCCTTACAAGGAGCTCGCATGAAGCAGAATCACCTGGAATTCGAAAACGGCTGGGATCCGCAGGCGCTGGGCATGGTGCCGATGGTTATCGAGCAAAGCGGACGTGGCGAGCGGGCTTACGACATCTACTCGCGCCTGCTCAAGGAGCGTGTCATTTTTCTGGTCGGGCCGGTCAATGACATCACCGCCAATCTGGTCGTTGCTCAGCTTCTCTTCCTCGAAGCCGAGAATCCGGACAAGGACATCCATTTTTACATCAACTCGCCGGGCGGGTCGGTGTCGGCCGGAATGTCGATTTACGATACCATGCAGTTCATCAAGCCCGATGTGTCTACACTGTGCATGGGGCAGGCCTGCTCGATGGGTGCTTTCCTGCTGACGGCCGGAATGAAAGGCAAGCGTTTTGCTCTTCCCAATTCTCGCGTGATGATTCATCAGCCGATGGGTGGTTTTCAGGGGCAGGCCTCGGATATTGCCATTCACGCCAAGGAGATTCTCGCCTTGCGCGCCAAACTCAACGAGATCATGGCGCATCATACCGGGCAGCCGATTGAGCGAATCGAGCGTGACACCGATCGTGATAATTTCCTTTCGGCTCAGGAAGCGGCAGAATACGGGTTGATCGACAAGGTGCTGGTCAGTCGTGAAGCAACTTGACTCCGGGTTCGATTTCAGGATTGAATCTATCGCCACTTGAAATGAGGTAGGCCGGGATGGCTGAAAAGAAAATCGGCAGCGAAAAATTGCTCTATTGTTCGTTCTGCGGCAAGAGCCAGCATGAGGTGAAAAAGCTCATCGCCGGGCCGTCCGTGTTCATCTGTGACGAGTGTATCGAGCTGTGCAACGATATCGTTCGCGACGAGATTTCCGCCGACCAGGGCGGCAAGGTCGCCAAGAGCGATCTGCCGACACCGAAAGAGATATCCGGGTTGCTTGACCAGTACGTGATCGGGCAGGAACCGGCCAAGCGGATCCTGTCGGTGGCGGTCTATAACCACTACAAGCGGCTGCGTCATCGCGGCAAGGCGAACGACGACATCGAACTGGCCAAGAGCAATATTCTGCTTATCGGGCCGACCGGTTCGGGCAAGACGCTGCTCGCACAAACGCTGGCGCGCATGCTCAATGTACCGTTCGTGATGGCCGATGCGACGACGCTGACCGAAGCCGGTTATGTCGGTGAAGACGTCGAGAACATCATCCAGAAGCTGCTGCAGAAGTGCGATTACGATACCGAAAAAGCGCAGCAGGGTATCGTCTATATCGACGAGATCGACAAGATTTCGCGCAAGTCGGATAACCCCTCGATTACCCGTGATGTGTCAGGCGAAGGCGTGCAGCAGGCCTTGCTCAAACTGATCGAAGGCACGGTCGCTTCGGTGCCGCCGCAGGGCGGGCGCAAGCATCCGAATCAGGATTTCGTTCAGGTTGATACGACCAATATCCTCTTCCTTTGCGGTGGTGCCTTCGACGGACTGGAGAAGGTCATCCGCAATCGCTCCGAGCGCGGCGGCATGGGCTTTGGCGCCGAGGTGAAGAGCAAGGACGACAAGAAGGCGATCGGCGAAGTGTTGCGCACGGTCGAGCCTGAAGACCTGATCAAATTCGGTCTGATACCCGAGCTGATCGGTCGTCTGCCGGTGATTGCCACGCTCGAGGAACTGTCCACCGAGGCCCTGGTACAAATTCTCATCGAGCCGAAGAATGCCCTGGTCAAGCAATATCAGAAGCTGTTCTCGATGGAAGGCGTCGAACTCGAAATTCGACCGGCCGCGATGACCGCCATTGCCAAGCGTGCGCTTGAACGCAAGACCGGCGCGCGCGGCCTGCGCTCGATCCTGGAATCGGTGCTGCTCGATACCATGTACGAACTTCCGGGCATGGAGAATGTCTCAAAGGTGGTCATTGACGAGAACATGATCAGCAGTGACGCCAAGCCGATTCTGATTTACGCCGATCAGCCCAAGGTCTCGGGTTCCAACTGATTTCCAACTGAAGCGTGTGGCCGCCACCTGCGGCTTGAAATATGGCTTCATGCCCCCATTTCGGGAACTGAATCTTACCTGTCGAGCACAACTGATGCCCACCAATCTCCCCCTCTCTGCCGAGTCCGTTGAACTGCCCTTGCTGCCCCTGCGCGATGTGGTGGTTTTTCCGCACATGGTGATCCCGCTCTTTGTCGGGCGGCCCAAGTCGATCAAGGCGCTTGAAGTCGCCATGGAAGCCGGCAAGGCGATCCTGCTGGTGGCGCAGAAGTCGGCCGTCAAGGACGAGCCCGAAGCCGAGGATCTTTACAGCATCGGCTGTGTGGCCAATATTCTGCAAATGCTGAAGCTGCCCGACGGCACCGTCAAGGTTCTGGTCGAAGGCACACAGCGTGCGCATGTTGACTCGATTGAATCACGCGATGAAATGTTCGTTGCCTCGGCGCGGCCGCTGGCCGAAGAGGACGGCGTCGATCACGAAGTCGAAGGCCTGCGCCGCGCGGTGATCTCGCAGTTTGACCAGTACGTCAAGCTCAACAAGAAAATTCCCCCGGAAATCCTGACCTCGATTGCCAGTATCGAAGAAGCCGGCCGTCTGGCCGATACCATCGCCGCGCATCTGCCGCTCAAGCTTGAGCAGAAGCAGGAAGTGCTTGAGATGTTTGGAATTCGCCCGCGTATCGAGCAACTGCTTTCACAACTTGAAACCGAAATCGACATTCTGCAGGTCGAGAAGCGCATCCGTGGTCGCGTCAAGCGTCAGATGGAAAAAAGCCAGCGCGAGTATTACCTCAACGAGCAGGTCAAGGCGATTCAGAAAGAGCTGGGCGAAGGCGAAGAGGGTGCCGATTTCGACGAGCTTGAAAAGAAGGTCAAGGCCGCCGGCATGAGCAAGGAAGGTCTGACCAAGGCGCAGTCGGAACTCAAGAAACTCAAACTGATGTCACCGATGTCGGCCGAAGCCTCCGTCGTGCGCAATTTCATCGAGACGCTGATCAACCTGCCGTGGCGCAAGAAAACGCGTATCAGCAAGGATCTGGCCGAGGCCGGCAAGATTCTCGACCGGGACCACTGGGGACTGGAGAAGGTCAAGGAACGCATCATCGAATATCTTGCCGTGCAACAGCGCGTGGACAAGCTGAAGGCACCCATCCTCTGTCTGGTCGGGCCTCCGGGCGTCGGCAAGACTTCGCTTGGCCAGTCGATCGCCAGCGCGACCGGGCGCAAGTTCGTTCGCATGAGCCTCGGTGGCGTGCGTGACGAAGCCGAGATTCGCGGCCATCGTCGCACCTATATCGGTTCGATGCCGGGCAAGATCCTGCAGAACATGACCAAGGTGGCGGTCAAGAACCCGCTGTTCCTGCTCGACGAAGTCGACAAGATGGGTCAGGACTTCCGTGGCGACCCGAGTTCGGCGTTGCTTGAGGTGCTTGATCCCGAGCAGAATTCCACTTTCGTCGATCACTACGTCGAAGTCGAATACGACCTCTCCGAAGTGATGTTCGTGGCCACGGCCAATACGCTGAATATCCCGGCTCCGCTGCTCGATCGAATGGAAGTGATTCGCCTCTCCGGGTACACCGAGGACGAGAAGATCAACATCGCCCATCGTTATCTGCTGCCCAAGCAGATGAAGAGCAACGGCCTGAAAAAGACCGAATTGACCGTGGCCGAAAGCGCCTTGCGTGACATCGTTCGCTACTACACCCGCGAAGCCGGGGTGCGGGCTCTTGAGCGGGATATCTCGAAGATCTGCCGCAAGGTCGTGAAGACCCTGCTGCTCAAAAAGAGCCAGAAGCGACTGGCGGTCAGTGCCCGCAATCTTGACAAGTTCCTTGGTGTTCGCCGTTACAACTTCGGCATGGCCGAGCGTGAAAACCAGATCGGGCAGGTTACCGGCCTGGCATGGACCGAAGTGGGCGGCGAGTTGCTGACCATCGAAGCCGTTGTGCTGCCCGGCAAGGGCAAGACGATTACCACCGGAAAACTCGGTGAGGTGATGCAGGAATCGATTCAGGCCGCCCTGTCGGTGGTCAGAAAGCGCTCAAGGTCATTGGGCATTGCCGACGATTTTTATCAGAAGAGCGACATACACATCCATTTGCCTGAAGGTGCCATCCCCAAGGATGGACCTTCGGCGGGGGTCGGTATCTGCACGGCGATGGTCTCGGTGCTGTCGGGTATTCCGGTGTGTTGCGATGTGGCGATGACCGGCGAGATAACCTTGCGCGGCGAAGTCCTGCCGATTGGCGGGCTCAAGGAAAAGCTCCTGGCCGCTGTACGTGGTGGCCTCGGGCGTGTGCTGATTCCCGAAGAGAATGTGCGCGATCTCGCCGAGATTCCGGACAACATCAAGAACAAACTCGAAATCATTCCGGTCAAGTGGATTGATCAGGTGCTTGAACTGGCGCTTGAACGTTTGCCGCTGGCCTTGCCGGAAGAAGAAACCACGCCCGCAGTTGGTGCAGGAAGCGAGAACGCGTCTGCACAATCGATCGTTACCCATTGATTAAATATCAAAGTACGATTGAGTAAAACTTACGGTTCGCTTACACCTTTTCGGGCGCCGCGAAATCTTCCAGAATCCGCTTGACGAAAGGTTTTCAGCCTTGCTATAAGAGCGGTGCAGGGCTTCCTGTACTTCCACAATCAACCCAAGGGGACATCGTGAATAAATCTGAAATGATTGATCAAATCGCCAAGTCTGCTGATCTGTCCAAGGCCGCCGCTGGTCGCGCACTCGATGCAACCATTGCTGCCGTGAAGACTACCCTCAAGAAGGGTGGCATGGTAACACTCGTTGGATTCGGGACTTTTTATCTGAGCAAGCGTGCGCCCCGCACCGGACGTAATCCGCGCACTGGTGCGTCAATCAAGATCAAGGCCGCTAAAGTGCCCAAGTTTCGCCCTGGCAAAGGCCTGAAGGATGCTGTAAACTGACGGGCTTTGTGCGTCAGTAGCCGTATGGGTGCTTAGCTCAGTTGGTAGAGCGCTAGCCTTACAAGCTGGATGTCGGCGGTTCGAGCCCGTCAGCACCCACCAGCGATGCAAATCAATTCACTTTGTTTCGTATGGTAATTCCTTGTAGCACCTTGGGAGTGGTAGTTCAGTTGGTTAGAATACCGGCCTGTCACGCCGGGGGTCGCGGGTTCGAGTCCCGTCCACTCCGCCACTACCGGAAGGCGAACGAGAGTTCGCCTTTTTTGTTTTGATATTTCAATAGACCTAGCGGGCAATCATCATGTTCGACGCTGTACGCAACAACAAGAGAATCGTTCAAATATTTCTTGCGCTCATTGCTTTGCCATTTGCCTTCTTCGGCATTGATTCCTACGTCAGGAACTCGGGGGCGGGGAGTGACCTGGCCAGCGTCGGTGATACGAAAATCACCATTCCCCAGTTTGAGCAGGCCTGGCGTGAGCGTCAGGATCAGATGCGTCAGGCACTCGGCGCAAATTACAAGCCCGAGATGATGAATACGCCTGAAGCGAAGCTGGCCATTCTTGACTCGCTGATCGATCAGCGCCTGTTGCTGCTGGAGGCGGAAAAGAACCGCTTGCAGACCAGTGACGATGTCTTGCGCGAAGTCATCAGCAAAATCGCTTCGCTCCAGGAGAACGGTCAGTTTTCAATGGAGCGCTACGAATCGGCGCTGCGTGCCCAGGGCATGTCGCAGCCGCAGTTCGAGGCCAGGCTGCGACAGGACTTGACGCTTCAGCAACTGATCGGGGCCGTCGGCGATTCCGCTTTTGTTTCACAGACCCAGGTTGATGCCATGTTGCGCATGCAGTCCGAAGAGCGCCAGTTCAGCGAGTTCCGGATTGCTCCCGAGCTATTTGCCGACAAGGTCAGGATCGAGACCTCGGCGGTGCGCAAATATTATGATGAAAACATGACCCTGTTCGAAGTGCCGGAACAGCTCAGGGCCGAGTACCTGCTATTGTCGCTTGACACCCTCCTTGAGCAGATCACACTTGCCGACAGCGAGGCCAAGGCCTGGTATGACAGCCACAAGGAGCGCTATGAGCAGGCCGAGGAGCGGCGGGCCAGCCATATTCTGATCATGACCGATGCCGATACGGACAAGACAAAAGCCCGGGCCAGGGCCGAAGAGGTGCTCAAGGAAGTACGCAAGTCTCCGGCGAAATTTGCCGAACTGGCCAAACAGTATTCACAGGATCCCGGCTCCGCCGAAAAGGGCGGTGACCTCGGTTTCTTTAGCCGCGGCATGATGGTCAAGGCTTTTGATGACAGCGTCTTCAAG
>JADJNC010000059.1 GCA_016709335.1 Candidatus Propionivibrio dominans | reverse complement strand
TATCCTGCTCAAACGGGAACACCCTCCCGCTCAAGAACAGCGCACCCTTACCAGTCTCGACATTCGTCCGAACAAACCAGGCTTGCGGTGCAGTGAAGTAGTGGTTCAACTTCACGCCCATCGGAAGGGCATTAGTTGCATTCAAGACATTGATGTCGTTGTTGGCATTTCCAGACTGGTAGGTCGACCTCAGGATGCGATTGGCATTGAACCAATTTGCCGGAGCAACGTGCAGACTCTTAGGCATCAGGTTGATCAGCAGACCGCGATCATCAGTCGCCTGCATGATCTGGATCAGCATGTCTTCCAGAGCTGCTTCACTCAGATCAGCATCAACAGCGGGCTTGTTCGAGAACGTGCCACCCGAAGTATTTGGGTGATCAGTCGCGCACAGAGCATTGCCGTCGGCACCAAGGTACGAACCGGAGAATGCCCGATTGTAGATGTTCGCGCAAACCCGTTCCTTCGTTTGACGGAAGGCACGAGCATTGCTCGACGCACGAGTCTTGCTAACATCCATGTAGAGATTGTCCTTCAGCTCTTCGTGCGTGACGATGTAGCCAAGGGCATATGCCACATGTACGAAGCGGGTAGTTGGACCCTGAGTTTCCGAGTCATACTCAGCAGCCTTACCTTGCGGCTTGACCGAGCAAGACCAAAACCCGTGATCTGTCGAACTCTTCCGTACGCCTTATCCGAAGTATCGGTGTCGAACAGCTCCGTGTACTCGGTCACATGGTCCTGATAAGTACGCCCCCAGAAACCCTTCACCCCCGGCCACAGTGCCTTGGGGTGGTTGCTTGTCATGATAACGCCAGCCATGATTTACTCCTTAAATGCCAGCGGTGTTGGGACCGCCAAGCTCGTGTTGGTTGAAGATGACGTAGACCTTGGCATACGTACCGGGAGGTCAGGTCGTTATCCTGCCGATTCGCGTGCGCCGACGATCTTCAGAGGAAGCGCCTGCGTCGTGTTGGCGGCCGAACCCTGAGCGTAGCTGAGAGAGTTGAAGATCGGAGAAGCCGGGGCTGCCCCAACATACAGCGGGCAGTTCTTGTTGAACGCCGTTGCTGCGATCGTATCAGCTTGCGCTTCAAAGACAGTTGTCGGATCATCGCAGACCCATACGAAGTAGGCCTTGGTCTTGGTGGCTGGGATTTGGGTGATACCCAAGCCGTCGGGATCAGCACCGAGAGGAGCAGCCGCATAAGCATTGCCAGCATTCGTACCGAAGCCAACAATGACACCACGACTGGCACCGGAGGTAGGATGCTTGGCCACGAGTACCGACGAGAACGACAGAGGAAGCGCCCGAGACGACATCACCACCAGCAAGGGAAGCAACAACATCCCCTACATTGTAAGCGTTAGTATCAGTCGACGGAATGTAATACAGTGTAGCTGCACCATTCCAGGTGGCACCATTCAGGCTGCGGACAGGCCGCAGACCGAAGGGAGTGGAAGTGTTTGCCATAATTGGCTCCTTAAGATTGGGTTATGTTGATCTTGGAATAACGGTTGTCCCCGGCTTTTTCGTCAAGGGTTCCGCGTTTGATCGCCGAATCGAATCGGTCGACTTCACTCTGAATCATTTGTTGGTCCTCGGTATAGAACTCATTCTCGATCTTCATGAGATAAGCGTACATCGCGGACCCGTCTTCATTCTTTCCGACGAGACGCTTTACTTGGCTTCCGTCTTCCGGAGCTTGAACCTCCTTGGGCTCGACGAAGGAATATCCACCGCGTTGTGCCTCCTGGATGCGTCCAGCCGAGTCATTGACCCAGTAAGAGGTGGTAACCTTCCAGTGTCATAGGGACTTCAAGCTTGGTCCGAGCGACGCCAAAGGGAACTCGAGATTCACGCTTCGGTCGGTCAGCTTGGGTGCGAACCTGGGGAGTAGGGGTAATTGTCTGGGTCATGCTGCATCTCCAAAGTAATCGCGAACGTATGCTTCGCGCGAGGGAATCAACTTCTGCTTGACGAACTTGTCGCAAGCCTGCTTTGCCTCGGCCGGAAGATCTGCGTAGGTCTTACGCGATCCGCTCGGTCCACGACTGTCATCACTGCTACCTACCGCAGTAGGCTGACGGCGAGCAGGACTTTGGAAATGCTCCGGAAAGTCTTCCTGCACACGTCTCTTCACTTCGTCCAGGAATGGACGCCCAACCAAATTCGGACTCTCGGCCCTGACGATATCTGCGTAGCCATTTGAGATAGCGCGCAGCTTCGTGTTGTCCTTGAACCACGAATTTTCGTTCACCCAGGCAATCCAGGTCGGATCAGGCTCGGGTGTAGTAGAGGGTGAAGGAATGTTGATCGGAAGCTTCGGAGGTGCATCCCCCAAGGCGTTCAGGCGATCCTCAATCTCAACTACCATGTCACCATCGTTATTTCGCAGAGCATCCCGACGGGCGTCCTGCAGTTCTTTCTTCGCTCTGTCATACGCACGAGCTTCCGTTTCCCGATGAAACTCAGCAAACTGTACAATCGTGCTCTGGAGTTCAGCCAGGGTTTGGTCCCGCTTCGTCAGCTCGTTGCGGAGCTTGTCCAGATCTTTTCTCAGAAAACCATTGATGCGCTTGCCTTCTGCGAGAAACTCACCAGCAGACTTCCAGCGTTCCGGCGGACCATCGAACTCTTCCGCAGGACGCCACCCGAAAACACGAGCTTCCTTTTCTTCCGCCAGCGCAACCTCATCAGCCGCACCACCGCCGCCCGGATCTCCATCCGTGGTTTCTTCCAGATACCGCTTCAGCATATAGCCCATCACTTCTCTCCTTCCAAGACACCTTTAACATCAAGGTCGTTGATCAGACGATACATCTTTCCGTCTGACCCTTTTCTTTCAGTTCCAGCGTACCGAGCAAAAACCACTCGATCACCTGCCTGACACCACGGCTCTTTTTGGTCGGCGTAGGCCGTATTGCCGAGCGAGATAACGGTAGCTTCAGTCTGCCCCATTTCTTCGCGCCGAGTCTGCGACCCAGTTGAAACAATGATTCCACCTGCTGAGACCTCTTCAACCTCAAGAGGAAGAACCAACACTACATGACCGACTGGACGGATACCTGCTGACATCACACGCTCCCTTCCAGATCGCCGTACTCAAGACTGCTGATCAGCGCCAGCGCCCTCACCTTTCCGATCGCTTCCGAATTCAACTGAACAGTCTCTTCCATCGAAGCTCCCGTGAAGACCCCGTTAACCCAGTCCACCTGCGCCTGGGATACCTGCTCCTCCAGGAAGACTCGGACCGCCGCCGTAACTGGATGTGTCAACCAACTGTTGAACTCCTCTCAAGGGTTGGAGAAGAACCTTCACTCGTGTTTCCATTTCCTATCTCCGCTTTCATCTTAATGCCATCGAGAATTATCTTGGCTGACCGCAGCAAACCGTCTTGATGCGCCTTGGCAGCCCCTATCTGAGCGTTGAGAAGTGCGATGGCATGACCACTCTCTGCGCCCTGCGCTTCGGCAAGTAGCTTCGCAGCACTTGCGCGGAGTTCTTGAATCTTTGCTTGATTGAGTTCGACCTCTCCCATGAGTTCGTAAGCCGCCATCTTCATCGTACTCTGGTCATGGGCAGCTTGAGTCTGTGCCTTGAGTTGCGCTACTTGCAACTGGATCGGAACCGGGGCAGGAACCTTGTCCGGACCAGGATAAATCGTCTCGATGTCCGTGATCTGGAGGCGCGAAGGAATCTCCGTTCTACTGCTCCACGATCATAGCCAGCCGTAGTTGAACTCGCCTCACGAAGGAATTGAGCTTGCTGAATCTTCTGCGCATCAGATACCATGTTGGGGTCGGCGGCCGGGCAGATACTCTTCTCCGACGGGACGTAGTCTTCCCGAAGAACCTTGCTCGGAATGGAGGCCGCGGCCGGATAGAAAGTTGTCACATCATTCAGATGGAGTTGGTTGAGCAGATAGAGTTTCCTGAACTCAGACTTCATAGCGCGATGAAGGCGCTTGAAGATTCCGATGAAAACCTTCTGACCCTCAGCAATCATATTGCGAGAGGTTTCGGCCGGGGTATTCTGCCCCGGATTCACCCCGACCTGCGGATCAGTCGCACCACCAACACGCTCACCGTAGTTAATCAGGAGTTGCAACAGGGCAAACAAGACCTGACTAGGCGGCTTGGTATCCAGCGGAACGATATTCTTCCGAAGATCATCCCCCGTCGAATCCACTCGCTTCCATTCAAACGGCTTGAAGCTGGTTTCCCCCGAACGAAGTTTCGCGCCACGCCCCAAGAAACCTCCAGCCGTGGTGGAGGAGGGTTCCCGCGTCCAGAAGCTGATTGATAAACGTATTGATTGAGGGTTCGTTCAGGGGACCCAACAGAATACCGGAAACCGAGATCATCGATTCCACCATCCGGAGATGGGATGAATGGGTACTTCGTGGAAATAGTTAATGGCGTCGATGTGGTAAACTTCGCCTGTTGAGTTCCGTTTAACTCCAGATGAATGGGAAGCGGGCGACGATCCGCACAAAGATGAGAACAATCCGTCCGAACAGTCACAATATAAGGCTCTGCAGATCCGTCGCCATCCAAATCCAACCAACAATGTTGCTCCAAAAGTTCCTGCGGAGTACTCGGATCATTGTTGGGTGGTGTTACTCCCTGCGCAACGGACGCTGCTTGATCAAGTTCCGACGAAAACCCATTGTACTGGGCCGGTTTGTTCTGAGGGTGGCGCACAAAAAGAGACCTCTTCCGCTCCCGCGTCAGGATATAATTCTCGCTAACCTCAACCTATGCGTCAGTCGACTCGCCTGCTCAAGACTTTTCGCGAAATCGGGAATAACCAGGTCCTTTGCCGCACGTTCTCGCTGACATTGTGCCCAAGAAGCTGTCGAAATCCGGACTTCTTGAACGCGCAACCGATAAACGGGACCGTAATCAGCACTCGATCATGGTTATCTTCCCAACTCTCGTCCTCTTCCAGGATCTGATAGCTCATATGCCCAGATACGCGGGTTGCCCGAGCAGATTTCGACCCATCTGGGTCTTCCCCGAAGGTCTGGCACTTCACGATATCAGGTCCCGGGATCATCGCGGAGTATGCACGCGCATGAAACTGAAGGGCGGCGACCGTAATCAGAGGAAACTTCACGTTCGCGGCATTCGGCCAGGGAAATGTCTTCGTTTCAGTTAGCGATCTTCGAGCGATCTTCCTCCGAAAGAAGTCCCGCCACGTTCTCGGAAACTACTATCTTCTTCAGATCAAGGGATGCATCAAGGTTCATTTTCAGTATCCTGTTACAGCCGAACGGCCATCGTTAACTCGCGGATCATTTCTGCGCATCATCAGTTCTTCTTCTTCAAGGAAATCATCCTCTTCGACCTCTCCGGAGACTTCAAACCCCTTTACCAGGATCGCGGTAGAATCAAACTGATCGTCTGCCAGCGCATCTCCCGTCCCCGTGAACCTCAAGTTTTCCGCTTCATACGCCGGATACCATTCAGCATCCTTATCAAACTTGATGTTGCCAGCACGATGCTGCTTCTGATACGGACGGCCGCGGGTCGCTTTGTCCTTCACTGGATTAATCACCAGGAAGCCCAGGTAGTGTTTCCGCTCCCGCATTTCCTGATAGATTGTATTCTCCAGCGCTTTCCAGATCACACCGCCCTCAACAATAAACTGCTCTGGTTTCCACCGAAGATCCAACTCAAACATCTTGTCGATCCACTCGGTCGGGTCCCAACGACCAACATGCTGATCCACGATGCAAAGAGTTCCGCCCAGCGTCTCTCCCCCTACTGTGAAGCTCGTCCGATTCGCCCGATCCGCCTTACTCACAGCGAAGTCAACCCCGATGTTAAACAACTTTGAGGCCTTGTGATCCGCCTCCACCATCGGAAGGAAATCCGCCTTTCTCAGGTAAGCCTCGCTATGATCAAACGGATCGTTCAGATATTCCTGGCTATATCCCGCCGCATCTCCATCGTCGATAAACGCCTGACGAATCGCGCGAAGACGGCTTTCGGGAAATTGTTCTGGCCAGAGAATCTCGTCAAATTCATCGAATCCTCTATGCGCGCGAAAAAGCTTCGTGGACCAAGTGGTCGCACGGAGGAGTGGAGTGCGCGGTAGAACCACCTGCGAAATTTCTTCCGCCGATCGTAGTTTTCAACTTGCTCATCCTCTTCCAGCTCGTCGCAGATAATAAGGCCGGGACGCTTTCCATTCCACTTCATCCCCGCATCTTCTGTCCGGCGCCCTTCGCGATGGAAACGGGCTTGGTGCCCGTCTTGAAAAGCGACAATAATATCGGACTTCGAATCCGTTGCAACCCCTTGATGACCTTAAACTCCCTGATCAGATCGTCATTCTCGCGAAGCTCTTTCGCAATGTCCGCAAAGGTGGCCCATAGCCAGTTCTTCCGTCGCACTCACGATCACGATGTAATCTTGGGCGCGGAAGAGAACTGTCGCCAGCCCGTAGTCGTGCGTCAGGGCCGTACTCTTCGCGTGCTCTCGTGGAGCTGCTACACCCGCCAGTTCAACCGGCGAGCAGTACAACTCCCAGCAATCTCGATGCAGTTGCGGTGTCGGCTGCGGGTTATCGTACAGCGGGCTGAGAAACGTTCCTGCGAACGCCTCGATCAGTTTTGCTGTAAGTTCTACCCGCGCAACGGAGCTCATGAAGCGAATAACTCCTGCTGTCCCGTGACCTCGCGGAAGGAAACCGTCCCTTCTACCGTCCGTTCGGACACTCGCGACTGGAGAGCCAGTAGCCTGTCCGCCAGACCCTCAAGGTGATCTTTCGGCATCACCACCACGGGCGTGACCTGATTCCCACCAAGCGCGCCTTCGCTCCAAGTTCCGCCGCCCGAAGCGCGAGTTGATCCGGCACCTGAAGGGCGGGTTGGCAAAGCTTCTCTTGCAGAACCTCAAGACTCTTCTCCACCATACCACGAAACCGCTCCTCTATCGTCACCCGGAGCGCAGGATCAATCATCTCTTCCCGCCGTTCCGCAAGCTTCGCCTTGAACGCGTCGCTCCCCATCACCGTGGAGAGCCAGCCTTGCGTGTATCCGAATGTCGCCGCCAGTTTTCCTTGGCTCACGCCCGGTTCCGCAAGGATCATATCAATGACCGCTTCGTGCGTATATCTCAGCTTCGTCGGCGGATCGCGCCAACGGGAGGCCGCCCGTCCAGCAGCCCCTCCATCTCGTCTTCCCACGCCTCTCGATCAGTCTTCACGGTGCCTGCCCTCATCTCATCTCCCCCACACCATACCACCCGCGTCCCCTATTGTCAATAGTTTGGATGCGGGGGCGGGGAACTATGGTGACGTGACCATCTTACCATAACGTAACGTGTTCGCGCTTCCTCAAACCCTACAAAAATAGACGGGGGGCTAGATATAAACTTTGCGCGAATTTTTTTGCCCCCCTCCTCTTGATCCCCCCTAGGCGCGGGCAGGGGCGGGCGCGCAAGCGCGGAGGCAGGCGCGCAAGCGTAGGCGCGGGCGGGGAAGGATACGCACGAGCGGGCGTGTAAGCGCGCACGTCAAGACTGTTGAGGAACGGTTGGCTGCAGGTACGGTTTGTGCATGATGCCGCAAATTGCGTCACTAGTGCCGTAAATTGTCACATTACGCATATTGCGTGCCTGCTATCATTTGGCATGGGCGAACGAGAATTAGCGTTTAAAATCAACGGGTTAGGATTATTTTGTTGGTTTGTGGCGAGGCAGGCATGGCGATTGCTCATAAGGAATCGTGATCGGACGCAATGGGCGAACGACACATAATACGATGGAGGCTCACCATGAAAGACAATCAACAAATTAACCCGGTAGTTGCGGCGGATGGAATGTCCATTGAATTCGAACTGCGTGGATTGCCCAGCCTGAAATTCGACCTCCGCAAGGTATCGGAAATCAATCGGAACCGTGCCGCGGCTGTCGGATTTGCCGACGTGCGAATTGTGAATGCCGCAGCCATTTCGCGGAATGATCCCGATGGTTCGGTTCGTTCGGCGGCCGAAATGCTCAAGCTGAAGCGCGAGAAGATGGAAGCGCTCATTCAGCATTATGAGAGCGGTACGGTTGAATGGCGAGTGAAGCGGACTGCGGGCGGTGAAGGCCGGGATAATTCGGGTATCACGCTGCAAGCCATGAAGAGGGTCTGGCCTGATAAGGACTGCGAAGCGCTCGCATGGAGGCTGGAACAAAAGCGCGGTATCACGCGGCGCGAGGCATACGCGGAATTTGCGAAGACGAAACAGGTGGCTGAGGCAATTGCGGCAATTAAGGCGGAGCGTGCCACGCTTGACTCAGATGATCTGCTCGCCGAAATGGACGAAGAGTAATCTCTTAAGCCCTTGTGACAGGGGGGCTTGTGGGAATTATTCCCGTAACCTAATGGAGGCTCAAAATGACCTATGATCATATTGCCGCAATCAAGCGGATGATAACCAAGCGGAGACCAGTACAATGACCCGCAACAAATTCATGCCACCTTCGGGGCGCGGCGGTGAAGGCGCCCTCGTGATTCTCTGGGCCGTGTTCTGGTTCAGCGCGATGTGGTCAGCTTTCGGATAGGCTAAACGAAATCGGGCGAGTCTGGATTAAATTTCGGCTCGCCTGTTTTTATAAACCTCTGAATTTCCCGAACAAGTGCCTCTCGCTCGCCTGCCATTGTGCCTTCTCAAACCATGCGCGTTCCTTTTCGATTTCGGCAACCGCACGAGAATAGGCGGGAGCGACAAGAGGGCGAACAAAAATGCTGATCGTGCCGCACTCGATACGGATTTCTCAAACCAGAGGCACGGGCGAATTGCGCGCTTGGCTCCGGCTTTTTCGCGGGCAGCGGCAATTTCGGCTGCAGTGTAATCGTTGAGAATGTTGGATTGTGTCATGAGGGAATTCTCCGGTTTGTGGTAATGGTGAATGGCGCACGGATGCGCACAAACGCATTATGCACGCGTGCGAACGCGAAAACAATAACATTATGCCGGATTGCCCCCGTTCGCCCCGTGTGCGTCGATTGTGCGAATATAATCAATCTCTCATAAACCACGGGTCAGGGTTTCCCAAGCCTCTTCCCAGAACCTGCGAGGGTAAAAAGCGGCGGATTCCTTGCTTGACAGATGAGCGGAT
>JADJNC010000058.1 GCA_016709335.1 Candidatus Propionivibrio dominans | reverse complement strand
GGGAAGTAGTCGGCCATCCATGCTAATGATCACAGCCTCCTGTATCGGCAGGTCAGAGAAGACTGCGCTTGTGAACTGGGAGCTTTGGTAACTGTTAAAGATTTCCGGCCTGGCGAGATGACGCAAAGCGAACTCTATGCAATTAACACAGAACTCCGTTTTCCATGTTGTTGCTAATCCGCCAACTGAGCACCCTCCGCGAGTATCAGTGTATGTTCGCCACCTGGTAGGCGATACCGCACAACAGAAAGATGTACGGTCTGATACCGGAGTTCCATAGTTGACGCGCTGTCACGACCACCGGCAAGCCACGTAGCCTCTAGGGATAGTCCTTTGCTCAGTGTGTGGGCGGTTGCCTGCGCCATAGCGGCCAGCCCCATCTGTCGCATCAAACACTGTACCGTTTACGTTTATCTACGGAATGCCGCTGTCTTGATGGAGAAGTTAGTTACGGGGGTTGAGCATTAAAATCGATTGGCAAGTCCAGACTTCCCGATCCAAACCATATTATTCAGTATTGTAAGGCAATACGCTTAACCCTTAGGTCTGATCGAAAAATTTCCATTTGGTATGATATTGACTACGGGGTTACTCGAAAGATGCCAGCAGTACATTAGGGATTTGTTTAGAATCGACACAAAGAATACTCAAAGCGCCACCTTTGAATATTGCAATCGACCAGCCTGTTGGCCTATCCCTGACCAAACCGAAAAGAGAGACAGTATTCACGTGCCTACAGGATTTAGAACCGACATTCAGGCGCTTCGGGGGTTTGGCCGTCTCGCTGGTGCTGCTGTATCACGCCAATATCGGATTTTTCCGGGTGGGTTTCTCGGGGTGGATATTTTTTTTTGTCATTTCCGGCTATCTCATTACAGGCTTGGTAAAGAAAGGCATAGAGGACGGTAGCTTTCGTTTTCTGATTTCTACTTTCGGCGGGCCAAGCGCTTGCTGCCTGCCGCCTACGTCACCTTCTTCTTAACAGTCATTGTCGCTCCCTTCATACTCAACGCAAGGAGTTGAAGGACCTGACAGCACAGGTCTTTGGCGCGCTTACCTTTTAGCGCCAACGTGGTTCTTTCTTCCAGTCAGGATATTTTTCCAGCGCGGCTGAGTTGAAGCCGCTTCTCCACGTATGGTCGCTATCCATTGAAGAGCAATACTACCTGTTGCTGCCGGCCTTCCTTTTCTTCGCACCAAGGAAATTCTGGATACCCGGCTCGATTGCGCTTTTCCTGTTGAGCCTTGGTTCATGCCTTGCCTTACAGACATTGAAACCGATCGCCACCTTCTATCTGTTGCCCATGCGAGCCTGGGAACTGGGTATCGGTTCATTGGCCGCAATCCTTGCAATTCAGGCACAACGAGTAAAACACCTGTTCGTTGTGTTGTTCTGGCCTGCTGTTTTCACCCTGGTTCTGGTTCCGCTGCTTCCGACCGGTCTCCCCCACCCTGGGCTGGATGCGATCCTGGTTTGCATGGCCACGGCCGTTGTCATCCTGCGGCGCCACCCGCTCCTGAAGAAGTCGCGGGTATCACGCGCTGGCTCGTCGGCGACGTGTCCTACTCCTCTATCTTGCCCACTGGCCGCCATTTGCCTTCCTCAAAAATGCGGCCGTGGGCCCGATCACTCTTTGGCAGAATTTGGTGACCCTGATGTTGGGCATTGTTCTGGCACTCCTGCTCTATCGATTTGTGGAATTACCAACTCGCCGCATACAACTGCGGCCTTCCCGGCGCAATATATTGACTGGATTAGCGGCTTCTTTGGCGGTATTGGGGGTGCCGTTAGCTATCCCCGCCATGTCGGATTCAGGGCCTGATTACGCATATATCCGCCGCTCCAACGACGGCTTCGCTGCGGTCTGCGCGTTTGAAACGAACTTCACGCCGAGAGCGGAGTGCCGCAATTCGGACCAGCCCTCGGTGATGGTGTGGGAGATTCCTTCCGCTATGCATCTGGTCCCGGGCATTATTGCATCCACGGATGTTGAGTTGTGCAAGCAACCCGCGGCAATTGCGGGCCGTTCGCTAATCTGGCGCCACTCTCCAATGTCTATTATCTGCGCCCGTGGGCAGAGTCCTGCCTGGATTTCAATCTTTCCGTTTTGGATTACCTTGGGAAGACCCCGTCCATAAAAACCGTGGTGTTGTCGAGTCCCTTTCCACCAATACCTGAAGCAGGAGACCGGCAAACACCATTGGCGTACGCTCAGCGTCGAAAACGGAGAATTTGTGGAACACGGAGTCACTGTGGAACGGGCTGTAGCCGCCATGCTTGAAACGATCAAGGAATTACGTGCCCAAGGAAAAAGTGGTGCTTGTTGCCCCGCCTCCATCCGGCTTCAATGTCGGATCCTGCGTGGAACGTAAGGCACAGGAAACTTGTGATTGGTGCGCCGAGTGATGACTGCAGTATTCCGGTGGCTGACTATCAAAGCTTTTATGCGCTGACACAAGAGTTCCTGATGCGGGTACAAAGGCAGGCAGATGTCAGTATGGTCTCCTTCGATTCTCTGCTGTGTGACAGCGTCCGTTGCGTCACTGAGTTGAATGGCAAATTTTTGTACGTGGATAGCGTACATTTAACTCATGATGCGTCTCTGTTGCTTGCTCACAAGCTTGGTCTTAGCGGGGAAGAATAAAGACGATTCAAGGATTTTTACATGCCCCCTATAAAATTAGCATGGTCATGCTAACCTGAATTTTTCATCAAAGCGGGCGAATCTCGTTTAACCCATTGATATAATTGGGGTTACGCCAATAACGCGTAAGAAGCCTAAACGAGACCGCCCATGGACAATTCTATCCCAACCCAGCTTCGCTTTCCCGCCAGTGCCGGATTTACGATCCGCGCAGAGTTTGATGGCGGGGCGATGTCCTCCGACTTTGGCGCTGTACTGCTGCGTGGCATCGACCTGCAAATCGGCCTGATTCCTCGCCTGGTCAGCGCGATTCACGACAAACGCCACGCCTCGTACATAGATCACCCCCTGGCCGGCCTGCTCCGCCAGCGGATTTTCCAGACGGCCAGCGGCTATGCCGACGGAAACGACGCCAACACGCTGCGCCGAGATCCGCTGTTCAAGCTAGCGGTCGGTCGTGCCCCGCTGGACGAGGGAAATGACCTGGCCTCCGGCCCCACGCTCTCCCGCTTGGAGAACAATGTCTCGCGCAAAGACATCTGCCGTCTGGCCCGCAGTTTCGTCGAGGCCTTCATCGCCAGCTACGCCGATGCGCCTGCCGTGATCGTGCTGGACATGGATCACTCCGAAGATGCCACCCATGGCCAGCAGGAACTGGCGTTCTACAACCACCACTACGGCAATCACTGCTACCTCCCGTTGTTCCTCTTCGAAGGACTCTCCGGCAAGTTGATCACCGCTGTTCTGCGTCCGGGCAAGCGCCCGACCGGCAAGGAGAACGCAGCCATCATCAAGCGCGTACTGCGCTTGCTCCGCCAGGCCTGGCCCGAGACCCACATCATTCTGCGCGGGGATGGCCACTTCTCGAATCCGGAACTGATGGTCTTGTGCGAATCGGGTCCGTATCTGGACTTCCTCTTCGGCCTGGCCGGCAACAAGGTGCTCTCGCCCAAGGCCGAGCCGCTGCTGGAGAAAGCCCGTGCGCTGCACCAGACACAATGTGCCAACGCCCAGCGCCTGGGAAATCCGGAGCCTGCGGCAACCCGTCTGTACGACGATATCGAGTATCGGGCCGGCTCGTGGCCCAAGGCTTATCGCGTGGTGGCAAGGCCGAGGTGATGGCCCGGGTGACAATCCGCGGTACGTGGTGACGTCCTTGACCGATCCGACCCCTGAATTACTCTACAAGGATCTGTACTGCGCCCGGGGGCAGGATGAGAACTTCATCAAGGCGGTGAAGAACGACCTGGCCAGCGACCGGACGTCCGATCATGCGTTTCTGGCCAATCATTTGCGGCTGTTCTATTCATGTGCGGCGTATGGGCTGATCCACAGTTTGCGCGAGAACACCCTGGTGCATACGGAACTGGCCCAGGCGCAACCGGTGTCGATCATCCTGAAGCTGTTCAGCTGGCGGTGCGCGTGGTGCAGAGACCGGATCAAGCTTTCCCTGCCTACGGCCTGCCCGATGAAGGGGGTGTTAGCGCGGGTGACCCAGTTGCTCTACCTCGTGCCGCGGGTAATGACAAGCGTTGTTGAGATGAATCCGCTGGAGCGGAGGCCGAGTCTCGCCTGACCACGGCCAAAGGCACGAGAACGGTAGGAAAACAGGTAGAGAAAATGAGGAAATTCGACTGACCCAGGCAGAATATCGGCAATAATCTGAGAATGTCAGCTCCCGATGCGATCAAAATTACAGCACGTCGGCATCAGGTGGCAGTTTTATGAAACATTCGGGCTAAAGTTGTTTTTAAGAAAAAAAGTTTTATGTTTTATGTCAAAATTTCCGGACAGCAGTGATCAACTTACTTTTTCTGCGATCAAAAAATAGCCAAAAGGAAAACTGCTACTCGTGGCCTTTGACACTCTCTCTCCAAATTGCGTTCTTACAAAACTTAAAATAAGCCATTGGGAAAAATAAGCAATTAAGCGTTTCAATCTTGAACATCGCAACCTAAGAATGTTCTTGACAAAAATATCCGCCATAATCTCTGGTGCGCCACCAATGGGCTCAATTTTAACTAATCTCAGCCCGGAAATTTCGACAAATCGTCTCAATGCAAATTCCGTATATCTATAATAATCATAAGGCTGCTCGTGAAGCCAGTAATAGAAGGAACATTAGTTATTATTTTCCCGTTGACCGACAGGACTCTGGCCATCTCTTTCCATAGTTTCTCTGGTACGGGTATATTCTCCAAGACATCGAAGAATGATGGTATTGAACTC
>JADJNC010000057.1 GCA_016709335.1 Candidatus Propionivibrio dominans | reverse complement strand
TCGGCGTTGAGTATCGGCGACACATGCAGTTCGTTCCAGAAAATCTGGCCGTCCTTGCGAAAGCAGCGGATTACTGCCTGACCGGCGTTGCGCCCGCGCAGGGCATGGCGGATGACTTCAATTTCCGGCTGCTCCGGTTCGCTGGCAACGAGGAGGCGGCCGTTCTTGCCGAGAACTTCGTCGGCCTCCCAGCCGGTGATGCGCGTAAAGGCTGGATTGACATAGATGATGGGATGGTCGGGTCGCTGCGCGTCGGAGATCGCTACGCCATCCAGCGTAGACTCGATCGCGCCGGAAAAAAGCCGCAGCGTCACTTCGTTTGCGGACCGTTCCGATTCTGCACGAAGGGCGTGAATGCCATGGGCAAACTGCCTGGAAAGATCATTCAGCAGTTCGGCTTCCTCTGCGCTGAACGCGTTTATTTGTGTCGAGTAGATGCTAAGCGCACCGAAGCACTTCTTGTCATGTATGAGCGGCAGCGCGATCATCGAGTGCAGCCCGAGGCGTTCGTTGAATCCCCGCCATGGTAAAAATTCAGGGGCCCGGTCGATGTCGTGCCGGATGATGGTCTGCCCGGTGCGTACGGCCATGCCGGTCGGCCCACGCCCGCGCTCGTGATCCTGATCCCAGCCGGTGGCAATTTCATCCGCCGTCGCCATGTCGTCGCCGCTCCAGGCTGCCGGTTGCATTTTCTGTTCGGGATCAGGAACGATCAGACCGATCATTGCGAATCGATAACCGCCGGTATCCGTCAGCAGGCGGCAAACGGCGGAAAACAGGTTGTTTTCGTTGCGTTCCTGCTGGATGACCTGGCTGCATTTGCCCAGCATCAGAAGGATGCGGTTAAGCCGGCGCAGACCGATCTCGGCTTTCTTTTGTTCCCGAATGTCGCGCGCCACGATGGCAAAATGGTCGCTGCCTGCCGAGCCGAGGCGTACTACTTGCAGGGAGACCGGGAAATCGTTGCCGTTGGCATCGGTAAGCGTCATTTCGTCGTCAACGGCGGCTTCGGCAGACGCGTGCGGGAAGGCCTGCCGATAAATTCGTGCACAGCTCTTTGCCGGCGCGAGCTGCTCCAGATTCAGCTTGAGCGACGCCGATGCGTCGAGGCCGACCAGCCGATAGCCGGCGGGGTTGAGAAACTCGACCTCACCCACTTGACTTGAGTACGCATACCAAGTCCTTGCTGGACAGGGCGACCGTGGAGAGGAGCTGCAATTCGGCCTGCAGGCGGTGGCTTGCAGTGATATCTGCCGCGACGATCTGGATTCGTTCGAGCGCGCCGCTGGGACCAAAAATGGGCAGCAGCGAAGTCGCAAGCGTGAGCGTGCGGCCATCTTTCGTGCGGTGTGCGCCTGCCGAGCGGTAGAGTGCCTGCCCGCGCTGGGCGCTGGCAAGCATCAAGAGGAATTCGTCGTGCTGTGCTGTGTCGACGATGGGCAAAAAACGTCCGAGTGCTTCGCGCGCGCTCCAGCCGAACACTCGTTCCGCCGTGGTTCCCCAGGCGAGAACGATACCGCGCTGGTCGACCTGGTAGCTGGCGGCCAGCGCGAACCGGTCGTGCAATACGAGTTGTTCATTGCTCACGCCGGTTGGCGAAGCCGCAGCGAGCATCAACTCGCGAACCGTCTTCAGCAGGGTGCTGGCACCGGCCGGCCAGTGCAGCTTGCCGCTATGCATATCCCTGGGGCAATCGACGTCTTCGTGAGCGGATAACAGATGCAGTATCGGGATTTCGGGAACATTGAGGCGCAGCCTGCATCGCGAGGTAAAGTTCGCTGAGCGCTTCGCTTCCCATGTGGGTGTCGATAACGATCAGATCGGGCCGCTGACGCGCCAGTGCAACGGCCTGATCTATGGTTTCCGCCTCGATTACGCGGAAGTCAACTTCACGCATGATGTGTGAGGAGTACAGCTTTGCCTTGTTGCATTGATGTTGAGAACGGTCAGTGCTTGCCGCAGCATTGCATCCCTCGAAGTCAAAACTATCTTCTTCAGGATGAGCATCTTCGTGGCGGCTTGCTATCGGGGATTCCCTGATATTGGCTACGAAAAACCTTAGATCTGTTACCCCGGCTCCCTGCTCGTTCTTGCCGGAATGACCGGGCGGTCTATGCGCTTACTACGCCGCTGCGAATGGCATAGCGAACCAGACCGGCAAGGTCGTGCACCTCCAGCCGTTCCATGATCTGAGCGCGATGGGTTTCGATAGTCTTGACGCTCAGTGAAAGTGCGAAGGCTATATCCTTGGTGCTATTTCCTTCGGCGAGCAGACGCAGCACTTCCTGCTGGCGCGGCGTCAGGACCTGATCCCGTTGGCTACCCGAGTCGCCGCCCATGACTCGCTCCACGTATCCATCGACCACCGGGCGAGAAATCGCCGAGGACAGCCAGATTTCGCCGCGCATGACAGCGCCAATGGCCAGTTCAAGCTCGGCGGGTGCCGAATCCTTGAGTAAATAGCCTGAAGCACCAAGACGAAGCGCGTGCAGGACATGCTCTTCACTGTCCAGCATGGAAAGCATGAGGACGCGTATTCCGGGATGTTTGACCTTAAGTTCGCACAGTGCATCCAGGCCGCCGAGGACCGGCATCGCGATATCCATCAGCACCAGATCGGGGGGTACTGGCCTCGCAAGCGTCCAGGGCTTCCGGCCGTTGGCGGCTTCGGCGAGGACGACGACGCCCGGCATCTCCGAGAGGAGCATGCGCAGTCCGGCACGAAGCAGGCGATGATCGTCGGCGATGATGACGCGGACGGTTTCCACGGCTCATCCCCCCAGCGGGAAAATGGCCTGGACTTCAGCGCCTTGCCCAGGAGTCGACCGGACGCGCAATTCGCCGCCAAGCATCGCTGCGCGTTCACGCATGCCAAGCAGACCGAGTGGGTGGTTTAGCTCCGCAAAGAGGCTCTCCGGCGCGAAACCGCAGCCATCGTCTCGAACGCACAGGGTGAGATGATGATTGTTTTTTTCAAGTGTGACCGTCAGACAGCTCGCTGCGGCATGACGCATAACGTTGGAGACGGCTTCCTGCGCGATACGGAAACAGCCCAGTTCAAGATCGCTTGAGAGACGTTGTGTCAGGGTTTCGGCATCGAAACGAACTTCAAGCGTTGCCGCGCGAGCGACGCGATCGAGGTGCCAGCGCAAAGCGGCAACCAGACCCAGGTCGTCAAGGGGCGGCGGTCGCAGCCGGCGGGCGATCTCGCGTACGTCGGAAACCAGCGTGTCGGCCATTTCCGAGGCCTGCTGCATATAGTCGGCGAGGGTTTTGTTCTTGCAGTGCCGGCGTGCCGTCTCGACAACGATCTTGAGCGCCGAGAGCGTTTGTCCGATTTCGTCGTGCAATTCCATCGACAGGCGTTTGCGCTCCTGTTCCTGTATCGATAGCGCAGCACCGGAAAGCGCTGCAAGCTGGTTGCGCACCCGCACCAGATCGTCCTGGACGCGTTTGAGATCGGTGATTTCCTGGTTTACGGCGATGCAGGCGCGGATCTGGCCATCCGCATCGTAAATGGGCATGGCCGAGTTGAGGATGGTCTTGCGGCTGCCATCAAAGCATTCAATATCGACCATTTCGTTCTGCGAAACCGCACCCGTGGCGACAACGCGCGACATTCCCCATTCGGCGGCCTCCAACAGCTTGCCGGTGGACGACCACCAGGCCTTGAACTCGCCATAATCTTTCCGGCCTGAGCCAGCGTTCGCCCGCCCAGATCCGGCTCCCGGCGGAGTTGTTGGCCAGCAACTGGCCGCTTGGGTCGGCAATCCAGATGCCGACCGGAAGCGCATCGAGAATTTTGCTGTAACAGGGCGGTGTCGATATCGAGCCCTTGGAGGACATTCATTTTTTTTTCACGCGGCTGTGTTCCACCAGGCGACCGTTCGTGTGCCTATGGTAATGCTTTCTAACTCAAGGGGATAGCCGGGCTATCGGACACTGGCAAACTGTTGTAAACAGCCGTAATGGCCGAGCGGCAAGTTGACGTCTGATTTCCGTGACCAGCAGCTTGTTGATTAGTAGCCTGGCAATACCATCGGCCAGACGGTGGTCGTCAGCCGCCTCATTCCATCGGTATGTTTTCAAGGCCGCAAGCTGACGTGAACGGCCTTTCAACGGATCTTCCCCCTCTATACCCAACTCGTTATACACAACCCTGAACGCATAAGGCGACCTGGAATAACCGTTTACTTTCAACAGGTTACGGCAACACTTGTAAACTCAACGGATTACGCGTCTACTCTCGTCTTTTGGGTGACGTGTTGACCAAGCCAACAAAGCCGTGGGTGAATACATAATTTGTCGATCTTGATCTGGGTGATGAACGCCTGAACAAACGAGCGCGGACGCTGATGGACCGCTTTTCGTCCAAGCCGACGGCCAGCATCCCGATGGCGTGCAATGGCTGGTCGGAGACAATCGCCACCTACCGCTTCTTGGGCAATGAAGCGGTCGATTGGCGCGATATCATGGCGCCGGATTACGCGCAGACCCGGCAACGCATGCGTGCGCATGCGGTGGTACTGTGTTTGCAAGACACCACGGAACTTGATTTCAACGGTCAGGACATCACCGGACTGGGGCCGCTCAGCTATGAAGCCCAGCGGGAATGTACCTGCATCCGACCTATGCCATTACTCCCGCAACGCGAGCCACTGGGTGTCACGGACGCCTGGATGTGGGCACGCCAGCCGAAAGATGCGGATGGCCACCGCCCTGGGCCGAAGGAGAGCCTTCACTGGATAGAGGGCTACAAGCGCGTTGCCGAGATGGCGGCCGACGTGCCGGACACCCGACTGGTGTATGTGGCCGACCGGGAATCCGACATCGTTGAATTGATGCAGTGTGCTCAAGACATGGGAACGCCGGCCGACTGGCTGGTGCGCGCCAAACACAATCGCTGCCTGCCTGAGGGGCAGAAGCTATGGACACACACCTGTGCCGGCGAACCCTTGGGCGAGATTGTGTTCACGATGCCCTCCCGGCAAGGTCAGAAAGCCCGCCCGGTTCGCCAGCAGCTTTGGGCGAGGCGACTTGAGATCCCGGCGGGCAAGACGGCCACGGTTGAGGTGACCTGCATTATGGCGTGTGAAGTGGGGGCGCCCGCAGGGACCACGCCCGTGCAATGGCGCCTGCTGACCAATCGGGCGGCCCCCACCCTGGACGCGGTCATCGAGTTGATCGATTGGTACAGGGCACGCTGGGAAATCGAAATGTTCTTTCACGTGCTCAAGAACGGCTGCGGCATCGAAGCCCTTCAATTGACAGGCGTTGACCGCCTTGAGCGGGCTCTGGCCCTGTTCATGGTGGTGGCTTGGCGCATCGCCCATTTGATGCGAACGGGTCGAACTTGCCTCGATCTGGACGCTGCACTGTTCTTCGATCCCGATGAAATCCGGGGCGCGTTCTTGCTGACGAAAAAGAAACCGCCAAAACGCCCTCCTCGTCATCCAGCATGAGTCCTCCGTTTGATCGCTACCCTCGGCGGCTTTCTCGCGCGTAAGGGCGATGGCGAGCCCGGTGTCAAAACTATCTGGCTTGGTTTGCAGCGCGTCAGGGATGTCGCAACCACACTGCAGGCATTACGGGACGAGTCACTGTGACTTGTGTATAACGTGATGCCTTCAACGGGGGTTTCGTCGTTTTAATGCATCGAAACGGCAAAACATGATCAATGCGGGGGACTGCGCCGATGCTCACACGTGATCAACTACTGACGATCATGCCGTACGCCCGGACGCGGGTCGATACTGGCATGACGAAGGAGCGATGAGATGGGTGATTTTTCTGAAACGGGTTGCACCGACGCTGGCCAGCACCGTGCTTGGGCCTATCGGCGGTGTCGCCGTCCACCGCCATTGGGCACATCCTGGGCATTTCCGACGCGACCGAGAAGGTGGCGCAGGCCTTTCAGGACGGCAAGATCACGCCGGAGCAACTGGCTGAGATTCGCAAACTGGAAATGCAGTAAAAGAACGAGGAGGCCGATCGTGGGTTCAAGTACGTAGAACTCGAATTCAAGAACGTCGACAGCGCGCATGTCATGAAATCGGTGACCAACAGCTATTTCCCGGAGGTGTTGTCGGCGCTGATCACCGTTGGGTTTTTTGGGAACCTGGGCTGGATGATGCATGACCACACGGCCATTGATAACCAACCGCTGCTCATCATGCTCGGCTCGCTCGGCGCTGCCTTCGGCGCAGTCGTGAATTTCTGGCTGGGGTCGACGAACAAGGGCTCGGATCGCATCAAGGAACTGTTGGCGCAGGCCGCACCGATTAGGCGGTAGTTGTCATTGGGGAGTCCTCCGTTTTGCAGGGGATTCAAGAAAGAAATATGCTATATTGAACTGATCTTCGGTCCGTCAAGAGGGGCGCAGGAATGCCTGTTAAACACGAGAATAGACGTGGTGGTATTGATCGGCGGCTGTTTAACCCGCCTTCCGCTCCGCCATTGGGGTAGAGCGGCGACGGAATATCGACCGACGGAACAGCGACTCGTATTGCTCAGCAGTGTTGCACAAGGACCAAACTGTGCCAATTGCAAAATATCGAAGGCTGACGTGAAACGTATGGCAATTCCATGACGTGCTCGCTCTGCCGGTGCTGACATCTGGCTCGGACCGCAACAAGGAACTGCTGGCGCAGGCGGCACCGATCAGGCTGTAGAAGCGGACCAGAGCAGTAGGAACGAGAACCAATAACTCATCTGGTCTCCTCATGGAGGCTGGGTCGGGTCTTTTGTCGTTATGGGATTCTATTTAAACGAGAAGCACGAGCGGCGGATATCGGACGGCGAATTTGTTGAGTTCCATTTCGACTCTCGA
>JADJNC010000056.1 GCA_016709335.1 Candidatus Propionivibrio dominans | reverse complement strand
ACGGGCGCACACGATCCGCATCGAGGTTATTCGCGCCGAGTTCGACAAGGCGGTTCGGGAGAACAAACTCTCGGACTTCTCTCGTGCATTCCTGAACCAGTGGAAACCTAAGCCTCGCGAGGGCGAAGAGACTGCCTTGGGTAACTGGGCAGCCTGCGAACGCATCCTTCGTGAGATGCCAGACCTTCGGACGCTTGGTGCCGCGATCTCAAAGGACCGCGATAGCGCGTCGGTTGGCGGCTGTGGCTTCCTCGATGACGAGCTGCCTTTGGTGTCTTTGGTCGAGCGCCGCAACGGTGTTGATTGGGTCGCTCCTTTCGTGGCCGATCTCAGTCGATCGCTAGACATTGCGGTGGCTGTCGACATCGGCGGACCGTCTGGTGAGTCGCTAGCTGACGCCGTGGAGTCACTCGGTGGGCGCGTGGTGCGCTACCGACTGCCCGAGTATGTCGAGGCGTGCTCAGAAATCTTTGACCGTGTGGCCAGCAAGCGCCTCGCTCACCCAGGTGACGCCGACCTGAACGCCTCAGTGATTGGGGCGCGATGGCGCTCGGTGGGCGACGGTCGTCGCGTGTTTGGGCGCAAGGTGTCCGAGGCCGACGTGGCCCCGCTCGAATCCATAACTCTCGCTCTGCATGCCGCTTTGGAGGCTCGTGTTGAGCCGTCCGCTTACTTTCTTTAGGGAGGCCCTGTGGTCAAGCTTTCAGTCCTCCTTGTGTTGGGTGAGGCTCTCTTGCTGACCGGCCTGTGGATGCTGTTGCCCGCATTGGCGCTCGTCGCAGCTGGTGGGCAACTCGTCGCGGTCGCATTGGCGCGGCGCGCATGAGGCTCTTGGATGCGATCTTGGGTCGCAGTACCTACAGCGAGCAGAAGGCGTCTGGCGCTTCGGTTCTGATGACTGCCTTCGGGTCCCCCGACAACGAGAAGATCCTTCCGTCATTCATGAACTCGGTTGCTGCGTACCAGAACTCGGGCGTTGTCTTCGGGGTGGTGCTGGCTCGGCTGGGCTTGTTCTCTGAAGCCGAACTGAAGTTCCAGCGCCTCTCTGACAAGTCGCTGTTTGGGACTCCTGCACTTGCAAAGCTCGAAGTCCCGTGGCCAGGTGGCTCGACGGCTGAGCTGCTGGCTCGCATGGAGCAAGACGTTTCCCTCGCCGGAAACGCCTACATCCGTGACGCGGGCGTGAACCTTGAACGCTTGCGCCCCGATTGGGTGACGATCGTCTCTGAGATTGTCATCGATCCGATCAGCGATACCGAGGTCAGGCAAGTCGTGGGCTACGTCTACGACCCGCCCGCCAGCGAGCACCGCTCTGCCGCGTTCTACCCCGTCGATGAAGTCGCGCACTGGTCGCCCATCCCCGACCCGATAGCGAACTTCCGAGGCATGTCGTGGCTGACCCCGGTCCTGCGTGAGATTGACGCCGACCTTCAGATGACCGACTACAAACGGGCCTATCTGACCAACGCTGCAACCCCCAACCTGCTCATCAAGTACGACAAGCAGATTGGCCGCGACAAGCTGGAACGCCTGAAGGATCAGATCGAGGCTCGGCATGGCGGCGTAAATAACGCCTTCCGCACCTTGGTCTTGGACGAGGGTGCCGACACGAGTGTTCTTGGCAACACGTTCGAGCAGATGCAATTCAGTGCCGTGCAAGCGGCTGGTGAGAACCGCATCGCTGTTGCTGGCGGTGTGCCTGGCATCGTGGCTGGCCTGAAAGAGGGCATGGCCGCTGCCACCTACTCGAACTACGAGCAGGCCATGCGGCGCTTCGGTGACATCACGATGAGGCCGCACTGGCGCGGCGCAGCCACCGCGCTCTCAAAGCTCGTTGTGGTCCCCCCGGGCGCGCGGCTTTGGTACGACATCTCGCAGGTCGCAGCCCTTCAGCAGGGCGACAAAGAACGCGCCGACGCGATGTTGGTTCTAGCTGAGGCGGCACAAGCTCTCGTTGTCGCTGGCTTCACTCCCGAGTCCGTAACCCTCGCCCTCTCAGCGGGCGACATAACCCTCTTGAAGCACTCCGGCCTTGTGTCGGTGCAGATGCAGACACCCGGCCAATCACCCAAGGAGGCGGCATGAGTAAGCCTGCCGCTCGCGACTTCATGCGAGCTTTTGCGTTTGACGACATCAGTATCCGTGCGGACGGTGATGGGCGAACGGTCGAGGCGTACTGCGCCGCGTTCAACGTCGATGCAGAGATCCGAGACCAAGACGGGCACTACATCGAGGACCTGGCGCGCGGCTCCTTTGCCAAGACCATCCAAGAGAACATGGGCCGGTTCGGTGTGTTCTATAACCACGCTCGAACCCTCTATGGCACCCCGGATGGCGCTCTGTCGGTCCCTATCGGCGTACCTCTCGAAGTGAGGGAGGACGACCGGGGCGTGTTTACGGCGACGCGCTACCTGGACAACCCACTGGCTGACTCTGTGCTGGACGCGGTGAAGCAGCGAGCCATCAAGGGACAGTCGTTCTCGGGCCGGTTTGTGAAGTCTCAACGGACACCAGGCAAGAAGCGCGGCGACCTGATGCGGATCACTCGCACCGAGGTTGCGATGCGCGAGTACGGACCCACCGTGTTTCCCGCCTACGCCGAGGCCGCAATTCTCGGCACCCGCAACATCTCCACCTTCCTCGATGCGCTCGGCGCATGCCAGGAAGACCAGGAGCGCCTGCGCCAAATGCTTGGGCTCGCCACTCCACTGGAGCCGGCGAACCAATTGAGCGCCTCGCCCGAGGCAGCTCCAGTCGAAGAGCCGACCCGTCAAGGTCACTCCGCTCGGCAGGTCGTCAACCAGTTCGCGTTGGCGATTGTCAACACTGAGAGAGGAATCAAGTAATGAGCACCAAGCTCGAAACCTTGGCCTCCGAGTTGGAGACGCTGCGCTCCGAGATTCTCGACCTGGAGCAGGTTGAGACTCCCACCGATGAGCAGCTCGCCCGCATGGAGTCCATCATCCCCGAATGGGACACCAAGAAGGCTGACCACGATCGTCTCGCTGAGCGCGCTCAGAAGATCGAGGCGGTTCGCAGCGCATCACTTCACGAATACAACCGTGAGGCGACCGCACCCGAGGTCATCATCAACCGCGCCAACAAGGACCCCTTTGCCGAGATGGACCGCGTACGCGCGGGCTTGATCGACCCGAAGGAACTTCGTGGCCGCGCGATGGATGTCGTGGAGCAATCCGAGCGCATGGAAGACGATGCCAAGCAGCACGTCGTCCGAATGCTCGAAGGCAAGCGCGAAGGCGCACGCCACTCGCTCTCCAAGAAGACCGCCGATGCTGTTGCACGGCATATCTTGGAGACCGGCTCTGAGGACTACCACGAGAGCTTCGAGCGCTACCTCGAAGACCCTCAGGGGTACTCCGCACGAGCCGCACTGAGCCTCACGTCTGCCAACGGTGGTTACCTGGTCCCGTTCACACTGGACCCGACCATCATCTTGACCAACGCGGGCTCAGCGAACCCGTTCCGCCAGATCTCCAACGTGAAGACCACCGCTACCAACGACTGGAACGGTGTTACTTCAGCTGGTGTCAACGCGGGCTGGCTCGCAGAAGGCACGGAAGATTCCGACCACTCCCCAACCTTCGGCAACCTGAAGATCACCCCGCAGAAGGCTTCTGCGTGGCTCTACGGTTCGTATGAGGTTCTGGAGGACTCGGACTTCTCCGTCCAGTTGCCTGACTTGCTGGCCGATGCCAAGGACCGCCTCGAAGAGGCTGCCTTTGCTACCGGCACTGGTTCCGGACAGCCCAAGGGTGTTGTGCCTGCTGCTACGACCGTGGCGTCAGCTGCTGTGGCGACTTACGCAGTCGGTGACGTTTACAACACCCAGGCGGCACTGCCTGCTCGGTTCCGTGGTCCGCGCTCGTCGCTTGCATGGCTTGCGAACCAGGCCATCATCAACAAGACGCGGCAGTTTGACACCGCTGGCGGTTCGTCCTTCTGGGCCAACCTTGGCATGGGTCAACCCGAGGAACTGTTGGGTGCGCCGATCTACGAGAGCACCACGATGGTTGGTACCACCTCGACTGGCTCCAAGAACCTGCTTCTGGGTGATTTTAGCCAGTACTACATCGTGGATCGCATCGGCATGTCGGTGCTCTACGAACCCTTGGTGAAGGGTGCCAACCAGCGGCCTACCGGCCAAGCTGGCTGGTTTGCGTTCTGGCGAGTTGGCGCAGATGCGTCTACCACCAACGCATTCCGCGTTCTCACCATCGCATAACCAATTGATGCAGGCAGGCGCACCTCGAATAGGTGCGCCTGCTTTGCAATCACCACAAGTAGAGAGGTCTCAACATGGGCAAGTTGCGTGCACGAGTCTCATTCTTTGCGGCCCGTAAAGACGGCTCTGAGTCGTTCATTGGAGCAGGTCAAGAGGTCGAGGACACTCACGAAGTCATCCTTGGTCGCGAAGACTTGTTTGAGTCCGTCGAGCCCGTCGAGGGCAGTGCGACGCCCAAGCGCGCCCCGAAAGCCAAGGCGTAGCCGGTGTCCGTGCTTGGCCTTGAGACCTTCAAAGCCCACGTAGGCTTGTCGGGCTCGGAACAGGACGCCGCAGCGCAGCGCATCCTCGATGCTGCCGAGGCTGCGGTGGCTAGGGTCATCGACTCGCCACTCAGGGTCGGCACCTACACCTACACCGCGCCGTCTGGCGGGCGTGTGGTTTTGCCTCACGTGAATGTCACTGCGGTCACGTCGCCTGCCGGAGTGACGGTGGATGCGGCAACTGGCATCGCCGCGGGGTCGTTTTCTGCTGGCGATGTGCTCACCTATACCGCGGGGTTCGACGCGCTGCCTGCCGACCTGGAGTTGGCGGTGCTGGAGCTGGCGCGACACATGTGGGCGTCAACCATTCGCAAGGGAGGCAACCGCGCCGTGGAGTCGGCTGCCGCGCTGGGTGGCTATCTACTGCCTGCTGCAGTGGAGTCCTTGCTGGCCCCACATCGGTCGCTGGGGTTCGCGTGATTCCTTCGGTCATTCCTGCGGTCACTGACGCCTTAGTGGGCTTGTCTGAGGCTGCGGTGGAGCCGCTGGGGTTCGTCGTATTCGACGGTGTCGGGCTCGGTGAAGATCCCTCCGATTTCGTGGTGGTCGGCATCCCTGACCCCACCTCCTCGAACCTGTCGACGGCGGCGACGGTGGAGCAGGATTGGGCGACGCTGGGGGATCTCTCCCGCGACGAGTCCGGCTCTCTGGACTGCATCGCCTACGCCGTGGACGGCGATAGTGACCAGAAGGCAGCGCGTGACCGCGTTTTCGCTGCGGTGGCCGCGATTGGTGCGGCTGTCTTGTCTGACCTGACCCTCGGTGGCGTGCCGGGGCTGCTGTGGTCCGGGGTCCGGATCACCCATTACGACCAATCTCAGTCCGACTTCGGCGCTGAGGCCCAAATCAGTTTCCAGCTCGGTTTCCGGGCACGCATCTAGGAGGCCCTGGTGGCAAAGATCCGCAACGTTTCGGGCGAGGACCGTTTCGTCCCCTCGCTGTCGCGCCTGGTGATGGATGGCCAGGTGATCGAGGTGGACCCCGAGCAGGTGTACGCCTTCACTCAGTCGGCCATTTGGGAGGCGGTCGACAAGGCGGCACAGACCGCCGACCTGGAGGCCGAGGCTGACTATCAGGCGCGCCTCGCTGAGGCCGAGGGCATCACCCCTGACCCGGAACCCGAGCCGGAACCCGTGGCTGAGGCCACCGACAACACCCCTCAGGAGGGCTGACACATGGCAATTGGTTCAGGATTGGCGGCAAGCATCGGCTTTGCAGCTGAGTCGACCTATGGCACCTACGTCGCACCGACGCGCTTCCTTGAGTACATCAAGGCTGACCTAAAGAAGAAGAAGAACGTTGTCCAGGGCGGCGGGCTCGCGGCTGGGCGGATTGCTCAGCTGGGGTCGCGCCGCGTGGTCACCTCTGAGTCCGTCGAGGGTGGCTTTGAGCTTGAGGTCGCCAACAAGGGCATGGGGCTGCTGCTGGCCCACCTGCTGGGGTCCTCAGCTACTCCGGTCCAGCAGGGCGCGACGGCTGCCTACCTCCAGGCTCACACAGTGGGCGACAACATCGGCAAGTCGCTGACCATCCAGCATGGCGTACCCGACTTGACTGGGACCGTGCGCCCATTCACCTTCAAGGGCTGCAAGCTCTCCGGCGCTGAGTTCTCGTGCAAGGTGGGCGAGCTGCTCACCATGTCGCTCGACGTCGATGGGCGGCAGGCATCAGAGGTTGAGACTCTGGTAGCGGCATCACTGGCGACCGGGGTCGCCCCGTTCCACTGGGCACAGATGTCGGTCAAGCTCGGCACGTTCGGCGCTGAGGCTGCGGTGTCCGGGGTCAAGGGCTTCTCGGTCAAATTCGACCGAGGCATGGCCTCAGAGCGCTTCTACGCTGGCGCGGGTGGCCTCAAGGCTGAGCCGATCATGAATGATTTCCTGAAGGTGTCGGGCAGCATCGAGGTGGACTTGGTCAACAAGGCCGACTTCGCTGACCGGTTCGCCGCAGATTCGGCCACGTCGCTGGTGATTGAGTTTGTGGGTCCGTTGATCGCGTCGACGTACTACCAGACTTTCCGGTTCACGCTGCCCATGGTGTTCTTCGACGGTGACACCCCGACCGTCGATGGCCCCGATGTCACGAGCGGCGGTTACCCGTTCGTCGCGCAACTCGACGGCACGAATCCGCTGGTGTCGATTGACTACATCTCGACTGACACCACGCTGTGACCGAAATCAGCATCCGGGGTGCGGAGGACCTCGAGAGGCTGGCAAAGCAGCTCAAGGAGGCGGGCCGCAACGACCTCCGCAAGGAGCTGCTGGCCGGCATCCGTGCCTCAGTCAAGCCGATCATCTCTGACATCCGTGACCGGATTCGGGAGCGGCTCCCGTCTAGTGGCGGGCTCGCTGACCGAGTGGCGACAGCGACCATCAGTGCCCGCACGCGCCTGACTGGCAAGTCGGCTGGGGTGAGCCTGATCGGGAAGCGTGGCAAGTCGATGCTGTCGCGACTCAACGAGGGCATTTTGAAGCACCCGCTGTATGGCAACCGGTCCCACTGGTACACGCAGGCGGTGGAGCCGGGGTGGTTCGACAAGGCCATCATCGAGGACTTGGACCTGCTACAGAAGAACATCATCGACGCAATGGAGAGGGTGGCCGAGAAGGTCGCCCAGGGGGTCTGAAAATGCGCTACGTCTATACGCCAGAGGGTGCCGAGCCGCAAAGCTGGGAGTACGACGCCTCGCGGTTGTTGTCGCCTGAGGCTGAGGCGATTGAGCGGCATACCGGCTGGACGTTCGAGGAGTGGCAGGCCCAGCTCGGTCGCGGGTCGATGCTCGCCCATCATGGTCTGTTGTTCGTGCTGTTGAAGCGGTCGAGGCCCACACTCAAGTGGGACGAGGTCGTCTTTTCGTACGCCGAGGTGGACTTCGAGCTGGACGAGGACGAGACCCGCGAGGCTATCGCTGCGTTGGAGGCTGAACCCGAGTTGTCCGAGCGTGAGCAGGCTGCTTTGGACCTGCTGCGGGGGACGCTTGATGAGGCCCCAAAAGCGTCGGACGAAGCCCTCGAGCTGAGCGACGAGAACGCTATCTCGGGCTCCTAGCTCACCTGCTGAACATTCGTCCTTGGGAGTGCGACCTGCTGACGGTCGCTCAAGAGAACGCCCTGTTGGCGTGGATTGACCAATACCAGCGTGATGCAGCGAAGGCTGCGCGCGACAACTAGACAACGGCGAGGCGGTGGTCACGGTGACTGACACCAAGGTCAAGTTTGACATCCTCGCCAAAGACCAAGCCTCCGACAAGTTCAACAAGGTCGGGAAGGCGGCGGACCAGCAGCGCGGCAAGATGCAGTTGCTCGGCAAGGCTGGGAAGCTCGCCGCGATGGGGCTGGCGGCTGGCCTGGTGGTCGCTGCTGGCGCTGCGGTGAAGTTCGTCCAGGCCGCGATTGAGGACGAGGCGTCGGCCAAGCGGATGGCGACTCAATTCCGCAACTCTGCCGGTGCGACGAAGTCGCAGATTGCCGCGACCGAGCAGTGGATTAGTGCTCAGGGCCGCGCCAAAGGTGTGGCTGACGACGACTTGCGGCCCGCATTGAGCAACCTGGTCCGGGCGACCGGTGATGTGGGGAAGGCGCAGAAGCTCGCCGGTCTGGCGATGGACATCAGCGCGGGCACGGGCAAGGACCTCGGCGCGGTATCGACGGCGCTGGCGAAGGCCCAGAACGGCAACGTGGGTGCCTTGTCGCGGCTTGGTGTCAAGACCAAGGACGCCGAGGGCAAGACGATGAGTTTCAAGAAGGTTG
>JADJNC010000055.1 GCA_016709335.1 Candidatus Propionivibrio dominans | reverse complement strand
ATCAACCACGAAGGAGTCTGACATGGAATCTAATCAAACTCGGAAACCCTGGAACAAAGGCAAACTGATTGGGCAGAAGCCGCCGCTCAAGCCCAAGGATATCTGGGCGATCCGAATTCATCTTCAGAACGCACACTAGATTCCGAGACTTGGCGATGTTCAACCTCGCCATCGACAGCAAGCTGCGCGGCTGTGATCTCGTCAATCTGCGTGTTCGCGACATCGCAACACGGGAACCATATCTTCGCGCGCACAATGATTGTTTAGAAAGACCCAAAAGCCTGTGCAGTTTGAACTGACGGAGCCCACCAGGACTGCCGTTTCGGCCTGGATAGAGAAGGCCAAACTGAAGCCGGAGCAGTACCTGTTCACCAGCCGACTGGCGACCTCCTTCATGTTTCTACGCGGCAATATGCCAGAATCATGCACCAGTGGGTCTCGGCCATCGGCCTCGATTCTATGGTTTATGGCACGCATACGATGCGGCGCACCAAGGCGACATTGATCTACAAGCGAACAAAAATCTGAGGCCGTTCAGCTGCTGCTTGGTCATGCGCGGATGGAAGCACCATCCGATACCTTGGTATCGAAGTTGATGATGCATTGGAAATTTCGGAAAGGACAGAAATTTAGGCAACCTTACGGATGCGGGCACAGGCCCAATCGCTGGAGTCCTGCACCTTGTTTTGCGGCCTTGGGGCAAGATACAGGAGGCTTACTCTGGGCCAAGTTGGCGATAGCGAAAATTAAAACAATTGCGGGTTGAAGGACTGTTAACTGATCAGCAACCCGCCGCTTCATTCGGTTTTCAGTAGCCCCGGTCATCGGCCAATCCGGTCATTGGGGCTCTGAGCCACCAACGGCAGCAATGGGCAGGCAGGTCAGCGGTCGTAGCTCTGGGAGTTGGCTCGAACGACCGGTTGGTACTTCAAGCTACTTCCGGAATCGACCCACCTGCCGTTCGCCCCTGCACATACGTTGCCCGAAAGCGGACGATTGATGACGAAGAGTTGAGCACGACCTCGGCCCGGCGTGGTGCCAGCCATGGATCGAGACAGCGAAATCGTTGCGTCGGCTTCAGGTCAACGTTGCCCCGTGCTTGCAGGGACGGAGGTGTTTGCGGGCGGCTGCGTGCCGAGCGCCTTGGCTTCCCCCTTGATGGCAGCTTGCAGATCGTACAAACTCTTCTGGCTCACCTCGATGACTCCTCGCCGCGGGCGGTCAAGATCGAGAATGATGAACACGAGCACAACCATCAGCACAATCATTATGTAGCTGGCCATCGACGGCCGATGTCCACCCGCGCCCGAAGCGAAGCCTACGATCGCACCGGCCATCACGAATGTCACATACAGCAGCAACAGCACCATTTCCGGCACGTGCCGGTCAAGCGCGGCGACACGTCTGCCGAACGCATCGAAGACTTCATTCAGAGACTGGATGAAGAGGCCTGACGTCACGGGGTTCGGGTTCGGGTTCGCTTCGGCCGCCCTTCGGGCAAAGCCCCAGAGCGTGGTTTGACTGCGCGCGGTCTTCGTCAGCAACTCCTCCCGCTCCGCTCGCTCGATGCCGGAAACGGCGCTCGCCTGGACGCGGAGTTCAAGATACTCGCGCAACGCGACTTGCGCGTCATCGCGCAACGAAGCGAAGCAGTTGCGCGCGAAGGTATGCGGTGCCAATGGCATTGGCTTCGG
Source organism: Candidatus Propionivibrio dominans (assembly GCA_016709335.1). Lineage (GTDB taxonomy): Bacteria > Pseudomonadota > Gammaproteobacteria > Burkholderiales > Rhodocyclaceae > Propionivibrio > Propionivibrio dominans. Next base: position 3,508 of record JADJNC010000055.1, on the reverse strand, counting down.
TTCCGACAGCCTCGCTGCGGCTGTCGAAGCGTTGCAACGACAGGGGAGAAGGTAAGTCCAAGGAGCAGAGCGAGTATGCCGAGGATGGAGGACTGAATCGCACTGACGTGCGATCTGGACACCTCAGTCGCTGAATTCTTGGCGCTAAAGCCGACGCGCAGGCCGATCTCGATAGCCAGCAGCATTGAGCCGAAAAGAACGCCAGCGATCGCTCCGCTGTTGATGTCATACATCAGTTCTGTCATGGGCTCAGTTGTTCATGTTTGGTTGACTTTGATTCTAGCAGGGATGCCTCGAAACGGCTGCTCGTGGCGACCCGCATTCCAGGTGGCAGGAACCACCGTTGGCGGCAACTGAGTTCAACTTTCAGGCCTGCGGTGGCACGCGTGACTCGCTAGCTGACCGCGGACGGTCTCAGCCGTGCACTCGTCGCAATAGTCCTCAGCGGCGCCTATCTGTGGATGCTACTTCAAGTTGCTGGCCATCTCGCGACTACATCGCACCGCGCGACCATGGCTAAGTGAGAAGCCAGGAAGCTGCCCGTGACTTCAGCGACGGCTGATGGCCGGAGTGAGATTTCACCAAATTCCGCGAAGCCGTCATACGAATTGAACAGTCTATACCAACACGGCAATCGCTTACGCAGATGTCAAACCTGAGGAAAAATTCGTTCCAGATCAAGGGTTATGACATGGGCTTAAGGCAGCGGCAAAATACTCCCTCTCGATTTTTATCGGGGGTCGAAGATGACACTAATGGAGGCGTTTGCGCAGGTCAAGGATCACCGTCGGGGGCCGGCGGTGCGGTACGATCTGAAGGAAATGATCGTCATGACCATATGCGCGGTACTGTGCGACTGTGACGACTGGGTCGATGTCGCGGACTGGTGCGAAGAAGAGGAAGGGTGGCTGAAGACCTTCCTGGTTCTGGCGAAAGGCACGCCCTCTCACGACACGTTTGGCGAAGTGTTTCGGATCCTGGATGCCAAGGTATTCGAGAACTGCTTTCGGCAGTGGATTGCCAGCCTGGTTGGCGTGGCCAAAGGGGTCGTGGCGTTCGATGGCAAGACGGTGCGTGGATCGAAGGATGGGCCGAATACGGCGTTGCACATGGTCAGCGCCTACGCGACAGAACTTGGCGTATCACTGGGACAAGAGGGATCGGCCGGCAAGGGCAATGAACTGGCGGCCATCAAGGCTCTGCTGGAAACCTTGGTACTCAAGGGATGTATCGTCACCCTGGACGCCTTGGGGTGCCAGACGGAGGTTGCCGAGAAAATCGTTGCTCAAGGAGGGGATTACGTCTTGGCGGTGAAGGACAACCAGAAGAATCTGTCAGAGGCCGTCGTTGAGTTCTTCGCGACCGCCGAGGCGTTTGACTTTCGCAACATCGATGTGCAAAAGCGAGTCTGGGTCGACAAGGACCATGGTCGCCTCGAAACACGGCGGGCCGTTTGGATTGCCGACGTGTCCTGGATGGACCAACCCATACGAGAGGCCTGGAAGAAACTGGGCGCCGTCGGCATGATCGAGTCTGAACAGGAGATCAAAGACAAGATCAGTGTCGAGCGTCGCTACTTCATTGTCAGTTCCGGGGTAAAAACGGTTGAGCAGTTTGCGCACGCCGCCCGGGCTCACTGGGGTGTTGAGGCCATGCATTGGGTCCTTGACGTGACGTTTCGCGAAGATCACTGCCGGGTGAGGAAAGGCCATGCCGCGCGCAACTTGTCAGCCATCCGCAAGTTTGCGCTCTCCGCCTTGCGCAATGACACACTCCATCCTGAGCGCAGCCTACGCCGCCGCCGCAAACTCGCCGATCGTCGCCCAGACTACCGCGTTTCTCTTCTCGGGCTCACACCTCGTCAATGAATTCGCCCCAGCTTATGACTTCTGCGTAAGCGATTGCCGTGTCTATACCAGGGCCGCTTTGCGGCGCAGGAGCGAATACGTACAATCGGCCAGGCCGCCGGTCAGTAACGATCCAAATTCAACAGTCAGGACGTACATTAGGCCATTTGTATGGCCGGTATTCGCCGAGCAAATTGACGGTTACACTGCCCCGACCCGGCCATCTCGGGTATCTTCGACCTGCGACTGGCCAGCGTGCTGGTCGATTTTGTTTCGCGTTACAACACGCTGCGTGCAGATATCCTGTCGCGACACCGGCAACAACGAGCCAGCCGCAAGCCCTCTCCGTAGTAAGGCCCGGGCAGCGCCGCGCGGGAATGAATTTGCCGCATTACATTCAAGAAGTATGAAGGGATACAGTGGTGATTCAGGTTCTGCTCCACGGCCCCGAAATGACGGCTGAGCCGGGTGGCTAATCGGGTTTTGTTATGGAATGGTGAGAAGATGATTAACAACGAGATTCGAATGTTTCTGCTTTTTCTGGTGCTGACCCTAACCGCCAGCCATGCGATCGCAGCGGCGTTAAGCGCGGATAACCTGCCGAGCGACGTCCATCCGGATGCCGAAATCAGCACGGCGCCGGTCGTCGTCGACGGCCGCGTCTGTTCGCGTGCGTGAGTCACCAGCTTTCCCGCCAAGGAACGTGCTGCGGCCATTGCTGAGCGCATCGAGCGGATCGCCGAGGACTCAGGCGCAATGACCGGATCGATTCGTGTGCTGGAAGATGACGGCTATTCTTCGATCATGGTCGGGAACGAACGAGTGATGGTGCTGTTCGATGCGGATGCACGTATCGAGCAGGTGGAGCGCCAGACCCTCGGCCTCATGAACAGTACGCGGATCGGTACGGCGATTGCGGACTACCGCCGTGAGCGCAGCCCGGTACCTGAAACGGGGCCTTGAAGCCGCAGGGGGTACGGGGATTTTGACGATGGCACTGGCGCTGGTGATCTGGATGTCGCGTCGACTCAATCCTCTGCTGGAGAGTTTTTTCAGCCAGCGCATCCATACTGTGGGCATTCAGTCGTTCCAGATCGTTCGGGCAGAGAGCATCTGGATCGTTCTGCGCGCAGCGTTATCGGCGCTGCGTATTCTGGCGATTCTGGCCGCCGCTTTTGCCTACCTGGACTTCGTGTTGAGCAGGTTTCCGTGGACGCGCGAGTTCGCCAACCGCCTTGGAGAAATCGTGCTCCGTCCATCGAAAATCATGGGCCACGGATTAATCGGCTACATCCCGACCTGGTCTTTCTCGTCGTCCTGGCGCTCGTCGTCCGCTTCTTACTGCGCCTGATCCGTCTTTTCTTCGACGCCGTGGCGCGGGGTTCGGGTCACCTTCGCCTCGTTCGAAAACCGACTGGGCGCGGCCAACCTACAGGATTGCGCGCTTTGCCGTGCTGATTTTCGCCGTGATCGTGTCTTTCCCCTATATCGGGCTCGGATTCGGCGGCCTTCAGGGCGTTACCCTGCTGCCGGTGTGGTGGTCTCGCTGGGGTCTTCATCGGCCATCGCCAACATCATTGCGGATTGATGATCACCTACCGGCGTGCCTTCAAGGTCGGCGACCGGGTGACGATTGGCGAAATCACTGGCGACGTGACGGA
>JADJNC010000054.1 GCA_016709335.1 Candidatus Propionivibrio dominans | reverse complement strand
TTTCAATAAATCGACTTCCCTCTGGAGAGCAATGTTTTTGGCATCAAACGTAACAAATTTACTTTCCTCATTTGCGCAGTAATTGTGTTACTCTGCGAAACTACAAAGTAAATTTGTTGCTGAATCCTACCAAGGAGAACGGAAATGCCCGCATCCAATCCTCTGGTGACGCCATCGCCCGCGGCGGTCAAGCGATTCCCTTGGATGCGTCGCTTGTCTTTTGTGAGTCCAAAAGCTGCTCGACTTATTACGCTTTTCTCATACGAGAGCTTGAACCTTTGGGCGTTCATTGAAAGCCAAAGTGCGATCACCCGCTTGTGAATATCCGGGTTACGTCGTCGTCAATGAGAAGAAGGTGCTGGCGAATTTCTGGGTTGAAGGGTTTCACACATCGGCAGTTTCTAGTTCTGCAAGACGATATTGAGCTCGTGCCAGAACACCCAGAGCGGGTGCCAACATTTGCCCAAGCAGAGGTCTTCACTGTGACCAACGCTTGGCTGGAGCCACACCGACAGTGGATTCAAAACTGGCAGCAGATCAACCCTTACATTGTTGCCAATGGACGATTTGTGACGCCCCAAATGCTTGACATCGTCGCTCAACTGTTTGACATTCCGATGGCGTTATTTGATGCTGAACATGCCCTGCAACGAAGAATGGAAAAGCAACTCGCACGCACTGCAATTTTCATGCTCTTGCACCAAGGGCGTCTCACAAGTGATGACCTCAGCAAACAAGCTTTGAGCGGCGCCACAATTTTTCTGCTGGCACCTTCAGTGCAAAAGAAGCGTGTCGTGAAACGACTGATTCCACCGATCTACAAGACCTTTCCGCTTGGCCCTCCGTTGACCCCAACGCGATGCAAGGACAGCGAAGGACAGATTTATTGAACCGTATAGAGGCCGTTCGCCTATATGTCGCTGGCACAGAGCTGTTCAAAATTGAGACTGCCACCGGGGTGCCTCGCATGCAGTTGTACCGATTGACAAGACGCTGCATTGAACCAGACGCTGACGGACGCATTCGAGGTTTTAGGGCTTTGATCCCCTTTGCAAGATCCAAGACGTACGTTAGAACAGCCGATGTACAGCCCACCAGTCGAGCACGACCATCCGGCAGTTCGGGGGCGATGACCGCATTGTTGGAACGTCATGAAAGCCTAGGTGTTTTACTTCGCTATCAGATAGCAAAACGCGAGGTATACATTGGCGCACGCGGCCAGCTATGTGGTCTGCATGACGTCCATAGCAAGTTCGTCAGTGCCTGTCGAGAACTGGGGTTGACCTCAAAGGACTATCCTTTGAGTCAAGAGCGACAAGGCATTCGCAGTCTTGCCAAAGCAATCCATGAACTCGCAACACAGAACTTTGCCGACGCCGCCAGATTGGCTGGCGCACAGCACATCAGTCCGCCGTGGTCAGACAGGGATAAAAACGCGTTGACCATTGCGCGAAAGCCGTTCGACATTGTCGAGTTTGACGGTCACAAGATTGATATCCGATTGCATGTGCGTTTCACTGATGAAGCTGGACTGGTGGAAGATATTTATATTGATCGTGTATGGCTGCTTGTCATCATCGATGTCTACAGCCGAGTCATTGTGGGCTGGAACGTCGTCTTGTCCCCAGAGTACAACCGCCATGATGTCATTCGAACGATTCAGCAAGCATTGAGTCCACAGCGCAAGTGCGCCAAACTGTCAATCCCCGGGCTAAGCTACAGCGTAAGTGGCGGATTTGTCGGTGAGGTGATGCCTTTTCTGGACGGTGCGTGCTGGGAACATTTCCGCTTGGACAATGCCCGCGCCAATTTGGCCACCGATACGATTTCACTGTTGGCGTCGGTGGTGGGTTGCCTGGTCGAAGCCGGGCCGGTACGCGGCCACCGAGCGCCCTTTGTCAGACGGTTCTTTGGAACCTTGGAGAGCACCCTCTTTCACCGTCTTGAAGGCTCCACTGGTGCCAACACAGGTGACATTCGCCGCCGACTGATGAACCCCAAGGGGAAGGAATCGCTTCCCATCAGTTTTGATGAGCTTCTCGAATTGACACAGGTGTGCATCGCCAATTACAACGGTACCGCGCACGCCGGAATCGGCTCTCGAACTCCGCTGGAGTTCCTGGCGCGCACCATTGAGTTTCATCGTGATACCGTGCGCGTGTTATCGGAGCCATTTCGCAGGCAATTGTGCATTCTGCAACCGTCCCAACTACGCACAGTGATGGGTAGTCTGCAACGCGGGGTTCGACCCTACATCGAATTTGTATGGGGTGCGCTACTCAAGCCGACAATTGCAACAAGCCACTGATCTGCTTGGAAAGTCCATTCGGGTCTATATCGATCCGCAGGATCTCACGTTAGTGCAAGCCTACTTTGCCAATGGTGCCGAGCTTGGACCGCTCAACGCCGCACGCCCCTGGCACCGCAGCAAACATTCACTGCGTCTGCGCCAGGAAATTCAACGTCTGCAGCGGGCACGCAAACTTCACGTTTCTGAGGGTAAAGATCCCGTACAGGTGTACTTCGCTTACAAGCGAGGAACACCTGGAAAACGCGCCGAACGTACACCTCACCGCACGGCTGAAGCCAGCCGAAGCCTGCGCACCCAGCGCGATTTGCCGACACCCCCTCCAAGCGAGACACCAGAGATAAATGAATCTTCGCCGATGGTATTGCCAGTAGCCAAACCGCGTGAGCTTGCCCTTATCGGCAAGGGGCAGGTCATCAAGGTCAGATCCGAATGACAAATTTCTTGCTTCGCCCATTTGCGCTGTCCGAGCATCCCCTTCGAGACCGCAGTTACCGACTACCCACTCCGGCGATTGAGGACCTTTACAAGCTCATCACCGATGCTTTGAATCGTCGACGTACTGGGGTCATGGCCTACGGGCGTTCACGCATGGGCAAAACCACCGCGATTGACTATCTGGTGGCGCTTCTGGGAATCAACTTTCCGGATCTGCCGGTGATCGTACTGCGCTGCCGCTACAAACGCGTGCCCTCAGAGACGGCGTTCTTCAGCAATTTTCTCAACGCCGTGCGCCACAAGGTTACGTCCGGACGCGATACAGAACAATTGCGCCAGCGGCTGGTGCAGCGTCTGTGCCAAATGGCCGACATCAAGGGAGTCAATCAGCTCGTGTTGTTTGCTGATGAAGCACAAAACCTGACTCGCTGTGAATACGAGTGGTTACGCGACATCCATGATGACCTTCACCATTGGGGAAAAACGCTGCTGGTGGTGTTGGTTGGACAACCCGAGCTCAAGGGAGAGAAAACCACCTTTCAGCGCGATGGCAGCATGCACATCGTTTCCCGGTTCATGGTTCATGAATTCGCATTTCACGGCGCACGCACGGCTGAAGACTGCGCCACGTGTTTGCAAGGCTACGATCAACAGGAATACCCGAGCGACTCTGGATGGTCGCATTCGCGCTTTGCCTTTCCCCACGCATATGCATCTGGCCTTCGGTTTGCCAACGAAGGCTCTGCGGCCTGGTACGCTTTTGATCAGGCCCACAGAGCCACTTTGCTGCCAGAAAAGCTGGAAATCGGCATGGAGTTTCTCACTGCCGCAGTTGAGCACTTGATGCTGACCAATGCCGTTCACGACGGTGCCGACTTCCGGCCATCCCATGAGCTATGGAAGCAGGCCGTCAAGGCCAGTGGCTACGTGGAGGCGATGTTGAGCGAGATTGCGCCCAATGATCAATAAAGGCTGGCCAAATGCTGCCCGCCCTGCAACTTCGCTGCGAACCAGGTGAAGGGCATTCTTTTACTTGCCGTCCTCAGTGGGTTCGCCCCCTGGAGTCTTTGTGGTCAATTTTGGCGAAATGGCAGTTCGTCAACTGCCTGCCCTACTCCACTATTGTTGCGACGCTGATGATGCCGTCGGCAACAACACCCGACCAAGGTGTTGACTTGCGAGTGCTTTCCCATTCCATCTGGATGCGTTTGTTGAGCACAGCGGTTTGTCTCAGAACTTGCTGGCCAGCGCTGCATGCTGCTCAAGTACGAATTCGCGCATTCTCGGCCTTGTTAGCCAGCATCTAAGGTTCTGTGCCGTTTGCATGCAAGAGGGCTTCCATGCCGCACTGTTTCAATTTGCGCCGATTCGTAGCTGTCCGATTCATCACTGCCGTCTACACAATGCTTGCCCGCACTGTCAATCAAAGATCCCCTACCGGCTGGATCCGTCATTTGCAGCGCATCCATTTGCATGTCCCCATTGCGCATTTTCAGTATTGGCAGATCCAACGGCACTCGCTCGCCAAAGTCACGACACTGCGGCCCACGAGACGATGATGGCGTGGCAGAGATTTCTTGCCACCTATGTGCATTGGTTCCGTCGCTACCAACGCTTGAACGAAAATGGCACTGGCCTTGGATTCATTGGCGCACTGCAAGATCTACTCGATGAGCCGCCGCCAATTCCGATGTTATGGATGCCAATGATCACGAATTTTTCGGCGCAACCAGGAAAAATTGACGCTCCCACGAACCTCACGAAACCAACTTTCTCACGCTTACTGTGGCCTCATTTTTGGAAGAAGAACTTCCTTTCGTTGTACCACCGATACCAGCATTTCTTGGTACAGCTTCAAGCCTTGACTTCGCCGCGGCAGCGCCAGGTCACACATTGGTGGCGACGAAGTTGGGAAGGCGCGGTGAATCGTTCGTGTGATGCAACAACGATGTTGGAGTTTCCACCTTTCGGGATTTCAGAGTGGTTGAGTTTCTCAATTTTGCCGAGCCAACAGTTGCTATCAGACGCCCTCCTCCAATACCTTACTTTTCGTTTCGAACACGATCTTCGCACTACATGGCAGGCTTGGCATGATGTGCTCGAACATGTGGAAAATGACGCCTGCAGCGCACTTCATCCGTATCTCGTGCCGCCTCGCGCGTGTTGGCTGAGCATCCCTATCATCGAGCCAGGATCGACAGCATTGGGTTTTTCATAACACAAAGTCACACTTTTACTTTTCTTCTTCTCTAACCCATTGATTTCATTTAGGTATTCAGTTCAGATTTGACATAGAACCGATCACCATTTGGGAGTTTAAGACCATTTTTCCACAAAGTAACACTTTTACTGTAACGAAAGTCACAAATTTACTT
>JADJNC010000053.1 GCA_016709335.1 Candidatus Propionivibrio dominans | reverse complement strand
ATACTGACCATCACCTCCAATGTGGTCTATGGCAAGGCCACCGGAAATACGCCCGATGGCAGAAAAGCGGGAGAGCCTTTTGCGCCCGGTGCAAATCCCATGCATGGCAGAGACCATAACGGAGCCGTCGCGTCCATGGCATCGGTCGCCAAGCTCCCCTACGAGCACGCGCGTGACGGCATCTCGTACACATTCTCTGTGGTACCCAAAGCCTTGGGAAAATCGGAGAAGGAACGCATTGATAATCTGTGCGGCATTATGGACGGCTATTTTTCCGATGGCGGCCACCATATGAACGTCAACGTATTCAACGTCGAAACCCTCAAAGACGCGATGGATCACCCTGAGAAGTATCCTCAGTTGACGATTCGTATTTCGGGCTATGCGGTGAATTTCATCAAACTCACCCGTGAGCAGCAGATGGACGTGATCAATCGCACTTTGCACGAGCGAATTTAGTTGGCAGCAAGTGTGCAGCAACCGAACGAACAGAACATGAGCCTTTCCAATGAAACGCCCATTACGGGGCGCATCCACTCCATCGAAAGCGGTGGGATGGTGGATGGCCCGGGGATCCGGTTTGTGGTTTTTACGCAGGGCTGCCCATTGCGCTGTCTCTATTGCCACAACCCGGACACCCAAACTCTTTGGGAAGGGCGTGAAATTTCGGTCGACGAGGTGATGAAAGAGATTGTCAAATACCGTTCGTACATGCGATTCACCGGTGGCGGCGTCACGGTAACGGGTGGTGAGCCCTTGATTCAGCATCATTTCACGCGCGAGATTTTTCGTCGCTGTCAAGAGCAAGGCATTCACACCACCCTCGACACTTCAGGCTTTGCCAGTCCCAAGGTAGCCGCCACGGTCCCGAACATGTCGACCTGGCGCTGCTATGCATCAAGGCATTTGATCCCGAGATACACAATAGGCTGACCGGCGTTCCGCGCGAGCCAAGCCTTAAGTTTGCCGAACTTCTGCAGCAAATGGCCAAACGCACCTGGATTCGTTTTGTTGTCGTCCCCGGGTTAACGGATGTTTGCGGCAACGTGGAAGGACTGGCCCAGTTTCTTTCGGGCATGAAGAATATTGAAAAGGTGGAACTTCTGCCGTTTCACAAAATGGGTGAATACAAATGGGAGCGCTTAGGCACTGACTATGCGCTTTGGCAGACAGAACCGCCGACCCAGAAGCAAATGCAGCAGGTTGCCGATGTTTTTCGCAAGCACGATTTGAGCGTTGAAATATAGAAGGAAATTTAATGAATCCGATGAATCTTGGCTCGGTCACGGACATCATGAAGCGCCGCCTGATCACCGCCACCCCTTACGAGACAGTTGCCTTGGCGGCCGAACGAATGACGGAAAACGGTCTGGGCGCGCTGCTGGTGGTCGAAAATGACCGTCTTGTGGGTATTTTTTCGGAAAGGGATCTCCTTCATCGTGTTGTAGCAAGAAGAAGAGACCCTGACCAAACCAGGCTTAGTCAGGTTCTGACGCCCAATCCGACGACCGTGTTCAAAGAAACGTCGGTCACTAATTGCATCCAACTCATTCGGGCTAGGGGTTTTCGCCATTTACCTGTAGTCAACGAGTTCCGCAATCCGATCGGTATCATTTCCTCTCGCGACTTGTTGCAACACATCTTGGGCGTTATTGAGAATAACCATAACCGGCAAGGTGACCTTACAGAAATACTGGGCCCCAGAACTCCACAGGCAACGCCATGAGCCGCTGGTTCATGGCGTCGATGGGGACTGCTCTCCAACTCTGCCTTGGCACAGTATATGCGTGGAGCTACTTTCTAAATCCGCTGACACAAGCTTATGGTTGGTCAAATACGCAAGTAGCGTGGGTCTTTAGCACTACCATTGTTTTTCTCAGCCTTGGAGCAGCGTTAGGAGGTGCAAAATTACCCACTTATGGGCCACGCAAACTGGCGGTGCTGGGCAGCCTGCTTTTTGCCAGCGGATACATGCTGGGGGCGCTGGCGCTCTATTTCAAATCCTTGGGCCTGCTCTACCTTGGCTACGGTGTGATTGGTGGCACTGGTATCGGCCTGGCTTACGTGACCCCGGTGGCCACCGTCGCCAAATGGTTCCCAGACAAAAAAGGGCTTGCCACCGGCATGGTCATCATGGGTTTTGGTCTGGGTGCCATGATCATGTCTAAAGTGATTGCCCCCTTATTGCTGAAAATGTTTGACAACAATATGCCCTTGGTATTTGCAATACTGGGCCTGCGCTTTCTGCTGCTTACCTCACCCATTGCCTGGACGCTACAAGGCCCCCCCGAAACCCTGGCCCAGCCCGACCCGGCTAAGCCCGATGCGCCCAGCCCAGCGACAGTCGCTGAACCGTCGCTGCTAAAAACGGTGCTGCTTACGCGGCAATTTGCCATGATGTGGTTAGTGATGTTTTGCAACACCGTTGCCGGAATCATGTTCATCAGTTTTCAGTCCCCCATGATCCAGGAATTGTGGCACCGATTGGATCCGGGTCTGTCGGCACAGAAATTAGCCTCTTATGGTGCGACGCTGATTGCCGTCAGTGCACTCTGCAACGGTTTGGGGCGCTTTGCCTGGGGCAGCCTATCCGACCATCTTGGTTGCGTCCGTGTTTTTCAGATTATGCTGGGAACTCAGCTTGGCGCGTTTTTAGTGCTAGGCATTGTCGAAAGTCCGTGGCTCTTCGGCGTTGGTGTCTGTTATGTCTTGCTGTGTTATGGCGGTGGTTTTGGCACCCTGCCATCTTTCGTTTCGAACGCCTTCGGAGCGAAAATGATGGCCGGCGCATATGGTGCCATGTTGTCCACCTGGGGTGCCGCCGGGGTCGTCGGGCCGCAGGTTGTGGCCTATCTGCGTGATCACCATCCGGACAATGCTTCTGCGCACGCCTTCAAAATTGGCGCAGCCTTTCTAGCTATCGGTCTGGCAGTCTGCAGCCGACGACCCTCCGACCGACGTTAGGCAGCTTAAGCAAATAAAGATGTCAGGTTCTTACGGTGACCGCAGCGATTTGGCTGCAATAAGTATTCATCAGTCATTGAATAAAACGACATCGTGAAAAGTTATGATAATCCTAGACCACTACCACGGATCGATCCATGAAAAAGCCTGTTGCCTTACCTGAGCTTGACCATCCGACACTTGACGCAGAGTCAATCCGACACTCTCTGTACAACCGCCTGATCTACACCATCGGTAAGGATCCCATTAATGCCACCGATCGCGACTGGTTCTACGCCGCTGCGGCGGTAGTGCGCGAGCGCATGATCGAACGTTGGATGGAGACCATGCGCAGTTACTACATTGATGATCGCAAGCGGGTCTACTACCTCTCGCTGGAGTTTCTCATGGGGCGTACCATGACCAACAGCATGCTTAACATCTGTGCCGAGAAAGAGTTTCACGACGCGCTCGTGGCGCTGACCGAAATGGGACTCAAACCCCAGAATTTGAGCGAAGTAGAACCCGATGCGGCGTTAGGCAACGGCGGCCTGGGCAGGCTCGCAGCTTGTTTTCTGGACTCCATGGCCACCTTGGGGGTGCCGGGCTACGGTTACGGCATCCGCTACGAGTACGGCATGTTCCACCAACGCATTGAAAACGGACAGCAGATTGAACACCCGGACAACTGGTTGCGCTACGGCAATCCCTGGGAATTTCCGCGCCCAGAAGTTCTTTACCAGGTCAAGTTTCATGGCCGCGTGGTGGATTACGCGGACGAGCACGGCCGCAAAAGATACCATTGGGTCGACAGCGATGACGTGATGGCCATGGCCTACGACTATCCGATCCCCGGTTTTGATACGGGTACCGTGAACAATATGCGACTGTGGGCTGCCAAAGCCACCCGAGACTTCGACCTGACATATTTCAACGAAGGTGAGTACATCCGCGCGGTTGAAGACAAAATCAATCCGAGAACCTGTCCAAGGTTCTTTACCCCAACGACACCACTGAGATGGGGCGAGAGCTTCGGCTCAAGCAGCAGTATTTCTTTGTTTGTGCCTCGCTGCAGGATCTGCTTTGCCGATTTGCCAAATCAGACGCTTCCCTGGACAACTTGCCAGACAAAGTCGCTATCCAGCTCAACGACACGCATCCGTCAATTGCCGTAGCCGAGTTGATGCGCATTCTTACAGACCAGCACCATATGGAATGGGATGCGGCCTGGGACATCACCACACGCACCTTTGCCTACACCAATCACACCCTGATGCCGGAGGCGCTGGAAACCTGGGCCGTGGCACTGTTTCAGCGGGTGCTACCGCGCCACCTGCAAATCATCTACGAGATCAATCGTCGATTCATGAAAGATGTGATGCACCAGCACCCTGGTGAAGCAGCCCTGTGGCAACGCATGTCGCTGATTGATGAGTCACACGGCAAACGCATCCGCATGGCGCATCTGGCAATCGTCGGCAGTCACAAGGTCAATGGCGTGGCCGCCATTCACACCCGTTTGATGAAAGAAACCATCTTTGCGGACTTTCATCGGTTATGGCCCAATAAATTTGTCAACATGACAAACGGAGTGACGCCGCGGCGCTGGTTGAACCAGGCCAACCCCGCGCTTGCCAAACTCATCACGAGACGTATTGGCAATGGCTGGCTGAAGGATCTTGACCAGCTGCGCCAGCTCACTGCGCTCACCTCAGATGCGGATTTTTGCAACGACTTTGTACGGGTCAAGCGCGACAACAAGGTCCGTCTCGCACAGCTGATTGAGCAACGATTGTCCATTCGGGTCAATCCCGACTCGCTTTTTGACGTGCAAATCAAGCGCATTCATGAATACAAGCGTCAGTTGCTCAACGTGTTGCACATCATCACGCTCTATAACCGCATACGAGCCGGTGGCACTGCACCACCGCGTACCGTGATCTTTGGCGGCAAGGCGGCTCCGGGTTACCGATTCGCCAAACTCATCATTCGACTGATTAACGACGTCGCGGATGTTGTAAACAATGACTCGCGTATGAACGACCGACTCAAGGTCGTATTTATCCCCAACTACAACGTTTCCAACGCCGAAATCATCATTCCTGCCGCTGACCTGTCGGAGCAAATATCGACTGCCGGCACCGAAGCTTCAGGCACCGGCAATATGAAGCTCGCCCTCAACGGTGCACTCACCATTGGGACCCTGGATGGTGCCAATGTCGAGATTCGAGATGAGGTCGGGCACGAGAACATCTTCATTTTTGGAATGACGGGGGATTGCGACCGGTACAAGCCAGTGTTTGACAATCTGACCTGCCACGGTGACTACTACCGATTGATGGCTGACTACGAGTCATACGTGGCTTGCCAGGACAGAGTTGGCCAGCTCTTTGGCGACCCATCGGCTTGGACACAAAAAGCCATTCTGAACGTTGCAGGGATGGGGCAGTTTTCGTCCGACCGTACGATTTCCCAGTACGCCAAAACGATCTGGAATGTGGTGCCGAAGGCGCGGAAACAAACTTGATCGTTCCGACAGTGACCTCAGTGCGGGTTTTTTTAACGGCAAAGGCTTTTTTGCCTTTTCACTCATGTCTCGATTGTCTTCATCCTTTTTTCTCCAGTGCGAACCCCGCAACCAGTTGCTCGATTTGACGATATTCAAGTTGATCCCAATATTTGGTGCCTTTCTCTTGGTTTTGGCAAGTCCCTTGCAGGCCGACTCTCGAACGTGGATATGATGCAGCGCGAGGTGAATGGATCGCACCGCAAAGCCGCCGCCGATCCCTGAAGAACAGCGGCCAAGTCGGGTGGCAATCGTGTTATTTGGTTGAATCGGTAACATTGCAGGAATACATCTTTTCACAGGAGCGAACATGACAATCAAAGTTGGCATCAACGGGTTTGGACGCATTGGTCGGATGGTGTTTCGTGCGGCCATCAAGAACTTCTCTGACATCGAAATAGTCGGCATCAATGACTTGTTGGAACCGGACTATCTCGCCTACATGCTGAAGTACGATTCCGTGCATGGTCGCTTCAACGGTGAAGTCGCGGTCGAGGGCTGCACGCTGGTCGTCAATGGTAAGAAGATTCGCCTGACGGCAGTCAAGGATCCGGCAGAGCTCAAGTGGAATGAAGTTGGTGCCCAGGTTGTGGTGGAATCAACGGGCCTGTTTCTCACCAAAGAAACCGGTGCCAAACATCTGGCAGCGGGCGCAAAAAAAGTCATTTTCTCGGCACCATCGAAGGACGATACCCCGATGTTCGTGTTCGGCGTCAACGACAAGATCTATGCCGGGCAGGACATCATTTCGAATGCTTCTTGCACCACCAACTGCCTGGCTCCGGTTGCCAAGGTACTCAACGACAACTGGGGTATCAAGCGTGGCCTCATGACCACGGTGCATGCCGCAACGGCGACCCAGAAGACCGTCGATGGCCCGTCCAACAAGGACTGGCGTGGTGGCCGCGGCATTCTGGAGAACATCATTCCATCGTCAACCGGGGCTGCCAAGGCCGTCGGCGTAGTCATTCCCGAGCTCAACAAGAAGCTCACCGGCATGGCCTTTCGCGTTCCAACGTCCGATGTTTCGGTGGTTGATCTGACCTGCGAACTGATTAGGGAAGCCACCTACAAGGACATCTGCGCGGCCATGAAGGCGGCCTCGCAAGGCGCGATGCAGGGTGTGCTCGGCTACACGGACGAAAAAGTCGTGTCAACCGACTTCCGCGGCGAATCCTGCACTTCGGTGTTTGATTCTGAGGCCGGCATGGCGCTGGACGGAACCTTCGTGAAGGTGGTGTCCTGGTATGACAACGAGTGGGGTTATTCCTGCAAGGTGCTGGAGATGGTCAGGGTCGTTTCGAAGTAATTGTTGAGAGGGCTTTTCATGCGATTCAAGCGTCTCACTGAGCTCGATGTCAAGGGCAAGCGCGTTTTCATCCGCGCCGATTTAAATGTGCCGCAGGACGATACCGGTGCAATTACTGACGATACCCGCATCCGTGCGGCGCTGCCGGGCATCCGCTACGCACTGGACGGCGGCGCGGCAGTCATGGTGACCTCGCATCTTGGGCGGCCGACAGAAGGCGAGTTCAAGGCCGAGGACTCGTTGGCCCCGATTGCCTCGCGCATGGGCGAGTTGCTTGGGCGAACCGTTCCCGTAGTGGTCAACTGGGTAGACGGTGTGGCCGTCAAGCCGGGCGAGCTGGTCATGTTGGAAAACTGCCGCATCAACAAGGGTGAAAAGAAGTGTGACGACGGGCTGTCAAAAAAGCTGGCCGCCCTGTGCGACATCTGGGCACACGACGCGTTTGGCACAGCGCATCGCGCGGAAGCTACGACCTATGGCATGGGCAAGTATGCGGCTGTTGCTTGTGCAGGCCCCTGCGTTGCGGCGGAACTTGAAGCGCTTACTCTCGCCCTGGCCAAGCCGGCCAGACCGCTGGTGGCGATTGTTGGGGGATCCAAAGTATCTACCAAGCTCACCGTGCTGGAGGCACTGGCAGACCAGGTTGATCAACTGGTGGTTGGTGGCGGAATTGCCAACACCTTCTTGCTAGCATCCGGCAAGAAAATTGGCAAGTCGCTGGCGGAACCCGACCTACTCGAACAATCCAAGCGCATTCTGGCCAAAGTCCACGTGCCGTTGCCAACCGACGTGGTCTGCGCCAATGAGTTCTCGGCCACTGCAGCAGCGACGGTCAAGAGAATCGATGACGTTGCCGACGACGACATGATCTTAGACATCGGCCCCGAGTCGGCGAAGTTGCTGGCTGATCTTGCTGCGCAGGCGGGTACCATCGTCTGGAATGGACCTGTGGGTGTATTCGAATTCGACGCATTCTCCTCAGGCACGACCATCCTTGCAGACGCGATTTCCAAGTCAAAGGCCTTTTCGCTGGCCGGCGGCGGGGACACCGTCGCAGCCATTAACAAGTACGGCACGAAGGTTGATTACATCTCCACGGCGGGTGGCGCCTTCCTTGAGTTTCTCGAAGGCAAGATTCTGCCTGCTGTCGATATTCTGGAACAACGCTGCGAAAAATAGTTCGATTACAAAAGGGGAGTGAGCGTGAGAAAAATGGTTATCGTTGGCAACTGGAAGATGAATAAGATCGTTTCCGAGTCCGTGAAGCTGGCTACAGAATTGGTTGCTGCAGCAAGCAGCATCCAAAACGTAGTGTTTGCGATCGCCCCAAGCTACCTCGCTTTGGCGAAGGTATCCGATGTGGTTAAGGGAACCAACGTGAAGCTTGCGGCTCAGGATGTGCACTGGGAGAACCAGGGTGCATTCACCGGAAAGGTGAGCGCTGACATGCTCAAGGACGTAGGTGTTGAATTTGTCATCATCGGGCATTCAGAGCAGCGCACCTATTTCGGGGAGACAGACCTTAGTGTTAACAAGAAAGTAAAGAAGGTTCTTTCTCTCGAAATGACGCCTATCATCTGTGTCGGTGAAACCATTGCCGAACGAAAAGCCGGTCAGCTCGAGCTCGTGCTCTCAGCCCAGATAACCGGGGCTTATGCGGGTCTTTCCGGCGATGAAGCCCAGCGCACGGTCGTCGCCTACGAACCGGTCTGGGCTATTGGAACGGGTGTCACGGCAACCGACGACGAAGCTCAGCAGGCCCATCAGTTTGTGCGCAGCATGATCGCCAAGCTTTATGGCGACAGCACGGCACAATCCATCAGTATCCAGTACGGCGGCTCAATGAAGCCTGACAATGCTGCAGGGCTTGTCGCGCAAAAGGACATTGATGGCGGATTGATAGGCGGAGCGGCGCTCCAGGTAGACAGCTTTCTTGGCATCCTCAATGCTGCCGAGATGCGACGCCAGTAATCAGCTTAGTCCAACAAAGGTTCTGCACCCTATAACCAAGAAGGAAATCAACATGGCCAAGATCGAAAAACCCGCAGCTAAAAACACCGTCCCCGTCAAGAAGACATCTGTCAAAACGGTGCCGGTGGCGCCCTTCGTCAAGATCACCAAAGTCTTTGGCCGTCAGATTCTGGACTCGCGCGGCAATCCCACGGTGGAAGTCGACATCACATTAAGTAATGGCTTCCTGGCGCGCGCGGCGGTGCCCTCCGGCGCTTCGACGGGTGAATTCGAGGCCTGCGAATTGCGCGACGACGACAAGAAGGTCTATCTCGGCAAGGGCGTGCTCAAGGCAGTCGCGGCAGTCAACGGCCCCATCGCCAAGCTGCTTAAGGGCAAGAATCCGCTGAATCAGCGCGAGTTGGACGAGGCCATGATCACGCTCGACGGTAGCGTCAACAAGTCCAAGCTCGGTGCTAATGCGCTGCTTGGAGCATCGATGGCCATCACTGTGGCGGCAGCCAACGTCAGCAAGATGCCGCTGTGGAAATACATCGGCAAGATTCATAAGAACAAGGAATTCGTACTGCCGACGCCGATGGCCAACATCATCAATGGTGGCAAACACGCGGACAATTTGATCGACTTTCAGGAATTCATGATCATGCCGATTGGGGCCAAGACCTATTCCGAAGGTCTACGCTGGATCACCGAGATTTTTCACACCCTCAAGGGCATTCTCAAGAAGGGTAAGCATGTCACGGCAGTGGGCGACGAAGGCGGCTTTGCCCCGAACCTGTCCAACGACGAAGCACTCGAGGTCATCATGCAGGCGATTGACGCGGCAGGATACAAGGCCGGCAAACAGATCGGCATAGCGCTCGATTGCGCATCCTCGGAACTGTATGACGAAGGCGGCCGCAAGGGCTACAAGTTCTGGAAATCGAATCCGGACAAGTTGTTCACCTCGGACGACATGATCGCCAAGTACGCCGACTGGTGCAAGAAGTACCCGATTGTTTCGATCGAGGACGGGCTTGATCAGAGCGACTGGGACGGCTACGTCAAGCTGACGAAGGCGCTGGGCAAGAAGGTACAGATCGTTGGAGACGACTTCTTCGTCACCAACCCGACGCGCCGGAAAAAAGGCATCGACATGGGAGCTTGCAATTCGATCCTGATCAAGGTCAATCAGATAGGCACCGTGACCGAGACTCTTGACGCCATCAAGATGGCTCAGAAGGCAGGTTACAGTGCGGTATGTTCGCATCGCTCGGGCGAAACAGAGGACTCATTCATTGCTGACTTGGCCGTGGGCACCGGCTCAGGCCAGATCAAGACCGGATCGCTTTCGCGAACCGACCGCATCTGCAAGTACAACCAGCTGATCCGCATCGAGGAACAACTCGGGGCCAAAGCCGTTTTCAAGGGCATCAAGTCGATCAAGGGTGCCGGCTACTGATTGGCGTTGTCGCGTTAGTGGAGTAAGCCAAGATGCAGTGATTTCAAAACTGGCCAGCATGTGCCAACCAGATAGGCATGTCTGGAACAAGACTTTCCCTTAGTTTGGGTAAGCCGCTTGTGCACCTCGTAGGCTTGGCAATGTTGGCCATGGTCGCAGCCTGTGCCAGCTCATCGGCCAGGGCCGCCATCAAGAATGTGATTCTGTTTATAGCCGCTCCTCTTGTCGGTTGGGTCTATGTAGTCGCGCTGCCCTTGGTTGGGGTCGCGATAATTACCAAAATTCATTACAAATCAAGCCGCCAGCTTTGCTGGTGATAACTGACCTTCTCGGAGTTTGATCATGGCAGATCTCGATGATTCCAGTTTCGGCAAACGAAGAGGCGGCAATCCCCCGCTTTGTCAGCCAACTGACCCGCAATACCTTCGCCCTGATTCTTGCCGGCGGGCGCGGCAGTCGCTTGCATGAACTGACCGACTGGCGATCCAAGCCGGCCGTGCCGTTTGGCGGCAAATTCCGCATCATTGACTTCACGCTCTCCAATTGCGTGAACTCCGGAGTGCGCCGCGTCGGCGTTGCCACCCAGTACAAGGCGCAAAGCCTCATCCGGCATTTGCAACTCGGCTGGAGCTTTCTGGATGGGCGCCTGGGCGAGTTCATTGAAATCATGCCCGCCCAGCAGCAGATGAGTGAATCGCACTGGTACCAGGGCACTGCGGATGCGGTCTACCAAAACCTGCGTGAACTGCGCATTGCTGACCCCGAATATGTGTTGATCCTGTCAGGCGATCACGTTTACCGCATGGACTATGGCCGCATTCTGGCCGCCCACGTCGAGCGCAAGGCCGACCTGACGGTGGCTTGCATTGAAGTGCCCATCAAAGGCGCCAGTGAGTTTGGTGTGATGTCGGTCAATGAAGAGGGGCGCATCGTTGATTTTGCCGAGAAGCCCGCCAATCCTCAAGCTATGCCCGGCAACCCTGACGCCGCACTGGCCAGCATGGGCATTTATGTGTTTAACGCGCGCTTTTTGTTTGAGCAGTTGTTGCGTGATGCCGATGACCCAAAGTCCAAGCATGATTTTGGCAAGGACATCATCCCCATGCGGTCAAGCGCTACCGCACTTACGCACACAGCTTTTCCCGAAAGCTGTGTTTGCGAACCCGGCAAGGCCGTTTACTGGCGCGATGTTGGCACGCTGGACGCCTATTGGGCCGCCAATATGGATCTGGTTCATGTTACGCCGGACCTGAATTTGTACGACGACGCCTGGCCGATCTGGACCTGGCAGCCGCAAAGCCCGCCCGCCAAATTCGTTTTCGATGATGACGAACGGCGCGGTCAGGCGGTGGACGCCATGGTCTCGGGTGGCTGCATCATCAGCGGTGCAACGGTGCGGCGATCCATGCTGTTTTCAGGGTGCGCGTTAACAGTTATTCCCTGATTCAGCAGTCCATTATTTTGCCCAACGTGGAAGTTGGCCGCCAATGCATCATTAAAAAGTGCATTGTTGACAAGAACTGCCGCATTCCTGACGGCTCCCAGATCGGCGTCAACCCTGAAGAGGATAGGAAGCGATTTCATGTCACTGCATCGGGAATTACCTTGGTGACGCAAGCCATGTTGGGGCAAAGCAATACATGATCGCTCAATCGGCTGGCTGGTTTGGTGGTGCTGCTTAACAACGTCCAAACCGTTGGTCTGGATGTAATGTCCTTGCCCTGCCGGTTCGGCAATCGAGGCGTTTTACTTGCCCGCCTGCAGCCCACAGCTCAGCCTGGATGCGCGGCTCAATGCGAACCTGAATATTCCTTGGGCTCGCGGGTGTATGTGCGCAACTAACTAAGGCGTGTTAACAATCATTCTGCTACGATTTATGTAGCAAATAGAAATCATATGATCATGCTCCGCATCCAACCCACAGCTGGGATGACCTATTTCCAGGATCCACGGGTGAAGTATGCAGCTTGCATATTCAACTCTGTATTGCTTGGTCAATGGTGCCTTTATTTTTTTCGGCCTTAATTCAACATTTCTGATGTTTTCCAGATTCGAATTTGGTAAGTGCCACAACCAGTAGGCCAGCAACAGTGTCTTGCTTCATGGTCTGAAGGATAGACGTTTTGCATGGCAAAACATGCCATACTTTGCAAATGAAATTGATTTTTATAGGCCAAACCTTGGTGAGGTGCGCATGCGCAGTCTGGGAGTCTTGACCAGTGGCGGCGATTCGCCGGGAATGAATGCTGCTGTTCGTTCAGTTGCACGCACAGCACTCGACCAAGCAATTCCCGTGTACGCCATCTATGAGGGGCTACCAAGGCATGGTGGAAGGCGGTGAGCGCATACGAAAAATGACCTGGGACAGTGTTGGCGGTACTCTCCACCGGGGTGGAACGATCATCGGATCCGCCCGCTGCGCGGCGTTTCGCGAACGCCAGGGGCGCTTGCAGGCCGCGCGCAATCTGCTGGAGCGGGGCATCGACAATCTGGTCGTCATCGGCGGCGATGGCAGCCTCACCGGCGCCAACCTGTTTCGCCAGGAGTGGTCCGGCCTGTTGGCAGAACTGGTTGCCAGCGAAACCATCACCCCCGAATTGGCCCAGGCCCACCCTCATCTGGGCATTGTCGGCCTGGTGGGCTCCATCGACAACGATATGTACGGCACCGACATGACCATCGGTGCCGATACGGCTTTGCACCGCATCACCGAAGCCATCGACGCCATCTCCAGCACCGCTGCCAGTCACCAACGCACTTTTGTTGTCGAGGTGATGGGTCGCAATTGCGGCTATCTCGCCTTGATGGGCGCACTAGCCGCCGCCGCGGACTGGGTGTTTATACCGGAAAGCCCGCCCGAGATGGAAGATTGGCAGCAAGCTATGTGCGACGCACTGCATGAGGGCCGCAAGGCTGGCAGGCGCGACAGCATTGTGGTCATTGCCGAAGGCGCGCGTGACCGCCATGGCGCGCCAATCCGAAGTGCCGACGTCGAGCAGTTGCTCCGTGACCGACTCAAGGCCGATGTGCGGGTGACGATTTTGGGCCATGTGCAACGCGGCGGAGCACCCAGCGCGTTCGATCGGAATATGAGCACGCTGCTGGGCCATGCGGCGGTGCGGGAAGTGCTGTCGAGCACGCCTGCCGCCGAACCCTGCCTCATCGGCATGCGCCGCAACCGCATCGTCAAGGCGCCCTTGATGTTTTGCGTAGAGCAGACCCAGGCCATAACCAAGCTGATCGCAGCGGGCGATTATGCAAAAGCGATGGAACTTCGCAGTGGCAGCTTCAAAGAGGCATTTCGAACGTTTTGGACCCTAGCGCAAGTGCTTCCCTACGCGTCCCGCGCGGCGCCATCTGGTGGTCGCCTGGCTGTGATCAATGCGGGTGGGCTGGCGCCGGGCATGAATACGGCTACCCGTGCTGCCATCCGATTGGGGCTTGACCAGGGGCACACCATGCTGGGCGTGCGTGACGGCATGCAGGGTCTTGTGATAGGCGCCATTGAGGTCATGGATTGGATGAGCGTGGGCGGATGGGCTGCCATGGGAGGCTCTGAACTGGGAACCAAACGCAAGGTTCTTGATCACAAGGACTGCCAGGCCATTGCGCTGACCTTGGAAAAGCATGCCATTGAGGGGATGCTGATCATCGGCGGATGGGACGGCTACCAAGCCGCACATCGCCTTCTGCTGGAGCGGCCCAACTTTGCGGCCTTGAACATTCCCATCATCTGCCTGCCCGCCAGCATTGACAATAATTTGCCTGGTTCTGAACTGAGTGTCGGCGCTGATACAGCCCTCAACAGCATCGTGGGCGTGGTCGACAAGATCAAGCAGTCCGCCGACGCCACGCTGCGCGCTTTTGTGGTTGAAGTCATGGGGCACTACTGCGGCTATCTGGCGCTGATGAGTGGCTTGGCCACTGGCGCCGAACAGGTTTATTTGGACGAGAGCGGCGTCACACTCAAAGATTTGCTGGTCGATCTGGATAACTTAAAAATCGGCTTTGAAAATGGCAAGCGCGTGGCTTTGACAATCCGCAATGAGTGTTCCAATACCGTCTACACCACCAGTTTTCTGCATTCACTCTTTGAGGAGGAAGGCCGAGGTCTGTTTGAAGTGCGCCAAGCCGTGTTGGGGCATCTGCAGCAGGGAGGCGACCCCTCGCCCTTCGACCGAATTCATGCGACCCGCTTGGCCACCCGCTGATTGAGTTCCTGAGCCAACAGCTGGCGCAAAAGCGCAGCGATGGCGCCTTCATTGGCCTGCAAAATGGTAAGGTGCAGTATCACAATCTGGCGGATTTTCCCGCGATGGTCGACTTTGAACAAGAGCGCCCACGCGACCAATGGTGGTTAACGCTGCGGCCCATCGCCCAAGTGCTGGCCCAGCCAGGTCCGAGTCAAGTCATTTCTTGAGCGCTGACCGGAACTGTCAGAGAAAGTAAATTTGGGCGTGGTTCAAAACGCCCATCAATACTGGGATAAGCCCGCCTTTGAATGCCTAGCCCATCTTTGTCACTTTCCACGCTTTTTCCGACCCCGCCCCCCTGGGAACCCGCATGGATACTGGGGGTCGTCTAAAAAGCGATTTGTTGTGCCATAATATTTTAGTCTGTACAGTTTTTCTCCTGATTCTGTGCGTATCATTTCGGTGTGTTTATCAGACGCACCACCACCAACAGCAAAAAGACCGAACAGGTCTACTACACCTATCGTTTGGTCGAAGGCGTGCGCGTTGGATCCGTGGTCAAACAAACCACGCTGCTCAACTTGGGCAGTCACTTTGACATCGCCCAATCCCACTGGGCGCGCCTGGCCTCGCGCATTGAAGCCTTGTTGCATGGTCAGGCGTCTTTGCACCTGCAGCCCGTACCGCAAGACGTGGAGGCCATGGCACAGCGCTGCGCAGCACAACTCATTGCGCGCGTGCCCACGCCCGACTCTTCGCTGAGCAAGGCACAAGCCTCCAAAGACGTTGATCGATTCCAGGAGGTGGACATATGTCATGCGAACTAAAGTTGTTTCTCCGCAATTGTCCGCTTCAGAGGAGCTGCTAGCCGGATGGATTTCGAAACGACTTTTACTTCAATTGCGATTGAAGTAAAGTCGTTACTATCGTAGAAATTGAAGTAATGTTGTTATCTTGCATGCCTTGGGATTGCCCCAAGATTTAGTCAATCTGCTGGCCCTCAGCACCTTTTTTCAGAGGTGCAACACAGGACCCCCTGTGTAGGCGCGATGTCATATTGGCCAAATTCGGCTCGTTTCCCACAGAAGAAAACATCTTTACTTCAATTAAGTGAGCACCCCAAACGGCGGGAAAATTCAAGCATTGAATCAAGAGATTGTTGCCCGCCCATGAATACTACCCTGAGTGCCGTCACCGTCCAAAGATTTTCTGCCTTGCAAGGCGAACTCATATCATCAGCCGCGACTCCACGGCCATAGAGGCACGCGAGTCGATTGCAAAGAAGGACAAGGCCGAAGTAGTCCCAGCCAAGCCAAAAGGCAAGCCTGGACGCAAAAAGAAAGGCGAGGTTCGCCCCGCTCCTGAGCCAAGCCCACTGGAGCGCCAACGTGGCCAGACGCTGGAGCAGATGCTCTTTGAACTCGACACCGCTTGCGCCACGGGCACAAAGAAGAATGCACAGGGTTACAAAATCAGCTGGAAAGGCTACAAGCTGCACCTCGATACAGCCTGCTGTGGAGTACCCATTAGCGCCGTTCTGACCGGCGCGAACGTGCACGACAGCCGGGTCGCATTACCGCTCACACGCATCAGCGCCCAGCGAGTGGACGTCTGCTACGAACTGATGGACGCGGCCTATTGCAGCACCGTGATCCGCGAAGACATTCAAGCTGCGGGGCGGGTACCCTTGATTGACCACAACCCGCGCAAAGGGGAAAAGAAGGAATTTGCTCCACATGAAGCCCAGCGCTACAAAATCCGCTCGGGAGCCGAGCGTTGCAATGCAAGGCTCAAGGATGAATCGGGCTCGTCATGTTCAGGTGCGTGGACACGCCAAGGTGATGTGCCACTTGATGCTGGGAGTGGTGGCACTGTGCGCCGATCAACTCACGAGGTTGCTGCTGTGACTCGAAAACGCAACGCATCAGCCAAAACCAGCTTCAAAACCAGTTCGCAACTCGTTGCGAGGGTTGTCCATGGACAAAAAAGGGGAAATTGATGCGGTAACACTCTGACTTGTGCTCAGAATCCAAGAAGTGCCTAAAAATTAGGCACCGAGGCAGTTCAGGTTGCGTCAGTTTTTGGATTCTGCAAGTACCTCATTTAAAAGAATTTTCTTCTGTCGCATCAGCGCGAGGCACCAAAAGAAACAACTTTACTAGGACAAACGCATCAACTTTACTTCGTTTCACACGTCGGCCAACTTTCCCAGAAGCAGTCTGTCAAAATTGAACGTCGGGTCTGGAGCGCGAGCTACTTCGTCATCGCAGCGTAGAAGCTGACGGTTTCCAGTGTCCGCTGTCTGGTAGTCCAGTTTTACAAGTTCCGCAAATCATTTACCGAGGCAGTTTCGGCTCAAAGCGGGGTCTTAGACTTGGCTGGCATGGTGCGGCGGGTCCAACTCCATGGTTGTTGAGGCCTGCCCCATTTTCCCAATCTCTTCGGTCGAGAGCACCTTGTTGACATTCAGCAAGATCACGAATTTGCCCGCCACCTTTCCAATGCCTTCGATAAAGTCGCTGCGAATCTTGGCGCCAAAAGCGGGGGGCGACTCAATCTCGGAGGTTGGAATTTCGGCATGGTTCAAAAACCGCGTGTTTTTGGCTTTTTCGTCTGGAAGCTAGTGTTTCCGGCGCTTGTGAGCCGCTTTTGAAACGCAAGAGTGTTCACTGGATTTGAACCATGCCCAAGTTTCGATTAATTCAACAACGCCCTCCCAAATGGGCACATTGATCCCGCCAGGGCAGTTCTTCCAGTCTCCTTGAGGACATCGGACTCGGTTGCGCCCTTCGTTCTTCGATTCGTACAGTGCCTTGTCGGCGCGCGCGACAAGACTGATCTCAGTGTCGTCCTGCTTCCAGTGAGCAACGCCAAAGCTGCACGTCACTTTGCCGACGGTTGGAAAGTCCGCGGCTTCAATTAGGCTTCTGATCTTCTCGGCGGCCACGATGGCTGCATCGCAGCCATCGTCCTTGAGCAGCAAGATGAACTCCTCGCCGCCCCAGCGACAGAAGAAATCGGTGAAACGAATCTCCTTGCTCACCAGGCTCGATAAGGCCTTCAAAATTTCGTCGCCCGTGTTATGGCCGTGTTCGTCGTTGATGCGCTTGAAGTGATCAATATCGAACATGATCAGCGACATCGGCATCTTGTTCCGGCGCTTCCTGCCCGCTTCCTCATCGAGGACTATGCCGAACCGCATCCGATTGTTGATTCCCGTCAGCGCGTCGGTCGTGGCCAGGAAATCCTTCTCGTTCAATAGCTTTTCTGCAATATCCAGCAACTGATTAAAACTCCTGGAGATGCGTCCGATTTCATCCGACGATTGAGCAGGCAGGCGGCTGCTGAAATCCTGGCTGATCGAGATGTGTTCAATACTCGTCAGTGCCCTGTCAAGCGCTCGAAGCAGGGTGACGGTTGTCGATAGGGCCAGCATGAAGGCGGCCAAACCAACACCCAGCGTAACAACCACGCCCAGGTTCATGGCGTTACGAGACCGCGCAAGCTCCCCTTCCGCCTTCTGTTCGATTAGATGCAACGAATGGTCCTCGACGCTCTTTAGGCGGTCGATCGCTGCGGTAGCCAACGACCACCAGGTCTGCGCAGCAAGTTCCTGCGGAAATTTGCCTGTAGCGACAATCTGCGTTACCGCATGTAGTGTCTTCGCCAATTCGTTTCCAGAGAGTGGGGCGGCCGATGCTTCTCGCAGTTCTGGTGAGGCGGCCAATTCGAACATGCGCACTTCTTCATCGTAAATGCTCTTGAGCCGGATCAGACTGTTGATAACAGACGGATCGTCGCGCTTGAGTCCAATCTCGTAGCCTACGGTCGCGCGTGTCCGCCCCAGATATTCCTTCGCTTTCATGAGGTGACTGTGTGCGGTGACGTCTGCCCTGGCTACAGATGTGTCTGACTCATGCGTCAGCCGACCCATCTCATCGATAAGGGTCTGGAGCAACTTTGTGTATCCATCCCGGATTGCAAACCGATCGGCTGTGTCTGACGCCGCCATGACACGCAACCGTCCAAGCGTGTCATCAAGGCCGGCAATGCGGATGCCCGTTCCTGCCAGTTTGGAAAGCACTTCGTCCGTATGGGAGCGTTGTTCGGCGAGCGCCTGACCACTTGTCGATGCTTGCTTGATGGTCGTCAGACCACGCTCTTTTTGCAACTCGTGTGTCGCTTGGGACAGCGCCCCGACGACCTTGACGTTCCGTGTCACTGTTTCAATGGCCTGAGCTTGCGTCGAATAGCTCCTGTACTGGAACCATAGGGTGAAAAACATACCCAAGATGGCCACAAAGCCCAGCGTAAGAATCTTACTTCTCAGTGACATCTGAATTGTCTACTATCGCAATTGGCTTGGGCATTGAACCACTATACGGCAACTTACCCTATGACACCATCCGCACAAAACGCATGCGTCTGGTGTCAAACGACGCTAAAGTTGATACGTTTGTGACGTAAAGTTGATATCTTAGTCGGGGTGACCTCGGTTTCAGTGTAAATAGTAACGCTAAGGTGTACGGGTTATCCCTTGGTTTGTTGAACGTTTCGCCTGAAGAGTTGGCAAATTGGAAGTCGCAGGCTGAAAATCCGTCAGGTCGGTTGCAAAACCGCACCTTTTAACGTCCTGATTGACTAAGAATGGGCAATTCAACCGATTGAATAGGGAGAAATTTGTATATGCGTGGCTAAACGTAGGGTAAACCCTTGCGCGCTACCGATACGATCTGCACC
>JADJNC010000052.1 GCA_016709335.1 Candidatus Propionivibrio dominans | reverse complement strand
AAGCAACCTTTAGGCGAAGCCGTGGAGTTTGTCGGGGATGGATAGCGGATGCCGCAGGCGTCTTGCCCTTGGTTGTTAATCGGGTGTTGCCCGCTCTAATGTATTGTCGGATGATGCTAACGGTGCGCCGCCACAGGAGGCGGCAAAATAGCTTGGCGACCACAACCACCTTTGAGATAGTAGCGTTAAGCAATATCCGGTCTTTCTTGCGCAGACCCCGGCTAGAAGCCTTGAGACTGGTCTCACCAAGGCCGATCACGGCAACCTTGGGCGGATAGTTCCTGAAATGCACGTGGTCACGCTTCGGCCGTCCATTTCCACCAGTTCTGCCCCAAAGCCGGTACATGTTTTAGCGAACAGTTCTTTGAGCCGGAAAATTCCATCATGGTCGAAGACCTTAGCGGCGATATTTCGCCACAAAAATCAGGTGGACATCCAATGTTAAAAGACAGTGCCGCCCGTGTCGGAATATCATTGTTTGTTGGCATGGACCAAACTATAATTACCATGAACCGCTTGCAAGCCTGGCGTAGGAACTACAGCCCCTTTACCGGGAACAGTAGCGCAATATGCCGCTTGGCAGGGGCATGTCGCTTGGTCTTTAACTGGGCGCCGGCGATGCAGAAAAGTCGATACGAGCAGGGCGAGAAGAAGCTGGCTACGCCGGTCTGTGCAAGTCGCCAACCGAATGGAAAGTGCAAACTTGAGAGGATTTGGCTGACCGAAACATTCAGGCATTGCAGCAAACCTCAAGGATTTGGAACGAGCCTACACCAACTTTTTGCCAAACGTGCCGACTTCCCGCGCTTCAAGAAAAAGGCCAATCGGACAGCTTCCGCTACCCGCAGGGCTACAAGCTCGATCAGGGCAATTCGAATCTTTCCCTGCCCAGCTAGCTGGATTCGCTATCGCAACAGCGACATGCTCGGCACAGCGAACATCACCGTATCGAGCAACGGCGGCAAATGGTTTGGGTCTATCCAGACCGAGCGCGAAGTCGAGCAACCTGTTTACCTGGCCACGGTGCCATCGTTGGCATCGATGTCGGAATCACCCCGATTCTGCTACCCCGGAGCGACGGTAGCCACATCGAGCCGCTCAACACCTTCAGGAAACACCAAACATGACTCGCCCGCTACCAGCGGGCTGTCTCTGCAAGTGAAGTTCAGCAACATCTGGAAAAGGCCAAGGCCAAAGTCCAGAAGATTCATACCCCAGATCGCCAACGTTCGCCGCGATTTCGCACAAGACCACGACCGCGATCGTAAACCACGCAATCGTGTATCGAGGACTTGCAGATACGGAACATGTCCACGCTGGGGCAGGCAGCGGCGAAGCGCCCGGCAGAAATGCGCCAGAAGTCGGGCCTGAACAATCCATTCTTCGATCGGGGATGGGCCGAGTTCAGGCGGCAACTGGAGTACAAGCAGGTCTGGCGAGGCGGTGAAGTGATCGCGGTTCCCGTGAGGAACACCAGTCCGGACTTGTCCAGCCTGCGGGGCATGTCCCGGCAGAGAACCGCCGGAGACGCAAGCCAAGTTCGGCTGTGTCGATTGCGGCTACGAAGCCAGTGCCGATCTTGTCGGCGCGATCAATGTTTAGAGCGAGGGCATCGCTTGTTAGCCTGGGTGGAGAGTCGGCGCGGTTAGGCCACTCTGCGAAGCAGGAACCCGCCGAAGCGACTAAACGTGAGCTTGCTCATGCATAGCGCCGTAGGAATCTCCGGCCTTCAGGCCGGGGAGGACGTCAAAAACCGCCCGCGTGTCACTTATCCGGCACAAGCATAGGTACATTGCCACGAACAGATCCGCCACCTCTCTTACGACGAACGGGATCGGCGCTGATTGCTTGATGATTCATCAAATGCATTCCACATCACTTTGGCTGATCAACTCGTGAGTGCCCCAGGCGAAAACCCCGCACTGCTTTTGCCATCCATAGCGCGACCAAAGGTCAGGTGCGAGAATGGCAGCGGGATGAACAACGGCGTCTTCCGGGGGAACGGGTGACTGACGTTAATAGTGGTCCTCGCGTATACGTGACCGGACTGCAGGATAACTGCACGATGTCTTCGTTGGACGATCCGGAACGGATAGGCAATCCCTGGTACCGCTTGCCCTGAAAAACTGCTGCAGGCGGATCGCGACCTTCTGCAATCTCGCGCCTTGCTGCCGCGCGCTCCATTAGCTCAAGGCCAGGTGTGCCGTGGCTGTGGTTGGCGACCGTGAAGCCTTGATAGACTTCTTTCATCTCATCCCAGCCCAGCCTGCTCACCTCGGTGCTTTCGTAAATCCATCCGAACTGGCGATGTCGATCATGCAGGCCCGCGTTGAGGTTAAAGGTGGCTTTGGCGCCATGCCGGCGAAGGATGTCAACGAGCCGCATCCGTCGCGACCCCATCATCCCAACACTGCACCACCCAACATGGGTCGATTATTCACCTACTCCATCCCTTCCATTCCCCGAACATATTGCATCCACTGGACGACGTATCCGGTACTTAAAGGAATGGACAACTTTTGGAGTTTGAATTCTCCAAAACGCATACCTGCGCACAGCAGAAAGAGCTCTCCGCAAGGATTGAACACAATTGCTATGTTTGCTGTCTGACGTCGGTCATTTGCAATCCTGCCGATCAATACCAACAAAACGGTACTTCATGAGCAACTCTTCACCTGAGCCTGAAAAGGCCACGCCGCCGCCGGTTTCGGACCCGCATCCGTGAGCGGATCAACGAGTCCGGGCAGCGCTTTCACGCCAACGACAACATCGCCGCTTTTCTTGAGCCAGGCGATCTGGACGCCTTGATTGACGAGGTCACGGGCAAGATGAAAGGCGTGCTTGAGAGCCTGGTGATCGATTCCGAGAGCGATCACAACACGCAGGACACGGCTCGCCGTGTGGCCAAAATGTACCTGACCGAAGTCTTTCGTGGCCGTTACATGCCAGCGCCGGCGCTGACCGAGTTTCCGAACATCGAACGGCTCAACGAGTTGATGATCGTTGGTCCGATCACCGTTCGCAGTGCCTGCAGCCACCACTTCTGTCCGATCATGGGGCGGCTTTGGATCGGCCTGATGCCAAACGAGCATTCCAACCTGATCGGCCTATCGAAGTATGCGCGCCTGGCCGAATGGGTCATGAGCCGGCCGCAGATTCAGGAAGAGGCGATCACGCAAATGGCTGAGCTGCTGATCCGCCGGGTCAGCCCTGACGGTCTTGCCGTGGTGATGGAAGCGGACCACTTCTGCATGCACTGGCGCGGTGTAAAAGATTCCGCAACCAAAATGATCAATAGCGTAATGCGCGGCTCCTTCCTCAAGGACGCCGCGCTGCGCCGCGAATTCCTTTCCTTGATCAACCTGAAGAACTGAGGCTACGATGCTTGTACGTTTACTCTATGCCAGTCGCGCCGCGGCCCCCCTGACCTCCACTGTTGTGGATTCCATCCTCGCTCAGTCGCGCGCGCACAATCCCAAGCTCGGCATCACCGGCATGCTGTGCTACAGCGAAGATCTGTTCCTGCAGGTGCTCGAAGGCGGGCGGGACGAGGTGTGCGAGTTGTATAACACCATCGTCCGCGATGAGCGTCACGTCAACGTGCGCATCCTCTGTTTCGAGGAAATCGCCGAGCGCCGCTTTGGTAGCTGGACCATGGGCCATGTAAACGTGGCGACGGTCAATCCCTCATTGCTGCTCAAATACGCCAAGCTCCCGGTACTCAATCCGTTCAACTGCTCCGGGCAAGCGTCAATGGCCTTGTTCGACGAACTGATGGCGACGGCATCGGTGGTCGGGCATTAATGGAGTGAAGCCGGCCAGTCAGTCACGCCTGGGCAATCCGGCAGCACGCCATTACATGGGCGGATTGTAGGCAAAATTCCTCTGGTCGATGACCTGCCCCTTGCCGTCCAGTACCTGGACAGTCCAGTTGCCCGTCCATTGCGGCTGCATTTTCATCATCGTCCAGGCGGGCTGCCGCGCGCTGGTCACCACGACAGGGACGTCCTGCATGCGCTTGCCCTCTAGGCTCCAGCGCAGTGTCACGGTCTGGCCAGTGAGGTCGAGCAGTTCGCCGTAGTAATACACGGCCGGTGTCGACGTGGTGAACTGCTGGGAAAATCGGTCGGCGCACCGTTCACCACGTTGGTGGTGAACGTGGCGTTGATTACCGAACCCCCAACCTGCGCAAACGCCGCCGGACCGGACAGGGTGGCGGCGATCAACAGCGCCATTGCAAAATTACGAATCTTCACTGGGACTCTCTCCATCTTGATTGGCCGGTTTGACCGGCAGAACCTGCCATTGGTCGCCAGGAATGTTCGGCATTCCGGACAGACATTTCAGACACACGGAGCAGAGTATCCGTGGCCTGTGCACCGCAGTCAATGACCGAAGCAATCGCCCGCATGTTAATGGGTGCGTCAGAATGATGCTCAGCCGGGAAGCAGCAGCTCCGGAATGGTCGCGAGTCTGTAGCCGGCCTTGAGCAGGCCATCCCTGATCGCCTGCGCCGTCGCCACGGCATCGGCGTTGTCGCCATGCACGCAGATGCTCTGTGGATTGACCGGGATGCGTTTCCCGTTGATCGAAATCAGCGCACGTTCCTCGACCATGCGCATGACGTGCCTGAGGCTGGCCTCGGCGCCATGGATCATCGCCCCCGGCTGACTGCGCGGTACCAGATTGCCGTCATCCAGGTAGGCACGATCGGCAAAGACTTCCTCGACAAGCGGCAAACCGGTTGCCCTGCCGGCAGCAATCAACTGCGATGCGGCCGGCGCGAGCAGGATTAGCGTCGGATCAAGCCGATGCATGGCCCGGGCAATCGCATCGGCGACTTTTCGATCGACACAGGCCAGGTTGTTGAGTGCGCCGTGCGGTTTGACGTGTGTAACGCGGGCGCCCTGGGCGCGGGCGCACGCATCGAGGGCGCCGATCTGGCAGATCAGCATGGCTTCCAGTTCGGGCAGCGGAATATCCATGCGACGCCGCCCGAATCCCTGCAAATCGGGATAGGCCGGATGCGCGCCGATGCTTACCCCGAAGGTTCTGGCCAGGGTAATCGTGTCAAACATCACCAGCGGATCGCCGGCATGATATCCGCAGGCGACATTGGCCGAATTGACCAGGTGCAGCATGGCTTCGTCGCTGCCCATGCTCCATGGGCCAAAACTCTCGCCCAGGTCGGCATTCAGGTTAAGCAGATGACTCATGGTTTCGCACTCCTCAAAAACGCTCAGTCGGCACAAACCCAGCCGCTGCTCGGATCGTTATACAGCGCATCCGCGTTCGGCAGGGCAAAGGTGATGCCGCGCGCCCACGCTGCCCACCGGGCCTCGCGTTCAAGCAGCGCCTGCCTGGCCTGATGGGCATTGACCGCGCAGAAGCGGATGTTCTGCCCCGGCTGCAAGTGCGCCAGGCGGGGCACATCGGCGGCGATGACGGTGGCAATTTTCGGATAGCCGCCGACCGTCTGACAGTCGGCAAGCAGGATGATCGGCTGCCCGTCACCCGGCACCTGAATTGTTCCCGGCGTCACGCCGTCCGAAACAATGTCGGCGGCCTCCGGCGTCACATGCAGAAGTTGCGGCCCTTGCAGACGCACACCCATGCGATCGATCTGCGGCGTGACCTGATAGGCCGAGTTGAGGAACAGCTCAAGCGATTCGGCCTGAAAATGCTCCGCCTGCGGTCCGCGAATGACGCGGATCGGGCCATCGCCGTGACTCCAGGGTTCGGCCCGATATTCCCGATAATCCCGGCGTGCATGAACTGAACAGGGCAACAGATTGCCAGTCACCAGCGGACGCCCATCGATGCCGCCGATCATTGCCCGCTGGTAAGTCGAACGGCTGCCCAGTTGCAGCGGCGAATCGATTCCGCCGGATACCGCCAGATTGGCCGTTCCGCCCGGCAAGGAACCGATCTCCAGCACATCCTGCGTAGCGAGCGTGATGCTGGTCCATGCCGGTACGTCAAGCGCCGCACCACCGACGCGCCGCAGCAGTGCGCCAACATCGCCGGCAAGCGCCACGCGAACGAGCCCATGCCTGACTTCAAGCGTCGGGCCCAGCGCACGGATTTCGATGCAGGCACAGTCAGGACCGTTGCCAACCAGGGCGTTGGCGCAGCGGGCAAGCAGCGTATCCAGACTGCCTGAAACGGCAACCCCGATGTGGCGAAAACCAAAGCGGCCGGCATCCTGAATACTGTTGCCGATGCCGCCATCAATGACCTCGATCACGCCCGACATCAGGTGTCTCCCGGCGTCAGCAGAAGGCTGTCGAGTTCAAAGCTGCCGACTTGAGCAGACGCTTCGATCTCCAGATAGAGCGGGCGATCAACCGCCTGCCAGCACACTCGATCACCCGAGGCCAGCAACGAGGGCGATTGTGCATTGCCTGCCGAGAACATCGGCACCGGTGTTTTCCCGAGCAGCCGCCAGCCGCCGGGGCTCTGCCACGGATAAACGGCACACATCGCCCCGGCAATCGCCAGCGAACGAGCCGGCACCGCCTTGCGCGGCGAAGCCAGCCGGGGGGTTTCGAGCAGCGCGGGCAGACCGCCCATGTAGGGGAAGCCGGGCATGAAACCGATCAGGTAAACCGTGAACGTGGTTTCGCTCATCAGCGCAATCACGGCCTCCCGGCTCAAGCCCTTGCTCTGCGCCAGTTCGTTCAGGTCCGGGGCAAATTCCTCGTCGAAGCAGACCGGAATACGCCAGTGCCGACCCTTCCTGCTCGCCGTTCCGGCGGCTGCAGCGAGACGCAGTAGCGCCTTGCCGAGACGCTGGCCGTCGATGAGCAGCGGGTTGAAATGAACGGTGAGCGACCTGAACGTCGGTACCACATCGACTATGCCGGCGTAATCCTCATGACCAGCAGCGCCCTCCCCGCCCTCCCTGCCCCCCTCCCCCGACCCGGCACGGCGCGCTTGCTCAAGCGCATCGGCCAGGCCGAGAACCCTGGCGTGCAGCGAGGGATCGATGCGTGTGCCGAACTCGATGGTCCACGCCGTATCGCCCAGCGCCAGCAGGCGAACCGGAACAGAATGATCAGCTGCGCCGCTTTCCATTCCCGAATCTCACGCTTTATCTCGACCTGTTCTCAGCCGGTCATTTGCTGCGGCAGCCAGGTCGCGATCCCCGGAACGAAATACATCAACAGCACCATCGCACTCATCAGACAAAAGAGCGGGAAGGTCTGCCTGGCCAGCCAGGTAATGTCTCTCCTGGTCATGCCCTGCAGCACGAAGAGGTTGAAGCCCACCGGCGGCGTGATCTGTGCCATCTCGACGACCAGCACCACGAAAATGCCGAACCACAACAGATCGATGCCTGCGCCTTCGATCGTCGGCAACAACACCCCCATGGTCAGCACGACCATGGAAATGCCATCGAGAAAACAGCCGAGAATGATGAAGAAAAACATCAGCGCCACGATCAGCGCCAGCGGAGAAAGTTGCAGGCCGATGATCCACTCGGCCAGATGCCGTGGCAGGCCGATGTAGCCCATCGATAGCGTCAGGAAAGCAGCACCGGCAAGAATCAGCGCAATCATGCAATAGAGACGCGTGCCGCCGATAAGACTGTCGCGGAAGTTTTCCAGCTCAGTTCGCCCTGCATGGCGGCAATCAGCAGTGCGCCGACAACGCCGAGCGCCGCCGCCTCGGTGGCCGTGGCGATGCCGGTGTAGATCGAACCGAGCACCGCCGCAATCAGCGACACGACCGGAATCAGATGCCGGGATTCATGGAGCTTCTGCGCGAAGCTCAGGTTCTGGTCGGCGGGCGGAATCTGATCCGGATGCAGCACGGCCCAGACGATGGTGTAGGCCATGAACAAGCCAGCCAGAATCAGCCCCGAAAGACGCCGGCGATGAACAGCTTGGCGATCGAGACATTGGCCGTCACGCCATAAACGATCATGATGATCGACGGGGGGATGAGCAGACCGAGCGTCCCGGCGCCGGCTAGCGTACCGATGGAAATCGAGTCCGGGTAGCCACGCCGCTTGAGTTCGGGCAGCGTCATCTTGCCGATGGTGGCGCAGGTCGCGGCCGACGAACCGGAAACGGCGGCGAAGATGGTGCAGCCGATGATGTTGGTATGCAACAGGCGACCCGGCAGCTTCTCAAGCCAGGGCGCCAGTCCCTTGAACATGTCTTCGGAAAGCTTGGTGCGAAAGAGGATTTCGCCCATCCAGATGAACAGCGGCAACGCCGTCAGTGTCCATGACGAGGCTGATCCCCAGATGGTGATGGCCATGCTGTCGCCGACCGGACGGGTGGTGAACAGCTCCATGCCGATCCAGGCCACCCCGGCCAGCGAGAGGCCGATCCAGACGCCACTGCCAAGAATGGCGAACAGGGCAACAATGAGAAACGCCGTTATGTACAGATCCATGTTTCGTCCGATCGCTATTCAATCCGTGAAGAACTATTCAATGTGCGCCGGTTCGCCTTCCCTGGGTTCCTGCCGGACTTTTCTTCCGGTTATCAGATCGACAAGATCTGCGGTGAAGGCCAGGGCAAACAGTGTCGTTCCGAGGGCCATGCCCAGTTGCGGAATCCACAGCGGCGTGGCATCCAGACCGGTTGAAATGTCGTTGAACGCCAGGGACTGGCGGACAAGACGGATCGAGAACCAGGCCAGCGCACCGGAAACCGCCAGCGCCAGCACATGGCAAAAGATGTCCAGCCAGCGGTGCGCGCGCGGTGACAGGCGATTGATGAGCAAGGTGACGCGAATATGCTCGCCACGACGCAGGGTTGAAGCCATCGCCAGGAAGGCTGAAGCCGCCATGCAGTAACCTGCGTAGGCATCGGCGCCGTGCAGTTCGAGCGCCGGAATGAAGCGCCCGCAAATGCTCGAAAGAACGGCCAGCAAGGTGCCGATCATGAACAGACCGGCGAGATACCCTGCTCCCTCGAACAGGCGATCAAGAAAGGAACGCATCAATACTCCCTGAAAAAACCGGGTGCCGGGGCACCCCTGGGTGGTTCTGCATTTTCCGATTCTTTACCCATGCCGGCTATTTGCGATAGGCCTCAATGATGGCCTGGCCCTCGGCACCGGTCTGCGTCGTCCAGTCACCGATCATGGTCAAGCCGATTTTCCTGAAATCGGCGCGCAATTGCTCGGAGCCCTCTTCGACTTTCATGCCATTCTTGATCAGTTGTTCCTTGTACCAGGCGTTCTTCTCGGCGTTCGTTTTCCAGCCACGCGCCTGGGCTGCTGCCGCCGCCTTGAGTACGGCGGCCTGTGTCGGCTTGTCGAGCGCGTCAAATGCCTTCTGTGAAACGATGACCAGATTTTTCGGCAGCCAGGCGCTGACATCGTAGTAGTACTTGACCTGTTCCCAGACCTTGCTGTCGTAGCCGGTCGCAGCGGAGGTCATGAAGGTGGTCACGGCGCCGGTGGCCAGCGCCTGGGTCAGTTCGGCGGCCTGGATGGTGACCGGCTGCGCGCCAACCAACTGGGCGATGCGGCTGGTATTCGGGTTATACGCTCTCCACTTGACGCCCTTCAAATCCGCCGCCGAATTGATCGGTTTGGCGCTGAAGATGCCTTGCGGAGGCCAGGGCACATCGTACAGCACCTTGATTCCCTGTTTCGCCAGACGTGCTTCGGTCGCCGCCTTCGATACCTTCCACAGTTTCTCGGCCGCTGGGTAACCGGTTGCCAGGAAGGGAATCGAATCGACACCAAAAACCGGGTCTTCGTTGGAGTAGCCGGAAATGATGATCTCGCCGATATCGGCCTGGCCACCCTGCACCGCGCGCTTGATTTCGTTGGCCTTGAACAGCGAACCGCCGTCGTGCACGGTGATCTTCAGTTTGCCGCCGCTCGCCTGATCGACATCGGCGGCAAACTGCCGGATGTTTTCCGTGTGGAAATTGCTTCCGGGTATCCGGTTGGCATGTCCCATTTCTGCTGGGCCTGAGCCACTGAGGCGAATAACAGCATGGCCGAGGCGGTGCCGACAGCGACGAGCTTGTTCAACATAGAGTTCTCCTGAGGTGAATGAGGTCCGGCAAGCCGCTGGCGAGCCGGGGATGTCGTGCTACGAAATCATGCGATGACCGGACATGCAAACAATGCGGGTCAGAAAAAAACACATGCAGGCTGACTACGCGCGCACAACGTTAATAAAACGTCGACGTTTTGTCAATGAAATTTTGTATAATGCGGCGGTAGCTCAATGGAAACCTCCTCATGACGAGCAGATCAACAGCAAAAGTACTGGGTAAACCCGGCAGACCAATGGACAGGACGCCGCGCATAGTTTCTTCCTCGCATCTGATTTCGGAGAAATCGCCCGAACTGTCCGAGTTTGAATTCGGACTGATCATTGCCGGCCATGCCTTCAACCGCTGGCTGATTCGTTGCATGGGCGCGGCCGGGGTCAAGGACATGACACCGGTTGATGTACTGGTTCTGCATCACATCAATCACCGCAGCTCGGAAAAACGACTGGCCGATGTCTGCTTCGTCCTGAACATCGAAGACACGCATGTCGTATCGTATTCAGTCAAGAAACTGGTGGGGATGAAACTGGTCGTCAGCACCAAGCGCGGCAAGGAAGTCTTTCTGTCATTAAGCGAAGAAGGTGTGGCCTTGTGCGAGCGTTACCGCGATATCCGTGAAGCCTGCCTGCTCCCCGGCTTCTCGGGGCAGAAAGAAGAAAACGAGTATCTTGGCGAAATCGCCCGCCTGCTGCGCACCCTCTCCGGTCGCTATGACCAGGCGGCACGCGCCGCCTCATCCTGTTAGCCTGAACCCGCTGCGGCCTGCACCTCGGCGGACTGGCGCAGACCGTCAGCGGGCGCGATAAAGCAGGGTCGGATGAACGTCCTTCAGCACCTTCTGCATTCCCTTGCGGCTATTCAGATTGAGAATCACCGGCGAGCGGGTATTGGCAGCAATTTTTCCGCCTTCGGCCTCATTGCGATAAACGATAACCACGACAGCGACTTCGTCATCGCCGTGCAGGCCGATCAGCGCACAATCGGCATCCGTCAGTTCGATCTGATACTCGATGTCGAGCGCTTCAGGCGCCACGATCGGGAACATGACCTCGGTATCATCGAGCGATTGCAGCCAGAAAACGGTGGCCTTGCCTTCCTCATGGAACAGCTTGAAGCGCTTGCAGTCCTCGAAACCGGCGATTCCTTCGGGGAAGGTGAACAATGTCTCCGGATCGACCGGCACATTCTTCAAACCAAGGCGTTCGATATCAATTTTCATAAACTCTCCCCGACAGACGTAAACGCCAGATTGGCACTAGCCCCATTTAACTCCAATCGAACAGGCCGTGCAATACGATACAGACGATACAGGCACTGGACACCGGCTTCCGCCGGTGTGACGGCATGTTCAGCATTTCCTTGATTTCGTCAAACTCCCTTCCGACTCATACACACTGATACATCTGCCGGTAAAGTTGTCGCATTCGTGCGACTTCGCTTCCACTGACGCTTGAATTACCGTAGCGCGCCTGTTCGAACAGCTCGGTCATTTCCCTGGCCTCGTTGCGCAAAGATCCTTGCATCCTGCCCAGTACGGCCAGGTACTCGCGCGTGTTCAGTCGCGCGTCACGCTCCACATCATTCACTGCGAAGAGTCGTTCCATGGCTCCGAAGAACTGGCGAGCGCCGGCATTGCCCGGCGCATGGAGTCCCAACAGGCCGAAGCGCAGAAAATCCGTCTGCATCCGTATCCAGAGGCCAAGACGCAATTCACGCAGGAGCATGTAGGCTGCGCCGAGCAGCAGCAACAGCAGGAAAATCATCAGGCCGAGGATCAAGGACTGCCGATTTGCTTCCAGCCATTGCTTGGCGAGCGTGGTCATGACCTGTACTCTGGCCATCAGCGGCTGGACTATCCTGTCGAGTTTCTCTATCGACTCCGCGAGTTTTGTAATGCTCGTGGCTTGCCAGACAGGCATGCCCTTTCGCCTGGCGGCTTCGCGCATTTCCTTTGGCGTGGGCCATGCAAATCTTTGGTCTGTGCTTTCGCGATACCCGTCACCACTTGGACCATTGGCTTCGCCATGTGCAAGATCCTGATCACCCCCGGGATCGCGGCCGTCGGCGCCCGCTGCCCGTTTCGCTTCGTCTGCGCCGCCAGCGGCGCCGCCAGATTCAAGGATTCCACCGTCGGCGCCTTTTACCTTGCCATGGAGAATTCCGATATTGCTGAGCTGGCCGTATTTCCATTTCAACGAAAGCCAGGTGACTTGCGGAGTTACGGCAAAAAGTGCCAGCCCCACGGCCAGCAGCGTTGCGCTCGCAGCAATGATAGACGCCCCCTGGCCGACGGTGACGTTCTGGGCGACCCCGTCCCTTTGCACCTCCCGGACACGCCGGCTGACCTGCTCGGCAACGAGTGTGAAGACGACAGCAAACAGGTAGGGCACCAGATAGAAGATCATGGTCCAGTCGGCGCGCCAGCTCATGGTGGCAAACATCACCATGACGGCCGAAACCATCAAGGCCATCATGAATCGTCTGCGATCCACGGTGACGCAGTTCATCGATGCCTGCATTGCGGCCAGCCCGTAAAGGCCTGCGCGCGGAAAGCCCCACATCGGTATGAAAACTACAATGATGAAGAACAGGGCGCCGACGATCCAGCCCTTTTGCCATACGCGACCGCCCTCATTGACCTGGCCGGCCTGCTTCCAGGCCACGCGCAGCGTGAAGAAATAGATCGTCGCCCAGACCATCACCTCAATGCCGAAAGTGCCGTACTGTATGTCCAGATAGGCGTTGCAGGTGACCGCCAACACCAGTGAGGCAAAGAGGCCGATATACGCCGGCCGGTAGGTGACGGGTGGGCTCATGCGTTGAACAGATGGACCAGGTCGTCGCCACACCGGACGCGCAAGCAAGTCGCGTCGAGTTCCTGCAGGACAGCCGTGACCGCATCCGCTGGCGCATCCGCTGGCGAGGCGACATCAATGAAACTGCTGCGCTCGAACACGATTGCGAAAATATGCGCACGCTTGGCGCACAACAGCGTCAGCGCGTTGACGGTGGCGATCGATTCGCTGGCTTGCTGGGAGAGGAAGACGAGGACGGTTTCGCCGTCAATCGAGCGGGTGGCGATATCCTCGAGAACGCTCGCATAGGGCAAGCTTCCGTCGGAGTCGACAACGGCCAGCTCGTCCAGAATGCGCTGGTATTGAAGCGCCCCGCTGCCGGCGTCGACCTCGACATTTCGCGAACCGGCTCCAAGCATGCGGGTGCGA
The DNA here is from genome assembly GCA_016709335.1 of Candidatus Propionivibrio dominans. Classification (GTDB taxonomy): domain Bacteria; phylum Pseudomonadota; class Gammaproteobacteria; order Burkholderiales; family Rhodocyclaceae; genus Propionivibrio; species Propionivibrio dominans. The sequence goes on along the minus strand of JADJNC010000052.1, from coordinate 14,207 downwards.
ATGTTGTTGTAGCAGGTGAACCGCGCAATCGAGGCGGCAATGCGTGCCGCATATTCCAGCGTCGCCTGCCGGCCCTGGCCGACATTCGACTCGCTGGCGAGATCGAGGGCGATGTACAGGCATGCCGACGCCAGGGGTTCGAACTGTTTGACCATCAGTTCATTCATGCGGGCCGTCGTCGGCCAGTGGATGTGGCGCGGATTATCGCCCAGCCGGTATTCGCGCAGACCGGAAAACTCGGCGGCGCCGGCGCCCTCAGGCAACAGGTAGCCGCCGCGATGGATCTGGCTCGGTGCGCCGCACAGCGACATATTTACGATCGGAAACACGGCCGGATAAACGGTCAGGCTATGCACCCCTTCGTTGCGCTGCTGTCGTGCTTCGGCAAGTCCGAGCGGGAAACTCGATGCCAGGCCGACCGGACCCAGCGTGTACAGCCCGCGCTTCTCGCAAACCAGCGGCATGGCGAACTGACGGGTACTGCGCCCCGGAACATAGCCGATCATCCCCAGCGTGCTGGCTCCCCCCGGCGACATGCCCGCCGTGGCTCCGACAAAGGGAAGATGGTCGATCAGTTCAACCATGAAGCGCGGCAGATAACCATGATTCTGCACATCGACATGAAAGGTGATCGATTCTCCTTCCTCGGCCCGATCAGGCCCCCGGCGTATTACCGACAGACGTCCGACCAGCCAGTGTGGCCAGGCCAGTCCGACGACGAGCGTCGCCGTCAGCATCGCCGCAATGAACCACGGCAGGCTGTGTGCCCGATTGATGGCCCCAATGTAGGCGACCAGAACCAGAACGACCAGCAGGACGAGCCGGATACGCCGCTGGAGCCAGGATCGAAGCTGCCTGATCATTTCCATCGCCTCGATACCTCGACTAGACCGGCGGGGTGACCTGATCGAGAACTTCTTTGAGAATGGTGTGAGCGCTTCGCCCCATCGCGGCTGCCTTCGGTTTCAGGATCAGCCGGTGCTCAAAGATGGGGCCGGCCATGGTCTTGACCAGATCGGGTGAAACAAAATCACGACCACGCAAATAGGCCAGTCCACGCGAACCGCGTGCCAGCGCCAGAGTGCCGCGCGGACTTGCACCCAGCCGCAGTTCAGGATGTCGGCGCGTGGCGTCGCTGATGCGAACGATGTATTTCACGACATCGGGGGCGACATGGATTTCCTTGACCTGCTCCCTGGAGGCAAGCACGGCCGACTCCGAGATGACCGGTTGCAGACCGTCGATCGGATGCGCCTTGACCTGGGCAGCGAGGATGCTGACTTCTTCGTCTACCGTCGGGTAGCCGATACTGAGCCTGACAAAGAAGCGATCAAGCTGGGCTTCGGGAAGCGGATGGGTTCCGGCCATGTCGATGGGATTCTGCGTTGCCAGCACCATAAAGAGCTTCGGCAGTTCATGCGTCGTCCCGTCGGAACTGACGCGGAATTCCTCCATGCACTCCAGCAGGGCAGACTGCGCCCGCGGCGTGGCGCGATTGATTTCGTCGGCGAGCAGCAGATTGGTAAATACCGGCCCGGGCCGGAACTCGAACTCAGTACTTTTCTGGTTGTAGATCGCCACCCCGGTGATGTCGGACGGCAGCAGATCGGGGGTACATTGAATCCGCTTCATGTCTGCCGCTACCGAGCGCGCCAGCGCTCGTGCCAGCATGGTCTTGCCGGTGCCGGGGACATCCTCGAGCAGGATATGCCCCCGGCAAAGCAGGGAGACAACGGCAAGCTCGACGACGGCGCGCTTGCCGACGACGACCTTTTCGATGTTGGAAATCAGGGAAGTGGTTATCACGAGCTTTAGGCTTTCAGAATGCGCGAATCTGCGCATGGTCAATATTACCTTGCCTGACGTTTATCCAGAACGAATCATGCGACGAGTTTTTGGCCGGCGGCTTTGGCTGAAAGACATTGATCTTCTCGGCCTTATAAAAAGCTGTGCATAAGGCCGAGAAGCAGCCCCTGATTTGCATAAACTCAGTGACGAGAACGATCTCAATCAGGATTGGCTTGACAGCCTGGCAAGAGCCATTAGTCGTCAGAACCTATCGGGCCGGTTCAGTCTGTTTGCAGGCATATACCAAACGCACCCCACAAATTAAAACGGGAACCAAAGCTCCCGTCTTGTTCAACCGTCAAAAGACAACTCGCTCAGGCGCGCTTGTTTTCCTGCGACGCGCAACAGCACCCATCAAGCCAAGTCCAGCCAAGAGCAGTGCATAAGTTTCGGGTTCAGGGAACGGTTGCGACAGTCCAAGTGCCCGGACTATTTAAAATCTGCCCATATGCGGTATTGCCACTGTTCACGTAAACATGGTCATCGGGACTGAATAAGCCTGGATTTACCGTCGCAATGGAAAACTGGAAAACCGAGCCGGTGTAGACAGAGACCTGCCATTGGAAAATATTTCCGATTGCGTCAGTCTTGAATGCGAATAAGGAACCAACATTGGCGGTCGTGTTTGTCACGGTGTTTATCCCATCGCTAAAGCTGAACGAGGAGGGCGTAACCGTAGTGAAACTGGTGAGATTGCTCGCCAATGCATTAGCTAGTGTGATAGAACCGGTAACACTGTCGCTCGTGGTGTATGGGGATGTAACACTGTTAAAAGCATTTCCAGTATAAGTGTATGTTGTGATGGCTGCATTGACGGAGGCGCTAAACGACATTAGTGAAGCACACGCAACAAGCAGTCCAAAGCGTATAGAACTCATCATCTTTTTCTCCTATTAATCGTTTGACAGAAAACCTGATACGCAAAACCAAGCATACCTGGAGCCATTCAGCTAGAGACTTTGGTCGTTTGCTATTTGTTATCAGCGCATCCGACGGCCTGAATAGCTAAAAGACGCAGTAACCGAACTCTCAGCCAATCTGTTCCAACCTAGCAATATGTTCTTGGCTCATCCGAGCTGAAGCAATTATCACGTGGCAATAGTACGGGTGTTACCGAGGCAACACAATAGTCCATTCGGACTAATGTCCATTCGGTCTAATAACCCTAACAAAGAGGTACTTATTTCTCTGCTGGCCACTAGCCTGTGGCTAAACCAACCACTGCCAGACGGGCGTAATTGCGAAGCTTTCGGATTGGTTTCACTCCGTCCACGCGATAATCCGGATTTCCCCAGTTTGTTGGCCTGGTCAAATGGAATGTGATTGCAGCAGAGAGTCAAAGTGAAGAATACCGGCATGCCTCCGAGATTGATGGCGTGGGTTGGCGGCAAATCGAAGCCCGCCAAACCACAAATAGCGCTCGAATACGGCGCTATCCCCTGGTTGCTGGCCGTCGCCGTGGCCACAGCGGCTCCGCACGTTATCCATCTCCCCCTCTGGCTCTCGCTGCTCGGCGGCAGCGTGCTGCTCTGGCGCCTCGGGCTGTGGCATCGGAACGCCCGCCTGCCCTCGCGCTGGCTGCTGGCGTTGCTGGTATTCGTCGGCGTTGCCGGAATCGCCTGGCAGTTCCGCACCCTGATCGGCAAGGAGGCGGGCGTCGCCCTGCTCTTCTTCTTCATGGCGCTCAAACCGATGGAAATGCGCACCCGGCGCGACGCCATGGCCCTCGTCATGCTCGGCTTCTTCCTGCTGCTGACCCATTACTTCTACTCGCAGAGCATCCCGACCGGCTTGTGGTTACTCGCAGCGACCACCCTGCTCACGGCGACGCTCATCCGCGTGCATGGCGGCGCCCAGCCGCCAGGCGCCATCGTGCGTTACGCCGGCCTGCTGCTGGCGCAGGCCACCCCCTTCATGCTGATCATCTTCCTGCTCTTCCCGCGTGTCTCCGGCCCGCTCTGGGGGCTGCCAAAGGACGCTCACTCGGGGCTTTCCGGCCTTTCCGAGCAGATGTCGCCGGGCTCGCTGAACAACCTGATCCAGTCCGGCGCGATCGCCTTCCGCGTCCGGTTTTCCGGCGAGGTTCCTGAAAAATCCGATCTCTACTGGCGCGGCCCGGTGTTCGAGGACTACGACGGCCAGACCTGGCGTGCGCGGGTGCGCGATCCGCAGAGGCCGGGCACGCCACCGCTCATCGAAGCGGGCGACAGGAAAGTCAGCTACGTCACCACGCTCGAAGCGCACAACCAGCGCTGGTTGCTGGCGCTCGACCTGCCGCTGGTGCTGCCGGACGATAGCGGCCTCTCGCCGACACTCTCGCCGACGCTTGAAACGCTGGCCAGAGAGCCGGTACTCAGCCGGGCGCGTTTTGCCCTGACCTCGTATCTCGACTTCGTAGCCAACCGGCAGGAAACCCCGGCCATGCTGCAACAGGCGCTGCGCCTGCCGCCCGGACTAAATCAACGCAGCCGCGAACTGGCTGAAGCGTGGCGGGAAAAGTTCAAGACACCCGAACTGATCTCCGGTGCCGCACTGCTTTTCTTCCGGCAGGAGGCCTTCTTCTACACCTTGCGACCGCCGCTGCTCGGCCGGAACGCCGTCGATGACTTCCTCTTTGGCACGCGGCGCGGATTCTGCGAGCACTTCGCCTCGGCCTACGTCGTCCTGATGCGCGCCGCCGGCGTGCCTGCCCGTGTAGTGGCCGGCTATCAGGGCGGCGAACTCAACCCGGTCGACGGCTACCTCACCGTTCGCCAGTCCGACGCCCACGCCTGGGCCGAGATCTGGCTGGCCGACAAAGGCTGGGTTCGCGTCGACCCGACGGCGGCGGTCGCCCCCTCGCGCATCGAAGTCGGCATCGAAGCCGCGCTGCCTGCGGGCGACCCCTTGCCGGCGCTGGTGCGCATCGACAGCGAGCTGCTGCGCGACCTGCGCAACCGCTGGGACGCCGCAAACAATACCTGGAACCAGTGGGTGCTCGGCTACAACCCGCAACGCCAGCGCGAGGTGCTTTCAAGGCTCGGGCTGAGCGAACCTGACTGGCGCAACATGACCGCTGTTCTGGCCACGCTGTGCGGCATCGCGCTGCTGCTCGTCACCTGGTGGACACTGCATCAGCGCACCACGACACCTCCCGCACAGCGCGCCTGGCAACGCTTCTGCAAGCGGCTCGCCAGGCGGGGAATCGTGCGTGCAGCGTGGGAAGGACCGCTCGATTTCGCCTTGCGCGTGGCGCGCGAGCGACCCGAACTGGGCGCCCTGACGAGAGAAGCGGCCAGCCATTTCGCAGACCTGCACTACGGCATCGGCAAAGCGGAGCAACTACAAAAGCTCAGGGAATGTACCCGGCGTTTGAAGCCACTTTAGCTGTTGTCATGGCGAAGCAGGCTGCAAACCGGCTCAGTCAGCCTGAGGTCTGGTAGGCGCCGTATCCGGCCATGTTCCTGTTGCCCCTGGCAGGATTTTCCGCGCTCTGAACCTCAATGGATCCTCTCGCTCAGTGCATTCAAGGAGATTTGCATTCCGCAAGCGTTGCCTGGAAACGCTCTGGAATACCCGACTACATTCATCAACTAATTGAATTAATGGGCTTTTTAGGCGAAAAAAAACGTACAGAAATGTTGTCTTTTACATTGAATGCCTATAGCATGACACGATTCAGGCATTGCACCACACGTAACGCATTTATGGCATCACGTCCTGCACATCCAACAGATCATGAATTTTCTTTCCGCGACCGAGTACGGTTTTCGCAGAAAAAACCACAATCCTGCTTGCTGGTTCGATCCGCTTCGCCAGAAAAACAGGGGCGTGCCTGGGGTATCTGTTGACCCTCCTGCTGCATTCATCGGTGAGCCCGGTAGCCACGGCACAAACCTTACCGGGCGAAATCAACGCCCAGGAATTGCAACGCCAGCAGGAACGCGAGCGCGCCTTACGCGAGCAACAGGAACAGACACCTGATGTTCGCCTGCAGTCCGCCGTGCCGGTCGAAGCCGTGCGGCTGCCTGAATCCGAAACACCCTGCTTCATCATCCACAAGATCATTCTCAAAAGCGCTGATCCGCCCTTCGACTGGGCCTTGCCGGCAGCCGACGTGGCGGACGATCCCGCCACCGGGCGTTGCCTGGGCAGCGAGGGCATCAATCTCGTGCTGCGACGAATCCAGAATGCCATCATCGCACGCGGTTACGTCACCACCCGAGTACTTGCCGAAGAGCAGGATCTGCGTAGTGGCATTCTTACCCTGACGGTCATCCCGGGACGCATCCGCGCCATCCGCTTCACCGACGACAGCACTACCCGCGCCAACGCATTGAATGCCCTTCCGGCCCGACCGGGCGACCTGCTCAATCTGCGTGACATCGAGCAGGCGCTGGAAAACTTCAAGCGCCTGCCCAGTGCCGAAGCCGACATCCAGATCGTACCGGGCGACGAAGCGGGCGCCAGCGATCTCGTCATTGCCTGGAAACAGGCCTTCCCGCTGCGCCTGACGCTTGCCGTCAATGACGGTGGCTTTGACAGTACCGGCAAATATCAGGGCAGCATCACCGTTGCCGCAGACCACCTGCTGGCGCTCAACGACCTCTTTTACGCCAGCTTCAATCACGACCTCGGCGGTGGCCAGGCAGGCAAGCGTGGAACACGCGGAAACACCCTGCACTACTCGCTGCCCTGGAGTTACTGGATGCTGGGCGCCACCACCAGCGCCTACCGCTATTACCAATCCGTTGCCGGCGCCAGCCAGACCTATATCTACAGCGGCACCAGCGAAAACTACGAAGTCAGGCTGTCGCGCCTGATCCTGCGCGATTCTTCGAGCAAGACCATTGCGTCGCTACGCGGCTACCTCATCAATTCCAGAAATTACATCGACGACACCGAAGTCGAAGTCCAGCGCCGTCGCATGGCCGGCTGGGAGGCCGCACTGACGCATCACACCTTCATGGCCGAAGCCACGCTCGATCTCAACTTCGCCTATCGGCAAGGAACCGGGGCCTTCTCCGCATTGCCGGCACCCGAAGAGGCATTCGGCACGGGAACAGCGCGCCCCACGATAATTACGGCCGAAACCTTGCTCACCCTGCCCTTCCGGCTTGGCGGACAAAGCCTGCGCTACCTCGGCACCTGGCGGGCGCAGTGGAACAGGACGCCGCTCGTGCCGCTGGATCGTTTTTCAATCGGCGGGCGTTACACCGTGCGCGGCTTTGATGGCGAAAGCGTCCTTATGGCCGAACGCGGCTGGCTGATTCGCAACGACCTCGGAATGATACTCGGCGACAGCAGGCAGGAACTCTACCTCGGCCTCGATCATGGGCAGGTTGGCGGCCCGTCGGCCGAACTGCTGGTCGGCAAACGACTGACCGGCGCCGTTCTTGGCCTGCGCGGCGGTTACAGGGACCTGAGCTGGGATGTCTTTACCGGCTGGCCGCTGCAAAAGCCGCAGAACTTCAAAACGGCAAACAATGTCGCTGGATTCAATCTCGTCTGGACCTACTGAGCAAGGACTGTCAGGAAGGAGAATCGGGGGGCCGCCACGTCAACCGGCTCGGCTCAAGCCCCTGGTGTTCGGCCTGCTGCTTGCTCTTGTTGCGCTGTTGCTCGTCATTCCTGAAGCGTTTGCCCAGATCGTCGCCTACCGCAATGCCCCGGCTACTCAGCAAGCGACCGTCCTCAATGCAGCCAACGGCATCCCCCTGGTCAATATCCAGACCCCCAGCGCGGCCGGCGTCTCACGTAACAGCTACAGCCAGTTCGACGTGCAGCAACCCGGCGCGATTCTCAACAACTCGCCGACCAACGCGCAGACCCGGCTCGGTGGCTGGGTACAGGGCAACCCCAGGCTGGCCGGTGGCAGCGCCCGTGTCATCCTCAACGAAATTTTCTCCGCCAACCCCAGCCAGTTACTTGGCTATGTCGAAGTCGCCGGCAACGGCGCCCAGGTCATCATTGCCAATCCCACTGGCATCACCTGCAACGCTTGCGGTTTTATCAACGCCAGCCGCGCCACCCTCACCACCGGCACCCCGATTTTCAACAACGGCAATCTCGAAGGCTACCGCGTCGAAGGTGGCAGCATCCGCATTGAGGGCGCCGGCATGGACACCAGCCGTGCCAGCCACACCGACCTGATCGCCCGTGCCGTCGAAGTCAATGCCGGCCTCTGGGCCAACAGCCTGCGGATCACCACCGGCAGCAACCGGGTGGAACGCCGAGCACACCCTGGCGACACCCATCGCGTCAAATGCATCGGCAACGACTCCAGCTTTCGCCATCGATGTCGCCCAGCTCGGCGGCATGTATGCCGGCAAGATCGTCCTGGTCGGCACCGAGGCCGGCGTCGGCGTGCGCAACGCCGGCCACATCGGCGCCAGTGCCGGCGAAGTCGTCATCACCGCTGATGGCCTACTGCATAACAGCGGCCGCATCGGCAGCGCAGGCCAGACGCAAATCAACGCCAGCCGCGGCATCGACAATAGCGGCACTGTCTATGCGCAGGGCGATGCAGTGCTCACCACGCGTGGCCTCATTGACAACAGTGGAGTCATCGCTGCGCAGGGCAACACCACGCTTTCAGCAAGCGGCGCGGGTAGCCACATCAGTGGTACTGCGGGTTCGGTTCTGGGGGCCGGCATCAACCCGGACGGGAGTTTCGGCAACAGCGCTCGTCTTGACGTCGGCGCCAGCGAGAACGTCGCACTGCATGGACAAAACCTTTCCACTGGCGATCAGTTCATCACCGGCAGCACGCTTGACCTCTCCAACAGCCAGAGCAGTTCCCGCAACCTGACCCTGAGCGCCGCGAACGGGAATCTCGACGCACGTCGCGCACTACTCGCCGCCACCGGCACCCTGAGCGCCACCGCCGCGCAGAGCCTGCTGCACGACAACGCCAGCAGCAGCGCAGAAAACCTGCAACTGGCCGCGCACGACATGTCCAATGTTCACGGCGAACTGGTGCAAACCGGGAGCGGCGACACCGCCATCGCCCTGGCGGGGACGCTGAACAACAGTCAGGGGCGGCTGGCCAGCAATGGCCGAAACTTCATTCTCTCTGCGCCAGGCATCGACAACACCGAGGGCAGCATCGTGCATGCCGGCGACGGAAGCCTCGACATCCATGCCAACACGTTCACCAGCACGCGCGGCAGCCTGGGCAGCAATGGTCTGCTCGACCTTGTTGCGAGCTCCTTCATGCTCGATGCAGGCTCGGCTGTCGCCAGGCTCATTCGCATCGACGTGGCGACGCTCTCCAGCCAGGGCGGAGAAATTGCACAGACCGGAACCGGGAACACATTGATCAATGCCAGCGGCGGTTTCTTCAATGACAACGGCACACTGACCAGCAAAGGTCATACTTCACTGACGCTTGGTAGGCTCGATAACCGGGGCGGTACCCTGTCGGCCAGCGGCGGAGCCAATCTCACCCTGAACACCAGCGGCCTGCTCGAAAATGCTGGCGGATTCATTGGCGCCGATGGCGAGGTACAGCTTGCCGCGCAGTCTATAGGCAACCGCCAGGGGCGGATCACCGCAGTAAAGTCGCTTCAAGCCACGGCCAGCCAGGGTATCGACAACACCCAGGGCCTGCTGGCCGCCAATGGCAACCTGAACCTGCACTCTGCGAGCCTCGATAACACTCTGGGCACGATGGGCTCGGTTCACGGCAATGTGACAGCCAACGCGGGTGCCGGCAGGCTTGCCAACTCTGCCGGACGCATCGAAGCGGCTCAGGACATCACCCTGGCCGGGACCGGCCTGAGCAATACCGATGGCATCATCACCGGGAGAAACCTGCGCCTCGACAGCCGCTCGCAGGCGCTCGACAACAGCCGGGGCACGCTGTCCAGTGCCGGTACGCTTGAACTGCACAGCGGAACACTGACCAATGACTTCGGCCTGATCCAGGCAAGCGGCGCGCTGACCATCAACACCCACGGCCAGACGCTGAGCAATACCAACTCTGGCGCCAGTGGCGGCATTCTTGGCCAGAACACCGTGACGCTCACGACAGGCGACCTGGCCAACGTCGCCGGCTTCATTGGCGCCAAAGGTATGCTCGAAATAAGCAGTTCGGCCATCGCCAACACCGCCGGCGCCAGCCTGAGCAGCGAACAGGATATCCGCATAAGCGGTACGAGCCTGGACAACCGGGGCGGTCAGATTCAGGCACTCGGCTCAACCCGCCTGCAAATCGGCGCTACGGTCAACAACGCGTCCAGCCTGATCCGGGCCGGCCAGACCCTCGATATGACAGCGGGGCGCATCGTCAACAGCTCCACCCAGGGTCTCGATCGGGGAATCGAAGGCCGGACTGTGAGACTCAACGCCAGCGAGATCGACAACAGCAGCGGTCAGTTACTCAGCCTGGACAGCGCCAGCCTGAGCGACGACGGATCGGTACTCGGTCAGGGCGACGTGAGCGTCAAACTCATTTCCGACTTCACGCATACCGGCCAGTTTGCCGCCAGCGGCAACGCTGCGCTTGAAACCACCGGTACACTGACCAACCGCGCCCGGATGCAGGCCGGCAACAGCCTCAGGCTGACGGCCGCTACCCTGTACAACGAGGCCAGTGGCGAAATCGTGGCCGGCACGCTGCGTCTTATCGCCAGGGATGCCCACACCCTGACCAATCGCGGCCTGATCGACGGGCACGACACCTTCATCGACACCCCCACCCTCAACAACCTCGGCAGCGGCCGCATCTACGGCGACCATATTGCCATTGCCGCCACCACCCTGAACAACGACGCAGAAAACAGCGTTGCCCCGGTGATCGCCGCCCGAGAAAACACGGGGCGGCTCGACATTGGTGCACAAACCATCAACAACCGTGAACATGCGCTCCTCTTCAGTGCCGGCGACCTGGCCATCGGCGGCGCGCTGGATGCCAGCCATCAAGCCATCGGCCAGGCGGATCACTCGACAATATCAGTGCCAGCATTGAAGCTCTTGGCAATCTGTCGATCGATGTCGGCACCCTGAACAACAAACGCAGCACTTTCGGAGTCAGGCGTGACTTTCTCGACACGCAGGCGGCGTACAGCCAGCGCTGTGACAATCCACCGAGTTGCACGTACATCTCGTATATCACCGACCAGACAACGCGCTACCAGGATGTTGTCACCAGCAACGCGACGGCGGCAAGTATTCGGGTCGGTGGCCAAACCAGCCTGAACGCGACGAATCTGGTCAACGAATACAGCAGCATCGAGGCCGGCGGCAACCTCAACCTGACCGGCAGCACGCTCACCAACCAGGGCGCCGAACTCTATCTGCAAACCGACCTGATTCACAGCGAACACCTGATCCACTGGGGGAATCGCGACCATGGGACCACAATCACTGCCAGCAGCAGCAGTGCGCTTACCGGCACCGTACCGGCCATCATCAGCGCCGGCGGAACCTTGACTGGAACCTATAGCGGGCGAATTGACAACCTGACCCTGCGCCAGAATACCGCCCCGATCACTACGCCTTCGGGCACAACGATCCTTGCACTCAACACCGGCAGCGTCAGCCAGGGCGCCACGGTGGCCAATGCCGCCAGCACCGCTATCGGCAACGGGCAAACGATGTCGCTGCTCACCCAGGTCAACGCCGTGAGCGCCAACAGCGGCAGCGGCCCGGCAACGGTCATCCGCACCGTTACTCCGAGCACTACGGTGCCCGACAACAGCCTGTTCCGCAGCAATCCCAGCCCGGCGGGTCATTACCTGATTGAAACCGACCCGCGCTTTGCCGGCTACCGCCAGTGGCTGACCAGCGACTACCTGCTGCAGGCGCTCGCGCTCGACCCGGACACCCTGCAGAAACGCCTGGGTGACGGTTTCTACGAACAGCGGCTGATCAACGAACAGGTTGCCCAACTCACGGGCCGCCGCTATCTGGCCAATTATCAGAATGACGAAGCCCAATACCGCGCCCTGATGGATGCCGGCATCACTGTTGCCCAGGCCTGGAACCTCATCCCCGGCATCGCGCTGACCGCCGAACAGATGGCATTGCTGACCACCGACATCGTCTGGCTCGTCGAAAAAGACGTGACCCTGGCCAACAGCCAGACCCGCAAAGCCCTCGTCCCGCAAGTCTATGCCCGGCTCAGGGACGGCGACCTGGCGCCTTCCGGTGTTCTGCTCGTCGGCAACGACATCCAGTTCAGTTTGGCCAGCGACCTCACCAACAGCGGCAACATTGCCGGCCGGCAGATCGTTGCGCTCACCGCCGAGAACATCAGGAACCTGGGCGGACGCATCAGCGGGCAGGACGCCCTGCTTGCCGCACGCAGCGATCTCTCCAGCATCGGTGGCGTGATCGAAGCGCAGGATCGTCTGCTGGCCACGGCCGGTCGCGACCTCACCCTGGCCAGCCGAACCGTCGATCTGGACTACCGCCAGAACGGCAGTGCCAATACCGTCAAGCGTACGGTTATCGACCGCGTCGCCGGGCTTTACGTCACCGGCTCAGGCGGCACGCTCGTCGCCAGCGCCGGGAATGACATGAGCTTGCTCGCCGCCCGCATCAGCAACGCCGCTGCGGACGGCCGAACCACGCTCATTGCCGGTAACACGCTCGATCTGGGCAGCGTACGCGAAACCAGCCTCGCCAATACTACGGGCAAACAGACACGGCGCAGCGAAGCGAGAAGCACCGAAGTCGGCAGCACCCTCCAGACCGGCGGCGACTTGCGCCTGGAGGCCGAAAACGACCTGAACGCCCGGGCCGCCAATGTGACCAGCAGCGAAGGTGCGCTTGCCGTACGTGCCGGTCACGACATCAACATCGACGCCGGTGAAGCCACCCATGACATGGACTACCAGCGCAAGAGCACAAAGAGCGGTTTCCTGAGTTCCACGACCAAAGTCCGTCGCGACACGCTGAGCGAAACCACCGCCCTGGCCAGCACCTTCAGCGGCGACAGCACTGCCCTGCTGGCCGGCAATGACCTACGGATCGCGGGCAGCAACGTCGTGGCTACCCGTGACACCACGCTCATCGCCGGCCACAACCTGTTCCTCGAATCGGCCAGCGAAACCTACAACGAAACTCACTTCAGGAGCGAGAAAACGTCCGGTCTGTTCACCTCCGGTGGCGCCGGCTTCACCCTCGGCAGCAAGCAGTTGAGCACCGACCAGAAAAGCTGGGGCAACTCGGTGATCGCCAGCACCATCGGCAGCACCGAGGGCAATGTTCTCATGCAGGCTGGCAACGCCTACCGGCAAGTTGGCAGCGACGTCATCACGCCGCAAGGCAGTATCGACATCAGCGCAAAAACGCTGGACATTGTCGAGGCCCGCGAGACGCGCAGCAGCATCTTCGAAAGCAAGGCCAAGCAATCCGGCCTGAGCATCGCCATCACCAGCCCGATCATCACCGCCGTGCAGACCGCGCAGCAGATGAGCCAGGCGGCGGGCGACACCAAAGACTCGCGCATGCAGGTGCTGGCGGCAGCCAGCAGCGCACTCTCGGCTAAAAATGCCCTCGACGCCATCAAGACAGGTCAGGGCAGAACGATCAACGGTCAGGCCAACCAGATCGACACCGGAAAATTCGATGCTGACGGCAACGCCATCACCCGCGACGCCACCGCCGCCGAGCAGATCGGTGGCGTGAACCTGAGCATCAGCATCGGCAGCTCCAAGAGCAGCAGCAAGACGACGCAAACCAGCGACAGCGCCGCCGGCTCGAATCTGATCGCCGGTCAGGACATCCGTCTCACCGCCCGCGGCGCCGGGCCGGACAGCGATCTCACCGTGCAGGGTTCACGCCTTGCCGCGGTCAACAACATCACGCTCAGGGCCGACGACGAGATCAGACTGCTCGCTGCGGCTAACACCGCAACGCAGAACAGCACCAGCAAGAGCAGCAGCGCCAGCGTCGGCTTCTCGGTCGGCACCGACGGCCTGCTCTTCAACGTCGGCGCCAGTGGCGGGCGCGGCAAGGCCGACGGATCGGATACCACCTGGAGCAACAGCCGCGTCGAGGCCGGCCCAGATCCTGACGCTGGACGCGGGCGGCGATACCACGCTGCGCGGAGCAGTGGCCAGCGGCCAGCAGGTCATCGCCAAGGTCGGCACTTCAGGCCAGGGCAAGCTGCTGATCGAAAGCCTGCAAGACATCAGCTATTACAACAGCAAACAACAAAGTGCCGGCTTCAGCCTCTCGGTCGGCCCGGGCAAGGTGAGTGGCAGCGTCAGTGCCAGCCAGAGCAAGGTGAACAGCGACTTCGCCAGCGTTGCCGAACAATCCGGTCTCAAAGCCGGCGATGGCGGCTTCCAGGTCCAGGTCAAAGGCGATACCGACCTCAAGGGCGCGGTAATCGCCAGCACGCAGGCCGCCGTCGACAACAATAAAAA
>JADJNC010000051.1 GCA_016709335.1 Candidatus Propionivibrio dominans | reverse complement strand
GGCGTCGTACGTGTAGTCGCTCGGTGCGCCGCCGCTACGCTTTACTGCACGGTCCTTGGCTCGGCCCTCTGCGCCCATCGCTTCGCGTTTCTTGCCAGCGGGGGTCAGCTCCCCGCCTTTCATATGGCCGCGCTTTGTCAGGAGAGCATACGCCACGTCTTTGGCGTCGTCGACGTCCTTGGCCGTGAGCTGACGAGTTAGGCGCTCCGGAAGTTTTTTCGTCTCGCCCATTTCTTCCCCTTCCCATACATCTCCGGTTGCCGCCCACGCCACGCACGATTCTCGGCAGCGGTCGTGACCCGCGTGTTGCCCTTGGCATCGCTGCCGCCCTTGTCGAGAGGCACCTTTGCGGTCGATCTCGGTGCCGTCGCCCTTCTTGACGATGCCTGCGGCGAGTGCCTGCCGGCGAACACGGTTGCGGTCCACGCGCTTCTCCACATTCTCCGGGCGCTTCTGGTACTCGGCTTGATACGCCAGTTTCTGTTTGCTCGATTTCATTACTTTCCTTTCATTTTTTGCCAACCATCCCGACAGTCTGCGTCGCACCAGCGGCGACCTTCGGGGAGTTCTTCGGAACAGAAAAGACACTCCCCGGTGGCCTCCGCCTCCGCAGTGCGGTGCTGTGCGCTGCGGACCTGCATCGACACGAACCAGTCCCATTTGTCGTTTGATACATCTACTTCGTCGGACATACCCCATCTCCATCCAGAAAACTGACCAGTTGCGAGACATCGTCGATGACTATGGCCATCCATGCGCAGATCGAATGTTCCCGATTGCGCGCTCCTGCAGCGGAGTGACGGTGTTTATGCGTCCCGGTGCCTTGGTCTCGATGGCGAGGAACTTGCCAATCGGAGGCACACAGCAGATGAAGTCAGGGATGCCGTGTTGCCCCATCCCGTTGCTCACCGGTAGGTAATACCATATGCCTCTGGACTTCAGGAGCTTTTTAACGCCTTCCTTTACAGCGCCTTCCGGGGTCATGTAAACTCCTTTGGCTGCGTGGCGGCGAGTGCTTTAATACCTTTCGTATGCGCGGCATCAATTACTGATTCCATGATCGGGGCCGCACGATTGGCGATAACTTCCCACCGATGTTCGAGGGCTGCTACTGCGTCGTTAAGCCCATCCCGCAGCAGCGTCACCTGCTGGCGCAGGGCCATGATCTCCGCCTCCAAAGACTCGTTTTGGTTGTTCTGGGCTGTGATTTGGTCGATCAAGGACCGAATCTCTTGTCTTAGTCGATGCTCGTTTTCCAGCATGTCATTCATTACGCTCATTTCATTTCCCCTTCGGCTCCGTGGCGGTTAGTGCTTGATCGGCCATGTTTTCAACCCAATACCTGTCGCGTTTAATTGCGTTTTTACGGATTGCTAAAAGATGCCCACGTAGCAGCGTCACCTGCTTGTGCAGTTCACCCATACGAACAACGCATATTGTGACGTTGTTCTTTAACTCCATATTTTCAGCTCGCAGGGAAGCGAGTTCTGTCTGCAAAGAGGTCATGTGAACTCCTTCCCGAAGACGATCTCCATCTGGCCTTCGGTGCTTTTGGCAAACCCGCCGTACATCTTGGTTTCGAGGCGGTTCAGCAGCTCGACTTCGAGTGGTGTCTCTGCGCGTGTTCGCGCGAACGTCATCAGCTCGTCGTCGGTCATATGTCTGTAGTGCGTGATGCGCATCTTCATTCTCCTATTGTCGTTTCGGTTCCCAGTGCGGACAGTTCGCCCTGCCAGCAGGGCACCACCCACGGCACAACCCCGACGTCTTCGGGAGCCAGACGTCAGTTTCGTACGCTTCTTCCAGCTTGGCAATACGCCCGATCAGTTTTTCCCACGCTTTCGGTGTGTCCTCTCGGCGCATCTCGTCCGTCGTCACCTTGCCGAACTTCAGCCAGATGTAGCTCGACTTGACCTTCTGCACCTCGGGGCGTGCCGCCATGTAGATCAGCGAGCACATGTCGAGCTGGTCGTGGTCGTACTTCACCTTGCCCGTCTTCCAGTCGGCTAGGTACACCGACTTGCCCCCGTCCACCACGACGTCAAGGATGGCGCGAACCCATGCGTCCGGGTCGTCCCAGTAGGTCTCCTCCATGTTGCGAGTGAGCGCTAACTTCTGCTCCGCCGCAACAGTTGCCCGCTTGCCGAGAAGTTTCAGGACGATGGGTTCATACTGATCCATCCCCTCCGGCAGCGGTGTGCCGCGCATGATGCGGTCTTCCAACGCCTTGTGAACCACGTTACCCCAATCCGTATGCACAGTCGCCGGTTCGACGACGGTCTTTGCCACCTTGGTCAGGTAGTACTGCCTCGGACACGTCTCGAACTTGCTCAGTCCAGAGTGGGATACGGGGGGCATTTTCACGTCATCTCCTTGATGTTTTGTCGTCCATCATTATACAGGAACTACTTGGCCTCGCCATAGTTGTCGCCGATGCTCCCCCCCCCCCCCCCCCCCCCCCCCCCCCCCCCCCCCCCCCCCCCCCCCCCCCCCCCCCCCCCCCCCCCGCCCCCCCCCCCCCCCCCGCCCCCCCCCGCGGGGGGCGGCGGCCGCCCCCCCCTTCTCCCTCGGGGGTACCCCGTGTTCCGTTTTGTTCCGCGTTCCTCCCCTGCACCCCATTTCCCCTGCTCTTTTGACAACATATTCCCACCATTTTTCCCTTTTTTGCTCTCCTGTGTCGTTCCCCGACCACAAGTTCCGGCCACCAGACGGGAGGTACGCGCATCACGGCTTGCACGGTGTCCAGAAGTTCTCCGGCCTCGTCCTCCGGCGCGATGTAGATCAGTTCGTCGTGGACGGTATGCACCGGCCAGTAGCCGGTTTGCCGGCGGACCTCGATCATGTTGTCGGACAGTACGTGGCGGGCCAAGTGCTGTACGATGTTCTCGTCCACCTTCCCTGCGTATATCCTGGCCTTCTTCCGACCGGTGCCGTAGACCCACTCCACCTTGCCGTTATCTTCATTCACTTCCTTGCGCAGATCGGGGTAGCGGATAACGCCCTTCGGCGTGACGATGCCGTCCTTGCTGGTGTGGCACAGCCCCCACGAGTCAATCTGCGCTTCGTTGCCGGAGTAGATGTAGTCCAGCGCGCGGTGGCACGTCTTCCACCCTTGTACGACTTCGGGGTGCTTCTCGCGGTACCCGAGGATATGCTTCGTTGCGTCATCGAAGGACACGACGATCTGCGCCATCTGCTTCGCTACGGCGATGTACTTCTCTTCGCTCCGTAGCCCGAACCCGCAACCGAGGTGCATGGCTTTGCCCGCCTGTCGCACCATCTTCGGCATGTCCTCGATGGGGACGCCGAGTACTTCGGACGCCAGCGGTTTGTACAGGTCGGCTTCCGGGTCTGCGGCCAGCATCGCCATCGCGTACGGCACGCGCCACAGGGTCAGGTTAACTCGCAGCTCGATGCCGCTCAAGTCGGCGACCACCACCTTGTACCCCGGCGGGGCCATGAGGCTGTAGCGCAGGGCGTCAGACAACTTCGGTGCGCTGCGCAGGATGCGCGGCAGGTTCTGCAGGTTGTACCAGAACCCGGACCATCGCCCGGTTGTGTCTGCCCCGTAGTACTTGATCGGCACAGGAAGGCGTCCGTTGCAGTGGTGCGCGGCGTCAAGGAACTTGCCGATCCGCGTCTCTAATTGGGTCGACTTCACCCCGAGGCGCGTGTTCGCTGCCGCAGCGACCAGATCGTTCTCGTGTTCGGTCAACGCGATGAAGCCCTCGTCCGTCTTGGCGAGGGCGGGTATCGACTTCCCTTTCGGGTTCAGCTTCATCGGGACAGGCACGTCGTTGTCCCTGAGAAGTGCAGCGAACTTGGGCGCACTGGCCAGCGTCTTGCGCACGTCTTCGACCGACCCGACGCCGAGCTTGACTGCGAGGCTTATCAGCATGTCGCGTTTGTGCTCCTGCTCCAGTACGAGCGTCTTGGTCAGCAGTGGCTCATCGACAACGAACTGAGGCTCCACCAGCATGCGTATCGTGGCGTCGATGATCTGCATCTCCGACTTCGGCGTCTGTGCCAGCAGCTTGTAGAACAGGTTGTAGCACTGTTCCGTGTCCGTCATGTTGTACGTACGCATCGCCATCATTTCGTTTGGCGTGAAGTCCTTCAGGTGCTTGCCTTTGGTGGCGAGCAGCGCCGTCGAGTCCTTCTTGCCCAACCCGTAATGCTCCACGAGTGCCGCAAGCGATACGCCCACGTCCTTCGCGTGAATGGGTCGCGCCATTGCCAGGGTGCAGCCCCACATCCTCGGCTTGATGCCGAGCCGGAACGCGAAGATCAGCGCGTCGAACTCTGAGTTGTTGTGCGCCACGAGCAGCTTGTTCGACCAATCAATCCGGCTGACGCCTTCGCGTATGTTCTTCTCACCGAACCAGCATACTGCCTTGCCTTCTTTCTTGAGCGCGAGACTGATGAGTTCAGTCTTCGGTGACATCACATACTCCAGTGCGGACATCTTGCTCAAGCTGTGCGTGTCGTTCCAGTACGTCTCGAAGTCACCTACGACCAGTTCTGTTTTCATTGCATCTCCAAAAGGTAAACCCCGCCACGGGGGCGGGGTTGGTGTTGCTACTCGGCGGGGAACAGCCCTTCAACGACCTTGTTCACTTGCGCAAGCTGCCGTTCTGCCAGCGCGTAGTCATCCATCAGGTCGACGATCCGATTGAAGTCGATGCTCTTGTCGGCGCACGCGGTGTTGATCTTGGCCTCCAGATCGAGCATGCGGGTTTCGATTTCGACCTTGATCCCCTCGGCCTTGGCCTTGGCGGAACGGACACGCAGGGGAATCATCGACTCCTCCAGCTTTTCCTTGGTCATGCTGATGAGTTCCTTGAACGACTTGATTTGAAAAGACATGGTACATCTCCTATGTTAAAAGCAGCTTTTTGCTGCGGGTTGGTACAACTTTTGTTTCTGGCGTTGTGTCGGTCATGTACGCGTAAGGCGGCTGAACGAACGGGGCTAGCAACAACACGGTGATAGTGTTCCTGCTCCCCTGCAAACGCAGCGTCGGTATTGTGTCCGACCTCTTAAATACCCGCTCGGGGGACTCGGTGTAAAACTGGACTTCATTCGTAATGGTGTTGTGCCGAAACGACAGTGCGCTACCAAACTGATCGTGGCAGCAGCGCCACACATCGTTCCAAGAGACGTCGGCGTCCATTAACTGACGAACGCTAACTGACGCGACTAAGGATGACATAGCAGCAGCCTCGTGTTGTGCCTGCTGATGCTGGTAGGCACCGTAACGGTGCCGGTCGTCGCTCGCGCCATTTTTTGAATCTCGTGCTGTTCTGCCATCAGCCTGCGCAGCTGGGTGTCGATCTCATCATCGAACGGCGATGGCATTTGCCACGAAACATTCGGTGGAGGCAGGTTTGTAAAACGCTCCTGTTGGCGGCGTAGGTTCATCGCCGTCGCGGTTAAGTATGCCATATCAGTGCCCTCCCATGTTGAACCCCTTCGCCGTCATGCCTGCCTTGACGGTGTTGACGAGGTAGTCACTCGCTACCTGTGCGGCCTGCATCCCGGCGATGGGAGTGTCGGACATTCCGACGATGATGCGCCCGAGATACTCCGCCGTGGCGAGCATGACGTCCGCCGTGGTGAAGATGCCGTTGCTCGTCGCCTCGACGTACCGGCGAAGAATCTCGTCCATCTGTGCCCTGCTGATATTGTGTTCCATGCGTTACTCCATAGATAGGTTGAGCGAGGTTATACACACCCTGTCTCCTGCGCATATACAGTTGGCTGTCATCAGAATGGGGCCGACTACTCGGCCCGGCAAGTCTCCCCCTTCAACGAAAATAGACGCTGCTACCCCGGTTTTTTCGACGTAGAGGTTCATTCCGCAGTCAAGCGAGGCCACGTTTGTTTGGGCAAGTATGGCTCCTTCCCGGTCGATAATCCCGACGCTCCAGTCTTTCGGTACCGGTGCGTCGATCTGGCACGCCGCAACAAGTGCGGTCGGCACTGCTGCCGCGCCGACCATTGCAGTAATTGCTTTCAGAAAACTTCTGCGATTCATGAGTTACTCCTTGGTTTGAACTACGTTTGACACCCAACCTTCATGCCGGGGTAGTGGATGAGGAACCCCCAAGACTTGTTGTAGTGGTTCCCCTGCCACGGTTCCCACCCGCTGCCCCGGTCGACCTCTATCTCCAGACCGTCGTCGAAGGCTTCGATCAACGCCCGCAGGGTGTTGCGTTCTGCGCTCATGTGTTACTCCTCACTGATTTTTGTCAGGTACCACGAGGCTTTCTTCAAGTCCTCGTTGCCGCCCTTGTGTCGCTCGCGCCACGAATACTTGATGGCGTTCCCCTTGCAGTACCCCCGGAACTCCTCTGGTGTCAGCGCAGAGCGTATAGCGTCGATGCACTCGATCCCGCCCTTGGTGTAGTGCGCCGGGTGGTTGACCACATCTTCCGCCGGCTCTGCGCCCTCCCCGTTGAGCATTTCCACGCCCAACTCGGTCAGCGCCCACGTATTGTTCGGCCCTCCAGCGTAGACCAGCCCTGCTTCCAGCAGAGGAGTTACGGAGAGTCCGGGCTGTTGGAACATGAACTTTCTCAGGTAATCTTTGATCATTT
>JADJNC010000050.1 GCA_016709335.1 Candidatus Propionivibrio dominans | reverse complement strand
AAAAACTCCAAGGTAACGAGTTGTACGCCTTTGCCTTTCGTTTCAACCGGTGGCGTTTCCGCACGTTCATCACCTCAACGCCATTGACAAAGACCGTGATACAGGGTTTTCGAGCGCCTTGGAAAAGCACTCAAAGCGCACTTGGTTTAGTTCGTTCACTTTTGCGCCTTCGCCTTTGGCCTGCCACGCTTTGACTTGACCGGTTCTTCTGGCTCTGGCTCCTCTGGCTCCTCGATGTCGAATGGAACGTCGTCCTCTGCCGTCACACTCCAGCCCTCACGAATCAGCAGTTGCACCTGTGACGGCGCCGTGATGATGATCTCTTGCCCGCCACGAAACAATCGAATCGGTTCGCTCACAATATCCCTCCATTCTGTTGTACGGGTGGCGTGCTATCCGCCGGTCGCTGCGCTGCCAGACCTGCACGGCGCAATTCACCTGCAATGGCTGCCACTGTCACCGCTTCCTCTCGTCTCGCCTGTCCCTTGAATCCGGCAATGTCGGTCGGCGTGAACCCCAATGTCGTCCATACGACGTCATCCGGCACGCCCAGCCGCTTGTACGCTTCCGCTACCTGCGCCTGCTGCAATTCGTTGCGCACGTTGGCATCCGTCCATTGCGCCTGAATGTTCAACGGTTCGACTTCCGGCAGGCCAGCACCAAAAGTTTTGGCGATATTGTAAGCGATTTCCATCGCATCCGCCCACGCCTGGCCGAAAACAAGCTGGCGCTCCTGGACTCGCTTGACCAGGCCGGACTCTAACTGTTTGAGCGCCTCGCCGCTTGGCACTTCTGCGCCGCCAACCGGTTGCAAGTAATAGACTGGTATCCGACTAACTCCGGCGATCGCCTGCACGAACGCCTCTTTCGTTTCAATCATCGGTAGAAGATTCGCAGCCTCAAGGCGATGGACACGCGCATTATCTACCTGGATGACGCGCGCTGGGCTGATATGCAACTCGTCGTCGCCTTCGATGTTGGCATCGTCGGCGATAGGGTTGAATCCGCCTTCTGTCGTGTATTCAGCCAGCAATCAGCGGGGAAGCCGCTCGTGTCAGCCGCCGCTATCAAATCCAGCCAGGTTTTTGTTGAGCGCATTCTGTAGCCCGATGATCTGATCCATTTCAGAACCGCCGGGGTTTCAAACTCAATTACTGGAATACCAAGCGGTGCTCCCCTGAGCATCTACCCAGCTGAGCGGCCAGGATAGATCGCCGCTGTCCATGTAGGCATCCCATTGTCCCGCCTTGCCCTGGATGTACTTGCGGATTTCCCCCGGCAAGTAAATCGTCTTACGCTGGACGCCTGTCCTTCCTGGATTCAACGGATCGAACGTATAGAAATATCTCGTCGCATACAGAATCCGGTTATGATCCTCCGGATCGTGATGCAGCATGATCCCCGGTTCAACGTCGCCGGCGTCGAGGCTGTGCAATGTGAAGCGAGGCATCCCCTTCTGGCCGTCCCAATCGACAATGATGTAGCTTTTTCCGTCCCGCAAGGCACGCCGGTAAATTGTGATTTGCTGAGAATCAATTTGATTCCCTGCCCACCAGCGCCAGAACAAGCGCTGCAGGTGCGCCGCCGGTTCTGGCGCATCTTCGATATCAGCGTCATCTATGCCGGCCCCATTGACGGTGAAGCCGGACAAATCCAAACGCTCACGCAGCGTGTCAACAACACTGCGCACCAGGTTATGCGAGAAGGTGAATTGCCTGCCCTCGACCAACGGCCCCAAAAATTCCTGTTGCCGCTGGGTGAGCATCGTTGGATGATCGCCAGCATAGTAGGCGCGCAGCGCACGCACTTGCGCCGCCGCCGAAGCCTGCCTGTCAACAATGGCTTGCATGTGGATAAAGCGTTCTAGTTCTGCCGGCGTCAATTGAGTTATATCAATCATCAGTCCACCTCATTTTCCAGGCTGAAAAGCCCGAAAGCCTGGTCTGCTACTGCATGTGCAATGCGCAATTGCGCAATCTCGATGTACTCGGCATCACGCTCGATCCCGATAAACCGGAATCCCTCTTGCATCGCCGCCACGCCGGTAGAGCCTGAACCGCAGAACGGGTCTAGCACGGTTCCGCCCGGCGGCGTGATGAGTCGGCACAGGTAGCGCATGAGGGCAACGGGCTTTACGGTTGGGTGATGGTTGCCGCCCATGATGCGATGATCGTGATCTGGAAACTTGCTAGAAGCATCCATGCTATTGGGGCGATTGCCGCCACGCTGCTTTGTCGGCAACCCATCAAGCCCGGCATCCCGTTCGGCCTTGCTCGCTTTCGCCGTGTAGAAAAAGCGGGCGGCGCTACCACCTAGATCGTCGTATCCTCGAATCGTACCGGTATAGTCGCAATCGTTTGTAAATATGCCGTCGCCATAACCACGCCCACGATTCGCCGCCTTGCTTGGCCCTGTCTCCGGAAACAACCCCACCACCTCGGCGCTGCCGTCGTGAATGACGTTCGCCGGCCAGCGACCGAGACTTACGGTTCCTTTTCTACCTATTTGCGCAATACCGCCTGCCATTGTTAGCCCATTGCCAAGCGATGAGGCCGGCTTGTTGATTATTTCTTCCGTCCCCACCCGACAACCGTCCACGTTGATCGCACCTGTCCCCCACTCCAGCACGTTCGCCGCAACGGTTCCGGTCAGCGGCTTGCGTGCCATGCATATAGGCTCGTTGGCGGGCTTGAGCGCCGTGCCGAAACCGTTCCAACGGGCGGCGTCCGGCGTGGCTGGGGCGGTGACGGAAACCTGTTTTGTATGTTCTGGATGTGAGGCGAAAGCGCCCCGATCCCATGTTTCGCCCGTGCCATTGCGCTGTATGCTTGCCCGTTTGGTCATTCCTGTCTGTATAGGCTCTACGCCCGCCGCCTTATCAATGGCCTTGCTCACGTCGTGCGATTTCGGAAAGCCGCTCCCGTACAGCCATTGAATCTGGTCACGAATCTCGAAACCTGCATCCTCGATGTTGACGGCCATCCGGTGATAAGTGCGAGTCCCGCCGAACGCCAGCAGATGACCGCCCGGTTTCAGCACCCGCAGCGCCTCCCGCCAAATTTGCGGGTCTGGCAAAATTGAATCCCAGTCTTTGCCCATAAACCCGCCACGTGGTATAATGGACGCAATGTCAACAGATGAAGGAACCCACAAATGGAACCAGTAATTAGAACGTGTCCCGTCTGCGGCAACACTTACGAAGCTGACCCGACGAGGCTCCGCTTTGGACGCCAAACCACTTGCAGCCGGAAATGCTCTTACGAGTTGCGCTCCAAGAATCTGACCAAAAGTAGCGAGTTCGTTTGCTCTACGTGTGGCAAGAAGTTCTACCGGAGTCCCGCTCAGGTCAAATCTAAGCATCAAGGAATTTACTGTTCCAGAGAATGTCACTACATTGGACGTGGCGCAGGACTTACGGGCCGAATCGTAGTCAACCCTTACAGTATTACCGAATACGATAGACGCCCCGGCGCAATCAAAGCATGGAAAACCAGACGGCGACTCGGCAAAGATGGGCACAGCGAAGCCACCAAGGAACGCCTCCGCCAAGCAACCATTCGGCACATTTCCCGACGCACTGAAGGCTTCCACGTTTCCAAACTTGAGAATGAAGTTGCCAAGGAACTGACCAAACTGGGAATTTCCTTTGACCGACAAGTCAAAATTAGGAACCCCAAGACCGGACGCTACATCGCCATTATTGATTTCTTCATTGACGACCGAATCGCTGTCGAAGTGAATGGCACTTTCTGGCATGCTGACCCCAGAGTTTACCCCGATGGCCCCGTTTACGACTCCCAGAAACGCACCGTCACCCGTTACGCCAAAAAGGTCGAAGCCTTGAATCTTCTCGGCGTGCCACTCGTAGAGTTGTGGGAATCCGACCTTAAACAAAGCATTGTAGACACGATCCGAAATGCCCTGCATGGAATCGCCCTTGGATAACCCATACGGTGGATCGGTAACAATGGCGTCGATGCTGTTGTCTGCCATTGTGCGCATGACCTCCAGACAATCGCCGTTGTGTACGGTGTAGGTCATCAGTATTCCCTCACCGTTGCCCGTTTGCGCGGGCGTCCGGCGCTGGCATGGAACATAATCATATAGCGCAATGCATCCATACCGTGATTATAAAGGTCCGTCGGCGCTTCTTTTGTGATTTTACCTTCCTCGCCAGCGGGATAGGTGTACATCGCAAATTCTTCTTCCGTGCTGATTGGCTGGAAGCGATCCCGCAGGGAGTTGTCCACCTCAACCAGGGAATCGAGCGCAAACATTAAGCGGGGCTTTCCATCGCCTGACTTTGCTAGACGTTCTTGAACCTTTTCGATCCCAACAGATATTCGTTTGTCAGCCGCAACCGTCGGTATCCCATTCTCCTCTAGCGTGGCTCTGTCCTCTGCATCATGATCACAAATGGTTGCAATGATTTTCTCGCCAGCAGACAATTGATTGATTTGTTCCGCATGGCGTCGGACTGTTCGCCCCGTCATATATATTTGCCGATACATGATTAGTCGCCCGTCAAAATCTTCCACGTACCACTGACAGACAAACGGATTGTTATACCCAAAATCAATAGCCCGGTATCGAGGACGTTGGTCGTACTGTCTGTCCCATGCTGTGTTGTGAATGGCCGGATCAAATTCGTATACCTGCCCCTCGGCGGCAACCCCACAGACCGAGCCGACCGCGCTTATACCGAACGCCCGTTAGACTGTCCAAAATAGATAACGTCCGCCTGCCCTGCGCTGTCCAGTCCGATTTGTCCTGATCGTAAAGCATAGGGTTGTCAGCATGACGGCTTTCCAGCAAGCGGAGGGATTCCCTTTGCTTAATCCAGTGCGTCGATGATCCTGGATTGCAATCGCCCATAATCTGCGAAAAAGGCGCATTGCCCGCGCGCCCGTGGCACGGCCTGCAAGTTTCTCCCAATCATCCAAAAAAAGTTCTTCGGCCTGGTTGACATAGATAAAATCAAACTCCGCTGATAGAAACTTGTCTGCATTATCCATACCGCCGACATTCAATCGTGAGCCGTTCGGATACTGGTAGAAGTCTGGCGCTTCCCCGCCGTATGGTTTGATCGCACTTTTCGGGTGGGATGGAGGCACGACCAGCACTTTTCGCTCATACGTAGCCATTGCAGATGTGCGCAGACTCCTGTACGTTTTGCGCACCATCAAAGCGGAAGCATTTTTATACAGTGACAATAAGGCGTGCAACTTATAAAGTGCGGCAAAAGTTTTCCCGGTTTCATACGGACCGCTGAGGATGATTTCATGGTCTTTCGCCTGCCAAAATTCGAGCGCGCCACCATGCAGTCTGGGCGCATCCTCAGTAATCCCGATAGTAGCCATTATGCTTTGAGATCGTCCAACATTCCAGGTCTAAGGATAACAATAGGCAAATCGCCGCCGTCTGCCCCGGTCAATTCCATGCGGTCGCTATAGCCTCGATGCTTGCCTTTCTTCGTCCAGATACCATTTAGCATCCGCCGTATCGCCGTCTTTTATGTTTCGCGGCACAGTTGTTTCCGGCAAGATCGAGCAATGACTCGCACTCGTTATCGTATGCCTGCTTGACGGTCGGATAGTTGTCGAGCCACTTTTTTACCGTATTCCATTCGCAGCCGACCTTGCGCGCTATGGCGCTGACAATGCCGCCAGTGCCTGGAATTGCGTCTATGAAATCTTGCGCCGTGTATTGTCTCTACCCATTTTGTAATTTTGTTATCCCAGTTATCCCAAATGGTTA
>JADJNC010000049.1 GCA_016709335.1 Candidatus Propionivibrio dominans | reverse complement strand
AAGATCGCTAAAGTTTCTCCCGTAGTTCGCTCTTTGAGCACCACGCTGTCAGTCAACTCTTGAAAACTGACACGGCTAGGCTCCTAAGGTTTAGCCCAGAGTTTTGTCTTTTAACCCGGTTGGGAATTCAAGCATTCCAACCAACAGCTTTGCTGTGGGGTGGGCGTCTTGGGTTCCCTTTTTTATTTTCAAAGAAGGAATCCAAAATGAATGCACGTACTAACTCTTCCTCGTTCTAACGCCAACGACTATTCAACCTGCATGTCAGGTCTCGGTTATCTCTCACGCGTGCGCTGGGTTGAAACCAAAAGTGGAGGCCGCAAGGCCCAACCATTTTGGCATGCACCATAGGCGCGCTGCGAGGCAATTCAGATGATGTTCAATACACGTACTTTGATGTGCGTGTGTCTGGCCAAGAAGCCATCGATCTGGTTGACAAACTGGGTCATGATGTCGACGAAAACCGTAAGGTAATCGTCGCATTCAAGGCATCTGACATCTATGTGAATGTTTACGAGCGTGAGATGAAAGACAAGTCCGGTCGCAAGACTGGGCAGGTTGAAGCTGCAGCGAACATAAAGGGGCGTTTGCTGCAAATCAACATGGCCAAAGTTGATGGTGTGGAGGTGTATCGCCGGGCACCTGCTTCTGAATCAGAGCAGGATGATGGTGGTCAACAACCCGAACAGCACGACG
This sequence comes from Candidatus Propionivibrio dominans, assembly GCA_016709335.1. Taxonomy (GTDB): domain Bacteria; phylum Pseudomonadota; class Gammaproteobacteria; order Burkholderiales; family Rhodocyclaceae; genus Propionivibrio; species Propionivibrio dominans. Next base: position 4,665 of record JADJNC010000049.1, on the reverse strand, counting down.
AAGGCATCGGCACTGGAAGTCAGGACAATGAGTTTGCACCGGTACCAGAAGTACCTGCGCGGCCTCATCAAGCCCAGCAATTCCAGGCGTCGCGAAGAGGGTACGCACCAGGTCAAGGATCTGCGCGTCCCAGTCGTGAAATGGCAGTCAGCTATTGATATGAAATCCAAGAAAACCACTCCGCTTTTTTAGCGGTGGTTTTTTCTTGTGTGAGTTTTGACGACAGGAACGATCTATCCATGTTTGTATGGGTTTCCTGCCGTGAACGTTCGCAATCACTTGCTGACATTACAATCAAGTCTCCAAGCGTTCGCCGACATCGCACAAGTCGGCATATGAGGCATGTCAACTTTTGAAACATGCACGACAAAGCTCCCAAGGCTGCGTCTAAAGTTCCTGTAAATTGCGAAGTCAAGTGCATGAGCAGCATGGTGAAGCCTCGCTGGTGGAACATGAAAGACATGCTGCGCATCGCATCGTGAAGGGTCGGAAGCCCGTCACTTGCTTTCAAGCCCGTAGCCACATCCAGAGCAATCTGGATGTGTTCTACGTTCGGCTAGAAGTGCATTCCAATTCTAGACTGTGTGCATTCAAACGCGTACCGTCATCAACTTTTTATCCTGCTGGGAAATCATTCCCAGCATGGTGCTGTGTGTGGTTCCTGGCTTTTTCTACTGGAGCTACTACCATGCTAAAAACCAACGGCACCTTGCTGATCAAGTCCATTCACTCTCGTAACGGTCGATTCTGCGTTGCAGACCTGATCACCGAGTTTGGTGAGTTCAAAGTGAAAGACCCCATGCTCGATCAATTCGAGGAAGGGGAGTACCAAGGCACCATCTGGATCAATCAGATCTATATGGCACCTTATGTGGCCTACGGGAAGGTCGTGACTGAGCTTTCGCGCAAAGTTGCACGACATTCAAATCTTCGCAAGAAGAGCTGCCGAAAACCCCGCCTCAAAACGCTGAGCCCGACCCCATCGATGAGGAGGCTGCACGGTCCAGAAATGTACCCGCCGCGCCGCCAGCGCAGCCTGCTGTTGATCAATCGACAGCAGGCTCGCTGCAGACACCGCCATCGGCACCACCAGCACCACAAGAGAAATCAAGTGTTGCAACCGGTGGCGATGACGAAGAATTTACATTCGAGTCTGTGTGGCTTTGTATGGTCAGGAAATTGCAAACGAGATTGATAACCTTCAAGTTATCAAGCTCGATCCCACAGTGGATCGTGCCCTGCTTCGTGAACAAACCAAGACCCTTCGAGCTGCTTGGGTACGTGTTTGACGCCAAAATCCAATCTGGGTTTACATACGTCAACCAGGTAACTCGGCATAAAACCCACAAGCCCACTCGTGGGCTTGATTGAGGGTACAGCTTTGCAGCCGTACCACTGAGTCAAGCCTTCTAGGCCCTTGTGGAAACTAGGAATTTCGGCCCCCTCGGAGGCCGAGGCGTTTGCTGTGAGACTTGCTTCTCACGCACCCCACCAAACAACCTCGACCCTTTTTTTCGGTTGTTCGCGCGCCCGAGAGTTTGAAGGCCGCGTCAGGGTTCAATCAAATCAAATTCAATCTGGAACCGATGTGTTCCCTGAGCCACTTTCCAAATGGGGGAGGGGGTTCAGGGAAACCATTGTTCTCTAACTAAAACTTTGAGTTTCAAGGCGCGTTCAACTCTGAAAAACGCGCACAGCCCACCGCAAGGCGTGCTGGAGTTCTGTCAAAACTTTATCAACCCATATGGGCTACACCTAGCCCATTGGGGCATGGTGTATTCCCATTTTCTTGGATCTACACCATGAAACATGAAACTATCGCGAAGTACAAACTTCACCGCCATCTTGAACGCAATCAGCAACCAGGCCAGCCGATTCATTCGGTTGTCGAAGTAGCTGATGGATCTGACAGTCCGCCGATGCAGTGCCGTTTACGCGGCATCTGTTCTGGAAGATTTTCGAGAACCGGGTCATCCAGTCTCAGGAATCTGAACTGGCGGAATTTGAGGCTGCGCTGTGTGAGCGTGTCGCCAACGGCAAGTTCAACAACCTGTTTTTTCTCATGCAATTGGCCCTGCGCCAAGAACGTGATCAACGAGCATCCCTTAGTCCATTGCCAATGAGCCTGGTCGATCAGATCGAACCAGTGCTCGCGCACTGATTGGACATTTTCAACCCCACCAAGGCAGAGCTGCACCCAGCTTTCGCCCCAATCTGTTAAACCGTTTTTAGGAAAAAATCATGGTCACTTCTATGCAAAAAGGCCGTGATGGCTGGGCAGCTCAAACCGACATCGAATTGGAGCGATTGGAACCGATGGAGCAGGATGCAAAGCGTATCTTGCGAATTCAGACATCCAAGCCAGGTGTGGAATAAGCACCAGTGCTTCAGTATGGAAACTCGATGGACGGGGAACGATGAGCACCGTGTTATTCGGCGATTTTCGCAAGACGATCGCGGTAGCAAGCAGCCGTTGCACTGAGAAATCAGTGCGGACGTTGCATGACACGGCATTGGCCAGCAAGGCCGATCTCCTTGCCCAGGTGAACGCGTACTACGGAGTGACAAATGCTGCTGACCAAGTTGCAGCGTAAAGCACTCCACTGTGTGTGGCTGCGCAATGGATGCGAAGGGTCGTACCTGCGCTTTCGCCATCTGGTTCAACCTGGCCCAGGCTGTGTGATGGTGCCCTGCGCCGGAATATGGCTTGGCATCGAACCTGACGGTTATACCCACTCTTAACCGGGTGAGTTGATGCCTCAAACCACTGCCGATGCGAGAGCCGTAACAGGCACTCGCTGATTAGCCTGAAAAACGCGCGCCCCGCGAGGATAGCGCGTTTTTTCATTTTCAACTGCAATTCAAGGAGGCCATCATGGCTTTAATTTTCAATCGACTCGCTCAAAACTTCATCAAGGACGGGTACTTCCCTACCGATGAGGTAACACAGGAGCGAATATTTCAGGCGCTTTCTGTCCCCAACAAGGTGGCATCCAATGCACGCATGCGTGTGTTTGATCCATGTTGCGGGGAGGGTACGGCACTTGGCAACCTCAAGCATGTTTTGCAACGAGAGCGGCCCAACAGATTCCCGAGGAAAAGCGCCAAAACGCTGAGCCCTGTGAATCGTTTGGGATCGAATTGAACCGTGAGCGGGCACAGCACGCAACGCAGATGATCGACCGTGCCATCTTCGCCGATGTACATGATGTGGTGGTTAGCCCGCGCAGCATGAGCCTCGTGTTCTTGAACCCGCCCTATGGCTTCGGTGTCAGCGATGCGGCCGCAACCGGATCAACGGCTGATCAGACCAACAGCAAGGCCGAGCGACTGGAGCGCACCTTCCTCAAGAAGTGTGCTCCATTGCTTGTCCAAGGTGGTGTCCTGGTCTTCATCATCCCGTTCTATGCACTGGACGATGACATGGCCGAGTACCTGGCTCGCAACTTCAAACGCCTGCAGTTCTTCATGGCTCCCGAGGAACGCTTTCAACAGTGTGTCATCTTGGGTGTCAAAACCCGTTCTGGCCACCCGGCCAAAGACGTGGTGAACATGCTCAAAGAAGCGCGGGACGGAAAGTTCAAGGATCGGGTCATACCGGATCAGTGGATGGAAGCACCGTATGAAGTACCTGCCGTGGTCGAAGACGCCGAGTTCAAGTTCCATGCCGTTCGCATTGAGCCTGAGCAATTCAGTCGCGAGCTCAATGTCCATCGTCATAACCTGTTGTGGCCCTCGTTTGGTGGATTTTTCCAGCAAATCAAGAGCGAACACCGCAGGCCGCTGCGCGACATGACCAAGTGGCATCTAGCCTTGGCCTTGGCCGCAGGACAGGTGACCGGCAAGCTGGTTTCCAAAGATGGGCGCATTCTGGCCATCAAAGGAGACACCGTAAAACGCAAGCATCGTTCGGTATCGTTACAAACTGACGCCGATGGAAACATCGACCAGACCATAACGATGACGGACAAGTTTGTGCCAACGATCAACGCGATTGAGTTCACGCCAGGAGAACGGCTGGGGCAAATTGTGTCCATCAACTAACTGCTGGCTTTTGCTGGCGAACACCACCCGGATGGGCACTACCCATTCAAGGGCGTCCAAAATTTTTAACCAGGAGATTTTCTATGAAATTTGCAGCGTTCAAAACAACCCTGTTTCGATCACTCGCACATTCAAACATTCGCTCACGCAAAACGTTCAAAACCGGGTGAACTACAACCGGACGGCTTTGAAATTGTCGGCGTTCAGTTCGAAGGCTTTCGGTACAACCACGCGCAGCGCCGACAGGATGCCGTGTTTGGTGTGACACATCCAACTCGTCGATACGTTGGTTCCTTCTACGCCAGTGCCTTCAAGTCGCTGTGTTTGTGAGGACGACCATGAAAAAAACAATGTTTTGGAAGCCCAGACTTCAATCCAATTGTTTGTGAGACACGATGGGGATCATTGCCACTCAGCATGATCGTTATCGAATTTCACGGCAACGGCGATCCTGCATTTGGCGGTCAAGCAGATGACAGGGTTCTTCTGGAATCCGGTCAAATTCAAGGACGAGTGTGTAGCAAAGCTGATGCGAAAACGGCGGTTTTCAAAACCGTTGCTGACGCGCACCAAGCTTCCATGTGAATCCTGAATCGGCGTCCCGGTCTCATTCTCGGCGTT
>JADJNC010000048.1 GCA_016709335.1 Candidatus Propionivibrio dominans | reverse complement strand
GAGCAGGCATTGGCGGAGGTGCTTTGGGTAGTGGCATCTCTCTGGGATCAGCAGGCGCTGGTATTGCTGGTGGATTAGGTTCAGGTCTATCTGCTGGTGCCGGTCTAGCTGGTGTTATGGGTGGAGTCAATGGAGCCTCTGTTCTTAGTTCGGGTGGCCTATTTGGTAAGGGCGGCATTCTAGAACAGGTATTGACAAGGCAGTGGCCTAGCTAATTCTGGTATTGAAAACTTTGGCAAGTCTTTAATTACTAGTGGGGATGTAAAGAAAAGTGGTATCAACGCTCTATCCGGTACAGTAGGATCAGGACTTGGTAAGTTGTTTGATTCTGATATTGGTCGCTATGTTTCTTCTATGAGTAAACCTCTTCTAAGTTCTACCCTATCTGGTGGGGATTTGTCAGCAGGAATTAAGAACTCACTCTTTGGGGGTGCTTCTGCTGGCTTGGGTTCTCTGCTTAATAGTACTGATTTAATGTCTGGTAATACACAAGAAAAGAATGCTCTAGCTAATGAAGTAGTAGGTTTAGCAAAGACTCTTTCTCGTAAACGAAAGGTGGCATAAATGCCTCAAGATCCAAAGCTTAGAAAACAAGTTAAGAATATTCGTCTTCCTCTTATAGGAACGTTTACTAATAGGAGTTCGTCTGGACTAAAGGATCAACGCTTTGTAAATATCTACCCAGAGACACAGAAGGTTGCTGCTATAGATAGTACTAGAATTTATCTTAACAAACGTCCAGGTCTTTCTTTATATAAGAACTTCTCAACTGGAGAAGGCCGTGGTATAATTGAATTCAATGGTAGTATTTATTGTGTCATTGGGAACAAACTTTGGAAAGATGGAAGTCCTCCAACTAGTCTCATCACCATGACAACTTCAACTGGCCCTTATGGTATAATTGTGGGTGATTCTGCCACTACGGGTTATTATCTATTTGTCTGTGATGGTATTGATGGATGGGTAATTAGTACTTCAGATGTTGTTACTACAATTAGTAACACAGCTTTACGTAGTATTTCTATTACCAATGGTGGTACTGGATACACTCCAGGCACTTACGCTCTAGGATTTTCTGGTGGTGGTGGAGCAGAGCAGCAGGAACATACACCTGTCACAGGAAGCTCTGTAGCGTCCATTACGATTAGCAATTATGGTTCTGGATACTCCTCTGCCCCTGCGGTTTCTTTTCCGTCTGGTGGTGGCTCTGCGGCTGCTGCAACGGCATACTTGAATGAGTTCCCAACTCCACACATTCCTACACCAACTATTATTGATGGTTATGTACTACTTGCTAAAGGAAGCGACGTATATAATAGTGTTCTAGATGAACCCGATCATTGGGATGCAAGTAATTACTTGACAGCCACTATGTTCCCTGATACTATAAAAGCTTTGGCTAGACAGAACAATCAGGTTATGGTATTAGGGGAGAATTCAGTTGAGTTCTTCTATGATGCTGCTAATGTAACAGGTAGTCCTCTGTCTAGAAACGATTCTACCGTTATTCAACAAGGTGTTGCTTTCCCTTATGCTATCTATCAGAATGAACGTACTTGTTCTTTTGTAGGACAATCGGAATCTGGTGGTAGAACGGTATGGCAGGTTGAAGGCTTTCAACCCAAGCGTGTCAGTGATGAATCCATTGATAGGAATATTGATAAGGAAATACAACCACTACTCTGAGATGGGTTTGGTTGTAGAGTGAATGGTCAAATTCTTTGTTTTACCATTGTGAAGTTTGATAGAACATTTGTCTATGACCTAGATGAGAAACTTTGGCATGAGTGGTCTTCTAATGATGCTGGAAATCACGTTGCTTTTAATTGTAATCATCACGCCGACAGACAAGATGGTCTAGTTTATTTACAGGATATATCAGATGGTAATGTATATCAATTTGATCCAGAACATTATACGGATGACGATGACGGGAATATTCTTGTAGATATAACTACAGCTAAATATGATATGGATACATTAAATTATAAATTTATGTCTTATTGTGCTCCTATATCTGATTTATATTCTGAAGATAATTCCATTGATTTAAGATGGTCTGATAATGATTATCAAACATGGAGTAATACAGTTACTATAGACTTGAATGAAGTCTTACCTAAGCAAACTCAACTAGGAGCATTTAGACGTAGGGCGTTTAATATCAAACATGCTTCTGATAATCCTCTTAGACTAGAATCATTAGAAGTTGTTTATACGGAAGGAACACATTAATGCCTTCGGTGCTTTACCCCCTCCAGTTAATGATAAGCCAGGAGCTTCAATTGGTTAGAATGGCAGACAACTACGTAACTATGTATCTACTTCTGGTTCTGTTCCTTGCACATCATTAACTTCTCTGGTTCTAATATAACAGACATTGCTCTACGAGATCATAATAATTTACAAGGATTACAGGGTGGTGGTGCTGCTGAAAGGTATCATTTAACTTTACAACAAGAAGAACAAGTTATAAATGCAACTCAAAGTGTAACTACAGCAACAGCAACAGTAACAACCGCTACCACAATTGTAGTTAACTATGCTGGAGCGTGTACATTAACTCTTCCTGCTGCTGCTTCATACACTGGTAGAACATTAAATATAAAAACTATAACAGCAAACACAGTTGCCTCTGCTACGGCAAATGTTTCCCCCCTAGCGGGTGGTGCAGACGCAACACCAATATTGGCAGCTACTGCTGGAAAATGGGCAACACTAACCAGTGATGGAACATCCTGGGTTATAATGGCAGCAAATTAATAAAGGAAACAACATGGACGAATACGGAAACGACGACGGCTGGACAAGTAACTATGATGAAAATTCTTACTATTCTCCTGACGATCAATATCAAAGTGTATCTACAGTATCAGGGGATAGTTCTTATGATCTTCCCAATACTTACGATGAGCCAAATACCTATGGGTATGGAAACAATAATCTAGGAACTTGGGGCCAAGTCAAGAAGCTGATGATAGTTTGTACAACTACCAGTCAGACTATCCTGCACAAGGATATGACATGCCTGGACAGGGAAATTTTTGTCTCAATTGTTTGGTGGTGGTAATCCATTACCCGGAGCTAACACCGGCCCTGCACAATCAGGTGGCACTGCTTCTTTCCTATCTCAACTATTCGGTGGAGGTAAGCTGTTAGGTGGTTTGATGGAAGGCAAGCAGAATAAGAAGTATGCTTCTAATTTAAATAATCTTTCTAGTAAGATATAAGGAGCATCTGATCCATTTGGTAGTCAGCGTCCTTTCTATCAACAGCAAGCTATGCAAGCTGTTCAAGATCCGTATGCTGCCCCTTTGGTTAGGATGCAGACAGATGAGTTGCTACGTCAAGCTAACATTGGTGGTGCTGCACATGGTCGCAGTAGAATCCAGAATCTTAGTCCAGCTTTGTTAGCTGAACAAGCGAAGATTGCTATGAACTATCAGAATCAAATGGCTCAACAAGGTGGAGCAGGAATGAAGCCTGACACTGCATCAATGGCTGCTGCTTTGATGGGTGGTGCTAAAGCAGATGCTAGTGGTTATGGCTCTCCTCTTGCTAGTGCCTTTGGAAACATTGTACAAACCAATCAGAATCAAACCAACCTAGATAGTATTCTCAATGCTTTGAAAGCACAACGAGGTAACTAATGATTAACATAGAGACAGGATATAAACCAGAGTTTGCTTTGGGTGCTTTATATCAAGGACAGAATGCAGCTAACGCACAAGCACAGAATGATGAGGAACTCATTCGCAAGTTCTTAGCTAACCAACATTCTATCCAGAATGATCCTATTCTAGAAGATCGCAACAGGGTTGACTTAGTTTCAAACACGTTATGGTGCTAAGAGAGATCAAGCTAAGATGGATGATCCTCGGATTCATTCCCCAACTTCTTGGTGGAGAAATGGGACAACAACAATCTACAGAAGCATCCGGCGCTGCTGCTAAAGCTCTTCTACCTTTTAAAATTAAACTAGCAGAAGCTGTTGCTAGGGGGGAGATAGATGCAGCACAACTTCAAGGTTTGTTAGCTAAGTTTAATCTAGAGGCAGCACAACCGCCTGTGGCTAATCCAGATGCTACTATCCCTGAAGGATTTAGTAT
>JADJNC010000047.1 GCA_016709335.1 Candidatus Propionivibrio dominans | reverse complement strand
GAACTCCTGCGCCGTCTTGTCATTGGCGCCCGGCTGCTTGAGCGCATAGCCCCACGCCGCGAGGTAGGAATAACGGCCATTGCCGGTGTTCTTCGGATGCGGCAGGATGACCTGCACGCCGGGCTTGACCAGATCCGGCCAATCGAGCAGGCCCTTGGGGTTGCCCTTGCGCACGATGAAAACCATCGTCGAAGTGTAGGGCGAAGCGTTGTTCGGAAACTTTTTGGCGTAATCCTTGACCACCAGACCCTTGTCGACCAGGAAGTCGATATCCGAGGCCTGGTTCATCGTCACCACGTCAGCCTCCAGCCCGTCGGCCACGGCGCGCACCTGCTTGCTTGAGCCGGCGTGCGACTGTTTGAGCTCGATCGATTCCCCCGTCGTCGCCTTCCAGTGCTTCTGGAAGATGGGGTTGTAGTCCTTGTAGAAGTCTCGGGAAACATCGTAGGACACGTTGAGCAGGTTGCTTTCGGCGTAGGCCGGCATAACCGCAGCAAGCGCAGTGGCGGCGACAAGAGCATGAAACAGATTGCGAATCGGACGGACCATCGATAACTCCTTGAAGTGGTGGCAGCGGGTATCACCGCTGTTGCCGGCATTGCCCCCAGCGGCAAGGGGCTACTATAAGGAAACTCTATAGAACATCAAAGTCTGTTTGTTTATTTGTTTATTCCAATAATTAATAAACGACCAGGGGGCTACGCAAGCGCCCGGCAAGCGACTAACATGACGACAGTCAATCGATTTCCCGCTTGTTCTCCGCCATGACCGACACCAGCCCAGATACCCTACTCCCCGCCGGCCTCAACCAGCGCTACGAAATCCGTGGCGAACTCGGCCGCGGCGCCACCGGAACCGTCTATCTGGCCTGGGACACCTTTGCCCAGCGCGAGGTGGCGCTGAAGGTGGCGCACGCCCAGATCTTCAATGATGACCCGGACCAGGCGCTGGTGCGCAAAGCCTGGCTTAATGAAGTGCACATGGCGGGCAGCCTGCATCACCCCTACATCGTCGAGATATACGACGCCGGCTTTGGTGACAACAGCGCCTACCTGGTCATGGAATACCTGGCGCACGGCACGCTGGAACCCTTTACCCGACCCGACAACCTCAAGCCGGTTTCCGAAGTCCTGGACATTGCCTAGTGCGCCAGCGCGCTTGACTATGCCTGCCGCGCCGGGATTGTTCATCGCGATATCAAGCCGGCCAACCTGCAACTGGTCGGCCCCGGCGAGGCCAAGGTCTGCGATTTCGGCGCCGCCTACTGGTCGCGCGGCAACACCGATGCGACGCAGGTGATGGACATCGGCTCGCTGGCCTACATGGCACCCGAACTCTTTCGCATGTGGGTCACGCCACAGGCGGACATTTACGCGCTGGGTGTCGTCCTGCATCAACTGCTGACCGGCAAGCGGCCCTTCGATGCGCCCGATCAGGCATCGCTGATGTACAAGATATTGAACGGCGATCGGGAACCGCTGACCAGTTTCCGACCCGACCTGCCGGAGAACCTCAACACCCTGCTCGACAAAATGCTCGCACGCAGCCTGGAGGACCGTTTTGCCAACTGGCCCTCGGTACTCTCGGCGCTATCAACACACAGCAGCAAAGCACTGCAGGCAAAATCGTCCGCCGCAGAACGCCCCGCCGAAGCGGAACTCTATGACCAGCTTCGCCAATTGCCGCTGCTCGCCACGCTCAACGATGCACAACTCTGGGAACTGCTTCGCATTTCGCACTGGCGAAAGATCACAGCCGGTACGGTGCTGATGCGCGAAGGTGACAACGCGATTTCGTGCTATCTGCTGCTCAAGGGAGAAGCCAGGGTATTGCAAAAAGGCAAGCTGATTGCCCTGCTTGAAGCAGGAACGCTGTTCGGCGAACTCGCCTTCGCCGAAGAAACGCCCTCGCCGCGCGCCGCAACGGTGGCCACCGCCAGCAACGGAACCATTGGCAAGTGGCCGTACTCGAAGCTGCACTCTGCTTCACCCGGGCTGCAATCGAAAATGCTGCAAATTTTTTTCCGGCTTGCCGCCGAGCGCCTCAAGCAATCCGACGAACGTTACCTGCGACTGTACCGGCAATATGCCCAGACCGAAGATGCGGGATCCTGAGAGGTGGTGAAAAATTCCTTTACCCCCACCGCAAAGGCGCAAAGTAGCAAAGGTGACGCAAAGAATTATCTTGCCAACAAGGCGTTAACTTCGCGATGTCTTTGTACCTTTGCGCCTTTGCGGTGGATTTTTATTTTATTCACAAGCTCTCAGTTCAGGCGCTAGCGGTCACCATGAACAGTCTTTCCGAGAGCCTGGCCTGCTTCAATGGGCGCCGTTACCATGTCTATAACGACTGGGTGAAGAAAGAATACGGCGGGCGCCTGCAAAAGGTCTCGGTCGATGCCGGGTTCACCTGCCCCAACCGCGACGGCTCGCTCGGCGTCGGTGGCTGCACCTATTGCAACAACGAGGGCTTCTCGCCCAGTTATCTGCGCCAACAGCGCGACGTCGTCGCCCAGATCGACACCGGCATCGAATTCATGCGCCGCCGCTACCCCAGAAGCAGGGGATTCCTTGCTTACTTCCAGAGTTATTCCAGTACTTACGATGATCTGGATAAGTTAAAAGAAACCTACGCCATTGCGCTCGCTCACCCGGACATTTCCGGCATCGTCATCGGCACACGCCCCGATTGCCTGCCCGAAGAAACCCTCGACTATCTGGCCGAACTGTCAACGCGCACGCTAGTGGAACTGGAAATCGGCATCGAGTCCTGCAACGACGCAGTGCTGTGTGAGTGTCTGCGCGGACACGACTTCGCGTGCACCCAGGAGGCTATCCGCCGTGCCGCCAGGCGCGGTCTGTTCATTACCGGGCATCTGCTGCTCGGCCTGCCGCTGGAAACGCATGACAGCCTGATTGACGGCGCCAGGGCGCTTTCCGGATTACCTCTCGATGCACTGAAGTTCCACCACTTGCAGATCGTTCGTGGTACCCGGCTTGCCAATCAGTATCGCGCCGCGCCGGCGAGTGTTTCGCTGCTCGACCCGGAAAGCTACCTGGAAAGCGTGATCGATATGCTCGAACGCCTTCCGCCAACCGTCAAGATCCAGCGACTGGGCAGCGAGGTACCCCCCGACATTCTCGTCTCACCCGATTGGGGAATGCGCCTCTCGAAGTTCCCGGCACGCCTTGAGGCACGCCTGCAGGCGCGCAACACCTGGCAGGGAAGGCTTTATGCGGTCACGCCCGGAGCAGTTACCCCCTGGTTCCGGACAGCCAGGCTCGATGTGAATCCCGGACGCATTTCTCCTCCGTTCCCTGGACAACAGCAATGAATTAAAATAGCGGCCTGACATGATGCATGTCACGCGCAAGGCTTGAAAACGACGATAATAGGCGTCATTGACCTATCGCTTGATCCACAATCTGACCGCAAACCCTTACCATGAACAGCACACGCAGGAATTATCAAGTCCATGCCGAGCTACTGACATCCGGCCCGACCTCTGCACTCTTTGATGACGCCAAAGCCGGTTATCCGGTGGCGCGGCGTATGAATCGAATCGAGCGAGTCGTTGCTACCTACCGTGGACGGATAGATCAGTTATTCAACAATGGTCTGCTCATTAGCTTTGAGACGGCCGATGCCGCCGTCCTTGCTTCCTGCGAAATGCAGCATCGTTGCGCAGGGTTGCCGCAAGTATCCGGACACAGGCTGGCTTTGCGCGTCGGAATCCACCAGGGTCTTGTCCGGCAACGAGCGAAGGATGAATCCGACAACGCCCAGGAAATCGCCTTTAAACTGGCCGTCGCTGACAACGGCATCCTCGCCTCGGAATCGGTTTTCACCGCGCTCAACCCCGAACTGCGCAAGCTGGCCCAAGGGGTGGAGTATTCTCCTGCAGAGATTTCTACTTACAAGATCGATTGGCGTTGCGAGATCCCATCCAGCGCCTATGGTGGAGAATCCTTCTGGCCAGCCAGCAAGAGCTCTCACCCGTCAGGCCCGTACCTGATTTTGCATCAAGGCCTTAAAACAGTTGAATTGACCGAGGGCAATCCATTGGTCACTATCGGCCGCGACCCGTCAAACGACCTGTTATTGGTTGATGTTCATGTCTCCCGCAATCATTGCCGGATTGCCAGACAGGCGGATAGCGTTCTGTTGACCGACATGAGCACCAACGGTACCTGCGTCATGACGGATGAAGGCGTTGAGTTTCTGGTCAGGAAGGACTCCTTTTCTCTCAAAGGCAAAGGCCTGCTGTTCTTCGGGCGGCTGTGCAATGGCGAGCGGCGCGGCGGTATCAGATTCGAAGCGTACTGAAGCCCTCATGCTGCAAGGAATCATCGCGACCTGAATATCAAAGGGCCGGTTTCACGCTGGCCTTTGCTTTTCCGGCCTGGCCCCGGAAACACGCATGCTGGAGAATCCCGCGCAATGAGCTACACCGCAGAATCCATTTCCGTTCTCAAGGGACTGGAGCCCGTTCGCCATCGTCCCGGCATGTACACGCGCACCGACTGTCCGCTGCACATCATCCAGGAAGCCATCGACAACGCCGCTGACGAAGCGCTCGGCGGCTACTGCAAGCACATTGTGGTGACCCTGCATGCCGACGCTTCGGTGTCGATCCAGGATGACGGACGCGGCATCCCGGTCGAGTTGCACCCGGTCGAGAAAGTGCCGACGGTCGAGGTGGTGTTCACCCAGTTGCACGCCGGTGCCAAATTCGACAAGGCCGATGGCCACTCGGCTTACCGCTTTTCGGGTGGCCTGCACGGCGTCGGCGTTTCGGTCACCAACGCCCTGTCCACCCGCCTTGAGGTCGAGGTCACGCGCGACGGCGCTCGCCATCGGATTGCCTTCTCCGGCGGCGTCGTGATCGAAGCGCTGCGACGCTTGGGCGATGCGCCAAAAAAGGCCAGCGGCACCCGCGTCAGAGCCTGGCCGGACGCGCAGTTCTTTGATACGGCGAACATCCCCGCCAGCGAACTCGAACGCCTGTTGCGCAGCAAGGCGGTGCTGCTGCCCGGTCTTGAAATCTCGCTGACCATCGAGAACGGCGCGACAACGAGCTGGTGCTTTGCCAATGGCATGCAGCAATACCTGGCCGAACAGATCGAGGGCGAACTGACGGCGCCGATCTTCACCGCCGAGAATTACGCACCGGCCGGCGACGAGAACTTTCCGCTCGGCTCCGGCGCCGCCTGGGCTTTATGCTGGAGTGCCGAGGGTAATCTGGCGCGCGAATCCTACGTCAACCTGATTCCGACGCCGGCCGGCGGCACGCACGAAACCGGGCTGCGCCAGGCCGCCTTCGACGCCGTCAAGAGTTTTGCCGAACACCGCGCGCTGCTGCCCAAGGGCGTCAAGCTGGCCGCCGAAGATGTGTTCTCGCGCGCCAGTTATGTGCTCGCCGCGCGTGTGCTCGATCCTTCGTTCCAGGGGCAGACCAAGGAGCGCCTGAACTCGCGCGACGCCGTGGCGCTGGTCTCGCGCATGGTGCGCGACCCGCTCGAACTGTGGCTCAACGAACACCCGGACCATGCCAAAAAGATTACCGAGCTGGCCATCCGCGCCGCGCAGGCGCGTTCTCGCGCCGGGCAGAAGGTCGAAAAGCGAAAGCAGTCGGGCGTCGCCATCCTGCCCGGCAAGCTCTCGGATTGCCAGAGCGAGGACATCCGGCGCAACGAGATTTTCCTGGTCGAGGGCGACTCGGCCGGCGGCTCGGCCAAGTCCGGTCGCGACAAGGAGTTGCAGGCCATCCTGCCGCTACGCGGCAAGGTGCTCAACACCTGGGAAGTCGACGCCGGCAGCCTGTTTGCCAACCGCGAGGTGCACGACATCGCCGTCGCGCTCGGCATCGACCCGCACGCCGCGCAGGCACCGGCCAGCGTGCTCGATAACCTGCGCTACGGCAAGGTGGTGATCATGACCGACGCCGATGTGGACGGCAGCCATATCCGCGTCCTGCTGTGTACGCTGTTCTACCGTCACTTCCCCAAGCTGATCGAACTGGGCCACCTTTATTTCGCGCAGCCGCCGCTCTACCGACTGGATGTTCCGGGGCACGGCAAGAACCGACCGCCGCGCAAGCTCTACGCGCTCGACAACGCCGAACGCGAGGCGATGATCGACCGCCTGCGCCTGGAAGGCATCAAGCCTGATGCTATCGCCATTTCCCGCTTCAAGGGCCTCGGTGAAATGAATCCCGAGCAGCTCTGGGAAACCACCATGTCGCCCGACACCCGCCGCCTGATGCGCATCCGCCAACCCGGCGCCATTGATGCCAATCCGGTGATGAACATGCTGATGGCCAAAAACGAGTCGGCCGGACGACGCGCGTGGATGGAAGCCAACGGCGCGCTGATCGGGGCGGAGATTTGATGTGACACGCTCTGGTCATTTAGCACTTTTAAACCCCCCCAGCCCCCCTTCTCAGGGGGGAGCCGTGTATCGGTGCGCGATGGTTTTCTCCTCCCCTGACAACGGGAGGTCGGGAGGGGTTGAACGACGCCCATTCAAGCATTCCCAGGATCACTATGCCGACCACACCTGACCTCTTCAACGAGTTGCCGCCAGCCGACGCGCCTCCACCGGCGCCACCCGCGGCCTTGCCCGAAACGCCCGAAGACGACGAGGACGAAAGCATACTGCTGCACGATTCGGCGGCGCGCGATTACCTCGAATACGCCATTGCCGTAGTCAAGGGCCGCGCCCTGCCTGACGTCAAGGACGGGCAGAAACCGGTGCAGCGGCGCGTGCTCTTCGCCATGCGCGAGCTCGGCCTGCTGGCCGGCGCCAAGCCGGTGAAGTCGGCACGCGTCGTCGGCGACGTGATCGGCAAATACCATCCGCATGGCGACACGTCGGCTTACGACGCCATGGTGCGCGTTGCCCAGCCCTTCTCGCTGCGCTACCCGCTGGTTGACGGCCAGGGTAACTTCGGCTCGCGCGACGGCGATAATGCCGCTGCCATGCGCTACACCGAGGCGCGCCTGGCGCCGATTGCCGAACTGCTGCTCGGCGAGCTCGGCGAAGGCACCGTCGACTTCCAGCCGAACTACGACGGCTCGTTCGAGGAACCCGCCTTCCTGCCCGCCCGCCTGCCCTTCTCGCTGCTCAACGGCGCGTCGGGAATCGCCGTCGGCATGGCTACTGAAATGCCCTCGCATAATCTGCGCGAGGTTGCGGCGGCGACCATCCACAAACTACAGAATCCGGCGGCCGGTGTCGCCGAACTGATGCAGCACATCCCCGGCCCGGATTATCCCGGTGGCGGCCAGATCATTTCTTCCGCTGCCGAAATCGCCAGCGCCTACGGCACGGGTCGCGGCAGCCTGCGCGTTCGCGCCCGCTACGAGTTCGAGGAAATGGCGCGAGGCGCCTGGCAACTGGTGATCAGGGAACTGTCACCCGGCGTTTCCTCGGCCCGCGTGCTTTCCGAAATCGGCGCGCTGATGAACCCGCAGCCGAAGCCGGGCAAGAAATCGATCGAACAATCCGCCGCACAGTTGAAGGCCCTTTTCGCCTCGCAGCTCGAACGTGCGCGCGACGAATCGGGCAAGGACGACGACATCCGCCTCGTTTTCGAACCGTGCAGCTCGCGCCTCGGTCGCGACGAGTTCGTCGCCCTGCTGCTCGCCCACACCAGCCTTGAGAGCACGGCGCCGATCAACCTGGTGGCCGTCGGCATCGATGGCCGTCCTTGCCAGAAGACTCTGGCCGACCTGGTCGGCGAGTGGTGCCAGTACCGCGTGCAGACTGTTCGCCGACGCACTGACTTCCGCCTGACCAAGGCCAACGATCGAATTCACATCCTTGAAGGCCGGCACATCGTCTTCCTGAATATCGATGCGGTGATCCGCGTCATTCGCCAGTCGGACGAACCCAAGCCGGCGCTGATCGAGCGCTTCAAGCTCTCGGAGCGGCAGGCCGAAGACATCCTCGAAATACGCCTGCGCCAACTGGCGCGGCTCGAAGGAATCAAGATCGAGCAGGAGCTTGAGAAACTGCGTGGCGAGAGGGAAGACCTGCGCAAGCTGCTTGGCAACGAATCTCTGTTGCGCAAACTGGTGGTGCGCGAGATCAAGGCCGACGCCAGCAAGCATGGCGACGAGCGGCGCACCCTGATCCAGCCGGCAAGCATGGCCTCGCGTTCGGAAGTGGCGACGGTGGCCGACGAACCGGTGACGCTGATTGTCTCCGACAAAGGCTGGGCGCGAGTCCGCCAGGGGCATGGGCTCGATCTGTCCGGCGTGCTGTTCAAGGACGGCGACGGACCCGGAAGCACACATGAATGCCGTTCGGTCGATTCACTCGTCATCATCTCCAGCGAAGGCCGCGCCTTCACCGTGCCGATTGCCAGCCTGCCCGATGGGCGCGGGATGGGTGCGCCACTGCCCTCCTTCATCGAAATCGGCGCCGGCAGGATCGCCCACGTGCTCACCGGCAAGCCGGATGACGAGTTACTGTTCGCCAAGACCTCAGGCTACGGCTTCATCTGCACCTTCGCCGACCTGCTCTCGCGCCAGAAGGCCGGCAAGTCCTTCCTGGCCATGGAAGACGACGCCGGCATCCTGCCGCCGGCACGCGTGGCCGGTACCGATCATGTGGCGGCGCTGTCTGCAGATGGCCGCCTGCTGGTCTTCCCGCTCGACCAGATGAAGCGCCTTTCCAGCGGCAAGGGCGTGCAGATCATCGGCCTCCGGGGCAAGGAGTCGCTCAAGTCAGTGATCGCCGTCAGGGGTCCGGTGGTCAGTATCAAGGGCACGTTCCGCAACAAGCCCAAATCCCTGCTCTCGGAAGAAAAACACCTTGGACAACGCGCCCGGCGCGGCGCGACAGTCGGGCTGATCAACAAACCGATGCTTGAGGCCTTGCCGGAAAAAACGTAGTCGTAGCTCGTAGCTCGTAGGTCGGGTTAGCGCAGCGTAACCCGACGAACGTAAGTAAGCAATGGGCAGCCTCCATTGACTGCTGCCATTTGCTTCAGTCGGGTTATGCTGCGAAGCAAATCCTCCTGGGGGACGCAGCTCCTGACCCAAACTGCGAGCGTTGCTTCCGTCGGGTTACGCCCCGCAGGAAATCCCCTTGGGGACGCTACGTTAACCCGACCTACATCATGCTGCCAACAACGGAGTACGCCTCATGCACAACAAACCCGCCCTCCTCCTCGCCCTCGCGCTGGCCTGCACGGCCGCCAGCGCCGAAAACATCGGTTGCGTCACGACCGAATGGAAACTGATCGGCGCCAATCACAAGGTCTGCGTCGAATCGTTTGCCGATCCCAAGATACCGGGCGTCACCTGCCACGTCAGCCAGGCGCGTACCGGCGGTGTCAGCGGCAGTTTCGGACTGGCCCAGGATCCTTCGCAATTTTCGCTGGCCTGCCGGCAGACCGGCCCGATCACCCTGCCCGACAAACTGCCCAAGGAAGCCACGGTGTTCACCGAGGACACGTCGATCTTCTTCAAGGAAACGCGTGTCATCCGCCTGTGGGATGAGGCCAATCGCACGCTGGTTTATCTGGCCATCAGCCGCAAGCTGATCGACGGCGCACCGGCCAATAGCCTGTCGACCGTGCCGGTCATGCCGTGGGGCGCCCGCTGACATAAATCGGCCTGATCGGCCCAGTGCATGGATCTGCCTTGACCATTGCCATGCTCCAGCGCGCCCCGGCAGGGGATGCGGGCGTGCAACAACGGTGAGCAGCCCAAAACGCAGGTCAACTACTTTGCCGCACCGCCGGCTTGTGCCGAATTCGGATTGATGGTCACGCCGCGCCGCGCCAGTTCGTCGACGATGACGCGTGCGTTCGCATTGCCGCCATCGGACAGACGCTTGACGCCGGCGGCGATGCTGTCGATCGAGGCGCGCACCTTGGTTGCCGCCTCGGCCTGTTTCGCCAGTTGCGCCGCCGCAGCGAGCAGCGCCTGGCGCTCATTGAACAAGGCATAGGTCTGAAAGAGCACCCACAACAGTACCGCACAGGCGAGCACGATGACGGGTGTCAGGAGAGGGGTAGGGGCGCTCGTACTGTCATTCATGGCTGCGCTCATTTCCTGCCGCCCTGCGCCGGATTGGCCGGGGGATTGACATTGAAGGTTATGCCGTTGGCGGCCAGCAAGGCACGCAACTGATCGTCCTGCTTCTTGACCGATAACTCGACCAGCGCGTTGACGATTTCCTTGTTGAGCCCTTCGAGCGCGACGGTGCCCTGGATGAATTGCTGTTTCTCGACGTTCTCCAGCGCCAGCCCGCGATTGGTCTGCACCAGTACGATGTTCGCCATGACCAGGGCGAGCACCGTCCAGACGATGAGGTGGAGCAACAGGGACTGCGTTCTGGACGACATGGGTTCAAGACCTTTCATGAAATTGATCGAAACGGGCTGGCACCGGCGAGCCAAAGTACGCGCGACTTGCGGGCGACGGAGGACGCCCGCAAGCCAGATACTGCACGGCCCCGAATCAAGCGGCCTGACGCGCCGTGCGGCGGCGAGCGCCGAATACCACAACCAGTAACCCGGTGAGCATCATGCCATAGGTGCCAGGCTCCGGGACGGCCAACACCTCACCCTGCAGGCGCAACTCGATTGCTAGAAGTTGCCGTTCAGGTTCAGTGAGGCTGCTGTTGGTGGATAGGCGGTTCAACACAATCAAGCGGTCGAAGCTCCCCAGGCTGGTGCCGCTGAAGCCCACGCTCAGGCCACCGGCCAGGCTGTTGCCTGCGGCAATGTTGTTAAAGCTGTTGAAGCCGCCCAGTTGGAAGGGGTCGCCCGTTTGCAGCGCCGAGAGGTTGAAGGTACCGGCCAGTGCATCTGCCGGGCCGAAAGCGCTGTTGGTCAGCGACAGCGCGGTCGATCCACCATCGACGCCCAGCACCACGGTGCCGAAGTTCAGCGTGTAGCTCAGCGCCCCACCGCTCAGGCTACCGACGCCAGCGGTCTTGGCCAGAGTGGTTGCGGCCAGATTATTCACGGTCGCCGAGAGCGCGACGTTGGCGGTACCCAGCGCAAAGTCGGCCATTTCCGGGTTCTGGCTGGTGTAGGTGACCACCGCGTTGGTGCCGCTGTACACCCCGGCTGTGCCGGTGTTCAGCGCCACGCTCAGGTTGCTGGCGTCCGTGGCGCCTGCGGCCACACCGGCGGCCGTACCACTGGCGGTGAAAGGCGCTGCGCCACCGCTTAGGCTGGCACGCAGGGTGTCGGTGAGCATACCACTGGTGGTGTTGGAGACACTCACGTTCTGGGCGGCAACCACATCGCCCACGCGCACGACGCCGAAGTTCACCGCGGGCGTGTTCAATTGGGCCACGGCTGGCGCATACACGTTGCCGTTCACCGTGACCAGTTGCGTGCCAACCGACGCCACACCAAGGTTGTTGCTGACGCCATTCACAGCGCCGGCCGTTGCATAGGCCAGCGTGGCCGTGCCGCTCTTGACGCCCGAGGTGGTGGTGTCCAGGCCTACGCTCATGCTGCCAACACCCGTGTTGCTAGTGCCCGCCAAGCGCCCGGCAATGCTGCCGCTGCCTGTGGCGCCATTAGCAAAGCCGCTGAAGCTGGCATTGAGGTCTTCGCTGAAAGCGCCAGCGGCTACGGTGTTGGCAACGGTGAGCTCCGTGCTCAGTGTGCCGCCCACACGCTGCGCCGCAAGGTTCACAGGCGACGGCGTGGTGCTGCCGACGGCGGCGTTGTAGCCGGTGGCGTTGACGGTGATGTTCTGGCTGTTGGCGTTGATCGCCGCCAGGCCCGAGGTGCCGGTGCCGTCGGAGGTGTATTGGATCGCCAGCGTACCGCTGTTCAGGCCGGCACCGCCGCTGTTACGCGCGACGTTGAGCGCGCTGGCGTTGCTGCCGCCAGCAAGGATCAGGGCGCTGCCCAGGTTGTTGGTCAGCGTGAAGGCGGCGTTGCTCACGCTCGCCGAGCCGATGCCCAGGCTCTCGGTGAAGGTACCAGCCACGATGTTGGCGACCGCGACGTTCTGGCTCTGCGGTGTCGCCCCGCCGGCCAAGCCGACGCGGAAGTTGCCGAGGTTGATCGGGGTCGGGGTCGCCGAGCCTGCGGCGGCGTTGAAGCCGGTGGCATTGACGGTGATGTTCTGGCTGTTGGCGTTGATCGCCATCAGGCCCGAGGTGCCGGCACCGTCGGAGGTGTACTGGATCGCCAGCGTACCGCTGTTCAGGCCGGCAATGCCGCTGTTACGCGCGACGTTGAGCGCGCTGGCGTTGCTGCCGCCAGCAAGGATCAGGGCGCTGCCCAGGTTGTTGGTCAGCGTGAAGGCGGCGTTGCTCACGCTCGCCGAGCCGATGCCCAGGCTCTCGGTGAAGGGTCCAGCCACGGTGTTGGCGACCGCGACGTTCTGGTTCTGCGGCGCCGCCCCGCCGGCCACGCCGACGCGGAAGTTGCCGAGGTTGATCGCGGCCGGGCTCGCCGCACCTTGGGCCAGGTTGAAGCCGGTGGCGTTAACGCTGAGGTTCTCGCTGTTGGCGTTGATCGCCGCCAGGCCCGAGGTGCCGGCGCCGTCGGAGGTGTACAGGATCGACAAGGTGCCGGTGTTTAGGCCGGCGCCACCGCCGTTACGCGCGACGTTGAGCGCGGCGGCGTTGCTGCCGCCGGCCGCGATCAGGCCCGTACCCAGGTTGTTGGTCAGCGTGAAGGCGGTGTTGTTAACGCTCGCCGCGCCGATGCCCAGGCTCTCGGTGAAGGGTCCGGCCACGGTGTTGGCGACTGCGACGTTCTGGTTCTGCGGCGCCGCGCCGCCGGGCAGGCCGACGCGGAAGTTGCCGAGGTCGATCGGGGTCGGGCTAGCCGCACCTTGAGCCAGGTTGAACGCCTGGCCGGTGATGGTCAGCGTCTGGCCCGCAACGTTGTCGAAGTTGTTCACCACCTGCAGCACCTGGCCCGACAGGGCCTGGCCGAAATTCGGATCGAAAGTGACGGTGAAGGTCTGGCCGGGACCAAACTGCGAAATGGCGCCCCAGTTCTGCGCCGTCACGCCGCTGCCCGACAGGCCGGTGTTGTTGATACCGGTGGTGACCAGCGCGCCGCGCAGGCTGGGGCCGCCCAGGCCGACGTTGTTGATGGTGAAGGTGCTGCTGATGCCGCCCAGGCCAACGCGAATATTGGGCAGCGTCATGACGACGCTGCCGGTGTCGCCACCGGTGATCAAGGCGCCGGTCAGGGTCTGCTGTGTCGTTCCCGATGCCAGGATCTGACCCGTGCCGCTGACACCCGCGCGCCGGTCGAAGCTGTTGCCGACGCCGAAGTTGGCGTTGTTGTAGTCGTTGAAGACGGTGATGTTGTTGGTGCCCAAGGCCAGCAGCGTGCCTTCGTGCGTCAGGTTGCGGGCTGTGCTGGCCGCGCCCAGCGACAGCGTGGCCCCGGTGTCGACGAGCACCGTGCCCGTCGCGCCCAGCACGCCCCCGGTCAACTCCAGCGTGCCGCCACTGGCGCGCACCGTGCCCGAGTTCGACAACACCGGCGCCACCGCGCCGAAGCCGCTGACCACACCCGAGTTGGCCAGGCTGGGGCCGGCGTAGCTACCTCCGGCCATCTGCAGTTGCCCGCTGACCTGGTTGGTGAACAGGCCGCCACCGGTAAAGGTGCTGGACGCGCCGACATTGACGATGCCGGCGTTGTCGAATGGCCCGACGGACGTGAAGTTGCGCCCGTTGCGGATGGTGAAGCTGCCGGCCGCCGTGTTGGCGGCCAGGTTGGCCAAGCCGTTAGTGCCGCCTGAGGCATTGAGGAACTGCGAGCCGGCGCCGTCCAGGGTGATGCCTGCGGCATTGGTCACCACGTTGGCGCCAATGAAGCTGAAGGTGCTGGCACCAATGACGTTGAAGTTGCCACCGGTCAGCGTGGTGCCGCTGAAATTGGTCAGGCCGCCGGTAATCGTGAGTGTCCCGCCGTTGACGTTGACCGTGCCGGTGTTGCCGAACTTGTCGAGCTGCGTCGTGCCCAGCCCGTTTCGGTTGTAGGTGCCGGCGTTGTTGACCAAGCCGTCGCTGTAGTAACCGAGGTAGCGGGTGCCCGCGTCAGTGGCCGCGCCCGCATCGGTGAAGCTGGCCCCCGCGCCGATGTTCAGTGTGCTCGTGCCTTCGGCCCCGCCGGCGCTGTAGAGAGCGATGTAGCTGCTGTCGCCGGAAGTCCAACTGGTAGTTCCGTTCAGGTTGAGTGTATGGCCGTAGTAGATCGACTGGTTGCCGCTGGCACTGATCGTGGTCACCCCGGTGACATTGGTCGTGCCGCCGCCGTGCCCGGACTCACCCATCGTGCCGCCGGTCCAGTTGAGCGTGCCGGCGGTCACGGTGCCGGGGCCGGATAGCGTGCCGCCGCTTTGCGTGAGGGCCGCGGTGTTCACTATGCCAGCGAAGCGCGCAGTGCCGCTACTCACCACGATCTCGCCGCTGCCGCTGTAGGTCACGGCAGCGGCGATGTTGGCCGTGCCACCGTTTACCCGCAGCGTGCCGCCGTTGGCGATCGCGCCACCGTCGAAGTTGTAGGTGCCGCTGTTCACGCCCAGTGTCGCCCCCGAAGCCACGTTGAACGTGCCCGTGCTCGTTCCGCCGCTGCCGAGCGAGAGCGCTCCGCCGTTGACGTTGACCGTGCCGGTGTTGCCGAACTTGTCGAGTTGCGTCGTGCCCAGCCCGTTTCGGTTGTAGGTGCCGGCGTTGTTGACCGCCGTCGCTGTAGTAACCGAGGTAGCGGGTGCCCGCGTCAGTGGCCGCGCCCGCATCGGTGAAGCTGGCCCCCGCGCCGATGTTCAGTGTGCTCGTGCCTTCGGCCCCGCCGGCGCTGTAGAGAGCGATGTAGCTGCTGTCGCCGGAAGTCCAACTGGTAGTTCCGTTCAGGTTGAGTGTATGGCCGTAGTAGATCGACTGGTTGCCGCTGGCACTGATCGTGGTCACCCCGGTGACGGTGGTCGTGCCGCCGCCTTGCGCGGACTCGCCCATCGTGCCGCCGGTCCAGTTGAGCGTGCCGGCGGTCACGGTGCCGGGGCCACTCAGCGTTCCGCTGCTCAGCGTGAGCGCCGCGGTGTTCACCGTACCGGCGAAGCGTGCGGTGCCGCCGCTGACCTGGATCCCGCCGCTGCCGCTGTAGGTCACAGCAGCGGCGATGTTGGCCGTGCCACCGTTCACCCGCAGCGTGCCGCCGTTGGCGATCGCGCCACCGTCGAAGTTGTAGGTGCCGCTGTTCACGCCCAGCGTCGCCCCCGACACTACGTTGAACGTGCCCGTGCTCGTGCCGCCGTTGCCGAGCGTGAGCGCTCCGCCGTTGACGTTGACCGTGCCGGTGTTGCCGAACTTGTCGAGTTGCGTCGTTCCCAGCCCGTTGCGGGTGTAGGTGCCGGCGTTGTTAACCTCGCCGTCGCTGTAGTACCCGATGTAGCGGTTGCCCGCTTCAGTGGCCGCGCCCGCGTCGGTGAAGGTGGCGCCCGCGCCGATGTTCAGCGTGCTTGTGCCTTCGGCCCCGCCGGCGCTGTAGATATAAATGGCGCTGCTGTCGCCGGAAGCCCAACTGGTAGTGCCGTTCAGGGTTGAGCTTGTGGCCGTAGTAGATCGACTGGTTGCCACTGGCGCCGATCGTGGCCACCCCGGTGACGGTGGTCGTGCCGCCGCCTTGCGCGGACTCTCGCCCATCGTGCCGCCGGTCCAGTTGAGCGTGCCGGCGGTCACGGTGCCGGGGCCACTCAGCGTTCCGCTGCTCAGCGTGAGCGCCGCGGTGTTCACCGTACCGGCGAAGCGTGCGGTGCCGCCGCTGACCTGGATCCCGCCGCTGCCGCTGTAGGACACAGCAGCAGCGATGTTGGCCGTGCCACCGTTCACCCGCAGCGTGCCGCCGTTGGCGATCGCGCCACCGTCGAAGTTGTAGGTGCCGCTGTTCACGCCCAGCGTCGCCCCCGACACTACGTTGAACGTGCCCGTGCTCGTGCCGCCGTTGCCGAGCGTGAGCGCTCCGCCGTTGACGTTGACCGTGCCGGTGTTGCCGAACTTGTCGAGTTGCGTCGTTCCCAGCCCGTTGAGGGTGTAGGTGCCGGCGTTGTTAACCTCGCCGTCGCTGGAGTACCCGGATGAAGCGGTTGCCCGCTTCCAGTGGCCGCGCCCGCGTCGGTGAAGGTGGCGCCCGCGCCGATGTTCAGCGTGCTTGTGCCTTCGGCCCCGCCGGCGCTGTAGATATAAATGGCGCTGCTGTCGCCGGAAGCCCAACTGGTAGTGCCGTTCAGGTTGAGCTTGTGGCCGTAGTAGATCGACTGGTTGCCACTGGCGCCGATCGTGGCCACCCCGGTGACGGTGGTCGTGCCGCCGCCTTGCGCGGACTCGCCCATCGTGCCGCCGGTCCAGTTGAGCGTGCCGGCGGTCACGGTGCCGGGGCCACTCAGCGTTCCGCTGCTCAGCGTGAGCGCCGCGGTGTTCACCGTACCGGCGAAGCGTGCGGTGCCGCCGCTGACAGTCAGGCTACCGGGCGTTAGCGCGGTGCCGAGCGCACTGTTTAGCAGCCCACTGCTGACGACGAAATTGCCGCTGCCGCTGTAGGACACAGCAGCAGCGATGTTGGCCGTGCCACTTGTTCACCCGCAACGTGCCGCCGTTGACGATCGCGCCACCGTCGAAGCTGTAGGTGCCGCTATTTCACGCCCAGCGTCGCCCCCGACGCCACGTTGAACGTGCCCGTGCTCGTGCCGCCGTTGCCGAGCGTGAGCGCTCCGCCGTTGACGTTGACCGTGCCGGTGTTGCCGAACTTGTCGAGTTGCGTCGTGCCCAGCCCGTTGCGGGTGTAGGTGCCGGCGTTGTTAACCTCGCCGTCGCTGTAGTACCCGATGTAGCGGATCCCTGCTTCAGTGGCCGCGCCCGCGTCGGTGAAGGTAACGCCCGCACCGATGTTCAGCGTGCTCGTGCCCTCGGCCCCGCCGGCGCTGTAGATATAAATGGCGCTGCTGTCGCCGGAAGCCCAACTGGTATTGCCGTTCAGGTTGAGTGTGTGGCCGTAGTAGATCGACTGGTTGCCACTGGCACCGATCGTGGTCGCCCCGGTGACGGTGGTCGTGCCGCCGCCGTGCAGGCTCTCACCCATCGTGCCGCCGGTCCAGTTGAGCGTGCCGGCGGTCACGGTGCCGGGGCCACTCAGCGTGCCGCCCGACATCGACAGCGAGTTGGCGTTCACCGCGCCGGCGACGCGCGCGGTGCCGTTCGTCAGCGACATCGTGACTGGCCCCACGGTGGCGCCGGCGGCGACGGTCAGTGTGCCGCCGCTGATGCCGAGCGTGCCGCCGGCGAACGTGGCCGCCGCGGCGATGTTTAGGTTGCCGCCGGCCACCTGCACAGTGCCGTTGTTGGTGACCGTGCCG
The DNA here is from genome assembly GCA_016709335.1 of Candidatus Propionivibrio dominans. GTDB lineage: Bacteria > Pseudomonadota > Gammaproteobacteria > Burkholderiales > Rhodocyclaceae > Propionivibrio > Propionivibrio dominans. The sequence goes on along the minus strand of JADJNC010000047.1, from coordinate 12,351 downwards.
CCGTTGATGTTGTAGGTGTAGCCGCCCCCGAACGACAGAGTTCCCGCCGCCTCGACATTGATGGCGCCGGTGCTGGTGCCCCAGCCGAGCGCCATGGTACCGCCGTCGACGTTGAGCGTGCCAGTGTTGTTGAAGACGCTGATATACGTGTCGGTGGTGCCCAGACCGCTGCGCGTGTAGGTGCCGCTGTTCGTGATCGTGCCGCCGCCATAGTAGCCGAGGTAGCGCGTCTGGCCAGCCGCCGCGGTGCCGAGGTCGCTGAAGGTAGTGCCGGTGGCGATGTTAAGTCGCCCGTCGTTGGCCACCCCGACGCCGACATTAAAGCTGCCGGCGCCGGCAGCCCAAGTGGCGCCGCCGTTCAGGTTCAGTATGGTGTTGCCGCCGGTGATCGTCTTTTCGCTGGTGCCGCTGAAGGTCACCGAGTTGGCCGCGTTGAAGGTCTGAGCCACGCTGCCGTCACCCAAGGAGCCACCGGTGAAGGTGAGGCTGCCGACGTTCAGCGTGCCGGCGCCGGCGAGCCGACCGCCGGTCATCACGAGCGTGTCGAGTCCCGATGCGGCGCCCACCCGCAACGTGCCGCCAGAGATCGTCGTCGTTCCGAAGGTCTGGTTATAGGCGCCGTTGATCGTGAGTGTGCCGTTAATGAAATTCAGGTTTTCCTTACTGGTGAGAGACGAAATCACGCTATCGCCGAAGTCGAAGGTGATGGTACGCACCGTCGCATCATCGCCGACGGCGATGGTGACGTCATCGAGAGCACTGGGCTGCGCATTGATGCTCCATTTCGCATCGGTTTGCCATGAACCGTTGTCATCTGTATTCCAATTTACCGCATCGGCCTGCGCGCTGCCGACCAGGGTGGCGAAGAGCGCAGGCAGGAGAAGCGCTCTCGACCTGTTATATCTTGGCCCCGTGCGCTGGTTTGTAGTATGAAGGCCACTCAGTGCGGCTGAGACGGCATTGGCCAGGGCGCTGACGCGCATGCGCGCGGGTAGATTGATCATGGTCTGTTCCCCTTGGTCTTGTAAAAAGGGTTGATGACTAAGCTTGTATTACGCAATAAATGAACTTGTCCAGGTCACTGCGGATGGTTCGAAGTGAGCGACAACCAGTCGAAGGCATGCGTAAATTACATACAATTCAAGCTTCCCGCAATAGTCCGAAAGTACTATTGGAAGGTCTGCAGAAGAATCCAGCGCTGGTTTCTTTGCCACAGTATCGAGTTATCGTGGCTGGCAATCTTGATCAACTCTAGTTGCTGCCTTGATGGCAGGCCTTCGAAGAGCGGTGAAAAGCGCGTGCAAGAAGCCCGACAGCTTGTTTATGAATTTTTTGTTAAGAATTCTTTGCTCTGATTTGCGTTCCCGCCAGGAGTGAAACTTTGCCAGCCGCCAGACCAGAATTCTCCAGTCTCGCCTGCAACCATTCGGGAAACGATTGCCACGGCAGGGCAACATGTCCATTGGGCAAGGCTCGCTGTTTTTCCGTACGGCAGACGAGGAGCCCTTGACCGTTCGCCTCGTCACCGGCAACGGCGAGGAAGCGATTGAGTGGCTCGACATGGCCGGCGCCCGGCGTGGCCGTCAGCTTGATCTCCACGGCTTGCAGCTTGCCGTCGATGACAATCAACAGATCGACTTCAAGACCATCGTGCGATCGCCAGAAATACAAGTCCGGCTTGCGCCCCAAGGCCATGAACACCTTGACGGCTTCGGTGACAACCCAGCCTTCAAGCAGCGGTCCGCCCATCTGTCCGGCCAGCGCAGCGGCAGCATCCGGCTGGCGCGTCAACAAGGTCACGAGGGCAGAGTCGTAGAAATAGAACTTGGATGACTTGACCACCCGCTTGCCATAGTTGCGAAACCATGGCGGCAGAAAGTAGGCGATGTAGGACGCCTCAAGAACACCTCCCCAGGATTTCACTGTCGGCTGGGTCATGCCAAGCTCTCGCGCCAGGTCGGCGGTGTGAAATTCCTGGCCATGGCGGGTTGCTGCCAGGTTGAGAAACTGATTGAAGGTGCGCAGGTCAGGAATATTGCGTATCTGCCGGACATCGCGCTCGATGTAGGTAGCGATATAACTGCGCAACCAGAGGTCGCGCCGATCGGGGTGCAGGGCGGGAATCGGATAGCCGCCGTTCCATAGCGTCTCGCCCAGGCTTGAGCGAGGGAATTCCGTGTACGAGAAAGGCGGAAGTTCAAGGATGCCTACCCTGCCCGCAAGCGATTCGCTCACATCGCGCATCAGGCCGAACTGCTGCGAACCGGTGAGCAGCCATCGACCGCAACGCCCAGGGTCGGCATCAATCCGCAATTTCAAATGCGAGAACAGCTCAGGGACATACTGGATTTCGTCCAGAATCACCGGCCGGTCTGCGAATCGCCGAAGGAAGCCGGCAGGATCGACGGCAGCGAAATCCCGCTCCAGCGGATCGTCGAAGCTGACATAGTCAAGCTGCTCACCCGCTTCATGCCGGAGAAAAGTGGTCTTGCCCGATTGACGGGGGCCAGTAACCAGTACGGCAGGAAACCCGGCAAGGGCATTCTGTAGTGCAGTGGCGAGTTGGCGCTGTCGATACATGGCGCAATACTAAAAACCGATTTTAGTTTTGTCAAACACTCCGTGTATCCTGGACAGGGCAATTTTCGACGGCTGCTCGCCAGTATTCGTATAGGTTGAATCCGACATACCCCATGCCCCCCGTTCAAGGACCTTGCGCAGATGCTTGACCTGCGACGTCAGCCAGGCGCGTACCGGCGGTGTCAGCGGCAGTTTGTGGCTGGCGCAGGATCCCTCGCAGTTTTCGCTGGCCTGCCGGCAGACCGGACCGATCACCCTGCCCGACAAACTGCCCAGAGAAGCCACGGTGTTCACCGAGGACACGTCGATCTTCTTCAAGGAAACGCGTGTCATCCGCCTGTGGGATGAGGCCAACCACACACTGGTGTATCTGGCCATCAGCCGCAAGCTGATCGACGGCGCACCGGCCAACAGCCTGTCGACAGTGCCTGTCATGCCGTGGGGCGCCCGCTGAAATCTGGATTTCACGATGGGATTACAAATTCTTACAAATAGTCGATTCCAATCGTGAGCTCATTTCGCATACACTTCATTTGCGACTAGATCGCTGTGTTTTTTATAACCTTTACTGGAGACCTCACCATGGCCGCAAAGAAAAAATCAACAAAGAAAAAACCCGCCCCGAAGTAATCTCGGACAGGCTCTGCCTGTTTCGCGGCGAACAGAAAAGCAGGCGCAAGTCTGCTTTTTTGTTTCCTCGCTCCATTCTTTGTCACAATACCGGCATCCCTCTCCATGCCACCGCCCAGGTCCAGTGCCCTGCCCACGGCTTTCCGGCCCCGCGACTTCTTCCGCTTCCTGATCGGCTCGGCGATGTTCGCCATGCTGGCGATGATCCTGATCCAGGAGTTTTGCAGCGCGGCAACGACCTGGCTGATCATCATGATCGCCCGCGACATCTCCGAAGACAATATTTCAGCCAGCCTCTTCGAATGGATCGTTGTGGCGCAAACGGTTTCCTATCTGGCCGGCGCGGTGAGCTGGATTTTTGCCGAGCGCGCCGGTTTCGGCGCCTACTCGCGCTACATGCTCTACTTCGCCCGCCAGAACCGTTTCCAGACGGCCTTGCTGGGTGATACGGCGGCACGCGAACAGACCGAACCCTTTCTCACCAGCGAAACCTTCCACGTCTGCTTCGAACTGATCTTTACCCTGCAGTTTCATCTGCGCCTTTTCTTCCAGTTGCTGTTCAACTCGCTGGTGCTCGGGTTTGAGATCGACGCCGGTCTGCCGACGGCCTTTGCTGCCGCTTTTGTCATTCTGGCCACCCTGCAATGGTTCATGCGCACACCGCTGGCGGCGGCCTACCTGCAAAACCAGCGCATGACGAACCGCATGACGGCGCGCACTTACAACGCCTGGGACAACATCTTCAGCGGCAATCGTTATAACTTTGCTTTCTGGCACCGTGATTTCCGGCAGCGCCTTGGCGAAGCGCTGTCCGCGCAGATTCACGCCATCATGCTGCGCGAAGGCTGGAGCGCCATCAGCGGGATAATCGCGCTGATCCTGGTGCTGTCGACCACCGCCTGGATCGCCGTGCAGTATGAAGGTGATACGGCGCTGCTGATCGCCCTGGCGGCGACGCTGCCCAGGCAGATCGAAATGACGCTGGACATGCATCAGCTCACGGTCGGTTTTACCGATCTGGTGGCGGTATGGACGCGCATAAAGGGGGTCAGCGAGCACCTGCATCCGCTGCCCGATCCCGGCTTTATCGGGCGTATCGGTTTCGGCCGCATTGTTCTCAAGGAAGGCGAAAAAGAGCGCACCTGCACTTCTCTTGCCGATGCCGTGCACCACGCGCTGTCTGCAGCCACCGGCCTGATCACCGTGCGCGGCGGCAACGGCAGCGGCAAATCGACACTGCTGGCCGCACTCAAGGCACATCTGCACGGCAAGGCCTACTACTGGCCAACGCAGGATCGACTGGTCTTTGCGTTCAACTCCGGCTACGCCTCACCCGCGGCAAGCGAAGAAGGCGAAGACGATGCACAGGAAATCATTGCCGCCGAAGAAGCCGCCCAGAAGAAGGGTTTCTCATCGGGCGAAAGGCAATTACAGGTTTTGCGCGAAATTGTCGCCAAAACAGACTATCCTGTTTATCTGCTTGACGAGTGGGATGCCAACCTCGATGCCGCCAATCGGAGTGCGGCCGTCGCGCTGGTTGAGCAACTCGCGCGACGGGCGCGGGTCATCGAAATATCCCACCGCGACCGGAGATGATGATGCTCAATCGACCACACCGCGCAACGAATTTTATTCACTGGCTCGCCTGCTTTTTGTTGACCATGAGTTGTTCGGCGTTCGGCGTCGAACCGGAAATCCTCGTTGGCATCGAGAAAAGCGGGGAGGCCTTTATCGTCGTAGCAAGGATCAACCTGCAAGTGCCTTTGCGGACAGCATGGGAGGTGCTCACCGATTTCGACAACATGACCGGGATTCTGAGCAACCTGGCGTCGAGCAAGGTCGTCCGCCGCAACGGCAATACGCTAATTGTGGATCAGGAGGGAAGCGCACACTTTGGAATCTTCTCGTATTCATTTGCATCCGAGAGAGAAATCCGGCTGGAGCCGATGAAGCGGATTTTTGCCAGGCAGATCTCCGGCAATGCAAAGCGCTTTGAAAGCGAGTTGGAACTGTCGCAGACCGGGCTCATCACCCTGATCCGCTACCGTGCCGAGGTTGTTCCCGATTCGGGGATCGGCCGGACCTTCGGTGGCCACTTCATCCAGCATGAGGTCGAAGAACAATTCACCGCCATGGTTGCAGAAATGAAGCGACGATCAGCGCCTTAAACCTAAAAAACGCAGTTGAGCGTAATGCCAATATCGTAGGCCCTCATCCCCGGCCCTTCTCCCACAGGGCTAATCTATGCACACATCTTTTGTAGCCAATTTCCAGCCTTGGCAGATCGCCGAGAGGCGCTGCAATCCATGAAGCATGGTGATAGGGCCGGGCTTGGCTTCAGAAGCATAGCCCTTCCACCCGCCCAGACGCGCAATGACCCATGCGGCTTGGGCAAGGAGCCTGTACGGTGAGGGTTTTTCTGCTTTTGCGTTTTTCCTTCAAGGGTCGGTCGTATGCGCTGCAAGACTTCGATCTCGTCCGCATTGAATACGTCGGCGGCTTGAACGGCACTGTGTCCGTCGCGGGCCAAGGTCAATTGCATGGTGAGCACCGCCGCCTGAATGGCCAGACAGGCCAGCTTGGTCAGTCCCGCCGCAGTTTCAACCTGGCTGGACTCCTGTTTCAAGCCTTGCTTCTTCAAGGTTCGGAACAGTTGTTCGATGTGCCAGCGCTGCCGGTACCAGTCGACGCATTGCAAGGCCTCCTCAAGACATGCGATACGGTGCGTGGTCAGCAGGCGCCAATGAATGGGCGCTTCATTGCCCACCACGCTGCCTGGCAATTCTTTGACTTCAACAACGCTCAATTCAATCTGCGGCGGTGCGCTTTTGTCCGAGCAGGAGGCGGGACGCCGAATCGTGACACGCCCAAAGCGTACGTCCAGCGTGGCTTGGTGGGCGCTGCGCTTGCCCGGGCGGGCCGGCACGTCAAAGCAGTGGGTGCCTTGTGCGGGTTGCGCATCGATCCACGCATACAGTTTATCGCCAGCGGCCAGGGTGCGGTCACGGCAAGCACGCGTGAGCAGATGCGTGCGCTCGTCAGGCACCCTCGCCCATTCTTCATAGATATCGCTTTCCCGGTCGGCAATGATCGTCACCATGGCCGCTTCGGACAGGCAATTCTTGCCGGCTTCGGCGACGTCCAGCCAGCGGTAGGATTCCTGTCTTCTATCGGGAGTTTCCGGTAAGCGGGGAGGCTTTGCCGGTCCTGATCCAGTGATGAATGTGCGCCAAGCCAAGACAGGCGCCATCACTGGCATCAACAACCAGCAAGGGATGGAGAAACATGCCCACGTCGCGTCCATTCCCTGCCAAGGCCGCTGACGCGACCTGCGTGGGCTTGGTGGTTCAGCTCTGTCGTGTCCTGGATCGCCAGCACATGCCGTCGCCCCGCGGCAATCGCTCCGGTTCGCGCACAGGCACTGACGATCAACTGTGCAGGCGTCACTTTGTCATTCGCCAGCCAGCGACCATACTGCACCTCTCGCGCCCTGCTTCCTGCCAGTTGCCGAAGACAGACCGTCTGCTTCGACACCATGCTCTGAAACAGTGCCGCGCCGTTTTTTTTAACCGAACATCGCCAAAATCACCCACATCGTAGGTCTCATTCCTCTCCCAACGCTTGCACACTTTCCATGTCAATCCTCCGGTTATCATTCACCAAAAGATTTAAAGCAAAATGTGTGCATAGATTAGCCCTGGGGGAGAGGGTTGGGGTGAGGGCCAAACCCTCGCCAAACTTGGTGTTGCGGCCAATTTGACGCGCTCAACGGCGGTTTCAAGGATAAAAGAAATGACTCAAGCGGCGTAATTGCGGATCGGGAATGTCATTCATCAAACCTCACTGGAGCCGCAGGCCGCCCGGCGCAGGCGATCCCCCACCGCAGCCCAGGCTGGATCAGCAGGAATATCCTCAACCACGATGACATCGTTACCCGCCTGATCAAGCTCGCGCAGCGCTGCATACAGGCCGTGTGCGTAAGCTTCCGCATCGTCCGGCAACTGGCATTGCGCTTGGGGCAGCGCCGGGAGCGCCTGCCGGGTTCGTGCCAGCAGAGCGCAGCGCCGCCCGCCTTTCTGCAGCCCGGCAATGACAGCCGGCAATAGCGACGTTGCGATCAGGCGCATCGGTGTCAGTGGCGCGTAGTGCGCTTCCAGCGAACCGGACACGCGCGGGACGTTTCCGCCGCGCATTGCTGCAGGCCACTCGGGGCGCATACCGGTGACCGCATAAATCTGCTCCGGCGTGATGTGCCCAGGGCGCAGCAGGCGCGGCGGCTGATCGCCGCCACGCGACAGGTCGATGATGGTCGATTCGATACCTACCTGACACGGCCCGCCGTCGAGCACCAAGGCCACTGCAGCGCCGAGTTCCTGCTGCACATGCGCCGCTTCGGTCGGGCTGATGCGCCCGAAGCGGTTGGCCGACGGCGCCGCGATACCGCACAGCCCGCCCCGGCCGCGCTGGCCACCCCCTGCCAGCGCGAAGGCGCGCAGCAGGCCGAGCGCCAGAGGGTGGGCCGGCATACGCAGTCCAACGGTCTCCTGCCCACCGGTCACGGCGTCAGGCACTTCAGCCGCGCGTTTGAGAATGAGGGTCAGCGGCCCTGGCCAGAAAGCTTCGGCCAGCTCCCAGGCGATTGCAGGGATGTCTTGCGCCCAGCGCTCAAGATAGCCCGCGCCGGGCAGATGCACGATCAGCGGGTGATCAGCCGGCCGCCCCTTGGCGGCAAATATTCTGGCCACCGCCTGCGGATTGGCGGCATCGGCACCCAGCCCATACACCGTTTCGGTCGGGAAGGCGACCAGCTCGCCGGCCTGCAAAAGCTCGACGGCCTGGGTAAAATCCTGCGTCATCCTGTGAGGCCCTTTTGTTAGCAAAAGCGCGAAGGTGGCAAGGAAAGAATCGGGTCTAACTCAGGATCAGGGCAAGTCCGTCAGCGTTTTCGACAAAACATTTTCAGTCTGGCTGGTACGAAAATCGGTAAGTTTTTTCGCCAGTCCTTTATCATTCAAGGCCAGCATGGCTACCGCGAACAGTGCTGCATTGACCGCACCGGCCTCGCCGATGGCAAAGGTCGCCACCGGAATGCCGCCGGGCATCTGCACCATGGCCAACAGGGAATCCAGACCCTGCAAGTGTTTTGAAGGCATGGGAACCGCCAGTACCGGCAATTCGCTCTTCGCCGCCAGCACTCCGGCCAGATGCGCCGCGCCGCCAGCCGCGCCGATCAGCACCTTGATGCCGCGCTCCTGTGCGCAGGCGGCGTAATCGAGCGCCGCGTCGGGCGTGCGATGCGCTGAGAGGACGATGGCCTCATAGGGAATGCCGAAGCGCTTGAGCATCTCGGCGCAGAAACGCATCACCGGCCAGTCGCTGTCCGAACCCATCACGATGCCAATCATTGGATGTTTGACCATGGTCATTTCCTTAAACATTCACAGATTCCGTACGGCACATAACACACAGGGGATTACGCCGAAGGCATTAAATGCACTATGTGCTTTATTGCAATTCTCAGGCGCTTGCAGCGCGTTCCGCGCTTTCCAGCGTATTGGCCAGCAGCATGGTGATCGTCATCGGACCGACACCGCCGGGGACCGGCGTGATGAACGACGCCACTTCCCTTGCCGATTCGAAATCGACATCGCCGCAGAGCTTGCCCGCATCCGGCCCTTCCTGGATGCGGTTGATACCGACATCGATGACCACCGCGCCAGGCTTGATCATGTCGCCGGTAATCATCTTCGCCTTGCCGATTGCCGCGACAAGAATGTCGGCGCGCAGGCAATGGGCCTTGAGATCGCGCGTCTGCGAATGGCAGACGGTGACGGTGGCACCGGCATGCATGAGCAGCATGGCCATCGGCTTGCCGACGATATTCGAGCGGCCGACAACCACGGCTTCCTTGCCCTTGAGGCTGATACCCGCTTCTTCAAAAAACTTCATCGCGCCATACGGCGTGCACGGAATGAAGCAGGGCTGACCCTGCATCAGTGCGCCGACGTTCTCGGCTCGGAACCCGTCGACATCCTTTGCCGGGGCAATCGCTTCGAGCACGGCGTCGGCGTCAAAGTGCCCGGGTAGCGGGAGCTGGACGAGAATGCCGTGGATTTTCGGGTCGGCATTGAGCTCGGCGATTTTGTCGAACACCACCTGCGGCGCTACGTCAGGAGCATAAGTGTATTTCTCGGAATGAATACCGGCCTGGGCGCAGGCATTGACCTTGTTGCGCACGTAAACCTGCGAGGCTGCATCTTCGCCGACCAGGATCACGGCCAGCCCGGGGCGGACGCCCTGAGCGGCAAGTTCCTCCGCTTTCAGCTTGAATCCAGCGCGCAGTTTCTGTCCGAGCGCGACACCGTCGAGTAATTGTGCGGTCATGGAAATTCCAGAAAACGGGGAAAGCGCGCAGAAAAAAACCTCCGCCACCTGCCCCTGAATCGAGTGGCGGATTTTACCGCAACTCAGGCTGCTTCGGTTTGTGCGGCCTGCGCTGCAGCGGCCCGACCGGCGGCGAAGGCACGGCGGTTGAGTTCGATGAGTTCGGGCTTCTTCGACGCAAAGCGCTTGAGAATGCATTGCTCCAGAACCTCCGCCGAGAACGGCAGATGGTCCGAGATGGCACCGAGCATGACCGTATTGCCGAGCCGGATATCGCCGAGTTCCCTGGCAATCGCCGAGGCGTCGAAGGAATAAACGCGCGTCCCGGCAGCGCGCACTTCGGCAACCGGATCTTCGGGGTAATCGTACATGCCGATGTCGACCACCGGCGGCACCAGGCGCCCGGTATTCATCAGCGCCAGTCCATCGGGGCGCAACATGTGGCGCCAGCGCATGCCTTCGGCGGCTTCAAAGCCGAGCAGCACGTCGGCCGTTCCCGGCGTGATCTGCGGCGACAAAACCCTGGGGCCGAAACGCAAATGCGAGGATACGACGCCGCCGCGCTGCGCCATGCCGGCGACCTCGGTCTTTTTGACATCGTGACCAAAGGCTATGGCCGCCTCGGCGAGAATTTCGGTGGCCGTCATGACCCCCTGACCGCCGGTGCCGACTACGAGGATGTTGGTAATTTCTGACATTGGAATAGAACCTTTCACCACCAAGACACCAAGGACACAAAGTTACACCAAGAAAGACAAGAAGATAATTCGTTGTTCCTTGGTGTAACTTGGTGGTCTTGGTGACTTGGTGTTTAGCTTTGACTTTTTTTTACTACCTTGATCGGCATCGCCAGCATCTCGACAGGAACGATGGCGTCAGGGGCACAGGGTTGCAGGCAGAGGCCGCAACCGGTACAGGCCGGGCTTTCGATGCGCACGAAGGAGCGCTCGACCTCACGGCCGTTGGCCTTGACCACCTTGTCGCGCCGCGTGACGTGGATGGCCGGGCAACCGACATCGACGCAGTTGCCACAACCCGTGCATTTGTCGTCAATGACCCTGAACGGCTTGCGCGCATGATAGTCCTCAACCAGCACGCAGGGCTGGTTGGTGATGATGACCGAGGGTTCGGCAATTTTCGTTTCCTGGCGCAGCGTCTTGAACAGCGTCGGCAACTCGTAGGGGTCGACCACATGCACGCGCTCATCGCGAACGCCCAGCGCCTTCACCAGATTGGCGAAATCGACGCGCGGCGCTTCGTTGCCGTGAATGTCGCGACCGGTACCAGGATTGCTCTGCCCGCCGGTCATGCCGACCGCGCGATTGTCGAGCAGCAGCACGGTGACGTTGCCGCGGTTATAAACGATATCGAGCAGGCCCTGCATGCCCATGTGCAGGAAGGTCGAATCGCCGATCACGGCGACGATCTTCTTGTCCTTCTCGGATTCGGCACGCCCCTTGTCGAGGCCCAGCGCCATGCCCATCGACGCGCCCATCGAGATGCAGGCATCGAGCGCATTCCACGGCTGACCGAAACCGAGCGTGTAGCAGCCGATATCACCGGAAATGGTGACATTGCGCAACTGCGCCAGCGTGTAATAGACACCCAGGTGCGGGCAGGCTACGCACATCGTCGGCGGCCGCGGAAAAACCTGCATCGGCGCAGTCCTGGCGGCATTGGCCACGGCGTCCGGCAGCGGCTCGCCAAGCAGGCGGGCGATGGCTGGCTTCAGGATATTGGGCGACAGTTCGCCGCTGCGCGGCAGGATATCCTTGCCACTGACGGCAATTCCCTGCGCCTTGACTTCAATTTCGATCAGCGGCTCGACTTCCTCGACCACCACCAGACGATCGCACTGCGCCGCGAAACTGCGCACCAGTTCGAAAGGCACCGGGCAGGAAAAGCCGAGCTTGAGCAGCGGTGCGTCGGGGAAACTTTCACGCACATGCATGTACGCCGGACCCGAGGTAATAAAACCGACCCGTTGATCGCTCCCAGGTTCGATGACGTTGAGTTTTGACACTTCGGCTTCGGCACGCAGCCGGTTCTCGCGCTCGAACATCAGCGGCAGACGACGGCCGGCGGCACCCGGCACCATCACCCAGCGCGCCACATCCTTGGTAAAACCGGCGACCGGCTGCGGGCAACGCTCGCCGACGGTGACCAGTCCCTTGACATGACAGATGCGTGTCGTCAGGCGCAGGATCACCGGCACCTGGAAGCGCTCGGAAAGCGCAAAGGCCGCCAGTGTAAAAGCGTAAGCCTCCTGCGAGTCCGAGGGTTCCAGCACCGGGACGTGGGCAAAGCGGCCCCAGTAGCGCGAATCCTGCTCGTTCTGCGAGGACGACAAGCCGACATCGTCGGCAATGGCGATCACCAATCCGCCGGCCACACCGGTCAGCGTCATCGTCATCAGCGCATCGGAGGCGACGTTCATGCCCACATGCTTCATCGCGCAAAACGCCCGCGAACCGGCCATGGCCGCGCCGAAAGCCACTTCCAGCGAGACCTTTTCATTAACCGACCACTCGGCGTAAAGGTCGGGATAACCCGAAATCACTTCAAGCATCTCGGTCGCCGGCGTTCCCGGATAGGCCGCCGCCACGCGTACCCCGGCCTCCCACACGGCGCGCGCCACCGCATCGTTACCGGACATCAACAGCCGGCTCTGCGCCGGCGCCGGCCGCGCCACTTCCCTCTCAACTGCTGCCATGATTTTTCCCCAATCACCGGACTTCGTCGAACCGACGAGCAAGG
>JADJNC010000046.1 GCA_016709335.1 Candidatus Propionivibrio dominans | reverse complement strand
CTATACAATGGTACAACCCAACTATATCTTTGGTATAGAAGTTGAGGTAGAAAAAGTACCCTATCCAGAAATAAATGCTCACCACACTAGTTTTTGGAACATCACTCAAGATAATAGCCTAAGAGATTCCGGTTATGAATTTGTTTCTCTACCCCTAAAGGCAAAGCATCTTGAAAATGCCCTCACTCAACTAAAGAATAGTCTCCCTAACAGTGCTGACTTTAGCCCCACTTCAGTACATGTACACTGAATGTGCGTGACCTGACAATTGAGCAAATTAGTTCCCTGGTTATTCTCTACATTACTTGCGAGAAACTTGCTATTTAATTGGGTCGGTCATGAGAGAGACAAGTCTGTCTTCTGCATCAAACTCCTGGAAACCAACTATCGTAAAGACATCCTTAATCTACTTGATAGTGTTTCTTACATTGTTCATCACTGGAATAAATACACAGCACTTAACTTACGCCCCATCTGTACCATTGGCACTGTTGAATTCCGACATATGGAAGGTAACATTCATATTCCACGTATTCTTATGTGGATTAACTTCCTCTCTTGTTTAAAATCATACACAAAAACCACATCTATTCAGCACCTGCTACATACAGTTATGAATTTAAATTCCTCATCTGAGTATATTCCCTTCTTACAGAGTGTCTTTAAAGATCTTTACATAAATCTCATTGATGGTATGACGGATGAACAAGTTCAAGAATATATGGAAGAAGCAGTTAGTTATGTCAAAACCACTTACAATGTATTAGATTCTTCTAAGAATCAAATAGAATTAAATCAAAACAACCTAGATACCATGCTAAGAGAATTTACTCAACGAGTACCACCACCAAATCCAACAAGAACTCTAAATGACTACATGATACAAAGACAACCAGAAGATGGTGCCCAAATTCGAGGACTAAATCGAGCACAAACAAGACCCTTCTTTACAACAACGGGTCAAGTATTCAACACCAACAATACAGCTAATGCAGCAGAAAATTTCTGGGCAACTCCACCAGATATTGTATTTGATCCTGTTCCTGTAGAAGATCCAAGAGATTTAGATATAGCTACCACTGACTTCATGAGAGGAACACTCTAATGTGCGGCATCATTGGAATTATCGCTAAACAACCTAATGGTTTCTTTCAACCACACATTGAAATCTTTAAGCAAATGCTCTATGCAAATGCTGTTAGAGGCACCGATGCTACAGGAGCATTCGGTGTAAACAAATATGGTAACATTGACATCATTAAAGCAGCACAAGATGCTAATACGTTTATCAATGACGAAGAATTTGATGCATTTTGTAAGAAAGGTTATAACTCCTATCACTTCATGATTGGGCACAACAGAAAGGCTACACATGGAGAGAAAGATAGTAAGAGTGCTCACCCATTCTGGGATAAGGACAACAAGATTTGTCTCATTCATAATGGAATGATTTCTAATTACAAATCCTTTTGTTCAGAAGCTACTGTAGATAGTGCAGCAATTACCAATGAACTTGCAAATAGAGAAGATCCTTATGAAATCTTTTCAGAAATTGAAGGATCTTATGCAATGATTTGGTATGACGTAGAAAAGAAACGTTTAAATTTCATGCGTAATTCTCTACGTCCTCTCTATGTTAGTGAAACAAATGATTGCTTTATTATTTCATCAGAAGATTCTTTAGCCTATTGGATTGCTAAACGTAACAATCAAACTATTAAATCCACTTGTCACTTTGAAGAAATGGTTCCATATTACATTAATATGGAAGATAAAATCTTATATAAAACAGAGAAAGTAGAGTTAAAAAAAAAGATCTTCTTACCAGCAACCCAACAGCAACCTGGTACGAACAGTTATGGGACTACTACGCAGGGGATTAACGACACGAAAGAAACCCATTACTTTTCTACCGACGACTTTAAAACACCACAAGATGCTTTAGATAAAATTAAATCCACTGATTCTCTTTTATGTACCATTGATTCATACGAAGAAACACCAAATAGAAAAGGATATAAAGTTACACTTAACATGATAAATGTTGATGTTCCTTTTATTGTTTGTGAAATGTATATGAAGAAAGCTTTATTTGATTCATTTGAATTTAGCACGGTGATTGAAGCAACTGTTATGTCTCTTTGTTTAACAGAAAACAAAGTTAAGATTTTCTTAAAAAATCCCATAGAAATAAAGAATTTCCAAATTTCTATGAATGATGTAATCATTGAGGAGAACATGTGGCTCTCGGATAAATTCCCACTGGAGTGTGATGTATGTAGTATTAACGTTAAATATGCAGATCTTCCTAAAAGTTCTGTGTGGATTTCCGATCAATCCGTAACTGCTTTGGTTTGTCCTGATTGTACTGGAGAAAGAAACATGATTAAGCGTGTAATAATTGTCCCTTACAGGATGGCAAGCAAATCTGCCAAAGCATTAAAAGAAGGACTGGTAGCAGCAGGTGTTCGATGCTTTAGGAAAATTACTTCTTTTAAAACATATCCCACAGATTTATTTATTTATTACGGAAGCAATCAACTATTATATAAGGATCATCCCCATGTATTGAATAGAAATAGATTTGCTGCTAATAATAAATTAAAATCTTTTCAGAAATTCAAGGAAAACAATTTATCCACAGTTGAATGGACTACTGACCCTGATGTTGCTAAGACCTGGCCCCTCGTGGTAGCTAGGGCCACCCTGACGGGGCATAGTGGACAAGGCATTACCATTTGGAATCCATCTAACAAGGATGAACCCGTGCCAACGGCACAACTCTATACAAAGTATGTAAAGAAAACATATGAGTGTAGGGTTCACGTATTCAATGGAGAAGTAATTGATGCACAAATCAAACGAAAACTTAAAGAGTATGATGGAGAAATTGACACCTCTGTTCGTAACCACACAACTGGATGGGTCTATTGTCGAGACAACTTCAAAGTACCAGATGAAGCAAAAGTTCTATCCCTCAGTGCAATTAAGGCACTCCATCTTGATTTCGGTGCCGTAGATCTTATATACAACAAGCATTACAACCAATTTTATCTCTTAGAAGTAAACACTGCTCCTGGACTTGAAGGCACAACTCTTAACAATTATATAAAGGCAATTAAAAATGCAATTACCTCACGATAGTGGTATATATTTTCATCAATATAATAACAACATATATCAAAAGAACCAACCTTTCTGGTCATGGGTAAAAGCTTACACCCCTGATAATAAAACATTTCATCCATTCTATAATGCAGGAACATGTAAAGATTACATCATTGATTCTTTTATTGGACATCGTATCTCATACGACAATACCATTCTCAAGAAACCAGAAGCACAACAACAAAATTGTGTGTTAATTGTTTGTGACTTGGATAAGAAAAAACAACTGTTAAGTAATCTTAACACCTTTAACGAATTCTGTGCAAAACAAGGTACAAAACCCTCTTCAATCATTGAAATAGATATTCCAAGAAATAAATATTTACAATGTTACGCAGTTATGGGGGATAATATTTGGTCTAAGAATGCTTTTATTTATTCTATTTATCTTACCATGATTAGACTAATACATTATCAACCCTTAACTAATGAATATTACACATATGAAATGTTAAAAAAGAGTCACAATGAAAATATGTATTTACTTAAATGGTCTCATCTATCTAAATATACCAATCTAATTATTAACGCATTTGTAAATCCTTCACAATACTTTGAAGATCTTCCAGATAAATATGATGTTCGTGGGTTTATTCCCGAACATGGCCATGGTCATGGGCAATATGGCCCATTCAATATCCTAAATAGTCTTACATATCTAAACACTTCAGACCATGTATACGAAAAAAACTATTATACACAACTAATTAAGAACGGCTATTTCTACAAAAAATTCCAAGATATCCTACACCCAATCGTCCCAAAGCTCCCACCTAAAAAACGGGCCGTGCCCACGATGCCAGTCTCAGGGTTCCGATAACAAAGGGGATAATTTAGCCACATACTCTGACGGCCATCAATGGTGTTGGAGTTGTGGTTATTACACCAACCCTAATAGAATATTATCCTATCAATCCAGAGATGTTAAGATAGACATTCAAGAAACCCCACCATTGCCCTATGATTGTACTATAGACATTCCACGCCACGCCTTAGCATGGCTGGAACAATATGAACTATCCATTAACACAATTAAGAAACACAACATCCTATGGTCTGACTCTAAAGAATCCCTCATCTTCCCTTACTTTATTGAGGGAGAACTAGTAGCATGGCAAATGCGATATTTTGGAATAGAAGGATACCCCAAATGGATTACTAAAGGTAAGATAGAGGAAATTGTTTATACATTAGGAAATAAATCATCCACCCTAGTTCTTGTAGAAGACATCATCTCTGCTATTAAAGCATCCCAGGTAGAACAATGCTCTCCTTTGTTTGGGTCGGTCATTACCACTAAGCGTTTAGTACGCCTATCCCCCTTCTACAACACTCCCTAATCATCTGGCTTGATTATGATAAAAGAAAAGAATCAATTAAATTTGCAGAAAAAGCTAGACTTCTTGGATTTAATGTGTATAATGTAGTTACAGAAAAGATCCTAAAGATTATCCTATAGATATTATAACTAATTATATTAATAATAATAATGATAAGACCAGAACTAAATATACTACCAATACTTTTAACTACGAATATTACTTAAAATATAGACAATATATTAAAATTAAAAAAGAAGAAAGAGAACTAACGGTTCTTTATGAACTCCTTGATAAATTGATGACTACTTATCTCAAGGATGCCACGTTAGACGGCTATTGTTTCTATGTTTTAAGTAATACTAACGAAGATCCAGCTTACGATATTATTCTGAACAATCTTCTTAAAATAGAAATAGCTCCAGAAATGGTGCTAGAGCTTCTAGAGACGATTAAACAGCGTAACCTAGCCCACACTATAGCTTTAGCTGCAATCGACGTTACAGAGGGCAAGAAATCGTTTCTAGAGCTATCTTCTCTAATAACAGAACACACTGATGAAGCAATTGTAGAAGAAAACACCTTTGTTTCAGACAATTTAGAGGAACTATATGAAAACCACATCAAAACCAGGACTTAGATGGCGACTACAAACCTTAACGAAATCTTCGGATCTCTTAGACAAGGGGATTTCGGATTTATCTTCGCTAGACCTGAAACAGGCAAGACTACTTTTCTTGCAAAGCAGAAGTTACATATTTCTCTGAGCAACTTTCCGAAGATCAAGGCCCTATACTCTGGTTCAACAACGAAGAAGAAGGAAAAAAGTCCAAATCAGAATATTCCAGGCAGTCTTGGGGTGCACGTTACCTGAGCTTTTTGCTAACAGAACCAGAGCAAACACGGAGTACAATACAAAAACTAAAGGTAAAATAAAACTTATTGATTCTGCTACAACATCTAAGTCTGATGTAGAAAGCTATTGCAAAAAGTATAAACCTTCTGCTATAATCTTCGATCAGATAGATAAAATCAAAGGTTTCTTAGGTGACCGCGAAGATTTACGGTTGGGATCTATCTACATCTGGGCTAGAGAACTTGCTAAAACATATTGCCCTGTGATAGGTGTAACCCAGGCAGATGGTACTGCTGAAGGTAAGAAATGGCTAACAATGGAAAATGTATCCAACGCTAAAACAGCAAAGCAAGCAGAAGCAGATTGGATTCTTGGTATAGGAGCAACACATCAAGATGGATTTGAATTCATTCGTCACCTACATGCTTCAAAGAATAAGCTCATGGGTGATATGGATTCTAAGCCTGCTCTTAGGCATGGGAAAGTTGATGTTATTATTCAACCTGACATAGCTAGATATTTGGATTATAAAAGATAGTAGGAGACCTACGTGAAAGATTATGAAGCAATGACAATTGCGAAGTTATTCAGGAAATGCACAAATTCCCTTTGAAGAGAAGTCAAGACTCATCAATGACTTGGCTAACCAAATGATTGAATGGAATCAATTCTTTGATAAGAAAAGATTTATTAATGTAGCTTTACAGAAATTAGATGAATGAATTTGCCATTGACGTAGAAACAACCATTTCAAATAAAGGTGACCCATTTGATACCCGTAACAAGTTTGTCCTCGGCGGCTACGGTAACAATTCAGATTATGATACTTTTACTCATATTAATCACGCCAGTATTAGTACTAGAATTAAAAAAGCAAAACTTATTATCGGATTTCATATCAAATTTGATATTCATTGGCTACGGAATATTGGGTGTATCATTCCTATTCGCACTCCTATCTGGGACTGCCAATTAGCTGAGTTCATTCTCTCTAACCAGAAGAATCATTACCCTAGCCTGGAAGAATCCTGTGCTAGACGTGGACTAGGGCATAAGATTGATACAATCAAACTTAACTATTGGGATAAGGGAATTGATACAGATGCTGTCCCTATTGAAGAACTTAAAACATATCTTGCACAAGATGTAAACTTAACGTATAATTTATATCTTGTACAAAAACAAGAGTTTGAGAAGCCTGAAAATAAAGATAAATATATCTTATTCAGAATGCAATGTTATGATTTACTTGTCTTAGAAGAGATGGAATATAATGGATATAAATATGATACGGAAGCTTCAGAGAAGGAAGCAGATAGACTCGATGAAGAGTGTGCTGCCCTGGATAGGGCTATTCTTTCTGAGTTTGTTGATGTTCCCATCAATCTTGCTTCTCCTACTCACATCTCTTGTATGCTATATGGCGGCACCATTGAAGATGAAATCTCCCTCCCAATCGGAGTGTACAAAACAGGAGAGCGGGTTGGACTAGTGAAGTACAAGAAATTCCCTAAGCTATATGAACTTCCTCAACTTATTGCTCCTTACGTGGTACAGAACTAAAGAAAGAAGGACAATGGAAAACAGATGAAGACACCTTACGAAACCTTCAAACTTCTGGACGAGTTAGAACAATCATTGATAACCTTCTTGCTAGGAGAGGCATCGCAAAGCTCCAAGGAACTTATTATCGAGGAATACCAAAACTTATGCGAGAGCATTCATGGGCCAATTCAATTGTGCATGGATTGCTTAACCAATGTGTTGCAAGAACAGGCAGACTTAGTGCAACAAAACCCAACCAGCAAAACATGCCAGGAAATTGCAAACAATATTGTGCCTCTCGATACTCCATGATAATGCCTAGAAAATTATAATAAGGATTAATCAAACTTTAATTAACAAACTTTTATATAGAGCACAAATTCGAAGACAAAGTATTACAAGGTGAAAGAGTGTTCAACAAAATGCACCTGATAGCATCTCTGATTTATTAGAAGAAGCAGGAAGAAATATTATCTTTTAAATGAAAATAAATGGCAATAGTGATAGCAGATGCGAAAAGCCTGGGAGTGGATCACATTCTTATATCTTAGTCAA
>JADJNC010000045.1 GCA_016709335.1 Candidatus Propionivibrio dominans | reverse complement strand
CTCGGGAACAATCCAGAACGACATCCTCAAAGAGTTCATGGTGCACACACCTACATCTACCCGCCGACACCGTCGATGAAGATCATCTCCGACATCATCGGCTACACCTCGCAGCACATGCCGAAGTTCAACTCGATTTCGATCTCCGGCTACCACATGCAGGAAGCCGGTGCGACGCAGGCGCTTGAACTGGCCTTCACGCTGGCCGATGGTCGCGACTATGTTAAAACCGCCATCGCCTCGGGGCTGGATGTCGATTTCTTTGCCGGTCGCCTTTCCTTCTTCTTCGCCATCGGCATGAACTTCTATCTGGAAGTGGCCAAGCTGCGCGCCGCACGTCTGCTGTGGTGGAAGGTGATGCAGGAGTTCAACCCGAAGAGCCCGAAATCCTCGATGCTGCGCACGCACTGTCAGACCTCCGGCTGGACGCTCACCGAACAGGATCCCTACAACAACGTCGTGCGCACCACCGTTGAGGCGATGGCCGCCGTCTTTGGTGGCACCCAGTCGTTGCATACCAACGCACTCGACGAAGCCATTGCGCTGCCGACCGATTTTTCATCGCGTATCGCGCGCAACACCCAGCTCATCATCCAGGAAGAAACCCACATCACCAGTGTCGTCGATCCCTGGGCCGGCTCCTACATGATGGAAAAACTGACTCAGGATCTGGTCGACGAAGCCTGGAAGATCATCAAGGAAGTCGAAGCCATGGGTGGCATGACGCACGCGGTCGAATCGGGCTGGGCGAAGATGCGTATCGAAGCCTGTGCCGCCGACAAGCAGGCGCGTATCGATTCAGGCAAGGACGTGATCGTTGGCGTGAACAAATACAAACTGGCCAAGGAAGACAAGCTCGAAATCCGTGATATCGACAACAACGCCGTTCGCGATTCACAGATTGTCCGCCTGAAGAGCATTCGCGCCAGCCGCGACAGCGCCGCCGTACAGGCCGCCCTCGACGCGCTGACCCAGTGCGCGCAAAGCGGTGAAGGCAACCTGCTCGACCTGGCGATCAAGGCCATGCGTTTGCGCGCTTCGGTCGGCGAAGTCTCCGACGCCCTGGAAAAGGTCTTCGGACGCTTCCGCGCCACGCAGCAGACCGTCTCTGGTGTCTATGGCTCTGTCGTTGAAGGCATTGCCAGTTGGGAGTCGTTGAAGGCCGACATCGAAAAGTTCAACGAGGAAGAAGGCCGCCGCCCGCGCGTCATGATTGCCAAGCTCGGTCAGGATGGTCATGATCGCGGCGCCAAGGTGGTCGCTACAGCTTTTGCCGATCTTGGCTTTGACATCGACGTTGGTCCGCTCTTCCAGACCCCCGAAGAAGCCGCTCGTCTGGCCGTTGAAAACGACGTGCACGCCATCGGCGTTTCCTCACTCGCCGCCGGCCACAAGACGCTGCTTCCGGAACTGGTCAAGGCACTGAAGGATCAGGGTGCCGATGACATCATCGTCTTCGCTGGCGGTGTTATCCCGCCACAGGATTACGACTATCTGTTCAACGCTGGCGCCAAGGCCATTTTCGGACCGGGAACGCGCATTGAGGATTCGGCCACCACGGTTATCGCCGAAATACGCAAGGCTCGCGCCAGCGCCAAAGCCTGATCAAGCAATGACGTAAGCCAAAGCCAATGGACCAGAGCAACACCCCCAACATGCCTCTGGCTGCCATCGACCAGCAACTGGTTGATGGCGTTCTGGCGAAGAGTCGGCGCGCGCTGGCAAAAACCATTACCCTTATCGAATCAACGCGTACTGACCATCAGGTCCGTGCGCAACAGGTATTGACCGCGCTTCTGCCGCACACCGGCAGGGCCATCCGGGTTGGCATCTCCGGCGTGCCCGGTGCCGGTAAATCAACCTTTATCGAAACGCTTGGCATCCATCTGATCGAGAGCGGGAATCGCATTGCCGTCCTCGCCGTCGATCCGTCTTCTTCGGTTTCGGGAGGCTCCATACTGGGTGACAAGACACGCATGGAGCTGCTTTGTCAGCAGGAAGACGCTTTCATACGCCCGAGCCCTACGGCCGGTTCTCTCGGTGGTGTCGCCGACAAGACACGTGAGGCGATGCTGGTCTTCGAAGCGGCCGGGTTCGATGTGGTCATCGTCGAGACGGTCGGTGTCGGGCAGTCCGAAACAACGGTTGCCGGCATGGTCGACGTCTTCGTCCTGCTGCAACTGCCCAACGCCGGCGACGATCTGCAGGCGATCAAAAAGGGGATCGTCGAGATTGCTGACCTGATCGTCTTCAACAAAGCGGACATTGACGAGCGTGCTGCTGAATTTGCCAAAGTGCAGATGTGAACGGCTCTCACCATGCTGCGCATGGCCAGCCCCAACTGGCGGCCACCGGTACTCACCGTCAGCGCTCTGGCCAAACGCGGCATCCCCGAATTCTGGGCCGAGATCGAACGTTATCGTGCAACCATGTCCGCCAGTGGCGAGTTTGAAGCCAAACGTCGTCGACAGGCCGTAAACTGGATGTGGAGCCTGATTGACTCCGGCCTGCGCCACTATTTCCGCGAGCACCCGCTGGTCCATGCCGCTTTGCCCGGCTTGTTGCTTGATGTCGCTGAAGGCCGCACAACCCCCGGCTCTGCGGCGTATCGACTACTTTATAGCTTGAAAGCTTGAAAGGATTTTCAACTGTTCGTCTTTTATGTAAACTGATCCATCTAAAATTTCAGGGAGAAAATGTTATGCATGACATCATTCGCCAGCTTGCAGACAAGCGCGGTGCCGCTTGTCTCGGGGGTGGCCAGAAACGCATCGACAGCCAGCACGCCAAGGGGAAGCTTTCGGCGCGCGAGCGGATTGAACTGCTGCTCGATAACGGCTCCTTTGAAGAGTGGGACATGTTCAAGGAGCACCGTTGCACCGATTTCGGCATGGCCGAACAATCCGTCCCCGGTGACGGCGTTGTCACCGGCTACGGCACCATCAATGGTCGCCTGATGTTCGTTTTCTCGCAGGACTTCACCGTCTTTGGCGGTTCGCTTTCCGAATCGCACGCCGAGAAGATCTGCAAACTGATGGATCACGCCATGAAGGTCGGCGCACCGCTCATCGGTCTCAACGACTCCGGTGGCGCCTGCATTCAGGAAGGCGTTGCCTCACTGGGCGGCTACGCGGACGTCTTTCAGCGCAATGTGATGGCCTCCGGGGTAATTCCGCAGATTTCCTGATCATGGGTCCCTGCGCGGGCGGGGCGGTGTATAGCCCGGCAACGACCGACTTCATCTTCATGGTCAAGGATTCTCGTACATGTTTGTCACCGGGCCGGAAGTCGTCAAGACCGTGACCCACGAGGATGTCACCGCCGAAGAACTGGGCGGCGCCGTAAGCCATACCAGCAAATCCGGTGTTGCCGATCTGGCCTTCGAAAACGATGTCGAGGCGCTGATGATCCTGCGTCGCTTTGTCGGCTTCCTGCCGGGCAATAACCGCGAGAAGCCGCCGCTGCTACCGGCACAGGATCCGGCAGAGCGTCTTGATTTCTCGCTCGACACCCTGGTGCCGGACAACCCCAACAAGCCCTACGACATCAAGGAATTGATCCTCAAGGTTGTCGATGATGGCGATTTCTTCGAACTGCAACCCGATTACGCCAAAAACATCGTCGTCGGCTTTGGACGCATGGATGGTTCGCCTGTCGGTATTGTTGCCAATCAACCGCTGGTGATGGCCGGCTGCCAGGACATCAAGAGTTCGATCAAAGCGGCGCGCTTTGTCCGCTTCTGCGATTCTTTCAACATTCCGGTGGTCACTTTCGTGGACGTTCCCGGTTTCATGCCCGGTACGGCACAGGAATACGGCGGCATCATCAAGCACGGAGCCAAACTACTCTATGCCTATGCCGAATGCACCGTACCGAAGATCACGGTCATCACGCGCAAGGCTTACGGTGGTGCCTATGACGTGATGTCCTCGAAGCACCTGCGTGGTGACGTCAATTTCGCCTGGCCATCTGCCGAGATTGCGGTCATGGGGCCGAAAGGTGCCGTTGAAATCATTTTCCGTGAGGAGAAAGGCGATCCAGCCAAACTGGCGGAGCGCGAAGCCGAATACAAGGCCAAGTTTGCCAACCCCTTCGTTGCCGGAGCACGGGGATTCATTGACGACGTAATCATGCCGAACGAAACGCGCAAACGCATCTGCCGTTCGCTCGCCATGTTGCGCGACAAAAAACTCGAGAATCCCTGGCGCAAGCACGGGAATATTCCACTTTAAATCCCCCGGATGCATTCAACCCAGAGAGCGCAGAGATGAAAAATCCATTAATGCGTATTTCTCGGCGTTCTCTGTGTCTCTGCGTACTCTGCCCGCCAAGGGTTGCTCCTTTGGTGCACGTTGAAAGAGGTTTATAAATGTTCAAGAAAATTTTGATTGCCAATCGCGGTGAAATCGCCTGCCGCGTCATGAAGACCGCCCGCCGCATGGGTATTGCCACCGTTGCTGTATATTCCGAAGCCGACAAGGACTCCCTGCATGTGCTCAGTGCAGATGAATCCGTGTGCATTGGCCCGGCGGCATCGAAGGAGTCCTATCTGTCGATCGACAAGATCATCGCCGCCTGCAAGCAGACCGGTGCCGAGGCCGTTCATCCCGGCTACGGCTTCCTCTCCGAGAATCAGGAGTTCTCGAAACGTCTTGAAGAAAACGGGATTGTCTTCATTGGTCCCAAACATTATTCGGTCGCTGCGATGGGCGACAAGATCGAGTCAAAGAAACTGGCCATCGAAGCCAAGGTCAACACCATTCCCGGCTATAACGATTCGATTGCCGATCCCGCTCAGGCCGTCGAGATCGCCAAGGGAATCGGTTATCCGGTCATGATCAAGGCCTCCGCCGGCGGCGGTGGCAAGGGCCTGCGCGTCGCGCACAACGATGCCGAGGCTTTTGAAGGCTTTGATTCGTGTCGAAACGAGGCGCGCAACAGCTTCGGTGATGATCGCGTATTCATCGAAAAGTTTGTCGAAGGTCCGCACCACATCGAGATCCAGATCATCGCCGACTCCCACGGCAACACCATTTATCTCCTTGAACGCGAATGTTCGATTCAACGCCGCCACCAGAAGGTCATTGAGGAAGCGCCGTCGCCTTTCATCGACGATTCGGTGCGCAAAGCCATGGGCGAGCAGGCCGTGGCACTGGCCAAGGCCGTCAAGTACCAGAGCGCCGGTACCGTCGAATTTGTCGTCGGCTCGGACAAGTCGTTCTACTTCCTCGAAATGAATACCCGCTTGCAGGTCGAGCATCCGGTCACCGAGTTCATCACCGGCCTCGACCTGGTCGAACTGATGATCCGGGTTGCCGCTGGCGAGAAGCTTCCCTTCACCCAGGCCGACATCAAGCCGAAGGGCTGGGCCATCGAATGCCGAATCAATGCCGAAGACCCGTTCCGCGGGTTCCTGCCTTCGACCGGACGCCTGGTGAAATTTCAGCCACCGGAGGCCTCGGACGGCAAGGTGCGTGTCGACACCGGCGTTTACGAAGGTGGCGAGATTTCGATGCACTACGATTCGATGATCGCCAAGCTCATCTGCCATGGTGACAATCGCCTGCAGGCCATCGAGCGCATGCGCGACGCGCTGAATGCCTTTTTCATTCGTGGCGTCAGCTCGAACATCCCCTTCCAGGCCGCGCTGGTTCAGCACCCGCGCTTCGTTTCCGGAATCTTTACTACCGCATTCATCACGGATGAATACCCGAATGGTTTTGTCGCCGCCGATGTTCCCTACGAGGATATCGGCCTGCTGGCCGCCGTCGCCGCCTTTGCACGGCGCCGTTATATCGACCGTGCCGTAAGGATCAGCAACCAGATGCTCGGGCATCCACGCAAAGTCGGTACCGAATGGGTGGTGGTCATCGAAGGTACAAATTACCAGGTCAGCCTGGATACGATTCCCGGGGGCTACTCGATCACCTGCGGCGGAAAACGTTACGACATCATATCCAACTGGCAATTCAGGGAACTGGTTTTCCGTGGAACCTGCAACAGCCAGCCAATCTGCATGCAGGTTGAGCGTGCCGGACTGGAGTATCGTATCGGCCATTTCGGCAAGCAGATCAAGGCCGTTGTGATGTCGCTCAAGGCTGACCGACTGCTGGCCAAAATGCCGGTCAAAGTGCCGCCCGATCTCTCCAAGTTCTTGCTCTCGCCTATGCCCGGCCTGCTCCGCGAAGTATCGGTTCAAGTCGGACAGCAGGTTCGCGTCGGCGAAAAACTGGCGGTGATCGAAGCCATGAAGATGGAGAATATTCTCAAGGCCGAAAAAGATTGTCAGGTGAAAAAGATCGTTACCGAGGCCGGTGAAAGTCTGTCAGTGGATCAGGTCATCATCGAGTTCGAGTAGAGCAACACTGGCGTGAGAAGTCATCAATAGGAGCTCACTGCTCACCATCTCGCGCTGATGCAACAAAAAGCCCGCCTTCCCGGCGGGCTTTTTGTGAGTAGCGCCCTTTCCTTTCCGTCATTCCTGCGGAAGCGGGACGAAGGTTTTTTCTTCAGAGCATAATTCAATCGGTATCAACATCATTTTTGGTTTGAATGAACCTTGCCGACTGATTTGTTGCCTGGCTACAAAGGGTAGAATGGGCGTGTTTATTGATGAATCTTGAATAGTCAGTTGCTCTGCGCGGGGCATTGTCTGGTTCTCGCCCCATGCACAGAGCGTTCAAAATATTTGGGAGAAAACATGGGTCAGAATACTACCGTCAATCTGCGCACCGTTGCTCTTGTCGGCCATGGCGCTGCCGGAAAGACCACCCTTGCGGAAACATTGCTTGCCGCAGCGGGTGCAATCCCCAGCCGGGGATCGGTCGAAAGGGGTAACACCGTTTGCGACTTTGATCCTCAGGAGAAGGAACTCGGGCACTCGCTCAATTCCGCCATGACCAGTTTCAACTGGCTTAACGTCCAGGTGCATATGGTCGACACGCCCGGCTACCCGGACTTCGCCGGGCAGGCTATTGGCGCACTGGCTGCGGTTGATACGGCACTGGTGGTCATCAATGCACAAACCGGAATCGAGCTGTCGACCGAGCGCATGATGAAACTCGCGGCCGCCCGCGATCTCTGCCGGATGATCGTCATCAACAAGATTGATGCCGACAATGTCGATTTACCGAGGCTGGTTGGTGAAATCCGCGAATCTTTCGGTCGCCAGTGCATGCTGCTCGATTTGCCGGCGCATCATGGTCAGGATGTGGTTGAACTGCTCGGTCACGACAGCGGCGAGAGCGACTTTGAATCGGTCGCCATGGCCCACCGTGCATTGATTGACCAGATCGTCGAGGAAGATGAGGATCTTCTTGCGCGCTATCTTGATGAAGGAACCGATCCCAGCCTGGAAGAACTGCACGCCCCTTTCGTGAAGGCGCTGCGCGCCGGTCACCTGATTCCGATTCTTTTCGTTTCGGCAAAAACCGGCGCTGGCGTTCCCCAGTTGCTTGATGCGCTGGCCAGACTGGCGCCCAATCCAACCGAGGGTAATCCGCCGCCGTTCTACAAGGGTGAGCCTGGCGACCAGAACAGTGTGCCCTTCAAGGCCGAACCGGATGCCGGCAAACACGTCCTGGCGCATGTATTCAAGGTCGTCAGTGACCCCTTCATTGGCAAGCTTGGCGTGTTCCGCGTACATCAGGGGACCATCAGAAAAGAGTCGCAGCTTTTTGTTGGCGACGCCAAGAGGCCGTTCAAGGCTGGCCACCTGTACCGCCTGCAGGGCAAGGACTACGTCGAGGTTGACGCACTGGTAGCGGGCGACATCGGCGCCATTGCCAAGGTCGACGAAATCGTCTTTGACTGCGTTCTGCATGATTCGCATGACGAAGACCATATCCATCTGAAGCCACTCGAATTCCCTCAGCCAATGCAGGGTCTGGCCGTCGAAACCCGGCGCAAAGCCGACGAGCAACGGCTCTTCGATGTCCTGCACAAGCTTGAAATCGAAGACCCCTGCTTCAAGGTCGAGCGCCACCCGACGACCAACGAAACGGTCATCCGTGGCTTGGGCGAAATGCATCTGCGCGCCAAGTTGTCACGCATGGCGCAGCAGTACAAAATCGAACTGGATACCAGACCGCCGCAGATTGCCTACCGCGAAACGATCACCGGCAAGGCCGAAGGTCATTGCCGCCACAAAAAGCAGAGCGGCGGTGCCGGCCAGTTCGGCGAAGTCATGCTGCGTATCGAACCCATGGAGCGCGGTGGCG
The DNA here is from genome assembly GCA_016709335.1 of Candidatus Propionivibrio dominans. Taxonomy (GTDB): domain Bacteria; phylum Pseudomonadota; class Gammaproteobacteria; order Burkholderiales; family Rhodocyclaceae; genus Propionivibrio; species Propionivibrio dominans. The sequence continues at coordinate 8,816 of JADJNC010000045.1, read as the reverse complement.
GATTCGAGTTTGTCGATATTGTCAAGGGAGGAGCCATTCCCGGCGTCTACATGGCAGCGGTTGAAAAGGGCGTGCGTCAGGCGCTGGAGGACGGCGTTGTCGGCGGTTTTCCGGTGCATGACCTGCGCGTCATCGTCCATGACGGCAAGTCGCATGCGGTTGACAGCAAGGATATCGCCTTCTTTGCTGCCGGCCGGAAAGCCACGATCGAAGCCATCCGGGCGGCATCGCCGATCATTCTGGAGCCGGTAGTCGATATCGAAATTCTGGCTCCGGACGCCGCCATCGGCGATCTTACCGGAGACCTCTCAAGCAAGCGTGGTCAGGTAACCGGAACACAGCCGCGTGGCGTTGGCAGCATGTCGATCAGCGGCAAGGTTCCGCTCGCCGAACTCGATGACTACCAGGGACGGCTCAAGTCGCTGACCGGTGGCCAGGGTTCCTACAGCATCACCTTTTCGCACTACGCTCCGGTACCGGCAGCTACCCAGCAGCAGTTGTCTTCGCAACATAAAACAGTTGGCCTGGAGGATGAATGATCGGTGCGAAGGCTGACGACTAAGCCGTAATGATTAGCCTTTTTGATATGCCTGGTTGGGCCCTCCCGCTGGCCCGCCGGGTATTGTATTTTTGGGTGCGAACCACAGTATTTCCGGAGCACCCAAATGAACTCGGCCTCGATCCGGCAAAGCCGGTTTGCTACGTATTGCAGCACCACCATCTCTCGAACCTGCTGGTGCTCTTCCAGGAATCACAGCTTGCCGGCCTTCCATCAGCCGAGGCGCGCATCAAGCTGAACGCTGTGAGTTTCCCGCATTCCGTCTTCTTTCTGAACCGCAAACATTCGCTCAACGCTACGGCACGCGAGCGCTACGCCCATTCTTCGCTGATGACCGCTCTGCTGCACGAAGCATTGGCGGTCAAGGGCCTTGATGTACAGATTGTCCCTGTCGTCATTCTCTGGGGACGCAGCCCGGATAAACAGGAATCCATCCTCAAAGCCCTGTTTTCGGAAACCTGGCGGCAACCCGGTGCGCTGCGCCGCCTGTTGACCATCCTGCTGCATGGCCGGAACGTGCTGGTTCGATTCAACGCACCGATTTTCCTGCGCGCGTTTTCCGGCGAAGGCCTCGACGAAGAACAGGCGCTGCGCAAGCTCTCCCGCGTGCTGCGCGTGCACTTTAGCCGCCAGCGACAGATGGCCATCGGACCGGATCTTTCGCACCGCAACACCCAGGTGGAAACACTGCTGGCGTCCCCGCTGGTGCGCTCGGCGATTGCCGACGAGGCCAGCACCCGCGCCATTCCGATAGATCAAGCCCAGGTGCGTGCCCGTAGCTTCGCGCTGGAAATCGCTTCGGACTATTCCTACGGTACGGTACGCGCCCTCGAGCTGTTTCTTTCGTGGTTATGGACACGCCTTTATGACGGCATTGAAATCCACCATATCGATACCGTCACGCAGATCGCGCCGAGTCATGGCATCGTCTATGTTCCGACGCATCGTAGCCATATCGACTATCTGTTGCTCTCCTATTCTCTCCACCGGCAGGGATTGACCCCGCCGCACATCGCCGCCGGTGCCAACCTGAACCTGCCGCTCGTTGGTCCGCTGTTGCGGCACAGTGGCGCCTTTTTCCTGCGCCGCAGCTTCAAGGGCGAGCCGCTTTATGCCGCCGTGTTCCATGAATACCTGCATCTGATGCTGACCCGGGGTTTCCCGCTCGAGTACTTCATTGAGGGCGGGCGCAGCCGGAGTGGCAGAACGCTGACACCCAAAGCCGGCATCCTCGGCATGACGGTTCAAAGTTACATCCGCGAACATGCACGAGCACTTGTTTTCGTCCCGGTGTACATCGGCTACGAGAAGCTTGTCGAGGGCCGCACCTACCTTCGAGAATTGGCCGGCAAACCCAAGCAGAAAGAGTCACTGTGGGGCATCGTGAAGAGCATACGCCAGCTCAAACGGGTTTTCGGCAAGGTTCATGTTAACTTCGGCAGACCGCTGGAACTGGCCGAATTCCTCGAGTCCCATCGCCCCGGATGGGCTCGGGAAGTTTCAGATGCGTCAAGTGACTGGACACGCGAAGCCACCCACAGTGCGGCCACCGAACTGGCCGAGCGACTGAATGCAGCCGCTGTAATCAATCCGGTCAATCTGATCGCCCTGACACTGTTGTCTACTCCCAGACACACGGCAGATGAACAGGTGCTGCATCGACTGCTGGAGCACTGTCAGGCGCTTGTCGCCGATGCGCCCTATGCGCCAGAAACGATTCCGTGCCCTCTGGATTCCTTGCAGATTGTGGCATACGTCGAACGGCTTGGCATCGCCGAGCGTATCCCGCATCCACTCGGTGATCTGATTCGCATACCGGAAGGGGAAGCGCCCTTGCTGGCCTACTTCCGCAACAATGTGCTGCATCTTTTTGCCTTGCCGGCACTGATCGCCTGCCTGCTCAACCATAACCGGCACCTCGGCATTCAGCGCCTGACTGACGCCATTGCCGGTATTTACAGCTTGCTGGAAACCGAGCTCTTCTTGCACTGGTCGCCGGAACAACTCCCTGCGGTTACGCAAGCCGTCATCGAAGTGTTTCTCAAACGTGGTCTGCTTTACCGAAACGATGCCGGACGACTGTCTGCCCCTGAGCCAAACAGTCAGGAGTTCGACGAACTGCGACTGCTCGGGGAAATCCTTCGCCCGATACTCGAACGCCACTTTCTCACGCTGGCGCTGCTGCAACATGGCGGTTCGGGCCAGCTAACGCGACGAACCCTGGAAAACGATTGCCATCTGCGGGCTCAGCGTATGGCGCTGCTCTACGAGTTCAACACGCCGGAGTATTCCGAGAAAACGACGTTCTCGGCGCTCATTGCCAACTTTATTGATGCCAATCTGCTGCGCGAGGATGAAAACGGGCTGTTGCATTTTGACCAGCGCATCAGCACACCGCTGGCACATGCCGAACTGGTGCTCCCGGCCGAGGCCAGGCAGGCCATCCGGCGCATGGCCAGCGCAAACCGGGTGAATTAGGCGCTGGGACGGGCGTTGCGGCGTGCGGCCTGCTCCAGGCGCTCCTTCTCGGCCAGCACCTTGCTTGCATAACTGCCCTCGGATTCTGAAGAGCCGGAATAGTGTTGAAGACCGGCGACCAGTCCACCGCGCCGTCGAATCGCTTCCTCCAGAATATGCACCCCGACCCTGATGTTGATTTCAGGATCAAGGAGCGGACTGTCTCCCGCCCCCTCCGGCACCTTGTCCATATGGAAACGTGGAATGACCTGCATCAGGCCTTGGGCGCCCATGGCGCTCTCGGCAAACGGATTGAACCTTGATTCGATACCGATGATGGCTACAATCAGCAGCGGATCAATGCGCCGCTCCTTGCCGATTAATTGTGCCACCTCGAAAACCGGAATCAAGGCCTCCGGGGAAACCCGATAACGACGCGCTACAAAATCGATGGCGCCTTGCATGCGTGGCGAAAGGACGAGCGCGGCAGTCTCTGCTTCAGCGCTTTCCTCGGACGATTCTTCCGAAACAGAAGAATCGGGCAAGGCGGATTTAATCAACTCGGCAAATTGTGTGTTGTTGGTAAAAACGTTAATGATACCGAGGACGAGCAGAACACCGGCGATCATCAGGCTGTGCTTGATAAGATACAAGGTGGCATCGGGACTGCGTGCCATCGACTGTTTGAGCGTAATCGTTGCAGACATGCTCACTCTCCTTCACTGTTGTCGTCGCGCAAGCAAAAACATCGTGCGACAAGCGGTTTTAGGCGGGTGTAGCCCAAGGGCGCGGTAAGGGTTACCGCAGGGCGGATACTTCTACGAGGTTCAAACTCTACGTCTGAGCAGCAAGGAAAACAAAAAGTTCCATGCCGGACATGCACTACGCAAGGGCGTTCAAGTGCAACGGGAGAGAAGTGTATTGATTAAATTGAGTTTTGTCAATTAAAGTATTGTTGCGACCCTTCTGCAAGCCGGGATTTTGCAGAGGTACTCCGCACCAGCCACACTCGGCCTGAACCAGTCTGCCGCCAGATTCAGGCCGAAGACCAAAGCCCGAAAACTTGCTGAAATGCCGTTCAGGCAAGATTGAACGACATTATTTTTTAAACTCTTTTGTATTGAAAGCGGTAAAAGCGTGCTGGCTTTTCGAGCCCTCTTCCTCGATTCGTGCGATACCTGCAGAAGATTAGAAGCGGCCGGGTACCAGACCCGCCAAGATCGTATAATGCGCTTGTTTTCAATGAACTAAACTCGCGCTGACAACTACTATGCTGATCTGGTCTGTTGCCATCTACCTTCTTGTCTCCATCGGTATCGGCCTTTATGTGGCGACCCGCGTGCATAACTCCAGGGACTTCGCTGTGGCCGGTCGCAGTCTTCCCTTGCCCGTTGTCATGGCCACGATTTTTGCCACCTGGTTCGGTGCTGAAACCGTATTCGGCGTTTCCGCCACCTTCGTCAAGGAGGGTCTGCGTGGTGTCGTCGCTGACCCATTTGGCGCCAGCCTGTGCCTGATCATTGCCGGCATCTTCTACGGCACCAAGCTGTACAAGCTCAATATTCTTACGCTCGGCGACTTCTTTCGCATGCGATTCAACCGTACGGTCGAGGTGCTGACCACCGTTTGCATCGTGGTCTCCTATCTTGGCTGGGTCTCGGCGCAGATCAAGGCGCTCGGTCTGGTATTCAATGTGGTTACCAATGGTGCCATCTCGCAGCCACATGGAATTGTTCTCGGCGCAGTGATCGTGCTGACCTATACAACGTTCGGCGGCATGCTCTCGGTCGCCATCCTTGATTTCGTGCAGATGATCATGATCATGGGCGGCATGCTATACATCGCTAGCATCTTCTCGGGGCTGTCCGGAGGTGTCGACGCCGTGATCAGCCATGCCTCGCTCGCCGGCAAACTCGATTTCTTTCCCGAAGCCAACGCCGCACAGTGGCTGACCTTCCTGGGAGCGTGGATCACCATGATGCTCGGCTCGATTCCGCAGCAGGATGTCTTCCAGCGGGTCACTTCGGCCAAGAGCGTAAAAATCGCCATCTATGGCTCGATCCTTGGCGGCGTACTCTACTTCTGTTTCGCTTTCATACCGATGTTCATCGCTTATTCGGCAACGCTTGTCGACCCGGAAAAATTCAATGAACTGGTCCAGACCGATTCACAGATGGTGCTGCCAACGCTGATTCTGCTGCACACCCCGGTTTTCGCGCAGGCCATCTTCTACGGTGCCGTACTTTCGGCGATCATGAGCACCTCATCGGCGACGCTACTCGCACCTTCGGTGGCCTTCTCGGAAAACATCATGCGCGGCTTTTACCCCGGCATCGGTGATCACGCTTTTCTGCGCATGATGCGCATCACCATCGTCTGTTTTGCGTGCATCGTACTGATATTCGCGCTATACAGCGACGCCTCGATCTTCGCGATGGTCGAAAACGCCTATAAAATCACGCTGGCCAGCGCTTTCGTCCCCCTTTTTTTTGGCGCCTATTGGCGGCGCGCAACGACGCAGGGGGCATTGGTGGCAATCATCGGTGGTGTCTCGTCCTGGCTTCTGTTCGAAACGCTGATAGGCGATGCCAGTATGGTGCCATCCCAACTGATCGGTCTGGGCGTCAGCCTCTTGGGCATGATCGCCGGTTCGCTGCTCCCGCAATGGGTCGGTAAGGCCACACCGAAAACCGATGTGCATGCCGAGTTGCATCACCATGCCGCGGCGCAAACACATCACGCCGAACCGCTGCATCGCCATAACAAATAGATGTGCCCGCAAACGGCACGGCATTTTCACCGCTGGCGTCATGCTCAGCAAATCCAGTCCCGATCATGATTGAAGCGTTAGAATGGCATTTGCCTAACGCTCTTGGCCAACGCAATGCCTTCACCCAAACCGGCGGCGGGATCAGCCAGCCTGAATAAGATTGCGCCGCTGCGCACTCTGTTGCCGCGCTATCTGGCACTGGCTTATACGGCGTTGATCGTTTATGCCAGTCTGCACCCCTTCACGGGCTGGCGTGATAGTGGAATGTCGCCATTTGCATTTCTCGACGGTGGCTGGCCCCGCTACTGGACGGTCTTCGACCTGGCCATCAATATCCTCGCTTATCTGCCCCTGGGGTTTTTGCTGGCGCTGTCATTGCGCCGCTTACCCGGTCGTTGGACTCCGGCATTCACCGCATTGCTGCTTGGCGCATTGATCAGTTTCTGCCTAGAATGCCTGCAATCATGGCTGCCTTCGCGCGTACCCTCCAATCTTGACCTGGCTAGCAACACAATGGGCGCAGGCCTTGGCGCTCTGCTCACCATCTGGCATGGCGAACGCTTCTTCATCCGTGTCGCGCTGCTGCAGCAGCGCCTGCTGGCGCCGATCCAGCACGCTGAATTCGGCCTGGTTCTGATCGGCCTCTGGCTGCTGACGCAACTCTCACCGGAAACGATCCTCTTCGGTACCGGCGACCTGCGTCACCTGCTTGAGATAACGCCTGCCGTGCCCTATGCGGCTCACGCTTTCTTTGCCCTGGAGACCGCCATCATCGTCTGCAATACCATTGCCATCGGCTTGATCACGCGTGCATTGCTTGCCGACCAGAGCTCGCCCCATGTGACGCTGATTGTTTTCTTTTTTCTCGCGCTTTCGATTCGCACACTGGCTGCCGCCGTGCTTGTCGATCCACTCAATGCCCTGGCCTGGCTTACCCCGGGCGCCGCCCTTGGTCTGCTTGCCGGAGGTGTGTTGCTCTCTGTAATGCTGCTGTTGCCGGTGTCGCTGCGAATTGCCCTGGCCGGCCTGGCGCTGATGGCCGGCACGGTACTGGTCAACCTCACCCCACCCAATCCCTACTCGGCTGCCGCGCTGGCCACCTGGCGACAAGGACACTTTTTAAATTTCAATGGCCTGACCCGGCTGGCCGCCAGCTTCTGGCCCTTCCTCGCACTCCCCTACCTGACGGTACTCGGACGACGGATCTGAATGAATCAAGTCGGGAATCAGCGGTCTGAGTCAATACCAATAAAACCAGGGTCGGTATGAGCTATTACAAACATCACGTTTTCTTCTGTTGCAACCAGCGTGGCGAGGGCGAAAGCTGCTGCAACAATCTGGGCGCCAGCGTGGCGCAAACCTACGCCAAGGATCGCATCGGCCAACTCAAACTCAAAGGTCGGGGCAAGGTCCGGATCAACAAGGCCGGCTGCATGGATCGTTGCGATGAGGGCCCGGTGATCGTCGTCTATCCGGAGGAGGTCTGGTACCACTATGTTGACCAGGAAGACATCGAGGAAATCATCCAGGAACATCTGGTGCACGGTCGCGTCGTCGAACGCCTGAAAATTTGAGCCGAGGAAAGCCCGCAGGATGAAGTTGAGCGAAGAAAGGATTCACCTTGACGGCCCGGTCGGAGCGATTGAATTGATCGTCGAAAACCCGGGCGCACCGCGTGGCATCGCCCTGATCTGCCACCCGCACCCGCTGTTTGGCGGCACCAATACCAACAAGGTGACGCAAACACTGGCGCGCACCTTCACGCGTCTGGGCTACGTGGCCCTGCGACCGAACTTTCGCGGGGTCGGCGAAAGCGCCGGACTTCACGACAACGGACGCGGCGAGTGCGAAGACATGCTCGCCATCCTGGCTGAAGCCAGGCGCCGCTATGGCGACCTGCCGGTCGCGCTGGCCGGCTTCTCCTTTGGCGCCTATGTGCAAACCCGCGTGGCGCAAGCGCTGGCCGAGGCCAATCATCCCGCACAGCGACTGGTTCTGGTCGGCACCGCCGCCGGCCACGTCGAGGGTGCACGCCAGTACGCGGCCAAGGCTGTCGCCCATGACACCATTGTCATTCATGGATCGGTAGACCAGACGGTGCCTCTGAACAATGTCCTGGCCTGGGCCGAACCACTCGATCTGCCGGTGATCGTGGTTCCCGGAGCCGACCACTTCTTTCACCGTCGGCTGCACCTCATCCGTGACATCGTTACCCGCGCATGGCGACACTGAACCCTGCCGACGCGCTCAGCGTCTCCGGCCTGCGCAAAAGCTACGAGGATAACGAGGTGGTTGCCGGTATCGACTTTACTGTTCCGACCGGTACCTGTTTTGGTCTGCTCGGACCCAATGGCGCCGGCAAGACCACCAGCCTGCGCTGTTGCCTCGGGCTGACAACCCCCGACTCTGGCCAGATTACCCTGTGTGGTTATGGCATCCCGGCGCAAGCCGGGATCGCACGCCAACGTGTTGGTGTTGTCCCGCAATTCGACAATCTGGATCCCGACTTCACCACCAGCGAAAACCTGATGGTCTATGGTCGCTACTTCGGCATCGGTGACGCGATCATTCGCGCCCGCATCCCCGATCTGCTCGACTTCGCCGGCCTTGCCGGCAAGGAGAGCGCCCGCATCCAGACCCTCTCTGGCGGCATGAAACGGCGCCTGACCCTGGCGCGTGCGCTGATCAATGACCCGGACATCATCTTCCTCGACGAGCCGACTACCGGCCTCGACCCGCAGGCTCGTCACCTGATCTGGGATCGTCTGAAGCAACTCACCGCACGCGGCAAAACGCTGATCCTGACGACCCATTTCATGGACGAGGCCGAGCGGCTTTGCGATCGGCTGGCAGTCCTCGACCACGGACATCTGGTCACCGAAGGCGCCCCGCGCGAGCTGATTGCCACGCACATCGAACCGCAAGTGGTTGAAGTATTCGGCGACGAAGCCGCCGCCTGGGCACGATCCCGCAACTCGCTGGGCGAGCGCCTCGAAGTCGCCGGAGATACCGCCTTTTTCTACTGTCGCG
>JADJNC010000044.1 GCA_016709335.1 Candidatus Propionivibrio dominans | reverse complement strand
GACTGCTCCACCCCAATACCTGTCGTTTGACCCCTGACGACTAGACCGGCAGCAACGGGTCGTCAGACGCCAGATGGATTAAAAAGCTGTGGGTCAGCTTTCAGTCTGAGCCGGCCGTTGATGCTTGGCCACAGCGGTTTCCCATCGAGCTGGCCGTAGCCGGTTACTGCGCAATCCAGCGCGCCGCGCTGACTGGCCGCCAGCGCGATCCTCATCATCAATGGCTAGTCTGCCTTCAAGGATTACGCAGGCTGGCGGATCGAGAACGGTATGGCCGGATCGATGTCCACCGCTGCATGACTGCCAGCGATGACCTTAGCCCGATAAGCACCCTGCTCCAAACCGGCCCGCTGGCCGTGATTACCGGCGCCGGACTCAGCACCGCCAGCGGAATTCCCGCCTACCGCGACCAGAATGGCCAATGGCTGCAGTCGAAGCCGATTCAGCATCAGGAATTCCTGCGCTTCGAAGCGGTGCGCCGGCGCTACTGGGCACGCAGTTTTGTCGGCTGGCCGACCATGGGGCAGGCCGAGCCCAACCCAGGACACCGGGCATTGGCTGATCTCGCGACGCTCGGCGCGATCAGTGCGCTGATTACCCAGAACGTCGATGGCCTGCACCAGAAGGCGGGCAGCGTCGGGGTAATCGAACTGCACGGCGGGATCGACCGCGTGCGCTGTCTGAGATGCCAGGAGATCTACCCGCGCAGCACCCTGCAGGGCTGGCTGCGCTTGGCCAATCCAGGCTTCGACGCCGATTCGGAGCGCCGCTTCCGGGTCGCGCCGGATGGCGACGTACATCTTGAAGACGCGTCTTATGCCGGTTTTAGCGCGATTTCGCGCCAAAACCTTATGCGGAGATTTACGGATGAAACAACTTTCTCTTTTTTGCTACAGCCGCGCCTGCTCCAACTGATTCCACTACTCACCCTGCTGCCCCTGCTCGCCGCCTGCAACAGCTTGCCGGCGGACGGCAAGCCGCCGTCCCGCCAGTGCCGTATTCCGCCATTTTGCAAAACAGATTCAATCATCGCCGCGTACGGGGAGGCGCATGGCGGCTAGATCAGTTTGACCTTGCCGCAGGCGATCCGCCAAACTAATTCACTTCTGGTGCCAGGCACCACTGGACTCCACGCAGATGGTTCGGTATCTGAGAAAACCACACCCCCTTCCCCGTGGGCTAGGGAATAAGCAACTGTAGCGACCGGCCTGCTTCGTCCTTCGGCGCAGTCATATTCCTCGTGAAACTTCACAGAATGATGACTCGTGCCTGCGGTAACTCGTGGTTCAGTGTAGTTATCATGACCCACATCGTCGCCATCTTGCCTTCTTGCGGATTTCTTTCGCTTGTGCTTAGGTCTGCGTATGCGACAAATGTTGCTTCGTAGTCGTACTGGACCCATTCAGCCATCACGCCGGTACTCATCGCTACCAGTAGCAGTGACAGGACTCTTTTCTTCATTGTGCGATTCTCTTTTTGGCGAATCAGAAAGCCATATATTAAAGGGTTATGCCGTCGGTTAATTTAAAACCGTATTGGCCTTACAATCCACCAATCAAATGCCAGTGGCGGCTTGATCAATTGGGAACCAAAACGTCATTTGAAATCTCACCAGAACCTACAAAGCGTTATGGGTTGAGGAAACTCCTTGATCACTATGTCAAAGACGACGCATAACCCTGGGGCACACTGACGCTACGAGTTGAATCCGCGCAGCGCCGGTCACCTCTACGTGTGCGCTGGGCATGGCGCGTTACTCCATAGGTGGAAGTCCTATGGCCAGGTTTTCGCGAAAGCTGAAGGCAAGGTCGTCGTCGCGAGACGGGGTCTGCGGGACGACATGGCAACTAACCAGCGATTTAGCCCTGTTTTTGTTCATCGGCAATGCCGATAGACCATTTCCGCACCTACACCCCACTTTTTGGCGAGTTATCCGTGTCGGCAGAACTTTTCTGCTGTGCAATCATCGGTCACAGCAATCTGCATAGAACGACGAAAGGCACACTTTCAATTACTTTCAACCTGATCGTACGGTTTTGCTTACCGCCAGTCTGCGAACCAGACGATCCGGGTTGAAGCATCCATCGGAGTATTTGATGACCTCGACCCCTCAAAAATTTCCCATGAAAAATGGATGCGCTCAAGCAGCATTCACTTCTTTGAACGCAATCAGGACGCCCTGTTTGCACCGGGCTTTGTTTCTCTCTCCAGCGCCATGATCGTCAAAATCATGGCATCCGGATTCGAGGTGATTACCCGCGATACCTTTTTCATAACCTGTCGCGCCCGGCAAATTCTTTCTGACAACCTCCACAAGAAAATTTACAGTGAAGAAGAGATTTTCAAGGCTGAGCACGCCATTAACGGCCACCTTGAAAAGCTGCACGAGTATTTCGATACGCGCATCAAACAGGGCGAGCAAAAGCTCCAAGGGGCCGGGTTTGAAATTGACGAGATTCAGCGTCTTGTCTCGAACTACGAAACGCTTACCGTAACCAATGCGGTGACCCAGTACCTTGATCTACTGTCCAAGGCCGATCTCTACACTGCAATTTGCATTCCTGGCTGACCAGCGAACTCTCTGACAATCCTGACGAGGCGATGCGTGTCAAACTCAAGACGGAATGGGAAATCCGTGAGAACCTGTTCAACATCACTCGCTTTACACAGAGTCAGTACAGCACGGTCAGGCGCATTTGCAATGGTGTTATCGAACAGCGTCGACTGGAACGGGAACAGCAGTCTGAGCGCGATCGTCAACGCCATCTTCAGAAAGCAGACAACAACAAACAAGAACAGGCCAAGTCCCCAAAACCGGAGAAAGAGACTATCGGTCCGGTCGCACAGCAGGTAATCCAGGCAGCACAATTGGATCTGAACACACTCGACATGGCAACTGCTCCTGCCTAGATCACCCAGCACCTGATCCAGTTGAGGCGAGTAACGCTGCGCATGTATCGCACTGCATTAGCAGTGACAAAGGCCAGCAAGAATTCATGACCAAAGAATATCGACCCAACGATACCATGGTCTGGCTAGCGGTTTTTGTGGGGCCGCACCTCTTCGCATTGCAGCCGTTTGATTTTGCCTGCACCAACTCTTGTGGTGATCAGTCAGAGCGGCTTCTTGTCGAAAATGCCAACGCACCTTTTTGGCCCTGAACCGTCCTGATTTTGTGTAGCGTTCTGATCAGGACGAGGCAAATTACGAGCGAACTAAAGCCGGGTGCATTTCACTCGCCCTAGCGCCGCCGCGTCAATAAGGCGCTGCAATGGTCTTGATGGTGTCCAGCGCCCTCCTTGTGCCACGAAGCGATTGGTCGCATCGACGACCATTCCTTCGCCTTTTGGCTCTGCAGTCGTCAGAGCCATAGCCAACTCCGCTCGGGCGCGTTGCTGACGATCAAAGGCGGTGAGGTCGAAGTATCCGTCATCATCAAAGGCGAGGAACCTGAACGTTATCCAAACGACACGAATCGGCTGACGGTCAATGAGTTCTACAGCGACGTCGGTCATTCGTACCCGAGTTCCCGCGAAACGGGTGAAGCGACAGCTTGTCGGATCTCGGAGTATTTGGTCAAACTTGGCGTTCGGCAGGCGATACAGTCCGTCTTCCTTATCGAGGATAAACATGCGGCACGATATTCCCATGGCTTTTGACGTCCTCGCCCACCTAAAGCACGGTGATTCCTAAGGCGCTAAACAAGGGCAAGCCCCTGCTCGGTCGCTTTGGCGGATTCCCAGGCTTGAATTTCAGAATTCTCAAACTTTGGGGCTGCGCCGGACTCCTGAGCAGTTTACGCTTCATCTCGTTCGTCCAAATCCTGCTCGGTCATATCGTTGATGTACTCAGGCACTCAGATGGTTTGCTAAAGGTTAGTTTGGGTTACGTCCCGACTGGCACCGAGCAGGCCCAAGTCCCGAGACAAGAGCAGCGCCGCCAACGACCACAGCGCTCCAGGCGAGCTACATACTGCGGCTAACCTGCCGTATTGAGCTTACGAAGATGGCTCAGCATCGCCTGGGCTTGTTCCTCCGGGGCGTAGGTGAGGTGCAGAACGAGTTGCACCGTGCTCGGGATATTGCGTCCGTTTTCATAGCGGGAACCGCCCGATTGCGTCACCGAAACGCGTTTCCAAAAATCGGACTGGTTAATACCAAGCTTTGTCCGGTGTGCGAGAGCACTTTTTCCGGTCGTAAGAAAAAGCTTCGGTGCAGTATTGGCTTTTGGTTTGGTCGACATGGTTACACTCCAGATCAAGGGAGAGCTGTGAATTGTACTCCCCGTTGACTGGGAGTTGCTCCCATCACGCAATCTGCCGAATCGGCTTAGCCTGATCAGACGCTCCGACCCGCTCCCGCATCGCCTTGCCCGCCTTGAAATGAGGAACATATTTCGGTGCGACCAGAACAGCCTCTCCGCTTTTCGGATTGCGACCGGTTCGCGCCGGATGGTAGTTCAAACCAAAGCTTCCGAAACCGCGGATTTCGAAGCGATCGCCTTTTGCCAGGGAATGGCCGATGGCATCAAGGATCTCTTTGACGGAGATTGCGGCATCTTTCGGCGTCAGATGGGGAAAGCGGACGGCGAGCGTGGCGATGATGTCAGAGCGTGTCATGGATGTCATTTTATCCGTTTTATTATCGACCACCATGCCGAGATCTCTGCCGGCTTCATTATGCGAAAGTATTCTTTTCATGGCCCTGCGTTAGCGAAGACAGTAGCTCGTTGGGTCATATCCAAAACAGGAAGTCGGGGGCGGTTTCACGCATACGGGTTGTTGTATATAGATAGGGCGCTGACCGTAAACAGGCGGCTGCACGTACACCATCGGCTACCCTGATAATAAACCGGTGCCGACTGCGCAGAGGCCGTGCCAATAAGAACACCCAGGATCAACGGCTTCCCACAACGACTGCTGTTGTTGCAATTACCGTGGTAGCCACTGCGACAGTTGTCGTCGTATCCGTTGTAATACCCACCTGCCAGCGCCCCAATAGAGCAAAAGGAACCACCGTGACAGCAACGGGATCCCTACCAATTTTCTGATGCTGAAACCCCCACTACAACGTCGCAAGACCTTTAGCGTGGGAGTCTTGATAAACTCCGACCCTGTCGCTTTCTTGCAGACTTTGATTAACTGTATATAATTACAGCTATTCGAGGAAACTGCCATGACCCCGCGTATCATCTGCCCCCACTGCCATAGCCCGATTGATCCACATACTTTGGATTACGCCGCTAGCGACAGCGCACAGTTTCGTATCTGCCTGGCGTGCGACGAACCCATCGTGTTGGCCTTGACCCTCGCCATTGCCGAGCTGCCCCCGCGCCGACCGTGAATGTTATCTCACACGCCCATACCGCAGAGAAGCTCACCCTGTGACCGACTCTCCCAGCGCTGCCCTCCCCGACTACCTGTCCGGTCTCAATGACGCCCAGCGTGAAGCGGCAACCTATGGCAGCGGATCGGGAGTGGTCGCCGGCCCGCTCCTCATCATCGCGGGCGCCGGATCGGGGAAGACCAATACACTGGCCCACCGCGTCGCCCATCTTCTTGCGGAAGGGGCCGATCCCAGCCGTATCCTGCTGCTCACCTTCTCCCGCCGGGCGGCCGACGAAATGAGCGGCGCGTACAGCGCATCGCCAGCCAGGTCTCGCGTCAGCATGCCCGGCTGGCCAGTGCCCGGCTTTTCCTGGGCCGGCACCTTCCACAGTGTCGGCGCACGCCTCCTGCGCGAATACGCGGGACGCATCGGCATCGATCCGGCGTTCACGATCCACGACCGGGAAGACTCCGGCGACCTGATGAATCTTGTCCGCCATGAGCTCGGGCTCTCGGGTAAGGGCAAGCGCTTCCCCCTGAAGGGAACCTGCCTGGCCATCTACTCGGCGGCCGTCAATACCCGGAAACCGCTGGCCGAGGTGCTCCTGACGAGCTTCCCCTGGTGCGCCGAGTGGCAAACCGATCTCAAGGGCTTGTTCCTCGCCTATGTCAACGCCAAGCAGGCCCAACAGGTCCTGGATTACGACGATCTCCTCCTGTACTGGGCCCAGATGGTCAGCGAACCCGAGATCGCCCGGGAACTGAGCGAACGCTTCAGCCATGTGCTGGTCGATGAGTATCAGGACACCAACCACCTGCAGGCCGCATTGCTGCTGGCCATGAAACCCGACGGTATGGGACTGACCGTGGTTGGCGATGACGCCCAGTCGATCTATAGCTTCCGCGGCGCCACGGTGCGCAACATTCTCGATTTTCCGGAGCACTTTGACCCGCCCGCCCGGAGGGTCACGCTCGAGCGCAACTACCGTTCGAGCCAGCCCATCCTGGCGGCGGCCAATGAGGTGATTGCCCAGGCCAGGGAACGCTACAGCAAGGAACTGTGGAGTGAGCGGGTTTCCTCCGAGCGACCGCAACTGGTGTCCGTTCGTGATGAGGTCGATCAGGCAGCCTACGTGGTCGAACAGGTTCTGGCCCAGCGTGAGAACGGCATCCAGCTCAAATCCCAGGCCGTACTCTTTCGTGCCTCTTCGCACAGCGTGCGCCTGGAGATCGAACTGACGCGGCGCAACATCCCCTTTGTGAAATTCGGCGGACTGAAGTTTCTCGAAGCCCGACACGTGAAGGATGTGCTGGCGATTCTGCGCTGGGCACAAAATCCACGCGACCGGGTGTCCGGATTTCGCGCCATCTTGTTGCTGCCGGGCATCGGTCCGAAGACGGCAAGCCGCATTCTGGAGAATATCCAGGCCGCGGTACCCGGCTGTGCCTTACTCCCGGAGCAACCCGTCCAGGAGCGTGTGCAGCCGGCATGGCTGGAATTCGCAACGTTGCTCGAAGGCCTCCCGCAAAGAACCTGGCCGGCATCGCTTGAGCAGGTGGCACAGTGGTACGAAGCCCAGATGGACCGGATCTTCGACGATGCCGCGATGCGCGTAGCCGACATCCAGCAACTGGCCCGGATTGCCGCCACCTACCCGAGCCAGGAACGCTTTCTCACCGAACTGACCCTGGATCCCCCGGAGGCCACCAGCGATGAGGCGGGGGTGCCCTTGCTGGACGAGGATTACCTGATCCTGTCCACCATCCACTCGGCCAAGGGCAAGGAATGGACGGCCGTTTCGATTCTCAATGTGGTCGATGGTTGCATTCCTCGGACATGTCCACCGGCACCGAGTCGGAGATCGAAGAAGAACGCCGCTTGCTCTACGTGGCCATGACCCGGGCGAAGGATCATCTGACCCTTCTGATACCGCAGCGATTCTACGTTTCAAGCCAATCAGGGATGGGGGACCGTCATGTCTATGCGAGCCGAACACGCTTTATTTCGAACCGGATGCTGGCGCGGTTTGAGAGTCAGGTGTGGCCTCGGGGGGAATGGCAGGAACCGGAGGTTAATGCGGTTCGGAGTGGACAGGTGGATCTGGCCGCCCGGATGCGCGGGATGTGGCAATGATTGGGGTGCGGGGCAACGGTGCGGGACACCCTTGAAACCACGGCAATCGCCGCCCGCACCTTCGACCAGGACGGGTTGTAGGGGATACTTTCAAAACCGGCACAGGCCTTTGCCTGCGATGGCAAGTGAACGTCTGGTGTTGGCGCTTACCATTTCCTCACCTACACCCCCTTTTTGGAGGGATTAGCGCATCGAAATATTAATCTCGTCGTGCAATCATTTGCTCAACCCAATCTCCCTTTCGCGACGACGAGAGTTCAATGGTCATCAAAGACTCACAAAGCATCACCCCCTTTCCGCAGATACTTTGGCGGCATATCCGACGTTGTCGCGTCGAACCTGCACAGAGGAAACCAAGAGGCCGTGCCGCGGGTTCGGCCTGGGCACCAAGGTTGGTCGGATACCCCAACGCAGCCCCTGCCCTTGTCCCATTCCAAATGGCTGTTACTGCGCGGGAAACCGAACTTCGTTTCACCTCATTTAGCCCAGACCTTGAATGCTCTATTTTCTGTCAAGCGCATTGCCGCCTGTCTGCTGTCCTCGACGCTGGCGGTCTCGGGCTGCTCTGCCCTGTCCAGGCAAAACGACCCGTCTGACCTGTCATCCCGTGCCCGTCCCCTTCCCCGCTACAACGCCGAGGGTTGGCTGCCACCGGAGCGCATGGAGCAGTTTGCCTCTCCCGGAAAAGGGGCCGTTTATCGTTTCTGCACCGATGACTGCCCGGCCCCCACGCCCAAGGTGCCACGCATCGCATCGGCTGGGAATACACTCCATGGGGCCGTAACGCGCTCGCCAATCCCTGACTATGTCGCCACACCCCTCCCTCTGATGGCGCATTCTTCTGCGGAAATCATTCTTGCCCAACAGGACGCGCACATGGAATCCATCGTTGCCGAGGCGGAAGCCTACTTGCGAGACCATCCCCCCCAGTCCGCCCTGGCGGTCATTAAAAACCCATTACCCCAACCCTATGGGCCCGACAGGAGGGACCTGCCCGCGCCCGTGTCGAAAACATCGCCTCCCCGCCCTGTCATCGAGACGGCGAGTCCCTCACACCGACCGACCTCCACACCGTCGGCACCCGATCACCTCTCCAGACCGTCACCCGACTCTCTTCTCAAGGCGTCTGCGGCATCGCAGGTTGAGCCATCACCTTCTGTGCCGACCCTATCGCGCAATGGTGTGGTGTTTGTCACGAACAGGTCAACCCTGGACGACGCGGGACAACGCGCCGTTGCTGATTTGGCGGAGGCAGCCCAACACGCCGAATTGATCAACTTGCGTGGTTATGCCGCGCCCATCCCGCCCGAGGACAAGGAGGAATTCAATCAACTGTCCATTGCACGCGCGCTGTCCGTGAAAAGAGCGCTGTCCGAAGCCGGCATCGATCAGGCGAAGATTCGTATTCTCTCCACGAAGTACCAATTCATTGATCCAGTCAATGTGCTCGCCCCAGCCAACCGCAGCGTGGTGGTCAGTTTCAGGAGACCGGACGGACAAATCATCAAACCTACCGTCCAGGCCGCTATCCCCAGGTCTGATCGCGCTATGGCAGCCCAACGAGCAGTTTTCGCTGTCGCATCTGTTAAACCGGAGCCTGCGGATCCCATGCGTTCCCATCGTCAGATTGAGAACTACAACGCCATTCGCGAGGATACGGCCCCTCGCCTGGCCTTTTGCACAAGGCGGGTCATCCTGATGAACCGAACGCATTGGCGATTTCGCGCAAAATTGCCAGAAGCAATAAGGTGACCCTGATGAAAAGCGCGGCGCGCATTTCCAAAAGCACATTCTTGAAGTTGCACTTCGGATTAAACAACACCGCGACGCTTCTGCATTTCAGGCTCGCCTGCTGTCCAGCACGACATCGGCAACCCGCATGGAAAGCAGATGGAAAAACCCATGGAAAAAACATGCCTTTCTCATAGTTGCTCATTGGCATGAGAATTATTCGCTTAGGGCGTTATGCCTCAAGGATTCCGTTCCGGTGCGTTCACTGGCGTTTTACGAATTCTTCGTTGGAATTCGCTACTTCGGTTTGACAGGCTAGTGATAGCTTCCGTCTTCCGGACTCCGGCCTGCGGTTGTAGGCCGATCTCGATCTGTCCTTGGTTCGATTTTTTGGCCTCCGACACGACCGACCCTTGGCAGCTGGTTTGCCAAATGATTCGCTCAGCATCCACTTTGCGAAAACTCCCTTTTGGGCGGTACTGACTTGGCCAGTGGCTTTCATGCGGTTTATTGCGTGCCTGCTGTTGGCTGTGCTTTACCGGTTCGCTGGATTTGCTTCGGCATTTTCTGAAGATGCGCTCTGCACGCATCGAGAACTCACCGATCCGTTGGCATAACGGGTCACACAGCAGGGTTTCGACTTTGCTGGTTCGCTGGATTTGCTTCGGCATTTCTGGAGATGTGTTTTGCACACATTGAGAACACAAACCGATCAGCACGCATAACTGATCACCCACTGGGACTAGGTGCGAAAATCCCGCAAGGATTTTCCACCCCCAGTGTTCTTCCCATCGGGACACCTTCCCGATAGGGACAATGGTGTCCTTCTTCTTCTAAAGGAGAACACCATGAATGTTGCTGTTACGTGCTGGATTGCCACGGCGTTTTTTTACCTGGGCAGTTGCCGGTCAATCGTTCGAACAACTGATCCTGGCCTCCAGGATTGCCTTTATCGGATGGATTCTCGGCTTTATCGCGGGTGAGGTGTCCAACCTGATCTCCGATTACAAGCGTACCAAATCTCTGACGCACACCCTGCGTCGCAAGAGATAGCCACATTAAGACCCACTCAATTCTTCGAGGGGTCTTTCTTGTGAAGCCTGCTGGCCTCACAAGAAAGATCCTTTTTTCTGGCGTTCCGCCATCTTTTTTAGACATCCTCTCCTCCCTGAAGGAAGGGGGAGGATGTCAACACCTTGTCACGTATCCGATCGTAAATCCTGGAATGCGCATTCTGGAGATCATCAAGGCAATCAATGTTCTCGATCACAACCCGCTGATCGGCTGTCCTGTTTCCAATGGCAAGTGCGAACTGGTCATCGGGCGCAGTTCTAAGGGCTATGTGGAGTTGTGCCGTCAGTAGCTGAAATTGATTTTGCTCCTGGCCGCCATCGGAAGATTGCCACGGAAAAGAGCCTGGCTGCGCATCCCTTGGCTGTTGCAATGGGGTTTTCCAGGCGGCCTTCGCTGAAGACCGACAGGAAAGCTGAACCCTTATTTTTTCTTGGCCACCCGGTCTTTAAAGGTCGTCCCGGCCAGGAATTTCGGCACGGTCTTGGCGGCAATCTTTAGTGCAGCGCCGGTGGCCGGATTTTTTCCGGTGCGGGCCGCACGCTTGACCGGTTTGAACGAACCGAAGCCAACCAGCGTTACGGTCTCACCTTGCGCCACCGCTTGGGTGCTCGCTTCGATGGCGGTCTCCAGCGCCCGTCCGGCCGCCGCTTTGCTCAAATCCGCACCGGTGGCAATGCTCTCAATCAGTTCAGTTTATTCACGATTTCTCCTTGATTATCAGGCAACGGCTTTTCAGCCGAATGCAGATAATACCCGCATCCGTTTCCTTTCAGAAAGATCGAGCGATCGACAACGCCGACTTCCCTCCGCGATGCCCCGTGTTCCCGTTTCACTATGGAGTTCAACTCCCATGGGAAAGTGACCCGATTTCAGGCGGTTCACCAATGATCTTTTTCATTCGAATGAAGGTTTTGCCTGGTCGGTTGAAGAACGATCAGGTGGGGAGGATTTCTTGAGTAGCTTGTCCGCACAGGACACTCAATAACACACGGCTACCCACGGCCCACTTCACGACAGGCCAGCTTGCCCGTCGCTCGTTGTTCAAGGAAGCGATCGAACGGCATCCCACAGTTTCCCTGAGGTCTCAGGGTTTGTTCAACGGTCTCGTCAGAGAACCCTGAACCAACCCTAGGGTTTTGTCACGTTCCGTGACTGACGCTAACGACCGGCGATAGGGTCGAAAACGACCTGATCGACAGATCAGGATTAAACCCCTGCAGGGAACGCCCTTCCCTCACGGGAAGTGGCTGCCTGCTTCTTTGGAGCATTGCCATGTCATACAATCAAACCCCAGTCACCGCAGAAACCATTACATCCGGCGTTAACGAAAGGCGTTTCATCGAGCATCTGCGTCTGATGTTTTCAACAAAAGACACGTGTTTGAAGGAAATGATGCAGAACGCGCGACGTGCGGGTGCCAGCTTCGCCCGGTTCGACTATGACCCGGCGACCAGGACACTTCGCATCACCGACGATGGTTCTGGAATCGCCGACTTCAAGGCGCTGGTCACCGTTGCTGACTCGGCGTGGTCGGAAGAAACAATGCGTAGCGAAGAACCTTTCGGCATTGGATTTAGCTCCGTCAGTTTTGCAGCGGATAGCGTGCTCGTCGAATCGCGGGGCAAGAAGGTCGAATTCTCTTCCGAGGATTTGCTCCACAAGCGTCCGATCAAAGTGCAAACCGCCAGCTTCATTGGTGGAACCCGCATCAGCTTGCGTCAGTGCAAACTTGATGAGTCTCGCATCAAGACCGCCCTGGACGTTTTCGCCAAAGTTCTCACTCCCGTTTTCTGGAAGGGTGAAGAATTGCCCCGTCCTTACGCGATGGAACATCTGCAGACGATCAGCACATCGGTCGGACTGCTGCACATACCGGGTATTTGCGTCAAGCAATCGAAAGGACATTTTTCCAGTCAATGCCTGGTGTTTTGCCAGGGTTTGCCGATGTCGTGCAGTAGTTACGATTATGATCATCGGGTGATCGTGCACCTGGATCACCATAAATTCAAGCCACGCATGCCGGACCGGGAGGGCCTGATCGACAGCAAGGAGGCGAAAGAAGCCATCGCCATTGCCGTCAAGGAAGTCTGGCGCGTGCATCTGGAGGCTCAGAAATCCGCCCTGCCCCCTCAAGCGTTCGTCGATAGGTACTGGAAAGCGGCGTACTCAGCCGGCTGAGGAATTGATGAACGATGTGCCCATTTTGCCTGCGTGCGAACTCAGGATTATTGATGACACGCCGACGAACGAAGAGAATTGTTCGTTCTACGGCATCAATAAAACGCCCGTAACTCAAGCGCAGGTGGAATCCGGGGAAATGGTTTTGTGTGAGGACATTGAATATGAAGATTCCGTAGACGGGTTTGCCAAGCTGATGTTTGCCAAAGCGCTTGGATACCTTTTTACGTCGCACAAGCTTCACGAAGACCACTGGGCTCAACCGTTCATCAAGAATCTGGATCAAGAAAAAGTACGGATCAGCGGAAAGGTCATTGCTCGGGATTACTTTTCAGGCGGCTTTGTCGTGCCGACGTTCGTGTATTTGAAACACTCTCGGTGACCCTTGCGGGCCAGAGGGTCATTCTGGACGAACCGGTTTCCCTGGGCTCGCACTACTCGTATCGTCCGAGCATTCTGGTGCCCAAAGGCAGTACGTATGCGAGCGGCGTTCTGCTCCAGCTTTCCACCTACATGGGCGAGAACGATACGTTTCAGCAAACGGATCTCGACCTGGACAGAGAAGCCCTGGAGAACCTCCTGGCGATCTTGAATGGCGAAGAGGGTGTTGAGACCCTGACCAAGAGTCTTCAATCGTCCGGTGCGCAAAACAAGGCGAATCTTCGCAACCGCTCTTTTCTTGTGAACTTTGACGAGAAAGGCCGTCTGTCCGTTGAGGCGGCCTGAGCTTTTCCGGTTTTAACCTTTCCCCGAAACCGGGGAGAGGTCTTTCTTGAGCGCCTGCCAAAGCGGGTGCTCAAGAAAAAAACGGCTTATTCGCAAACCAGGTTGGTAGCTCACCCGGTGAGCCACCTATAGCGACTGGAGGTCGGCGTAGTTGGTCACCGTTGGCGGCATTGCTTCCCGGCGCTGCCCATGGCCCAGCCGCTGGCGCTGACCGGCATTGCCGAGCGACAAAACGATGTTCTTGCTTTCGTTCAGGGCGAAGCGGCCTGGACCGGAAAGCACGCAAGCGCGGAGGCAAGCCCACAAGGCGTGGGTTCTCACACGAACAAGTGCCGGTTCTGATCGCGAGGGATCGTGTCGGCGTAACGATGGATTGTGTTCTGAACGCTATGACTATGACGACGCTCTCTGCCGCGCTGAAGCCGTTCCTGACCAAGGATGCGGTGCTTTGCACCGACGGTAGTCCCGCATTGGCCGCCGCAGCGCACCACATCGGTGTGGAGCATCAGCCGTAACCTGTCGGCCGGCATTCGAGTTGACGGGGCCGAACGCAGAACGTCAATGCCTATCACAGCCGACTCACAGGCTGGGTCTGCAAGTTTCGCGGTGTAGCAACCAGCTACTTGGCACACTACTTGGGTTGGTTTCGCGCCCTCGACCGCGAACATGGAAATGGCCCGAAAGCCACTCAGTGGCTCGCTATGGCGCTTTGGTGGGTCGGCTTAACAACATGATTCGCGAAATGAGCCAAATAAACGCTCATTTTCATCGCTGGCCGTGCTCCTGCAGTTGTTTATGAGCAACGAGCACGAAGATTTCGTCTCTTTGAGGCAAACGCCAGCGACCCGCGATACCGGTCGATTCACTCCGATGTTCAACCATATCGGGTAATCCAACCGCTTACGATAACCCAGACCGGTTTCGTAAATTTTTCCGGGAGTCACATCATGATTCGGTTTAATGCCTGAAACACCACCCCTTGCGTGTCCTGTTGTCTGCCGCCGGATGCGACAGCGCCGACGATTGAACAGAGCGCAAGGTCTCAGGATTCACTGGACAAGGGACCGGGGTAAAGAGGGTGAGCGGCTGAGGGTGACTCAACACCCTCTGTGCCAGAAGCATGATCGTCTGCAGCATGAAATATCGCATTCAAGGCCCAAGCCGCCAGGTTTTCTCCTGACAGTACGCCGCAAAACCAACGTTCGCCTGCGTGTGCCCAGCGGTGCCTTGGTTGTCGTCTTGCCGATCCTGAGAACGTACTGACTTTTTTGGTCCAGCAATTCATTAATTATTGACAGGGGCCATGGCGCTTTGCCTCGGGGGGAAACACGCCCTGGCTTCAATTCAAGGAGAAGAAAATGGCTACCGAACAAAAGTATGTTTTTATCACCATGAACCTTCGTGGCAATGATGCGGATGATGTTGCGCAGGCGTTTGACGAGGTGGTCCGATTGATTCAGCAGGGCAATACGTCGGGACAATGCAGCAATAGCACCCATGCCTTTCACTTCAACGTCATTGATCCTTACCCTTGGCCAACGACAGAAACCGCTTGGGAGAGAGTCAATGCACTGGTTTGCCGGGATGCGGTGCATCACCGCCCTCCTATTGCCTATTTCATCAGCAATACCGACCTGCTCAGCCTTGCCTTGATTGAAAAAATGCACGCCAACCAGCACAAAATCAACGATGTTGCGTCTGCACTCGAGATCAGTCGAATCGACCTGCTGGACATCATGCAGAACAGGAATGGGGACCGGGCGGCAAGGCCAAACCCGATGTTCTGCGGCGCATGGCGGCCTACCTTGAACTTTCCGTGACGCAGGTCTATTTGCTTGCCGGCGAGCGCATTCCCCGACGATTGTCTCGGGACTGAGCCTGCGGCCACTGACTGGCCCGCACGCCGCGCTTTCTTTGCGGGCTACTCCCACCGACCCGGCCTGTCAGGTCGGCTTCGCCGACAGGTTCGCAGGCGAACGGGTCGGTCGAGAACGGGGAAAGCGCGGGCACCTGTCCACTGTCAACGTCCTGCAATGCGTGCCCATCGCCTGGCGAAACTCGGATGACCGCTGAAAATCTCCGAAAACAAGCTGGCCTCAACCGTGTCCCCGGAAACCACATGATATTCGTGGAACGCCTTTTTCAGAGATTCAGACCCGGCCAACCGCAGGGCCTCGCTATCCGCAATAAACTCCCACTCGCGCAGCATCCAGAGGTACAGGAACAAAATCGCCAGACCGGCCAGCAGAGGAATACCGGCAGTCATCTTGACACCCGCCACCAAGCCAAGGAGGACGGCTTGCTTGGCCGGATGCTTCTGCCGCATGTGGCCATATTCGTGTGCAAGAACACCCCGGAGTGCCTCCGGCGTGAAGGTCATGATCAAGAAATTGCTCACGAATAGCCTGTGCCCGCCGCCTTCCGGTACGGTCACGGCAAACACCCGCCTTGCATCGATGACGGATACCCGGATTTCCCGATGAAGATCAGCGCGTAATCCACGCCCGCGACAAGCACGCTGATGCCCAACAGGACGAGTCCGACCCGGGTCGCGCGCACGGGGATCATCAATTATCTTTCGCTGAAAGTCTGTGCTCCCGATTCTGACTTGAAAGACGTTTTCATACGATCCGCTTTCGTGCACTGTGACCTTTTCCCCGCCTGACCCCGCCTTTTTGGCGAGATAACCCGCGTGACCCCTAAAAGCGGCAATGGGATCATTCAGGTGTTCGCTCTTGCACTTGTTGGAGGTATCTATGGGTCAACACAGTCGTTTTCCGGGGAGTTGGCTTCTTGTTGCCGCGATTCTTGCCCTGCCTTCGATGATCTATTCGATAGCTCATTCGATGAACAAAGGGGATGAACAGTGCGACTCGGAGCACACCACCGTCGTCGAGAGGACGTTGTGCGAATAAAGCACGTTGTTTTCGTCGACTTTTCCTTGCCCCATCAGCAGCCCTTCCGGGACACGACGGCGCATTTTGCACCATTCCGAAACTTCTGCCGGGCGTCCCGCGCGCGTCCCGGTTGAACACATCGGATAGCCCATTCTGTGGCGTGGCGCTGGTTGACGGCCGCTATCAGAAAATAGCCGACATTTCCGGTCGGCGGAAGAGAGCCGGTCACCTGTGAAGGGGCCGGTAGGTGCCACAAGACCGTTAAATACTACCCGCGCGAACAACGCCCACCCAGAGCCCTACATCATCATTTTCACGGGCCCGGCAGTTTCCGCCGGCCTCTGAAAATAAACAGATGGAGTCAATTGGTTTATTCAAGAGGGAATCACAAGGGGGCACAATGACAAACACGAGCCAATTTTCTGCGGCCAAAGAGGGGTCTGCGGCCATTGCGTCCCTTGGATTAACCTCTGACAGGCCTGGGCTGGGGGCCGTTACTTTGCGCGGGAACATCATCGATGGGCTGACTCGCCCTATCCCCGCCGACCCTCAACATGAACGACACGATCGTCAATCATGTCCTGGCGCGCACTGACACTACATTCCAAAAGTCGAAAGAACCCGGTTGATGACCTGCTCGCCAGGATCATCAACCTCCCTGCCGGTCTTCATGTCGTTGTCGCTTCGGCCGCTGCCGGGTTTTCCTTCGTCTCGGCCTATGACAACAAAGCCCCGTTTGTCAGCCTCATCAGCGCACTGGTCGCCCTCTCCTTTGCCTTTCTTGCCGTCAATGCCATCCTTCGCGAGGTGCGCTGGATCAACTACCTGGCTAAAAATGCTTCCCCAGAAATCCTGTCCGCCATGAACCGGAAGGATTTCGAAAGGTTTCTGACCATTCTCTTTCGTTTGTCAGGGTACAAAATCCGATCTGCGGTCAACGAGTTGCATCGACAGGACGACGCGGACTGGATTCTTACCCGCAAGAAGGAAAACCTTCTTCTCCAGTTTAATCATTTCGATGAAGATTCGATCGGAATGCAAGCGCTTCAGTCACTGCAAAAAGCCGCCATGATAGTTGAGGCCTCCGGCGCGATTGCCATCACCACCGGCCATTTCCTTCCCGAAGCAAAACAGTGGGGGGATCGCAAAGGGTTGCGACTGATGACCACCGATCATCTGGTCGAGATGGCGAAACAGTTCATGGACACGCCCTCCTCTCGCGCAGCACCGCATCACACCAGCGCCCAGAAAACCTGTGGGAGCGATGTGATGACCAAGCCTACGTCCGAATGTGTTCTGTTCGTTGATTTGTTGGGTGTGTCATCAGGTTTGGAGGCGCTGAACGACCTCATCACGAGCTATCCATTGACGCGCCTGGTCGCCACAACGCTTCCCGCCGGAACCCGCATCGAGATGCACTCTTCAGAAACCGGGCTGACCCTTGTTGGCGTAACCGAACCGCATCCTTCCGGTCGGTATTTTTCGATTCAGCGTTACCTTGCACAATGTCCTTCGGGAAAACAAACGCCCTGGGTCGCCCTCGATAGTGAACCGCAGCAGTTCCCGTCCGGGTGCGCTGAACTGGTTGTTGTCAATCCTTCCTTTGGCCTTAATCCGTCCGCAATAGACAGGCTGGAACGAGCACTGTCCCTGTCTTTGCGTCGCTCCGCATAATTTCCCGGAGCCGCGCGATGTTTTCTCCAGACTCTCCGCTTCTTCTGCTACAGATCGGGAATCTGGCCATCACATCGAACTCCATTCCTTCCGTCCTGGCGATCCCGGCCTATCTGGTGGTCTGCATTGGGCTTACCGTCAAAAACAAGGTTTTCCGATGGTCTGATTTCGGCCTTGTGCTCCTTGCCGCATTGCCGCAGGTGCTGCTGATGCCCTGGGTTGCTGGCGGCACGCCTTCAGCCTTTAGCATTTTCATGCTCGCCTGGCCGATCATGGGATTCATGGCCGGTTACGGGGCATGGCGCCTGGCCGGCAATAAACCACTGCAAGGCTGGCCGTGGTATCGCTTCGGCTTGCTGATCACCCTGCTGCTGGTTGTGGTTGATGTGGGTGGCGCCTTCATGCTTTCTCCGGCGCCGGGGAAAATATGGCAGCTTGGGGGGGCCGGGTTTCGTGATGCGCTTGTCTGCGCGCCTCCGTTTTTCATGCTGACTTTTTATCTTTATCTGGATTGCAGATCGCCCCTTGTCTTTTGCAGCAAGCGTTGTCGCTCTGCCAATCGATGTTTTTATCCTAGGGTTCAAGCAGACTAAGGTCTGATGACACTCTCACGTTGAAAAATACCATTTAGCCTGTTGTTGGGCTATTGATGCAAGCGCATCCGTGCTATGTTTCCTTAACCGCCAATGCTTTAATGGGAGAACCATCATGCCTGTTAAACCTGAAAATAGACGTGGCAAGGATCGTCGGAAGATTGCCTCGTCTTCAAGTACTACCCCCGCGGAGGACATGCGAAAGAACAAGGCCCCCCATTGCTTCGAGAGTGACGAGGACAAACTCTACGACCCCGATTGGGAAGCAGCATCAGATTCTGACCTTGAATCGTATGTCGAAATCTCGCATCAAGATTAGGTAGCTTTTATTTGGGGCTGCTCATGCCCCCAGCCTTGCTAAGGAGAACAAGGAAATCCGGCACCGAGGGCCACCATCAACAGCATTATGGTCAAGGCAATCGCGCGGACGTTTCGGTGGCAAGCGCTGCTGGAGAACGGGACCTGTGGGTGTCTGGAGGAAATTGGCAAGGCTGAGAAGATTGCGCCATCTTTGTCAGTTGGGTCATCCGGGTGGCGCTGCTGGCACAGGAATCGTCGAGGCCATACTGGTAGGGCGGCAACCCACGCATCTGACGTTGAGAGATTTGATGGGGCCGTTTCCGGTGGAGTGGGCGGGACAGCGCGAGATGTTGATCAATCGGGACGATGGCTGACCGATGATCGAGGGTCAAAGAGTGTGTTCGGCATAGTGTGCCAATGCCGCCGCCTGGTCGGCGATGCTGCTGTTGGATGAAACAATGAATGTTTCACGCCCGGGAACGTTTCCCAGCGCCAGAGCCAGACTGAGTGCAGCAACGCCAGCCACGGCCAACCGTACGTGATTGCTGTAACTCGTCAGGAAATGTTTTATGGCTTCAAGGCCCATCGTCGTGGCAGGGAATTTCATCGTGACTGATTCCCTTCCACGTTCCAAGGCTACTATTTCATATACTCCATTCTTCGAAGCGATACCAACACATAGGGCTAAGCTCTTTTTCATTTTCACTTTCCGTTATTTAATAGTCATGCAGGCCGAACATCCACCTCGTTCTTGTTCGTCAGTGACAAGAAGCCACCTGCTTACACAACGCTCTGTCTCGGGAAGTAGTTGTCAAGATACTGAATAGTTTTGGTAACCATCTGTAGCAACACCATCAAGGGGTGTGTTTAAAATCAGCCAACAGTAATTAACTGCAAAACGGACATTGAAACGAAAAACTGGGTGCTCCGGGGGTCGGATGGTAGCCGCCGAACTGTTGCGGTCGATGAACTTCGCGAACGTCTGTTGACCAGTCCTGTTCCCTCATCGGATAAGGATGTTGACGACCTGTGGGTCAGAATTATTCCAATTGCTCGTCACTGCCGACACAATGGAAAATCGACCAGGGTCTGGTAAGTTGCGCCAGCGCCAGGCGTTTCGAGCAGACCAAGGCGAAGCGAGTACAGTGCCAAGAGATCGGGTCAATCGCGGGAAGCGTGAGTGGCACGACAGCCTCAGGAAGTTTTTCGGATCAGCGTGATGTGCGGGGTAAAGATGCGGTTTCGTCCATCGACCGCAAAACCGGCCTCGATCAACGCCTGCTGTAACCGCTCGATCAGTTCTGCCAAGGCAACGTTGGGCAACGCATTCCCGACCCAAAGCAAGTGGTTCTTGTTCCAAAACCCGAGGCAATCAATTTCCAGCACGAACGGTTCAGCACGGATGCTTTGCGCCGTCTGTCGCAGCAAGGGTAACTGCGCTTCAGGCACATCCCCGAGAAAGGCCAGCGTCAGATGGATGGTTTCCGCTCGTGTCGGTTTGCCACCGAACCGCGTGGCGGTGGCTCG
>JADJNC010000043.1 GCA_016709335.1 Candidatus Propionivibrio dominans | reverse complement strand
AGCATACAAGATTGGTGCTGAAAACCTCAAAAAACCTCAAATAGCTTCCATTCTTGCCCAAAAACAAACAGTAATCGCTGCAAGGCAGGATGAACGCCTGGCCAAGATGGAGTTGACTGAAGAGCGAATAGCCCGAGAAATCGCCCGTATTGCCTTCTTCGACCCCCGCAAGATGTTCGCCCCAGATGGGAGACCATTGTCCGTAACTGAATTGGACGACGACACCGCTGCTGCCATTGGAGGGCTTGATGTGCTGGAACAGTACGAGGGCTCTGGTGAAGACCGCCGCCTAGTCGGGCTGGTCAAGAAGTACAAGATATCTGACAAGAACAGCGCACTGGACAAGGCCGCGAAGATTCGAGGAATGTACGGGATTGACAACAGCCAGCGCGCTGATCCATTCACCGCGATGCTGCACGCGATTGCAACCGGCAACAGTTCAGCCTTCCAGCCGGTGCAGCAAGACCCAGCGCACGACGAGGACTGACCGTGGCACAGCCGCAAGAGATTCATACATCCATTCCGACGAACGCGGCAGAGCTTGCCCGTTGCATGGCCGATCCTCAATGGAGGCTTTTCTCCGGGTGTTTGTACAAAATTATGGTGAAAGGCGATGACGGCGAGGACTCCATGGTCGTTCCGTTCAAGCCCAATTCATCCCAGCGCCGGTTTGTCACCCGCTTGTGGCACCGCAATATTATTGTCAAGGCGCGTCAGCTTGGTTTCACGACTCTGATAGCTATCCTATGGCTTGACCACGCACTATTCAATGCCAACCAGCGTTGCGGCATCATTGCCCATGACCGGGACGCAGCAAAAGTTATCTTCCGGGACAAAGTTCAGTTTGCATATCGCAATCTCCCGCCAGAGTTGAGTGAACGGTTCCCGCTGTCGGCCGACAATGCAGACGAGCTACTTTTCGACCATAACAACAGCAGTATCCGCGTGGCGACATCCATGCGCTCGGGAACTATCCACCGGCTGCATATCAGCGAGTTCGGAAAGATTTGCGCCAAATACCCGGATAAGGCCGCCGAGGTCGTGACGGGATCTATACCTTCTGTCCCAACAAACGGTGTGCTGGTCATCGAATCGACTGCGGAAGGCCGAGAAGGTGAGTTCTACGACCTGGTTCAGCGTGCCGAGGGAATGGACGCCAGCAAGGCTCTGTTGACACCAAAGGACTACCGATTCCATTTCTACGCCTGGTGGCAAGAGCCCAAGTACCGACTTCCGGCTAACACGGTTCACATTAGCGACAAGGAACACGAATACTTCGACCTGATTGAAGCGAAGATGGGTTGTCGCATCGACCCTGACCAGCGCGCTTGGTACATCGCCACCCGCACCGCCGACTTTTCAGGTGCCGAAGAACGGATGTGGCAAGAGTACCCATCCACGCCTGAAGAAGCATTTCAGATCAGCACAGAGGGCAACTACTACGCCAAGGACATGATTGACGTGCGCAAGCGTGGCGGCATCACCCGAGTGCCAGTGCTTGATCTTCCAGTGAACACGTTCTGGGACATTGGTAATAGCGACGGCTGCGCGACTTGGTTCCACCAAGAGCTACGCGGCGAGGATCGGTTCATTGACTATTACGAGGCCCACGGCGAGGACTTGCGCCACTACGTCAGGGAATTGACGCTCAAGGGCTACGTTTTTGGTACTCACTTTTTGCCACACGACGCCGATCACAAGCGACTGGGCGACTACAACAAGAGCACCCGCCAAATGATGATGGAGCTGATGCCTGGTCAAAGGTTCGTGGTTGTGCCACGCATCACAGAGCTAATAACCGGCATCCAGCAGACCAGAAAGCACCTGAAAGGCGTTTTCATTGACTCTGACAAGTGCAAGAAGGGCACTGAGCGCATCGAAGGCTACAAGAAGAAGTTCAGCCGCGCCGACAACCGATTCACGGACGAGCCAGACAAGGCCAATGGTTGCAGCGAAGGTGCCGACGCCTTGCGCCAGTACGCCCAGGCCAAGGAAACCGGCCTATTGACCTATTCCGGCTCTGCTTCCAACGCAGTCCAACCCCCACCACCACAAGATTGGCGCATGTAAATGATCAACTCACTTTCACCAGATACAGGCCGCGCTAACGAGCAACCAGGCGCGGATGGTCTTTCGCTTGCCCAGTTCACTCGGTTCTTTCAAGAGATTCAGAATCAGCCGGCATGGCGCGCAAAAGCCGACACTGAAATGGAATACGTGGACGGCAATCAGCTCAACAGCGACATCTTGCAGAAGATGAAGGCTATCGGCATGCCTCCCGCTGTAGAGCCGCTTATCGGGCCTGCAATCGAGTCTGTGCTTGGGCTTGAGGCAAAGACGCGAACAGACTGGCGCATCACAGCCGATGGGCTCGACGGTGACGACGTTGCGGACGCACTCAATCACAAGGTAAACCAGGCCGAACGGCAATCAGGTGCTGACAAGGCATGTTCTGACGCATTCAAACCGCAATTGGCCGTAGGTTTGGGATGGGTTGAGGTTGCGCGCGAATCAGATCCGTTCAAGTTTCAGTATCGCTGTGACGCCGTACACCGCAACGAGGTTTTCTGGGACATGCTCAGTAAGAAGCCGGACCTGTCGGACGCAAGATACCTTGTCCGTCGCCGCTGGACAGACGTTGAGCAGGCCAAACTAAAGTTTCCGCAGCACAAGGAGCTAATCGACCGGGCAAATGGACGCTGGACGGACCAGTTCGAGCTATCGGTTGATGGCGGAACAAGTACAGACATGGCGCTTTCATGGGACCAGGAGCGCGGATGGTCTATTGAAGAGCAGGAATGGCGCGATTCGGAGCATGGCCGGGTGTGCTTGTTCGAGGTGTGGTACCGCCGATGGGTGTCTGTGACGGTTCTCAAGACGCCGGACGGTCGGGTTGTTGAATACGACAAGAAGAACTACATGCACAACGAAGCGTTGGCCAGCGGGTTAATTCGCCCAATGAAAACGATTGTCAGTCGCATGTATGTGAGCTTCTGGATGGGTCCACACAAGCTGCACGACGGGAAAACACCGTACCAGCACAACAACTTCCCCTATGTGCCTTTCTGGGGCCACAAGGAGGATCGTACCGGCGTGCCGTTTGGTGTTGTTCGTGGGATGGTCTACTTGCAGGACAACGTAAATTCAGCCATCAGCAAGATTCGCTGGGGCTTGAGCGCTATCCGCACCGAGCGCACCAAAGGCGCTGTTGCCTACACCGACGAGGTGTTTCGGCAGCAGATTGCACGCCCGGACGCCGACATTATTCTCAACGCCGAGCACATGGCCCAGCCAGGCGCGCAGTTCAAGGTGTTCCGAGACTTCCAGCTCAATGAACAGCAGTACAAGATGCTGGGCGACTCGCGCTCAGGGATTGAGCGTGCATCGGGCATCACGTCAGGTTTCCAGGGCCAGAAGGGGACCGCGACGAGTGGAGTCCAGGAATCTACACAGATTGAGCAGGCTACTCAGTCACTGGCAAGCCTGATGGATAACTTCAAATTCGCGCGGACGAAAGTTGGCGAGCTGCTGCTGGCGCTGATCATCGAAGATATGGCAGAAAAGCCAGAGAAGGTGACGATTCGGGGTAATGCCGTGGTGCCAGATCGTGAAGTGTTGATCAATCAACCAACAACGGACGAGCAAACAGGTGTTCAGTACCTGACAAACGATGTGCAGCGCACCAGGCTAAAGGTGGCGCTTGAGGATGTACCAAGCACGCCTAGCTTCAGAAAGCAGCAAAGCGTATCGCTGGCCGAAGCATTCAAGTCGTTGCCACCTGAATATCAGCCCGTGGTGCTTCCGCACTTGTTGAATTTGATGGACGTTCCTGACAAGGAAGAAATCCTGAAGGCAATTCAAGAGGTGAAGGACAGACCATCACCCGAGATGGAGAAGATCAAGGCCGACAACGAGTTCCGTGACCGTGAGCTGATGATGCGCTACAACCAGGACAAGACGCAGGCAGAGATAGCCAAACTGAAAGCTGAAACGGTTCAGACTGGCACGCAAAGCGCGTTCTCAGCCATGCAGGCAGGCGCTCAAGTGGCGCAAATGCCGCAAATTGCTGCCATTGCAGATGCTATTTACAAGCTGGCCGGCTACCAGCCGCCTACACCTGCCGGCGTTGACCCGAATTTTCCAATGCCTCAAGGTGTTTTGCCACCTGTTGATTCAGCAATGCCTCCTGTGCATCAGAACACAAGCCCTCAATTTCCACCCGTGCCACAGCAGGCAAGTTCACCCATGACGGGGATTGAGACCGTCCAAGTGAACGACAACCTACCGGCTTGATTTACAAACCACCAAGGAAAAGCCAAACTGAAGAAAGCACCGCCCGCCCCCCCTTTGGCCCAAGAAATAACCCATCTCCACATCAAGCCCGACCTAATCCAGCTGGCTTTTTTGTGCTTGTTTTCAGTAAGGTTTGGACTTGCAAGCCATGTATTGCATAGTTCATTCGCAAACCTCGTGAGAGGCCAGCAAGCCCAACGCCGTGAGGCTGTGGGGCTCCCAAGATGGAGAGTTAGGGGCTTCGGCCCCGACGCTCATTTAAGCGACCTTTTATGCGGCCACTGCGATAAGTGGCAAGGGGCTAAATTGAATCAGAACGAGTTTTTCGAGGCCAACCAAGTCGATGGCAATCTGAGTGAAGCGCAGATGATGCAAATGCTGAATCTGCCAGAGGGCGATAGCACTCCCGTAGTGCAAAGCAGCGAGCCCGACGCTGCGGCAACACCAGATCCAAAAACAGACGTTGTTGAAAAGGTTGAAGCAGAGCCAGTAATTCTCGCAAAGGACGGTGTTCACACCATTCCATTCGAGAAACTGACCGAGGCACGGGAAGCAGAGCAGCACTGGAAACGTGTCGCAACCGAAGCGCAGCAATTGCTTGAGGCTCAAAAGGCCGCTCAGACAGTCGCTGAAAAGGTGGAAACACCAGCAGTCGAGGGCGATTTGTTTGGTGACTTCTCTGAGGAAGCGATTGCCAAAGGTGTTGAAAAGCTGGTGTCAGCGAAAGCTGCCGCCATTCAAGCTGAGTTCGATGCGAAGTTGAATGCCGTTCTTGCTCCATTGCAGGAACAGCGGGCAAAGTCAGCAGAGGAATCGCACTTTTCAGCGATTGAGGCCGCTCATCCCGATGTGGAGTCCGTTGCGCAAAGCGCCGAGCTTGCGAAATGGATTGATGCACAACCGAGTTTTGTGCGTGATGGCTATAAGGCCGTGATTGCACAAGGCACAGCCGAGCAGGTGATTGAGACGCTCAATGCTTTCAAGGCTGCTACCGGAAAACTAGCTAGCGCACCCGCTAAACCGGATGTACTGGCTGCTGCGCAAGCAGCTATTGCAAAAGCGCAGTCCAAGCCGCCTATGAGCTTGTCGGAAATTCCGGCTGGTTCACATGCAGCGTCGGACGAAGTGGCTGCAATGCTGGAGATGTCGAGTACAGGGATCATGAGCAAGTTTGATGGCAAATCGTCCGAACAGATCATGGCCCTGATGAGTCGGGTTCTGTAACAGGAATCTTTTTTATTGGCAACGCCGGGATGGCGTCGCTGGTCCCTTTTGAAGGAGTTTGAAAATGGGTTCTACAACACTACCGTACGGCTCGCCGCAAGCAATCACATTGCAGTCGGCTGGTCTTTTTGCTGCGAACATGCAGCGCAACACAACCATGAATCGTCTGACCGGGAAATTCCCGCAGCAGGCTGATGCAGAGGCCACCATCCGCAAGCAATCGAGTAATGAGATGCCGATTGTGCGCTGCATGGACTTGCAGAAGATGGCAGGCGACGAAATCACGTTTGACCTGATCAACCCAATGGGCGGTAAACCCATCATGGGCAGCCGCAATGCCGAAGGTCTTGGACGCGCTATGTCGTTCAGCCAGGATCGCTTGCGCATCAACCAAGCTCGCTATCCGATCAGCGCTGGCGACACAATGACGCAGCAACGCACTCCCCACGAGCTGCGCAAGCTGGGCCGTGCGCTGGGTGAGAACTACATGAACCGTCTGGCTGATCAGTTGATTCTGACCCACCTGGCCGGTGCGCGCGGGTTCCACGACAACATCGAATGGGCTGTGCCAAAGGCTTCTGATGCTGACTTTGCAGATATTGCGATTAACACAGTGAAGGCTCCCACAAAGAACCGTCACTTCATGTCAACCGCAACCGGCATCGAGACTATCAAGGCGTCCGGCAATGAAATCACGATTGCCTCCACTGATATTTTCAATGCCGACCTGGTGGACGCTGTTCGCACGACTCTTGATTCGATGGCCGTTCCTCCTCCCCCTGTGATCTTCGAGGGTGACAAGATGGCCAGCGACTCCCCGTTGCGCGTCTTGCTGTGCTCAAGTGAGCAGTACACCAGCTTCTTGCAGTCCAACAGCGGCAATGTGCGTACTTTGCAGGCTAACTCGATGGCGCGCGCACAACAGGCCGGTAATAACCCGGTGCTGATGGGAGATGCGCTGCTGTGGAATGGCATTTTGATTATCAAGATGCCAAAGCCAATCCGCTTCTATGCCGGTGACTCGCTTCGCTGGTGCGCAAGCTACACCACGGAGACAGAGACAGCTACTGACTTGGTGCCTGCTGCATTCAGCACAACCCACGCAGTTGACCGCGCCATTCTGTTGGGTGGTCAGGCTCTGGCCGAGGCTTGGGGCAAGCACACCAAGAGCGGCAGCCCGTTCTTCTTCTCTGAGAAGGAACTGGACCACGGCGACAAGCTGGAATTGCTCGTCGGTGCGATCAATG
Organism: Candidatus Propionivibrio dominans; assembly: GCA_016709335.1. Lineage (GTDB taxonomy): Bacteria > Pseudomonadota > Gammaproteobacteria > Burkholderiales > Rhodocyclaceae > Propionivibrio > Propionivibrio dominans. The sequence continues at coordinate 3,812 of JADJNC010000043.1, read as the reverse complement.
GACGCTCAAAGATTCGCTTTGAAATCGACCATGGCGACTCCAAGCAGTTCACCGACTATGGCGTGATTGCGATTGATACCGCAGTCAAGCTGCCAGCTTAAGTGACATAGGTGGCCCTTAACCGGGCCGCTTGTCCATAACCCTCATACCAAGGAAACATCATGGCTACAGCAACCAAAAAGAAGGTGCTAAACCAAACTCAGTTTGGCGGCACTCCCTACGGAAACAAGACTGAACTTCAGTTCAACCTTACGACCAACGCATCAGGCGTTTGGACCGACTCGGATCTGACCACAGCAGTGGTGTCTGGTACGGTTTGCCGTATCGGCGTACTGCCGGCAGGTTTCAAGATCACGGGCGCTCTGGCGATCATCAGTGACTTGTTCACGGCTTCCGTTACATGCTCCATCGGCATTCTTGCCGTGGACGGTGTGACGACTCAGGACGATGCCGACTATCTGTTCCTGAACACGTTGGCATTGAGCGCAACAGCGCGCACGTTTGCCACCAATACAGCCGTTGCGCCTATCACCCTGGCGCGCGACCACTACATCATCGTCACCACCGGCGGAGCTGACATCGCAGCTGCTGGCGTGCTCGACGTGCTGGTTGAAGGCGTATTGACCGGCGCACCTTAATAGGCGCTAACCGAAAGGAGGGGCTTGGGCCTCTCCTTCTTCAATCCAACAAGGACTTAGAGCAATGGATCATCTATCAGTTAAGTACATTGGCAAGCGCCCGGAATATACCGAGGGAACCTACGGAACAATGATTCGCTTTGTAAAAGGTGAATCGCGTCTGGTTCCGCTGGACAAGGCGCGGCTGATGCTCAAACACACGGACGTTTACGCGCCTGGTGAAACTGATGCTCCTATTGCTGTGATTCCTGAACAAAAGTCAGAGGATGACGACGCGCAGGATTTGCGCGATGCCATTTCGCTGATGGAGAAGGATGCTCTTGAGACCTACGCTCAGACGCATTTCAGCGTCAAGCTGGACAAGCGCAAGAACGTACTTGATTTGAGAACGCATGTCACCCAGTTGTTTGATCAATACGGGATCTCCTGATGACACTCGAAGACCTCATAGCGCAGTTCAGGTCTGATACTTTTGACCTGGAGTTGCCCTATTTGTCGTCCGATGCTGATGTCACAGCATGGATCAACGAGGCCGAACAAGAGGCCGCAATCCGGTCGCGCTTGATTCACGATGTGTCAACCGCGTTGGTGTGCAGCATTGCTGTAACAGCTCCAGCACGATCATTTGTGTTGCATCCGTCGGTCATCGAAATCACAAGGGCAGCATTTACCCCAACGGGATCAACAACAGAGCAAGAACTTTACTTGACTGACCGGGTGGAGCAAGACCGGATGCGCCCAGGCTGGAGGACGTTGGTTGATGTTCCGCAACAGGCAATTCAAACCGATACCACGCTGCAACTTGGCTGTATTCCAAGCACAAATGGAACGATCGCTTTGGAAGTCTACCGTCTGCCTATCAAGAACATTGAAGACTCGGCCACTGAAGCGCCTGAGATTAGCGGAATCCATCATCGTCACCTGGTGCAGTGGGCATTGCACCGCTGCTACAGCCGTCCAGATGCTGAAATCTATGACCAAAATCGCGCGGCAAAGGCAGAAGCCGAATTTACACGTGTTTTTGGACTGCGCCCGGATGCGGATTACCGCAAAGCCACACAGGCAACCCGGCCACAGGGAAATAAAGCCTGCTGGTAGTCGGCTAAGGAATCATCATGGCTACTTCCTACAAAAAAGACCCGAACGCCATCCTGGACTACACGTTCGACTGGGGTCCGTACCTGACCGCCATCTCCGACACGATCAGCTCAGTCACGTGGGTCGTCAGCTCTGGCATCACGACCTCCAGCCCAACGAACACCACAACAACAGCGACTGTGTTCGTGACAGGCGGTGTGCTGGATACCACTGAAACGCTGACCTGCCGTATCACCACCGCTGGCGGGCGTACTGACGACCGGACCATCTCCCTCAAAATCGTAAACCGCTAAGGAACTACCATGTCAAAGAGCAACACCCACGAAAACGATTACCTGTTGTTGATGTTCAACAACACCACTATGACCCTGGTGGGCGATGCAGCAGGTATTCTCCAGTCAGCAGCAGCTGGCTCTCTGTACTTTTCCCTGCACACTTCAGACCCCGGCGAAGCAGGCGACCAGACCACTAACGAAGTGGCTTACACAAGCTATGCCCGTGTAGCCGTGGCTCGCTCTGGCGCTGGGTTTACCGTGTCCACCAACACTGTCGCTCTGGTCGCCAACGTCACCTTCCCCGCAGGCACTGGCGGCACCGGAACTGCAACAAACTGGGGCCTCGGCACATCGTCATCTGGCGCTGGAAAGCTGCTCTACAAAGGCGCAATCTCCCCGTCTATCGTGTGCGGCAACGGCGTCACGCCGCAGCTTACCGCTGGCACTGTGGTCACGGAAGACTAAGCCATGACGCTACTCGACGAAATCACCGCCAAGTGCAGCCCTGCACTGATCGCATCACGCGACTTTGACGCCATCGCAGCGGCTGTCAGTATTGGCCGCACAAAACCAAGTGCCCGCGAAATTGGCAACGGCACGATTCTTGAAGTGTTGGGCCTGACCGTAGGCAATGCGTTGCTTGACGTCATCAACACCGTGCCTGATTTCGCTACGTCAAGCCGCTGGTGGAACAGGGGCCGGCTCACTGTCGGTTCTGCGCTGGTGCAAGCAACTGTGCAAAGTTTGGTCCCGATGGGTGTGCTCACGCAGCCCCAATCTGATGCGCTCTGTGCGTTGGGGTTTGACCCTGACCCTGTGACGGCGCAGCAAGTCTCGGACGAACTCGGGAAAGCATAATGACCACCGAAAACATCAGCTACGGCACCTACACGGCAATGACCGTGACCAATTTGCAATCGCTTGCCATTGACACGACAGACCCATTTGCAGGCTGGCAGTCGGCACGGGTGGACAACCAGACTACTACTAAAGCAATCGACTTTGAAGTGCAAATTCTGCTGTCAACAGCGGCAACAGCGCCAGCGAATGACAAGACGGTCTACGTGTATCTGGTGCCATGGATGTATGACGGCGGCACCTGGACCCCCATGGCGAATTTCAGCACCACGACGCGGCCGACAGGCAACGAGGGCACGGCAAGCATGTCTGATCCGAACAGTATGAAGTTCGCGGCGGGAATCCCTTACCTCATCACATCGCAGCCGCTCGACGCACACTTTACCGTGGCTGCACTTTGTGCGGCATTGTTCTGGAAATGAAGGAGCCTGCTATCCGTCATCAACTGTGGCGCGGCGTTGGGCACTGGGTGTGTAGTCGCATACCGTCCGATCACCTTCACGAATGCGTAATCATGGGGCGTCTACGGACACCATGGACTAGCCAGCCACGAACGGCTGTTGGGATAGATAGAAGCAACCCTATCACGCGGGGGCTGGTGTTTGCGCTGAACGCTGCTAATCGGCGCGATTCAATATCGGGTGCAACTGCGGTTCTTAGTGGCACATCGTATCAAGCGGTCGGACTGGCCGGAATACCGCACAAATCGCCAACAACACAAGTCCCCGGCGCATTTACCTATACGGTGAATATTGCAAGCGCGTTTGATTGCACGACGATAGTAGTATTTCGAAGCGTTACGGCACAGGCCGCCCTGTATGGTGTTCCTACGTTGAATTTCAACAGTGCAGAGCCTGTTGGTTTTTCCTCAACTTGTTCGCAGTCTGTCTTTAGTACAACCGGGAACCCGTCAACAACAATTACAACGCTGTCTGCTGGGCGT
>JADJNC010000042.1 GCA_016709335.1 Candidatus Propionivibrio dominans | reverse complement strand
TTGCCGCACCGATCTTGGCGCTGGAGCGCCAGACGTAATCGCCGGTCAGGTTAATGTGCTCCCAGCCCAGCGGTGACAGGTATCGCAGTAGTGCGGTGTCCACCTCCTGCCCGTGGTTCTGCAAAGCTGCTGTGGCCCGCTCCAGATAGACGGTGTTCCACAGCACGATGGCCGCCGTCACCAGATTCAAGCCACTGACCCGGTAACGCTGCTGCTCAAAGCTGCGATCCCGGATTTCACCCAGGCGGTTGAAGAACACGGCCCTGGCCAGCGCGTTGCGGGCTTCTCCTTTGTTCAGTCCGGCATTGACGCGGCGGCGCAACTCCACGCTTTGCAGCCAGTCCAGGATAAACAGCGTGCGTTCGATGCGACCTAACTCCGCGCAGAGCCACCGCCAGACCGTTTTGCCGGGGGTAACTGCCCAATTTGCGCAGCATCAGCGAGGCCGTCACGGTGCCCTGCTTGATGGAGGTAGCCAGTCGTAGAATTTCATCCCAATGGGCGCGTATCTGTTTGATCTTCAATCGCTCGCCGCTGATCATCGGCTTGAGGCCGTCGTAAACGGTGTCGCCCTGGGGATGAAGAATTTGGTATCCCCAGATCACGTATGCGCGGCGCGAACCGAAAGCCAACGAAAGGCATCAAGCCAAAGACGTGATCGGTGAAGCCTGCCGTGTCGGTGTAATGCTCCTCGATCCGCAAGTCCGACTCGTGGTACAGCAAGCCATCAAGCCATAGGTCGAATCCCGCACACCGACGTTGACCACCTTGATGCTGAACGGCGCGTACTGGTCAGAGAATGTGGGTGTAGAAAGTGCGCCCCGGCTCGGAGCCGTACTTCGGATTGACATGACCGGTGCTTTGGCCCTTGCTGCCAACCCGGAAGTTTTGTCCGTCCGATGAGGACGTGGTGCCATCACCCCAGTGATCGGCAAAGGGTTGCTCGAATTGGGTATTGACCAGGTTCGCCAAGGCGGCGTTGTATGTTTCGTCTCGGATGTGCCAAGCCTGCAACCAGGCCAACTTGGTGTAGGTGGTGCCGGGGCAGGATTCCGCCATCTTGGACAAACCAAGGTTGATACCATCAGCCAGGAGGGTGGTCATCAGCAAGGTTTTGTCCTTGGCCAGGTCATCGGTCTTCAGGTGGGTGAAGTGGTCGGTAAAACCCGTCCACCCATCGACCTCCATCAGCAGCTCGGTAATCTTGACGTGTGGCAGCAATGCCGCCGACTGGTCAATCAGGGCTTGCGCTTCTTTGGGTACCGCCGCGTCCAGTGGCGTGATCTTCAACCCCGTGGCCGTGGTGATAATTGCATCCGGCAACTCGTTGGCCAGCGCCATCAAGTTGGCCTTGGCAAGCTGGGACTCCAGTAGCGTCAACCGTTCATGGAGGTACTGGTCACAGTCGGTTGGCACGGCCAGCGGCACCATTGGCCAGTTGCATGGTGGTGAACTTCTCGACCGGCACCAGGTACTCATTGAAGTCCTTGAACTGCCGAGAGCCTTGTACCCAAACATCGCCGGAGCGCAATTTGTTTTTCAGTTCGGACAAGGCGCACAGCTCATAAAAACGCCGGTCAAAACCAGCGCCAGTTTTGACCAACCGCGCCCAACGTGGCGTTATGAACTTGCTGGGTGCATCGGTGGGCACCTGTTTGGCACTGCTGGCGTTCATCAAGCGTAGGGCTTCGATGGCGTCCAATACGTCTTTGCGGCGGGCAGCCCGCAGCTTGAGCACGTTCAAGAATTCTGGTGCATAACGGCGCAAGGTGGCATAGCCATCCCCCATGCGGTGCAGGAAGTCGAAGCTCTCAGGCTGGGCCAGCACCTGGGCCTCGCTGACGCTCTCGGCAAAGTCTTCCCAAGGCAGCACCGACTCAATGGCTGCGAACGGGTCAGCGCCGGTTTTCTTGGCCTCAATCAGCGCCAAGCCGATACGCCCGTACAGGCGCACCTTGTCATTGATGGCTTTGCCGGAAGCCTGAAACTGCTTCTGGTGCTTGTGCTTGGCTGCGTTGAATAGCTTGCCGATGATGCGGTCGTGCAGGTCAATGATTTCGTCGATGACGGTGGCCGTGCCTTCAATGGCCAGTGCTACCAAGGTGGCATAGCGCCGCTGCGGCTCGAACTTGGCCAGGTCAAAAGCCCGCATCTGTCCACCCTCGCGGGCGATTTTGAGTAGGCGGTTCTGGTGCACCGTGTGTTCGATACCGGCTGGCAGGTCCAGTGCTTGCCAGGCTTTCAGGCGCTCAATATGCTCCAGCATGTGGCGCGAGTTTGGTTTCTTGGGTGACAGGCGCAACCAAGCCAGCCTGGTGGTCTTACTCCCTTCCTTGTGCAGCAGTAGCTCATCGAGTCGCTGGCGGTGGGCGCGGGTCAGCGGATCGGATAGGGCCGCATAAATGTGTTTGTTGGCACGGGTGATGGATTCGGCACAGATCCGCTCAATGACATCCAGCGCAGGAACGATGGTGCGCTGGTGCCGCAATCTCCCAATGACACCAGCAGCCAGTACGGCGCCTTTATCGGTTTGCATGGCCAACTTCTGTCGTGGTTTGCACCATCTTTCGGAAATGCGTCAGGCCAAACGATGTCATGCCCAAGTACGCACGCAGCTCAAGTAGGTGCTCGCGCCGGGTTTCCTCGCGCTCGGCATATTGCGCCAGCATGCTGGATCAAGGCGCAGTTGCCGCCCAATCCATTGCAGCATGGGCACCGGTACCATCGCATCAGGTTGCAAACCATGACCGGGAAAGCGCAGAAAACACAACTGCACAGCGACACCCAGGCGGTTCGCGTCCCCGCGCCGTTGACGGATCAACGACAGATCGAGCTCGCTGAAGATGTAGTGTCGAATGAGTTCCTCTTCGGTATCAGGCAACGCCAGCAGGCTCGCTCGCTCGGCGGTGGAGAGAATCGAACGACGAGACATGCGGTTTCCTTTTTATTGAGAACGTAGGCCTTAGCCAAGGCAGTCAATGCTGTCCGTCAAACGATCATTTGACGAGCGTACTGGACAACGTCCGATAACCTACTATTCAATGGTTTTTCGGACAAAATGATAGCCGGACGGGAAACCGGACAAAGGAGGTCTCAATGGCGCTGATTGGCTATGCACGGGTATCAACGGCGGAACAAGACACGGCCTTGCAGACGGACGCGCTGCTCAAGGCGGGATGCGAACGGGTTTTCGAGGACACGGTTTCCGGGGTCAAGATCAACCGCCCCGGTTTAGCCGAGGCGCTGGCCTATTTGCGCGATGGTGATGTGCTGGCTGTCTGGCGACTGGATAGGCTTGGGCGCTCCCTGCCACACTTGAGATCGAGATGATCAGCACGCTGCATGCGCGTGAAATTGGGTTTCGGTCGCTGACAGAAGCATCGACACCACTACCATCGGGCGGAAGGCTCATCTTCTACATATTCGGTGCACTGGCCAGTTCGAGCGTGACTTGATTCGTGAGCGCACAAATGCCGGGTTGAGGGCCGCGTTTCACGCGGACGCAAGGAGGGCGAAAACCCGTTGTCACTGCCGAAAACTGCAGCGGGCACGGGAGCATATTGCCAACGGATTAAATGTCCGAGAGGCCGCTGTACGACTCAAGATCGGGAAGACGGCCCTGTACGTTGCCCTGCAAGCTGCGGCCTGATGATTCGGGTCAGTCGGCTTTGGGAATGAATTCAGCCCCTGTCTGAGGCTTAGCGCACGATTTTTTCCGTTTTCTACAGGGGACCTTGGTGAACCCAGATGGCTCAACCGTGCGAACCACGCCTTCCAGCGCACCCTGGCCGCCCCAGCGCTCAAACACGACAGACGTGCCCGGGCGAACACGCACGGCATCGGCAGACAACAGGTCCACCTCGACCTCCAGCGCGCCGGGGTCCCCGACCTCGACCAGCGGCTGGCCGGTTGTCACCGCACCTTCACTCTTATGCACGACCTTCAGCACCTTTCCGGCTACCGGCGCACGCACCGTCACCAGCCCGGCGTTGCCCGGACTGCCGGCGTACTGCAGCAGGGTGCGTGCGGCTTCCAGTTCATGGCGCGCAGTAGTCACGGCGAACTGGGCCGAGCGCTGCTCCGCGCCAGTACGCTGGGCATCGCTGGCCGCGCGGTCTTCGACAGCGGGACTGACATGGCCTTGCAGGCGCAGCGCGCGAGCGCGCTGCAATTCGGCCTGTGCCAGCTCTGCCGCATTGGCGGCCGCACTGGCGCGCTGCTCCGTGGCGCCAAGAGCCGACTTGGCGGCAGCGATGCGGGCAGAAGCTTCCGCCTGGCGGCGCGGGTCCAGCGTATCCGCGCGCAGCGGCTCCAGTTCGGCCACGACGGCTCCATAGCCCACGACCTGTCCCACTTCCAGAGGGATACGCCGTGCATAGCCCGTCACGGGCGCCGCCACGACATAGCGGTCCAGCACACGAGTGCGACCTTCTTGCTCCAGGGTGACACGCAATGCACTGCGGCTGGCGTTGCCCATATCGACGGTGATGGCCTGCGGGCGCAGCCCCAGTACAGACCTGCGATGCCCAGAACCAACACCAGGCCCAGTACCATGCGACGACGCCATTGCAGAAAGTTTTCATAGTATTACTCCGCCGCCTTCAAGACGGCAATCAGATCGAGTTGGTCCAGGCGGCGACGCACCGCCATCCCTGACAGTAGGGCCGAGACCACCACCACCACACAGGCAAAAGCGTAGGTCTTGGGCTCCAGCACCACCGGAACACGAAACAAATCGCTTTGCATGGTGCGGGCAATGTAGTAGCACATTGCTTCACCCAGCACCAGGCCCAGCGGAATGGCCAGTAGAGCCAACAGCCCCAGTTCGCCCAGCAGGATGTAGGCGCTCTCTGCGCGGGTGAAGCCCAGCACGCGCAGGCTGGCCAGTTCGCGCCCGCGTTCGGTCAACGCAATGCGCGCACTGTTGTAGATGACGCCAAAGGCGATAACGACGGCAAAGATGGTGGCCACATAGGTAAAGAACAGCATGGTCTCTTCCATCACGCGGTTGAAGTTTCGAATCTCCTGAATCCGCTCTGCCAGACCTGCCACGCGCGGCATGTTTTTCAGGCGCGTGTATAGCTCTGCCATGTAGACCCGATCCACACTCAGGTAGGCGCCAGAAATGGTGGGGCCTTCCTGCATGAACTGGTTGATCCCGGCCAGATGCATGTAGCCCGAGACGCCCAGGTATTCGCGCACCAGTGCAACCACGGTTACCTCGCGCACCGGTCGGTTGCCTTCGAGTACCTCCACAGTCAGGCGGTCACCAACCCGCACATCGAGCAGTTGGGCCAGGTAATCGGTAAGCAGAATGCCCTGCGTTGGCAGGGCTACCGGACGCAAATCGGCATCGAGGAGGCGGGCAATGTCGCCGCCCGTCTCCATGCCACGAATGCCGGTGCGGTAATTGCGTGGACCATTGCGCAGACGCACCGGTACCGCGCGAAATACCTCCACGTGCTGCACGCCGGGCAGGGCCAGCAGATCGAAGCGGGCGCGATAGCTGGTGGGATCGGAAAAGGTCACCGACAGGTCTTCTCGCTGTGCCATGCCGAACTGGACATTGACCATATAGCTGACCGTATCGCGCTGGAACAGGCCAGTGAGGATCATGCCGCACGCAATGGAGATACCCAGAATGGTGAGCATAGCTTTGACGCACTGGCGCTGGATGTTGCGGATGATCATTCGCGTAGGTTGCGACAAATAGCGCTTGAGACCCCATTGCTCGATCCAGGTCTCGCGGTAGCGTGCAGGTGGCTCCGGTCGCATGGCTTGTGCCGGTCGCAGGCTGGCGGCGCGCCAGACAGCCAGTGCGGTTCCCGCTGCTGCGGCGATGAGGCTGGCCAGCGCTGCTTCCAGCACTGTGCGGGCTTGCAGGTTGAATAGCAGGTAGGGAAGTGGTAGAACTCCATGTAGATGTTGGACAACTCCCGGCCCAACCACACGCCCAGTGCCCTGCCCCCAGCAATGCCCATACCCACAATCACCGACACCATGCGCAGGTAGTGCCACAACACGGCCATGTTGCTGTAGCCAAAGGCTTTGAGCGTGGCGATCTGCTCGCGCTGCATCGCCACCAGCCGCCCGATCACCACGTTGAGCAGGAAGACCGCCACCCCCATGAACATCACCGGAAACAGGCTGGCCAGCGTGCCGAGCTGCTCCAGCTCCTGGCTCAGGAAGCGGTGTGAGAGCTGGTCTTTTCGGGCGTAGCTGCCCAGGCCTCCGTAGGGCTTGAGCAGTTCATCCACCCGGTCGACCACCGCCTGCACGTCGGCGCCAGGTTGCAGGCTCATGGCCATGTCGTTGAATGCGCCTTCCATGTCGTAGGCCTGACCCAGCGCGCGCCGTCCCATCCACAGCACACCGAAGCGTTTGCAGTCTGGGAAGACCGAACCCGGGCGCATCTGCTGGATGAACTCTGGCGACAACGCCGTGCCGACAAGAGTCAGTGCTTGGCGCCGCCCGTTAAGGATGGCGTGAAAGCGGTCTCCCCAGACGCAACCCGTGGGCTTGCGCAAACGACGCGCTGACTACCACTTCATCGGCGCGTGCGGCCAGCGGCAGGCGTCGGTGCTCAGGTGCAGTGCATTGAGCCCGTGGCGGCCATGGTCAGAGATCGAAACCATCAGAGCCGAGACCGGCTCGGCAAAGTTGGGCATATCCAGGCGAACCTGCGCCAGCACGCGCGTCTCCACCTGGTCCACCCCGGCGATGGTCTGCACGCGCAGTTGCATGGACTGCGGTGCGCGCTTGAGGCTGGCAAACACCTCGGCAAAGCGGTAGTCGCGGTAGTAGGCGTCCTGGGTGGTGCGCAGCGCACCCAGCGTGGTCAGGAACATGATGTAGGTGCCCACGCCACACATCACCACCAACGCAATCGCCAGCGCCTGACTCTTCATCTGCCAGAGGTCGCGCAGCAGCTTACGGTCGAGTGCTTTCACCACCGCAGCTCCCTGGCCGCCTTCTTGTGCACGTTGCGCTCTGATCGCACCACCAGGCCGTCACCGAAATACAGCACGCGGTCTGCTATGGCGGCAATCACCGCGTTGTGGGTGATGACCACCGTGGTGGTGCCCAACTCCTGGTTCACCCGCGCGATCACATCAAGCACCAGCACACCGGTCTGGGCATCAAGCGCACCGGTTGGTTCGTCGCACAACAGCACCTGCGGGCGCTTGGCCACGGCGCGGGCAATGGCCACGCGCTGCTGCTCTCCGCCCGACATCTGGGCCGGAAAATGGTCCATGCGATCGGTCAACCCCACGCGCGTCAACGCCTCCTCGGGGGTCATTGGGTTCTCCGCAATTTCGGTCACTAGGGCTACGTTTTCCCGCGCCGTCAGGCTGGGAATTAGGTTGTAAAACTGGAATACGAATCCGACATGGGAACGCCGGTACTGCGTCATCAGCGCATCATAATAGCTATGCATAAATTTTAAGAAAAAATAGTTTTTAGTGGTGCCAATCCTTTCAGTCAGAAGAATTTTATCTTTCCAGCTCAGTACCCCAAATTTTGCCAATTTGCGTCCGAGCTTCTTCCTTGAGTTTCAAAATTTGCTCCTCAATAAAGAGTTTTTCTGGCGTTTCCTATGCCGCCAGTTTGTACGGCATATCTCGGTCTGCATACTTGTTTTTGCGCCGTTCCAGCGTCACGTCTTGTTGCCACACAATGGCGCCAATGCGGTGAATGTTTCTCGCCACCACCGCCAGCGCCACATAGCGCTTGAAGCCTTCAATGCCTTCATCTGGGCATATGTCAAGACCATGCACTTCCAGCGCGTTGATCGCTGACTCCACCGCAGAGTGTGCCCGGCGTGCCTTGACAAACTCTTGTGCCTGTTCTTCTTTCTGGGCCTGTTTGCTCAGCTTGCCTTTCCTGGGCAAGACCGCCAGTTCCAATAGCTCCTTGAGCACAGCCTGGTTCTCTGGCGAGTGAAAGCCTTTGTCAAAGCTGCAAGCATTGAGCTTGGGGTAGCGCTTCTTCGCCTCGATCACCATCTCTTGGGCAACTTGATCATCGCTTTGTTTTTCCATCACTTTTTGGTGCAGGATGAATTGGTATTGGTCTTCAAGAATGCATGTCTTGAGTCCCAATTCCATCGGCACGCCTGCCTTGCCTTTGCAGATCCATTCGGTGTGGGTCTCAAAAATGGAGAAGACTTTTTCTGCGTGCGCGATCACTTCGCCGTCAATGACACGACGCTTAATTTGGTCAATTTGGCGCACCGCGTGGACCATGTAGCCTTCGATCTCTTTTGTTCTGACCAGATCAATGAGGGTGCCTGCTCCTTGCTGTTCGATGAGCGTCAATGTCCGGCGGGCTTTGTCGAGGTAGCCTTGTGAAACATCGAGGTACTTTTGATGTGCCTCGATGACGAGGGCTTGGTTTTTCTCGACACGTTCGGGGGATTTGGCTTTGCTGCGTTTTTTGTTTTGTGCCGCGCGCATCTCGCGTTTGACATGGCGCAGGTTGTATTCGGATTGCCGCCAATCGCTCAGGCCAAGATCGTCACACCACTGGGCCGTCAAGGTGATGATCTTGCGCATGGCATCAAGGAGCAAGTTGATGTCGGTTGGGAAGTGCACATCGGTCTCAACTACAAAGGAGTCGCAGCGCCCACGCAGCGCTTCGTCGTTTTTTTTTACCAGGGCGTGGCCACCTGCCACAATGATTTGGCTGATCTCGTCGAGGAGTTCAGGTGTCAGAAGACGCACGTTGTCTTTGAGGGTCTGAAGGCTATAGGTGGTATCGTTAAAGGCAGCGTGCCCGAGCATTTCACGCAGGGTGTCATGGTGATTGACGAGTTCAAGCAATCGGTCATAGTCGCAGTTCAAGTCCAGGCGAATGACACCACACACCAGGATGTTCCACAGGGTCATGCCAGGGCGACCGTTGGATTTGTCAACCTTTGGAGATACCCGGCTTTCGAGCAAATCAAAAATACGTGTACGGATGGTTTCTGTGGTGTAGATGTGCTGCAGGCCACGCAATATCTTTGGAATGTCATCGCGTGATTTGAGGTCGAAGTTAATCTTTGAAATATCAACTTCGCCAATCTTCATTTGTTCGTTTTGGACTACACGCATAGGTCTTTCTTCGCTCTTAAAAAAGGACTATTTTCACCAGCTAATTTTAATTCATCAGAGTGAGATAAATCACTTCTATGCCCCTTTTTAAAAACTATTTTCTGCTATCAAAAGCAGCCCGATCATGCGGTGAAGATTTGGCCAAAAATCCAGTCAAAGTGTATATACGGGCTGGAATTAGCCTAAAAACGCAGTTTCCGAAAAATCTTCGTTTCGGAAATTGGCTAGTCCTCCCTTGGGAAATTGGGT
>JADJNC010000041.1 GCA_016709335.1 Candidatus Propionivibrio dominans | reverse complement strand
GCGCGTTGTCGAACAGCGAGCAGGCCATGCGTTCGGTCCGCCACGCCCGTAAGGAATTCGAGTCCCTCAAGGTCCGTAGAGTGGCAGGCGCTGGCACTGAATACCAAATAGGCCTACGCCCAAGGTAGGTGGCAAAGTCAGAGAGTCCGCGGACGAGCCGGAGTGCCATTGCGGAGACCGTGAACGAAAGCAGCGCGCTCTGAAGGGGAGCCAGTGGCAAGGCTAACCATTCACCTCCACGCCCGTTGCGCTGAAATTGTTACCGCTGTGCGCCGCACCATTGAAGAGATCAATGCCGCCGAGATGCGTTTCTTTGGGCACTGCAAATCGACACTGGAGACCTTGCGAAAACAAGACCTGTCCGGCTTGATTGATTGGTCAACGCCTGTTCATTACGAGTTGTCGGTGCAGTTAGATCCGGGTCCGGCGCGGGCTTTCTATGACACTTGTGGTGATGGTAAGGAGCCACTGCGGATATCGCTTGGTCTGTATATGCCAAAAGACGATGTTGCCTATAACTGGAATATGTTTGAGGGCCACCAGGGCCATTCCTTGCAGGCTGATCACCATGGGTACCTGGTTCATTGCATCATCGACCACAGCCCTGCATCAAACGGGCAACATTATCCCCGGCAGCCCCCGCAGGGAACCAGTTGCATTCACGGTCCAGCCGGTGGTCGGGTGGTGATCTGCACCACTTGGCCCCGCTTGTCTTGCCAAACCCGGTATCTGCGCCTTGGATGTAAAGTATGCCGCCTGAGAAAGCCAATCGAGAAGAACAGGTCGCACTGCTTGGCCTGGGCATAGGCGCGGTGCAATTCCCTGACCGGCAAATCTTCACCAAACCAGACAACGCCAGGACGTGTATGTCCGCCGCATTGGCGGCAAACAGGCGGACTCAGGCGGCGACCGCCCTCGGGTTCATCGGGGATGCTGGGCGCAAACGTGTGCGCCTGACCACAGGTAAAACAGCGCGGGTCTGCGTAAGCTGCCAATACGGTGCAATACAGTTGGCGCTGCCTTCGTTCGTGCAGATCGTCCTGTTTGGGTGACGACAGTGAGCTTGGGAATGTGGCTTTGCCAACGTTGGCGATGGCAAGGGAGAGCGGGATTGGGCCGCGGCGTTGGAGCGCTTTCATGCGCCGCCATTCGTACCAGCCCCAGAGACAGCCCCGGTCTTTGCGAGCGGCGCTGGGTGGCAAGGTCTTCGGCGTTAAACCGTTTCGGCAGGCCTGTGAGTGAATCGCGAAAAGGTGGGGATGCCGCTTTCGGCGATACTCCGCGCCGGTAAAAGACCGACGACATGTTTCGCTTCTTTGAGAGCAATGACCAAATCGTCTGGAATGGATATTGCGGTCCATAGCTGTGCCAGCTTCCGGGCATCCGTTAGTGCGGTATGCCAGCGGTCGTCGCCCGCGCACGCAATTTGAAATCGATCACAAAGTGCCTGTGGTGAACATCGCTCACCGGGAAATAGCCCACGAAAAGTAAGAAAGCAGGGGGTGTCTGTCACTTTCGAGGGCAGAGAGATGGACGAAGGGCGTGTTCGACAGCCTATTGCAAAAAGCTCACGGTCTATAAATGCCAGATCAAACGGCGCGTTGTGAATGAGCACTTCCTTACCAGCAATGAACTCGATCAGCTCTGCGGCAATGTCAATGAACAGCGGCTTGCCTTTCAAAACACCGACGTCGGGCCGTGAATGGCTGCGGCTTCTGCTGGCACTTCGCACTGCGGATCAAGGTAATGGTGAAATCCTTGCCAGTGGGCTTGCCGTTGTTTCACTTCTATGCAGGCAATTTCAACGATACGGTGCCCGGCATCCGCGGAGAGAGACCGGTGGTTTCCGGTGTCCAAGAATATTTGGCGCATCAGTGGCCTCCTTGTTGAGTGGTGCGGTATTGCTGGTAAATCGCTGGCACAGGCCTTCGAGTGCGTCGCGAAAGGCAGTGGCGTGCTGTTCATGTTCATGACGATGTTGTTCGCTTGTCAATCAGGCTGAGGCGTCTCACCATTAGTCATAGGCCGCCTCGCAAGCGTCGCACCACGTCCGCTGCCAAGGATCGGATCGTAAATGTCCCGCTGCGCCACACTGATCGCATATGTGGGCGCTATCGACTTCCTCGGCTTTTAGTATTTCTGCCCTGAGGGCCTCGGACAGCTTTCCGTGCACGCGAAAGCGCAGCGTGCCAAACTTTTCCTTGATTTTGGACGGCTCCGAAGCAATATTCCATGGCAACCCCAGCCGCCGCCATCGCGTCAATTTCCTTTTCACACGCCGCGCTCAGCCGGTTCACCAGTTCAAACCAACCTTCACCACACTCAATGCCGCGCTCGTCAATCGGGCCGAAATTGCTGACCAGTTCGGCAGCTTCCGGGGCTGTGTCATCTGCCACAAAGTAGCGCAGGCCGGGTGCACGCATCAGCTTGGTATAGCGGTGTTTGAGTTCGGCCTGCAGTTCATCTTTCATGGCATGTCTCCTTTGGTTTTCTGGACATTTGCAGATTGTGCTTTTGACAGCGACGTTTCATGACGCATCGCTCTCCTGCGATCACAAAATCCAGCGATGTGTCGCAAGTCGTCGTATGCGTCACGATTCGACGCATGAGCATGAAAACTAATGGTGTTCGTCACACTTGCATTTGAAAAATTGGGCCGCGCCATGAAATCAACCACTTCCCGAAAACCTGCCGACCGGCCTTTGCCACCGGGTAGTCCGCGATTTCTTCATTGCTTTTGGAATGGTTCAAAAAGAACCAAGGCTGCTTCGCGATTCCGGTCAGTGTGAAAAAATTCGAGCAAGCAACATCGTGCTTGCGTTTCCGTCGACGACTGGCCGCATTCATGCCCATGTGCACAGCCGCAGCGGCTGGGATGAAATCGTTGTCTGGGCGCGCTGGAAAAGTCAATGGGACATCATCCATGAATCCGAGGTGGAGTCACTGGCAACCGACAACGCTTATGTCTGCGCACTCTGCGAGGGGCCGCATGCGCGTATTCCCAGCCTTGAGGCGCTGTGGGTCAGCCATGTGTTCGACCATCAGTTCTTGGCGTGGTTCAACGAAAAGCTGGCAAGGCCATTCGATTACTTTCATTGGTGATGGTGGATAGTTTTCTGCTGAATTGAGCCTGCGTGTCCGCCGCAACGCACCCGTAGATTCGAACTTGCCCACGTTCCATTTGTCAGACAGCCAAACGGGGACTGGTATATGGAACAGGCGTCCGGTGAAATCGCCAAAGCGTGACGGATGGGAGCGGGGATAAATTAGGCGTCAGCTAACTGGCGATTGACGGTTGGCCTCAATTCCAGTCTTATGTTTGTCAAGCCGAGCGTCCACTTTTTTCCAACAAATTCAAAACCTGTTTGCGCAAGGCATCATTCTCTTTTTCCAATTGAGCAATACGCTGTTTGAGCGCCTTGACTTCATCCGTGGGTGTAGAGGATTCTGATCGCTCTGTTTCATCCTGATTCAGATCGCCCGACGTCACTCGTGATTTTTCGTTTGGCCTCCCGCACCCGTTTTGCCGCTTGTTTGAGCTCGTCCTTCCCTGCGACAGCTGCAGCGACCTGTTCCTCGGCAGGCAAACTGGCCCTGCAGCAGCAGCGTTGAGGAATGGAGCCAGATTTCACTGCGGCAACCAACCCGGGTGCGGCCTGTTTCTGGATTTTCTCGATCATCGCACCATAGTTGCCGCTCCAGGCGGGCAGCTTTGGCGATGTCTTCACGGCTGGCCAGTGGCGCAATTGATTCCGTATTGCTGGAATCGCTGGAGTCCTCCCAAGGGGCGAGCTCTGCACTATTTTTTGGATCCTCACTGGCAGGATTTGGATTTTCAGCGGCCGACTTACTTGCACGACGCGCAGCAATGATTTCTCGCTTCCGTAGTGCGGGGACACCGCGCTGAAAGTCAGAGATACTGCGCCGACGGGTGCTGGTCGATCATCCACAAATGCACATCCTCCATGTTTTTGAATCGTGTGCTTTGGATGATCTGAAACGGCAAGCCGTGGTGTTGGCAAATGGCGTAACGGTTATGCCCGTCCACGAGTAAGTCGCCCCACAGTACCAAGGCATCTCGGCATCCTTCAGCCAAAATGCTGCGCTCCAGCGACTCGTACTCTTGCGGCGTCAACGGGTCAATGTAGGCTTTCAGTTCTTCGTTGACGACAATGTTCATAAGTGCTGTACCGGATTTCTGAAAAATGGGGAGGGGGCGTCGATTGTAGGAGTGGCCCTGTCATCCTTGACTGGCGATTCACCAGAGGGCGGAGTCCCGCAGATCCATCAACTGTCTGCGCCGCCGGTTTCCCAGCCGTACGCCCACCATCAAATGACCCCAATGGCGCCAATGGCAGCGATTGCTGACTCCTGCCGAAATCTCGGGACCATTTGCGTGGAATGCCCACAGCCCAACGGCCCCCCCAAGGCTGCGGTCAATATGACAATTACGGTAGAAAATCTCATTCCTTAACCTCTGGCCATACTGCCCTCTCTGTGGATCACGGCCATTCAGTCGTCAAGGCTTTATCCAAATCGACTAACGATGCCCGCAAAAAGTTCGCACGGCGTCATGTTCGCCGCAGATAACGCCAAAAGCGTGCTGTGCCGTTAAGTAGCTTCGGTACTCGCTGCGATGAAACTCTTCACGATCAAGGATGCCGTCCAGCAGCTTGTGTGCCTCCTCAACTTGTCCGTCACCGGCGAGGCAGCGTGCAAGTCCGCAGCGCGCAAACAAATAGTCGGGTGCCATCGAGTAAGCCTGTCGGTACAAATCAGTGACTTCTGCTTTGGGGTGTTTCAAGCCTTCCTATCCCAGCTAGGTTGTCCAAAGCCATAGGCTGATCCGGTACATTTGGTGCAAATGTTGGGCCAAGCTAAGCCCTTTTTTTGCAAGTCGTGACGACCTATCTGTGAAACGAACTAAAGTTGATACGTTTGTGACGTAAAGTTATATCTTCTGCGGTCTGCGACTAGTGCGGCAGAGAAAACCCTTTTAATCAAGTACTTACCAATTAATTGACGTAAAGTTGTAATCTTAGTCCGTGGTGGCCCCACGCCGAATCGCGAGTGACATGGGGTGGACGGCCTCGCCGTACAGAAGGTAGTGGCCCCTGGCACTCATGAACTCGGTGACATCTGCCCACATGCACACGGAGCTTGCCAGATCCTCGGCGAGCCACTGTGCGACCTGTTCGTGCCAGGCCTTGACTGTGATGTAACGTTTGCGAAGTGGGAGATTGGTCAACCAGCTGGTCAAACCGAGCGCCGGCGCTGTGAAGCCGGTGGGCGGTGCCAATGCCTGTGAGGGGCCGAGCCAACTTACGGCCCAGCCCACCGCCGTTGCTGTATCTCGGCGTATGGAGTTGGTAGGCGCGAGAAGTCCATCAAGCAAGAGGCGGTGCTGCCGTGCGCGCGTGAATTCGCGTCCATGGGTTTCGAAGAGCTGATCGTGAGCGGCAAGTACCATGTGTTCGTAGCGGATAAAGTCGCTGGCAAAATGCGGCCAATGGTCACGGTCGAACCTGATGCACCGAGATGCGGAAGTGATGCTGTTGGCGGACCATGCCGGCGGCGTTTGACCGTTGACATCCACGTACCGCGTTGTTCCCGATGCAGGCATGGGCGGCGGTGAATCGAACAACCGGTTCATCATCGTCAGAACATGAGGGCGTACTGCTGCCGTTTCGTACGCTGGCTGGCTGGTGGCGATGAACTTACCGGTGCTACGGTCACGGCCAAGTTGGTGCTCAACGGCGACTATTTTTCGCACGTACTCGGACCAGCGTTGCATCTGTTGGGCGGCTAAAGAGTCCAGTGGAACACATTGGCCCCGTGCACACGTGAGGATGGCACCAGTCGCGTTCGCATGCGGTGCAACACAACGGACTCAAAGCAAGACTGGCGCCGAGTTCGTAGGGGATGGGCGACGAGCAGTGAAAGCAACCGCACCTGATGGGCACGCAGTGCAATGGACACCGTTCGATGTGTGTCCACTGAAACCACGCCGCGTGAAAACCCATGGTCAGACACGGCTCGCAATACCGCAGCTCGGTGGCGCAGAGCGCGAGCGAGTGACTGGGCATGACGGAGCAGAAGCTATTGCGCACGTCGGGGATGGAGATCTCAAGGACATCGGCCAGCGTGTTCTGATCCCAGCGACCTATGTGACGTAGGTCACTGGCATTGTCAGGAGCGGCGGCGCCGTTATCGCGAAGCGAAAGCAGAACGGAGAGTTCCGTAGCGCCCATCCGATTGCATACCGAAACTTGCCAACCGCATCCACATGGACTCGCCCGTGCTACTCCATCGTGGCCGGGAGGTGTATCGCCAGTCTGATCGCGCCAGTGGCGTGGTGACCTCGAACTCGATGATTGGCGCGGACTGTGCCCGCGCAAGTCCTCGCGCACGGGTCAGCGGACTGTGATGGCGCTGAGCATAGTTCTACCGGCGCGCCGGGCCATGACATAGCGGCTTCGCTCGACCATGGCTGTCAAATGCAGCATCAAAACTCAGGTTTCCGGAGTCCAGCTCGATACTGGTGAGCAGCGCAGCTTCGGTCGCACCTGTGAAATATTTCATCGGAATTTCAGGGGGGCCATCGAGCTGTGCTTTGACATGCGCGTCCTCGAATGCCCGCCAAAGTCTTGGTGCAGACTCTTTCATGCGCAGCCCGGCAGCATAGGCACGGGGGACGAAGAAGCGCACGTAGTTCCACCCGGACGATGCTGGGAATTCACCCTTGTCGTAGGCGTCCATGACTGCGGCGCACTCGGCTTCGCTGGCGATGCCCCGAAAGGCGAGTTCTTCGATCATGAAGCGCGCGACGATCTGCTCCTTGTCCTGGGCCTGAAACGCCGACTTTTGGGCGAGGAGTTGGTGCTGACCGATCAGAAACGTGAAGAGGCGAACGCCGTTGTTCTCAAGGTCGTCGTGCAGATCGCGCAGCCACTCGTACTCGATTTCGCGCAGGTTTTGGGCCTCGTCGATAAAAAGCACGACCCGGTCATCACCGAGCGTGTCGGCGATCTGGCGAAGCCGGTGAACCAAGCGACCGCGCAGTGCGGCCTTTTTCGCGGAGGGATCTGCGGGATGCTTGATAGCGTGTAGCAGCGCGGCGAAGAAAGAATTCTCCGATGGCACTTGCGGCTTGATCCAGCGCATCTTGTAGACGGACAGCTTGGGGTGTTTGGCTTTGAGATCGGTGATGACGAAATCAATCGCGCAGCTCTTGCCGATGCGCGGGCGACCGTGAATAAGCCCACCCCCGATGAACATGAACAGACATTCGTCGACAAGCGCGATCATGGCCTTGATCGAGGGCGTTGGCACCCGGTAGGTTCGGCGCTTCAATGGGTGCTCGTCGATCGAGCATGGTCGCAAAATGTCGAAGGTCATGGAGGCGCGTTTTTTAGTTGTTCTGCATCTTGAGGTCGCCCAGATCAACGAAGGCAGGGGCGGGTGGACGTGCGACGGGTGCGGTGTCTGTGGAAGGTGAGGAGGGCGGCGGCGCGTTCTCGGTACTCATGCTCGCTGCGTCAATCTGGAGCACGACCGTGCCTCGCTTGCGTGAGCCTCGGGCGGCGCGACGTTGTGCTTCGGCGAACAGCACCACTGGATCCTGTTCGCCTGCAAACTTCAGCCGTCCCAGGCGGCGTTCTCGAAGAATGCGTTTACGCAGCTTGAGCGTGTGGCGGCTGTATCGCCAGCCGTCGAGCACCGCCAGTTGGCCGAGGTCGGCACCGTTGGAAGTACGCCCAAATAGTGCGCATGTCGTTGGGCTGAATGTAGACACGGATCTTCTGTCGGATGAGGCCGGCCGTGCGCTGCAGGACTTCATTGCTGTACCGAGCACCGTACAAGCTGATGTAGGGGGCGACGCCGCTTGCTGCGCTACCGCGCACCGTTGACAGGTGCACGGATTGCAACTGATGCAGTCGCCCACGCAGAAGCGGCGCAAGGGTGCGAATGGGGGTCGCGTGATTTGCGACGGCTTGCTGCAGGGCCTCCAGCGGCGAGCGACCGTTGAGACCCGCATGCGACGCGGCATGGTAGTTTGCGATGCTCACGTCGAGCAACTCTTCGAGCTCAGGCAGCGTGATGAGCAAGGGGACGGGTACGGCGCGGCCTTGTTTGCCAAGGGGGTCGTCTGGGCTGCGTCCGGTCGTGCCTGTGACCTTACGCGACATGCGGTTGGTGAGCGTGCCGAAGAAGCGCTCGATAAATGGGCGTGACGTGGGCTCACCGATAGGCCCGGCCTCAAGTCGGCATCTGACGAATCGGCAGATCGGCTCGAACGTGTCTTCGGTCAGGTGCGAGGCGGCGTTGTCCACCTTGAGTACATCCCAGCAGGCGTAGTTTAGCTCCGGCAGGACATCGAGACAAAGCCCGCGCCGGGGCGGTACGCCAAGCCAGGGATCGAAAATTCCTGGCGCTTGAGTCGTGGCCGCAGTGCGTCCTGTATCGCGCAGAGCACGTCATGGTGATCGTATTCAGGCGCGGGCACCAGTTGCCATCCCAGGACGATGCGCGTGCAGACGTCGATGAGGGTGATCACGAACAGTCGCTCGCTCTCGATATCGACACTCACGCCGGTGGCGTCGATGTAGCGCACGCGAACGCGTAAGTCGAGCTTGGCCATCGAGCTCCACGACGGAGTATGGCCGGATCGTCGTGTCCCAGGCATCATCTTGGCGTGGTGGGCGCAGGGGATGTGCTGTTCAAAGGCGGCCTCGAATCCAGCGTGCAAGCGATCGATAGCCCATCTCGTCGTGGTTCAACGGGTAGTCCTGTGCCGTCAGCCCGGCTTCGCGGCACGCAGCGATGATTTTGGATTGGACGTCAGTGAGCCCGTAAATACGGTCGTTCTTTGACAAACCGAGTGCCGAGCTGGAAATCTGGCGTTCAATGATGCCGACAAGTTGGGGGAGGCGCTCGAAAAGTTGTCCCAGCGCACCGGTTAGACCGCCGCGGGATGGCGTGCGTGCCGCAGGCTTGACGCGCGTGTAGTCCTTCGCCCTGGTATGTGGAATGAGCGCGCGCAGGCCTTGAATGCGTCCGTCCTGATGCGGCGAGAGGCAGCGGGCGACCAGTCTTATGAGCGACCCGCGGTTGACGCCGAAGCGCTGCTCGATGTCGATTCGTGATTCGTCCCGCAGATAGGCGCAGACAGCCTGTTCCCGACGCTGGTAGATGTCGCGCCGCTCGCCAGTCAACGCGGTGACATCGACGGTGGGCCACAGGGACGGATCTGCCAGGGCTTCGGGGATGTCACCGCGTCGCATGCGGATTCCCTTTCGACAGCTTAGAGACGCGGGTGGAGCGGCCCCATTGTTGGTGTTGCAGATCTTGGCTGACGAGGAGCCCTTGATGAAGCGCGGCAATCACCGCCGTGCGTACAAGGAGCGGGTCTGTGGCCGAGAACTGTCGTTCCAAGTCATCAAAGCTGCTCTCGGGATCGGCAGCCTGGACAACCTGTGCCACCAGAGAGTCGAAACT
The DNA here is from genome assembly GCA_016709335.1 of Candidatus Propionivibrio dominans. Lineage (GTDB taxonomy): Bacteria > Pseudomonadota > Gammaproteobacteria > Burkholderiales > Rhodocyclaceae > Propionivibrio > Propionivibrio dominans. The sequence goes on along the minus strand of JADJNC010000041.1, from coordinate 8,642 downwards.
GGGTGTGCTGGTGGCTCCCAAGTAGGGCAGTAGCGACAACCAGTTCTGAATCCAAACGCGATGCTGATTTAACGCGTTGGCGTGGACCCACTGGACGCAGGGCATGGCAGGGAGTGGTGCGGCATTCGGATCACTTTGTGGAGCGTCGCCAAGCGCAAGCCAGACCGCGCTGCCGTCGCGCAGCGCCCAGAAATCCGGTTCTGGGGATGCCTCATTCTCGTCGGGCCAGGTTGGACGTTCGCAGTACCGCGATATCTCTGGATGTGCCTCAAGCATGACCCACAGATGCAGTTGGTCGCGTCCGGCGAGCACCACGGTACGGTTCAGTTTTGGAGCCCAGACGTGATGCAACGTTTGCTTGGAAGGCGCTTGACGGGTAGGGCGATCGGATCTGTCATGGAGCAAACGCCAAGGCATGTAGGATCACAAGTTTACGTCAATTTCTACGACAGTGACAACTTTAAGTCAATTGCAATTGACGTAATGTTGTATCCAAATGGACCAAAAAGGTAGGGCTTCCCTCTGAAGCGGTCAATCGCGGGAGATACAACTTTAGTTCGTGTGACATTATTCGAGGACAATCAGGATGCAGATGAACTGGCGAACCACATTGCCGATTTTTCTCCGGGCAAACATGCAGACCATCAACGCAACCAAAATCATCTGCGATTTCAGGACACCGTCAGTGGCGACCTTCGTCGTTGAGGCCATTGAAGCGGCAATGAAAACCCCAAATGCATCAATCATTAACGAGATAGTCATCATCGAATAGCCGATAGATGGTTAACCAGCGCCCCAAATCAAGCAATTGGACTGCTAACAAGTTGCCCTTCACCAATACCCGCTTCTATGAGGACTCATTTGTCAAGCCCTTTTTCGTGATAACGGTATTCGGTATTTTTATCTCATGACCCCCTGATCGTGGTCCGCCGCATTGAGCTGGCTTGATGGGCTGCTTTTTCAACTGTAGATGGTTGACACATTCTGATCCGAGGTTGGGGCATGTATAGCGTTTCGAGCCAACGCTCGGACGCACTTCTGTGCGCCCAGCATGGGTGCACGCCTGCGAGTGCAAGTCCCGCCACGGAGCTGGTCACAGCAAGTGAAGTGAAGCGCAACTGCATGAGGGCGACCAAGTGTGGGAAGGAAGTGTGAGCGTAAATCGTGAGCCGATGGACAAGAACCGCATAGAAGGCGTTGCCAAGCAGGGGGAGTGGGCATGAAACCACAAAGCTCTTGTGACCAAGGCTTGGGCGGCGTAAATGCGGCGGTTGTGCGATGAAGGTGTGCGTTCTTACCTGGGGAGATCTCGCCTCACGCCTGAAAGGGCGACGGCATTGCTGGAGCGAGAAGTCAGCAGAGGTCGTAGTAGTGCCGGTAGTTGGCCGATGAGGCAAAAGCCAAAGCACGAAGGACCGAACGAGAGTGAATGACCGAGGACAGAAGAGATGTTAAAGGCCAAGCGTCAGATGCCGGAACAATCCGGGCGGGTGAGCGTAGCGCACGGTGAAGCCGTGCGCGATCCCATCAGTGATGAAGCCTGCGACCCGCTCTCTGAACACCCGGACATAGGGTCGGCAAAGACAATGGCGGGCACAGGTGGCCTGCTGCTGGAAGCGGCGTGACAAAGAGAATCTGCAAGCAGCTTGGAAGCGGGTCAAGGCCAACAAAGGGTGCGGCGGGGTAGACGGGCGGGCGTCGGCCACTGCTCGGCAATACGCTCAGTGGCCCCAAATCCGCCAAGAGCTACTGGCGGGCACGTACCGGCCTAGCCCGGTGCGAAGGGTGATGATTCCCAAACCCGATGGAAGCCAGCGTGAGCTGGGCATCCCGACGGTGCTGGATCGGTTGATCCAGCAGGCGCTGCTACAAGTGCTTCAACCCCTGATCGATCCTACATTTAGCGAGCACAGCCACGGGTTTCGTCCTGGGCGGCGTGCGCACGACGCGGTGAAGGCCGCGCGGGAGTACGTGCAATCGGGCAAACGTGTGGTGGTGGACGTTGACCTGTCGAAATTTTCGACCGGATAAACCAAGACATTCTGATCGACAGATTTAGTAGGCGCATCGACGATGCCGGAGTGATCCGGCTGATTCGGGCGTACCTGAACGCTGGGATCATGGATGGAGGGGTGGTGATGGATCGCCAACAGGGCACGCCGCAGGGTGGGCCACTGTCACCGTTGCTAGCCAACGTGCTGCTGGACGAAGTGGACAAGGCGTTGGAGGCGCGTGGCTACAGCTTTGCGCGCTACGCCGATGACTGCAACGTCTACGTGGGCAGTGTGAAGGCGGGCGAGCGGGTAATGGGGCTACTCAGGAAGTTGTACGCCGGGCTCAAGCTTCAAATCAACGAAGCCAAAAAGCGCGGTGGGCAAGTGCCTTCGGGCGCAAATTCTGGGTTATGCGCTGTGGGTGGGTAAAGGCAGAGAGGTTAAGTTAAAAGTGGCTCAAAAGCCGCTACAAAACTTCAAAGCCGCAATCCGAAAACTCACGCGCCGCTCGGGCGGGCGCAGCATGGGCAAGTGGTAGCAAAGCTTAGGCTCTACCTGTTGGGCTGGAAGGCGTATTTCGGACTGGCGCAAACACCCAGCGTCTGGCGTGAGCTGGACAAATGGCTGCGCCACTGCGGGCGATTCAGCTTAAACATTGGAAGCGGCCGAGCACGATCTACCGGGCGCTCAAAGCGCTTGGTGCGCAAGAAGATGTGGCAAAACGGGTGGCGGCGCACGGTCGCCGCTGGTGGCGTACAACAGCGCCATGCTACTCAACAGTGTGCTGACCATCGCGTACTTCGACCGACTGGGCGTACCCCGGCTCTCATGACCTCAAACTCTCGAACCGCCGGGTGCGGACCCGCATGCCCGGTGGTGTGGCGAGGCGTCTTCCGTCGGGGGACCCCCTATGCCGATCCGTGCGGGGTGTGCCCGGCGACCGACTCCTCCCGCTGTGGTGCTGGTCTACGTTTCGCTGCGAATCGGGTCTACGATTTTCTCCTTACTCTAAATTGTGTGACTTATGGGCGCTTGGTCACGAGCAGTGTTCATACTGATCTACTCGAATTGGCGAGACTGATCACGATGTTCTGGAATGGGTGGTCAAGTCATCCCGGAATATGCAAAACACTGGCACTCTATTTCTTTAAAAAATGGGATTTAGGCGATGTGGCAGCTCTGGCTGTGTTCGAAAAATCGATATCTCAAATAGAAAAGCCTCCACGTCCCTTTTAACAAGGGATCAGCGGAGGCTTTCGTTTTTGAAGGTTAGTGGAACAGTCTGAACAGTATTGTCAGGTTAAGGCCAATTAATGTTGCCTGCATCCACCGGTTAAGATTTATTTCACCGCGAACTGTGGCAAGTTCAACGGTTGCAGCGCTCAAACGGAGTTGGACATCGGCGCGAAAAACTTTCATTTCCGCGTTGATGGCATCAAACCGGCAATTGAAGCTATGTTCGTAAGCCGCGAGGTCACGGGGAACGCAACCGATTTACCAAGTACATCGGCCAGAGCACATGACTGCACTTCAGCTTGCTCAGTGGGCACGCCAACATTTCCAATTTCTTGGCGTAAGCAAGGGTGTCGAATGGTTTTTCAGAGGTAGACATTTATGGTTTCTCACTTTTTAAATAAAAATGGAAATCAATGCATACCCACCCCACAACCGACGGTCGAAGATTGGAAATGCTTGATTCCCAATCGGGGTTGAAGGACCTAACTCTGGGTAAAGCCTTGGGAGCTTTACCGTTCGTGTTTCAAGAGTTGACACGAAACATTCCAGCATTTGAGATCGGCTGGACAACGACACGCAAGTCTCCAATTTAACATGAAATTTATCTGTGCGACTGTCAACATAATTGCCGGAAAGCTATGTGTTGCTTATTCCAGTCAATTCGCCACCCATTCCAGCAAACCTTGCCAGGAAGCAACGAACAATCAGAGTAGGAGCAAGCGCCTGAGCAATCGGATTTCAGCATCCCAGAAAATACCGTCGCACCAAATATAAAAGCCTCTGATGTTCGAATCAGAGGCTCTTTGTTTTGTAGGTCAGTGACTCCCCAGCGTACTGGGGCACCGAACCCAAAGGGCGCAGTACCCTCCGGATTGGCTTTAACAGTTAGCGTCAGGCGTTTTCTGCCATCAACTTCTTCGCAAGTGCCATCTCAATGCTCTCCCCACTGTCGTTCAACACATCCAGACCGGAGTCCGGCATGTCGCCCGAAATCGATTGAAACACCGCGATTTTCTTGGCCATCAATTTCAAACAGTCCATCTGAGCACTGTCCTGGAATCCCAGGTAATGCACTTCAACGTGTTTCTTCTGCCCGATCCGCCAGCTGCGCCTTGCGGCTTGCTGAACGGTGTAGACATTGAAACCAGACTGCATAAACACGATGGTGGGGAACTCCAGCAGATCCAGACCGGTTTTCACCAGCTCGGGGTTGCACACCAGCACGTCAATGCCGCGTTCAACCTGCTCCATTACCCAATCCTCACGCTTTGCTGCATCCACACTGGCGCGAAGCACAACCACCTTGAGCCCTTGGGCTTCCAGTAGGTTTTTGAGCCTGGTTGTCGTATCCCGTGTCCCGCTATAAACGGAGTACACGAGAGTCCGACGCCCCTGCTCTTTTTGCTCTTTGCACAGCTTGATCAATGCCTCCTCTTTCGGATTGGCATCGACTTCTTGGAATACAGCCGGTTGGAAACACAAGACCGCTTTGGTTCGAGGGTGACGCACGGTTTCACTTCTGAAACTGCAATCTGGCCAGGCCAGCAATACGTTCATCACGACACCCAACAGGGTCACATCACCTTTGACCAAGGCCTGCTTCAATTGTTGAATCAGGCTCCTGGACATGCGTCCATACGCGTCCCCTTGTTCAGTGGTCATTGGGATCGGGGTAAAGAATTCCTGGTAGGGAGGCAGCACCTTTTGTCCAATGTCCTTGAGCTTGAGAAACACCGTTATCGGCAGCACGTACCGCATGATCCCTTTCGGGCCAAAGCCTGGTGCTTTACTGGTTCGATGACTGACTGTTTTACCTTTGGACGTTCTGTGCGCGCTTTTGGCCGTTTCCTTGTAGATGTCCTTCAAAACTCCGTGCTCGCGCATAAAGTTCATCGTGGCACCGCTCATGGAACCGGATTTGCTGGCCTTGAAGCCATCAGCGACCATTTGCGCAGGATTCATGCGCCACAGCAAGTGGAACAAATCGTCCGCATAGCCTCCCATCAGCGTTCCTGTCAGCAGCACCACCTTGCGGCATTGGCTGGCTAACACGCCCATGGCTTGACCTTGCGCAGAGCCCTCGTTTTTGTACTCATGGCCTTCATCCACCACCAACAAGCCAAAATAGTGTTTTGGCAAGTAGCGTTTGATGAACTCGGTTGGCTGGTAGCCGCCCTCGCCTATGCTGAATTCAAAAGTGGCCAGTCGCCGCTCCATGCGCGCCGCTTGCCGGTCGTTAAACACCAGGTCACCGTTCTCGTCCATGAGGTTGAGAAATTCGTACACGTTGTCCCCCAGCATGCTGGAGATCAGTTCTTCACCAAAGGTTTTGAGCAGCTTTTGGGCTGTCTTTTCACCAATGGTCGGCATCTGCTTTAACGCATCCATCACCAAGTCAGTCATGGATTTGGCCGCTGATCCTTTACGAATCAAGGTCCAAAGTTGACTGCCACAGTGCGAGCACTTGCAACGGTTGTCACTGAGCACGACGTTCGCCAATTCCAAGGAAATGGGGTGATCGCCGCCATCACTGTCAGGCTGTGTTACCACGACCCCACAGTCAGGACATGATGCATAGCTGAACACTTGTGTGTCCTGCCCATCGTTGACGCTCTCCAAGACCCGTTTAACGTTGTACGAAGGCTTCCAGTGAAATCCCATACGCATACGCACTCGACCCAGAATAAAAAACTCTGGCCGACTGGGTTCGATAAGTTCGGATTTAACGCCCCTGCGTTGCAATGCCATCCGTACCGCAAGCAGCTTGCGCAAAGTGTCCTGTCCATTGAGAACCCACACCTTGGCATTTGGCACCGTGTCCATAATCTCCCGCCGCCACTTGTAAACAAGGTGCGGTGGGGAAATGATCAAAGTACGCGGTAGCTGCTCTTGCATCACTGCGGCTACACAGATCGCCATCATGGTTTTACCAGTGCCCATCTCAGCGTTAATCACCGCTGCCGGTTCACCGTGATCAAGCAGAAGCTTGCACACGGCTTGGACGGCCTCAGCTTGCGCATGAAAGGGTTTACGCTTCAACCATCCATCACCGCAGCTCTGGCTTTGTGGATTGGGCTTTGGGCTTCAACGGCACCGGCATACACAGGTGGGTTTTGGGACCGAACTTGCTCAAGCAGGCCTTCGCCAAACTGATCCAGAAAGTCAGCCATCGCTATGCGTGTTCCCAACGATTCGATTTCAGGTTCCTGGTCAGTCTCCTGCACTTCCACAGGTGTGTCAGTGGTATCCACCAGGTTGGTTTCAACTTCAATTACCTCTGATTCAATCTCGGCCGGCGACTTACCTGCGTCAATTTTTAAAAAATCCATGATGTTTGCGCCACCAGGTTGTTTGCTTTGGGCAATCCAACTGGCCATGGTCGGCTGATCGAGGACGACGGCGTTAACGCCGGAATTTAATGTTGTTGTCATGAAAGGTTCTCCGAAAAATAAAAACGGAGAACCAGCGCGAGGCTAGGTTCCCCGCTGGGTTTGAAAAATGAAAAGCTAAGTTCTACTCATCCAAAGTCAGTTGCTTGGCTTTCACCATCTCACTGACCGCAGTTACAAAGTGCTGGCCAATACTGACGCGCACCGCTGACACGGTTCCAAGGGTTGGGAATGCCCCTCCGTTGAACCCCATCATTACCCCCTTATCCCAACACCAGGCCATGATGCGTTCGCGCCATGGGTCCAGTAGTGGGATAGGTGACAGATGCTGCAAGGTATTCCAGCATCGAGTGTCAAAGTCCGTACCGGCATCACCATCGACCCGCGCCACTGGTGCGCTGGTTTCTTGGCAATCCAGCACCCAGGAGATGCGGTTGGCCATGTCAGGACTATTCAGGATCTTCTTGAAAATCCACATCTGGCTGATCGGTCCAAACAGATTCTGTTTAGGCAATCGACCGGAGTGTTTATCCAAGTGACTGGCGTCACCAACTGAGACCAAGTGCCTTTCGCCCTGTTGATCTACCAGGTGAAAGTCTCGAAGTCCGTGTTCACTGTTGCCAAGCGTAAACGCCGACAACAGGTGCATCAGCATTCCATCTCGACCGTAGGCCGACATGAAGAGCAGCTCGCCGTCATGATCGCGGATGCAGGCATCCACGTACACGTCTGATAGTTCCTCAATGCGATAGAGCGGCCTGGTGTAACTCTTGCGAGGTACGGTGACCGGTTGTGTTGAATCGGTATTCATCTGCAGTTCCAAAGATAGACGCGGCAGACATCCCCTTGCGGTGATGTGCTGACCGCAAAGGTTGAAGTAAAAAAGGACTCAACCTTGCGGGCTGAGTCCTTTTATGGTGGGTGTGGTTACCGGGAGGTAACGCAAACCAGTTGGTTTAATGAACCGTGTGTTCAGGATAAAGTTCAGGGAACTTCATTCCTTCATACACAGGCGCCACGGGTTCCTGTTTGACAGGTTCCACAGGTGTGGCCACAGTGGCTTTTGTGCGCTTCGCGTCAGCGAACTGAACAACAGTCGGTGAAGCAATTCGCCCAAAAAGACCAACCACTGTTGTCAAAGACAGCAGTATGTAGCGAACCGCCAGGAAGGTCTGCGCAAGCACATTGCCGATCTTGTAGGCATTAGATGCCTGCAAGGTAGCCCGTGCCTCTGCAGCCTGTACCTGTGCCTGTTTGGCACGGTTTTGGCATCAATGACGACCGTTTTGGCGCGAAGGCAAAGCCCAGTGCTGCGTTTAGCAAGCTCTGGGTTAGCACTCATCTGCTCCAAAATGAGCGCCGCAATAGCGGGTTCATCAATTCGCGAGACGAGAATTTTCCACTGCGCAATCTGAATCGCATCCCAATCAATGGCGTGCGAATGAGTTGAATTGCCGGAATTTTGTGTGTTCATAAGAATCTCCATTTTCAAGTTAGAAAACGGGAACCAATGCACACCTCACCCGCGACCTGACGGTCGTTGATTGGGAATGCAAGATTCCCAATCGGGGTTAAAGGACATAACTCTGGGTAAAGCCTTGGGAGCTTTACCGTTCGTGTTTCAAGAGTTGACACGAAACATTCCAGCATTTGAGATCGGCTGGACAACGACACGCAAGGCTTAAATTTACCACAAATGCCGGGTGCACACCACAAAAAAAAGGCCGTTCAGTGACTCTCGCAAGAGTATTTGCAGTTTCCCAAAAGCGAAGCAGGCAAAAAATACCCCAAGCTCTAAGAAGAGATTGGGGTATCGGGGGCAAGATCAAGCAGCCAATCGCTCACGTTCGTGAACAACGGCATTGCCCATTGCTTGTCGAGATCGGCTGCATCAACAGTTTCTAAGCCGATGGTGTGCCCGTCCATTGTCAGAAATTCAACCTCATAGGCCGAACCCTGTCCATAGACATGCACCACAACACCGACATCGCCCGGTTCCAAACCAAGGTTTGGCAAGGGCTTT
>JADJNC010000040.1 GCA_016709335.1 Candidatus Propionivibrio dominans | reverse complement strand
CTTCGGTTGGTCGCGACCACGCTTCCCTGCTGCTGGGAACGCTGGTGACGTTCTGGCTCGGCTACGGGCTGCTGCCGGCGATCGTCGCCGGATCGCTGGTCGCTTCGTACACCATGCTTGGCTCGACCATCGTCGCCCGGCTGGGGGCAAGAAATCTCGAACCGATGGTTGTGATGAACGGCGCGACGATGGTTTCCGATACCCTCTCCCTGCTTGTTTTCGCGGTCTGTGTGCGCCTGTACGTCGGCGACTTTTCTGTATCGGGGATCGCCATCCAGGTGATCGAAATCGTAGTCTTCGTGCCGCTCGTATTGCTCGGTCTGGGGCGTGCCGGAGCCTGGCTGTTGCAGCGTGCGGAGAACGAGGAAGAGACCTACTTCATCCTGATGTTCGGCATTCTCGCGGTGACGGCGCTGCTGGCGGAGTGGATCAAGCTGCCGGGGATCGTCGGCACCTTCCTCGCCGGCCTGGCGGTGAACGCGGCGGTGAAGGACAAGCCGGCCAAGGGCAAGCTGGCGTTCATCGGCAACACCCTGTTCATCCCGATCTTCTTCATCGTGACCGGTTTCCTGATCGACCCGATGGCGCTGGCCCGCAGCATCAGCCAGGACTTTTACCTGGCGGCGGGAATCATCGGCGCCCTGTTGCTCGGCAAATGGATCGCGGCGGAATCCTGTGGCCGCGCCTTCGGCTTTACCCCGGCGGCGCGCAGGACGATGTGGTCGCTGACGCTGCCGCAGGTCGCGGCGACGTTGGCGGCCACACTGGTCGCGTTCAAGACCTTCAATGCCGCCGGCCAGCCGCTGCTCGACGAGCGCATGCTCAACGCGGTGCTCATCGTGGTGCTGGTGACGGCGATCCTGGGGCCGATCCTGACGCAGCGCTTTGCGCCGCAGATGCTACGGGATTCGGCAAGTCGCAAGCTAAAATGACGGTCTCGGCTCACAGGCCAATCAATCCGGTATACATCAGGCAGTTCCTGAAGTTGGTGGATAGCATCAAGGAGGTTCAAAAATGAGTCAAATCAGGAAAATCGGCAAGATCGAGCCTGCTTATCCGTTCGCGTCTTATGCCCATATCGTCAGCCCCTTGCCGGAGGATGAGGGTGGGGGGGTTTTGATTACCTTTCCGGATTTGCCGGATTGCATGTCGGATGGCGAGACGGAAGAAGAAGCGATTGCCAATGGCCGCGATGCCTTTGCTTCCTGGGTGTCCGCTCGCCACGATGCCGGAAAGGACGTTTCACCTCCGAGTTATCGCCCGGAATCCATTCCAGCGGTATCCGGACGTTTTGTTACCCGCCTGCCAAAATCAACGCATGCGAAGTTAAGCGAGCGTGCCAGAGCGGAAGGTGTGAGCCTCAATGCACTCGTGCTGGCAATGATTGCCGAGGGTCTCGGAAGGAGGGAATCACAGGTGTAGCATCGTATTGACGCTGCGCCATGCAGGTATGAATATAGAATGAAAAGAATTGCACTATTTTTCGTGACCCAATATGAAAGGAAATGACATGAAATCGCACCTGGCCCTGGCCGCCGTAACCGTATTTCTCGCTTCAACACCGCTTGCCGCTGCAGAATTTTCCTGGGATCCGCTGCAGGATGTCGAGAACGCCCTGCCTGCCGGCGTGCCGAACGAAGGAAAGATTATCCAGGCCAGGCACCAGATCCGGGAGATGGTTCAGGATGCGCTGGCCACGCTCGCCGAAATCGCGCCCGATGCGCGCCGCGCCATCGACGGTGCCGCCGGTTATGCCGTGTTCAGCACCTTCGGGGTCAAGCTCTTTTTCGCCGGTGGCACAACCGGCAAGGGTATGGTCGTCAACCAGCGCACCCAGCGCCAGACCTTCATGCAAATGGTGCAGGTGCAGGGTGGGCTGGGGTTCGGGGTGAACAAGAATCGCCTGATCTTCGTTTTCACCACCGAGGACGCGCTACGCAACTTCGTCAATCAAGGCTGGGACTTCGGTGGTCAAGCCAACCTGACGGCCATGGCCGGCGGCCAGGGCAGCATGTTCAGCGGCGCCGCTTCGGTGGCCCCCGGTGTATTCCTCTACCAGTTGTCTGAAACCGGGCTGTCGGCCTCGCTGACCGTATCGGGAACGAAGTTTTTCAAGGATGCCAGCCTGAACTGAGGTAGGCAGTCTTTAAAGCAGTTTCATCGAGCATACCCGCAAACCTGTGCATATCAAGGAGTCATGATCATGTCGAAAAGAGACGAATACATTGCAAAAATCAAGCTTCAACTCGACGAGTTGAATGCCAACATAGGCGCCGCAGAAACCAAATTACACGCAGCGAAGGCCGAAGTACGTGAAAAATACACGGCAGAAGTCGGCAAGCTGCAAGAGCAATACAAGCATGCCGTCGCCAGCCTGGATGAACTGAAGGCGGCCGGCGAAGATTCATGGGAAGCCATGGTTGCCAAAGTGGAGAAAGTGCGCGATGCCTTGAAGCACTCGTACAATTACTTCAAATCCCAGCTCTGAACCGGGACTCATTGATAAACGAACTGGATTCCGGGTCAAGTCCGGAATAACGGTTCAAGACTCGATCTGTACCGACCTGAAAGGTGGTTTCACTCCGGCGTTTCCTGATGGCGTGGTGGTTTCCGGCCATCGGGCACCCGTTCATCCATAGCTTTTTGACCCGCCCGCAACATTGTTGGCGGATTTATTTTTCAGTTTTTTTCTACCCAAGGAACTTAAATGACATTGATCAAATCCCGAATCCTGCTGGCCAGCGCCGCTTCTTTGCTGCTCCTCGGCGCCTGCAACTCCGAGCAGAATGCCAAGCCAACGGCTGCTGCCGCTGCCCCGGCGGTGAAAGAGACCGCCGAGGCCACCGTAAACGGTTTTGTAATCAGCAAGAACCGCGTCGACCTGATTGCCAAACAGGGCGCCAGTGCCGGCCAGCCGGAGACCCCGGAATCGAGAAAAACCATCATCGACAAGCTGGCCATGCAAACGGTGGTCGCGCAGGAAGCGGTCAAGAAGGGGCTGGACAAATCGCCTGAGGTCAATGAGCAAATCGAAGTGATCCGGCAATCCGTTCTGGCCAACGCCTATGTTCAGGATTTCATCAAGAACAATCCGGTCAGCGACGACGCGCTGAAAGCCGAATACGAGCGCATCAAGGCCACCATCACCGGCAGCGAGTACAAGGCGCGCCATATCCTGGTCGAGAAGGAATCCGAAGCCAAGGACATCATTGCCAAGCTGAAAAAAGACGCCGGATCGTTCGAGAAACTGGCCAAGGAAAAATCGAAGGATGCAGCTTCCAAGGTCAGGGGCGGCGATCTGGGATGGTTTGATCTGAACGGCATGGTGCCTGAATTCGGCGCCGCCGTCAGCTCGCTGGAAAAGGGAAAGTTCACCCAGGAACCGGTCAAGACGCAGTACGGCTATCACGTTATCCTGCTGGATGACTCCAGGCCGATTGAGGCGCCACCCCTGGAAGAAGTCAAACCCGTTCTATCGCAACAGCTTCAGCAGCAGAACCTGAAGAAGCAACTCGACGATCTGAAGGCCAAAGCAAAAATCGAGATTGCGGGGGCGCCGGCACCTGCCGCACCTGCTGTACCCGCCGCACCTGCTGCACCCGCTACGAAGTAAATTTTTTAATCCGCAGTTGAGCACGAGCGCCGCAACACCAGGTTTGATGAGGGTTTGGCCCTCACCCCATCCCTCCCGCAGGGCGCGGGGGTTTGCGCCCTTCTCCCCGCGGGAGAAGGGCCGGGGATGAGGGCTTACGATATTGGCATTACGCTCAACTGCGCTCTCCAGCTTGATTACTGAAGAGGAGAAGCTTCATGGAACTGAGCATTTATCACTGGCTGATCATCGCCGCTTTCATCGGCGTAGTCGTATGGGCGTTTGGTCGCAAGCGCAAGGCGCGCTTCGAGAAGGACGCCAGGATTCCTTTTGAAAAGGACAAGGACTGAACCAGGAGAGACAACCATGCTCGGCTTCGATCTTGACCTCTGGGATTACCTGACGTTTCTCACTTTGATGCTTTGTGTGGTCGCGCTTGGCATAATCTGGCTCTTCCTGGCCGGTCTGCCGGGGCGCATCGCCATCGCGCGCAAGCATCCGGAGGCCGAGGCGGTCAAATACCTCGGCTATGCCGGCCTGCTGCCCACCGTCTACCCGTGGATGCAGGCGCTGATCTGGGCCTTCAAGCCAACCGACATCGTCGATATCCGGCGTTTCCCGCGTGAGGAGGCGATCGAAACCGACAAGGAAATCGCCCGTTTGCGCGGCTTGCCATCAACGATGCACGCGGCCGTAGCGGAGTCCTCGGCGGAGGCCGTCGCGGACAAGCAGACCCTGCGGGCAGGCAAGACCCCGTCCGCTGTTGAAGAGGGCAAGCCATGATCGCCGGACTGGTGATGGTCTTTGGCTATGCCCTGATTGTCTGGGCGGTTTTTTTCAAGTTCAAGTGGCTTAAATTCAGTATTCCCTGGGGCGTCGTTTCCGCCTTTGTCGGGCTGCACCTGCTGATCATCTTCATGATCGGCCTGCGTTTCATGACGCCCTATGCCACTGAGGCGAAGGTGATCCAGCACACCATCCAGCTCACACCCCGCCTGCCCCAGCCGACGCTGCTGATGGCCGTGCTGGTCGAGCCGAACGTACCGGTCAAGAAGGGGCAGCCGCTGTTCCAGTTCGACCGTCGGATGTTCGAGTACCAGGTCAGGCAGCTTGAGGCCCAGCTCGCCAAGGCGAAGCAGAACGTGCTGGTGATGAAAGCCGATATCGAGGTGGCAGCGCAGAAGGTGAGCAAGAACAAGGCTCATCTGGAATTTGCCCGATACCAGCAGACGCTATCGTCCAACCTGGCCAGGCAGGGTGCCGGCCCCGAAGAAGACGCGCAGAAATGGGCCGCGCAGGTTGCCGCAGACAATGCCGCGATCAAGGAGGCGCAGGCCGAAGAGCAACGCGCCATCCTGAATTACAGCTCCGAGATCAACGGCGTCAACACCACCGTGGCTGCCGTTCAGGCCGAACTCGACCAGGCGCGCTTCTACCTTGAGAACACCCTGATGGTGGCCCCCGAAGACGGCTATATCATGAACCTGCAGGCCCGCCCCGGCATGGTGGCCGGCGATGTACGCATCGGCGCCATCGCTTCTTTCGTCTGCGACGCCGACCGCTACCTGCTGGCCAACTTCTTCCAGGAGAACCTGAAATACGTGAAGCCGGGGCAGGAGGTTGAAGCGGCGATCGACCTCTACCCAGGGCAGATCTTCACCGGCAAGGTGCTGGCGATCTGGCAAGGCAGCGGCGCCGGCCAGATGCTGCCGAGCGGCACGCTGCCGAACTTCCAGGCGGTGCCGACCGATCGCCCGCAGGGTCAGTTCGCGGTGGCGATCAAGCTCGACGATCCGGATCAGTCGAAGTTCCCGATCGGCACCCAGGGCCGGGCAACGATCTATGCCAATCCTCAAAGCCTGTTTGTCATCCTGCGTAAAATTTCAATCCGGGCTTATACGTGGTTCAACTGGATCTATCCGTTCTCGGGATGATGCGCTCATCGACTGTCGCACTGGCGGCACTCCTGCTCGGCGCCTGTGCGCTGACACCGGCGCCGGGCACCGACGAGGTGGTCGGTCAGGCGCTGCCCGCCACAACGAGCATTCCTCCCGCATGGAAGTCCGGCGCCGGCGCTCAGCCGGTAACCACGGTAGCCAACGACTGGCTGAAGTCGCTGAACGATCCGCAGCTCGAAGCCATCGTCGCCGAGGCCATCGCCAATAACCTCGACCTGCGACAGGCCGCGGAGCGGGTGCGGGTTGCCCAGCAAACGGTGATCGTCGTCGGCGCGCAACTGCTGCCGCAGGTGGGGGCGACACTCGGCGGGCGCACGCTGCACGACCGCGATCACGATGGAAACAGCAATTCCACAATTGCCTTCGCCAGCGTCGGCTGGGAGCTCGATGTCTGGGGAAAACTGCGCGCACAACGGGCGGCGGCGGAAGCCGGCTATGAAGCGACGGCGCTTGACTATGCGTATGCCCGTCAATCGCTTGCTGCTACCGTGGCCAGAACCTGGTATCTGACCATCGAAATGCGCCAGTTGCTGGCGCTCGCCGAGCAGTCGGTCACCATCTACAGCGAGTTGCTCAAGCTGATCAAGATCCGGCGTGCCAGCGGCAGGGACACCGACCTCGATGTCGTCGATATGCAAGCTAATGTCGATACCGCGCTGGCCTCTGTCGAGGCGGCGCGCGAGTCGTACGGCGATATCCGGCGCGCCCTTGAACTGTTGCTCGGGCGCTATCCGTCGGCAGAAATCGAGGTGACGGCGGCCTACCTTCCGCTTCCGGAACCCCCTGCAACGGGGATGCCGGCGTCGCTTCTCGAACGCCGGCCGGACATCGTTGCCGCCGAGCGGGCCGTGCTGGCGACCTTCCGCAACCTGGAAGCGGCAAAGCTGGCCCTGCTGCCTGACCTGTCGTTCTCGCTGCTCGGCGGCCGTCTGGGCAGCCCGCTGCTCTCGCTGCTGCGTCTTAATCCATGGCTATACACGGCGGCCATCGGTATTTCCATTCCAATCTACGAAGGCGGTGCCTTGCAAGCCCAGATCCAGATCGCCACCGCGCAACAGGCGCAGCAGGTCGCCCGCTATGGACAGACGCTTTTGCAGGCCTTCCGTGAGGTCGAGACGGCGCTCGCCAACGAGCAGTTGCTGACAAAACGCGTTGCGCAGGACGAAAGCGCGTTAATCAACCGGACCGACGCCGTACGCATCGCAACCACACAATACCTCGCCGGCAGCAGGGATCTGTTGTGGGTATCCAATCTCCAGACGAACCAGATACGTACCGAGGCGGAGCTGATCAAAGTGCGCGGTCTGCGGCACCTTAACCGCATCGCACTGCTCCTCGCGCTCGGCGGGAGCTTCGACACGATGCCGGCGGCGACGATGCCGCAGATCGACTGAGATATTGTGGAAGCTTATGCTGGACGCTGTTGATCTCGACTCAGGCATTTATTAAGTCATCACTGAGGCCACAGAGCATTACGGAGAGTTCTTGCGAGCATCCGGCGGCTTGTGGCGCCGAGCCAGAATGTCCGCACGCAGCGTGTTGTAACGCGACACGAAATCGACCAGCACGCTGGCCGTCCAGGCGAAAGTGAAGATGCCGGAGATGGCGATGATCGGCGGCAACATGCGCCACGCAGGCGGCAATGAGAACGGCTCGCCGAGCGCCGTGTAACAATTGGCTGCGAAATAGGCCGCCCTTGCCCAGCCATAGACGATGTTACCGGCAACCAAAGCCGACGACCAGAGAAACACCTCGGCCAGATGCACAGCGAGCAACGCCAATACCGTCATGGCGAATACCACGTCTGCCCGCCACAGCGCGGGTCGTGACTGGATGACGATGAACCGCTTGAGCACCGTGCTGGAAATTGAGCGCATCCAGACGGCGTGGAACATGATGACCAGAAGCAGCATCGCGCCACCAAATGCCAGGTCGGGTACAGGTAGTGCCTGCGCCAAAACGCTCTCACCCAAGTCGGCCTGCAGGCTGGACAGCTTGGCCTTCGCCGTCGCTTCAGCCTGCGGCAGCGCGTCAGGTGTATGGGTTGTCTCGGTCACGATGGTAGTTTGAAATCAAAGAATCAAAGGGCTCGACTTCCCAGCGTTGATGATCACATACAAACCGTTTATCGACGCATGGTCGGATAAAACTGCAAGCTGCTTGTCTGTGGATACATGAACGGGTCGACATCTTTCTGGATCAGACAATACAGTCCAGCGCAGTACAGCATAATCCTTAAAATCGCAGTGTATTGCTGTGGCCAGTGCTGTCAAGTTATTAGCGTAAGGAGTGCCTGAAAAATGGTGATAGACTCATCAAGCATGTCGAGTGCAGCCGCATCACGGACTTGATGTCCAGGCTGCGGTGCCTGGATCAAGCGGTATTTTCAATAGCCCTGTTTAGAGGAGGACGATCAATGAAGAAAACTTCAACTCGCCGCTTTGCGAGTGCCACCATCTGCGGCCTGCTGTTTTGTCTGCTTTCATCCTTTGCCGTGGCGCAGTCGGAAATTTTCCCGGATGATTCGATCAAGCCCGACCCGGCTCTCTCGCCTGATCAGACCGATCCACCGCCCGTCCGTTCACTGGGCTACACCCGGCCTGACAAGGCTCTCTCGCCTGATCAGACCGATCCACCGCCCGTCCGATCACTGGGTTACACCCGTCCTGACGCAGCTCTCTCGCCGGAACAGACCGATCCGCCGCCAGTCCGCTCGCTGGACTACACCCGACCTGACCCGGCCCTCTCACCGGATTAAGGCCGCATCCAAAAGTTTCGCGGTTTTGGCTACCGTTCTCCGCCGTATTACTGGTTCTGCAACTCACCGACTGGCGTAAAGCGTCAGTTCGGCGAGCACCATCAAAGTGAGCGCCGCGCCCAGTGTCAGCATCGACAGCGCGGCTTCGCCCGTCCACAGGACCAGGGCGATGCCGGAGAAATTGACATAGAGCGCAAATTCGGTGGCGAAGCGCTGGCCGTTCATCGAGATCATTTGCGGCACCAGCAAACCAGCCAGCCAGTGTGCCAGCGGGGCCGCGAGCGAGACGCCGAGAATCAACTCGGTTTTCCACAGCGAAATATCCTGCGGACGGTGAAAAAAACCGTCGCCCACCCAGAGGTTTACATTGTGCAAATAGCCGATCACGGTCAGGACAACCAGAACAATCCAGATCGCCAGACGATCTGAGGTTGCTAGCGTCGCCAGGAACCGGCAACCCGGAATGCTTGTCACCAGGCTGAGCAGCATGATGCCGGCAGCACCCGCCATGACTACGAAATACAGGGGGACAAAACTGTCGATCCAGTGCACCGCCAGAATGGCCAGAAAAAAAGCCAGCATCCGTGCGATGACTATGGGGTATGACTTCAAGGGAAAGTTCGCCGAAGAAAGTGCATGATCCAGGAAACCGCAAGCAAGCGTGACATCCGCAACATCAGGTTTGGTGAGTGTTTGGCCCTCACCCCAACCCTCTCCCACAGGGCGAGGGGGGGTGCACCCTTCTCCCTGCGGGAGAAGGGCCGGGGATGAGGGCGTACGATATTGTCCTCTGTCCTCTGTCCTCTGAGCAGGCTGACGCAGCATGTCTGGCGCCCCGTTCGTCCTCTATCCCAATCAAAGCGCAGGTCAATTCCCGCTCAGTTTCCGCTATGCCCTTTGTGGCCGTTATGATTGTGGTGCCCGTGATTCTCCTTGCCGGTGTCCAGGGCCAGAATCTCGGCCACCTCGGCTTAGTCCTTTTCGAATTCTGCGAGCAGTCCCTCATCCGAGAGATCCAGCGGGTGCGAATGCATCCAGTCGTGTTCGGCAATCTGCTCGGCGCGCTTGACGACTGCTTCGTCGTGGACTTCGATGGCCAGTTCGCGCCGGGTATCGAAACTGCCGGGGGCGAGATTGATCGAACCAATAATGCAGTGCTTGCCGTCGGCCAGCATCATCTTGGCGTGCAGTTTGAGCCCCTTGAGCTTGTGCACCTTGGCCCCCAGATCCTGCAGGATGCGCAGTCCCTCGATGCCCTCGACCAGTTTCCCCTTCTTGAGGGTGTGGGCGGGGCGCGCCAGCACCCTTATCTTGACGCCGCGTCGTGTGGCACGCACCAGGTGCTCGATGATGACTTCGTCCTGGTAGCGCTCGTTTTCGAGGAACAGGGTTTCCTGCGCCGAGTCGATGAAGCGCGCCACCCGGTTGCGCCCGTTGAGGTTGCACCATACCAGATGCGAGTTCTCGCCAGGATTGAAGGGCTGTCGGTTCCAGTCGGCTTCAAAGCACTCGACGATCTCGTCGACCTCGTGCCGGTGCGAGGTCACCACGGCGTAATCGCGTGTCACCGTCAGGTTTTTGGTTTCCCAGTTGAGCGACTGGATGTAGGCAGTCTCGTCGTCCACCACCAGGGATTTTTCATGGGTGATGTCGAAATCCGGATTGCTGTCGATCACTTCGACACCGGCGGCCAGCAGAGTCGCGCGCGGCGCCTCGTTTTCGACTTCGCCGCTGCGTCGCGCCGGGTTAAGCATCACCCGCACCTTGACGCCGCGCTGCTGGGCGGCGATCACCGCCGCCAGCAGCGTCGGATCCGAGAAAAGGAAGATCTTGATGCGTAGCGACTTCTTCGCTGCGGCGATGGCATCGACGAAGGGCTGGACGGTGTCGTCAGGCAAGACAATCAGTGAACGGTGCATATGACTTTACTCCGAGAGTGGTTACAACAGCGTCGGGCCTCCTCCCGCCCGGCAAAGGCGGCGCGGCGGGAGGCCAGACCGGCAGCGACGATTGCGTAGCGGCTTTACTGCGCAATCATCTACTGTCCGGCAGGCGCTTACTGTGCCGGGGGCGTGACGCCGCGCAATTTGGCAAAGCGCTCGGCAACAAGCAAGGACCATTTATCGAAGGCATTCTTGGCATACGACCAGGCCTGGAACGAGTTCAGGTAGCCGCCGGCCCAGGTCTGGGCTGCGCCGACTGCGCCGGCATTTACGTCGGCGGCGTACTTGCGACCGATCTGGGTGTCCCTGCACTCGGCGAGGATGGCGCCCGTTGCGCCATCGCGGAACTGCATCTCCATGCCGGTTTCACCCATGTACGGGGTGGAACCCGCCGGGCGGCCGGTGGCAACGCCCGAACCCGCTTCGGCGATGAAGGCGTAAGGAATCAGTGTGCCGGCAAGGCTGTCGGTGACTTTGGTCGGCACCAGATCGGTCAGTGCGATACGGATGACCACCACTCCGGGACCCGCTTTGTCGACGATCTTCATCTGCGGCTTCAGCGCCTTGTCCAGTGAGTTATGGAAATAGTCGGTGAGCGTTTTGAGGTCGCTGGGGTCGATCATCTGTTCGGCGTTCTTGTCTTTGGACGGCGCCAGCGAGACGACGATGCGCGAGACCAGCACCTTGTCGAAGCTTTTGGCATCAAGGTTGGGCGCGCGCCAGCACTCGATCCCGTCTCCCCACGGCGTCGGTTTCAGGCGCGCGTAGTCGGTCAGGAAACCGCTTTGAGTCAGACGCGCCTTGTCGGTCGCGGTGATGTTCGTGCCGCTGCCCATGATGGCGCTGTCGCCCGCGCAACCGGTGAGGAAGGCGCAGCCGGCCAGGGCGGCAACAGGAAGCAGGCGGGTTGTTCTGCTACGTTCAACAATTCGTGGTGTAGTCATCATTGCTCCTTGAAAGGGTCTGTTTATAACAAAAAAATCAGGCTCGCGCTACATGGGCATCAGGTCTGGCGTGGGCATGCCCTGACGGTCAGGTATCCCGACGATCACCAACACACATGGACCGTGACATGATTCCCAAGTAGTACTGCTGGCGGTAGTCCGCCATGCGGCAGGAAATGGAGCTTCCCCGGTGCCGGGTCGAGCGTTCGATTCATGACGGCCTGCACACCATCACCCGAGCACTTTTTTATGAACAGGGATGTTTACGATGTTTAATCGCTATGCAATTTGAACGACGTCGCCGGAGAACTGACGCGCCTGCTGCTGGCGACCCGCGCCAAGCTTGCTGCGAGCTATGTGCCGGGTGCGGGGCAGATTGAAGCGCCGGACACGGATAAAAAAGCGTTCTGCGCGTGAATCCGGGTGCCGCCGCCTACCTTGACGGAACTCAGGAAAGTCTTTTCGATCAGGCGATGAGTCAGCTTTTCAATCTTTCGATCATCGGCGACATTCTGGGTTCCTTCGCGCTTTGGGTTAACGGCTATTGGCGCAAACATCGGCCTGACGAGGTGCTGACACAACAGAATCTGGCGCGACTGCCGGCCATGATGCGCGAGGCCAGATCGGTTCCCCTCGATCAACTGGACGCCATCGAGGAAGAGCTTGATACGCTGTCGGGATGGCTGCTTGAACGCTTTGTTCACGAAAAGATCGCGCCGGACCGGATTAGCGGCGTCGCGGTAATCATTTCGCATATTCGCCAGATTTTCGATCGCCGGCGAAAACTCACTCAAGACCTGGTTCCTGGCGGGTGATTGCCGCAATGATTAAACTGTTCTTGAGCTTCGAAACGTCTCGGCAGACGGCAAACTCTTGATCAGACAGACGAATCTGGATTACGGCTTGTGCCGAAATGAGCGAGAAGCCTGGCTTCGGGCCACGGTGGATGCTCAGAACAAATTTACCCTGTTGTCGCCGCTGGCCGCCTGCTCCGCGCCGCTTACGGAAACGCCGGAATACACGGGTCGGTGCCTTCCAGTGCGGCTTCCGGGTGGTGCGACTTGACCAGTTCGTCGATCTCCTCGACGCGCGATATCGGTACGTCGATCATCATCAGAATCTCGCCTCTCTCGATCGCTGCCTCGAACTGCGTGTGCCGGGTATTGTCGACGCTGAGTCCTATCATGCCGCTCAACCAGGCACCGACTCCCGCTCCGGTAAGGCTGGAGGCAAGAAGGACGCCTCCGGCGATCACGGCGGCACCGGGCGCCACCGCTACGGCAACCAGCCCGGCCAGCGTACCGATACCCCCGCCCAGGGCGAGTCCGCGCTGGACTGCCGGGACGAAATCGGATTTCTGCATCAGCGTGGCCTCAGGCAGCTCATGCATATCAGTGCCCTCCTTGGCCAGGATGTGCATGTGATGCTCGTCGACGCGCGCCAGCAGCAACTCGTTCACGATCATTCTGGCCACGTCGGCGTTCGGCACCATGAAATAGATTCGCTTTATCTTCATCTCGTTCTCCTGGAAGGATAGCAATGTCAACGTTTCAGGCTTAAGTATCCACGTCCGACACAACCCGGTCAATGTCTGTTTTGATCCAGAAATCCCTGAGCGAGGACAAATTCAGACCCGTCTCACGAGGGAAACGTCAGGCGTTGCCTGGACAGCGCTTCAATCCTCGGCACCTTGAGCCGAGGACACCAGCGCATCCGCTGCCGGCCGCCATGCTGACGTCCATCCGGTACGGCAAAGCCCGAATGGCGCTGATCATTTTATGCGTCCTGACACTCGATCGGCCTGTCCGCAGAAGAGCAAACTTCGGCTTGTCGGCTTGTCGGGATTACAGCAACGCGTTGCGGGTATATCTATAGAATACGCGGCATGGAATTTTTCGTTGTGCGCGTACGCTACTCGCTTGGGCTGGCTGTCATTGTTTCCCTGCTGCTGCATGCGGCTGTACTTTTCATCAATTTCTCCCCGCCCGACGAGTCATCGTGGCTGGCAGACAATCCCGACACGTCGAGCGGCACGGCGCGCCCCCGTTACTTCGCCACCCTGGCCAAACCGGCGACGCCCCGGCCTGCGGAGCCCTCCCCAAGCACTGCCGCTGCCGCACAGAGTACGCCCAGGAAACCGGCGGCATCGTCAGGGAAGCCCTCTGAACCGCGCAAGTTGAGTGTGCCCTCCGGGATCTGGGCGAATCGCTCGTGGTCGAATGCCGAGCGGGCGGACATGAATAAATTCCTTAGCGAACTGGCGACCGAGGCCAGACCGACAGACCCCCGCGATCTATCGCAACGGGCTCTGGCCATGGCACGGGAGCTGGGGAAGCTGGGGCCGAAGGAGGGTGAAGACGAGGCCCTGGGTCGGCCGACGGCCAGTGGAAAATTCGTCGAACCGTACAGTCTGGAAATGTATTTTGATGCCTTTGTGCGCAAGATGAACCGGAGTGCGGCCTTCGTCAAGAATGAACCGAGAGTCCGCGGATCGCGCAAGGCGCTGGTGGAAATTTCGCTGAATTCGGACGGCTCGCTGAAAAGCTACCGCGTACTTCGTTCGGGTGATCAGGCAGCGGAGATTGCCTATATCAAAAGCGTGATTGACCGTGCCTCGCCTTTTTCAGCGTTTCCTCCCGACATCCGTCGTGCCAGGGATTCGCTGTCGATCATGAT
This sequence comes from Candidatus Propionivibrio dominans, assembly GCA_016709335.1. GTDB lineage: Bacteria > Pseudomonadota > Gammaproteobacteria > Burkholderiales > Rhodocyclaceae > Propionivibrio > Propionivibrio dominans. The sequence goes on along the minus strand of JADJNC010000040.1, from coordinate 16,885 downwards.
GTGCATCATCCCGGCCAGTGCCGGAGGGAGCGGGGGCTTCTCGCGCAGCTTCGGCGCTCAGGATTGCGCGGACTGAGCGCTCCCGGCAGCCTGGCGTCCAGGCCTATGGCCGGTCACGGCGGGGGCCAGCGTCACGCGGTTGCGTCCCTTGTTTTTCGAGACGTAGAGGGCGTTGTCAACGCGCTCGATAAACTCGCCCGCCGTTTCGCCGGCACAATACGCGGCAACTCCGAGCGATACCGTGATGCGGGCTATTTCCTGATTATTGTCGGCGCGCCGAACCCGGCTTGCTTCAATCGTCAAGCGGATTTTTTCGGCCAGCGCCCGTGCACCGTCCAGGGTTGTCTCGGGCAGAAGGACGACAAATTCCTCGCCACCATAGCGGGCGGCCGTATCCTGCCCTTTCACGTTGGCCTTCAGGATTTGCGCCACGGCGCGAATCACCTTGTCGCCAAAGAGATGGCCATAGGTGTCGTTGACCTGCTTGAAATGATCGATGTCCGCGATCAGCGCACAGGTATCTTGTGTGCTCGTTTCCGCAGCGGACAGGCAAGCCGCCAGCGCCAGATCAAATCCCTTGCGGTTAACCAGTCCGGTCAGTCCATCGACGAGTGCGTCTTCGCGTGCCCGGTCGACTTCCTGTCGAAGCCGCTCTATCTCGCTGCGGCTATCGTCGAGGCGCTCCTTCAAGGTCGAAATCGCGCCCTGCATGGCGCGGGTTCCCGACAAAAGCTTGTCGATTCCCTTCTCTGCCTGGTAATCCGGCGCAGCGACTCCCTGACTTTCGCTCCATTGCGCCAATGTGTTGCCGAACTGATCGGCATGGTCTCCGGCATGCGCGGCAGATTGGGTAATGTCTGCGAGAACTTTCTGGAATCCGGCGCTGACCCGTTGCGCTGACTGCTCGTCGAGCTCGGCGATGTACTTGCGATAAAGCTCGACAGTGGCGGCTTCATCGAGCACCCTGCCATCACTTGTCAGTTCGTCGATGGCGGCTTTCAGCGGCTTGTTGATCCCCGCCACATACTCGTACCAGATGGCATAACTGAGCGGATGCAGCGCCGCAGCCTGACGCGACATCAGGGGCAGCGACAGCCTCAGATATTCGGCGCTCTGGTTAACGGTTTCTTTGTATCTCATCATCGCGGGAAGTCCGGTGCCGGTTAGCGAATGCACAGCCCTTCGAATTGAGGGCCTTATTGCCGCAGGAATGCAGCGTGATTATATAGGCCTTTGGTGATATCGGGTCCGTTGTGGTTGCGGACGGGGTTTGACAGCCCGTGGGGTAAAATCTGCGTCATGACACTCACTGAACTGACCAAGGCAGGCAAGGAAATTCGCGAACGCGTCGCGCCGTCGGTCGAGTTCACGCCGTCCTGGCGGGCCGCCTGATGCGAATCTATATTGCCGGGCATGACATCTTCCGCGCGGACGCTGCGATCTGGGCGGAATCGGTGCGCGATCTGCTTGCCAGGCACGGCCATCAGGCGCTGATTCCACTGGATGGCGACGAAGTCACGGCCAGCGGCATCTACCAGGCCAACATCCGGATGATCCTCTCGGCCGAAGCGGTGCTGGCCAATCTCAATCCCTTTCGCGGCAATGAGCCGGATTCGGGAACCTGCTTTGAAGTGGGTTTTGCTGTCGCCCAGGGCCTGCCCGTGATCGGCTACCTCAGCGACGGGCGCAGGCAGATCGACAAAGTGGGCGATGGCGATGCCGGGAGGCCGCTCGATGCCAATGGCCAGCTCATCGAAAATTTCGGACTTCCACTCAATCTGATGCTGGCGATACCCTGCCGCATTGTCATCGGTGACCTGGGCGCTGCCGTCGCCGAACTTTCAACCCTGATTACCTGACTGCCTGTTTCACTAACTCCTGGATCGCCGATGCCACGACTAGCTGCCAACTCGATAGAGCTTTACTACGAATCCTACGGTGCCGCCGGCGCCCCGACAGTTCTTTTGATCATGGGGCTGGGCGCGCAACTGACGCGCTGGAACAGCGAACTCTGCGATCTGCTGGTCGAGCGCGGCTTTCGCGTCATCCGCTTCGACAATCGTGACTGTGGTCGCTCGACGCTCTGCGACGGCCTGCCCCTGCCCGACATCGGTGCTGCCCTGCGTGGTAGCTTGCTGTCTGCCCTGCCCTACACCCTGGAGACGATGGCCGCCGATAGCGTCGGCCTGCTCGATGCGCTGAAAATAGATCAGGCGCACCTGGTCGGTGCCTCGATGGGGGCATCAATTGCCCAGACCATCGCCGCCCGATACCCGCAGCGAACCCGTTCGCTGACCAGCATCATGTCGACCAGCGGCAACCCGCTGCTGCCGCCTCCGACACCGGCCGCCGCCATGTCACTGTTCGCCCCGCTCCCCGTTTCCCGCGAACGGGCAAGCATCGTCGCCGATGCCATCACCCGTCACCTGGCGGTAGCCAGCCCGGATTATCCAACGCCCCTAGCCGACTTGCAGCGAATGTTCGGCGAGGAATTCGATAACGGCTTCTACCCCCAGGGTGTCGCCCGGCAACTCGGCGCCCTGCTTGCCAGCGGCGACCTTCGCCCGCTTCTGAGAACGATCACCTGCCCGAGCGTTGTCGTCCATGGCCGCGCCGACCCGCTGATTCAACTGGCCTGCGGCGAGGATGTGGCCAACACTATTCCGGATTCAGAAATGCGGGTGATCGAGGGAATGGGGCATGATTTTCCTGTGGCTCTGAGCGAGGTCTTCGCCGACGCGATCTGTGCGGCGGCGGCGCGATCAGGGCGTTGAAAAGTCAAGGCACTGGACACCGGCTTCTGCCCCGAAGGAAACACTCCTGGGGTGCGCTGGTGTGACCGCTTATCAGCGATTCCCCAGGATAATTTTCAGCAGCGCGACCCCGGTGCGCAAACCGCCATCGAAGTTGATGGCGGAACCATCGGCCGCCCGTCGCCGGACCACGCCTTGATCCCCTGGCTGACGTTGTAAACCGTCTTGTAGCCGGCCTGTTCCGCGAGGAACTGCGCTGCCGCTCTGGTGCGGTTGCCACTGCGGCAGACCAGGATCACCGGCTGCTCGGGTCTGGCGATCGGCTTGAGCTTCTCCAGCCATTGCGGCGGATTGCTTCGCCCGCTCTCGTCAAAGAAGGTGAGCAGCCGGCTACCGGCAATCACCCCGGTTTCCTTCCATTCGCCTGCGGTACGGATATCGATCACCGGAACACCACTCGCCGCCAGCCGCGCCAGCTCGGCGTTGTCGATGTTGATGATCTCGGCACGCGCCGTCAGCGTGGAAAGGCAAAGTACGGCAAGCACCAGGAATGCTTTGGTCATGATGACTCCTTTGTTGATTATCAAGGCCGGCACGTTGCCGACAGATCCATTGAACGCTCGTAAACCCCGGTGCGCACATCGAGCAGACCGAGTACCGTATGAAACAGATTGTCGTGCGATGCAGGCAAGCCGGAACGCTGTTTCAGGCAGCCCTTGTCAAGCGAAAAACTCGCAGCAAAACCGGGCGAGAACCACATCACCATGGGCACCTCGACCTGCACCTTCGGCGCAATCGAGTACGGGACGCCATGCAGATACAGCCCGCTTTCTCCGAGCGACTCGCCATGATCGGAGAGGTAGATCATTGCCGTATCGAATTTGCCGTCCTGCCGCTTGAGGAAGGCAATCGTCTGCGCCAGCATGTGATCGGTGTACAGCAAGGCGTTGTCATAGGTATTGACCACCGCCTCACGTGAGCACTTGGCCAGATCCGCCGTTTCACATACCGGCTCGAACTTGCGGAAAGCCGGCGGGTAGCGCTTGAAGTAGGCGGGGCCGTGGTTGCCGAGCTGGTGCAGCACCAATACCAGATTGCCTTTGCTATCGGCCAGGATGCCGTCGAGACCGTGCAGCAGGATTTCGTCGAGACAACGATCCCCGTCGCACCATTCGGATACTTTGGAGTTTCCAAGCTTGTGCTCCTCGACCCCCGTACAGACCCCCTTGCAACCGGACTGATTATCCCGCCAGATCACCTTCATGCCGACTCGATCAAGTATGTTGAGCAGCGACTCGCTGTTGCGGATCTTGTCATCGTCGTACTTGCGTCGCCCGTAAACCGAGAACATGCAGGGCAACGAAACCTCCGTGTTGGTTCCACAGCTTGTCACCTGACTGAAGTTGACCACATCGAGTTGTGCGAGTTCCGGCGTTGTCTGCCGTGTGTAGCCCGACAAACCCCAGTTGGCGGCACGCGCCGTCTCGCCGACCACGATGACGAAGAGCACCGGCTTTTTCCGTTGTTGCCAGCTCTCGGCCTTCACCGCATCGAGGCCGACCGGTTCGCGCGGGCGGGTGGCCGCGCTGGCATCAGCACCAAGCACCCGCGCCAGCGAGTAAAGATAATTACCCGGCGTAATGAGGTAGCGAATCTCCTTGTTGTTGCGCATCAGCGGCGCCAAGTCCTTGAAGATCAGCAGCAGCGATCCGGCGACAACAAGCAGGGCGAGAAAAATCGAAAGGAGACGAACCAGCACGGCGCGCCGGAAGGAATCACGGCGCAGACGTATGCGGAACAGCAGCAGCAGGGGCAGCAGCGCATAAAAAAACAGATGCGGCAACATGCCGACGCTGAACAATTCGCCCGCTTCCTTGACATCGGTGCGCAACACATTGCGCAGCATGCTCGGATCGAGAAACACGGTGAAGGTGCTCATGTAATACGCCGCAAAGGCGGTGACCACGATCAGCAGCCCAAGCAGGGGCTTTGCCGTCCAGCGGTTGAGGACGAGGCACAGCAGGATAAAGTGCAGCGCCGTTAGCGCGACGAAGAGGCAGGCGGCAAACAGCCAGGTGTCTGCTTGAGCGAATGAACGTCCGGCGAGCCAGGACTTCCAGAACAGCCCGTTAAAGGCAAGCGAGAAGTACAGGCTGGCGATCAGGGCCAGCGTTTCGACACGCAGGGTCGGCTGCCATTTGCGCCATCGGCCGAAAGCCGAAGCAAGGATTGTCATGCGTTGAATCGATCGGAAAAAGGGAGAGGGCGTGAGTATACATGCATGCCTTGTCACCGAGAGTCTGTGAAAAAATCATTACTGCCTGATTTCAACGCTCGTCACCCCGGTGAAAGCCGGGGTCCAGTTCGTTTATCTGATTGTTTTAATGGATATCAGAGGAAGGTACTGGATTCCGGCTTTTGCCGGAATGACGCAGCCCCGGAGTCTATTCGGCGAAGTTTGGACACATTCTCTGACACCCGCAGTCTCAGGCCACTGGCCACCCCCCACCCGCCGACCCGCGCGCCGACCTGGTGCCCGGTTCGGGCGAGGCATATTACAATTCAGCTATTCCGAGCACCGCACTGAGCCGAAACATGAGCAGCCCGAATACTCTCTACGCCGCCCTGGGCATTGCACCGGAGGCCACTGCCGAAGCCATCGAGGCGGCCTTCCTCGAGCGCGAGCAGGCCCTGCAGGGGAATTCCGATGCGCTCTCTCTGGTCCGCGTAGCCTACGACACCTTGCGCCACCCGGAACGTCGCGCTGCCTACGAGCGCAAGCTGAAACAGCAGCTCGCGGTCAGCGAAACCATCGACAGCGAATACGATGTGGCTCCGCAGCGAAATTCGCGCGCCAGGAACTGGCTCTTTCTGATCCTCGTCGTGGCCTGCACTGCCGGTCTGTTCTGGTTCAACAAGAAGCCCGCGCCGAAATTGGCGACGCCGGTCGTCGCCAGCAGGCCGGCAGTGGAAGCCGGTGCCGGAGAAACGCCCCCGTCGCCGCCCACTCCAGCCGAAGCGGCAACACCCAATGAGGCCCCTGCGGCAATCGCCAGCCGCGAGACTACAGTTTCTGCCGCGCCGACGCTGGCGACAACACAGGTCATGCAATCGCGCGGTGCCAAACCGCCGGGGTTCGATGCCCGCTATGTTTCGTGGTCAGTATTCGCTATCCGTCAGCGCAATCGTTCCGGCTCCGGGGTGATGATCGGCCCGGATCGCATTCTTACCAACTGCCACGTCCTGGCTGGCGGCGCCACCAACGGACTGGTAGTCATCAACAGCACGACCGATAAAGTCAGCAAAGTGGAAAAGTACGCACGGCTCGATGACGAGGACGCCTGCCTGCTGCTGGCACCGGGAGCCGGCAGCGACAGCATTGCCTGGGGCAGTTGGGCTGCGTTGCGCCAGGGCGACACGGTGTACACTTTTGGCCACCCCGGGGTTCGAGCGACATCATCTGGTCTGAGGGATCGTTCCGCGCCCCGGTCGAACGGAGCGGTGAAACATTCCTGATCACCACCAATTATTGCCGCCCCGGCTCATCGGGCGGCCCGCTTCTCGACAATGAGGGACGGCTGGTCGGCATCGTCACCGCCGTGCAGCGCTTCCAGGCCAGGGGCGGCGATCCGCAATATGGCGCCTGCATCTCGATCACCGAAGCCTCGGCACGGGCGCTGCTCTCGAAACCGCTGTTTCCGATTGCCTTGGCGCCGGCGCAGTACATCTCGAATTACTGAAAGCGGTGCTCGCCAACGCGACAATTCCCTGCTGTCTTGAATCCGAACGGCTCCGAGCAGAACTTCGCCAGTGCTCTCGTTTTAATGTAAATCAGAGGAAGGTACTGGATTCCGGCTTGTGCCGGAATGACGGCTTTGGAGGTGTTATCCATTACTTCACTGCCTCTGAGGGTCTTACTGACTACTACACCACAACAGCGATTGAGGTAGAATCACACGGTTTTTCGACGATCGGCGCGATCATAAGGTGATAGCGCTTCAGGCACGCCGCGAGCGCCCTTTCCGATGGGTGAAAGTGCAGTCTTGCACCTCTTTTTCTTTTAAGGATCGAACCATGAGCACTCTGACAGAACAGTTACAGAAAATGGAAGCGCACCATTCGATTTTCGAGTCGGCCGTGCGCCAGTTGCCACTTCCCGTTTGCTCCGCCTTCGGCTCAACCACCCAGCCGCAAGCGGTCAGCTTCGCGAACAGTTCACGCGTGTTGAGCACCAAGGACAGCGACAGCGTCGCCAAAAGCTTCCCGAATTCGGTCAAAGCTTCGGGCAACGTCGTTCTTTCGTCTTCCGGCACCAATGCCAGGGCGGCGCAGGGCAAGCGCGTTGCCGTGCTGTTCTCGGGCGGCCCGGCGTCCGGCGGCCACAATGTGGTGTGCGGCATCAAGCGCGTGCTCGGCAAGGGCAACACGCTGTTCGGCGTCAAGCCCGGTCCCAAGGGTCTGCTGCTCGGCAACCTGTTCGAGATCACCGATGCCGACGTCGACACCATCATCAATACCGGCGGCTTCGACTTCCTCGGCACCGACCGCACCAAGATCAAGTCCGACGCGCAGTTTGCCGACGTCAAGACGACCTGCATCAAGCACAACCTCGATGCCATCGTCGTCATCGGCGGCGACGACTCGAATACCAACGCCGCCGTGCTCGCCGAATTCCTGTTCACCGGCGTCAAGGCCGACGGCTCCGGCGTGCAGGTGATCGGTGTGCCGAAGACCATCGACGGCGACCTGCAGATTGGTGACCTGCTGCCGATCTCCTTCGGCTTCGATACGGCCACCAAGATCTACAGCGAAATGGTCGGCAACATCCTGCAGGACACCCGCTCTTCTCTCAAGTACTGGCACTTCATCAAACTGATGGGCCGCTCGGCCTCGCACGTGACCATCGAAGTGGCACTGCAAACCAAGCCGGCAGTCACCATCATTTCGGAAGAAGTCGCCGAGAAAAAACAATCGCTGGCGTCGATCGTCGAGCAGATCGCCCAGGTCGTGGTGCTGCGCTCGAAGAAGGGCATGAACCATGGCGTGGTGCTGATCCCCGAAGGCCTGATCGAGTTCATCCCCGAAATGAACGCCCTGATCGCCGAACTCAATGACGCGCTGGCGCACAACGTGGCCGAGTTTGCCGCGCAAGCCGACGACGCCAAGGCGGGGTTCATCCAGGGCAAGCTTTCCGCCGACAATGGCAAGCTGCTGGCTTCGCTGCCGGGGTATGTGGTCAGGATGCTGCTTGCCGACCGCGACTCGCACGGCAACCTGCAGGTTTCGCTGATCCCGACCGAACAGTTGCTGGTCGATATGGTCAAGGCACGCGTCAAGCAGATCGATGCCAAGGTGCCGTTCGATGCGCACTGCCACTTCCTCGGTTACGAAGGCCGCTGCGGTGCGCCAACGCTGTTCGACGCCGCCTACACCTACAACCTCGGCCTCACCGCCGGCTCGCTGATCCTTGATGGCCGCACCGGTTACATGGCCACGGTGACCGACCTGACCCGCGGCGGCAAACCGCAGGCGATCCCGCTCACCGGCCTGCTCAACATCGAGCGCCGCCATGGCCAGGACGAGTTCGTGATCGAGAAGGCGCTGGTCAAGATGGATTCCGCCGCAATGAAGTACTTCGTCTCCCGCCGGGCCGACTGGTCGGCCGACGACCTCTTCTCTTCGCCCGGTCCGCGCCAGTTGTGGGGTACTTCGGCATTCCAGCAACCGGTCAGCGTGGCGCTGAACTCCGGCTGCGATTCGCTGGCCTTCAAGATCGGCTGATCCGCCGGATGGGTCAAAAAAGCCACCCTCAAGTACGGGTGGCTTTTTTTCGTCTGCCGGTGCGCCGGCTTGCGGCGGCCGGAAACGGCGACAGGCCGGCTACTTGGCCGCTTTCGGCGGTGAGTTTGCGTCGTAGAGGGTCTGCATCTGGCGCAGCTTGAGCACGCCGTAGAACAGGGTAATGACCATGGCGATGACCAACACCCCGACCAGCGTCTTTTCGACGCCGAACGCGCCCTGGCGGTTAGCCACCGTGCTGGCGATGATCAAGCCCAGAATGCCGATGTTGATGGCCCAGTTCATCGGCCTGGAGACGATGTAATGCAGGGTGCCGAAGCCGGCGAGCTGATAGAGCATGAAGGGCAGGATCGCTACTGCCGGCAACAGTTCGGAGGCGCCCAGCGAGATGTCCACGGCGCCGGGGGTCAAGGCATGCAGCAGCTTGCTGTTGGCCAGCTCATGGAACAGCGAGGGTACCGCACAGAGGATCGGCACCACGGCCAGCAACTCGAGCACCAGCGACCCGCACCAGGTGCCGATGCGCGACGAATGGTCGGCGCCGGCGCTTTCCGACTGGGTGCCGATGTACAGTCCGCCGACAATGGCCGACATGCTGCCCAGCATCAGCAGTTCAACCGAGATGCCGAAACCCGCCGGTTCGCCGACCTTGAGCAGCAACAGGGCCAGGAAACCCGGGGTGTAGAACATGATCCGGCACAAGCGCGCCCAGACACGCGGATCGCGTTCCGGCGGCAGGATCGGTAGCGCGAGTCCGTCGGCTCCGATGGTAGGTCTATCTTTCGACATTTCAGTGTCCTCAAGGTGGAATTGTTTTCAAGAGATTATTACCTTAGCACAGCATCGCTGTTCGGGAAAATAACGGTGCCTGGTCCTGTCCGCGGTCAGCGGGCCTGGCGTTAATTCAGCCCGCAGGCGATCTTCCAGAGCTTGTCTTCCATCGACGACTCGGAGATCGAATACCAGCCTTGCGCCTCATTGTCGTCCGCGACCACTTTGGCGCCGTTGCCCATGGCACCGGCATAGGACGTCGATGACAGGTATTTTTCCCGCTTGCTGGTGCAATTGTAGGCGGTGCGCACGATTGTCGACAGGTACGCCGGCAAACCCTCATCACGCTGCGGCTCGCTCCAGCGTACAAGGTGTTCAAGCTGTGCCATATCGCCGCTTCTGCGAAGGCTCGTTCGATCGACAAACACCCGTATTCCATCCTCGAATTTTTCAATCTCGACCCATTCGGCCAGCGCAGCGCCATTAAGCAAGGCCAGCGCGAGGGTCAGGGCGAATCGTTTCGTTGTTTTCATTGGGTCATATTTTAGCGCTCAAAGGGGCAAGGGAAAGCCGCCTGACAGTTCAACACCGGGAAATGCGGCGTAATATTGGTAACCGGATTGTGTGATTGAACTATTGTTGTGCAGCGCAACAGCAGGGATTTTATACTTATGGTGAAGGTTCTGGTTGTCGCCAAACGGCCAGTTCCCTACGGTGGCGAAATTGCCATAAAGCAGCCATTCATGCTTTCCCGGTGTAAGCTAGTGCTCTATATTTCGACGTGCCGGTTTACGCGTTCATTTAGTACTGTATAAAAACATCGATAAAACGGCGCAAAGCTTGTGTTACGACCCAAACCAGCCGGTCGGATCATTAGATAGCAGCCCAAGGCTGCACCAACGATATGAGCCTGCTACTACTTTCGGTCGGGACATTCTTTCTGGGAACGGTATTCCAATCGCCACCATTCGGTATAGCTCGTTTAAAAAACACAAGCGGGATGTAAAATCGCTGCCAGGGGTTTTTCTGGTTTTTTGGGCTTGCATCCGACTGGGAGCGCAAGCTTGATCTAACTTCTCCAATCCAAATCGAGCCGTCAATGAACGAAAAGCTTGCCCAGTACCTGAAAGGGTACGAGTCAAAATACCCCCATCAACTGGAAGCCCAGTTCGGTCGCATCCTGGACAGGATAGTCGAGTTGTGGGAAACCCCGGAGATGGAGGGCTATTTCTCAAACCTGATGTTTGGGAGTGGTCGTAGCAACCGACGGGGATTTCCCGCCGAGGTGGCAACGGAAATATTCATACTCAGCCTGGCCTACGAAGAAATTCGAAAAAAACCGGCCGCAGACGACGCGGAAGATGTTTGGGCACAGGAAGGCCACCACGTTACCCTCTCCCTTTTGAATGCTCGCCCCTGTCAAGCCAAACCTGCGGAGCATTCAGCCCCCGCTCATCCGGAAGCCCGGAAAGCGCGTTCCCCGCCAAAAACCATCCCCATAGCACCCGAGTTCGACCAAACCCTGATCGCAGACAATCTACTATCCCGGGCGTCGGAAGCCCCGGCAGAGGAAGCGGAACATCGAGCCCGGCAGGTTCAGGTTTCGCTAGGCGATCACCATTACACCTGGGATACCTCCGGTGTGCCGTTCACCATGGGACGGGATCGGAGTTCCAATGTCCTCCTCACCGGCGAATATGCCTCCAGGCTCCACGCCCGAATTGAAATCAGAGACAGAGTTGTCTTCCTGATAGACCAGAGCAGCAACGGCACCTATGTCACCCTCACAGGAGAGAAGGAGTTATTCCTCAATAAGGGCGAGATACAACTTCAGCCGGCATCATCCGGAATCCTCAGCTTTGGCATTTCGCAGGGCCAAGCGGCCAGCGAGCTGCTGTACTTCACCATACGTTAGGGTCATGCCGAACATGTCAAAAAACTTTAGGAAATAATAGGGGAACACGATTGTTTCCTGAGCCATACTGAGTTCCTCCTCATCCCCAACGAGAACGCCACGCCCCTGAAGTCAAACGTGAACGTCCGGTTTTCCAAAGCACCAAGGACGGCTCAGGGTCGAAACCGGCCCTGCAGTAATTACGGCAACGCTCTCATTGGCACTCATCCTCTTGTGCGCCGCATTACGCCATAGCATGTCAATGACAGTATCCGGATAGCCCATTTTATCAATAACCATAATGGATATTGTGAACAGCGCAAAGCCGCCATCAAGAGTTACAGCAAGGATTTTCTCGGCGTTCTCTGCGCCTCGGCGAACTCTGCGTTGAAAGCGCTTCAATACATTTCATATCCGCACGGCAGACCGCAGGGTTTGACCAGGCCAGCCGCGTCGAGGATACTTCGGCTTTGCCCGAAAACCCTGCCCCCTGGATAACCCATCATGAATATCACCGTTCTCGGCGAAGCCCGTTTTCCGTCGCCGCTTCCCTTCCACGTGAGCGACAAGGCGCGTGTTCTTTTCAACGTCATCGTCGATCCCGATGCGCCGCCGAAAGAGGAACTCCTGTTTGAAGTCGCCGGCCCTCGCGAAAAACTTTTTTTCGACCCGAAGGAAACGCGCGCCGGCATCGTCACCTGCGGCGGGCTGTGTCCCGGACTGAACAACGTCATCCGTTCGCTCGTTCTTGAACTGCATCATGGCTATGGGGTGCGAGAAATCCTTGGCTTTGTGAACGGCTATCAGGGCCTCGACCCCTGGCGCGGTTCCGAGCCGATCCCGCTGACCCCGAAGTTCGTCGAGGATATCCACAAGGAAGGCGGCACCGTGCTGAATACCTCGCGTGGGCCGGTCGATGTGAGCGTGGCGGTGGACAACCTGGTCCGGCGCAAGATCAACATGCTGTTCGTCATCGGCGGCGACGGCACCCAGCGTGGTGGCGAGGCGATCTATCAGGAAGCCAAATTGCGCGGTCATGCGCTGGCCGTAGTCGGCGTCCCGAAGACCATCGACAACGACGTCGCTTTCGTTTCGCGCACCTTTGGCTACGTCACCGCCGTCGAGGAAGCGGCCAAGGCGATCAACTGCGCGCATACCGAAGCGCACAGCGTGCATAACGGCATCTCGCTGGTGAAGATCATGGGCCGTCATGCCGGTTTCATCGCCGCCGGCGCAACGATCGCCAGCCAGGACGTCAATTTCACGCTGGTGCCTGAAGTACCCTTCGTCCTCGAAGGCGAAGACGGTTTCCTCGCCGCGCTCAAGCGGCGCGTGGTCAAGCGCGCACACGCCGTCATTCTCGTCGCCGAAGGTGCCGGCCAGCATCTGCTGGAAGCCGGAGATGAACATTACGATGCCTCGGGCAACCTCAAGTCCAAGGACATCGGCCACTTCCTCTGTGAGAGGATTGAAGACTACTTCAAGGCCAAGGACATCCCGTTTGCCCTGCGCTACTTTGACCCGAGCTACATGATCCGCAGCGTTCCGGCCAGCGCCGAGGACGCCATCCTCTGCGATTTCTTTGCGCGCAACGCCGTGCACGCGGCAATGGCCGGCAAGACCGGCCTGGTCATCGGGTTCCAGCACGACACCTTCACCCATGTGCCGATCGAACTGCTCACCCGGCAAAAGAAACAGCTCGACCTGAACAGCCCGGCCTGGCTTGGCGTGCTGGCCGCCACCGGCCAGAAATTTGCGCAGTTTGCGTTCTGATAAGACACGGCGGGCAACCCGTAAACGCACTGGCTTTTTTCGTCGCTATTCTTCAATGGCGTGAATCTTCTGCACCACGGCGGCGAGGACTGCTGTCGACCAGCCGAACATCAGCATGCCGGTCATCGCCTCGAAGCCGCCGAAACCGATCCAGTGCCCGTGTAATGTATGGGGCGCTCCAATGGTGGTGTAGCTCAGCATCGAGAACAGCATGGCATCCTGCGCACTGGTGAGGATGCCGGCCAGAAAGTAAAACCCGGCCCAGATGACCACACCGAAAAAGTGTGTCACGAGCATGATGGCGACGATGCCGATCATGAAAAATGCGCGCAACCCGATGTACCGAGCGTTGAGCACATGCGGCCTGAAACGTTTGTAACAGCGACGCACCACATCCATGCCCAGTCCGTGAAAAATTACCGTCAGGCCCAAGGGGATCAGGGCGGCCAGAAGTTGATCTGTGTATTCAAATTCCATGTCGATATCCATCGAAAAAGAGCCGGCACAAAGCCGGGCATCAGGGAGATCACGCAGGCGATCGTGACCCGTGCACATACTTGCTTTGCGGCTGGCCGATGTCAACCATCGCCAGACCCCTCCTGTATTGCGCTGAAGGCAAATCCCCTCGCAAGCCCTGCGTCTTTTTTCCCTGCTGCCGCTTTTGCCCGAGCCTTCTTTCCGGGTCAGGCTGATAGAATGCGCCTTTTGTCTGGAAGTGCTCCGTGGATCTCCTGCTCCTGCTCAAAGCCTTCATTCTCGGCCTCGTCGAGGGTGTGACCGAATTCCTGCCGGTTTCTTCGACCGGCCACCTGATCCTTGCCGGCGACCTGCTCGATTTCAATGACGAGCGCGGCAAGCTGTTCGAGATCGTCATCCAGTCGGGTGCCATTCTCGCCGTCTGCTGGGAGTACCGGGCGAAGATCAGCGAAGTCGTGCTCGGCCTGCCGCGTGAGCGGGCAGCTCAGCGTTTTGTGCTCAACATCGCTGTCGCTTTCATGCCGCTGGCCATTCTCGGCCTGCTCTTCGGAAAAACGATCAAGGCCTATCTGTTCAACGCACCGGTGGTAGCGACGGCGTTCATTGTCGGCGGCTTGATCATTCTCTGGGCCGAACGCCGTGAGCATCGCATACGCGTCGAGTCGCTCGACGAACTCTCGCTGCTCGACGCCATGAAGCTCGGATTGGCGCAGGCACTGGCGCTGATTCCCGGCACTTCGCGTTCGGGGGCGACGATCATCGGCGGCTTGTTCTTTGGCCTGTCGCGACGCGCAGCGACCGAGTTTTCTTTTTTCCTGGCCATTCCGACGCTGATCCTGGCGAGCGTCTATCAGCTTTACAAGGAACGCGCGCTGCTCTCTGTCGACGATATCGGCATGTGGGTGGTAGGCTTTGTCGCGGCCTTCATCTCGGCATTCTGGGCAGTGCGCGGTCTGCTGCGTTACATCAGCTCTCATGATTTCAGCATTTTCGCGTGGTACCGCATCGCCTTTGGCATCGTGGTGCTGGTCACCTGGCAACTGGATCTGATTGCCTGGTCAAATCATTGAGCGCCAGCATTCTTTATCTGCACGGCTTCTGCTCGTCGCCGGCGTCGTGGAAAGCCAGGCTTCTGGCCGACACGATGAGTGCGCGCGGGCAGGACGGGCGTTTCTTCTGTCCGGCACTGTCACCCGTCCCGCTTGAGGCCATCGCGCAGGCCGAGGCGATCATCGGCGCTCAGGCCCGTCCATTGACGCTGGTCGGCAGCTCGCTTGGCGGCTTTTACGCCACCTGTCTGGCCGAAAAGCACGACCTGCGGGCGGTATTGATCAACCCCGTGGTCGTCGCGCCGATCCCGTTCAGCGAATTCATCGGCACCCAGACCAATCTGTACACCGGCGAAACCTTCGAATTTACTGCCGAACACGTCGAGCAGTTGCGCACACTCGAATTGCCGCAAGTGACGCCTGAACGCTACCTGCTGCTGGTTGAAACCGGCGACGAAGTACTTGACTATCGTCTTGCGCTGGCGCGCTACGCCGGTTGCCGCCAGCAGGTGCTGGCGGGCGGCGATCACAGCTTCACCCGTTTTCCGGATTTGTTGCCGCAACTGCTTGAATTTTGCGGGTTATAATCCTGCCAATGCATGTTCTGTTTGAAGAAGACGGCGCCTTCAAAACCGCCACCATCCTGACCGACAACGAAGCCTCGTTGCAGGTCGAGATGGCCTCCGGCAAGCGCGCCAAGATCAAGTCGGCCAATGTTCTGTTGCGTTACAAGGAACCGGCGCCGGGCGAGTTGTTGAGTCGTGCCGAATCCCTGGCCAAGGGTATCGATATCGAGTTTCTTTGGGAGTGTGCGGGCGATGGCGAATTTTCTTTTCTGATTTTGCCGACGACTACTTCGGAGGCTCGGGGCACAAAGCGACTTCGCTCGAAGCGTCTGCGCTCCTGCTGGCCCTGCATTCAGCGCCCATCTACTTCCATCGCAAGGGCAAGGGGCGTTTCCGCAAGGCCCCTCCAGACATTCTCGCAGCCGCTCTGGCCGGTCTTGAAAAGAAGCGTCAACAAGCGCTAGCCATCGAGCGCATGGTTGGCGAACTCAAGGCCTTCACGCTGCCGCCGGAGTTCCCGCCGCTGCTCAATCAACTGCTTTACAAGCCCGATCGCAATCGCTTCGAAACCAGGGCACTGGAAGCCGCCTGCGCCGAGACCGGTCTGTCCGCCGTGCACCTGCTCGATAAATGCGGCGCCATCCGTTCGGCGTACGATTACCACGTGCAGCGTTTTCTGCTCGAATACTTCCCGCACGGTACTGACTTTCCGGCCACCGAGATTCCTTTGCCGCCATCAGGCCTGCCACGCGCCACCGTTCAGGCCTTCTCGATCGACGATGCGGCGACCACCGAGATTGACGACGCCTTCTCGCTGCAAACGCTGCCCGGGCTGGGCTGGCGTGTGGGTATCCACATCGCGGCACCGGCTCTGGGATTTGCCCCCGGTTCGCCGCTCGATGTCATGGCGCGCGAACGGCTATCCACCGTTTACATGCCGGGCAGCAAGATCACCATGCTGCCGGAAGCGGCGGTCGAGAACTTCACGCTGTCGGCCGGTCGCGATTGCCCGGCCGTCTCGCTTTATCTGACGGTGTCGCCCGAATTCGAGATCGTTGCCCACGAATCGCGGGTCGAGCTGGTTACTATCGTTGCCAACCTGCGTCACCACGACATCGAGCCCCTGTTCAACGAGCAGACGCTGGCCGCCGGACTGCCCGCAATCCTGCCTGCGTGCCTGCCCCAGCTCCCGTTTCGCGATGAACTGAAAACGCTCTGGCACCTGGCCAATGCCTGCGAAGGCCGGCGCGGCAAGCCCTCGGCGATGCACGGCAACAGCGATTACAACTTTGCCATCGAAGGCGATCTGGCCGATGCCGAAAACTGCCGGGTGGGCATCAGCGAACGCCGGCGCGGCAGCCCGCTCGACAAGCTGGTCGCCGAACTGATGATCGTCGCCAACAGCACCTGGGGCGGCCTGCTCGCTGAAAAAGGCATAGCAGCGATCTACCGCGCCCAGTCCGGCGGCAAGGTGCGCATGACGACCTCGCCGCAGGCGCACGAAGGGCTGGGCGTTGCCCAGTACGCCTGGACGTCCTCGCCCTTGCGCCGCTACGTCGACCTGCTCAACCAGTGGCAACTGATCGCCTGCCTGAACGGCGAGACGCCGTACTTCAAGGCCAAATCGGACGCCCTGTTCGCCGCCCTGCGCGATTTCGACCTGACCTACAGCGCCTACGCCTAATTCCAGCGCGGTATGGAGCGTTACTGGTGTTTACGCTGGTTGCGTCAGGAGCAAGTACTTACCATCGACGCCAGCCTGCGGCGCGATAATCTGGTCAAGCTTGATCACCTGCCGCTGCT
>JADJNC010000039.1 GCA_016709335.1 Candidatus Propionivibrio dominans | reverse complement strand
GGCAGCGCCAGCGGCGATCACGATGCCTGGTTCGTGGCCAGGAAGGATATGGCCGGCAATGTGCTCTACGTCGTGCAGGGCCATTCCCACCCCGCGCTGCTGGTCGATGATCTGAGCGCCGGACAGTTGTCGTGGATCTCCGGCGAAAGGCCGCATACGCACTGGGTCTATGGCGCCAAGACACGCTACCGGCAGGCCGATGCGGCGTGCGAGATTGAGCGCATCGATGCCGCTTCCTGCTACATCAAGTTTGCCGAACCTCAGTGGGCGGTCACTCCGGGGCAATCGGTGGTGGTTTACGAGAGCCGGGTTTGTCTGGGCGGGGGGGTGATCGTTTGAGTTTAAAGATGGAAAAGCGCTTTCGACGTGCCGCAAAGCAAATCCCGTGGGGCAGAGAACGCAGAGACGCAGAGCTCGCCGAGAAAAAACTCGTGTCCTGCCTTTCAAAAAAATCTCGGCGTTCTCTGCGCCTCTGCGCCCTCTGTGTTGAAGGCGCTTGCTTTTGAGTCTTCCTCCTTCACTCAAGCTTCCGTTTCGCGCCGTTCTCTGGAGCGTTGCGCTGGCGGCGCTTGGCTATCTTGGGCTTTCGCTGTGGGCAGGCTGGCGGGAGGTGGTGGCGGCCGTCGTTCAGGTCGGCCCTTTGGTGCTGATCGGTCTGCTGGCGCTATCGCTCGGCAATTACCTGCTGCGTTTTCTGCGCTGGGCGCGTTACCTGGCGCTGCTTGACGCACCGGTGCCCTGGCGCATCAACCTCGCGGTTTATTTCTCCGGTTTCGCCCTGACCACCAGCCCCGGCAAACTCGGCGAGACGCTGCGTTCGCTGTTGCTCAAGCCTCATGGCGTGCCGGCGCCCGCCAGTCTGGCTGCCTTCTTCGCCGAGCGGGTCAGCGATCTGCTGGCCATCCTGGTACTTACCGCCGTCGGGCTGTGGGCTTATGCCCCGGCGCGGCCGGTGGTCGGGCTGGCGCTGGCCGCTGTTATTGTTTTCCTGGTGCTGGTGCAGTGGACGGGGTTGATCACGGCCATCGATAACTGGGCAATGAAACGAACACAGCAATGGGCAAGGCTGCTGGCCAAGTTGTGCGAGATCGTCCTGCATTTTCGCCGCTGTTTTTCAGTGACGGCGATGGCCATGGGTCTGGCAATCGGGGTCCTTGCCTGGTTTGCCGAAGGCTTCGGTTTCTGGTGGCTGCTCGCTGCGCTCGGGCATCCACTGCCGCTGACGACGGCAGTCTTCATCTATGCCTTTGCCATGCTGGTCGGTGCGCTTTCCTTTCTTCCCGGCGGCCTCGGCAGCAGCGAGGCGGCCATGATCGGCCTGCTGGTAGTGAACGGTTTCCCCGAGCCGGCGGCGGTCACGGCGACGCTGATCTGCCGACTGGCGACGCTGTGGTTTGCGGTCGGGCTGGGTGCGATTTTCCTGACCAGGACACGCTGATATGACACTGCGTTCATGGGGGCGATTACCTGGCGATGCGGCCGCATACGAACGCTGGTGGGCTGAGCGGGCGGCGGCGCTGCCGGAGCTTGACGGCAGCCTGCTGGCCTACGGCAATGGACGCAGTTATGGCGATGTCTGTCTGAACGGTGGCGCGACCCTGCTGCACACGCGTGGCCTGGATCGTTTCATCGCCTTTGACGAGGCCAGCGGCGTGCTGCGCTGTGAAGCCGGAGTCCTTCTCTCCGAGATTCTCGATGTCTTTGTTCCGCGCGGCTGGTTTCTGCCGGTAACGCCGGGAACACGGTTCATCACCGTCGGTGGTGCCATTGCCAATGACGTTCACGGCAAGAACCACCACGGCGCAGGGACGTTCGGATGTCATGTGCGGCGCTTCGAACTGCTGCGTTCCGACGGTTCCCGCCGCCTCTGTTCGCCCGGCGAAAATGCGGACTGGTTCGCGGCGACGATTGGCGGGCTGGGACTGACCGGCCTGATCACCTGGGTCGAGATGGAGTTGAAGCGGATTGCCGGCGTTGGCATGGCCATCGAGAACTACCGCTTTAACGGGCTGGATGAATTTTTTTCGCGCAACGCCACGGCAGAGGCCAGTCACGAGTACACGGTGGCGTGGATCGACTGCCTGGCGGCAACGCCGCGCGGCATCTTCGTGGCGGGGGACCACGCGGCCGCTGGTGACCTGGCGGACGTGCCCGGGAAACCCGGGAGTCTGCCGCTGACGTTGCCACCGGACTGGCCCTTCTCGCTGGTCAATGGGGCGTCGCTGCGCGTCTTCAATCAGGCCTATTATCATCGTCCCTTGCCGGCGCAGGCCGTGGTGCACTACGAGCCGTTCTTTTATCCGCTAGACGCCGTCGCGCACTGGAACCGGCTGTACGGCCGGCAGGCTTTTTACCAGTATCAGTTCGTTTTGCCGATGGTCGCGCGCACGGCGCTGGATGATATCCTGCGCTTCATTGCGGCGAGCGGGCAGGGGTCTTTCCTCGCCGTTTTGAAAACCTTCGGCCATCTGACCAGCCCTGGCCTGCTGTCTTTCCCGATGCCGGGCGTGACGCTGGCTCTCGATTTCCCGAATCGGGGGGCGCCGACGCTGGCGTTGTTCGAACGCCTCGATGCCATGGTCGGAGCCGCCGGCGGACGTCTCTACGCGGCCAAGGATGCACGCATGAGCGGCGAGTTTTTCCGGCGCAGCACTCCACGCCTGAGCGAATTCATGCCGTATATTGATCCGAAGTTTTCATCCGGTTTTGCGCGGCGGGTTCTGCCGTGATAGTCAGTGGTTTTAAAAGGCATGGAAAAAGCTTCACCACCAAGACACCAAGAACACGAAGATTCACCAAGAAAACCAAAAGATAACATGGCTTTTCTTGGTGCCCCCTTGGTGAACTTGGTGACTTGGTGGTGAAGCACTTGAACTTTACCGATCAGCAGTTTTGGGAGTGGTTTCATGCAGAGAATCCTGATCATTGGTGCGACTTCGGCCATCGCCGAGGCGACGGCGCGGCTTTGGGCGGCGCGGGGGGATGCGCTGTTTCTGGTGGGGCGCCGGGCCGATCGGCTCGAAGTGATTGCCGCCGATTTGCGTGTGCGCGGAGCTGCTGCGGTGGGCAGTTTCGTGATGGATGCCTGCGACATTCCGGCGCATGGGGCCATGCTCGAAGCGGCCGAACTGACTATCGGCGGGCTGGACGTCGCGCTCATCGCCCACGGTTCGTTGCCGGACCAGAAGGCATGCCAAGCTTCGGTCGAGTTGACGCTCAGGGAAATCGACTGCAACGGACTGTCGGTCGTTGCGCTGGCTACACTGCTGGGTGAAAAGTTCGAGACGCAGGGCAGGGGAAGCCTGGCCGTCATCGGTTCGGTGGCCGGGGATCGTGGCCGGCAGAGCAATTACGTCTATGGTGCGGCAAAGGGTATGGTCGGTCTCTTCCTGCAGGGCCTGCGCAATCGTCTGGCCAGGAAGGGCGTGCACGTGCTGACGATCAAGCCGGGCTTCGTCGATACGCCGATGACGGCGGCGTTCAGCAAGGGTGCGCTGTGGGCTAAACCGGCAAGCATCGCGCGTGGCATCGTGCGGGCAATCGACAGGAAAAGCGACGAAGTCTATCTGCCCGGATTCTGGTACCTGATCATGTTCATCATCCGGCACATCCCGGAGCGGGTGTTCAAACGTCTTTCCCTGTGAGCGAGCCTGGCACACTCAGCTTGCCCCATTGACGGCTTAGGTGCTAGATTGCAGCCATTGAGGCGATAACCCTAAGGTGTTTTTATGCAAGAAGAAATCGATGCCCATGATCGTTTCATGATTACCCTGGAGTGGCTGATGGCTCTACACGAGCGCAACCCCGAGGCCTTGAACTTCGGGTTGATCAACGTCTGTTTTCACAACAGGGAATCACTGGGTAACACTTACGGGGCAAAGCAGGCCCTGGATATGCTATGCCAACTCGCGAAACAACTGCGCCAGGCTTTCCGCAAAACCGATCTGGTTGCCCGTGAAGGTAATGACTTCTGGATACTGGTGCCCTATACCTCGCCGCAATCGGTGACTGAAAGGGTGACACAGCTTGTCGAACTGGCATCGGACAATGGCCTGGATATTGTCGACCGCGACCTTGCCGTATTCAACATCCCCAATCCGGAATTTCTCGGCAACACCGCCCTGATGACGCCGGTCAGGCTGCTCGAGTATCTTAAAAACAACAGGCAGATCGCTTTCCGTTGGGAGCATGCCTCGTTATCGAGCTAGTCGTTGTTGGCAAAACGCCTTCAGGAACACTTCAACCTGAGTTGCGAGCTTGTTAAACAGACCCTTTGGGGCAGACAAAGCGCTGTTAGCGGTCGACCTGCTTACGGCTTGTTGCCAACGCTATTGGCATTTCAGCAGGCAGGACGGTGATCCCAGCCGGCGGCCCCTGATAAAACGATCAGCCCTGCGGAACGGTGTCGGCAAACGCCGCTCGCTGCATCAGCTTGGCGTACAGGCGGGCGAGGTTGGGGTGCTTTTTGCTCCAGTCGATCTCGGGAAAGCGGAAGGCAAGGTAGCCGAGTGCGCAACCCGAGGCGATTTCAGCCAAGGTGAAGTGCGTACCCATGCACCAGTTGTTTTCACCGAGTTGCTCGGCCATGTAGTCGAGGCTGCGCAGAATCTTGTTTTCCTGACGCTCGATCCAGTCGGCGCTTTGCTGTTTGGCAGGACGTTTTTTCTCGAGAAATGACAGTGCGGCGGCATCGCAAATGCCGTCAGCGAGCGCTTCCCAGCGCTTGACCTCGGTCCGCTCGCGGTTTGGCGCGGGCATCAGCTTGTTGTTCGGAGCGACATTGTCGAGGTATTCGCTGATTACCCGCGAATCAAACAGTACCGTCTCGTCGTCAAGCACCAGCACCGGGATCTTGCCGAGCGGATTGATATCCGGAATATTCGATTCAGGAGTCCAGGGGGAGTCAAGCACGAAATCGTAATCGATTTTCTTTTCGGCCAGAACGATGCGCACCTTGCGGACGTAGGGGCTGGTGAGTGATCCGATAAGCTTCATTGGCTGCCTGTTGACGAAAAATTTCACCAAATTATAACATTCCCGCCGCGATCAGTTCGCTGGAGATTTTTCCGGACGGGTAGAATAGAAGGCTAACCGCAAAGGATGAGTTCCATGATTTTTAGTGCCCTGACATCACTATCGCCACTTGATGGCCGCTATGCCGCCAAGGTTGATGCACTGCGCGCGCAGTTTTCTGAATTCGGCCTGATCCGCCGTCGTCTGCAAGTCGAGATCGAATGGCTCAGGGCGCTGGCTGCCGAGCCGCATTTCGCCGAGATCCCGGCATTTTCGCCGATGACGGTGGCGGCTCTGGAGCAACTGCTTGCCGGCTTGATCCGCAACAGGCGGCCGGGGTCAAGGCCATCGAGGCAGTCACCAATCACGACGTCAAGGCACTCGAATACTGGATCAGGCAGCAGTTGGCCAACAACGCCGAGGTGATGCGGGTGGCGGAGTTCATCCACTTTGCATGTACTTCAGAGGATATCAACAATCTCGCGCATGCTCTGATGCTCAAGGCGGCACGCGACGAGACGATGCTCCCGATGCTCGACCGTCTGGTGACGCGCCTGCGCGATCTTGCGCATGAGCATGCCGCTCAGCCCATGATGTCGCGCACCCACGGTCAGCCTGCCACACCGACTACCCTTGGCAAGGAAATGGCCAACGTTGTTTTTCGCCTGGAGCGCGGTCGTTCGCGCATCGCTGCGGTCAGCCTGCTTGGCAAGATCAATGGTGCCGTCGGCAACTACAACGCGCACCTCGCCGCCTATCCGGGTTACGAGAGGGAGGGTTTCGCCCGGCGTTTTGTCGAAAGCCTCGGTCTCGAATTCAACCCCTATACCATCCAGATCGAGCCGCATGACGCCATGGCCGAGCTGTTCGACGCCTTTGCCCGGGTCAACACCATCCTGCTCGATCTTGATCGCGATGTCTGGGGCTATATCTCGCTCGGCTTCTTCAAGCAGAAGCTCAAGGCCGGCGAGATCGGTTCATCGACCATGCCGCACAAGGTCAATCCGATCGACTTCGAGAATTCCGAAGGCAATCTCGGGCTGGCCAACGCCTTGCTCAGGCATCTCTCCGAGAAGCTGCCGATCTCGCGCTGGCAGCGTGACCTGACCGATTCGACCGTGCTGCGCAATATGGGCGTCGCTCTGGGCTATACCCTGCTTGCTTATGACTCCTTGCTGCGCGGTCTGAACAAGCTCGAAGCCAGCCCCGAGTGCCTGCACGACGATCTTGATGCCAACTGGGAGCTGCTCGCCGAGCCGATCCAGACGGTGATGCGCCGTTACGGAATCGCCAACCCTTACGAAAAACTCAAGGAGCTGACCCGCGGCAAGCACATTTCCCGCGAGGGAATACAGGCCTTCGTGCAGGGGCTGGAAATCCCGGCCACGGCCAAGGCCGAACTGCTCGAACTGACACCGTGGACTTACACCGGCAAGGCTGCTGAACTGGCGAGGCGGATATGATCGACGAACCCGTTGTGCAGCACGTGGTCTGTCCTTCTTGCGAGCGAGAATTGCCGAAGGGCTCGCTGCATTGCCCGTATTGTTGCGGTGACGACGGTCATCAGGGCGCGCTCATGCGCGGCGCATACATCGGCGCGATTGTTGGTCTCATGGTCGGCGGCATTGTCGCCGCCGTGTATTCTTCACTGGTCGGTACGGACAATGCTACCTGGGGGTTCTCCATGGGCGTGGTGGTAGCCTGTGTGACGACGGGGTTGATCTGGGGAGTTCTGCATCAACGCGGCAAGTCATGATCAGCCAACGGCATAAACAGGAGCGCAATTCGTGTCGCAATTTGCTTTGAATCTGAAGAAGTTACCTGGTATTTCTCATCTGGCGGCGATCAATCTGCTTGATGCCGAAGGGAATGTGCTGGTTGCCATCGAGAACAAGACGGGAAGCCAGGGCTCGCTGGCTGTCTATAATCATCTGGCGCAAACTTTTGGCGCCATTACGCCGGATGCGGCGAAAAAGGGGCTCGAACTCTTTGCCGAGCACACTGACGATGCCCGTGCGCATCCGGGAAAGCATCCCAATATTGACCGGCTATTGGCCTTGATCGAGGAGAAGAAAACGCTGCGCATCAAACACGTGTTTGCGTTTTGAGTGTTCAAACTTCTTATGCCATGCCGTTAACTAGCGAGGTCCTGGCACGGACCAGGACGTCATGGGGCAGCGGCAAATCAGAAAAGCACTTTGACTATCAGCCAGCCCACCAGGCAACCCGTTCCGACGCCGATCAGACCGGGAATGATGAAGCTGTGGTTGATGACGAACTTGCCGATGCGTGTTGTACCGGAGCGGTCGAATCCGATACAGGCCAGATCGCTGGCATAGGTTGGCAGGATGAAGTAACCGTATGCCGCCGGCAGGAAGGCGACCATGATCTTCGGGTCGACACCGAGGCTGACGCCAATCGGCGCGATGGCGGCGATGGCCGCCGCCTGGCTGTTGACCAGCTTTGAAACAATGAACAGGACAATGGCGTAGGTCCAGGGCTGCGTGGCGACGACTCCGGCCAGCGAGTTCTTGAGCAGTTCGAAATGCGCTTCAAATACGGTATCGGCCATCCAGGCGACGCCGAAGATGGAAATCACGGCGACCATGCCGGCCTTGAAAACCGTCCCGTTCGGGATTTCCTGCGGGCGTACCTTGCAGAACATGAGGATCAAGGCGCCGGAACTGAGCATCATCATCTGGATGGCCAGATTCATCGACAGCGGCTTGGCCTTGCCGACTTCACCGAGCACAGGACGCAGCCCGGGAAATGCGCCGAGCAGGACAACGGCGCCGATGGCTGCGAAGAATATCCAGGTGGCCCAGTAGGCTTCCTTCGGGAAGACCTTGTCGAGCAGGGTAGATGATTCACCGTAGATGTAGGCCTTTTGCTCGGGGTCCTGCAGTTTGGCCTGAAATACGGGGTCCTTGTCCAGATCCTTGCCGCGACGCATGCTCCACAGCGCGGCAACGATGACACCGCAGAGCGTCGCCGGCATGCCGACGGAGAGCAGTTCGATGAGGCTGACCGGGTGTCCGTCGATGCCTTGCGATCTGCCGAGAATGGCTACCATCGACACCACGGCCACCGATACCGGCGAGGCGCAGATACCGATCTGCGAGGCGATCGACGCCACCGCCATCGGTCGCTCCGGACGGATTCCCTTCTTTATGGCGATGTCGTAGATGATCGGGAACATGGTGTACACCACGTGGCCGGTGCCGCACATCACGGTCAGCGACCAGGTCGTCAGGGTGCCAGCAAAGTAATCTGCTTCGGATGGCGACGCAGGATTTTCTCGGCAAAGCGCATCATCACGTTGAGCCCGCCGGCGGTCTGCAGCACCGAGGCACAGCCGAGTACCGCCATGATGGTGAGCAGAACGTCTATTGGTGGCTTGCCGGGTTGCAGGTGGAAGACAAAGGTGAAAATCAGCACGCCAACGCCGCCGATCAGACCCAGCGCGAAACCGCCATAGTGCGCGCCGACCAGCAGGCAGAACAGAATGACGAGAAACTCGAGAACGATGCTGATATCCATTTTGCAACCCCCCTTTGATTTGCCTCAAGTGTCTTCGAGGCTGACAGGCAGTGTCAACTTGCATTTTCCAGCGGAGGGCTCAACACTTAGCTACCGGAACAGGTGTGGGCGGTACAGGAATCAAGGCGCCGGAGCCGCCAAAACTGCCACGCAGGACGAACGGCGCGATCAAGGCAATGCTTGAGATCTTTCAGTGCCTTGCAGTCAGTCAATGTGAAAAAGCGAACCACCAAGTCACCAAGTGCACCAAGGGGGCACCAAGGAAGAACAAGTTAACTTTTTGTTTTCTTGGTGATTCTTGGTGTCCTTTGTCCCTCTTCAGGGAGGCTTCGCGCTGCCTTGGTGGTGAAGCGTTTCCATGTCATTCGACATAGAAGAATCCATCGAATCAGAAGCAATGTTCAGACAACCGCGCCGTCCTCGTTGGCTCCCTCGATCTGCTTCTTCGGTTTGATGAAGTTCTCGCGCGAGACGCCCAGCCACATGACCAGCGGGCTGGCGACGAGGACCGACGAGTAAATTCCGAAGCAGATGCCGATGGTCAGTGCCAGTGCGAAGTAGTGCAGCGTTGCACCGCCGAAAAGCAGCATGGACAGCACCATGAGCTGCGTCGAGCCGTGCGTGATGATGGTGCGCGAGATGGTACTGGTGATGGCGTGGTCAAGTACTTGCCGCGTCGTCAGGCCACGCACCTTCTTGAAAGTTTCGCGCACACGGTCGAAGACGACGACCGATTCGTTGACCGAGTAACCGAGCACGGCCAGCACTGCGGCCAGTACGGAAAGTGAGAACTCCCACTGGAAGAAGGCAAAGAAACCGAGAATGATGACAACGTCGTGCAGGTTGGCGATGATGGCCGAGACCGAGAATCGCCACTCGAAGCGCATGGCCAGGTAGAGCACGATACCGACGATAACCAGCAGCAAGGCCATTGCGCCGTTCTCGGCGAGTTCCTTGCCGACCTGCGGGCCGACGAATTCAACGCGGCGCAGCGTAGCGCCCGGCGCTTCGGCGTCAAGCGCCGTCATCACCGATTCACCGATCCTGGCCGAGTTCTGCTCGCTCCTGAGCGGCAGACGAATCATCACATCCTGGCTGGAGCCGAAGTTCTGCACGGCGATATCGGTATAACCGGCGCGACCGAGCCCTTGGCGAATCTGTTCCAGATTGGCGGCCTGTGCGTAGTTCACCTCAATCAGCGTGCCGCCGGTGAATTCGACGGAAAGGTGCAGTCCGCGACTGAACAGAAAGAAAACGGCGAGCAGGAAGGTGAGCAACGAAATGACGTTGAACACCAGCGCGTAGCGCATGAAGGGGATGTCCTTCTTGATGCGGAAAAATTCCATCTGCTTAAGTCCTTATTTGGCGGGCGCCGCTTTGGCGCTGTTGCCCGGCTTCCAGATCTGGCCGATCGACAGCGATTCAAGCTTGCGGCGACGGCCGTAGATCAGGTTGATCAGTGCCCGCGAGACGACCACGGCGGAGAATAGCGAAGTCAGGATGCCCAGACAGTGCACCACGGCGAAGCCGCGTATCGGACCGGAACCAAAGACCAGCAGCGCGATGCCGGCGATCAGCGTGGTGATGTTGGAGTCGAGAATGGTGCCGAAGGCGCGTTCATACCCGGTGTGGATGGCGGCTTGCGGCGTCGACCCGTTACGCAGTTCTTCACGGATGCGCTCGTTGATCAGCACGTTGGCGTCGATTGCCATGCCCAGTGCCAGCGCGATGGCGGCGATTCCCGGCAACGTCAGCGTGGCCTGCAGCAGTGAGAGCAGGGCGACCAGGAAAAGCAGGTTGGCGGCCAGGCAAATGACCGAGACCAGGCCGAACAGCATGTAGTAGGAAATCATGAAGACGGCGATGGCGGCGAAGCCCCACATCGTCGACTGGAAACCCTTCTGAATGTTGTCGGCACCGAGGCTCGGACCGATGGTGCGTTCCTCGATGATCTCCATCGGTGCGGCGAGCGAGCCGGAACGCAGCAGCAGTGCCGTGTCGTTGGCTTCCATGGTGCTCATGCTGCCGGAAATCTGGACGCGTCCACCACCGATTTCAGTGCGGATCACCGGTGCCGTCACGACCTCGCCCTTGCCCTTTTCGATGAGCAGGATGGCCATGCGCTTGCCGACGTTCTCGCGTGTGATTTCCTTGAAAATCCGCGATCCGGCCGAGTCCAGGCTGAGGTGTACCGCCGGCTCATGGGTTTGATTGTCGAAGCCGGGCTGAGCATCGGTCAGTCGGTCGCCGGTCAATACCACCTGCTTCTTGACCAGCAGTGGCCTGCCGCCGCGCTCGACGTAAAGTTCGGTGCCGAACGGAACCTGGCCGGCGATGGCGGCTTCCAGCGCGCCCGGGCTGTCATCGACCATGCGGATTTCCAGCGTTGCCGTGCGACCGAGAATATCCTTGGCCTTGGCCGTGTCCTGCACCCCCGGCAACTGGACAACGATGCGGTCGGTACCCTGTTGAGCAATGATCGGCTCGGCAACGCCGAGTTCGTTGGATGCGGTTATGCAGGGTACCCATGTTCTGCTTGATGGCAAATTCCTGGATACGCTTCATTGCCGCCGGTTTGAGCGTGGCGACCAGCTTCAGATCAGTGCCTTCACCCTGATCGGCAAGCAACAGATCGGGCTGATTGTCGTCCAGCGTGAGGCGCGCCTTGCTGCGCGTTTCCTCATCGCGGAAGCGGATGACGATGCGCTCACCTTCACGGCCGATGCCGCCATGGCGAATCGTCTTGTCGCGCATCAGGCTGCGCAGATCGGCGCTGATCGAATCGAGTCGCTTGGTCAGCGCTCCTTTCATGTCAACCTGCAGCAGGAAATGCACGCCGCCGCGCAGGTCGAGACCCAGATACATCGGCAGTGCGCCGAGTCGGGTCAGCCATTGCGGCGAACTGGAGAGCAGGTTCAGGGCGATGACATACTGCGGGTCGCTGGCGTCGGGGTTGAACTGCTTTTCAAGCAGATCCTTGGCCTTGAGCTGGGTGTCGGTATCTTGCAGGCGAACCTTGACGCCGTTGCTGTCGAGGAAGGTTCCCTTGTTTTCAACCCCGGCAGTTTTGAGCGTGCTCTCGACACGCTCCAGTGTCTTGAGATCAACCTTGAGCGTGGCCCTGGCGCTCGACACCTGAACGGCCGGTGACTCGCCAAAGAAGTTCGGCAGGGTATAGATGAAGCCAATCACCAGCGCACAGGCGACGAGGATGTATTTCCACAGCGGATAGCGGTTCATGAGGGCAGTGAGGAGTGAAGAGTGAAGAGTGAGGAGTTGAAAGTGAGGCGTGGGCGTAGGGTTTTACTTCTGACTCCTCACTCCTCTCTCCTCACTGACTTTTAAGCGTGCCTTTGGGCAGGACCAGCGTTATGGCTGGTTTCTGCATCTGGATCTCGACGGTATCGGTGATGGCAAGCGTCACGAAGTCATCGCCGACCTTGGTCAGGCGGCCAGCCAGACCACCCTGAGTGACGACCTCGTCACCCTTGGCCAGCGCATCGAGCAGTGCCTTGTGTTCCTTGGCCTTTTTCATCTGCGGCCGGACCATCAGGAAATAAAGTACGGCAAACATCAGGATGATCGGCAGAAACTGCATGACGCTGTCCATCGGGCCGGCGGCGGCAGTCGTTGCAGCGGTTTGGGCATAAGCGTTACTGATCAGCACATTTGTCTCCAAGGTAAAAAAGGGGAAGGTGTCAGAAAATCAGCGAGCTATTGTATCACTCTGGCCTGTTCGCTGCGCCCGGAGTGAAAGCGGGCCACTGTTTCGGCCAGTTTGCCGGTGGCAATCGCCTCGCGCAGTTCCCGCATCAGCGTCTGGTAGTAGTGCAGATTGTGCAGGGTATTGAGCTGCGCGCCGAGGATTTCGCCGACGCGGTGCAGGTGGTGCAGGTAGGCGCGCGAGAAGTTGCGGCAGGTGTAACACGTGCAGCTTTCCTCGAGCGGGCGGGCATCGTTCCTGTGTTGCGCGTTCTTGATCTTGATGTCGCCGTAGCGGGTAAACGGATGGCCGTTGCGTGCGTTGCGCGTCGGCATCACGCAGTCGAACATGTCGATTCCGCCCTGCACGGCATTGACCAGGTCTTCCGGCGTGCCGACGCCCATCAGGTAACGTGCCTTGTCTTGCGGCAGGCGCGGCGCGGTATGGGCAAGGATACGCGACATGTCCTCCTTGGGCTCGCCGACCGAAAGGCCGCCGATGGCAAAGCCGTCGAACCCGATGGCGGCGAGGCCGGCCAGCGATTCGTCGCGCAGCTCTTCGTACATGCCGCCCTGGACGATGCCGAACAGCGCGTTGCGGTTGCCCAACGCGTTGTGCTCGTCGCGCGAACGCTGCGCCCAGCGCAGCGAGAGGCGCATCGATTCGGCGGCGACGTCGAAGCTGGCGGGGTAGGGCGTGCATTCGTCGAAGATCATCACGATGTCGGAATTCAGAACGTGCTGAATGCGCATCGACTCTTCGGGTGTCAGGAAGAGCTTGTCGCCGTTGATCGGCGAAGAGAATTTGACGCCTTCTTCCGAGATTTTGCGCAGCGCACCGAGCGAGAAAACCTGGAAGCCGCCGGAGTCGGTGAGCAGTGGCCCGTTCCAGCCCATGAAGCGGTGCAGACCGCCGTGCGCAGCAATGGCCTCCAGGCCGGGGCGCAGCCAGAGGTGGAAGGTATTGCCGAGGCAGATTTGCGCACCGATCTCGCTCAGGTCGCGCGGCGTCATGGCCTTGACCGTGCCGTAGGTGCCGACCGGCATGAAGACCGGAGTATCGACGACGCCATGCGCCAGCGTCAGGCGTCCGCGCCGGGCGGCGCCATCGGTGGCGAGGAGTTCAAAGGGCATTGTTCGTTCTTTCGAGAAGCATGGCGTCACCATAGCTGAAGAAACGATAGCGTTGTTCAACCGCATGGCGATAGGCGGCGCGCAGGGTGTCGCTACCGGCAAAAGCCGAGACGAGCATGAGCAGCGTCGATTTCGGCAGGTGGAAATTGGTGATCAGCCGGTCGACGATGCGGAAGCGGTAACCCGGCGTGATGAAAATGTCGGTTTCGGCGGCTCCGGCGCGCAGTTCCCCGCGCTGTGCTGCCGCTTCGAGGGCGCGCAGGCTGGTGGTGCCAACGGCGATGACGCGGCCGCCATGGGCGCGGGCGCGCTCGATGGCGTCAACGGTAGCTTGCGGAATATCGAAACGCTCGGCATGCATGCGGTGTTCGGCGAGATTTTTCACACGCACCGGCTGAAAGGTTCCGGCACCCACATGCAGCGTCAGCCAGGCGAGTTCGGCACCGCTCACGCGCAGTGTTGCCAGCATGGCCTCGTCGAAATGCAGGCCGGCCGTCGGTGCCGCAACGGCACCCGGATGGCGGGCGAACACCGTCTGGTAGCGCGTTTCGTCGTCAGGCGCTGCGGCGTGGGTGATGTAAGGGGGCAGCGGCAGATGACCGTGCTGCTCGATCAAGGTGTAAAGATCGCTGTCGCCAGACAATTCGAGTGCGAAAAATTCGGACTGTTCTCCGCTGCGCCCCGTTACCGTCAGGGCAAAGGCGTTTTCAAGGACGATCCGGCTGCCCGGTCTGGGCGACTTGCTGGCGCGAATCTGCGCGACGGCGTGGCTGCGATCGACGATACGCTCGATCATCACCTCGACCTGGCCGCCGCTGTCTTTCTGCCCGAAGAGCCGCGCCCTGATCACCCGCGTATCGTTGAAAACCAGCAGATCGCCGGGTTCGATGAGTTGCGGAAGCTCGGCAAATTGCCGGTCGTACAGCGTTCCATGGACAACATGCAGCAGGCGGCTGGCGGTGCGTTCGCTGGCCGGGTGCTGGGCGATCAGTTCAGGCGGCAGGTGAAAATCAAAGTCGTCGAGAGTGAGCATGCGAAAAATTGTCTGCGGCGTATCTTGTCGGTCAGGGTCGAATCGAGGATAATTCGGCCTCCTTCGGTTCGTCTCATGCGAACCTGGGCCGGGATGGCGGAATCGGTAGACGCAGCGGACTCAAAATCCGCCGGTGGTAACACTGTGGGGGTTCGATTCCCCCTCCCGGCACCAAGCACCAGTCTACAGCAGTCCAATACATTTCACAAACTCCTCTGAAACCCGCTTGAATGCGGGTTTTTTTACGTCTATACTGTCCTCAGCAGTCCATGGCAGTCCCATTAAATCCGGGGGTATTTGGGGGTACATTTGGGGGTACATCGCGATATTCCCCGAATTCCCCTGAAAATGTACCCCCAAAATGTGGAAGTTCACACCAATGCTGACCGTCAAAGAGATAGATACCGCCGAAATCAAGCCCAAACGCTACAAGCTAGGCGATGGGGGCGGATTGTACCTTGAGGTGCGACCGAACGGCTCAAAGTACTGGCGCATGAAATACCGGATCGCCGGGAAAGAGAGGCTCCTGTCCTTTGGCGTCTACCCCGAAGTTCGACCCCCGGAAGCCAGAGCAAAGGCCAAAGAGGCACGCGACCTGATTCGTGCAGGCACCGACCCCAGCGAAAAAAAGAAGGCCGTCAAGCGGGAAGCGGTTATCACTAATGCCAGTACCTTCGAGATTGTCGCCCGTGAATGGATGGAAGGCCGTAAAACGATGGTAGCTATCGGGCAGTATGAAAAAACTCTGGCGCGCATGGTAAACGATGTATTCCCCTGGTTGGGCAAGCGCCCAATCTCGGAGATAGACGCCCCCGAGATTCTTATTGTCATGCGCCGAATTGACAGCCGGGGTGCGAGATTTACCGCGCATCGCGTCAGAAGCGAGATCAGCCGAGTCTTTCGCTACGCCATTGCAACGGGCAGAGCGAAGGGCGACCCGGCTCGCGACCTGATCGGCGCTATCCCGCCTGCCGTGGAAAAGCACTTCGCCAGCATAACCGACCCGTTGAAGGTAGCGGAAATGCTTCGCGCCTTCGAAGGCTTCTCCGGCACCTTCCCCGTCCAGTGTGCCTTGAAGCTGGCGCCCCTGCTGTTCGTCCGACCAGGCGAACTACGGAAAGCGGAATGGGCGCACCTTGATCTTGATAAAGCTGAGTGGCGCTATCGCGTCTCGAAGACCAACACTGACCACCTTGTTCCTCTGGCGACTCAGGCCGTGGCAATACTGCGGGAACTGTACGCCCTGACCGGGCAGGGGCGCTACGTCTTTCCAGGGGCACGGACGGCGGCTAGGCCAATGTCCGAAGCGGCGATCAATGCGGCACTGCGGCGCATGGGCTACGACACTCGCACCGAGATTACCGGGCACGGCTTCCGGGCGATGGCGCGAACCATCCTGCATGAAGAACTGCACCAAAAGCCTGAAGTGATAGAGCATCAACTGGCGCATGCGGTAGCGGATGCCCTGGGCGATGCGTACAACCGCACCAAGTTCTTGAAGGAACGCAAGGCCATGATGCAACTGTGGGCGGATTACCTCGACAAAATCAAGGCGGGGGCGGACGTGATACCTCTTCACGGAAGCGTCGTATAACGAGTTTGGCCGCGTGTATATACGGTGGTTAGTGAAGTAACCGTGTTCGCCTCGACGGGCCGTCGTAACTCGGATGTAAATGTAGTCCGGTGTTGAAAGTCGACCGGTCACCGTCGAAGATGTCGCCAGCAATAAAACGATACCGACCGATCGGTCGACGGCGAGACCAACAATATTGGCGAAGGCGCGGCGTGAGTCTGCGCAGCCACGCCATCCTGCCATAAGGCGTTAGGGGCGTTGCCCTAACGTCTCGCTCTTCCACCCGAAAATCACGCAGCGCGCGCTTGAGAAAGTCCTCCTCGGCGTGCAAGCTCATTGCAAAATTTTTATGTACTGAGTCCATGTCGATCTCCAATAGATTGATAAAAAAGGTCGATGGCGGTTACATCGGATGCGCACAACGCGCAGGCCGCCCGAGAGCCGTCGGGCAGCCGAAGGAAGAAAAACCAGTTCGGCGGAGAAGCAACGTGTTTAGAAATTCAAATCAGTGACGACTGAGCCCAGCGTTTCCGGTGGGATGTCTCTGTCAGCCTAGCGCTCACAGCGCATCAGCCCAAACACTGGTCGTTCCGATCACATCGGATACGTAGGTGTCGCGTACGACGAGGAGCACCCTCAATGGAATGGCCCCCTGGGGATATTTTCCCCCACACCAGTGGTTGATCTCTGCGGCCGCTCACAGCGCCGCAGTCCGATAGCGCACATCAATCGCATTGATGCGCCCTGCCGCTTGTTATCTTGGAATCGCACAGGCCCCGCCGGGGATTTTGCGCCTGCAACCAGCGCCTCTGTCGTGATGTCCAGCGAGAGTTGTCGGTCAGTCCGAGTCTCGTCCGGGTTGTCCATTACGGACAATCTCACAGCAATTCCATTAATCTTTTTGCGTTGGTGAAAAAGTACGGACGAGCAGAAACCGCGCCGTTCTAATCGTATTTTTGAGCACCAAGCTCGGATGGCCAAGGCCATTGGATTCCCTGCGAATGGCAGGGTGGGCAGATTGGCCCGGTGATCGTCCTGTTCGGACAAGGAAGCGCAAGCGTCCTGTTTTAGGCTTCTCGCGGCTCGCGAGAATTTGATCAGCGGCTTGCTGGTTTGAATTCAACCAGCGCCCGGCGGTCGCTGCGTTCCGGGGCGGTCCGGAAGGGACACACAGAATACGTTTTTATTCTGTTCCAATTTTCTTTCCGATGTCAACCCCTTTTTTACACCCCTGTTGCGAGTTTTTGATTTGTCCCGGTTTTGCAGCACGCCAACTGTCGGTTGTCAGTAGTTACCTCAAGAAGGAGGTGACCGATGAGACGGACCACGTTATTACAGGAGATCCGGAAGATGAGATTCGAAGAAGCGTATGCAGGATGGAATGAAGGCCGGCTGACGCAATCGGAAGCGGGGCTGTTATTGGGCGTAGGCGAACGCAGTTTCAGGCGTTATCTGGTTCGCTACGAAGACGATGGGCTGGATGGGTTGATCGACCGGCGCCTGGAACAGATGGGTCATCACCGAGCCCCGGTCGATGAAAGTCATGGCGCTGACCGAACAGTATCAAAGTCGGCACAGCGGCTGGAAACGTCGCACTTCCATAGCTGGCGCAAGCGAAGGCGGACCGCGCAGCTACAGCTGGGTCAAGAAGCAACTACAGGAAGCGCAACTTTGTCCCCAAGGCCGCGAAAAAGGCGCCCACCGCAAACGTCGGGAACGCTCAGCGCTACCGGGCATGATGATTCACCAGGATGGCAGTACCCACGAGTGGATTACCGGTCAGCAGTGGGATCTGATCAGCACGATGGACGACGCCACCAGCGAGCACTGCTCCTGTTTTTCGTCGACGAAGAAGGTAAGGCGAGCAGTTTCCGGGGTGTTCGTGACGTCCATTAAAGCCCGCGGCCTGTTCAGTTCGTTCTACAGCGACCGGGGCAGCCATTACTGGCACCCCGGAAGCCGGCGGCAAAGTCGACAAGGCCAACCCCACCCAATTCGGACGCGCCCTGGCCCATCTGGGCATCGAAATGATTGCCGCCTATTCACCCGAAGCCCGGGGCCGTTCGGAGCGCGCGTTTGGTACGCATCAAGGCCGTCTGCCCCAGGAATTGGCGTTGGCCGGCATTGCGGATGGCTGCCGCCAACCGCTATCTGCAGGACGTCTATTTACCCGCCTTCAATGCCGAATTTGCCCAACCGGCCCCGGAGGACGGTTCGGCCTTTGTGCCCTGGGTCGGCGGCCGTCTGGATGACATCCTGTGCGAGCAGTACGAACGTACCGTCGGAGCCGACAACTGCGTGCGTTTCGAAAATCTGATCCTACAGATCCTGGCAGATCGGCATCGTTGCCACTACGTCAAAGCCAAGGTCAGCGTGCTTCGCCATGCCGCAGGCAATCTCTCGATCCGCCATGGACCCCGCACGCTGGCCAGTACACAGAAAGGTGCATTGATTACCGAGCCAGTGGAACAGGCCGCCTGACCCGTCAGGCGCGCCGCGGTGGGAGGAAATCGGCTTCGGGCTACGCCCTCCGCCGATTTCCTCCCACCGCCGAAAAAGCGGACAATTCATGTGCTACGAAACCGGACAGTTCTAAAAACCCGTGACA
>JADJNC010000038.1 GCA_016709335.1 Candidatus Propionivibrio dominans | reverse complement strand
ATCTTCCTGGCCAACTCCTGCGTCGAGTAAATCGACGTGGTGTCGATGCTGGCGTGACCGGCGAGTTCACTGACCACCTCGATCGGCACCCCATCGACCAGCGCTTGCCGGACAAAGGTGTGGCGCATCCAGTGGGTGCTGGCTTTCATGAATCGCTCGGGATCGAGTCCGCTGTCCCGCGCGGTTTTGGCCGCCTGCGCAAAAAAGCGTTTGAGCACCGCATAGATACCGGCTGCTGACAAGGCGCTGCCGGGGGTGTTGGAGGTTGCAGTTGCCACCACCGCACCTGCTGGCACACCATTGACTTCTTCTAGCGCCCTGCCCCACTGCGGCACTGAGGGGTGCAAGGTTCGAATCAAGGGCAGACTGTCGGCATCCGTACAGTGTTTGTCTTCCTGCAAGAACTCTCCTGCGTGCAGGGCCAGAAGATGCACCACGTCCGGATTCAACGGCACCTCGCGCGTCTTGTTGCGCTTTCCCGTAACCGTGAGAACCCAGGTCTGGGGCAAATCGGGCAGCGACTCGAGGCGCAATTGGCCATAACGTGCCTTGGCCAGGATCATCCAGGCGAATGCCGGAAGTCACCAGCAATTCCAGAATGCATTTGAGTCGCAGTCTTTCCGGCCCCACCGCCACTTGATCCAGGCATTGCAGCACATGCGCCCATTCGGCTTCCGTGAAGGAGCGCCGGATGTCCATCTTTGATGGCGGCAGGTCAAAGCTTTTCATGAGCGAGCGCATGGGGTTGGCCACTAGGTAGCCCGCGTCCACCAGGCCGCCAAACAGGGTTTGCAGAATCACCAGGGCCTGTTTTTGTGATGCTGCACTGGGTTGGCGCCGAAAGGCGCGCCACAACACGTCGGTACGTGCCACCGGCATGGATTGCATCCAGCTGGCAGGCACAGCTTGCAAAAATGCGCGGTACTGCTGGCAGTCGGGTGCGGTGACCGAGGACAAGGGTTTTTTGAGTTCCTGGGCGCACCACAGCATGAAGCGCTCGACTTCCTTGCGGTAGGAGCGCTGGGTGGCGGGCTTTTCTTGATAACGACCCAGCCAGGCATTAACGGCCTGGAGGTCGTTGTCAGCGCCCAGGGTGTTGGCCATGTGGCTGCGAAAGGCACCACTGCTTCCCGCCAGCTGATCTGAGCTTTGCATTTGCTGCAAGCCAAACTGAACCCGGGTACCCTGACCAAACTGGCTCAAAGCAGACTCAGGTATGCTGGCCAGCAGGCTCAATCCTCCAAGTCCCGCTGGCCCAAGAGGTTTCCCGCTTGTTAACTGTTGTCGCAAGGCCCGGCACGACTTGGGCTCGTTCACGCTGTCGCTGATCAAGAGGTTGAGGTATTCGTACTGCATCCGCAGCCAGGCCACCACCTGGCTGGCGCGCTGCACCCCAAAGCCCGCCACGCGAGCATGCCAGCGGTAGCCGTACAGGTTGATGAAGTTCACCAGGTCACCAAGGGTGAGCACGCCCACATTGCGCAAGCACTTGGCGGTGGAACGGGCGAACCAGGATTCGAGCCGGTCGCCCGCCGCCGGGGTGACCTCCAGCACGGTGGCCAGGTGATTAAGCGCCCTCACCCGCTCGGCCACCGGATCTTTGAAGCCATCGGCCGCATCGATGGCGTCCGCATTGTCCAGTCCAAAGGCGGCCTTGTATTCTGCGATCAGCTCGGCCTCGGACCAGGCGTCCGGGTCCATGCCCTCTAGAACCACCCACTCCTCCAGGGTCGGCAGCGTGACGGCCGAGGGCACTGGCGCATCGCTCCTGAGCAGGTCAAGCAAGTGGGTGATCTTGGCATCGTTGGCCAGTGTGGCGTCCAGATGGCGTCCGGCCTCGATGATGTTTTGGAGCAGCGCGTCACGTCGGTTCTGGATGTAGCGCAGATCGGTGGTTGTTTCACTCCAGGCCAGGTAGCGCATAAACGCTTCGCGCAGGTCAACGCCGTACAGGCTGGCACGCACAAAGGCAAAGTGGTGCACGCCCAAGGATCGAGGGTCACGCACCACTTGCGCTGTGGCTCCTGGTGGACGGCCTCGGCGCTTGGGCACTGGGCTGGGGAACATCGGCTCTACCCTGTCAACTGGATTCAAACTCATGACGACTCTTTAGTGCTTGGCACCCTTGTGGTGGAGTTTGGTAGCCTGGGCATGGGTGTGCAACTCGCCCTTCTTTTGGGCGCTGCGCGCCTGCAGCAAGCCCACCAATGCCCCCACACCCATGGCAACAATTCCCATCACCTGGCTCCAGGAGGAATGGGCAGCAAAGAACTCCTGGCAGGAGAGCAAGATGCCCATGAACACCATCATGGCCAAACCTGCGCCGACCAGGGCGTGCAAAAAGTAGCTTGCGCCGTAGCCCAAGACTGCCAAGAGCAATCCACCTTTGCTGCGCTTACCGGTGTGTAAATCGGTGCCGCACAGCGTGCGCAGTTTGGGCTGGCGTGGGTCTAACAGCCTCCCAAAAGTCGACGCCACGTCGGTTCACCTGGCGGCAATTTGGACACACGATGTCAATGCGCGCCATTGAGCCTCCCAGGCGCAATGCATTTGCAGCAAGCTTCATCTTGGAAGTTGATCGAGGGACGCTGGTAAAGCAAAGCACTGGCCCTCAAGCTGAGGTGCTGCTGAGCAATTCGTTCAGGGCCTGAACGATCAGTTCGCCTTGACTGGCCAAACGAGGCTACGTAGTCGCCCAACTGATCCACTGCCACCGATCCCATGTCCAGCGGGTGCAATACCAGCTCCAGGCCTTGCACGCTCAACACCGGGTTCAAGCGCGACCCCACCGTGGGGGTGGTGGCCGACAGTGCGCTGCGCCGCACCAGGGGAACCACCACTCGGCCCCGGTAGGAATCGTATTTGCCACTTTGCACCAGCACCACAAAGGGCATGGTGTCACGCTGCAAGCCCTGATTGCGATGAACGTCAAACTGCGCCATGGTGCTGACTGCCTCTACAGGGTCTGGTGTTCATTGGCAAAAGAGCCAATGCGATCGTGCAGCGCATTCCAGTCCTGGCAGCAGCGCTGGGCGGCTTGTTCGCGCAAGGCCTGCTCCCGCTCCTGACGCGCGACGTATTCACTGAGCAAAGACTCCAGGGTGGCCGACAGGTTGTCAGTGTAGCGCCGGGCCCGTTCCACCAGCACCTCGTTCAAGGTCAGGTTGACGGGGCGTTTTCGGGTGGACAGGTGTGAAACGACCATGGTCGGGGTCTTCAGCGAAACATACCTGCTCTGAACGAACTTCCTTAACTTCCCATTGCCTTGTTGAGAAGTTGCAATCCATAAGCTTCCTGTCCCGCACCACGGGTCGATCGAATCTGAAACCGCGTCTCGGCATCAAATTCGGCCAGCATCAAAGTTGTCATTTCATCAATCAAGCGGTTTAAAGGTGTCCCTCGACTTTTGGCAAGTGCCTTTAAGCGCCGGTGTTTTTCATCTGGTAAACGAACGGTCAGTGCAGTCATTTACAGCTCCTTCAAAAATTCTTCCGGTGAAATCATCCGCAACCCCGGAAACAGTAACTCGCTGGCTTTGAGGTCACGCAAATTGCGTGACACGATGAATCGGCGCCGCCGGCCACTGCCACCTCAATCAAGTGGTTATCTGATTCGTCTGGCAAATTGGGGCGCCACAAATAATAGACCTTGTCCACTCACAAAGCGCCAGAAAATATCCAACAAGTTCTCACGCTCGCTGGCATCGAGTCTGCTTTTCGTAAACAGTGCATCACGACCCAAAACTGATTCATATTCAGCCAGCAAAGATGCACCGATCAAGGGTGTGAACCTATGTTCGAAGCAGGCTTTGATGACAGCATTTGATGCGCCGACACCAATGCACGCGCCCACAAATACGTTGGTATCAATGACGATTCGCATTCATTAATGGTATCAGAAATGCCACCAATAATAAACCCCGCTGATAGCAATGTGAACGAACTCATTCGTTGATGCAGGAACGTTTTGATGAAAAAACCAGGAACATTTTTGTGCAAATCCAAATAGTGTCAGGGCCGGTTTTATGTGAAAGCCAGGTACACGTTTGTGTGAATCGTCAGTCAGAGTCAGCCTTGGTTCGCACAGGTCGTTATTCAGGCCAAAGACAGGTAGCCTCCTAAGCCAATGGACGGAGCCAGGAAAAGCGGTTCACATGCTTGTATCACTCTGAAAATAGGTACACGCATTATATGCGCATAGGTGACATTTTTGAAAGCGCTGCCTTAAAAGGTTTTTTATTGCGGATTGATTATAAGGATAATCATGACGTCATCAGAACCATTAAATTCAACTCACGCCAAAATCCGCTGATTCAAGTAAAGTTGACCCTAGTTTTGCAACTAAAGTTGACCCCTATTTAGAGGCCATCATCCAGCCACCCGTTGCAGGTGGCACAAAAGCAGACTTGTCACTGCCGAATATCACCAGCCAGCACTCAAAGAGCGCATGGCACATCCTGTTTATAGCCCTTCAGGCGCAAAGTTTCAACCTGCCCCTCACCCTCCTCGTTCACCAAACGCGCTCCCAAGCAGTTTGACCCTCTTCAGGTCGTCGTAATGGATGCAGTCGAAGGTTGTCACGGACGGTTGTCAGAGCTGCCGCTTTGGCCAGGACACGCCTGTCGTGGGTGACTTTGACGCTTGTAAATGGATTGGTCAGCACATAGTCTTCTGCTGATTTACTGATTTGAGGCCATTCCCAAATGCTTGCGGTGATGTTTGTAACAATTGCGTAGCTGCTCGATGGCCTGCCTTGGTGTTTTACCGCTGGTTTGCAAACGCAAAGAACAAAGCCGGGTAACGAACATGCCGTCACAGCCATAAAGCCAGAAGGCAACTTTGCTCTCCGACACGCCCAGAAGCACATGTTGTTTGAGCCCAGGCAGTGTTGGTGCGTAAGCCAATGTCACATGCCAACCGTCGCATTCAGACCAGGTAAGGCAAGGGCCGGAGCATTGCTGGCGAACTCCATTAAACAATCTCTGTCGTCCGGCCTCCCGGGAGGCAACCCGAGCTTGTTTGGAATTGGCCTGCGTTTTTGGAGCAAGAATTCTGTCGTGAAGTCGCTCGATGAACGTGCAAATTTTGCCTTCCAGCAATTGCGCGGACCAAGACCAACTCGGTAGCATAGGGGTTTGAGGGATAGCCTCGAATGGCGGTCCTGCCAAAAGGCTTCGTGACTGCTCTGCGGCGTCAAGCCATTGGTTCAACATGGCACGGGCTGTCCAGTGATATTCCAGCCAGTCACTTGTACTTGTTCGTATGCACCACTTTCGCAGCTCAAGTGGACTGCCGGTGAGTTGGAGCCGGCCAATGTATCCCACGTTCGTTGCTGACCCAGTATCCGGGCGGCGGTATGGCCAACGCCGCTCAACAACAGTGCTCTCCAAGCTTTTTGCCCATCGCATTTCAATGTAAGCGGCGAGAAAACGCGGTTGGCTACGCACCTTTTGCAGGGTTTCAAGAAAGTTTGCAGGCACAGCATCGCCGCAACACAACCGGTCGCGTTTCCTTATGACGTGTCTGCGAATAAAGCGGCAAATCGCCCGGTAGGTCCAGGTCGCCGGTGAATCCGACCAATACTTCATAGCGCCATGGCGTGTGAGCGTACTCGTAGCATTACGTTGTATTGGGAATGGGCCACCCTTGTTGATTGTGAAATTCACATGCCCTTCTGGCCTGCTCAAGCTGTCTGGGTAGGCGATCTCCAGAGAGGCGCAGATTGACGGCAACGGCAGCTGACCCCAGATGCTGTTATTGGGCACGGTGACGGTGGCCAATTGGTCAAGCAACTGGGCCAATGGCGCAAGTTTGTCAGCGCTACCGCAATCGATTGTGGGTTGACGCCAATTGTTCAGCGCCAGGAAGCGCCAGTCTGGGCAGGAGCACTTCCCGTACCTGCGAAAATCATTGGATGTCTGCTTGTTGGACACGGACACACCACAGGTACATGCGTCGATCAGCGCCTCGCCGTGAATAGGGCAATCATGCAAAAGGCGCAATGAATAAAGTGATGAGTGGTAGCCCTCTTTTAGACATGCCCGGCAAAATCTCAACCGATCTGAAAAGTACCCCCACAGCCATGGACTTATGTGCCCTAGATGCGACCAATTGAAGGCCTGCGGTGGCTCGCCCAGCGCATGAGCGAGTTTTTCTGTATCGATGTGATTGTAGTTATTGAACAGTGGGTACCAGGTCTGCCGTGGGTTCTGGATTCCATACGGGCTTTGCGGTCGGTCAGGCAGATCACAAAGACGCATCCGGTTGAGCCTGCCCAGGCGAATCAAGGTACTCCATAGGGATGCATAGGGTCTGATGCTGCCCCGATACCAGGTGAGTTCTGGGCGCAGCCATTCGTTTGCCATAAATCATGACTTGCTGTGGCTTCGCCGGTGCGCCGTGGCATTCACGATTGCCATGAGTGCCTTGTGGCTGCTTTGCGAAACCAGTTTTAACCATGAGGAATCCGACGTGGTCACGCGCCAATCAGCACCTCCAGCAATTCGCAAGAGTACGTGTCGGCTGACCTGCGCAATTGTGCGCATGGGAAAGTCTTGGGGACCGTCATAATTTTTATCCAAAGAATCATTGAGTGCGCGCATCAGTGCCTCGGCCTGATTTGCCATGCGAAAGCCCTCAGCCCAAGCTTTTTGAGCGAGTCCGGCTGTGAATGAAACGCCGGAATTTAACGGCCATTCAGTTGATTCGTCATAGCAATTGAGCACGTAGCGAAGCTCATCAACACTGCGGACACCGTGGAACCGCTTGGATTCGAGCATGAAGCGTGCTGCGACATGAGCACCACCTGAGAGCGCCATTCCGGTTGGTTCATCGAAGAACTGCAGCGAGGCGACCGAAAACACGCACAAGCGAACCCGAAGCTTCTCTAGCGTACTGTGAAGTTCCACCAACCAGATCCATTCGCGCTGTGACATTGATTGCGCCTCGTCGACGACCAAGACCATGAAGTGCCCTCCCCCCTGGTGTGCCATCCAAATCCATCGTTCAATCAGCATGCGTTGGCGGTCCAGAGGGCTTTTGACGGATCGGGCCAAAGGATGCCTGCTGGCATCCAACAGGTGAGCGTAGAACCGGCCCATCGAATTCTGGGAACCGGCATCGATATGACTCCAAATGACCATGGGGACATAACCCCCGTGACGCTCTGAAAGAAGCTGCGGTAGCCAATTGTCAACCGCGCTTGATTTGCCGTATCTTGATGGCCCGTAGATGGTGGCGCCGTCTACTTGGTCGTCCAACCAGCCCGCAATGCTGTCCACCATGTCATGAATGGCCGGGGTGAAGAGCGAATAGTCGCGTGTAACTACTGGATGATCGCGCGACACATGGCGAGGCACCAGTGGTTCGGTCCGATTGTCGGTGTCTACCATTGCTTGGCCATCCTCGGTGGCGGCAAAGTCGTTGCGGTGTACTTTTCAGGGGATTGAGTAGCTGGAACGTCTGCAGCGGGCGGTTTCGGCTGGGGATCGTTGCGCCCATTTGCGCTCACTACCATGGGTTGCCCAGTCAAGGTCTGCGCAAACTGGGTCAGAACGCGCCTGGCTTCGAGGTAAGCAGGGTGCACCGGCAATTTTTGTCAATTGAACTCTCCGCGTAACGGATGAGCTCTTCTATAGGATCGCAGTCATTGGATATGTGCAGTAGCCGCCGCTTGTCCAGGGTGCGGATAGCTTGACGAATAAAGAGGGTATGCGGCGTACGGTGCCAGGGAGGTGCCGCACGAATAGTGCCCAGATAGACGCCATTCTTGGTCGAAACGCTTGCGAACCTGGCGTCATCCTCGTTCTCCAGATGCAGCCAAAATGTCTTGCCAATCAAGTCGGTTCTGAGGCACAGCCATTCGGCGGAATACCTTGCGTTGGAAAAGTTGAAGTGTGGCCGCCGCCCGGTCGCCACGCCGCCAAGCAAAGTGCATAGTTTGCGCACCCCCACCATTCGTTCGACATTACCGGCGTCTGCAATGCGCAATGGTGCCGAACGCCTCAATGTGAGGAAGTCCAACTGCTCCAGCGGTGTGCGAGAACCCAGGCCGGAGTGCGGCGTGGCGTTGTAGTTCGCAATCAGCGTGTCTAGTAGCTCCTGGGCGTATTCCAGCTGAAAATTCGTCTCCTTCGCTGCAACGTCAGGGTCATATCCTTTTTTGTCTTTGGGATTACTTCCCGTCGTCGTCGATAACTTGTGAAAGCCACCCGCTGCGAGCTGCCCGAAAAATGATTCAATGAAGGGCCTGTCGTCCAGACTTCGGCGGCTCGAATAGCTGGTCGGGTCCTGTGGCTTGAGAATTCGGGCCCCACAATATCCTGGATGGGCTGTTCTACGCGTTTGCATATATTGGCCGCGGCCCCGTCGACGCTGAATTCATCCCAACAAGCGCCAACATATTGGCTGGAACGGTGGGAGGGTAAACCGGCACCCTTGTTATAGGCGTTCGAGCTGAACTGGATTGTCAGTGGCGTCCACGTGGTAAGCGACTTCTTTATCGCTCGCAGGACGTCTTCCGCAGAGCATTCCTTACGCAGTGTTAGCGGTTGTCTAAATCCGCATAAATCTGGTTGCCGTAAATGGCGGCGGGATTTGGCGGCCGAATCTGGTGGTCAGTTATGGTGTTGAATTCTGGTGCCCACGGCGCCACCAATGGATAGGGCCCCGTGAGGGGCCCTGGTTACTGATGGGGTTAAAAGTTCGCCGTTAGTCAGAACGGCAAGTCCTGGTCAAAGTCGTCAAGCGGTTGA
The DNA here is from genome assembly GCA_016709335.1 of Candidatus Propionivibrio dominans. GTDB lineage: Bacteria > Pseudomonadota > Gammaproteobacteria > Burkholderiales > Rhodocyclaceae > Propionivibrio > Propionivibrio dominans. Next base: position 4,269 of record JADJNC010000038.1, on the reverse strand, counting down.
TGGGTAACGCGCTGTTCACGCATGAGGTTCTGCATGACCAGGCCGTAATGGGTCCCGACGCGATCGCGCAGGTCATCAAGCAACTCCCACACCGCCAATGCCTGCTCTGGCGTCCAGTTGGCGTCCACTTTGAACGGCAGTCCACTTGAGAGCCCTGAGGGTTGATGCCATTTTTTCATGTTGTCCCCTTTGAAGTTTTGCGTTTGCCAGCGCGTGCCTTGGCCTGTTCTTGTGCCTCCTTCTGCCTGTAAGACTCTCCCTTGATGCCAACGATCTCGGCGTGGTGAACCAGTCGGTCAACCAGGGCCACCACGCAGGCCGCGTTGGGGAATACTTCGCTCCAGTCGGTAAACGATTTGTTGGTCGTCAGCAGCGTGCTTTTTTGCTCATGGCGCCGACTGACCAACTCGAACAGCAGGTCGGCATAGCGGCTGGAATACGAGAGGTACCCGACCTCATCGATTGCCAACAGCGAAGGCCTGGCGTAGTGGCGTAGTCGGGTTCGCAGTGCCGAGTCACTGTCCAGGCTGGCGAGCTCGCCCAGCAGCTTGCCGGCCGTGGTGAAGATGACGGTGTGCCCCTGCAACACCGCCTGGTGAGCGATGTTCTGGGCAATCGTGGTCTTGCCCACGCCTGATGGCCCTACCAGGATGGCATTGCTTGCGTTCTGCAGGAACTGCAGCGTCATCAAGTCGCTCACAGCCCCCTGATCAATCTGCTCGGGCCAGTTCCAGTCGTAATCGGCCAAGGGCTTGAAGCGCCCGATATGCGCACTGTGCAGCCGGCGCTCCATGGAGCGCCGGGTATTCTCTTGCTCCTCCCAGTCCAGCAAATTGGCCACCCAGGGTTCGGTGCAGCACGCACTCCAGTTGGACAGCAGGCCGTTGAGTTGCAGGGCCTGGGCACGGCGTTTGAGTGTGCTTGGATCAGTCGTTTGCATCGTCAGGGTCTCCAATGAGTTGGTCATAGCCACTCAGGCTGTGGGGCCGCACCGCAATGTCACGCTCACGTACATGCTCGGGCAGGGCCACGCCCAGCGGGGGTGGGGTTTGCGCCTGGCGTTGGCGCTCCAATGCCAAGCGAACGGCATTGGGGTGTGGCACGCCGCGATTCAGAGCATCCGCAACGGCTGCCACCATCTGCGTGCGCCCATGCACATCGAGCAGTTCCTGCAACTGACTGGCGGTGCGTCCCAGCGGCTCCCCGCGCTTGGCAGCCTCATTGAGCAAGGTCTGAACCTGAGGAATTGCGTGCACCAGGCGGTCGGTATCACGGTGGGCACGCCCGGCTCGCTTGTGCTGCACCAGCTCCTCCAGGTGGGCGTCGACCTCGACTTGCTGGCCCTTGTCCCAGCAACGCCGGTGGGTGGCAAGCACCTGTTGGCCATCCAGAATGCGTACCTCGCGCAGGTCGGCGCTGACGGTGAGACTACGCTGCACATGGGTGTGAGGAATCGAATAGTCGTTCAGATCGAAGCGCACGTAGGGGGTCTTGCCGGCCGATACGGCCCTGAGCTCGTCGCAACTAAACGGGGTCGCGGGCAGTTCCATCAGGTGACTCTTCTCCTGCTCAAAGGCCTCCTGCACCGTCAGCTTGGTGTCTTCGGGGCATGGGCGCTGGCTGGCCGCTCCTGCCACCCAGGCATCGGCCTGTGCGTTGAGGTCATCAAGACTGGAGTAGGTTCGCGCGGCAAAGAAGTTGTCACGGATGTAGCGAATCGAGCGCTCCACGCGGCCCTTCTGATTGCCCCGTGCTGGTGCCACAGGGCGGGGCTCGAAATGGTAATGCGCCGCCAGTGCCAGCACTGTGGGGTTGAAACGGATGGCTTGCCCCTTGCGTTCGAGCACGGCGCTCTTCAAGTTGTCGTACAAAGTGACCCTGGGAACCGAGCCCCAGGATTCAAAGGCCTGAACGTGGCCACGCAAGAAGTTCTCCATGTGTGCGCCCAGGAAGAAACGCAAGAAGATGCGTCTGGACCAGGACAAGACCATCACAAAGGCCATCAATGGCCGCTTGGCTTGTCCGATTTGGATGTGGCCAAAGTGCCCCCAATCGCATTGACACTGTTCACCGGGCAAGGTGCGCAGGCGCAAGTAAGCCTCGGCTGGGGCGCGCGGGCGGAGCCTGGCGATGACGTGGCGGAAGTGGTCGGCTCGGCCACCATAGCCTCGCTCCACGACCATGGCGTGCAAGCGGCTGGCCGTGAGATTGGGGAACTGCTTTAAGGTCTGCTCGATAAAGGGCAGATAGGGGGTCACGCCCGAGGGGCGTTGTGCGGGAATGATGGGCGAGGCACCGGCTTGAATGAGAACGCGGATGACGGTCTCGCGGTGCACGTTCAGTTGGGACGAAATCGTTCCCACCGGCCAGCGCTCGGCGTGGTGGTAGCGCAGAATTTGCGCTGTCAAATCAGGGGCAATAGTCATGTAAATCGGCACTCCTTAAAGTTTGGTTCGATGGGGGACGAAAGCGGTAGCCCAGAAACCCCTGGCGCACAAACGCAGATACCGGGCGACCACAGAAGTGGCACTTGCAGCTCTGATTTGCGCCGGTTTGCGGGGCAGTTGCTTCGTCGGGTGGGAGTACACCAGCACAGGGTGGTGGTGGGCTACCCTGATGCGTCACTATTTGCGTCACGCTTTGTTGGCGCGCCCTCCATTGACCCTGGCGCCGGGCATGTGCATGACGGCCTTTGCGGCTGCTTTGGTAGCGCTGAGCAGCAGCACGCTGGGCGCAAGATCTGGCCTGGCGCGAACAATCGGCGCTGCAATAGCGCTGACCCCGGTCGCAGGGGCTGCAGATAATGACAGCGCTGCGGCAGCGGGCGCACAGAAAGAGCCTGGGCGGCGGCTGAGTGGTTGGCATGGGCGTTCACGCCCATGCGTGAAACCAAGCTCTGGACAGCCACGATCGCTTCGTGAAATACTACATGCGCAACGTCGCCCTCCACAGTGGGGGTCTCGGGGCGCGGCAGTGGGTTGACCTGCAAGTTACTGGCACTGTCGCGCCTGCTTCTTACACAGGCTTGTGCGTTTGTAACGCAAGGTCCATCGCGGTGCCATACCCCAGCGTGGACTCACTCCCACCATTGCAGTCCACAGCAAGCTCGACCAAGACCCTGCGGATCCTACAGAACGGGCGCCCCAATTCGATTCAAAGGAAGTTAAAAGAAGTCGGCGGACATCAGCAGGTGAATGCGACCGGCAGGCCGTCGACACCGGATTTAAACGGAAACTGAAAGCCGTTCACACGCGGCAGTGATAGCCAATGACGGCCCTGGATGCCACTTCAATCAGCACGATGACCCAAAGCCGATGGATCTTCTTGGACTCAAAGCCGCCATGGGGTGACGGAACCATCACCACCATGCGGGCATCGAGTTTGTGCGCATCACATTCGACTCGCTCAAAGACCCGCAGGGCGGGCCTGTCAACTCCGTCCCCCGCTTTGGCTTTGCGTTTTCCGGTCTCTCCCGCAACGATTTCGATATGGCGCGCTGGATTCTCAGCAAGTACCCGATCGACGAATGCACAAATCGTGATGTAGCCCATGCGTTCAACGTTGAATGGCCACTCTCCGCGCTGTTCGTAGCCACGCTCGCGAAGCTCGTTGATGAACCATTTGAAATGCGCTTGTCTAGAGCGTCGCGTGGCTTCCAGTGCCCGGGTTTTGCCGATGATTTGCTGGCGGAATTTGGCTTCCAGCTGTGCTCCACCAGGGGATGCGAAAACCCATTGAAGTGCGCCAACAGCGCCACCGCCCCAGGAATTGACGGTCATCTCTTGGCTACGTATGTAGGGTTTGACGCGAACATGAGGAAGCGCGCCACGCCAGCCTTGGATAGTTCCATCTTCGGCCTGTCCCAGGCAGCGCTCTTTGATCAGCCGGTATACGTTTCGGCGTCTGAGGCCCGTTTCTTGTTGAAGCGTGGTGTCATTTGCACCGCCCAAGTACAGTTCAATGGCTAATTTTCGCTTCAGGAACTGAGAACGCCGACTTTCAGGAATAGCAGCAACATCTACAGCTGTCCACTGTGCTACGTCAACGCGAATCCCGCCGTCAGCCTCGCTGTCCAGCGCTGGACGTTTCCCGATTCGCTGAAGTTTCGCCAAGTAAGGCCTGCATTGAAAGCGCAATTAGGGATCAACTTTGCTTGAAAAATCAATTAGGGGCATCTTTAGTTGCAAATTTCTGATCAATAGCCTCGCAAAATCCGCTGTTTTGGTCAAAGTTGGCCCCTAAATTAGGCTCAACTTTAGTTTTGTGAGC
>JADJNC010000037.1 GCA_016709335.1 Candidatus Propionivibrio dominans | reverse complement strand
CCCTACGACCTGATGGCACGATGGCAGTCTCCTACCGGCTGCGCGTGAGCGAGCTGCTGCGGCTCGGTGTCGAGGACATCACTCGGGCGGCAGCCGTCAGCGGCATCGCACCACACGATCGAGGTGGATGCGTAGGGCGCAAGCCGTGCTACGTGATCGCCTCGGCAGGCCTGCTTGATGAGACGGCAGGCTACCTGTCCGGTCACCGCCAGGTTGGCTACATCGCGCCCAGCGCAGGGCCGTGCTGTTGCGCACAGCGTTGCGCATCAACGCCCGTGGCGCACCTGTCGGCAAGAACGCCTATCAACGCGTGATCAGTCGTGCCGGGCAAGGCCTGCGGGTTCAAGGCGACGACCCATCTGCTGCGCGCCACCTTCGCCTGTATGCTGGGCCCGACTCGAGCGACTCGCCAGTCAGGGAGCCGCGGTCAATCCGCTGCTCGTGGTCAAGGGTGCTGATGGGCCACGAACGCATCGGCGAGACCACCGACTCGGTATTTGCGCGCGATCGCCGTTGACGCCTGCGTGCTCAAGGATGTTCTGACACACTGTTGTCCAGGACGCAATGACCATGGGTGCGCGGCGTCAACCGATGCCTCGGGTGCTCCCGGGCAAGACCACGGTTGCTTCACCCGGGGATGCAGCCCGTGCGACACGATGCGCCGCGGATGGTGCGGAAGCACCGTCAATGACTTCACCTCGCTGCACCTGCCCGAGGACGTGCGTCTGGCTTCGCCGAGGCCTTCTGGGCCCACTTTGGCATTCGGTCCGAACGCATCCACGTGTATTGGTTCTACATCAAGACTCGACCGGTCTGCCAGCGAGTCGGGTGCGCTTCGTGACGTTGGCCGACGTGCATCGCGGACTGCTTGTGCGCTACGTCGAGTGGTTGAACGTACAGTGCAGGCCCGGCGGCCAGCCCCTGGACCAAGTCGAGCCGGGCGAGGATACACCACGCTGCGCAAACTCCTGCAAGTGGCTTGAACGCTGCCGCCCCGGAGTCGTCGCCAGCATCGAATACCCCTTCAACCCGTTCCCATGGAGGAACCGTGATACGCCTCCACGCAGCAAGATGCCAGCACGCGAGTTGCGGGCGGTCCTGGAAGGCGTGCGAGACAGACATCGCACAGATACGCGTTACGCGCGAGGGAGCCACTGCGCAGCGGTCGATGAACGATGGCACCTGGGAACCTTTGGGCGGACTGCTGCAGCACATCGATCGGCATTGCCGCGGCATCGTCCCCACCGCGCACGAACTGTCGCGCGCAGGTTGCACCCAGTCAGGGCGGCCTTTGGCCCGGTTCGGGGCTTGAGTCAGGTCGAACCCGGCCTGTACCCGCGCGCCGAGTCACTGTTGCCGTACTACCTGGCGATTCTGATCCACGCGGCCGGCAACCCTGACCCCATCGCCGAACTCGAACGCGACTGCCTGCAGCCCTTGCCGCTGCTGGATGATCGCCAGACGCTCGTGTGGTTCAAGCCGCGCGCCAATGCCGTCCAGCGCCGCGCGTTCGGCATTACAGACTGCTTTGAGCCGCCCGCACTGGTGCAAGAAATCCTTCAGTGGAACGAGAGGCTGCGGCCACTGGCACCGAATGCACAGCGCAATCGATTGTTCCTGTACAAGGGCAATCGTGGTGTGAGTGCGCTTTCGAGCAGCACCATCAAACACATGCTCAAGGCATTCTGCAAGCGTCACGGCCTGCCGAGGTTTGCTCTCGCATCCATCCGCCCCGGCGTCCTCTGCAGCTTCTACCGCGCCTCGGGCGATCTGCGCCGAACCAGTGCTGTGGCCAACCACGCCCAGCTCGCCACCACCGTGCGCTACGTCGAGACACCAGAGGTGCAGGCACAGCACCGTATAACGCATCGCCGCATTGCAGAGCGCCTTCATTGGTCACATCGAGCAGTGTCGTCCACGGTCGCGGCTGAGCCTGCTGTTTTGCACGAGTCCAGTGCAGCGTTTCCGCACGGCGAGTTGGTCTCGATGTTCGGCTTCGGCTGCACGGACCCATTGGCCGGAACAGCCCCGGCACACATCGCGGCGAGCTAGGTAACAACTTCATGGGCTGCTTTACCCGTCCTAACGCCATCATCACGCCGGATCCTCCCACCGTGGCCCGGCTGCTTCAAGCGCGATCACCTCGTGCGGTCGCTAGCAACGCTGCACCCGGCTCGCTGGCAGACTTTACGCTCCACAACTGCTTATCCCGGAGGAGGACATCCTCCCGCGCTTTGCTGCACGCGAACTCGCTGAGGCCCAGCTGCTGTTGGCGCAGCTCCCACCGCTACCGGAACTGCGATGAAGCCCAGCCATGAGCAACGTCCATCGAGTAACCCAAGTCCAAATGGTCGGCCTATCGATCGCGTATGGTTTCTTCGCGACTCGGCCTGGCACAATGCCGTCTGGCTCTTCGCGCCGACCAATGCACTGGAAGAGGCCAGACCCGTGCGGGTCGACTGGAACTTCACGCTCACAGGCGGACGGTACTTCACCGATGACCGGTATGCGCCATTGCTGGAGACCAGCAAGCAGCTCATCGCACTCATCCGCACCCGATCACTGAGCACCGGTCTGGCACAGCGGGCCAGTACGGTTTCCGGTTATTTCAGTTATCTGCGCGAACTTGTGCGCTGGCTGACCAAGCGGTTTCACGCGCTTTGCCGATCTCGATGCCACGGCGATCTTGTAGTTTCAGCGCTCGCTGAGCGAACGTCCGGGTATTGCACGTGCGGGTGCTGGCGCCAACGACGGTGCAGAAGTACTTCTACCCGCTCACCTACCTTTATCGCTTTCGCCACGAGCTTGATGACGGGCTACAGATCGACCCGTTTCCGGGCCGCAGCCATGGGGATGCTGCCGAGTGCGCGACGCAGAGATTCGGCACTGGCCTTTATAACTTGACGGCGTTGCCGTTGCCCTGGTCCGTGGCGCCATCAATGTGGTGACCAACAGCGCAGCCTGCATTCTGGAGGCAAGGCAGGTGTACGCCGCAGCGATGGCCTCCGCCAGCCAGCGCGGCTATGGCGTTGATGCTTGCACCACTGCAGCAACACGTGCGCTGCAGCTGGCTGCCATCGCTCCTTCCCGGGAGGGTACAGCCGATCCGAACGGTGGATGACCCCGCACAACTGATTGACATGCTCTATGCCGCCTGCTTTGTCGTCATCTCCTACCTCGTGGGTCCCAGGGCGAGCGAGATCCTGCATCTGCAGGCCGGCTGCGTACAGCGTCGTGGAGACGGTAACGCCGATGATGCGATCACCGTGATCGTCGGCGCCATCTTCAAGCGCCAGGCCGAGTACCATGGCCGACCTCACGAGTGGGTAGCTCCGCCACCAGCTGTCCAGGCCATCTCGGTCCTCGAAGCGTTGTCCGCCGGGCATCGTGCCCAAGCGGTTCGCAATGAGTTGTGGCTACGCCGTCGTCAGATCTCCGGTGCCACGGAGTGGCAGCAGGTGTGCCCTGGCTATCTCCAAATCACGTCTGTCATGCGGATACGTGGGTTGTTGCAGCGCTTCGTTTCCTGGCTTGGTTTGCCCCATCATCAGGGTAAGGTATGGCGGCTCTCGACGCATCAGGGCCGCAAGACCTTCGCCCGGTTCGCGGCGCTGCGCGATGGCTCTGCTTTGTTCGCGCTGGCCCAGCATCTCGGTCATCGCGAACGTGCCATCACTGATCATGGCTACGCCGGCACGGACTATCGTCTCAACCAGGAGATCGAGTCCGAGATCCTGGAGCAGTCGGTCGCGGCTTGGGAACACATGCTTGCCGCACCGGGTCTGGTGACGCGCCGGTGCCGAGATTAGTCGCGAAGCGCCCGCGCTTCAGGGGGCGGGCGGCTCAAGCAGGACGTCAAGAGCTATGCACGTTTGTTATGGACGCTGGCCTTGTGCTCGGCGTGTGCGACTGGGGTTCCAGGTTACCGGGAAGAGCACGCCGCTTGCCCAGGCAATGCAGTCGGACCCAACCCGGCACGCAGGAACCATCGACCTGCGCGCGCTGCAAGAACTTTGCGGTGTCGGCGCAACATCGACCCTATTGGGACGAGCAGGTCCGCCGGCACGAGGCGTTACTGAACGAACCAGCGCTGCCAATCCAGACCTTGCGCATCGTGCGCGAACGTCTCACCGAGGCGCGCTTGTTGATCCGTGTGATCGATGACGATGCCAACAAGGAGGTGCCGCATGATCGTAAAGCCCGACGCTGATTCTCCCAGCGTTCGTCAGATGACCGGTCCACGGCCGACCGGCTCAATGATGCCCTGACAGAGCTTATCCGGCAGCAGGCCTCGAGTCGTTCGCCCGATGTGCTGACCGCTACTGCACTGTGCCAACTCGCAGGGGTCTCGCGCAACGCACTTTACCGATACCACCCTGAGGTGGTGCAAGCCCTGCACAAGGTTCAACGACAACATCGCTCTGCCGATCCAGGGCCAGCCACTCGTCATATCCTGAAACTGCGTGGCGAGAACGACGTGTTGCGCGAACAAGTGGCCAAGCTTGCCGCTCTGGTGGACCACTACTATGCGGCCTGGCAGGAGAACCGTGCGCTCCTTGCGCGCCGAGAAAGCGAACTGGCCCAGCTGCGCCGGGACACAAAGCCCACGGTGATTTCAATCAGGAACTGACCTCGGATAAGGTGACAGGTAACCCCGTGTTGACACATCAAATTCAACATAAAGGATGGTTGTGGGCAAAGATCACCGCAGCTGCATTGTGAAATAGTGCCCTCTTAACCACTTCCCGCGGATACACCGAGGTTTGGGTTAACGTGCCGCGAAACAACTCTTCAGAGGCAATTAACCGATTCCTCGCATCCATCCACAGACACAGAAAGACCTCGTGCTCGTAGATGCCGAGGCGACCCGACAGGTAGGACGTGACCGCATTGGGCGTACTGAAAATGATGTCCGCCACGTTCATATCTTCCTGAATGGCCCGGACGTAGAGCTCCTTCGCGGCGGCAAGCTTCGGATGAACCAGATAGGGTTCACGTTCTTCACCCGCCAGCAGGTTTCGCTGCCTGGGCGTACAAATCCCGAATACCTCCGGAAGCGGATGCCTGGCCAAGCTGCGCCCTGCTGAACCGCAAAGGATTTCCAACAATTCGGCATTGCTCATGTCGATTGCGCGCATTTCCATTTCGATACCTCCTTCATATGTAATCTCAGGAGGCAATTAACCCGTCCGGGTGTTGACCACCCGAGGGTTTGAGCACGAGTACGTCCGTGCAGTTGACTATGGCCAGCAATGCACCACAGGTTCGGCGTGTGCCGAGTTGTCGCATTGAACGTCAATACGTAAACGCCCGTCAGAATGGACAGGAACAGTTTGTAAATCGTAGGCAGCGACCGTTTCCCCCACCGATGTAGGGAAGGACACTCAGCGCTTAATCTTTACCTTTCTCCACGGCGCCGGAAACGGTGGCCATACGTCCCATAATAGGATGTGGTGGCGCTCAGGCGTTCATGGCCCAAGGCGCGTGAAACCGCCAAGGAAGCGCGCAGATGCGTCTCACGATCCAGACCCGGCGGCGGTACCGGCTTACGCTGTCCCTTTCGACGACTACCGGCGGCGGGTGGCCCGTCCTGTCCTCATAGCCTTTATGCGCATAGCCGTGGCGGAATCCATGCGACGTAAAGTCCGATTGAGCCTTTGAAATCCTCAGTCGGTCGCGTACCAGGTAGTAGTAGCGGTTCTGCGCCTGGCGCCAGGTGGTGTCCGTCCAACGCAAACGACCGGTTTTTCCGCCAGCGGCCACTTGCCGTACCCATGCCAGTGTGGTGCGCTGATACTCATCCGTGAGAGGAATCCGGCGCAGCTTGCCTCCCTTGGTACCGGAAAAAACTTCGATAAAATCGCCGCCGTCGACAACCGAGTTGGCCGGACGAATTTCAATGGATTCCTTGACCCGCAGTCCGAATGCGTGCTGCATGGCCAACATGGCCGCCAGCCGTTCATCAATCGTCCGGGCCATGGCAATGACTTTAATCGGATCGATCCCTTTTCCTTTGCACGAAAGATCCTCATCGGTCGACGTCTTGCGCCGGGTGCGTTCCTTTGGAAAGTAGTCGGAAAGATCGCCCACCAGGTGCCGCTTGCCCAGCCAACCTGCCAGCGTTCGCAGCACCGAAGCGCGGTTGTGAAGAAACTCTGCCGACAATCCTTCCGCTTCCCAATGGGTCATCAGGGCGTCTATGTGTCGTTTGTCCAGGGAGTCGAGCTTGCGAATCCGGTAGCCCAGTTGCCACAAACAGGCGACCGTGCCAAGAATGTGCCCACGGCGCTCGCGTGCCGTCTTGGTCGAGCACACCCCGTCGCCGGAGGCACGCTGTCTCAAGTGCGGTTGGATCTGCCGTTCGATATCGTCATGCAGGGGCTTGGGAAGAATCTGGCTGGCCAGGGATTTATGTGCCATAAATTTTCTCCTATCAAGCGGCGACCGGAAGGTTCGCCGTCCTTTAATACATCGGGAAAAGATGGGCAAGCTCTACGTCGGTAACGTCTCGCTCTTCCACCCGAAAATCACGCAGCGCGCGTTTGAGAAAGTCCTCCTCGGCGTGCAGGCTCATTGCAAAATTTTTACGTACTGGGTCCATGTCGATCTCCAATAGATTGATAAAAAAGGTCGATGGCGGTTACATCGGAAGCGCACAACGCGCAGGCCGCCCGAGAGCCGTCGGGCAGCCGTAGGAAGAAAAACCAGTTCGGCGGAGAAGCAACGTGTTTAGAAATTTAAATCAGTGACGACTGAGCCTAGCGTTTCCGGTGGATGTCTCTGTCAGCCTAGCGCTCACAGCGCATCAGCCCAAACACACGTCGTTCCGATCACATCGGATACGTAGGTGTCGCGTACGACGAGGAGCACCCTCAATGGAATGGCCCCCTGGGGATATTTTCCCCCACACCAGTGGTTGATCTCTGCGGCCGCTCACAGCGCCGCAGTCCGATAGCGCACATCAATCACATTGATGCGCCCTACCGCTTGTTATCTTGGAATCGCACAGGCCCCGCCGGGGATTTTTGCGCCTGCAACCAGCGCCTCTGTCGTGATGTCCAGCGAGAGTTGTCGGTCAGTCCGAGTCTCGTCCGGGTTGTCCATTACGGACAATCTCACAGCAATTCCGTTTGTGTTTTTGCTTTGGTGAAAAAGTACGGACGAGCAGAAACCGCGCCGTTCTAATCGTATTTTTGAGCACTGCTCGGATGGCCAAGGCCATTGGATTCCCTGCGAATGGCAGGGGGTGGGCAGATTGCCCGGTGTTCGTCCTGTTCGGACCAGGAAGCGCAAGCGTCCTGTTTTAAAGCTTCTCGCGGCTCGCGAGAATTTCATCAGCGGCTTGCTGGTTTGTTCAACCAGCGCCCGGCGGTCGCTGCGTTCCGGGGCGGTCCGGAAAGGACACACAGAATACCTTTTTATTCTGTTCTAATTTTAATTCCAATGTCAACCCCTTTTTTACACCCCCTTTTTACCCTCTCTTTTCCCCACTTTTCTCCAATTTTCAAATTTAACTTAAGGTCTTTATTCTGTTGGGAAACTGCACTGCAAACCCAGCAAATTCAAGAACAATGAACCACGTCAGGTTTGACTGATTTTTGATACTTTCAGCCCGGCTAATCCATTAGCATTAAAAACCACTGAAACCTTTTTCAAGACGAGGTCTGTGTGCCATTGATTCTTGAAACACCGGGGCGTTTAGTCGCTATTACGTTGCTGTTTCGTCGCTGATTCTGCGACGTTTCTACAACTGCATTTGATGACCAGGTTTACGTCGTAATTCCTTCGCGTTTTCGTCGCATTTTGTGCATCGTTTAAGTCCTTCTTTCTGCAACTTCAAAACGGCTCGTTTTGTGTCGTCGAAGTGTTGCTGTTTTGTCGCATTTTCGAAGCGATTTCGTCACCGTTCCATCGCTCCTTTTACAACCCTGCCCGACGAGTTATTCAAAACTGAATATTTATCGAGCGATCAACCATTTCCACACCTACCCCACCTCTTTTGACGAGGTATCTGACTTCCCCGTGGCGTGCTCATCCTTAAGAATTGGGTGACATTCAACGCGGGAGTTTTCATGCAAAAGAACACACCAATTGTCCGGGCCGTCGACGTGGGCTACGGCCACGTGAAATGGTCAGAAGGTCGGGATGATACAGGGCTGATCCTGGCCGACGTTTTTCCTTCACAGGCACCATTGGCCATCGAAAGTGATTTCCAAACGGAGATCATGCAGCGGCGAGATACCTTCGTGGTGCCGGTCAACGAGATCCATTATGAAGTGGGCCGTCAAGTCTGCATGGCTTTCGGAAAGAACCAGGAGCTTGAGCAATTGGACGACCGATTCGCGCTGAGCGATGGCTACACGGCTCGTCTCTACGGGGCGTTCAATTACATGCTCAGCACCCTGCCCTCAGGTTACATCGACTATCTCATGCTGGGTTTGCCGATGAAGACGCTCAAGCCGCACGCTGCCGCTTTGCAGCGCCGATTCGTTGGGAAGCACACCATCAACATGAAGGGTGACACGCTTGAAATCCGACACTGTGCAGTCTATCCGCAACCCTTGGGAAGTTATGCGACCTACCTCCAGAAGAAGGCTCACAAAATCAAGAATGCGCCAACGGCGCTGATCGTCGATGTCGGATACCACACGGTCGACTGGATTACCTGCATGGGGATGGTGGCCAATCCGGACCAGTCGGATGGGGTTGAACGCGGGATGGGTGCATTTTTGCGTGAGGTTGCGAAGTCGGTCATCAAAGCCTCCGGGATGGCCGCGAATGAAAGTACGGTGGTCCGCATGCTGGATCAGGCATTGATCTCAGGGGATGAATTTCGACTGGCCGGGAAGGAAATCGACCTGAAGCCGCACATGAAAGCCGGAAGCGCAATCATTGAGCAGGCGGCCCAGGCGATTCGGAATAACGTAGGGGTGGGTGAAGGCCTCGACGTGGTGATTGTGTCAGGTGGCGGCGCCCGGTTTTTCTTGCCTGCGATCAAGAAACATTACCCGCAGCATGAGGTAGCGACCCTGCCGGCTCCCGCGTTAGCCAATGTCCGCGGGTTTCATGAATTCGGCGAGCTGATCGCTGACTCCGCCCTCCGGGTCACGACCCACGCCTGAGGAATCGATCGATGAACAAGCCAATGATTCGGGCGCAAGTCCGTATCCACCACGACGAGGATCCGGCACTTTACGCGATCCTGTCACCGCTGACAGGAATCGCACGAACACGTCGAATCAGGCAACTGGTTCGTGCTGGCGCGCTGGCTGAAAGCGGATCAGCAGTCGCCTCGTCCCCACGTCAAGCAGAAAAGGCGGCGTCAAGTTCCCCGATCCTGCGGTGTTGGCCCAGTCGCAGTCTTCAGAGAGGGCCGAGCTGGCCGGCTCTCCATCTGAAAACACAAGCCCAAGGAAGGTGCGGCTCAGCACGCCCGGCTGCCCGGCAGAATTTTTGCCAAGCCAACTTCGATGGGTTGAGACAATGCCCCCCATAAGAAAATCTCGCTGGTCATCCCGGCCTATAACGAAGAAGAGTCCATTCACGGTTTCGTTGATCGCGTCATGCCCATCATGGCCTGTACCGGGTATGACTTCGAAATGGTGTTCGTAGACGATGGGTCGAGCGACAGAACATCTTTCATCCTGTCTGCGCTGGCCCACGATAACGACTGCGTTCGTTTTATCAAACTCTCCAGGAATTTCGGGAAAGAGGCGGCATTGACGGCAGGCCTCAGCTACGCAACGGGCGGCGCAATCATCCCGATGGACTGCGATTTGCAGGACCCCCCGGAGTTGATTCCCGGCATGATCGACAAGTGGGAGGAAGGGTACAAGGTGGTTCATGCGCTTCGCCGCAACCGTCTGACCGACTCATGGCTCAAGCGCGAATCGGCGAAATCATTCTACCGGGTGATGTCTTCAATCACTGACGTTTCCATACCCAGGAACTGTGGCGATTACCGATTGATGGACCGAGTTGTGGTCGAGGCCATTCTTTCATTCCGAGAGCGCAATCGTTTCATGAAGGGAATCATGGCGGCCGCGGGCTTCAAGGCAGCAACTCTGGAATATGACCGGCCCGAACGCTCTGCAGGCGAGACGAAGTTCAATGTGTGGAAGCTCTGGAATTTTGCATTGGACGGCATCACGTCATTCTCGACGGTTCCGCTGCGAGTCTGGACTTACCTGGGCGCCATGATTGCACTGTGTGCTTTCGTCTACGCCGGCTGGATCGTCTTCAAAACACTTTACTGGGGAACGGTCACGCCGGGGTTTGCGACCTTGATGAGTGTCGTCCTGTTTCTTGGTGGAGTGCAGTTGATCGGTATTGGCGTTCTTGGCGAATACATCGGTCGCCTCCTCGCAGAAACAAAGCAGCGCCCCCTTTTGATTGTGGAATCCACACAAGGCTACGGCGAAGCTTTGGACGATATTCGGCCCTTTCATTCCAATGCCAGCAAGGTCTTGTATGCCCGAAACGCTTAGGCAAAGGGATATTGGCTTTCAGGCCAATCTTTACGAGAGTCAAAACCCCACCAGGAAATGGCTGCACACCACGCGCCGAGCCTGGGTCCTCTCGAAGCTGGAATCGGTTACGTCGCCTTGCGCACGTTTTCTGGAGGTGGGAATTGGCTGCGGCGTGTACACGGAATGGATGGCACGGCATGGTTTTGTAACGGGTCTCGATATTAACGAGGACTTCGTTCTAGCCGCCAATTTCTTGCGCAATGTCGATGCGCGTGTCGGCGATATAACGCAAGAGACAAAATACGATTCGGAATTCGATATTGCGGTCTGTTCGGAAGTCATTGAGCACATCGTCCATTCACAAGCGGCACTCAACAATATTTTCAGGGCGCTCAAATCCAATGGGCTTCTCATTTTGACCACGCCCAACCGCTTTTCGACGATGGAGTTGTTTGCACGATTACTCAGATTCAAGCTGGTCGCCGCTCTGGCGCGTTGGGTCTATAGCGAGCCCGTGGATGACCTTGGCCACGTTAACCGACTGACGCGGGCCGCGCTGAGAAAACAAATTGAAATGGCCGGCTTTGAAGTGGTCGAGCGCTACGACGTCGCCTTGTATTTGCCTGTCGTTGCTGAATTTGGCGGAAGTGTCGGCGCTAGCGTTTGCCGATGGGGCGCCGATGTTTTGCGACGATCGGATGTTCTGTCCCATCTGCTATGGACACAATGCTGGGTACTGAGGAAGCCTGCGTATGCGGATGTTTGACCCGGTGCTGTGGCGATTCATCGGGGTTGGGATGGTCAATACACTGCTCGGCTTGGGAGTGATCTTTGCCGCAAGGCCGTTTGTCGGTTTTGCGCGCTATCTCCCGACCATCGCCGCCGGCTACCTGGCCAACCTGTTGACGCTCGGGATCGGCCTTGGACTGACCAACGCCTATGTGGCCCAGACCGCAGCGATTTTAAGCCACGTGACGGTGACTTATGTTCTCTCCCGACACTTCGTTTTCAGGGAGCACGAATGTTCACAGCAAAAATGAACACGTCCGATGCGATGGCGGACGAATTGCTCGAACGTCGCGATGTTTCCTTTTGGCTGAAGAAGGCGATCAAGGAAAACCTGGTGCGTGATCCTGTCGATGCAGTGAACGACGCCGAGATTCTGCTGGATGTCCTTAAAAAACGATGTTCGGAAGCCCTCGGATGTTGAGCTATTTGACCATCCCTTTGTCGCGATCCTGTCGCTGTTTATCTATCGCGCACCCGCGGCAACCGGTTCGGGCATTATCGATCCGGACTATTACTGGCATCTCTCCTACGGCGACTGGATTCTGGACAATGGGCGTTTGCCTACGGCGGACTTCTGGTCATGGACCATGGAGGGCAAGGCCTACCGTTTAACGCAATGGTTGGGTGAAGTCGTCATGGCGCTGGCCAACCGCGCCGGGGGCGAAGTGGGTACGTCAGTGCTGGCAGCCTTGCTGATTTGCCTGACACTGACCTGTTCCTACCGGGCGGCGCGTTGCTATCTGGACAACCGCCTGGCCGCACTGGCCGTAGCGGCAGGTTGCAATGCGATCCTGGTGTCGCTTTCGTGCCGGCCGCACCAATTTACCCATCTTGGACTGGCGTGCCTGACGTGGATCATTGCGGCGTACATGACCACGGGCCTCAGGAAACCCCTGTATTGGATTGCCCCATTGTTTGCCCTGTGGGTCAATCTGCACGGGGGGTATGCCGTCGGACTCGCGTATCTGTGGATGCTTGTTGGCGCCATCGCGGCCGACAACTTTGTTCGTAACGAGTGTGCCGGCATCCTTTCGAGCTGCGCCCCTTTGGGTTGGGCCGCACTGGCAGGTACCTTGGCGACATTGATGAATCCCTACGGTTGGGGGGCATGGCAGTACGCCATGGAAATTGCCAACTTGAAGTCCTCTTCCGCTGGAATCGTCGACGAGTGGGCCGCCACCTCAATCAAAGGGGACGTCGGATTCAATTTCTTCATTGTCACGACTACCATGTTTGCGTGCATGATCGCCAGCGTCAAGCGTCCCTCCTCGGATCAATGCTGTGTGCGTTTGCGCTGACGGCCGCCGGCTGGTCGGCCATCCGGGTCTCGCTGATGATGACCATTCTTATGGTGCCCATCATTTCAGCCTGGCTGATTCACACCCCCTTTTTATGGAGTCGTTTTCGACGGAAACGCACGCCGATACGACCGAAAGGTCAACCCGATCATCGCGTGTTTAGTCCTCATCACCACTCTGGCCATCAGTCTGACGGTGTCGCCCGCCGACCGTGCAGCACGAAACTACGTCAACCAGAACTTCCCGCAGCAAGAGGCGCAGTTCATGAAGGAAAACGCGCTGGTAGGGCGATTGCTCAATCCTCCGGAGGCAGGTGGTTTTTTGATTCGGCAGACAGGACGCAAGGTCGCGCTCGATACAAGGCTCGATTTGTATGGCGACAAGACTCTGTTCGAATATCTGTTGGCCAGCAAGGGCGCGACGAACTGGAAGACTTACCTGCAACGCCTTGATCCCGAGATCATTCTTGCCAGCAACCATTCTGCGCTTCGACAGCTCGCGACCGAGTCGGCACTCTACCGAATAGTTTATATCGGCCCGCGTTACTCGGTCATGGTCAAAGGCAGTTCGCGTCCTGACCTTGAAACCGTTGTAGCGACGAACAACGAGGATCTGCTTGAACAACTCCAAAAATGAAATTCCGCTACCTGACCACCCGCTTTGTGTTCCTGACCTTTCTGTGGATCAAGGCGGTCTATCCGGCATCGTCTGGAATTGCGGACACGGATTTTTACTGGCACCTCACCTACGGTGAGTGGATTATTGATAATGGGAGGCTTCTGGCGGGGATATTTTTTCCTGGACAATGGCCGGTGAGCCCTACCAGCTCACCCAATGGCTGGGCGAAGCCGTTATGGGCGGCGCTTACCGGATCGGCGGACTCGGCGGTACCCACTTCATCTCGGTCCTGCTCGCGGGAATCACGCTCTGGTTTGCGTGGAAGGCCGCGGAACGCTACGTCCATCCCGCTATCGCTCTGGGTATCGCGGTGCTTTGCAACTTGGTTCAGATCGTGATGCCGATGCGACCGCAGCTTTTCACCTTCGCGCTGCTGGCCGTCGGGGCATGGCTGGTGACGGGATGGCTCAGCACCGAAAAGCGGCGCTACCTCATCGGATACCCGATAGTCATAGCGTTGTGGGTCAATTTGCATGGGGGGTTTGTGGTCGGGCTGGTTCTGATCGGTCTGGCAGCGATCGGGCTTACGCTTGAAGCCTTTGAGAAGGGTGCAATCCGATCCGACAAAAGCCTGGCCTTTGTCTGGGGAATCGTTGTCGCCTCACTCGCGGCCACGCTGGTCAACCCCTACGGGTACAAGGCGATCACGACGGTGTTGATGATTGGCGGGCTGCGCAGCGCGTCGGTCATCTCCGAGTGGGCGCCGGTTAACATTACGACAGAACTGGGCTGGTTTTATCTCATGAATCTGGTGCCCTTCATTGCCGTGATCGCGATTACGGGGGTGAAACCGAGGCTGACGATCGGTCTGATCGCCGGATTCTTTCTGGTGTTCGGAATCCTGGCCAACAGGCAAGTGGCCCTGTGCGCTGCGGTCATGGCCCCGATGACCGCCTCATTGCTGGCGCGAACACCCCAGTACCTGAAAATGGTCAGCCGAACGACCGACCCGAGCCGACCGATCCTGTACGGGTTGTTGTCGGCTGGGTTGATCGCCGCCTTCCCGATGATCGCAGCGATAGGGAATGAACGCTGGAAAGAAAGCATGAATCTGCAGTACCCGATAGTGGCCACGAAATTCCTTGAGAGGAATGATCTTTCAAGACGGGTGATGTCGGACACGCTGGAAGCGAGTTATCTGATTCACCGGCGGGTGCCGGTGTTCATTGACGGACGGATGGATCTTTACCGGGATCGGTTTTTCTTCGAGTGGTATCTGGCCTCGCGCGCCGCACCCGGATGGGAAAAACTGATCGCGAAGCACCGTCCGGACGCCCTCCTCCTGCGTCACGACATGGCCATCCGGCAGGCGGCGCTGGCCAGCGGTCAGTGGAAACAGGTCTATGAAGACGCCCGGTACTCTGTTCTGGTACCGATCCATTCCAATCTTGCCGCTGTGTCGCCATCAACACCGGACTACCTCGATGACGAGGGGCGTCTCTTGCGCCCTTACATGCCCTGAAAAAGAGCGAACCATGAATGACACGAGAGCAAAACAAAGGATTCCGAACATCCGGCCCGTTCAGGCCACGCCGAAGGAAAGGATGGCCTGGAATAATTTCGAGGCTCTGATCAAAGCCACCGGTTCAACAAAAGGAAATGTAGCCCCCATCGTTCGATCCGAGTTGGAGCGACTGTGCGAGAAGGGGCACCCGCTGGCGTTGCGGCTCAAGGAACGGCTGAAGATCGCCGAGGATCGACCACGGCATCAAACAGAACGTGCCAAGCCCCCGCCCGAAGCGCGGCGAATCCAACAGATTCATTGGACTCACGGAAAAAACGAAGAAGACGTTTGAGAAAAGCGGCTTCGGTTGTGCTAAATTTCTTCTCATGAACCTCTGGAAAACAATTCACCGCAAGCTGATTGATGAGCCGATAGAGCGCCTTGTCGGCTGGCCTTCGTTTGCTAGCGGATCGCTGTCTGAAAAAAACACGTCTGATGGGCCTGCTTCAGGCAACGGCACTGCGTCTGATGAGTGGCGATCCACAGCAGAAGACATGGCGACCAACAGGTACGGGTCTGGTTTTTGGTGGTGGCCAACTGCGAATCAGATTGGTGATGATGACGGGTTTTGGCCGAAATAACGCGTGCTACGGTTTGCCACCAAAGAGGTCTTCCCCTGCATTCTGAATGGCAGCTCGCCAGTACTGTCCATATTGCTCGGAAAGCTTGTTTTGGTAGGTGGATAGCGCGGCGTTAAGCTTGTTCATATTATCTGCGGTGGGTGCGCCGCCTTGCGCGGCAAGTTGATCCAGCGAGGCTCTGACTTCCGGACTGTTCTCCGCCAGACGATTCAGTTGTGCTTGTGTTTCCTTGCCGCCATTGTTCAGGCCAAAGAACTCGAAGGCCCCCCCACCCAGCGCGCTTTTCATGAGGCGTGACATTCCTTGCTCATCGGCATTGATGGCCTGGGCGGCCATCGTCACGCCACGTTGTGTTCTCTGTTGAGCAAGAGAAGCGGCCTTTCCTGAAATTACTTCCCCGCTAACGCCGGTATAAGCGGTGTTTGCTTGTTCCAGGGAGGGCATTTCCTTGGGAACTTGCCCCTTATGGTCTGCCTGATTTTGATAGCCCGCTGCAGCGCTTCGGGCGGCGAACTGGTTCCCCTCGTTGTCGGCCATCACGGCGGCATTCCCGGCGACGCTGGTTTCTTTGACCCCTCTCGGTGACGACAGGACTGAGCCGCCAATACCAGAAACTGGGTGGGCAGTCGATGGGAGCGTTTCCATGGCCGCACGACTGGCCACCGGATCGCCAACGGCACGACCAAAGGCAACCGGGTCGTTATTGAATGCGGCAAATGCCGCCTCGGGGGTTCCATAGATCCCTATAGCGCGCTGGGCCACCGCGTTGCCCAGGCTTGCTGAAGCGTCTGCGTGGCGACCATCGGTACGGGAATTGCCATCGGACGCTTTATCGGTCAGCGTAGCCCTCGTATTTGTTCCAAATTTGGCATCGGTGGACGATGCCAGCTCGCCAAGGAATTGGTAGCCCGCCGCTTTCACACCGGAATTTTGAGTCGAAGCCATCACTTCCATTGCGGCAGAACGGACTTGGGCGAAATTCTTTTCGGCCTGAGCCTTGTCCGATGTCGACTGGCTTGTTCCTGATCCGTCCTTGCGGGTTTCAGCATTATTGATTTCGCCACCCGTAGAGGCATCGAGACCAACTCGACCTGTTGTGTTCTTTAAACCCAAAAACTGTTCGGCGGCATTGAAAGCGCCGGTGTTTTTGACATTTGTTCCTGCGGGTTTGCCCTGGCTTCCTGGAGTAATGTCTCGTGAAACCGTTGTGTTTTGCTGGGCGGTTCCTCCTACGCCTACTTGGCCAGACAATTTGGCTTGACTCTTCACAGCCAGGCCGGCGCTTTGTTCATTGCCCTGGTTCAGCGCCGAACCCGTTGTGGCTTCCGTACTGTTCGCCGCCTGGTCGCCAGCTTTGAATTGCTCACTGCCGCCCCATCGCTGACCGGCAATTTGCTGGAAAGCGGCAGCAAAAGAGGCGACATTGGCGGCCGTGTATTTTCCGCCGACACCGCTGTTCAATGAGGTTTCGGAACCGCGTGAATTGGTGGCTTCAGTGCCGGATGACGCCTCATGGCCCGCGCCCGTCCGGGCGCCGACCGAGGCACTCGCGCCAACATTGCTTGTATAGGCACGTTGGAAAACCCGCCCTGCGGAGTAATGGAGTACGAACCCTGGGCACCCTGACAGTGCCCATGCCGGGATCGGTATAGCCAAAACTGGCATTGGACTGGTTGGCGGAGGTGTTATTCGCACTGTGGTTGCCCCATTGCGTATTTCCCATGCTGACGTTGCCGGTGCCCACGTCACCGCCCGCTCGCGTTGCGGCTGAGTTAGCGCCGGAGGTCAGGCTTGACGTCACCCCCGACATCGCGACCTCGCCGCCCTTCACGATGGCCAGGGCGATCATGGGGACCGCAATCGTCAGGATGCCGGCAATGGCTTCACCAGAAATCGTGGTGTTCATCAGCGCGGATGCGTTGGATATGGAAATCCCGTCAACGCCCGCAAGGGACGCCTTGAGGCTTTTTGCATGGGCCATCGTCCCGACAAAATTAACGATGGCGTACAGGGGTGCCCACAACTGCACCCAAAGCATGGTCATCACGTAGGATCGCAACACCAATCCGCCCTTGCTTCCCGCATAATAATGAGAACCAGTATGATGGGGAAAGCTCCCAGAATGGCCAGTTCGATGGCGTTGCGAACCATGGGCAGCGTTTCCTGCGCAATCTTGGCCATGACGCGATAGCCTGCATTGGCGCTTGAGAGGCCATGGCCGTACCCAGAGCCGTCTGCGCTGCGCTCGGATCGTTCATGATCTGCGCCATGTTTGCCGAGGTGTCATTGAGCATGTTGATCATCATGCGCTGGCGGATCCCTTCCGTCGTCGATGCGCTGGCCGTCATGATCAGGGACTCTGCTGCCGGGAGCATCGCCGCCAGCATGGTATTGGCGTTGGCAAGAGGGGCACTGGGCGAAAGGATGCGCGCAATCCGGCTCGCCTCTTCGGTGGCGGCAGGGGCAAGGCGGCTGCCGAGCGTCGTGGTATAGGCCGTATCACACGGTTCAACGGTTGACGATCCGGCCAAAACAACCATTCGTCCGGGGTTGATCAAGCCCAGCGCATTGAAATCATTCCAGAGATTGGTCGATTTCATCAGACTGGCAACGGTTGCCGAACTGGTAATCAGTTCCGGATTGATGCAGTCACGCATGAAATTGACCATATCCTGCGCGAGAACGGGGTCCGGCATGGCCGCACTCTGCGATTCACGAAGCGTTCTTGCGGCCCCGAACAAACCATGACTGCCCAGCATCAGTTCTGTGCTGGGCAACGAAAACATGGTTTCAGTGCGTTCAGTCAACCAATAGCCGATATGGCTGGTCGTGGCCGCAAAGAATGCCAGGCCCAGGGGCACGTTATCGACCGCCACAGGCGCCCCGGCCGCATAGCCGCCCTTCTCCTCGATGGTGACGGTCACCCGTGGAACAAAAAGAATCGAGTAAAAAAGGGCCATCATGATGAGATACATCCCGGCATCTTCGCCGCGTGCGCGTACGAGACCCATGGTCACCGACAGAATCAGACCGATCATGCCGGCAACACGCAGTACGGACAAATAATCCCCGTCCGGCGCCGTTGACCCCATAAGCATGACGATTGAGTTGAGCACGGCCTGAATCTGGTCGGCATTGAAATAAGCATAGATCGTGTAGGTATTCACCGGAAGCGCTTATTGATTCTTGCCGAAACGGGCGTTGGCCCCCAGCATCACGTTGAGATTGGAATACATGTACCGTTCAGCGCGTTCAAGCTGATCCAGCTTCTGGAATGGGTCGCCTCTATCCTTGTAGAGCTGAATCGCTTGCTGGTGCATATCGGCCTTGATGTCCGTAATTCTCGTTCTGATGTTCTGGACATCGGGATGGTATGTCTTGTCCAGGTCCTGGACGGTGGCCGCCAGCGCTTTGTCAAGAATGTCAAGGTAATAATTGACGAAGCGCATCGAGGCGTCCAGTGCCGCATAGTCTGCAAGATCAGGTAACAGGACCAGCGCGGTGGTCTGTGCAACGCCGGTGGTTTCTGCCATTGCGGCCGCTCGATAAATCGGAACGGACGCCAGCTTCAGGACGTTTAATTCTGCGGCGGTCAGCGTTAGCGCCGATGTTTTGGTCGAAATATTGCTGCGTATTTTGGTAATGACAGTATTGATGCGGCCATGAAATGAGTGATAACTCACCTGGACTGGCTGTGGATCAAGGCACTGGGGCTGGCGTTGCATGAGTACACTGAAGGCCACAGGAAGCCCTCCCGCATCCACTTCGCCGCCGAGAATTTGCTTGAAGTCGAGAAGTTTGACTTTCCCCGCATTGATGGGGGCAGGCGTTCCATCATCCGCCTGCCCTTGCCTGATGATTAACGAAGGCCCGACCAAAGCCATGATCATGCCGATCTCATCGTCGGTGATATCAACGGCGCGCGATCGCGACAACACATAGTGCACCACATTCACTTCAACCGGAAGTTTTGTGGCGACATCGTCTTTGGTCAATGCCGATTGCGATTTGTTGTAGTTTTGCTTGTATTTGTCTTCCATTGTTTTTGCGTAGCCGCCGGATCGTTGCCCGAGCAGCGAATCAAATTCATCAACGGCCGATCCAATCGACCGAGCGTATCCGGACGCGTCGCGAGCGTTCTTTTCCATCCATTCGCCCGCAACATTGTCCACGAACTGTTTGGCTGCCGCGCAACTGTTCATCCCCAGCGCATTCATTCGTTGCGCAAGATCATTGATGACCTCGAGCGTTGCCGCAATTTCCGGCGCCATCGTTTTCAGGGCCAACTGGAAAAAATAGCCAATCGCCGCTTGTCCGAAATTACGCAGCGCCTGCACAAACGCATCTTTGTTGGGGAATGAATAGGCGCCCAGATACATGTCGATCCCCCCACAACCCGAGCTCAACCGTGGCGGAGTAACGCTGACAATCTGGAAGTTCTTGTTGGGGATGCGCCACTCAAGGCCCCCGCCGGAAACACCGACGACGGACTGCGACGTAATGGCTTGCGGCGCCGTCACATTCATGCCGGCGCCGGCAGAGGCATAAAAATCACCGATCCAGTCTGCACCCGCATTGACCGGCGCGAGTGCAAGGGCCAAAGAGAGCGCGACGGCGCCAAGTCGTGCTCCTGTTTTCACCTTAGAACTCTTGGCCCGGGGTTGTTCTGGTGATCACCCGGATGCGTTCTGCAATATCGTCCGCAGCGATGACGCCCGTCCCGAGCGGCGTCATTTCCCTGGTCGCACGATTGACGAGAAAGACGGCAGGAACCGTTTGAATACCGTTGCCCTTGCAAGCAAGCGAGATACCGTTGTCTTTTTTGCATCGGGGAACATGGAGATCGGGCCGCCATCCATCGAGATCGTTAAGACAGGCATGCCGGTCGCGGTTGAAAACGCTTTCAGGACCGGCGACTGATCCTTGCAGAAGTTGCAGTCCGAGCGGGCGAAGTAGAGGATGCCGTGGGTTGAGGCCAGTGCCTTGATCGTGTCTTTGCGCTCCTGGGTTTGCCGTTGACGTGCATTCTGGACCGCAAAGTTGGCCACCGGACTGCGCGCCGCGTAATTCACATCGGGATTTCGCCAGACGGCCCGTCGTGAGACATCGGCAAACAAGGAGGCCTTGTCCATCACCCAGTTTTGAGCCCGAAGAAAGGCGAGAACCTTTTCCTCGGTGGGGTTGACAACGGCATCGCCTTTGATGCGCTCGAGCTCCTTCTTGATCTCCTCAAGGGTGGTCATTTCATAGATGGTTTTCGGCCTGGGCGGGGGCTCAACGTCCTTTTTCCTCTCGGGCTTCGGGTCCATCGGGTCGGGGTACCAGATAAAACCGCGATCCGGTTCCTCCCAGGGCGTTTTGTCCCACCAGGTGGCTTGTGATGCGACAGCCCGTTCCAGAGAAAATGCGGACGCACTCCCAGCAGGGCGGCCGTGACCAAAAGAAATGGCCCAGCTAAGTTTTCGCATTTTTGGCGCTTGAATAAGGACAGGAAAATGGAATTTGAGAAAATGGTGTGGCGACAGAACGATAGAAATCGTTGTCAGTGAGAACGAATGTAGGTCGCGACGATATCGGATCGGCCCATGGCCTTCAGCGCCGTGGCTGCCGCGACTTTGTGCTGGAGCGATCCCGCGTCGCGAACCACCGCCTCGAGGCGAGGAACCAGCGAGGCGTCTTGTTTGCAAGCCAGTACGTTGGCCGCAATATCGGCGGCATTGCCGGACTGAGTTATTACAGGGTTGCTCGGATTCAGTTTTCCTGGGGCTATCCCTTTTTCCAGAACCTTCAGCCAGACCTCGTTGGATACTTTTTCCGGGGCGACCGTCGCCAGGGTGCGGAGGATGGCATAGTCAACGTTCCGCCAAACCAAACCGCTCTGATACGGGTCATTCACGGGGAGCAATTGGGTTAATAACTCGTTGTACTGTGCCAATCGATTCTTCTGAATCCAGAATAGAAGTGTTTGTTGTTGCAACTCGTCAATCTTTCCAGAAGCCTTGTGGCGGAGGCCTTCGACGATTTCTTCATGGGACGGGTTTTCGAATTTGATTGCCCATCCCGCCATGCGCCAGGTTGAGGTTTGCAAGAAAAAATGCGCCTTGTTATCTACCTTCGTCAGCGTTTGATTATCAAACACCGCACCGTCCGAGCCTTCAAGGCGTTTGTCGGTAGGTGTCCTGAAGTGTTCACTGAAATCGCCCAGGCATTTGTAATGCGGCTTGTCACCGTAAAGCGCTTGCTCTTGATGTAATAATCGGGAGAGGACTTGACCAGCGCCGGGGTGATCAGCGTAATGGTGGAGGTGGTTTCGCAATCCGCCTGACGCACTATTCTGAAATACTGGGTTACCGGAACTTCCTGGACAAATGCGAAATACCCGCCACTGTCGGCCCGTGAGTTCAGAACTTCAAATCCTTCCTGACCGGGGTTGGTTTCATCGCCGGGCGACGGCTGTAACTGTATTCGCGCTTTCGGGTCGATAAAGGCCAGACGTCCGTCCGTAATCTTGCCGGTCGCGATGTACTCGGCCTCGGCGCGATATTCGGGCGGCGACTTGGGCCGATAGTCCGGGCGTTGACCGCCGGTTGAACAGGCGGCGAGGATAAGGACAATCGGGAGATAATTTTCCTTCTGGATCATGCCGCCAACGTTACCCGTCGAGGAACGCTCAAACAATGGAGAAAGCCCCTCAAAATAGGGGGTGTAGGCGGGGAAATGGTTGGCCAACCAGGCGTCGAATTGAGTAGGAGCCGATTTGGGGTACTGGAAGATTTATGGAGCCAGGTATGCAAAAGGATTCCGTGGGGATATACGAACCATATGCAGCCGTACGAACGTGCTATAGAATCAATGGTGCAACGCTTCATGGATGAAACCAAGGTTGTCATGGATAAACTCATAACAATCAATCGCCTTACTGGCGTCTCTGCCAGCGAGATCGTTGAGACAGCCGGGAGAAGTTCTTCATAGATGCCCGCTCCATGAATCAACATCCGTACTCGCAGGGGCATGATTTCCGGCGCACTAGCCAGGTTGGGCGCTGACTTGGTGGCAGGCGGATTGACGCTTGGCACAGGAGCACTTGGAGGCCGGCTTGGCGCCGTTGGCGCCGCCGCATTGGCCAAAGGATAGAGCGTCTATTCCCGCAAGAGGATATCCGAGATCGATACGATGCGAAAGCAGGCAATGCCTCATCAGGCGATTCGCAAGGGTCTTAGCCTGCTCGTCGCAGTTATTTTTCTCCAATTCTGGCTTGTCGGGTTGGCGGTCGCGAGAAACTGCACGCCCGCTGAAAAGTCTGCCGCTGACGCTCAACTCTGGCTCAACAAACGCGACAAATCCGCGGCCCTGGCTCTCCACCTGCCCTGGGGCGTGCCGCAATCTACGAGCAGTCGAATTCTGGTCCAGCGTGATTATGTGATCGGATACAGCGACAGCCTGCTCGTTCCTTTATGGACTGCCCACCGCTTGTATAGCTCGGACCTTGGCAAAGTGACCCGCGTGGACTGCTTTCGTCGCGATCCCCGCATCCCGGCGCCTGCCGCCTCGCTTCCCAGCGACTACGACGATCCGATCTACGACCAGGGCCACATGACTCCCAATGCCGACATGAGTAAGGGACTCAAACCTGTGATCAACTCCTTCATCATGTCGAATATGTCACCCCAATTCTGCCAATTCAATCGTGGGGTTTGGCAGATACTTGAATCCCTGGTGCGCATCTGGGCGAAGGAACAGGGAACACTTTATGTGATGACCGGCAGCATTTTTGACCGGGATGGCGATGGTATGCGTGACGACGACTCGGTCGCGCCACGGATGATGTCGCGCAACGGCAAGGCCCGGGTTGTTATTCCTTCTCATTTTTACAAGATACTGGTCCACCGTTTTGATGATGGACGCGTCGATGTTCTGGCGTTAATAATGCCCAACGACAAGACGAATCTGGATGGTGACGACGCGATTCGGTATATCGAGAATCATTTGGTTTCCGTCGCTGACATCGAGAAGCTGGCTGGAGTCACTTTGTTTCCCCTGTGCTTGTGACGCCAATGC
>JADJNC010000036.1 GCA_016709335.1 Candidatus Propionivibrio dominans | reverse complement strand
ATACCCTGACCCCTGCTCGTCCAGCATCCGCCGCAACTCTGCCATGTCGGAACCTGCCACCGTTACGCGCTCACCAGATGCCAGCAACGCAAGTGCAGCGCTCGTCGATGTGCACAGAGAGCGCAGCATCGTTGTTTGTGTCACGGTCAACTGGCCGTCGTTTACCTGGCAGCGATAAGATGTTGTGGCACCGCCTGCGATTGCCATTATGCTCCACCCTCTGCCTGATAGCGATCGTAATCATCGTAGCTGAGCCATGCCGCTTTGTCCTCTGCCAGTTTGCGTTTCGCCGTCTCCAGCGAGTCCAGGCGGATATGTAAAATGTTGGCCTTGCGGATTTTGCCACCAGGATAAATGCACACACACGGCCGGCAGTCGTCAGATGTTTTGCGGGTCATCGCCCATCTCTATCAGCGTCGTTGTCTCTCGTCGCAATTCCGTTCATTTGCGCTCACCTCCGAGCATCACGCTCAGCGCACCCACGGCGAGGCCGACCACCGTCCAAACTTCGCCAGGAATGGACTTGCCGACAAACGCCAGCACAATCGCGCCGACGATTGCCACGAGCGCTATGATAGCCATAGCGCCGACCGCAATCATATACAGGTCTATCGCCCGCTCATGCTCTAGGATTACGTCCGGGATTTGCGCCTGTGGAGTTTCTGCGTTCATTGAGCCCCCCATTGGTTGATCTGGTCGTTGTCTTGCTTTGCTTTTCGCCACTCGCTAAAAGCCTCCATTGCAATCAGCGTCGCGCGCCAGGTAGTCACGAACGCCAAGAGCACGACAATTATTGTATTCAGATAAACCAGCGTCGGCACTTGCACATAGTAGTGCCGAATCACTAGCCCTAGAAAAAGCAAGAAAAAGAACAGCGATAACATTACATTGGCAGTCGCTCGCATCCCGCTGTGATCGGTTCCAGTTCACCAGGCCGAGATAGGTGTACGCTGGAAGCTTAATGAAATAGCAGAACGCTCGGATCGTTTCGTCGATGGTCATCGCATCACCTGCGCTTATCTGCACCGATATAGAAATAGCAGTATCGCCGCAATCGCTATCGAAGCCGAGAAAGCCATCCACTGCCAGCGGCTGAAATTGTATCCGTTATTCTGTTTGGCCCCAGTAGCGCAGTAGGTGGTCGATCTCTTCCATCTCTTCCAAATACTGATTTAGGACAAGCGCCGTTGTACCCTGTGCCGCCTCTGGCCCGCCCCTGGGATCAAGCATGTGCTCAATCACGGCGATTCCACTCTCAAGCCAGCGAGAGCGCCTGCGCAGCGACGAAAACTCTCCGATCATCTGCCCGCCATTTTCGTACATCTGCCGCCAGCGAAGGATTTTACTGGCGATTCCCGATTACTCCATCAGGCTCCGATGTTGTGGCATCGAAGCGAAAGACGGCGGCAGCGGGCAACTGCCGCCTTTTTCTTTTATCGCTGCACCACCTCGATCAGCATAGTGCGTTCGTCTACCGTCCGGCGGTGGTGACAACCTGGCAAGTCACCCGATAAAGATCGCCTGGCTCACCATCTGATAGCCAGGCGGTAACCGCTGTTCCAGAAGCAGCCGAGGAGTCAACCGTCAACCCGGTTTCTGCTACTACGGTTGCGCTAACGATTGAATCGCCACTCGTGAGCCAGGTCGACCAATCAAAAGCATAGTCGAGAATCGCCGCCGGGTCTTTCAGGTACACTTTTTCATTCGCCATCATTAGCCTACAGTGCGAATACGCCAGATGCGTTCCACTGAGCCGTAATGTTGCCGCCGTTTGGCGTCACGGGGAGATTTGACCCCGTGTCAACGTAGGCGACCAGGTAGTCAGTGCTGGCCGTGCCAGAGTCGACGAAGATGACTACAGCCTCGGCTGTAGCGCCTGTAACTGCCGTAAACGTAGCATCTGCGCAGTCAAAGACGCCATTCGTAAACGTCTTGCTGCCGAGCGTCCCCGATTCCGTCCCCACAACGCCAGCCAGGTCGTCGTATGCGTCATGTGCGGCGCTGTACGTATAGGTGCCGGTGTCAACCAGCACGGCGCGCAGTGTAACGCTTGACAGGTCGATGCCCGGCGACAATAGACGCTGCTTGAAAAGAGGATAAAGTAGATTGGCCATTGTCTTACTCCTGTACTGTGTAGGTGCGGCTCTCTGCCGCAACTGTGTAGGTGCGGCTCTCTGCCGCAACGTTTTGTATTCTCGCTTCCGGCGCAACACGGAAAATGCGAGATGAAACTATAGTCGCGATCACCGCAGCATAAACCTGCGCCGTGCTCACGATGAAATCGGGGATAACGAATTGCTCTATGCCAGTGCCAATGAATGGTTCAAATACCTGCGCAGTGCTGGCGATAAAATCGGGTTGAATGTTGACCGCACCAACGACAATGATCGGCTCATAAACAATCGCCACGCTTTCAATACGGTCTGGCTGGATTACGAGCGCTGTACTCTCCAGTGTCGGCCCGTAGACTATCGCTGCACTTTCGATGCGGGCGGGAATTACAACCACCGCACCAGCAGCAACAACCGGCTCATATACCGTTGCCGTGCTGTCGATCAGTGCGGGCAAAATGACAACGCCGCCAGGTAGGATGGCGGGTTCGTAGACGGTCGCTGCGCTCTCAATCCGTGCAGCAGAAATGACCCGTGCCACTCCCGATGTACGGTTCAAATACCTGAGCGGTGCTTGTGATGTACTCAGGAAGTATGACAACGCCGCCCGGAACAATCACGGGTTCGTAGGCGGTCGCCGTGCTGCCAATAAGTTCGGGCAACAGTGTTTGCGCTGGCCCGGTCTGCGAGATTGTCGGTTCGTAGACCGTTACCGTGCTCTCGATGCGAGTGATAGTTACAACCATGCCACCGACAGCAACAACCGGCTCATAGACCGTTGCTGTGCTCTCGATGCGGGCAGGCAAGACGACGACAACGCCGGGTTCGTAGGCGGTCGCCGTGCTGCCATGTTCGAACGGGGCGCTGCGGTCGGGGGCGGCGTGATGCGGACGACCACGCCAGGCTGCAACGTCGGATTGTAAACGGTGGCCGTGCTCTCGATGCGAGCAGGCAAGACGACGACAACGCCAGGCTGCAACGTCGGATTGTAAACGGTGGCCGTGCTCTCGATGCGAGCAGGCAAGACGACGACAACGCCCGGAACAATCACGGGTTCGTAGACGGTCGCCGTGCTGCCAATAAGTTCGGGCAACAGTGTTTGCGCTGCCCCGGTCTGCGAAACGGTCGGTTCGTAAACGATCGCCGTGCTCTCGATGCGGGCAGGCTGTATAGTGACAGCGCCAGGCTGCAACGTCGGGCTGTAGACCGTGGCCGTGCTCTCGATGCGGGCAGGAAGCAGTGTTTGACCAGCTGCACCACCACTCGTCACAAACGGCAATTGCCAGCCAGTTAGATTCCACGCAACCGGAGGCCCGTCCTCGTCGGCCAGCGTGCCGTTGGCTGTCCAGGTGTTGCCGCTGCTCGACCACTCGCTGTTACGTCCGCTGCCGCTTTCGATCATGGGGAGCCACGACCACAGGTTGGTGAATCGCTGCGGGCGACTCGAATACATTTCCTGTTGAATCTCTGCCGCCGTCAGCGCCACATTCCAAATTTTGACGTGCGCCATGCGGCCATTCAGCCATTCGCTGTACTCGTCGTTTCCGAGATACATATTCGTGCCGGCGCTGGTTAGCGAGCGGACTGTATAGGTAATGTCCGCCGCCCCGTTCAGATAAACGGTGAACCCGTTGGCGAGGGCGTCTCCATTGGAGACATACGCCAGGTGAAACCACGTGCCCGTGGACAGATTCGATCCAGTCCGCTCCATCGTTCCATCGTAGTGCAGCAGCGTCGTGCCATCGCCGCCTGTACCGATCAATTCATTGCTGCCGAGGCCAAAAAAAACCGTGTAATCATTACGGTCGGTTGTGATGTAAACCCACGCCATGACGGTTTTTGCACCCGCCAGGCGTGCTCGGCTTAGGCTGTCTCCAGATGCATCAAATCGAATCGCCATCGACTATGTCTCGTTTACCCAGAACCCTACCAACTGCGCATCCCCCGCCATCGTATCGTTGGCATGGCTGGCATTGCGCCGCACACGCACAATCGCCATTTCACCCGCCGCCCATGAATCCATATCTGCGCCATTCGTGAATGTCACCGTCGGGTAGCTCAACTCCCCGCTTGCGCTGGCCGCGGTATCGTCCACGTCGTTGTAATCGTAAGTATGCGCCGCGTCGATGTCCTCGACGTCATCGTCCAACCGCCTGACAGCAGCACCCCAGCGGCACACGCCGCTCGTGGCAGTGGCCGCTATCCACGGCAGAGACATTGTAAGCCCGCCACCACCATAGTTCGGCAGCAACAGGCATTTGAAATCGATATACTCAATCGCCGCTGCATCAAACGCATAGATAATTAGTCGCTCGGCTGGCGTCGATCCTCCAGCCCGCGCTGTCAGCGCCGCCCCATTTGCCGCAGGAATCTGCACGTCCAAGACCTGCACTACTGATTGCCCAGATGCCATATATCACCCCTCCTATTTCTGCACTATCGTGATTACATAATAGCACAAAAATATCAATTTTCAACGGGCGCCGTTTCTGGCGAATGCTTGCGCTCAAACGCTGCGCAGGTTTCCCGCATCAGCGCAAGATCACCCCAGCCTGTCGCGTTGCACAGGTTGACGTACACCTGCAATGCGTCTGGCAGCGCCGTCTCGTCGTCGGCTGCTTGATACAGACACAGCCACAGCAGCATGTCGTAGACAGACTCATCACCTGTGTAGCTGATATTCATCGCCTCAGGTGGCATCTGAATCAGCGCAGACAGGATCATATAGCCACACTGCCCCCATTCTCGCCGAGCATCATGCGCCTTGTCGCGATTTCGCTTGTCGCCAAGACGGTTATCGCGCAGGATGGCATCGAGGCATTCCGCCGCTTCCGTGATAGCGTAATCGATGCACCCCTCGATATCTGGCAGCGGGAACACATCCGACGTGCGCCGGCGAGATTCTCGCACCATTTCAACCAGTCGCCTCAAATCGCTCATAGTAGTCTCCCCTGTCCCGTAATTTCCTGCTCACGCTGGCTCAGCATCTGCACGACCGCCACAATGCTGTCCTCATCCGGCATCTGCTGCACGCCGCGATATTTTGCGAACAGCGCCATTTCCTGGCATTCATACCCGTCCGCCGGAAGTGTGTCATTTTCTCGCATATAGGCGAGCACCAAGTCAAATGCTGTCATTCTGCGCCCCCATCCACTCGATGATGCTTTCCACGTAAGCATACGTAATCATGGCGCTGGTCAGGCGGATGACGCGCCACTCCAGCATTGTCGCCCAGTTATATTTTTCGCAATCAGCCTGATACCCGCCGATGCGCTGATGGCGCCCATTGCCGTACAGCCCTCCCTCGATTTCAATGATCGTCTTACTTGGCAGGTGAGCGAAATCCGCACGCCATTTTCGACTCGGCTCGAAGCGATATTCACGCTCCAGCGCCTGGCCGTCGCAGAATTCCCAGAGCGTCAGGAATCTCGCTTCCAGTGGAGAATCTGCCGCCTTTTGTGTAGTTGCAGGCGCAGGCGCCTGATTGGCGAATCCGCCCGCCACGCTGACCTCTGGATTCCGCTTTAGTATCTCAGCAAATTCGCTTTCCGTCATCGCAGGCTCCACTCTTCCAACGTCACGCCATTGACCTGCCACTCGCGACGAGAGCGTTCGCATACCGGCAATCCGCCCCGCTCATCCCGCAGGATGTTTCGGTTCTTCTCCACTTCCGCACCGATGGCGGCAAAATCTGGAGCGTCATCAATTTGATGTAGCCACAGCATGAAGTTCGCCCACTTGCCGAACGTCTTGCGCACGCGCGCTGCGCTCGGCCACTCGTTGTTGGATGCAATGCGCTCGTATGCGCTGGACGCGATGCCGCGAGGAATTTCACCCCGTAGGCGTCCGATATATTCGGGGTTCAGCCAGCACTTTGGCGAATGCGCATGAAGGATGCTTGCCCCAAACCATCGACCACAATGTGCGCAAGAAACCTGCTCCTGATTCCATTTCACGCCCGTTTCGCCTCTACTTTTCATAATTTTTCTGCCCCGCGCTCTGCATATCAAACAATCCTTTCTGAACATGGGGGTCTAAACAGTTTGGCGAGAACCATAAACATTCACGATGTTTGTTAGCGTTTTCTGTCATAGAATTGTTGCCATAGCCACCTGCGGCCTTCCATTGCATAACACGCCAAGAGTCTGGCATAGCATGTTCCTCCAAATACCCGGCCAGCACGATTCGATAGCGTGGATTGTCGCCGTTGGCAATTGCCCACCGCCGCACATCGTGCGCAACTGTGCCAGAATCGACTGAATATAAATCCAGGTGCCGATGTGCTTCAGTGCTATATGGTGGATCAAGGAAAATGCCGACCATGGCGCCGGAACTTAGCGCGCCGTCGGTGACGACTCGACTCCAGTCGCCACAGGCAACGCGCACGCGACGCAGACGCTCCGCGAGCAAAAACATGTAGTCAAACAACGGTTGATTTTGCCGATTGATGCCTTGTCCAGCATCCCCCAAATGTGGAAGTTGCCGATTGATGCCTTGTCCAGCATCCCCCTTATTTTTGACGAACTGCCCATCCACAACTCGCCAAGGCCCTTTGCCGGAACACCAGCCAGAACCGATCCAGCTATTGATACCCCAGACCCACCACCCGGCGATTTTTGCGTCGTACCAGGCGGGGTCGATAAGAAGATTGTTTGCCATCTGGCGCTGTCCTTCATTGACCAACCACAAATGTCTGGCGTGCAAATCGCACTCGTTTACCGGCCATTCAGCATAATAGGCGACTTGCTCTGGGTCGCAGGATAACGCGCGCCAAAAGTTGGCTATGTACATGTCCAGGTCGTTAACGGTTTCGGTTGTCCCGGTATGCGTTTCTGGACGTTCCAGGAGAATAGCAAGGCTCCCGGCGAATGGCTCGACGTAGGATTGGACATCGCCAAGCGACTCCCAGACCTCGTTGGCGACCGTGCGCTTCCCGCCGAACCAAACAAAAGGCGCCTTCATATCAGCATCGCCTGTATCGTTACGTCCATCATTCCGCCTCTGCTTTTCATTTGCTTCCCATCCTCTCCCACCAGAATGTCATGTAACTATAGTAACAGTGCCCTTCCTGACGTTGTAGCGGGCTTTTGGTATCAGACGCCACAACGCCACCTGCGAACGAATCTGGACGCCAATTATGGGCTTTTCTGCCGGCGATACCGCCCCTTCATCATCATGCGCTTTTTATTTTGCGCTTGGCGCTCCCAGTCCGGCCATTTTCGCTGGATTGTCTGCATGAATTGAAACATGCCATCATCCTCAGGCGTTGGGTGCACTGCCTTCGTCACGCCTGCTACAGTCTGCCCGGCGTCCAGCAACCGGAGAATGTCCGGCGCCATTGCATCGACGTGTTTCTGTAGCGCCGCAATATCGGCGCTCGGCGCTGCATTGTGAAGCGCCGTCAGTTTGTCGCCATCACGGAGCAGAGTGACGCCGCTCTCTCGCCATCGCTGGCATTGCTCCAAAATTAGAATTTCCGATAGCTTCTGAACATCCGCCGTCATCGTGGCGTCTGGGAACAATGCGAGTAGCTCGCCCAGCAGGTTGCGGTCAACCGTCCAGGTTTTACTGTCGCCATCCCACGCCCGCCGTTTTGCCGGAAGCTCTTTTATGTCCTCTCGCCGTGCGTAATCAATCTGCACGATGAGCACGCCATTGGTGTAGTTGATGGTCGTCATAATTCGCCCCTATTCTGTACGAAACTTCGCATAATCATAAGAAGCTACCGTCATTTGGATTTCTATACGAAATTCAAGTGTAACGGATGTGTCTGTGCGAAACGCCATTTTGTATCCCTCTACTCGACTGAAATCGCTTATTCCCTGTTACGCTTGTCGTTACGGTTACGCTTAATGATGCTTTTTTCACCTTTCTTCTATACACATATACGCGAGAAGAAAGGTGAAAAAGACGTACGCAAGCGTAACTGTAACAGCAAGCGTAACATTTTGGGACGGCTGAAAGCATATTTTTCACAGCAACTGCAGTCCGCTGACGCCACGTTGGATGGCCAAGCCAAGACGCTGCACGACGCCGGTGGTGTAGCCTTTTTTCTGGAGCGTCAGTGCAAATCCTCGCTGTGATTTTCGCTTGACGCCGTTTTCGTCGCACCATGCAGAGTAAGACGCATAGATTGTGCTGTTTGGTGTCCAAACATCTGATACAGCGCTCGTGCACTCAGCCAGCCAGGTTTGGACAAAATCGATCTCGTCTCTGGCTTTGCTGGTCGAAACGTTCACCTCGTCCGGCGTGGTCAATCCGTTCGGCGACGCGTACCAGGCCATTGCGCCATCGACAATCCATCGCAGGATGCCGCGGAGATTTTCGTCCGACTTGATACTGGCCTTTAGCTGTTTGTTTTCGGTGCCGGAGTGCCCGTTTGGGAATTCCAAAAGTTTCACCCGATACCACATGGCATCATCGTCTACGTCGGCGCGCACTGGATGGTTACTGGTGAGGATTACTTTGAATTGTGGCCGGAACGTGAATTGATCCCTATGCTTGAATGCACAGGTGATGTAGTTGCCGCCGGTCAATCGTTTTACTTTGCCGGTGTTGAGCCATTCAGCCGTGTTGCTCTCACTGGCAAATACTGCGCGTGCGGGCTTCAATGGCGCTAAATCGAATCCTTGATCGCCCGCTTCACGCTTGGCGGTGAACGTTCCGAAATCTGTTTCGATGGCGAGGGGATAACCAAGCAATTTCACCAGGGCTTCAGTGAACGTTCCTTTGCCGGATCGTGCCGGCCCGTGAATAAACCAGGCGCATTCCTCGTTTGTGTGGCCGGTGACGACGTAGCCCAGCACCATCTGCAAATAGGCTACGAGTCTGCCGGTGGCGCTGCGCGCTTCGGCTGTATCGGTATGGTCAGAAAGGGTGTCCCAAAGAAAGTTAGTCCACACCGTATCGTCTGCGCTTGGGTCATATGGCGTGTTGATGCAGTAGGTAAATCGTTGACTGGAATCATGTTCTGACAGGTTGCCGTTGCGCAGGTCGAGCACGCCGTTGCGCACATTCAGGAGGTCGGGATTGCTATCAAAATCGTTGCTGCTTGCCAGCACACGGAAACCAAAAAGCGATTTACATGCTCTCATGTGGTTGGCGGAAGGCGTTGACGCTTTTGCAATGGCCAGGGCTTCCTTGTCGATTGCGAGTTTGCAGCGGGATTTCAACAGCGTGATTATGTCAGACTCTAAGTTTTGTTCTGCGAATTCTCTATCCCAGTGCGTGCCCGTCCAGGTAAGCCAGCCAAAAGCGTCATTCCACAGGTATTTGTCTCCCATCGCTGCGTAGGCGCATTCTGCATTTCCGGCGTCATGTGCGCCGGCCGATAGGAATATGTCCAATAGGGTTTGGTCTCTCATGTTCTGGTCGCCTTTTGCCGGAGCAGATAACGCCACCCGCTCATTTTTGCGTCACTCAGGATGTGCCTGCACCGTTCGTGTTGGCATCCTGCTGCGATGTGGCCGTCTGCTGCGATGAGGATGAATGCCCCTTTATCCTCGTGGTGCGGATCGTCGGGAGGGTTGAACGGGCAATGTTTCAGAACCCATTTGCGCCCGGTTCCGTCGTATTTTTGTTCGCCGTATGTTTCCAGGTCGGCTGCCTCTAGCACAGCCAGAACTAAGTCTCTGCTAATAGAAACTGCCAGGGTGTTGGGCGGGCCAGGGACTCTATTCCCAACTCTCGCCTCATCGAGTATCTGTGACAAGCGAACGGGCAATGGCAGCACTTCTATTTCGTGCGGCCCATACCCAAATTCCCAGCGGTATTGAATGCCCGACGGATGGATCGACGGTGGTAGCACGATATACCCGCCCCACCCACGAATATCGATTCCAGGGGGAAGATTTCCTATCCGGTTGCCGTGCCGCTGGCCATCCTCGACTGAGTAGAGCAGATGCGTGCCGCCACCACCAGTTAGGTTGGTTGGTGTTTCCTCATCGGCGTGCGTGAGGATGCCACCGCCACTGAATTTGTCCTTGTAGCTGTCCATGTCGATGGCCAGCAGGTTGCATCCGCCACAATGCAGGCCGATGTTGGCCCGTGGATGTTCCCGCCACCAATCCATAATCTGATCCGTATCGGTAGTCGCCGAGTACACGCCTAAATCTTTAAATGGCTCCTTCGTCCGCGGGCGCAGGGGAAAAACTGTCCACCCGTGGCGTGCGTACCAGATCGCCGATTTCGCTAAGTCGACCATGTTTCCGCTCCTATCCCTTCCAAAATCGCCTCCAGAATGGCGTTGTGGCTGCGGCTATAGTTGCCGTTCTCTACCTGAATTTCTGCGCCCGCTGTCGCCATGCGTCCCACCTTGCCTATACGTATGCCGAAACGTCGTAACGCTTGTACTCTGTCGGCTTGAACTCCGACAGTGGAATAAAAAAGCAAAGCGTGCTTTTGATGGCGTCGGTTGAAACCCAGCGCATCTTCATTTCCGGCAGTGCATTGATCCACTCGCCACGAGATGGCCGCTTATTCTGCGTGAATCGCTGCATCATACGGCGCAGTACCAACGTCGTGAATACGTATACGTGCTGCTCGCTGCTGGCGTAAAACATCACAAACCTTGCCGGTGTTCTCGCAGTCCATCCGAGCACGCACGCCTTATCGTGTGGTGCCGTGTGATTGATTCGCATAAACTCGAATGTCACGTTGCCGCCGATGCGCAGGTATTGATCCGACTTAACCTCTGCAAGGTATACAGTTCCATCCTCGTTATAGATGGCGAAGTCAACATCTGCCTTTTGCATCTGGCGCAATTCTCGCAAATCGTCCACGTCGATGACTTCAGGGTGATCCTGTAGCCACCGCCAAACGATGCTTTCGCCAGCCTTGCCTTTCTCCATCATTGCGCCTTCATAGCTGCGCCCGTTCATTGCGCCGTGCGTTGCGACCAAATCAACACTCATTACCCCACACCTCCCAACCGTCAACACGGTTGCGTGAAAATAGTTCAATCCGTTTGCCATGCGTGTACATCTTGTCAATCAACTGGCGGAACTCTGCCGGCTTTTCGCTGTTCTTGTCGGTGCGTT
>JADJNC010000035.1 GCA_016709335.1 Candidatus Propionivibrio dominans | reverse complement strand
CGCAAACTGTGCCACCCCGTCAATCGAGACCACTGGCAGACTGGCCACATCGATCAAGCCGTACTGGCTGTTGAAGCTGATCGAACCACCATAAGACTGCTGCTGCGAGAATCCGCCGATCTGGTGATCGAGCGTGTCGTACACGGTAACCCGGCCGTTCAGTTCGATTGCCAGTCGGCGGGCCTGGGCAAAATAGGCGTAGCGCACGTTGTTCTGGGCCCCGGTGCTGTTCGGCCAGCGCAGATCGGCTGGCCACCAGTCGCCAGAAGTGCCAGGTGCCGGGGGCACGAACAGGCTGGCCGGACCCATCGAGCCGTTGCCATTTTGCTGCTGTTGGCCACCGCCGTAGTTGCTCTGCGTCTGGCCGCTAGCGTAACCGCCCTGATTTTGTGACTCGAAACTACCGCTGCGGATCAGGTCTGGCTGGATGGCGACCGTGGTTACAGGCCGCGCGAGGTGAGGCGGTCGATGCGGCCCTTGAGGTAATTGTCGAACATGTCAGAGACCATGACTGCCGCTGCCGCATCCACTGGCCGGAGCCCGAGAATTCGTGGTGAGAACCGCTGCGCGCCGCCGCTGCTGCTGATCACAGCGGTCGAGCATGCACATCACGGCATCAAAGCTGAAACCGTGCCGCTGGGAAATGTCGCTGATTGGCCCGCTGGCCGGCGGGGAGAGTTTGGCGCATGGGACCACCTTTGTCGTGCAACCGTAACGGGGAATCGAGTCGGGGACGCGAGCCGGAAGCCCTGACTGCCAGGCGAACGTGCCGAAGAAGGTGTTGCTTTGGAAAATTTCTACCCCGAGTTTAAGCCTTCTGCCGCAACTTCGCGCACCGACGTCCATTTGGCGACTTCAAAAGACCGTCACACCGCGCTGATCAAGGCTGCGCGCTATGCTTGCAGGCACAATTTCCATCCCTACCCGCATATGGATCACGCATTCCGATGGCGCAATCTGTCACTGTTTATGCAACCCAATGGCAACCCGACATGAATGGGCTCAACCGAACAACGCAAAACCAAGACCGCGTAGTCGATCACAGCGACACATTGGGGCAAACCCCGGATAGCTTTATTGCGGCTCTACACTCATCATCTTTGGAGGCCGACACCGGGCCGGGCGCTGTTTGACCTGTGGCTGATTGCCGTTATTCTGGCCAGCGTGCTGGTGGTGGTGCTGGGTAGCGCAGACCCTGAATGCCAGGTTTCACACCGGCTTCACGGTTCTGGAGTGGATCTTCACCATTGCCTTCACCCTGGAATACATAGCCTGTCTTGCTGCGCGTGCGCCACCCAACGCGCTACGCCTTGAGTTTTTACGGCTTGATTGACCTGGCAGCCTTGTTGCCCACCTACCTGGCGCTGCTGGTGCCGAGGTACATGCGCTGATTGATGTGCGGGTGCTGCGCCTGTTGCGGGTTTTTCGGCTCTTCAAGCTCACCGCGTACCTGGTGGAATTACAGTCCCTCGTGTCGGCGCTCAAGGCTAGCCGGCGCAAGATATTTGTGTTTTTGTCCGCCATTCTTTTTGATCGTTCTGGTCATGGGAATCCCGGATGTACGTGGTCGAAGGCCCCGCCAATGGGTTTACCAACATACTCCACCTCGGTGTATCGGGCCATTACCACCATGACCACGGTGGGCTTGTGACATCACGCCCAAGACCGACCTGGCGGCCCATCGCATCCGTCATGATGCTGATGGGGTGGCACACTCCAGCCGTTCCCACCGGCATTGTGACGGCGGAGATGGCTTTCCAGCGCCAAAAGGAACCACCCACCACCCGCACCTGCCAGGAGTGCCTGACCGAAGGGCATTTGGCGGAGGCCAACTATTGTTTGCACTGCGGCGCCCAATTGCCCTATTACCAACACGTAGGGCGGTGGATGACAGCGATGGTGTGCCCCCAGGTCAGGCACAAGTGATGGGCTTACCATTCGCAGCCGCCACGGCGGCAGGCGTAAACTGGCCCCACCATGCAAATCAGCGTTAATGGAATGGACGCCCCAGGAACGAGCGAATGGAACAAGGTCGAGCATCGACTGTTAGCATCAAATTGGCGTGGTGAACCGTTAGTGAATTGCGAAACAATAGTCAACTTGATTGCCAAGACAACGACAGTCGAAGGGCTGGAAGTCAAGTGTCGATTGATCGTCGGAAGTATCCTACTCGTCGCAAGATCAGGAAGATGAAGAAATGAAGCGCGTCAACGCCAAAGCAATACCCTTTCATGGCGAACGGAACTACGTCATAAAACCAAATACTCTCAAGTGAACTTGAGATGTTTATTCATTTACGCTGCCTTACTCTCCATGAAGATAGAGCACGTAGGTGTTGAGCAAGTACATTGCTACCAAACCCAGACTGATCCAGCTGACGAGGCGCAGTCTGAGTTGAATGGTCGGGACTTGTCCGCGAAAGTAAATTTGTACTTTCGTTACAGTAAAAGTGTTACTTTGTGGAAAAATGGTCCAAACTCCCAAATGGTGATCGGTTCTATGTCAAATCTGAACTGAATACCTAAAATGAAATCAATGGGTTAGAGAAGCAGAAAAGTAAAAAGTGTGACTTTGTGTTATGAAAAACCCAATGCTGTCGATCCTGGCTCGACGATAGGATGTTCAGCCAACACGCGCGAGGTGCGGCACGAGATACGGATGAAGTGCGCTGCAGGCGTCATTTTCCACACGTTCCTGGAGCACATCAGCGCCAAGCCTGCCATGTAGTGCGAAGATCGTGTTCGAAACGAAAAGTAAG
This sequence comes from Candidatus Propionivibrio dominans, assembly GCA_016709335.1. Lineage (GTDB taxonomy): Bacteria > Pseudomonadota > Gammaproteobacteria > Burkholderiales > Rhodocyclaceae > Propionivibrio > Propionivibrio dominans. The sequence continues at coordinate 19,202 of JADJNC010000035.1, read as the reverse complement.
GTATTGGAGGAGGGCGTCTGATAGCAAACTGTCTCTCGGCAAAACTGAGAAACTCCAACCACTCTGAAATCCCGAAAGGTGGAAACTCCAACATCGTTGTTGCATCACACGAACGATTCACCGCGCTTCCAACTCTTCGTCGCCACCAATGGGACCGAGCCGCCGCGGCGAAGTCAAGGCTTCTGAAGCTGTACCAAGAAAAGTTAGATGGTGGTACAACGAAAGTGAAGTTCTTCTTCCAAAAATGAGGCCACAGTAAGCGTGAGAAAGTTGGTTTCGTGAGGTTCGTGAGCGTCAATTTTCCTGGTTGCGCTGAAAAATTCGTGATCATTGGCATCCATAACATCGGAATTGGCGGCGGCTCATCGAGTAGATCTTGTAGTGCGCCAATGAATCCAAGGCCAGTGCCATTTTCGTTCAAGCGTTAGAAGGACGGAACCAATGCACATAGGTGGTAAGAAATCTCTGCCACGCCATCATCGTCTCGTGGGCCGCGGGTCGTGATTCGGCGAGCGAGTGCCGTTGGATCTGCCAATACTGAAAAATGCGCAACGGGGACAGGTAATGGATGCGCTGCAAATGACGGATCCAGCCGGTAGGGGATCTTTGATTGACAGTGCGGGCAAGCATTGTAGACGGCAGTGATGAGAATCGGACAGCTACGAATCGGCGCAATTGAAACAGTGCGGCATGGAAGCCTCTCTTGCATGCAAACGGCAATGAACCTTAGATGCTGGCTAACAAGGCCAGAGAGAATGCTGAATTCGTACTTGAGCAGTATGCAGCGCTGGCCAGCAAGTTCTGGAGGACAAACCGCTGTGCTCAACAAACGCATCCAGATGGAATGGGGAGGCACTCGCAAGTCAACACCTTGGCGTCGGGGTGCTGCTGCCGACGGCATCAGCGTCGCAACAATAGTGGAGTAGCAGGCAGTTGACGAACTGCCATTTCGCCAAAATTGACCACAAAGACTCCAGGGGCGAACCCACCGAGGACGGCAGTAAAAGAATGCCTTCACCTGGTTCGCAGCGAAGTTAGGGCGCCGGCATTTGGCCAGCCTTTATTGATCATTGGGCGCAACTCGCTCAACATCGCCTCCACGGAGCCACTGGCCCTGACGGCCTGCTTCCATAGCTCTGCGGATGGCTGGAAGTCGGCACCGTCGTGAACGGCATTGGTCAGCATCAATGCTCAACTGCGGCAGTGAGAAACTCCATGCCGATTTCCAGCTTTTCTGGCAGCAAAGTGGCTCTGCGGGCCTGATCAAAAGCGTACCAGGCGGCAGAGCCTTCTGTTGGCAAACCGAAGGCCAGATGCATATGCGTGGGGAAAGGCAAAGCGCGAATGCGACCATCCAGAGTCGCTCGGGTATTCCTGCTGATCGTAGCCTTGCAAACACGTGGCGCAGTCTTCAGCCGTGCGTGCGCCGTGAAATGCGAATTGCGAACCATGAACTGGGAAACGATGTGCATGCTGCCATCGCGCTGGAAAGGCGTTTTTCTCCCTTGAGCTCGGGTTGTCCAACCAACACCACCAGCAGCGTTTTTCCCCAATTGTGAAGGCGTCATCAGCGGATGTCGCGTAACCACTCGTATTCACAGCGAGTCAGGTTTGCTTCACCAGCAAACAACACGAGCTGATTGACTTTGATGTCGGCCATTTGGCGCAGACGCTGCACTGCCGCTGGCGCAATTGTTCTGTATCGCGTCCGGACGTAACTCTTGTGGCGCACGGCGTTGAGAAATTGCTGAAGAACGCCGTCTCTGAGGGCACGCGTTTGTAGCGCAGCGCAGTACGATCACCGGCAGATCCGGTAAGTTGATTCCGGTAGCGCCACCAGATAGTCAATCGCGGTGGTTTTGTTTCATGCGTGAACGCCCCCGTAGGCGATGACCCCAGTACGTCGACGATTCAAAAGCATCGGTGATGAGCTTGTAAAGGTCCCCAATCGCCGGCGTGGGTAGTCGGTAACTGCGGTCTCGAAGGGGATGCTCGGACAGCGCAAATGGGCGAAGCAAGAAATCTGTCATTCGGATCTGACCTTGATGACCCGCCCCGCCGATAAGGGCAATAGCTCACGCGGTTTGGCTAATGGTCAATACCATCGGCGAAGATCCATTTATCTCTGGTGTCTCGCTTGAGGGGGGTGTCGGCAATCGTCGCTGGGTGCGCAGGCTTCGCTGGCTTCAGCCGTGCGGTGAGGTGTACGTTCGGCGCGTTTTCCAGGTGTTCCTCGCTTGTAAGCGCGAAGTACACCCGTACGGGATCTTTACCCTCAGAAACGTGAAGTTTGCGTGCCCGCTGCAGAGGTGCTGAATATCCTGGCGCAGACGCGCAGTGAATGTTTGCTGCGGTGCCAGGGCGTGCGGCGTTGACGGTCCAAGCTCGGCACCATTGGCAAAGTAGGCTTTGCACTCACCGAGATCCTGCGGATCGATATAGACCCGAATGGACTTTCCAAGCAGATCAGTGGGTTGTTGCAATTGTCGGCTTGGTAGCGCACCCCATACTAAACTTGATGTAGGGTCGAACCCCGGTTGCAGACTACCCATCACTGTGCGTAGTTGGGACGGTTGCAGAATGCACAATTGCCTGCGAAATGGCTCGATAACACGCGCACGGTATCACGATGAAACTCAATGGTGCGCGCCAGGAACCCAGCGGAGTTCGAGAGCCGATTCCGGCGTGCGCGGTACCGTTGTAATTGGCGATGCCACCTGTGTCAATTCGAGAAGCTCATCAAAACTGATGGGAAGCGATTCCTTCCCCTTGGGGTTCATCAGTCGTAGAGGAAGGTAAAAGTGTCCCAATTGCGAGGGTAAATGTGTCACTCCCCATTTGAAAATGGGTTAAAACGCCCGCCAACCCGCATGGATACTGGGTTTTCAGAGTTGCGATGGTAAATGTGTCACCGCAAATGGCCCGTGACGGTAAATGTGTCACTGCTCTGTGACGTTCAAAAACCTGTTTCTGTAGATTTTTCAGTAAATGAAGGTCCGAACAATGGCGGCTCTATCACGGGGCAGCATTGGAATTCGATGCACAAAGCTTGGCGGTGAATTGCCGTAGCTTCGTCGGCAATTGGGACATTTGAAAGTCGCGTCGAGCACGCTGGCCTTGATGAGGTATTCGCTGGTGCTGCCGCAACTGCGACACCTGGTCTGCAGACAGCAACCATGCACCGGGCAATATCCAACACCATCAAACTGGTGAACCACGCTGTGATACCCACGGGACATGCAATGAGGACAAAAACGCAACTGCGAGCACCAATCGCGCCGCAGTTCTGGACGCTGCATCGACAGCCGAATCGTCTTCTGAGTCAGTCCCAGCGAGGCGGCCGTCAGGCGGATATCAAGCTCAGCTGCAGTAGCCGCATAGCCTTCATAAGGATCGATCTGACCCCTGGCGACGTGAGTCACCACCCTATGACCTGGCAGTCGATTCAATCGAGCGAATTTCCAAAGAATAGAAACCACAGACTCGAATGGATCGACCCACTGACGCTTGAAGAGGTACCCCAGGCTGGGACTGAGTTTGTTTTCCTCGAAAGTCAGGATAGGGTAGAACGACATTGACATGCGCTCACGGCGTCGCCGCCAGCAACTCGCTGCTGACGGCCTGGCGTGCTTGGACATACCCGCTACTGCGTACGGCCAGCTTCCATATGGCCGCGTTTGGTCGGAAGTTTGACGCATCCTGCAGCTCGCTTTCCTTGAGCACGATTTCCACGGCCCGCAAATGAATCCATCGGAAAAGATTCGTTGTAAATTTACTACGTTAGTAAGTTGTTGATTGATAAGGATTGTTTTCAAGTAAACAAATTCACGTCTTTTGGGGCCCTGTTTTTCGCCCAAACAGCCCTCTGGCGACCTTTCCTTCGGCAATTGCCTTGAGTAATGCCATCTCGGTACGCAGCGTTTCATTCACGGACGCCAGCCTTGATTTCCACCAATTGGTGGCCACCAATTCCCGCAGCTTGCGGTTCTTCTCCCGCTCCTTGACCAGCAGGTCTGCCGTCTCGTTCGCTGCTGGCGAATGGTCTTACCCATGATGGTCCGAACCTGTTCTGCAAAGTCTGGATACCGGTTGTTGATCAGGGGTGGTGAGACCTTGGCCTCATCTGCCACGGCCTTGAGCGTTACCTTCTCGCCCCGGCGTTGCACGCGAATCAGTGCCAGGTTCAACTGGTGCAGCGTGCGCTCCCGATCCCGCTTCCTCGGGGCGTCCGCAACTTCCACGGCAAGAACTTTAGCGGGAAGCAACTTGGACATCGTCGTCTCCAGCTTCTACTTGTACACCCAGGTCCTGGAGAATCTTGGCGGCTTGCGCCAGGTCGCGCTCGACCCGCTTCACCACGCCGGGCCCCATCTCGGCGGCTTCGTTTCTTAACTCCTTGTGGTGGCGATACGCCTCCTGCCAGATCGGAATGAAGCGGCTGTCGATCAGCCCGTTGCCGCACTCACCGCAAGTGCCCTTGGCGTAGATCCCCGACCCGCCACACCCTTCGTCCTGCGCAAGACACCACGAATGCCCGGTGGAGCGGATGTTGATGCGACGCGAGGTCTCGGTGAGCAGTTCCTTGCGCCCTTCGAAGTCGTGGGCACGCATTGCCTTGATCTTAAGACCCGCACCACCGGCCAGCGGCTCGTCCTTCTCCATCCATTGAGCGACGACCCCGGCTTTACTGGTCATCAGTTCCGTCAGGATGTCGTCGTACAGGCCTGCGTCCTGCAAAGGATTGGCGCCGTAGAGCTGAGTCATGTCGATGCTGGAATGCTTGAATTGCTCCTGAGAAACAGCATGTCGCCCAGGCGATGGCGAACAAAGGTGTAAGCGTAGAGCCTGCGCATCTGATGGGGGGCGAGCTTCCAATCCGTCCCGGCGTCAAGGGTAAATTGGGGAAGAATCTGCGTCCAACCGGTGCCCGACACCGGCACGATCCCACTGTAGCCATTGCCCAAAAAGAGCTTGCTGGTGTTGCTTCTGGCGGTGGCCAGCCATTGAACTTCTTCGGGTGTGAGTCGTTCTTCCTGCTTCTCCATCGTAGCGATCTGCTCGGCCAGTCGCTCGCGAAGAGGCTGCGACCAGCGCTCCAGTATGCGCAGGATGTCATGCCCCATCGAGGGCATCAGGTACTCCACACGACCCTTCTTGGTCTTATGTTCCACACTGACAACCCAATGGAAAGTGATGCCGTTCTTGACCTCCGTGCGCCCTGCGCCGATCTCAATGCTCGACAGTTCGGAAGAGCGCATTCCAGTGAGCACACCCAACAGGTAGAAGCAGGCATCCCGAATGCCGATGATCTCAGCATCCCTGAACGCCGAACGCTGCATTTGATCGCGCTCGTCCAGCAACGCGTCTGCACGTCCCAGAATGCCCCTGGCATGGCGGTACAAGCACTGCGCCACTTCGACCGGTATCAATGGCGTCATGGCCACCTTGCCCGCGTCCTTTGCACCTTCTCCTGCCATGCCCGCCATAGCCTTCGCACTCGAATCAGGCCAGGGATGCACCTGCAAAGCCCCGTCGTGCTGAGCGCGAAATAGGTACAGCAGCTCCACCATCAAGAATCGGTTCTTCAGCGTGCCAGGCACCAGCCCTGCATTCTTTTGTTCGTGAACGAAGTTGGCGACGTGAAGCGTCCCCATGTCTGCTATCGATTCCAGCTTGAGCTTTTCCGCAAAGCAGCAGACGACGCGCATGTTATTCAGGGTGTTGACCAGTGACGACACCCCTGGCATTTCCCATCTCGGACGCCCCACCTTCCAGTAGCGGTAGAGGACGTTTTGGCAGGTTTCACGATAGGCATCTGGAATGCCCGACCAGTCCAAGCGTTTCTTGTTTTTGCTTGTGTTCGGCGTGGTTACGAAGGGCCACATCTCCCACACCAGATCCTTGACGCGAGAGAGCACCATGGTGTTGCCGATATCGTCCAGCACTGCGCTGATAACCACGTCGCCCCGATCTTCATGAGACAGGCCGGCCAAACTGGCCGGTTGGTCTGCCAGCAGTTCGTAGGCCTTGCCAAAAATGCGCTTCTTTGCTGCTGGCACTGCGGGTGAGGCGACCTGCTGTGCAGGAGCCGCAGTGCTCGCTTGGACGGTCTTACGCTTGGCCACTGACAACCTCCGGGCTGCTAAGGGTGTAAGACGCCCAGAATTTGAGTGGATCTATTCGGGCGCGTGCTTTGGCTGCAGCGACCAACTGCGCGTCGAACTTGTCCGCCGTGAAGCGGTCGATCAGGTTCATCGTGCGAAACTCTGCGCGCCAATCCTCAGTTCTGGTGTGGTTCATTTCCCGCTCCAGGAACCAGTAAAAGCTAAAGAGCCGGTGCAGATCCTCGGGCGAGCCGACTACGGCGTAGCTCTTGCAGGAAAAGCACGAGAAGAAATCATCACAAGGCTCGCCGTTCTTGGGAGCCTTGTCACCATGGTAGGGGTCTTTGCAGCGTCCTGTGGGCGATTTGCCAGGCAGGATGGGGATGACTTTTCGGTCTGTCGAGCCAGCCAAGCCTTGGTCATAGATGTCCGGCAGAGACTCCCCTACAAAGGTGGCGTTCTCCCGCATTTGCTGGGTGCAGGCCAGATAATGAATGTCGGCAGTTTTGGGGTCGTGGCCCATCAGGGCGGCGGTGGCAATCAAGTCCCCACCCGACAGCGCCCACAGGCGGTGTTCCAGCGTCTTGCGCAGGCGAGAGAGGTTCAGGCGCAGTGGCTGGCCGTCGTCAGCCTTCAGACCGTGACGCTCGATCAGGGAAGCGATACCAAATCCCACCGAGAGGCCCGTCAACACGGTGACCTCGCCGGCGGTACGAAAGTCTTGAGTTCGATACAACCAAACCCGATCCTGGTGCTCCGGCTTGGCTGTGGCCACCAGCGTCTCAGACAGAAGCAGCGCCTTGCGCAGTAGCGCCACCCCGTCCATCGAGACCGCCAACGAATCATCGTGCACTTTGGTGTAAGCGCAATTGCAAGAACTTGCTGCCACTGCCGCGGCGCTTAAACAGTTCCATCAGCTTCATGCTGGGCATAAAGGCGTGGTCACGCAAGCAGTCGCGGGACGCTTCCAGCAGGGGTGTCGTATTTGCTCCGGTGCGGATGGCTACAGCCAGTAGATACACCAACATCGCCGCGCTGTCGGTGTCCTCAAACGCACCCTTTGTGGATGGCCACGATGTCATCGCGCAGTGCCATGGCCAGGCGCAGGCGCTCAGTCTGAGACAGCGGCTTGGCGCCCTTACTTCGGCTGTTGCTGTCGGGGAAGGGATTTGCTGGAAAGAGGTCTTCGTGGGCCAGGAGGATTCCGCGTCGGACCAAAGCGGCGAGGACGGATTTTGTATGGTCGTAGCGAACTTTTTGTGTGCCGTAGGACCAGTCTTGGTGATCCTTGAGCCAGCCGATGTAGTGCTGGATGCCGGGGCTCCACCGCTTGCGGTAGGAACGTAACACCCGACGCTTCGAGGTATTTGAAGAAGTGAAGCATTCCGGTTCGCCAGTAGCTGACGATGGTGCAGGTCGTCACCGCCTTGCTGGCGAGGAACGCACGCAACTGTCCGGCGCAGGCCCACACCCATGCATCCATGCCTTTGCCGAGCCAGGGGGTGAGGTCAAGGGAACGGGTTGTCGAGGGGTTTTCTGGGAGGTCGATGACCAGGCTGGTGGCATCGACCGATTCCGGCGCGGTGGTAGTGACTTTAACGGGGGCCGGGGCGTTAAAGAGCTTCTGGTTTTCATGCGGGTTCTGCCTCCAACGTGGGGGCAAATAATTGGTCAATTTCATCCTCGTGGGCCAGCACCAGATGCCCTTCCAGCGAGTTGATCAGGTGCAGGTAAATGACGGTGGTGCTGACATCGCTGTGGCCCAAGCGGTCACGTACATACAGCAGTGGTTCTCCTTCAAACGTGGTGCTTTTTCTGAGACTCCACAGCAGGAAAGTGGCGTAGGCGTGGCGCAGCATGTGGGCGGTCACAGCGAAACCGACCCGCTTGGACAGGGCGCTAAAGATGGCGGTGATGGAGTTCTTGGAGTAGGGCAAACCGCCCTCTGTGAGAAAGAGGTGGGGGAACTCTTGGGCCTCGCGGTTGTTGTTGGCGCGGCCCTGCCTGCGTCGCACCGAGTAGGCCCAGAGCTTTTCCATCAGGTCATACGGCACGTCAATGTCGCGTGGCTTGTCGTATTTGATCTCCATGTCGGCTGGATCAAGGTGCAAACGGACCTTTTGCCCAGTGCGCAGATCCTTGCGCCCCTCGGGATCGAACACATAGGAATCGGGGAATGTTCGGCTCTCGATCTGGCGCAGTCCGGTTCGCACCATCAGCTCGTACATGAGTTGGTGCGTCGGGTTGCTCAGGGCCTCGTGGCAGACCCCAATCTGATCCTTGGTCAGGAAGCGGATGGTCTGCTGCTTTTGCGGCAGCAGGATCTCTGGCGTGCAAACCCTGCCACCGGTGGTGTCCACGTGAGCTAGAAAGCCGGGCTGCCGATTCGTCTGCACCTCAACGTAATCAAAGGGCACGTGTTCGATGAAACCTTTTTGGGCAGCCCACTTGTAGAAGCGCACCACGACCCGTAAGCGTTGGTTGATCGTGCTGGCCTGAAGTCCCAGCGTGCCCCGCGACCAGTCGCGCCACGCTTCAATGGCTCCAGGCATGCCAGATGGGGCGGGTTTCGTCCAATCGTAATGATTGGTCAGCGCAAAGCCAAAGAAGTCGTACACGGCCCGACCATAGTTTTCCCAGGTCTTTGTGCTGGAGGCGCGCCCCGATTTGACCAGTACACCCCACAACCAGTTTTGCGCTGGCTGGATGGCGTCACCATCGTCGTTGATGAGCAGCGGGAAACCTTCAAAGGTTCGTCCCTGCACCACGAGGTTCTTGTCTGCCAGTACAAACCTCACAGCACGCCCTTGAGCCGCCCCAGGCGCCTTTGAAGTCCAAACCATACAGGTACATCGCCAGATCAATCGCGCCGCCGCCGCCGCGCTTTTGGTGGGTGTCGTAGAACTTGGGACCCTCGCACAGAAACTCGTAGTCCCGGCCGGCTACGTTGACGTGCCAGCGGCTGGCGTTGTGCCGTGTCAGAGGGATGAAGTCCGGGTCTTCCTTGATGTGATCTGCAAGCACCTTGAGCACGTCCAAGGCAGGTAGGGCACGCCAACGTGCCAGTTCAGAGTTATCCACAGTTCCACGCCGCATTTGCCCCTCCCCCGGACCCCCACCTGCTACTCGTCTTTTATCAAAGACTTGCTACTCGACCTCAAGTAGCGTGCATATCCATGTAGCATTATTGAAATGCTTGAAGATGGCAAGTAAAGATGCTGACGTTGCCGTTCATCGGAATTTCAAGCTCGCCGGGCAATCCATGTTTGTGGTGCAGGGCAGAAAATGCGTTCCACAGCAGTGCTGCGTCATTGCCGAGCTGATACCCGTTTGTTACAGCTTGGGGAAGATAAAAGCGGGTGAAGCTCCAGTCGCTGGAGCGCGGAAAGCAGGTCTGGTCATAACCCGCCAGACAGGTTGCCACATCATTGACGTTACGCACACCGTGAAACGCCAGTTCTTCGACCATCAGCCGCGCCACAATTTGTGTCTTGCGCGCTTGCTGCAAGGCCGTCTTGACGGCCAACAATTCCTGCTGACCCACCAGGAAGGTGAACAAGCGAATCTGTATCCGGTCCAAATGGTCATGTACATCGCGCAGCCATTCGTACTCGTTCTCGTCGTAACGCTGCGCTTCATCGCAAAACAGCACCACCGTACCACTGCCATTGCGAGAACAGGCCTCCTTGATCTTGTTGATCAAGCGCAGGCGCTTGGTGGGATTGCTGCCGCTATCGGGCTCCGGAAAACCGACAGCTTCGAGCAAGTTGGAGAAAAATGGCCCCTCTGCATGACGCGGCTTATGCTCCGCCTGTGCATGGTAAGTGGTGATCTTGGGATGGGTCTCGCACAGCAGCAAACGCAGGTATTCAATGGCGCGCGTCTTGCCAATTCGAGGGGGCCCATAGGTGAGGGCGCCTGTGATCCGGTAACGCAGACATCGGCAGATGAGTTCATAGAACGACTGAATCGCTGGCGTGGCAATGCGGTAACTTCCCGTCTCAATCGGATGCAGCGCTGGATCGATGGGGCGCACATTGTTGAGAATTGAACCCGGCGGGGCAGGGTGAGGCACTCTGGCAGATATTCCCTTCTTGCTTGGCATGATCGAACTCCTTCAAAGAGCGGGGGTAAGAAATCGACAGGGCAATGCGCAGTTTGTTCGTTACGTTGGCCAGACCGATCCGGCGTAGCCCGTACCGATGCTCAAGCGCTGCGGCTCAATGCGTGGCGGCGGCAACACTTGGTCGGCGTCTGTGGCTACAGCTGCAGACGTTGGCCCTGCAGCCATCGTGCTGCTCAGACTGGTAGGTGCGCCGGCGAGCGTTTGCAGGGTTTGTGCCAGCTCGCTGGCGGCGCGACGTGTGCCCTTGGCCTTGGCAAATTTATCTTCAATGAATTGCTGCAAGAATTCATGGCTGAGTGCACCGGCCAGCCTTTTGCGCCCACGCAGCTTGATGATTTCTTGACGCAGTTTGAGGTCGTGTGCGATGACGCCCCACGCGCCCTGCGCCGTCAAAATGCCCAACTCCGCTCCCTTGGATGAAAACGCGCGCACCGTGCGCAGATCCTGGCTGTTGTAGTACAGGTGCAGCTCTTGCCCGAGGAAAGAGGCCGTGCTGGCCAGCATCGCATTGGTGTAGCGCACGCCATAAAAGTTGATGTGCGGTCGCTGTCCCTGGTGGAGGTAGCCACGAACAATGACTCGTTTGGGCGTTTGCATCAGGCACAGGGTGCGCCGCTTTGCATCTGGCAGCCAATTGAGCATGGCGCCACGGGTGCGAACTGAATGCTCGACAGCTTCAAGCGGTGTGCGCCCGTTCAGACCATCGTGAGGGAATGCGTTGTAGACGGCCATAGTGGCCTCCAGCAACTCCTGTATTTCGCTCAGTGAGACATGCAACCGCGCATTGCCTTTGGGGTCCGACAAAGCACGGCGGATGTCTTTGGGGTTGGAGCCTGTGTGCCCTGGCAGCCGACTGGAAAGATTGGCGGCAATCGACCCGAAGAAGCGCTCGATGTAGGGTCGGTCGTCGGGCGTGTGCGGCGGCCCGGCATTGATCATGCAACCAATGAATTGGCCCAGGGCGTGACGCACATCGTTTGAGAGGTTGGCCTTGGCATTGTCAAGCTTGAACCACTGCCAGGTGGCGTAGCCCAGTTCGGGCAGCTTGCCAGAGGGGAATCCACCCAGGGGGCCATAGCCTACCCCGGGCAGTGTGAACGCCATTGGGCGATGCGGCTCCAAAGCCGCCTCAATGGTGCGGATCACGTCATAGCGGCTGTATTCGCGGTTGAGCGAGACGTGATAGCCCAGCACGGCGCGGCTGTACACATCGATGATGACCAATAGCCAGATTCTTTCGATCTCAAACTGCTGCTCGAATCCCAATGGATCTTTAACCACCACTTTGAGTCGAAGATCCAAACGGTGTCCATCGAATTCAACGACATCCAGGAATTGTGTCGCAGCCGGCGGCGAGAGTTGATCAGCATCGGCGGGCAGTCCCTTCAAATGACTGGCCCCAGCCAAATGGGCAGCGCGACCGAAGCTGAGTAGGCACTCGGTGCGCAAGGCAGCTGACAGGGCGCGAATGGCCATCCGTTCGGTGTTAAATGGATACTCATCTGCGCGGATTGACAGCTTGCGGCATTCGCTCAGGAAGCCAGCATGGGCATGCTTGAGGTTGCGCAGTCGGGTGCGCAGCTTGCCATCCGTGCTGACCTGGTGGAGCGTGATGCGTTTGCGTTTGACCTGCTCCTTGATCCACGTGATCAATTCGGGGTGAGCCTGCAGCAGCAGTTCAAACGCGCCCGCAGCTGCACCAAAGCCACTGGCGCTGATGGCTTTGAAGGGTTGGACACGGTCATAACCAACGACATGGGTGTAACGAACCAGGGCACGAAATCCGAATGGCCGCCCGTCAGCATGCGTATCCGTGCAACGTTCGATCAATCGGTACAGCTGTCGGCGATGGAGGTGCGTTTGTGATTCAATTTTTTTGAGCGTCTCCCCGCCAGCGTATAGCTCAATCGCTGTGCGGCGCATGGTGAATATTGCGCGTTCTTTGGGTGCCAACACCGTTGGATTGAATTCAGGCCACACTGCGAGGTCAGCCGTAGTGATTTCATTTCTGTGTTGCTTCATTGGGCTGGCTCCAAAATGGTTTGCAGACTCAGCCTCTGGGTATGCAACGATGGCGCCAGCAGAGCGCCGGTGCGAAGTAGATCAAAAACGGCAGCGCGAACCAGCATGGGTTGTGCTTTGGCGAACTCACGCTCAATGGCCAATAGCGGGATCGGCAAGTTGGAAAATGCAACGATCGACTTCTTCAACGCAGGCTCTACAGAGCTGGCAGAACAGTTGATGACAGGGAGCATGCGTTGCCAGTTGTCAATCCAAATGGAGGCGGCAGACAGTTCGGGTGAGGTGACAACACGCAGCGGTTTGCCGTCGTGCTCATGGGGTAGATCCGCAGGCATTTCGCCAGCGATCAGCAGCACAAATTCTTGTGCGCTTTGACGAGACACCCAGTAGCTGATCAGTCGCGAAGTTGGAGCGGGGCCGATTCGCGCGGGACGTTCGCAAAAGGTAGAGACGCTGGGGTCTGCTTCCAGGCGCAGCCACTGCTGAAAACTGGCTTGATCGTAGTGTTGTACGAGTCGCCCCAGCTTTGGGCTGCGCGCTTCAATCAACCGGGCCCCGCGCGGGCGGGCGATGGCCAGGGGAGTTGGGGCGTCAGAGAAATCTCTCATGATTTCAACAGCTTAGGCACGCGCGCAGAAAATAAAGCTACGAAGTGACAGATTTACCTGCCGCTAATACAAAGTGACACATTTACCCGCGCAGACTGCGACGGTAAAAGTGTCACTGCTTACGGGTCATTACTGGGGAAATGTTCCCGCATAAACCAAGGATTCGCTGGGGCGTAAGAGAAGTTTGAGCAGGCGTTCAACTCTGTTTGGTCATGTCCAAAAACGCGGGTTTCGCCAACAACCCCAATGCCAGGCGGGGCAGGGCGGGGGAGCCCAAACTTGCGCGCCGACTGGAATCAAAATAGGCAGGCAAGGAGGTGGGACCATGGAGCCTCATTCGCCAGCCTTTGCCGACCCGCTGCTGACCATTCGACCTCTGCAGCACCGCCGCCCTGGCCGACCCAAGGGTGCCGGGGTGCTGCACGACCTGCGCGCCCTGGGTGTGCACCACTTTTCCTTTGTGCACGCCAGTCTGCTGGGCCAAGACCTGGCCGAAGCGTTTAACCGCTACCTCGCCTGGAGCGAGTCCACCGCCGACCTGCGTCACGTGCAGCACCGCCGCGACGCCCTGCTCAAGCACATCATCGCGGCTGGTCGGCACCTAGATGCCACGCTGGGCGCAGAGGCGAAGATTACCCCGTTGGTGGACGCGCTGGACATGCAGTGCCGCGAGAGTCCCACCGCCCGAGGCCGCAGGGGTGCCCACGCTACTGGAATGGATGGCGACGAAGGGCGTGGATCCCGAGGCCTGGAGCGAGGCTGACTTGCTGGCCGAATACAAGGCCGCGTTCCCAGGCCACTTCAAAGGCTTTTTGACACGGGTCCAGGCGTTGAACCAGCTGGAGACGGTGCTCTCGGTGGTTCCCCGCGTCACGGACCAGCTGGCGTCCTGGTTTGCCCCGACGGTCGTGGCATGCCTGCGCAAGGTCGGTCTGATGAGCTTGGCCGACCTGGTGAACTTCATCAACGTCTACGGCTACCGCTGGCATGGCCGTATCCAAGGCTTTGGCGCGCAGCGCGACAAATGGTCGTGGTTTGGTTGATCGAGCAGCAGGCTCACCTGAACCTGACGGTGTCGCCCAGCGCGCGCGAGCCCAAGTCCCAGCAGGAATTACGCACATCGGCGTGGATGCCGGATGTTGGCCAGAGTGCGGCTGCGCTGGCACCGTTCGGCGCCGGCACATGGGTGGCCGGTGCGCTGGCCCGGATGCACGGTACGGCGGACCTGAACGGCGAGCGCGGCGATTTCAGAAGCCACCTGGACAATAGTCTGGGTGCCAGCAATGACCTCGAAGCTGTCAACGCCTGGCTGGCGCGCTACAACGACAATCCATCGACCCAGCGCAGCTACCGCAAAGAGGTCGAGCGCTTCTTGCTGTGGTGCACCCAGGAACTCCAAAACCCCTGTCCAGCGTGAATGCGCCGGACTGCCACCGGTACTGGAGTTTTTGCAGGCGGTCCCCGCGCGTTGGATCCAAAGCCTCCCGTTGAAACGAACCGACCCGGCCTGGCGGGCCTTTCGATCGCAGCCGACTCCGGCCTCGCAGAAACAAGCCTGGTCATCCTGCTGGCCCTGTTCACCGGTCTCACTGACGCCGGCTACCTGGTGTGGCCAATCCACTGCGCGTGCCCATGCAGTCGTTCGACCTGCCGGCCTCCCAACTCGACATCCGGCGCGCGTTCACCGAAGCCGAGTGGGCGTACGTACTGAGCTGCCTGGAGGCACTGCCATTCGGTCCTGCGCGGCTGCGGCTGAAATGTATTTTGGAGCTGCTGGTGACGTCCGGCATTCGCCTCGATGAACTGGCCGGCCCGCCATGGCGATGTGCGCCTCGCAGCACTGCCGGGCTGGCGCAGACTTGGGTCCTGACCGTTACCGGCAAACGCAACCAGACGCGCGAAATTCCGCTGAATCCGGACGTGGTCAAGCTGCTGGCCCTGCATGGTGCCCAGTTTGCGCAACAGGACCGGCACGCGAACAGTCAAGCCGATCTGCCCTTGATACGTACCCTGGCGGCGTCGGTTTCCCAGTGGCGCATCGGGCAGGGTGGTGCATTGCAGAGGGCGCCACTTTCGGACACGCCCGGCTCGGCTTTGTCTGCGGCCGGGATTTACGGCGTCATCAAACGGTTTTTCCACCACGTCAGCCAGTCCGCGCGGGATGCCGGGCTGGATGCGGCCCGCTTTGAAAAAGCCAGCACCCACTGGATGCGCCATACCTTTGTGTGCCAGGCCCTGGTGGATGGCATGCCGATTGAAATTGCCGGTGAACTCGCCGGGCATGCCACCCTTGACACCACCTTGATCTATTCGACGCAGCAACCCAGCCATGAGCTGGCACGCAGCATTCGGGCGGTGCTGTCGATGAAGCGACGGTGGCACGCTAAAGCGCTGCCATCCCGGACAGCGCCTGGTCTGGCCTGCAGGCTTGTGTGTGGTATCGACTGTGGATTGCGGTGAATGAATCCGGCCACTCATTCCAATTGAAACCAGGCCAGCGTTCCAATCCAAAACCCCACCAGCTGCACGCATGCGCAGTTGGTCACTGGTACCTGAGGACTGGCGTCGGGGCATTTACGTAGAACAATCCTTTGGAATGAGAGTCAGGTATCGGGAAAAACGTAGACCGGCACTGCAGCGGAAGCCGACATCCAGGCGCAGGGTCTACTGGGCTATAGTTGCCAGCACTATTTCCACTTGGGCGATCGTTAGCTCTCACAAAATGCTACGGACATCTCTTTTCTTATCGCGTTTGGCATTTGTAGCGGCATTGGTTGGTTGTGTGCAAAATGGCGTTCGACCGCTCACAACTGGTTCAACTGCCAAAGAAGACAGTACGGTTATCGTCTACGGCATAAAGATTGAAGGGGATTGGAGGTACCCAAGATTTGGCATCCAACTAGCCGAATACAGCATAGAAAAACAAGTCATGCCTGGTAACTGCTTTCAATTCAATAAAACAGAAGCATCGATTCCATCATCACAAACAACCATTGGGTATTTTGCTTTTGAAGCGCCTCCTGGTCATTACGTGTACAGTCCGTTCAACGGTGCGCAACTGCAGCTCGATTCGCAGGCATTTTCAGCACCGAAAGGCCGCACTGTTTATATCGGCGACTTCATCTACATTAAAGATCGCGTTGTTGTATTGCGCAAGGATTTGGACGCTTTAAAAGCGGTTCAAGGCAAGTCCTACCCAGCCTACCTAGCGAAATATCCTCTCGCGAAGTCCCTGCCTGTTCAACAACCCAAACCGTTCTTGTGCACTCCATGATCCAACTTAAAGCTAACGTTGCGTCATGGACAGGCAGCGTCACAATGCACCGTCTCGGCCCACCGGACAACGCCGACCTTGGGTGGCTCATGGCATCGCGACGTTCAAGATAGAGAACTAAACGCATGAAAGGCCATTTCGTCAAATGAAAGTTGTCTGCGTTGTCCCACCACTGCACTTTCCCGTTAACGAAATTGGCCATGGATATCAACCGCCTCTCGGATTGCTTTCAGTCGCTGGCCCCATAGTAGATGCAGGCTTCGATGTTGAATTGGTGGATGCGGACGCAGCACACTTCTCCAATCAGGAAGTCATTTCACATTTGCGAACCTTGCAAGCACAGGTGGTTTTGGTTGGACACTCGGGTTCGATGGCCGCCAATCCCGCTGCACTCAGACTAATCGCGGACATAAAGGCTGCGTTGCCCGAGGTAACTACCGTCTATGGCGGGGTGTATCCCACATACGCTTGGCGTGAAATCATGTCCATGGAGCCCTCCGTAGATTTCATCGTCCTTGGCGAGGGGGAAGAGACTGCGTTAGCTTTGCTAATGACATTGCAAGGCAAGAGCAATGATCTCGACTCGGTAAAGGGTCTAGTCTGGCGCTCAAATGGCGAGGTCGTAATTAACCGGCCACGCCGACCGATCCCGGATCTTGATCAATTTCGAGTGGCTTGGGAACTCGCTGACTGGTCACTTTATCCAGGCCGCCATCTCCCTGGTCGCTCTGCCATAGTGCAGTTTCACGTGGGTGTCCCAATACCTGTACGTACTGTGGTCAATGGATGTTTTGGAAGCGATGGCGGCACTGAAGCATCGCGAGGTTTGTCGATGAATTGCAGTATCTGCGCGAAAAACATGACGTGCGCACGGTATGGATCGCTGACGAAAATTGGGATGCGATAGGGATCAATTTCACGCATTGCTTGAGGCTATCGATGCACGGAAAATAGGCATGAGCATATTTTGTGCTCTGTGTGCCGAAGATGTAGTGCGTGGTGCTGATTGGATTGACCTATACCAGAGGGCGGGGATTGTCTGCCTGATGATGGGCGTGGAGTCGTTTGACGACGCGGTGCTCGGGCGCGTAGGAAAGAACAATCCACATTGCCTCACAACGCAGGCAGTAGATATCCTGCGTCGACACGGGATTCTTTCTGTTGTTAACGTTATTTACGGCCTCCGCGAGGAAACTTGGAGTTCGCTATTGAAGACCTTATGGCAGCTATGTCGTATGTCGCCAGACTTCTATAACGCCTTGCATCTGACCCCGCTAAGCTGGACAAAAGAAGGTCGTGGGATTGACCCTGCTCGCATCATTCAAGCCGACCAAAGTAAATGGAACTTCCGACAACCAGTTATTCAGCCGGTGAATTTTTCACCCAGAGGACTAGCAGTTGCAGTAAAACTGTGTGAAGCCCTGTTTTACTTCCGTCCAGTGTGGCTCATAAGCAGGTTCTTCGATCGCAATCAGTAAGACGACAAATAATGCGCGATGCCTTTCTCAGGCTTGCAGGCGTCTACTTGAGTGAATGGCGAGAATTGCTTCAAACCAAATTTTTGAAACCTGGCCGGTCGTTGAAAGGCATTGACCAACTTGTTATGCTCATGCCGAAGTCAAAGTTCGGTAGGACAACGACGGTTGAGTGTATGGACGCACCGCCGCCCAATAAGGTAAGCGACGGCCTTTAACAGTCGCCCCCTACGCCACTCACCGTGCGGGTCTGCAGTGGGCAATTTATGCAAAGTTGAATGACTGCAGTCCGGCAATCTGTATGTCAGCTTGCAGTCTGCAGGAGCCGGTGGCCTCGGAAATCCGCATTTTTTCCCTCAATACCCGCATCAGACTGATTGCGGGTGCTCGCGACAGTCCGCTTTCCGGTGGTCCAGTTCAACTCCGTTCAGCAGTCGTTCATGACCTTCGGCATCGTGCCCATTGCCGCCATTGACGTTGAAAGTGTGTGAGACACGGGGCCAATACCGGCCAGCCGAGAACGATGCGCCATAGCCGATATTCGTTTCGAAATGCCTTTGTAGTTTTCGCCTATCCGGCAAGGTGTGGGTTACGATACGAATGCCACAACAGCCGAAGGAGCGACGATGAATTTTCTGGCAGTCTTGCCCCTGTTGGGATTTTCTCTCGTAGCGCAGGCAGCAAGTGATCTCGCTTGGCTCCAGCAGAACCTGAAAAATCAGGAAACCGTTGTGCAGTTTTCGCAGGGCAAGATTGACGGGGCAGACTACACGGCTGTAGTGGCGAATCGGGGAAATGCAAAGGAAGACGGTCCGCCGGTTCTAGCGATATTCGAAACTCGTGGCGAGCAGCGAAAATTACTTACCGAAATCGAGCTCGGTAGCGGTGAGGAAACCACGGTCAAGATCCAACACAATTCAATCTATATCCGACAAGACTATGCTCATCATGGCATTCGATTCACCCAATACCAGTTCAAGCACATCGATCGCGAATTCAAGATGGTTGGCATTGAATCGCAAGATATGTCTCTAAGCGATTACGGCGTTCCTGAAAATGAGCGGAGTCGTCCGGTTGCACAAGTCGGGAGATGTGGTCAGGGAGCAGCACGAACTTCCTCACCTCACGGGGAGAATGCTGGCTGAAAATGCTGGACCTGGAACTTTCCGAAAACTCTCAACAGAATTCAAGGACGCGCACGCAAGATTTAAATTGGGGGTACGCCCGAAACACGCCATCACCGGCAAGATTCGATTTGCACAGAAAGCGCTTGTTCCACTGTCGAGCTTCGACCTCTATGGCTATGATCTCGACAGCCGCCCACCTGTTTGCTACTTCGATTACAAAAGACGCTTGCATAAAATCACAACTCCGCCGAAATAGAGCAAACTACGGGGCGTCCGTTTCGTCTCGGTTTCTGCACGAAAGACGTAGTCCCGCGATTGACAGCTCCTGGTCAGTGGCGGGTGCCCGGCTTGACGAAATGGTCGCCACAAAGCCGCCGGTCAATCCCTAGTTTCCAGCGACTGCTATGGGGCAGGCAGATCGCAAATCTCTAAGACCGGTATCGCTGCGTTGCTGCCGATCATGTTA
>JADJNC010000034.1 GCA_016709335.1 Candidatus Propionivibrio dominans | reverse complement strand
TCAGGTACGCTCACCATGTCGGCAATTACGCAGGACACGGCGGCTGATGCCACTGGGACTGCAACCTGGGCGCGCATTGCTGACTCAACCGGGGCAACGGTGTGCGACGTTGATGTGACGGCTACTGGTGGCGGCGGGACGCTTCAGTTCAACACAACGAGTTTCGTCATTGGTGGCCCGATCCTGATCAGTTCATTCACGATTACCGTTCCGTAACATGGCGTACACCCCGCCCGGCGGGAATAGCGTTAATTTTCAAGAAACAGGGGTAGCGTATACGCCCCCTGCGGGTGATGCTGTAGATTTCACGCCGGGGTTCGTTGGCACTTCGAGTGCAAGTCTATCGTTTTCCGGAAGTTCTAGCGGGGATGTTGGGTTTGCCGGTTCTTGTGCCGCGCAGTTGGGTTTTGAAGTTGCGGCAACGTGTATTGCAGCACCATACGGAAGATCTGAATACTTTGACCTGGCTTTTGTCGGGTCCGCTACAGGAAACTTTGATTTTTACGGGGAGTCTGCTGCGCAACTTTCCTTTGCTGCGGAAGCAGCCGGAAGAATGCAGCCGGTTGGTGCAGGCGCGGCGGTACTGCGCTTCAGCGCAAGCGTACTTGGAGCGGGGTTACTGTCCGGAACTGGCGCAACATCGTTTTCTCTTTTTGCATCAGCATCTGGTTTTTCCGAAACGCCTGGACTAGTTAGCGCAGAACTTGCTTTTTCGGCTTCTGCTGTCGGGTACAGAGCGCCCATTGGAACATCTGCTGCCGCATTGCTATTTTCCGGTTCTGGTACTGGGGCTGGTGGCAGGATAGGCGCTGTTGCTGCACCTATGGCGTTTTCCGGGACTGCTACAGGGATTCATGTTTTTTCCGGTGTTGCTGCCGCGCAGTTGTGGTTCTCAGGCTCCGGAATCGGGACGCGCGCCAACACCGGCGGAGTATCCGCGTCGCTTGTTGCACAAGGCAGTGGGGCGGGACTAACCACTGTTCCGGCGACCGCTTCTGCAACGCTTTCCTTTACTGGAACTGCCATAGGCTACCGTGCCCCTGTCGGCGATGCCTCTGGAGAGATTGACTTTGTTGGGGTGGCAAGTGGGGCTGCTGCTTACTCTGGAGCATCCAGCGCGCTACTTCGATTCACTGGGTATGGTCCGTCAGCACACGGGCGTAGAAGTTCGGCGGCGGCAACACTATCGTTCTCCGGATCGGCACAAGGAGTTCGCGGTGCTTCCGGTACTCTAGGTGGCCAACTTGTTTTCGATTCTTCTTCATCTGGAGAATATCGCTCGACTGCATCTGGCGCGTTTGCTGGAACGCTGCGGTTTGACGCTCTCGGGTACGGGGCGCATCCTGATAACTACATTGTGTCTGATGTGGCGTTCGTTCGCACACATCAAAATTCAGTATCGGTACTGACGTAATGGCCTACGAAGACAAAGACGACACCAAGTTTCCGACCCGCTTCGGCCAGGCAACAGGCCACGCGAACGAGCGCACCATGCTCGATGAACTTGGTGGAGCAAACGGAATTCGCCATCGGCAAAGGCTAGGACCGGACGGCGTTACAACGCACGTAAAGACCCGTGGCGGACACCCGCACTTCTGGAACGAACCGCTTCCGGGTGGCGAAGAAACTCCGCTGTCACCCATCTACATGGACTCCGGTGTGGTAGACCTTATCTCTGTTGCTCCAGAAGACCCAAGGTCCATCCTTCCTGCTCCACTGTACTATGGAAACATCGAGCGCACATATGCCGCCAACAAAAAGTTGTTGGGGAAGATAGCGCCACCCGACATCGACACGACTACTACGACAGCCCCGGAAGAGGACGTTCCTGGGGAAAGTTTTGTCGCACACCCAAATATGTTCGGCAAGAAGGACTGCGCTGCCAAATGCCCCGCCAGCATGTTCACCGGAAAAGCTCGCTTATACGCCCAGGCGCAGTATGGTGCTCCGAGCAAGAACTGGAAGTGGAACTTGGATATACCCCTCGGATTGTCTCCAAGATTGGTTCACGACAACGGGTTCGTGATGAACATCAACACCGGGGTATATAGAGACGCCACGTTCAAGCATTGGTTCGTGACGATGTATCCTGACGGAATCCAGTTTGTGCGCATGACCCGCAGCAGATCGGCTGAACCGCTTGTTGAACTGTTGCAAGACGCAGCGTTCCAGGATGACTGGGACAAGATAGAGGCATACATACTCGCGTACTCCTCTCCATCAGCTACTGAGCAGTATGTACTCACAACGCACGTCCCTGAAACGCAGATGCTTGGGTACGGGTGGAAGTTCAATTGGGACGGAGACACGGCAGACGTCATTCAGCACCTTGAAGGGTTCCCGACGCATCGCACCACGCACTACAGGTTTGAGTTTGAACGAGACACTGGACCTGGTTATGTGTATGAAATTGACAGATGGACGGCAGAATTATCTGTAGTCGACGGACCGTATGAGTGGCACAACAGCAAGTACGCTCAAGTGATAGCCAATCCTGACTGGTTGACCAACACCCTATCTCTTTTCGGTACGCGCAGTGGTGGAATCGTTCCTGGTAATCCGCCTGTGTATTGCTTCTATAAGCGAAACACCCTTGAGACGTTCAGGTACTTCGCGTCTGGTGGAGAAGCGTCTTTGAAGTATTCACGAACTGCCACCCCGCCTCCGTGGGGGCTTACTTGCGACTGGACCTCAGACGGTTGGGTAGCAATGAACGCAACTGTTTACGACCTATTCGGGACGTTTGGAACAGATGGCGGATCAGGGGAGTGGAGGCAGCGGCTATATAACCCGGTAACGACCGGATTTAGTTGTTCTACGGCGTCCACTGTCTCGTCTTCGGAGTCGTACACTTACGAAAAAAGAGGGCTTGGCGGGAAAACACTAGGTCCGGACGCATCAGGCGGTTACGACTCTGACGCGCATCACGGCGAATTTTTACAGCAAAACGTCAATACCTACTTGGCACCATCTACTGTGCGTATAGCTAGTGACGGAGTTCCGTTGATGCTTGGAAGCGCAACGATTACCCAGGATGATATACCTGGGTCTGATGGTAATGTTAACGGGGGTAGCAGATACCACACGTACTACATACTGCAAACCAAATTGAATAGTTTGTCTTTCCAGTCTGGAGGGCACACGGAATCAGATTCACACCTTCTCCTTATTCCGTTCCATGACGCACAGGCATGTTATGTGTACGGTACACGAAACACGTACCGGCTTTACGACGGATGGGAAGGCGATTCAGCAGACAGCTATTCAGGCTCGTGGGGAACAAAAATCACAATGGCAACCACATACGATGGGGGGTACACATACGTTCAAGAAGGAGACTGGATAATATATCTTGGCCATAGTGGGTCTTACGGGCTACCACCTTCACCGACGTACTATACAGGCCGCGAGGAAACCACAGACACCATATTGGCGTCCAGCCTTGTAACGGATTCTGGTGTATATGGGTTCTCTCCTCCTATCTCTATGGGTGTATTTTTTTCAGGAGTGGACCTCGTAGAGCAGACGTTTTACACGCATTCAAGTACACTTGGCGCAGTGTATGGGCATGGCGCAAATAATCTTGAAGGGTTTCCTGACAGGTTCCCAAGTTCTCCGCCGCCATTTATAGGATGGGCATAATGAAAACTCTACCTATCGGGCCATTCTACTTCGGGGCGAACTTGTGGAGCTTTTGTTTTGCCTCAAGGTATGCGTTTTGCGCATCCTCGATGGTGTCGAAATGACCGAGATGTATTTCATTTCTGTCGACAACAATGCGCGCCCTAAATTTGTTTCTAGCAGGGCGCCATTGGACGCCAAGCACACCTGTTCTGTTGTGTTTATGAGCGCGCCGTTGGTTTTGCAGGTTCTCGCCCATAGTGGCTTCGCGGAGATTTGCTATGCGGTTATCCGCCGGATTGCCGTTAATATGGTCTACGAGTGCTTTTGGCCACGCGCCATACACGTAAAACCAAGCGAGTCTGTGCGCCTTGAGTCTTGCGTATCCAATGACGATGTGGCGACGCCCTTCGCTACCATCGGCCCCAGCTCTATCGCCAGCTTTGGTTCCCTGGCAGGAAACCCGCCAAGTGAACTCACCCGTTTCTGCATCATAATCAAGCAACTCACGAAGTCGCTCTATGGTCAGATCTTCTTTTATAATACGTGTAGCCATGATGACTCCTATAAAGTCAGATTGGTTAGAGCCTATGTTGCGGTGCAGCCGCCACACAGGCTCGCTTAGTTTACAGGAATGTGGTTATGGAAACAAAACAAATTGGCGGTTTCCTCGGCCTGAACAACCGCCTTCCTGATACTGCGCTAAACACAGAGAATGGAACATGGCTTAAAGAAGCTGTCAATGTTGACATAGACAACGCTGGACGTGTTCGCAGTCGTGACGGACTGACACTTATCCAAGCTATGACCGGAGCGCATTCCGTCTTTGCGACCAGCGCGACAACCGGCTATCTCGTTCGAGCCAGTGTGTTGTACAGCTTCACTACAAGCCCGTCGTACTCAGAGGTGCTGCTGAAAATTCTGACCGTCAATACAGCGGTGCACTACCAAGGGTACAACGGCAGTCTGTACTACTCGAATGGAACTGACTCTGGGCGTGTCGAGGCTGGAATATGGTTCCCGTGGGCGCTTCCTACGCCAGACGCACCGACAACGGCTACGACCAGTGGCGGGCTGCATGTTGGCGGGTATCAGGTCGCGGTGCGCTACTACAACAGCGTTACCGGCGAAGCCGGAGGCATATCCGCCTCTACCGTCCATGAATTTACAGCCGATTCACAGGGCATCAGAGTGACGATTCCTGCTGCAACATCTGGCGCAACGCATGTTCAGGTGTTCGTTTCCAGACAAAACGGCTCGGAAATCTACCTCCACTCAAGCGTGTCCACTGGAACCTCCGTGCTTGATATCGTCAGCACCGACGCGACTACAACTACCGCTGACCCATACTTCGCTTCACCTATGCCGGCGTGCAGCAACCTGTTCGTACACATGGGAAGGCTGTGTGGGACAAGTGGCAGCAGGCTCTACTACGGACTGGCGTACCGATTTGGCTACTACGAAGCGTCTGACGGGTACATCGACTTCGAGGGTGACGTACAGGTGGCCGTACCTAACCAGTTCGGCGTCTATGTGGCCACAGAAACGAACACCTATTGGTTCCTCGGCGATCTGTCCAAAGTCGAGCGCATCGCCGACCCGTTGCCGTATGGCGGGCAGTTCGGTACGGCATTCAGGCTCCCCCACAAGAAGCTGGTAGGCTGGTTCGGAGCAAACGGCTTCGTCCTCGGCGACGAGCAAGGACAGGTTACGGCCATGATGCAGGAGGCCGTTGATGTTACGCCAGACAACGGTGGGTGGTCAGCGACGTTCTCGAATCGTGGGTACCGTCGCGTGGTGTCCAACGGGTACTGCATGAACCTGGAGACGGGGGCGGTTTCTACATACGCCGACTACGCGGTTACGTCCGCTTCCGGCGGGTTTGGCACGAAAGCTGACGGTCTTTACAGCCTGACCGGAGCGCAACCGGTCGACGCGCACATTGACCTCGGAAAGCAAAACTTCGGAGTGGAAAACCTGAAGCGCACACCTGCATGTTACCTCGGAGTGTCGTCGGAGACGCCTATGGAGCTTCGTGTGTCGCCATCAGACGACGAAACATACGAGTATACTGCGCGTTCATACAACACCGATACGCGCATACAAAGGGTCGATATTGGTAGAGGACTTAGGTCCAGTTGGTTCGGCCTTTCCATTCACAACACGGAAGGCTCTGACTTCACGCTGGCGAGCGTCAGCTTTGCGCCGGTCGCATCCGGCAGGAGGATTTAATCATGGCTGATATTGTCGACCTTCAAACCCATCTGATCGGGACGCCGGCCAACGGAGTCAATCTATACCAAGTCCCGAACGCTTCTATGGAAGTGCTGGAGGACATCATCAATGCGACGTGGAACCTTGCGCTGGAGAAATCCGATGATGTTACCGCAAAGGTAACGGCAGCTACCACGGACAACGGGCTTCTTGATCCGGACCTTGCGCCAACAGCGACAGCAGGGACCGTTGTTGTCCCGACAATTGATGAACCACTGGTCGACATCCCGACCAGCGCCAGTGTTGACGACGTGTTCTTGAAGTTCAACGACGAGTACCCGGACTTGGCCACGTGGCTTGTGTCTCAGTTCACCTACCTGCATTCCAACTACTTTTCCGACTACTCGATCTTCGTCGGCGCGATCAACCCTTCCAGCAGCCCGACTGCGGCGGCGGGGGCTGTGGCCGCGCTACTTATCGACGAGCCGTTGGTTGACCTCCCTACCAGCGCGAGCGTCGACGACATTTTCCTGAAGTTCAACGACGAGTATCCGGACTTGGCGCTATGGTTGGTGTCACAGTTTACGGCGTACAAGGCCGACCACTTCTCTGACTACGCGTCGTTTGTCGGGGCGGTCGACCCTACTGATCCGCCGACTGCCGCAGCAGGGACGGTGTCCGTTCCTGTTATCGACGAGCCGCTTGTCAACATCCCGGCAGACGCCACGGTTGTGGACGTTTTCGACACGTTCACTCAAGAGTACCTCGAACTGGCGACATGGCTCGTCGCGCAGTTTACCGATTACCTTGCCGACAACGCCCCAAATGACGCGGCCAGTTACGCAGCGGCGGGTACGTGGCTGACTGACGCGCTTGGAAATCCTGAAGTCGGACTTCCCCCCGGCGTTGCAGATCAAATCTGGACGGACGACCGCGACAGGATCACGGCGGACGCAGCGCGCGCACAGGCAGACGTTCTGGACATGTTCGCGTCGAAGCGGTTTCCGCTTCCTCCCGGCGCGGCGGCGAACGCGACAATCAAGATTCAGCAGAAGACGCAGGACGCGGTTGCTGAGTCCAGCCGCAAGGTGGCGATGGTATCTGTCGAGCTTCAGAAATGGACGGTCGAGAAGTTGGTTATGATGCACGACGCGGTGATGAAGAACGCTGTGGAGTACGTCCGCGCCATTGCTTCCGGTCCGGACATGATCTCTCGCGTGGTTGGTATCGGGTACGACGCGCAGCAAAAGTTGATCTCGGCGGTAGCGTCGTTTTACAACGCCCGCACCCAAGCCCAAGATGTGATGAGCAAAGTTGCACAGTACAACAACTCCATCACGTTCGACGCGTCCAAAGCGAATCAGTCCGGAGAACTCAGCGTTCTGGACAAGGTCGTTGCGCTGCGCAACGCGGCCATGCAGGGGGCGACGGACTACTCCAAGGCGCTTGCTTCGGCACCGGACATTATTTCCAAAATGAGCGGTATCGGCTACGACGCGCAGAGCAAACTGATCACGTCAACCGCGTCGTACTACAACGCCCGGACGCAGGCGAAAGAAGCCGAGAGCAAAGTGCTGCAGTACAACAACACGATAGACTTTGAGTCGGCAAAGGCCAACCAAGCGTCAACTCTTGAAGTGCTGAAGATGGTTGTGTCGCTTCGCAAGAGCGCCATGCAGGATACGGTGGACTACATCAAGGCGATGGCGACAAGCCCTGACACTATCTCTCGCATGAGCGGCATCGGCTACGACGCGCAGAGCAAGTTGATTACTTCGGCGTCGCAGTATTACAACGCCAGGACGCAGGCGACAGAAGCTGTCAGCAAGGTGACACAGTACAACAACAGCATCGCGTTTGATTCTGCCAAGACCAATCAGGTGGCGAAAGTCTCTGTCACTGAAATGAATCTCAAGGCGCTGCTCGCAGATATTTCCAGTATCGCGCAACAGGCGACCGCAGCACTGAACAACCTCCATGTCGGCGTCACGATGCAGGCCGGCGGTTCGACCATCACGACGCAGGCGCAAGTCGATGTTCCGGGCACGTAACCGGGATATAATGCGTAAGGTTCTGGCGTCACATCAGCGTAAGGGGCACATATGACCGGACAAGAACTTCTTGACTACACGCGCAAGCACCTGCTGCGTGATTTTAATACGCCGCCGCTGTTCCCCAACGATCTCCTTGTTCGCTACTTGGACGAGGGCCAGCAACGTCTTGTCGAGCGGACGCACGCCTATATCGAGTCCGACCGCACGTTGGAGATCAGTGCCAACGAGACGACGTACGCACTGGATGACGATGTGGCTTTTGTCTATCAGGTACGCCTCGACGGGTTCTACAACAACTTGGTCGATGTCACCGAGAGTTGGCTCCCGACGGACACGGCAGTGATGCGTCCCAACCGGTTCGCTACCGATACGGCGACGCAGACGATCAGGTTCTACCCTGCCCCGGACATAGACTACACCGCCATTCTGCGGGTCGCCAAACTACCAGACGCAATCACCCTCGATAACCTCGACGACGAACTCGAACTAAAGGCGCGGTACCAGCTCATCATCGCTGACTGGGCGGCGTACCGGTGTTGGGGCAACGACGACGTGGACGGACGCAACGATGGCGCAGGGCAGAACGCTCTCGCCAAGTTCAACATGGGTGTGAACGAAGTCAAACGCAACGAATACCGCCAACGCACAGGGCACCTCCAGCGCGTCCACGGCGACCGAGTGAAATAAGGAGAACACTATGGGCAACTACTACTCAGACGACGACTCGCTCCAACGGTCGCAAGGGGCTATCAACAGACCTGCATTTCAACGCCCGCAAGAGCCCCAGTATCAGCGACCGTGGTACGCGGGGACAGACTCCCGAGACGAGCGCACTGGGGTAGAGATGGCGCAGGCACGACAGCGGCAGGCGGATCAAGCGGGTGTCTCGCCAAACGACCCGGTGCAGAGACTCCTTCGTTTCGGTGCGGTCGGCAGCAGTGGTGCAGGGCCGCAGGGCGTGCCTTCACCCAGAGACATGCCGAAGGCGCTCGCTGCCGAGTCGCAGGGGCGTTTTGGTGGGCAGGATATGAGTCGGTTGCAGAACCTCGACACCGGCTTCGGCGCATTTATGACCGGGCGGGAAGGTGCTATGCCCGATTCTTCCGGGGGCGGGTTTGTGCGAGGCAACACTGCGTACAACGTGAACGATACTAGCCAAGCGGGTATCCAGCGGATTACTGCGCGGGGGACTTCACCGCTCTACACGAACATCAAGCCTGAAGACGCGGTCACGGGACTGAACAACCAAATGATCGGACAACCGGCGGACGAAGCGCGGTTGGGCCTTGATCGTATCCTGCGCGCCAACGACATCCGTGGCCAGATGATTGCCAACCGGGACAAAGACATCCCCGCTGGCGGGTACGTTCCAGTTATTTTAGAAGACCCTAACGAGGCGCTGAACGCAGAACGTACGCGGCGGTGGCGTCAAGAGGAGTTGATGCAGTCCGCGAAAAACAACCCGGAGCTACGGGGGATCATTCAGCAACTTATCCAGTCCGACAACGCGCGGGACATAAACGCGAACAACGTCGCTGGTCGTAGAGGGGAGATGGCGCTACAAGGCCAGAGCCAGCTTGCTGCCGAAGAGGCGCGCCAACGGGGAGCGCTTGGACTGGAGGGGCTTCGCCGCGCAGGACGTAGGGAAGAACTCAGCCAGCAGGGATCGGACCAATGGGCGCTGCAAGAAGCTCGACTGGGAAGAGAGGCACCGTACAGAGACGCGCAAGCCGGGCTGTTCAGCGCACAGACTCGCAAACTGGAGGAGGACAGTGCGTACGGAAAAACCGATAGCCGGATGGTTCAGAAACTTGCCAAGACATTAGTGAAGAATGGGGCGAGGGGGGACTACGGATACAGCGATGGCGAAAGCGTCGAAAACATGTCTGGGAGCGAATCGTGACGCAGGTCAGCGGCAGGCTTCAAACAGTGCGGGTTAAGCTTGGCGACTGCGGACGGTGGAGCCGTCCGACCCATGAGCGCTGCAGAGAAACTTCTCGCGGATATGGACGCCAAGTACGGCAAGACTGCCGGGAGCGCGCCGCCCCCCGCACAGCAGCCCGCTCCTGCACCGCAACCGGTACAACAACCGCAGGGCATGGCAGACAGGGTTCGCGGGTACTTCGGGTCTCCGGACGCGCGCATGAAACAGAACGGCCTCGCTTTCGGCGGCGCGGTTCCTGCGCAGGATGTTCCCGGCGGACGGGCGGTTGCACAGGCGGTGGCGGGTCGGCAGGTGTTCGGGCAGAGTGACGGCAGCGGACGGGACGACGCACTCCCCGCTGTTATCGACGGCGAACGCCCTGCTGCGCTGACTTCCGGCGAGTTTGTCTGGCCGGTGAACGCAGTGAAGTATTTTGGCATGGCGAAACTGAACAAGATGCTCGCCGAAGCCGAGAAGGGGATGGCTCCGCAAGACGAACCCGCGTAGAATTCCTGAACCCCGACACGAAAGAGAACCGACATGGGTAATCCATACGACATCGCAGACGACGACCCTGAGTATCTGGCAATGCTTAAGCGGTACGGGGTAGAACCGCCGCAGCAGAAAAATGCGGGCCAGAACTCCGGGTGGTTAGGCGATACTGCAACAGGACTCAAGCGTGGGGTGCAACAACTCCCCGGTATGGCGACAGGTCTTGCAGACATCGTGGCGTCTCCGATCTCGAAGGTGACTGGTGTCAACCGTCCGTTCTCTCGCGCCGCCGATGCAGTCGGTGAGTTCACCGGGTTCCAGCCGGACAAGTGGCAGAAAGCAGCGCAGCAGGAATATTCTCCGCAGCTTCAGGAAGACCTGCGCGCGGTCGATAAGGCCGAGGGGTTTTGGGGCACAACTCGCGAAGCGTTGAGTCGCCCCCGCACTATCAGCAATCTGGTTGCCGAAGCCATCCCCGGCACAGTTGCCGGCGGTTTCTTAGGCCGTGCTGCGATGGGAACGGTGATGGGGGCCGAAGCGCTCGCCGCAAACCGTGCGGCGTTGGCTGCTGGCGGGGCCGGGGCGGACGCAGCACGTACCGCATTGGTTAATGCTGGTGTGAAAGCCGGGGCACTCGGCGAAGGTGTAACGCAAGCCGGTTCACAGATGTCGCAGCTCGACTACGACATCGACCCGCTGCGCGCCGCTGGTACCTCCGCGCTAAGTGGCGTTACCACAGGGCTGCTTGGGTACGGCGGGGGTAAACTCGCTGGCCGTCTTGGTCTGCAGGATATGGAAGGCGCAATCGCTGCGGGCGCACTGCGGGATACAGGGCGCTCTGGTAGGGGCGCGTACGCTAGGGGCATTCTCGGGGGTGGTGTTTCTGAAGGCGTGTTCGAGGAACTTCCGCAAGGGGCTACCGAACAGGTATGGCAGAACCTCGCTGAAGGCAAGCCGTGGGACGAAGGCGTTGGTAAGGCTGCGGCGCAAAGCATGCTTGCCGGTATGGCTATGGGCGCAG
>JADJNC010000033.1 GCA_016709335.1 Candidatus Propionivibrio dominans | reverse complement strand
CGCACTGCGGTTCGGCAGACAGGCTTACTTACGCAGGCCGAGACGTTGAATCAGCGCCCGATAGGAATCGGTGTTGGTACTCTTCAGGTAATCGAGCAGCTTGCGCCGGCGGCTGACCATGCGCAACAGGCCACGCCGTGAATGGTGGTCCTTGACGTGCTCCTTGAAATGAGCGGTCAGGTCATTGATACGTGCGGTGAGCAAAGCCACCTGGACTTCGGAGGAACCGGTATCGCCAGCGCTACGCTGGTAATCGCTCATGATCTGCGCTCTTTGCGCAACATTGATCGCCATGTCAAACTCTCTTTCTTGAAAAACGACGCCGCCCCAGTTTGATAGAGCACACGCCAGGTTAATGAACAGGATAATCGCTTGGCGAAGCGAGCCGCGGATTATAGCCTGTTCACGCTTTGGCCGACAAGCCTGGTGTGCTCTGTTCGAAATGCAGTGCCAACGCATCTCATGTCAGAATCCCCCACACAGGCTCAGATTTTGTAGGTCGGGTTAGCCCGCAGGGCGTAACCCGACAGGATGCGCTATCGCTGGTGCTCGTCGGCTCTGCCCTGCCTTCAGTCGGGTTACGCGAAAAACGCTAACCCGACCTACGCCTTTAAAAAAGTATCCGTATTGAAAATGAAAAAATGGAGGAGCGCGATCAGGCGCACACCAGACGGCGCGGATGTACGTTTCCTGAAGCGTCGAACTCACCCAGGCCGAGCAAACCCTGGTCGCCATAGACCCGGCACTTTCCCGGCGTTGCCATGACGCGGCCTTCGATGCTGACCGCGATGCTGACTGGATTCCCGTGAGAAAACCGCAGCGTGGCCGCGGTATCGAGATGGACTGCCGGCAGTGTCTGCAACAGGGTATCCGGCGCCAGCAGGCAATGGGTACGATCTCCTTCGGACAGTGCATTGAGTTGATCCAGGGTAAGCGCATCGGCAATCTGTAGCGCACCAACCGAAACACGTCGCAAAGCGGTCAGATGAGCACCGCAGGCAAGCGCATTGCCAATGTCCTCAGCCAGCGTACGAATGTAGGTTCCTTTGCTGCAGTTGACGCGCAAACGGCAACGATCACCCGTGAAACCGAGAAGCAGCAATTCGTTGATGGTCACCACGCGGGCCTCCCGCTCGACTTCGATGCCTTGCCTGGCCAACCGATAGAGAGGTTGGCCAGCGCGCTTGAGCGCAGAATACATGGGGGGAATCTGGCTGATCCGACCGCGGAAGTGCAGCAAGGCCGCTTCCAGTTCAGCGCGTCCGAACTGCGGCTGGCGACGCTGCAAAACAGCGCCTTCGGCATCCCCGGTATCGGTCGTCACGCCAAACAGAAGTTCAGCCTCGTAGGTCTTGTCGGCGTCGAGCAGATCCGACGAGAACTTGGTAGCCTCGCCAAAACAAAGCGGCAGCAAGCCCGTGGCCAGCGGATCCAGTGTTCCGGTATGCCCGGCCTTGGCAGCAGAGTACAGACGGCGCGCACTTTGCAAGGCGGCATTGGATGTCATGCCACCCGGCTTGTCGAGCAGCAGTACGCCGTCGACGCGCTGCCAGGTGCGTTTGCTAGCTGTTGCCAAGATCGGTTTGGGGCGCGGGATCGGAGGTTTCCGAAATCGCCACGGCTTCCTGGATCAGCCTGGTAAGCTCGGCTCCGCGTTCGAGCGATTGATCAAATACGAAATGCAATTGCGGCGTCATGTGAATGCTGATGCGCTTGCCCAGCTCGCGACGCAGGAAGCCCGAGGCCTTCTGCAAGCCGGTCATCACCTCCGGCAGATGTTCGCTGCCGGCCAGGGTGCTGAAAAACACCTTGGCGTGGGCATAATCCGCCGTCACCTCAACCTCGGTGATGCTGATCATGCCAACGCGCGGATCCCTGAGTTCGGTGCGTATCAGCTCCGCCAGTTCGCGGCGAATCTGTTCGCACACCCGATCCTTGCGTGCAAAGCCCTTGTTGATCGTCACTTACAGCGTCCGGGCGATTTCCGTCACGTCGTACACTTCCAGTTGATCGCCTTCCTGGTAGTCGTTGAAGTTTTTCAGCGACAGGCCGCATTCGAACCCGGAACGGACTTCCTTGACGTCATCCTTGAAACGCTTGAGCGACTCGAACTCGCCGTCCCAGATAACGACATGGTCGCGCAACAGACGGGCACGCGAGCTCCGCTTGACCAGGCCTTCGAGCACGTAACAGCCGGCAATCGTGCCGATCTTGGTGGCACGAAAAACCTGGCGTATCTCGACCAGACCGGTGATCTCTTCCCGCTTCTCGGGCGACAGCATGCCGGAGAGTGCCGCCCGCACTTCGTCTACCGCATCGTAAATGATGTTGTAGTAACGGATATCGACACCCACACTCTCGGCCGCCTTGCGCGCACCGGCATCGGCACGGGTATTGAAGCCGATGATGACCGCCTTGGAGGCTTGCGCCAGATGCACGTCGGACTCGCTGATGGCACCCACCGCGCCGTGAATGACATTGACCTTGACCTCGTCGGTTGAAAGCTTCTGCAAGGACTGGACAAGCGCTTCCTGCGAACCCTGCACGTCGGCCTTGATGATCAGTGCCAGGGTCTTGACTTCGGCTTCAGTCATCTGGTCAAGGATATTCTCAAGATTGGCGGCCTGCTTGGTGGCCAGTTTGACGTCGCGGAACTTGCCCTGGCGGAAGAGCGCGATTTCACGAGCCTTGCGTTCGTCAGCAAGGACTACTGCCTCCTGGCCGGCAGCCGGCACATCCGAAAGGCCAAGAATTTCGACCGGGATCGAGGGCCCGGCTTCCTTGATCGGCTTTCCATTTTCATCGAGCATGGCGCGAATCCGGCCGAATACCTGACCGGCCAGCAAGACGTCGCCCTGACGCAGGGTTCCAGTCTGTACCAGCATGGTCGCCACCGGCCCGCGTCCCTTGTCGAGACGCGCCTCGATGATCAAACCCTTCGCCGGCGCTTCCCTGGGCGCTCGCAGTTCGAGCACTTCGGCCTGCAGCAGCACGTTCTCGAGGAGTTCGTCGATGCCCGCACCAGTCTTGGCGGAAACGGAAATGAAGGGAGCGTCGCCACCGTACTCTTCGGGAACGACCTGCTCGGCAACCAGTTCCTGCTTGACACGCTCGGGGTTGGCTTCCGGCTTGTCGATCTTGTTGACCGCGACGATGATCGGCACCCCCGCCGCTTTGGCGTGGTGAATGGCTTCTTTGGTCTGCGGCATGACGCCGTCGTCGGCAGCGACGACCAGGATAACCAGGTCAGTCGCTTTGGCACCGCGTGCGCGCATTGCCGTGAACGCTTCGTGCCCCGGCGTATCGAGGAAGGTCACCATGCCACGCTCGGTTTCGACGTGATAGGCACCGATATGCTGCGTTATGCCGCCCGCTTCACCGGAGGCCACCCGCGTACGGCGAATATAGTCAAGCAACGAGGTCTTGCCGTGGTCGACGTGTCCCATGACGGTGACCACCGGAGCCCGCGGCAGCAGCGGCGCGTCATGATGCGCCGTATCGTCTATGAAGGCATCGGGATCGTCAAGTTTGGCGGCAAAGGCCTTGTGGCCCATTTCCTCAACGATAATCATCGCCGTTTCCTGATCCAGAACCTGGTTGATCGTTACCATCGATCCCATCTTCATCAGGGTCTTGATGACTTCAGTGGCCTTGACCGTCATCTTGTGGGCCAGATCGGAAACCGAAATGGTCTCCGGCACATGCACCTCGTGTACTACCGCTTCGGTGGGTGCCTGGAAGGAATGCGCCTCGTCAGTCTCCGCGCCGCGAGTACTGCGCTTGCCATGCTTGTTGTCACGCCAGCCCGTGCCACCGGTCGCACCGCGCGTCTTCAGCCCCTGTCGCTTGTTGGCGCCCTCGTTCTTCCACTGCCCCTTCTTGTCGGCCGATTTCTTGTCAGCGGCACCAGGCTTGCCTGCCGGCTTGTGCAGGGTGTTGTCATCCGCCGGCTTGTCGGTTGCGGTCTGAACGGCAACTCTTTTTGCCGCTTCAGCGGCGCGTGCGGCAACCGCCTTCTCTTCGGCTTCAATTTTCAGACGGGCCAGATCGTCGATATGTTGCTGCTTGGACAAATACTCGGCTTCCTGACGCGCACGCAGTTCGGCGTTGCGCCGATCTTCCTCGGCGCGAAGCTTCTGCTGTTCCTCGCCAATGATCGAAGCACGAGTCACGACTTTCTTGGTACCGGTCCTGGCTTCGCCAGGTGTTTCGGCCTTGACCTCGGTGGCTGCCTTGGCCTTCGCTACTGAACTTCTCCCGGGTTTTGCCTCAACAGGCGCTTCAACAAACGCGTCGACGACGGGGGGTTCAACGAGCGGTTCCGGTGCAATGACCGCAACTTCCGGCGCCGGGACGGCCTCGACACGAACTTCCGGGCGAATTTCCGGAGTATCGCGCTTGACCAGCACCCGCTTTTTGCGCACTTCAACCTGAACCGTATGCGACTTTCCGTGCGAGTCCTGCGATTTGATCTCGCTGGTTTCCTTGCGCGTCAGGGTAATCTTGGTCTTGGCATCGCCGACGCCGTGCGAACGACGCAGATAATCAAGCAGCTTCGACTTGTCCTGCTCGGATAGAACATCATCCGCCTTGCTCTTGGCAACACCAGCCTTTTGCAACTGCTCAAGCAACGTCGCCGCCTGCATCTTGAGGTCGGTGGCAAATTGGGCAACACTTGTTTGCGCCATGTGAAATCCTCTTTTCTACTTACTCGAACCAGTGCGCACGCGCCGTGGTGATCAGTTGTTTGGCACGATCAACATCGATACCGGTCATTTCAGTGAGTTCGTCGACAGCCAGATCCGCCAGGTCGTCGCGTGTCTTGATACCGTTGGCTGACAGCTTGCCGGCCAGTGACTTGTCCATTCCCTCCAGGCCAAGCATGTCTTCGGCCACATCGTCGATCTGTTCTTCGGTAACGATGGCCTCGGTCAACAGAACGTTTCGTGCGCGATCACGCAATTCCTGGACAGTGGCCTCATCAAATGCCTCGATCTCGAGCATTTCATGCAGGGGTACGTAGGCCACTTCTTCGAGCGTCGAGAATCCTTCGCCGATCAGAATGTTGGCCACTTCTTCATCGACATCGAGCTTTTCCATGAACAGTACGCGAATCGCCGCCGATTCGGCTTCAAGGCGCGTCTGCGACTCTTCCTCGGTCATCAGATTGATTGTCCAGCCGGTCATTTCGGAAGCCAGGCGAACGTTCTGACCGCCACGACCGATGGCAATCGCCAGGTTGTCTTCATCGACGACCACATCCATGCTGTGCCGGTCCTCATCGACGATCACCGACAGCACTTCGGCCGGTGCCAGCGCACCGACGACAAACTTTGCCGGATCAGCCGACCACAGCACGATGTCGACACGCTCGCCGGCCAGTTCGTTGGTCACCGCAGTGACCCGCATGCCGCGCATGCCGACGCAGGTGCCGATCGGATCAACACGCTGGTCATTGGACTTGACGGCGATCTTGGCGCGCATGCCTGCATCGCGGGCGGCGGCCTTGATTTCCAGCAGGCCGTCATCGACTTCAGGCACTTCCATCTCGAACAGCTTGATGATGAACTCGGGCGCCGTGCGCGACAGGATCAGTTGCGGGCCACGGGCGGCACGGTCGATACGCAGCAGAAAGGCCTTGATGCGGTCACCGACGCGCAGATTTTCGCGCGGGATCATCTGGTCACGTGGCAGGACCGCCTCGATCTTGCCGGCCTCGATACTGGCATTGCCGCGCTCCATGCGCTTGATGGTTCCGGTAACGAGATGCTCCTTGCGCTCAAGGAAGTCATTGAGAATCTGCTCGCGCTCGGCATCGCGGATTTTCTGAAGAATCACCTGCTTGGCCGCCTGTGCGCCAATCCGTCCGAAATCTATCGGCTCCAGTGTCTCTTCGAGGTAATCGCCGATTTCCACTTCGGGATCCTGCTTCTGGGCTTCGGAGAGCGGGATGTGCTGAGCCTCGTGAATGAAATCGGCGTCGGCGACGATCTCCCAGCGGCGGAAAGACTCAAAATCTCCGGTTTCGCGATCGACAACAACGCGTACATCGGCGTCGTCGTGAATGCGCTTCTTGGTTGCTGACGCAAGCGCCAATTCAAGTGCACCGAAGACGATGTCCTTGTTCACGTTCTTCTCGCGCGCCAGTACATCCACCAGCAGCAAAATTTCGCGGCTCATATTCTCACTACCCCCTGATCCAGCCTGATCATTTCTTGTCGAACCTTGGAACCAGCCGGGCCTTGTCGATATTGCCAAGATCCAGCGCCACTTCGCCCGTATCTATCGTCAGGCGTAACTTGCCATCCTGTACACCGAGCACAACGCCGTTGAAATTGCGCCGGCCACTGATCGGCAGTCGCAACCTCAGATTGATCTCCGAGCCGCAAAAACGCTCGAAATCCTCGGGCTTCTTCAGCACCCGGTCAAGACCGGGAGAAGAAACTTCGAGACGCTCATAATCGACATTCTCGACAGCCAGCACGCGCGACAACTGGTTGCTGACCAGTGTGCAATCCTCAATATCGATCCCGCCTGGTTTATCCCGCTTGTCGATGAAAAGACGCAGCACGCGGCCACGCGGGCTCTGCTCGACGTCCACGAGCTCGAATCCGAGACCGGTCACCGTTTTATCGACAAGTTTGTGCAAATCCATGGCTACAAATAAAAAATGGGCGAAAGCCCATCCCCGAAAAAATTGCCCCTGAGGGGCGAGCGGAAAAACCGCTGGATTATAACGAAATTTGGAGCCGACGTAAATCTCTGATTCTCATGATCTCCTGATTGACTCAGCGTTCCCGCGGCTTGTGCTCTGCGCGACCCGGCGCCGGATCGTCCATGCCAAAATCGGCCAGCAGCTTGCGCACGTCGGCTTCGCCAATCTCCATGACCTGGCCGCGCTTGAGCTTCGGCGGCAGGATGAACGGACCATAGCGCACACGCATCAGGCGGCTGACCACGGCGCCGACCGCTTCAAACAGGCGTCGCACCTCGCGGTTGCGGCCTTCGAACAGCGAAACGCGATACCAGTGATTGGCCCCCTCACCGCCGGCTTCCTGGAAGGTGGCGAACTGCGCCAGACCATCGTCGAGTTCGATACCGTCAAGCAGGCGCTGGCGCGCATCATCGGCCAGCTCGCCAAGAATACGTACGGCGTACTCGCGGACCAGCTTGTAGCGCGGGTGCATCAGCCGGTTGGCCAGATCGCCGGAGGTGGTAAACAGCAACAGGCCGCTGGTATTGAAATCGAGACGACCGACGGCGACCCATCGCCCGCCGGACATCCTCGGCAGCGAGGTGAAGACGTTCGGACGATGCTCGGGATCGTCGCGAGAAACGATCTCGCCTTCCGGCTTGTGATAAATGATCACGCGCGGCAGGCGGTTGGAAAATTTCAGATGCAGCAGCTTGCCATTGACCTTGATACGGTCTCCCGGGCTGGCCGACTGGCCGGTCTGTGCCGTTTCGCCATTGATGTTGACGCGACCTTCGGCAATCAGCGCTTCCATCTCGCGCCGCGAACCGACGCCGCTTTGCGCCAGCAATTTGTGCAGGCGCTCGGGCTTTCCCGGCAGTTCCTTGTGCCGGCTACGCTTCGACGGGTCTGTCGCAGTGGCACGCGGCATGGTGCGAGCAATGGGTCTGGCCGCGCCTTCCACCACCGCTCCAGGCGCCTTTGCGGTGTCGAAACCATCCGCAGTTCGCGGCTGGCGTGGCGCGCCAGCCGGTGCTCGAAACGGGGTTTTACGGGTCTTATTGGGCATCAGCCAGTTCCAGCGTTTGATTGATCATTTCGAGGGGTGGCAATTCGCTGACACTGCGCAATCCGAGGTCATCGAGGAATTTCCTGGTCGTCGCCAGCAGTGCCGGGCGCCCTGGCGTATCGCGATGGCCAACGACATCGACCCAGCCGCGCTCTTCAAGCACCCTGATGATCTGGGTGGCCACTGAAACACCGCGGATATCCTCGATGTCACCGCGCGTTACCGGTTGACGATAGGCAATGATGGCCAGGGTTTCGAGCACGGCACGCGAGTATTTTGGCGGCTTTTCCGGGTTGAGCCGTTCCAGGTAAGGCAGGAATTCGGCACGCGTACGGAAGCGCCAGCCACTGGCCAGCTGGATGAGTTCCAGCGGTCGTTCAGACCATTCCGCGCGCAACTGGTCAAGCAGCACGCGCAAGACATCGGCGCCAATTTCCTCGACAAAGACTTTTCTCAGTTCGTTCACGGACAAGGGTTGCTGCGCCGCAAGCAACACCGCCTCAAGAACGTTCTTCAGGGCGACGGGACTATCCGGAGGATTCTGAATGGTGCCCGAATCTGTTTTCGAATCAATGTTCAGCTCGTCCATCAGCCAACCTCACGTAAATCGGAGAAAATGCTTCGGCCTGCGTCATTTCGAGCAGATGCTCACGTGCCAGTTCGAGCATCGCCAGAAAGTGTACCACCAGCACCTGAACGCCCTGCGTCGGATCGAACAGGGCAACGAATTCGACAAAACCACCGCTGTCGCGCAACTGACGAAGGATCAGACCCATGTGTTCGCGCACCGACAGTTCCTCGCGCTGAATCAGGTGATGGGTATGCAGCCTGGCCTGACGCAGGATGCCAGCCCAGGCATTCTTCAGGTCTTCGGCACTGACCTCGGGCAAGCGCTGCAGCATGGATTTTTCCACCCACACCTCAACCCAGTCGAAATCACGTTCGGCCTGCGGCATTTCGTCAAGACGGTGTGCCGCCAGCTTCATCTGCTCGTACTCGATCAGGCGGCGAACCAGTTCGGCACGCGGATCCTCAACGGCTTCGCCCTCGACCACCCTGGCCTTGGGCAGGAGCATGCGCGACTTGATCTCGATCAGCATCGCCGCCATTACCAGATAGTCGGCCGCCAGCTCAAGATTGTGCGAGCGCATGGCCTCAACGTAGGTCAGATACTGCACGGTCAGCGGTGCCATCGGAATATCAAGCACATTCACATTGGCCTTGCGGATCAGGTACAGCAACAGATCGAGCGGCCCTTCAAAGGCGTCGAGCATGACGGCCATGGCGTCCGGCGGAATGTACAGATCGAGCGGCAACTGCACCATTGGCTCGCCGTAGATCCGCGCCAGCGGCTCCACCCCTTCGGTCCAGGGCTCTGCGACGTGTTCGAGGGCGGCAGAATCGCTCATAAGCTCAACGGTAATTCAGGCCCATCGCCTGGCGAACATCGCGCATCGTTTCCTGGGCCAATTTACGCGCTTTCTCGTTGCCGTCGGCGATGATGTGGCGCACCAGTTGCGGATCATCGAGGTAGGTCTGCGCACGTTCGCGCATCGGTGTCTGTTCGCGCAGGATGCCGTCGATCACCGGTTGCTTGCACTCCAGGCAGCCGATACCGGCACTGCGGCAACCCTGCTGCACCCAGTCCCTACAGGCCGCATCCGAATACACCTGATGCAACTGCCATACCGGGCACTTCTCCGGGTCACCCGGATCGTGGCGCCGGACACGTGCCGGATCGGTGGGCATGCGCCTGATTTTGTTCGTCACCGAAGCTTCGTCCTCGCGCAGCGTGATCGTGTTGTTGTATGACTTGGACATTTTCTGGCCATCGAGGCCGGGCATTTTTGAAGCTTCGGTCAACAGCGCGCCCGGCTCGACCAGAATCATTTTTCCCGTCCCTTCGAGATAACCGGAGAGGCGCTCGCGCTCGACGAGAGAGAGGTTCTGCGCCGTATCGAACAGCGCGTGCGCACGCTCGATGGCGCTGGCATCCCCCTCCTGCTGATAACGCGTACGCAACTGGCCGTAAAGCCGGGCATTCCTGCTGCCCAGTTTCTTCACCGCCTCTCTGGCCTTCTCCTCGAATCCAGGCTCGCGACCGTAGAGGTGATTGAAGCGGCGCGCGATCTCGCGCGAAAACTCGATGTGCGGCACCTGATCTTCACCCACCGGCACCTTGTCGGCCCGATAGATCAGGATGTCTGCCGATTGCAGCAGCGGATAGCCAAGGAAACCATAGGTCGACAGATCCTTGCTCTCCAGCTTCTCCTGCTGATCCTTGTAGGTCGGCACGCGCTCGAGCCAGCCCAGCGGCGTCATCATCGACAGCAGGAGATGCAGTTCGGCGTGTTCGGGCACCTGCGACTGGATGAACAGCGTCGCCTGAGCGGGGTCGACGCCGGCGGCAAGCCAGTCGATCACCATCTCCCAGGTCGCCTTCTCGATGCCTTGCGGGTCATCGTACTGGGTGGTCAGGGCGTGCCAGTCGGCGACGAAGAACAGGCAGGGGATAAGCGTGCTGGAGGGTGATCCAGTTCCTCAGCACGCCGTGATAATGGCCAAGGTGCAGGCTGCCCGTGGGGCGCATTCCGGAGAGGACTCGTTGTGCGTACATGGTGTTAATTCAATTGAAAGAGCATGACGATCAGATTTCTGGAGAGTGCCACGAACGGCCCCATGATGGTACCAAGAATACCGGTAAACAATAGCAGCAGGAGGATGGGGAATCCCCAGCGTTCGAGCCAGGGCATACTTCACGGCCAGCGCATGCGGCAACAGGCTGACGGCGATACGCCCGCCGTCGAGCGGCGGTAGCGGCAGCAGATTGAGCACCATCAGCACGAGATTGACGTTGATCCCGATCGCACTCATCTCGGCCAGAGGCTCGCTGTACATGTTCGGTGGTATCTGTAAGGCCAGTTTGAACATCCCCGCCCAGGCAAGTGCCATCAGCATATTCATCGCCGGCCCGGCGGCGGCCACCCACAGCATGTCGCGCTTGGGGTGGCGAAGTCGGCCGAAGTTGACCGGCACCGGCTTGGCCCAGCCGAAAAGCATGGCGCTCCCGGCGGCCAGATAGCTGGTCAGCAGAATCAGACCGGGCACCAGCAAAGTACCCACCGGGTCAATATGGCGCAGTGGGTTGAGGCTGATCCGGCCGGCCTGCCACGCCGTCGGATCGCCGAAATGACGTGCCGCATAGCCATGCGCGGCCTCGTGCAGCGTGATGGCAAAGATCACCGGTAGCGCGGCGATGGCGATGGTCTGGATCAATGCGGAAAAATCCATCAATCGATCATTCCAGAGCAAAGGGGGCAAGCGGACCGCGCCCGGCGCGGATCAGCACCGGCGGCAGAGTGGTCAGGTCAAGTACGGTGGTCGGTTCCGTACCGCAAAAACCGCCATCCAGAATGAGTTCAAGACAATCGTCCAACCGCTCCTGGATCTCCCAGCCCTCGGTCAGCGGCGCGTCGTCGCCAGGCAGCATCAGCGTTGAAGTCAGCAAGGGTTCACCCAGTTCCTCCAGCAGCGCCAGCGCCACCTTGTGCGCCGGAACGCGCAGACCGATGGTCTTTCGTTTCGGATGCAGAACCCGGCGTGGCAGTTCCTTCGTCCCTTCAAGAATGAAGGTATAACTGCCTGGGGTGGTGGCCTTGAGCAGGCGATACTGGGTATTGTCAACCCGCGCAAACTGGGCAATTTCGGAGAGGTCGCGGCACATCAGCGTCAGATGGTGGCGCTCGTCGACAGCGCGCATCTGGCGGATGCGCCCGACCGCCTCCTTGTCGCCAAGCCGGCAGCCGAGCGCGTAGCAGGAGTCGGTCGGAATGGCCACCACCCCGCCCGCGCGCACCACCTCAGCCGCCTGACTGATCAGGCGCGGCTGCGGATCGTCCGGATGGATGGCAAGATAGCGGGCCATGCTCAGAAGGCTTCCCAGACCGGCGTCAGTCCCTGCGGCAAGGGCGCCAGCCTGCCCAGGTCGACATAGCTCTCACCCGGCCCGTGAAAATCGGATCCGCACGACGCCATGAAACCATACTCGCGCGCCAGCCGGGCAAACGACGTCACGTTTTCCGCTGAATGACTGCCCGACACCACCTCGATCGCCTGTCCGCCTAGGCTCTTGAACTCGTCAAGCAGAAGCCGCATTTCCAGCCGGGAGAGCTTGTAGCGCCCGGGGTGGGCGACCGCGGCAACGCCGCCGGCGCCGAGAATCCAGCCGACCGAATCGGCCAGCGTCGCCCAGCGGTGATCAACGTAGCCGGGGCGTCCCGGCACGATATAGGACTCAAATACACTGCGCACATCCTTGCACACGCCGGCTTCGACCAGATAGCGGGCGAAATGCGAGCGGCTGATCAGATTCGAGTTTTCGGCATGTCGCATGGCCCCTTCGTAACAGCCATGAATGCCGATCCTGTCGAGTTCGGCGGCCATGCGCCGGGCGCGATCGACCCGACCGGTACGGATCGAAGTCAGACCGGTGTTGAGCACCTGATCATCCGCAGCGAAGGCAAAACCAAGGATGTGCACCTGCAAACCGCCCCACTCGATGGAGATTTCGACGCCGTTGACGAAGCGCATCCCGAGCTCGTCGGCGACGCTTCGCGCCTCGGCCAGACCGCCCAGATCGTCGTGATCGGTCAGCGCCAGCAATTCGACGCCATTCTGCGCCGCACGACGCGCGACCTCGGCGGCCGGAAGAAGTCCGTCGGACGCGGTGGAATGGCAGTGCAGATCAGCGTTGAGCATGGGATCAAAAGAAGTAATCGATGAAAAATCAAGCTTCCGATGATAGCACAGTGAATCTGGCCTCCTCCGACCTTGGCCATCACGGCGCACAGCCGAACAGCCCTGATCGAACTTGCGAGCCGCGCCATCCTCGCGTTATAGTTCGTTCGCGAATGGGAGAGAGCAGGT
This sequence comes from Candidatus Propionivibrio dominans, assembly GCA_016709335.1. Classification (GTDB taxonomy): domain Bacteria; phylum Pseudomonadota; class Gammaproteobacteria; order Burkholderiales; family Rhodocyclaceae; genus Propionivibrio; species Propionivibrio dominans. The sequence goes on along the minus strand of JADJNC010000033.1, from coordinate 14,316 downwards.
AATACGCGCAAGCGTCAATCCCCGCCGCCGAAGGCGCAATCCACCCGGAAACGCTCAGGCAAAAGGACCGTTCGTGCAATGAACTCTGGAGAGCGGCGCTTCCTGCGAAGCGCCCACCGATGGGGCAACGTGCCGGCAATCGAACGCATCGATCCGGCACGGTAATCTCTCAGGTATCAAGGACAGGGGGGTGAACTCACGACGAGTTCGCCCTTTTTTTGTTTCTGAAACCAGATTCATAACCTTCTTACAAGGCATTGATATGACACAGCAAACTGCCCTCAACGCGGCCCATCGCCGGGGTGGGGCCAAAATGGTCGACTTCGGCGGCTGGGACATGCCGCTGCACTATGGTTCGCAGATCGAGGAGCACCACGCCGTGCGCCGCGACTGCGGCATGTTCGATGTTTCGCACATGTGCGCCCTCGATATCATCGGGCCGGAGGCCAGGGCTTTTTTGCTCCGCCTGATCGCCAACAACGTTGACAAGCTCAAGCAGCCCGGCAAGGCACTTTACAGCGCCATGCTTAACGAATCCGGCGGCGTGGTAGACGACCTCATCGTCTATTACATCAATGACACCAAATACCGTGTTGTCATCAATGCCGGAACGACCGAGAAGGATCTGGACTGGATGGCCGCCCATCTCGTTGAATGGAAACTCGAAGCGGTATGCATCCCGCGCCGCGATCTGGCCATGATCGCCATTCAGGGCCCCAACGCCCGGGCCAGGGTATGGCAGGTACTGCCTGAAACCCGCACCGCCAGTGAACTGCTCAAACCTTTTTTTGCCGTCACCGTCGGCGACTATTTCGTCGCCAGTACCGGCTATACCGGTGAAGACGGTTTTGAAATCACCTTGCCAGCGAGCAAGGCGGAAGCGCTCTGGCAGGCGCTCTTCACTGCCGGCGTCAAGCCGATCGGTCTGGGTGCCCGCGACACCCTGCGCCTCGAAGCGGGAATGAATCTCTACGGGCAGGACATGAACGAAAAGATCTCGCCGCTTGATGCCGGAATGGCGTGGACCGTTGATCTGTTGGCAGCCCGCGACTTCGTCGGCAAAGCCGCCCTGCTCGCCAACCCCCGGCAGAAACAGTTTCTCGGGCTGCTACTTCTCGACCGGGGCGTACTGCGCGCCCACCAGCAGGTCATCACCCCGCACGGAGCGGGCGAGATCACCAGCGGCACCTACTCGCCCTCCCTGCAGCAGTCCATCGCGCTCGCCCGTCTGCCGCTTGAGGTGATGATCGGCGACACCGTGAAGGTTGAGATCCGCGACAAGCAATTAAGCGCCAGAGTGGTCAAACCCTGCTTTGTGCGCAACGGAAAAACGTTGATTTAATCGTTAATAACTATTATTTATGACTATAATGGTCATTAATATTAGACATAAGGAGAGTGGCATGAACTGGAACGTCGCTCAAGCCAAGCAACATCTGTCGGAAGTGATCCGCGAAGCGGCACACGAACCACAGCTCATTTACAACCGTAACCGGCCGGTAGCGGCGGTGATCGCCGCTGAAGACCTGGCCGGTTATCGTGCCTGGAAAGAACACCAGGCCAAGCCGCAAACCCTTTTTGACGCGTTCGCCGAGTTGCGCCTGCTCGCTGCCGGAGCCCCCGATCCGCTACCCGAACCCGATCGCTTCGCCGCAATGCGCCCGAATGCCTTCTCAGAAATGCTTAAAGAAGAGAATCCGCCCAATGCAACTCGTTGATACGAACATCGTCAGCGACCTGCTGCGACCCCGGCCCAATGCCGGCGTGCTTAAGTGGGCTACAGAGAACAGTGAACTTGCCGTTTCGGCCATTTCGGTAGACGAGTCGATGTTTGGTCTGGTTCGTGGTGGCAATCGCAGCTTGCTTGAAGCCTATGAAGAATTCCTGCGCACACGCGGCACTGTGCTGCCGGTCACCGAAGATATCGCCCGGCGCGCGGGAAAGCTGCGCGGCGATTTTTCACTCAAGGGCATCACGCGTTCCCAGCCCGACATGCTCATCGCCGCCACCGCCCAAGCCCACAACCTCACCCTGGTTACCCGCAACATCCGCGACTTTGACGCTTGCGGCATCGCCCTGCTCGATCCCTTCACGGCCTGACAGAAAGAATCGATGGAAGGCCAACTCTTCTCCTTTTCTGCCGCTTCGGAAGTTTAATGAAATACCGTAAAAGCGTTTTGGATCGTCATTCCCGCGAAAGCCGGAATAGTGCACCTCTGGATTCGGGGTCAAGCCCGGAGTGACGAGTTTTCGTAATTCCCTAACTTACTTTTCAGGAGCCCGACATGAACGTCCCCGCCACTCTCAAATACACCCGAAGCCACGAATGGGTTCGCGCTGAAGCCAACGGCACGATCACGGTTGGCATTACCGACCACGCTCAGGAGTTGCTCGGCGATCTCGTTTTCATTGACCTGCCGGATGTCGGTGAGGTGCTGGTTGCCGAACAGGAAGCGGCAGTCGTCGAATCGGTGAAGGCGGCGGCCGATGTCTATGCGCCGGTCGCCGGCACCGTCACCGAGCTCAATACCGCGGTCGCCGATGCGCCGGAACTGGTCAATCAGGACGCCTACGCCGCCTGGCTGTTCAGGATGAAACCCGTCGATGTAGCTGACCTGGAGACGCTGCTCGACGCCGCCGAGTACACCGCCAGCGCCGCCGAATAAGTTGCTTGGTTGCGTAGGTCGGGTTAGCGCAGCGTAACCCGACATTCGTCTGAAAGGCATGGTATGAATCTGCACAGATCAAGTCAACCCAACGTCGGGTTACGCCCTACGGGCTAACCCGACTTACAAATGCTACGAATGCACCGACACCCAATCCATCCCGATACACTTTGCCGGATCACGCCATGCCACAGAATTTGCCCCTTAGCGTACTCGAACAGCGCGACGAGTTCATCTCCCGTCACATCGGCCCTTCACCCGCCGACATCGGCGCCATGCTGGCGGCCATTGGCGCGCCCAGTCTCGACGCCCTGATCGAGCAGACGGTTCCGGCAGCGATTCGTCTGCCCGCCCCGCTGCCGCTGGCCGATGCCCGACCGGAAGCGGAAGCCCTAGGCGCGCTGAAGGCGATCGCCGGCAGGAACAAGGTGAACAAGTCGCTGATCGGCATGGGCTATTACGACACGCTGATGCCCAAGGTCATCCTGCGCAATGTGCTCGAAAACCCGGGCTGGTACACGGCCTACACGCCGTATCAGGCGGAGATTGCGCAGGGACGACTCGAAGCCCTGCTCAATTATCAGCAGATGGTGATCGACCTCACTGGCCTCGAACTCGCCAACGCCTCGCTGCTCGACGAGGCGACGGCGGCGGCCGAGGCGATGACCATGGCACGACGTGTGAGCAAGTCGAAGTCGAACGTTTTCTTCATCGACGTCGATTGTTTTCCGCAGACCATCGACGTCCTCAGGACGCGTGCCGGCTTCTTTGACTTCGAGCTGGTTTTCGGGACACCCGAAGAAGCGGCGCTGCAGGACGTTTTCGGCGCGCTCTTCCAGTACCCGAACGACCGGGGTGAGGTCACCGACCTCACCGTCCCGATTGCCGCGGTCAAGTCGCGCGGCGGCATCGTGGCCGTAGCCTCCGACCTGATGGCGCTGGTGCTGCTCAAGTCGCCGGGCGAGATGGGCGCCGATATTGCGCTCGGCTCGGCGCAGCGTTTCGGCGTGCCGATGGGCTTTGGCGGACCGCATGCCGCCTTCTTTGCCACTCGTGACGAGTACAAGCGCTCGGTGGCCGGTCGCATCATCGGCGTTTCGCTCGATGCGCGCGGCAACAAGGCGCTGCGCATGGCACTGCAGACGCGCGAGCAGCATATCCGCCGCGAGAAAGCCAATTCCAACATCTGCACCTCGCAGGTGCTGCTTGCCAATCTGGCCGGAATGTATGCGGTGTATCACGGGCCGCACGGGCTGCGGGCGATTGCCGAACGCATCCACCGGCTGACCTCGATCTTCGCCGAGGGGCTCAAGCGCGCCGGGATCACGGTAGTTAACAAGCATTTTTTCGACACGCTGCAACTCGATCTGGGCACCCGCGTACTCACCGTCTATCAGGACGCACTCGGCGCCGGCTACAACCTCCGCCAGGTCAGCCACGGCGTCCTCGGCATCGCTTTCGACGAAAAAACATCGCGCGACGATGTGGTCGCGCTGATCAAGCTGATCGCCAGTGTCAGCATGGATATCGAAGCCTTTGACACGCAAATCACGCAACTCGATCCGTCACTGCCCGACGCGCTGCTGCGCACCGATGCTGTTCTGACGCATCCGGTATTCAACACCCATCACACCGAACACGAGATGCTGCGCTACCTCAAGCGTTTGCAAAACAAGGATCTGGCGCTTGATCGCTCGATGATCTCGCTCGGCTCGTGCACCATGAAACTCAATGCCACCAGCGAAATGATTCCGGTCACCTGGCCGGAGTTTGGCGATATCCATCCCTTCGCCCCGCTCGACCAGGCGCAGGGCTACCTGGAAATGATCGGCGGGCTGGAAAGCTGGCTCAAGGCGATCACCGGCTTTGACGCCCTCTGCATGCAGCCCAACTCCGGGGCGCAGGGCGAGTACGCCGGGATCGTCGCCATCACGCGCTATCACGCCAGCCGGGGTGACAGCCAGCGCAACATCTGCCTGATCCCGAAATCGGCGCACGGAACCAATCCGGCTACCGCGCAGATGTGCGGCCTGCAGATCGTCGTTGTCGATTGCGATGAAAACGGCAACGTAGATATCGCCGACCTCACGGCCAAGGCCGAACAGCATTCAGCCCATCTCGCCTGCCTGATGATCACCTATCCCTCGACGCACGGTGTCTTCGAGGAAGCGGTCCGGGACATCTGCGCGATCATCCATGCGCACGGTGGTCAGGTCTATATGGACGGCGCCAACCTCAACGCCCAGGTCGGCCTCACCTCGCCCGGTCTGATCGGGGCCGATGTCAGCCACATGAACCTGCACAAGACCTTTGCCATCCCGCACGGCGGCGGCGGCCCCGGCATGGGGCCGATCGGACTGAAAGCGCATCTGGCGCCCTTCATGTCCGACCATGCAGTGCAGGCGACAGGCGGAGCCGAGCGTTTGCATCGCGGGCAAGGTGCGGTTTCCGCCGCGCCCTGGGGCTCGGCCTCGATCCTGACAATTTCGTGGATGTACATCGCCATGCTCGGCGGCCAGGGGCTCAAGCACGCCACCGAAGTGGCGATCCTCAATGCCAACTATGTCGCCGCACAACTCAGCCCGCACTACCCGGTGCTGTACACCGGCAAGAACGGACGTGTCGCCCACGAGTGCATTCTCGACATCCGCCCGATCAAGGCCGCTACCGGCATCGCCGAAATCGACATCGCCAAACGGCTGATGGACTACGGCTTTCACGCGCCGACCGTCAGCTTCCCGGTGGCCGGAACGATGATGGTCGAACCGACCGAGTCGGAGTCAAAAGCCGAACTCGACCGCTTCATTGCCGCCATGAGCGCCATCCGCGAGGAAATCCGCAAGATCGAAGAGGGCGTCTGGCCGGCGGACAACAATCCGCTCAAGAACGCCCCGCACACCCAGGCCGACATCGTCGACGCCGACTGGAAGCACCCGTACAGCCGCCAGGAAGCTGTTTTCCCGCTGCCGTGGGTCGCCGCCAACAAGTTCTGGCCGAGCGTCAACCGCATCGATGATGTCTATGGCGACCGCAACCTGTTCTGTTCCTGCGTGCCGATGAGCGATTATCAAGGGGTATCCTGAGACGAGTTCCGCAGCACTGTTTCTAAATAGTTTAGCCTTGGGGAAATGTTTGCCCGTTTCAGGGCTGGCAAGTGCTAATATTTCACTATGATTAAATGGACCCCGGCTCTCAGCACAGGCGTCACACTGCTTGACGAGCACCACAAGTCGATTTTCCATTGGCTCGCCGAACTGGAAGCAGCCGCCGCCGACAAACGCAGGCTTCTGGGCGTGTATTCGATCGCTCGATTGAAGCATTACGCTGACGAACACTTCGCGGCCGAAGAAGACCTGATGAAGTCGGCGAACTATCCCGATCTGGTCCCGCATATGGCCGAGCATGCCCTGTTTCGCGTCAAGCTGGCGGAACTCCAGGCCAAGGCCATCGGACATGATGTTTCCTCGGATACCGTGGAGTTCCTCAAGGAATGGCTCACCAATCACATCACCAAGACGGATATGGCCTACGTGCCCTATTTGAAAGCATTTGAGCTTCAGCAGCTTCAGCGACTGGATTGACACGCTCCAGTTCGGCAAACCCGATGGCTTTTCTGCTTTAGCCCCTGCCTTCTGCCTCCCAGGCGGCTGAAAAGACGGCAAGAGCCAGCACTGAACTGTCCATACCCTTGTTCCCGGTAAACGCCAGCGTGTTCAGAAGTGGACTCTCATCACCCGCGTTGGGAGAATTGTTTGCCAGACCGTTCCACGCCGCTTCGACCGTTTCCTCCAGCGCGCCCATGTCGGTCGTCGAGTCAGTGACCAGCACAATGCGTCGCAATGTCACAGTGTCCAGCAGCACACTCAACTCGAACGTACAGCCCAGCCTGTCCCGGTTGAACCCGCGCAAGTCCATCAACACCATGTCCGACTCGGGAGCGAGTCGGCTCACGGCATACGGCCAGGCGTCGGCATAGCAGTACAGCTCATTCACCGGATAGTGCAGATCGCCTTCAAGACCGCTACCCAGCGCTGCGATCCGCCGCTCTACCTGTTCTCCGGACTTGAGAAATTCGCGGTCCGTCCGGCGTAGCAGAAAGGACTCCAGCATGCGTGCGCTCAAGGTGCGCAAGGCCAGGTCGGTGCCGACGATCAGATCGATGCGCCCACAGCGCCACCACGTGTCGTCGAGCATGTCAAGGAGTTGGGAACGCTTCGCCGGGTCGCTGAAGACACGCAGCAGCAACAACCGTTTGCCACCTTCCTTCCGGCGTGCCGACCATTGACAGCGCAGTGCCACATGCAGGACGATCGCATAACTGGCGAATGCCGCGCTGATCAGCGCCCAGGTCGTCACCGCTGGCCTGAGGTCATTACCGGTATTGGCCGCGATGAGACCGAAACAAAGCGTAAGAAACAACCAGCACAGGTGAAAGTGAAGCACCTGGGCAGGAAGGAAGCGGCGCTCTCCGAGCCAGATGAAAAATTTGAAGGCCAGCCACACCAGATAGACCTGCAGGACATTGACCGGCAGGCCAACGAGGATTGGTCCGAGTGGAAACTCCGGCGTGAAGAGCAGATCGGTGAGAATGCCTGCCAGGGCCATGACAGCGAGCAAGACGATGGGCAGGCGTTTTTTGCGACGACGCAACAGGCGCATCAGGATGAGTACGCCAAGAACCGGATAGACCAGCCCGAGACACAGCAGCCAGGGACGCCCGGTTTGCAACGGCTGGATATCGTCCACGCCGAGCAGCAGAACGAGCGCAACCCCGCTGATTAAAAAAACCACCAGCGCCATCAGCGCCACGAGCAGGGGCCGCAGTTGACGCACGAGAAGAAACAGCAACCCGGCGAGTGGAAAGATGACCATCAGCGGGACGAATGCCCAAACGACTCGCAAGTCACGCAGCGGATCGCCGAAAAGCACCAGGGCGCCGTAGCCGAGCAGAATGAAGGCCAGCGCCATGGCAATGCGCGTCCGCGTTCGCCTGGTCAGGAAGGCGCCAAGCACGAGCAACCCGGGGGCCAGCGCGAGCAGTGCCATCACGCCACGCTGATCAGCGGGAAAGGACCCCGCAGACGACCACCACAGCACGCCGGATGTGAGCGCCATATGCGTGATGCCCGCCGCCGCAAAGGCAAGGCGCACCAGCAAGCCCGTGTGTTGCGCCTGCGCGAGCTGTGCCGAGGCAGCGGAGGACAGCAATGCCACAGACGGGGCAATCGGCTGCAAACGCAAGCGTGCACGCCCCGCAGGCCATTCGCCGGGAGCAGGCTTGCATGGAACAGGATTGCTGTTTTCTGAAGTGCGTCGTCGCCGACTCATGCCGTGCGCCACGGCTCTGCGGTACCGCCATGCAAACAAGCCGAGCAGCACCAGGAAGAGAAGCGGAAAAGCGCTGGCTTCAAGGAACATAAGCAGAGTATCCATGGCGCTGAAAGAGGAACCTCCGATGGGCATGACGAGGATGCCGGACGACCATGATGAAAGCATTGCAGTCCGGGTCAGGTACTGATTTCCGGCGCGTTGATGCAAGTGTAACTGTATCGGAGAAACTCGCGCCAACTCAACTCAGAGGCTGTGAATTAATGGATAAACACCTCCCAGGCCGTGGCCCGAGGCCAGGCTTCGCGCTCATTCAGGCGAATGCCGGAATCCAGCACCTTCCTCTGATATCCATGAAAATAACCAGATAAACAAACCAGGTGAATTGGCAGCATCGAGACCAGAACTATTCGACTTATGGCTGGCACATATATTGCTTAACCTTGTTTAATTCTGGATTAACGGAGACCCTAATGGACTGGAACGAAATCCTCGCGATCATTACAATCGTTGCCGTTGCGCCCTATGCCACGGCGGCGGCAGTAAGCTGGATCAGGCGACCAGGCAAGACCTGAATTAGTGCAAAAGCACCAATTTGATGCAATGCCCACAATTTACGCACGAGCTCCGCACGCTGGAAGTAAAGTCCTGAAAGCCTGTGAAAAAATCATTACTGCCTGATTTCCACGCTCGTCACCCCGGCGAACCCCATGGCCCAAGTCCACGTCGGGAGTGTTTGAGCCATAGGCCCTTTCACTCTCGCGGCAGAAGCCTGCGTCAAGTCCGTTTATCCGATTGTTTTAATGGCTATCAGAGGTTGGTACTGGATTCCGGCGTTTGCCGGAATGAGCGCGAAGCCTGGCCTCGGGCCACGGCCTGGATGGTGATTATCCATTGATTCACAGCCTCTGAGCACAGGGAGCACGGTTCCTGCTGACGCCCCTCTCAGAGGGCCACGAAGCAGGAATCAGCAGCGCGCCAGTAAATTCTTCCTGGAAAGATCTTTTCTGGGTGGTTGTCTGCGCTGGCTCAGGGCTCAATACAAACTCCTTCAACTGGGCTGCAACAGCGAGAGGCTTGCCTCCTGTCTCTTCCCTGCCCCTGAACGCTGTTTTCAGTCCTGGGTTCAAGGCGTAACACATGCACTATGCTGTTTCTCTGTTGAGTACACGGACTGGTCATCTGGCCAGCGAAGTTGACGCGGGTGTTCGTCCGGCCAGGTACTGAATACCCATTGCAAAAGGAGAACACGCATGAGCAGTCCAAATTACGAATTGTCTGGCTTTACGGCAGAACTTCTGCAAGGCGGAACACAGTCACTCGCCGACTACGCCGGCAAGGTTCTGCTTATCGTCAACACCGCCAGCCACTGCGGTTTCACGCCGCAGTACGAAGGCCTTGAGGCGCTCTACCAGCGTTACAGGGAGCGCGGTCTGGTGATTCTCGGCTTCCCGTGCAACCAGTTCGGTGCGCAGGAACCAGGGGCTGCGGATGAAATCGCCAGCTTCTGCCAGAAGAACTATGGCGTCAGCTTTCCGATGTTCGCCAGGATCGAGGTTAACGGCGACAACACCCATCCGCTTTACCAGCACCTGAAAAAAGCAGCACCCGGCCTGCTCGGCACCGAAGGCATCAAGTGGAACTTCACCAAATTTCTGGTCAACCGCACAGGCGACGTGATCAAGCGATACGCCTCAGCCCAGACGCCGGAAGCCTTGGCCAGCGATATCGAGGCACTGCTCTGATCAAACGCCAATGAAAGCGCCGGAAAAATTGCCAGACTTCAGCGGCATGCTGCGCTGGCCGAATGTTCCCGCCTGTTACGGCTGGCTCTCGCTCGACCGCCGCGGTCAGTGGCGCATGCGCGGCGAACCCGTCACGCACGCGGGCCTGACCAATTTCCTCAATCGCCAGTACGGGCACGACGAACACGGCAACTACTTCGTTCAGAACGGCCCGCAGCGGGTTTTTGTCGAGCTCGACTATACGCCCTGGGTGCTGCGGCTGAACTCTGAAAACACCCTGCTGACCCATACCGGCGACACTGTTGAAGACATACGCGGCGCTGCCTTTGACGAAGAAGGCAATCTGCTGCTCGAATGCATGGACGGTATCGCCCTGCTCTGTGACCGCGATTTGCCCGCGCTGCTCGCCTGCCTGCGCCAGACCGACGGTGAAGCGGCCAACGATGCCGACCTGCTCGCTGTGCTCGACCAGACTCCGGGGACATCGAGCACGCTCTCGCTGGAATGGGACGGCAAGCTCATCCCGGTGGGCATCCTGCGGCGCCAGGAGGTCGCCCGGCGCTACGGCTTTGTGGCGGTCCCGGTGGATCCCGAGCGAAAAGAATAGCCCCGGTCGCCGAGAACCGAGTAGGTCGGGTTAGCGCAGCCTAACCCGACAATCGTCGGATGCGATATACATGGGCGTCGGGTTACGCTGGGAAGCAAATTCTCCTGGGGAACGCCGCGCTAACCCGACCTGCTGGATTGCCGAGCCTCATTGGTAATCAGGAAACAATTTGAAGATCAGTGAGCATAGACCATGAAGCTTCCCAGACTTGAAGCAGGCGATTTTTGGGGCGGACTCGCCGCGATCCTGGTCGTGATGCCTTCCGCGATCGCCTTCGGTGTCACCATCTATTCACCGCTCGGTGCCGCGCATGTGGCACAGGGCGCGCTGGCCGGCATCCTTGGCGCGACGGCGCTCGGGCTGATCGCGCCGGCACTGGGCGGCACCCAACGGCTGATCACCGCGCCCTGCGCGCCGGCGGCGGCGGTGCTGGCGGCATTTGCGCTGGAGTTCATGCTGAACGGCGGCGATTTCGCCACAGCGATGCTGCTGTTCTCGCTGCTCGGGCTGGCAGCAGGACTATTGCAGATCGTCTTCGGTACGCTGCGACTGGGCCAGTTGATCGAGTACATGCCTTATCCGGTGGTCAGCGGTTATCTGTCGGGCGTCGGTCTTTACATCATCGCCGGCCAGGTACCCAGATTCCTCGGCGTCCCCAAGGACAACCATTTCTGGGAATCGCTCGCGTCGACTGCCGCATGGCAGTGGCAGGGCATGGTGGTCGGCGCCGTGACCATTGTCGTGATGCTTGTCGCACCGCGCCTGACCCGCCGGGTACCGGCAGCAATTCTCGGACTGGCGGCCGGCATCGGCGCCTATTTTGCCCTCGGGCTCGCCGATCCGGGACTGCTCAGACTTGAGGGCAACGCACTCGTCGTCGGTTCATTCGGCGACGGCGGTGGCCGCTTTGCCGAGGCCATGGCCGGTCGCTGGCAGGCCATGGGGAGCATAGGCGTCGAGCAGATCCGGCAGATTGCCGTGCCGGCGCTGACGCTGGCCGTGCTGCTCTCGATCGACACGCTTAAAACCTGCGTCGTGCTCGATGCGCTGACGCGCTCACGCCACAATTCGAACCGCGAGCTGATCGGCCAGGGGCTCGGTAACGTCGGCTCGGCCCTCGTCGGTGGCATCCCCGGTGCCGGCACCATGGGCGCCACGCTGGTGAACATTTCCAGCGGCGCGCAGAGCCGCCTCTCGGGCGTGATCGAAGGGGTGATGGTACTGCTCGCCTTTCTGCTGCTCGGCTCGCTGATCTCCTGGGTGCCGGTGGCGGCGCTGGCGGCGATCCTGATCGTCATCGGCGTGCGCATGATCGACCGTCACAGCTTCAATCTGCTCAAGCAGCGCTCGACGATACTCGATTTTGCCGTGATTGCCGCGGTCATCATCACCGCGCTGACGGTGAGCCTGATCGCCGCGTCGGGTGTCGGCATCGTGCTCGCCATCATGCTGTTCATCCGCGAACAGATCGGCGGCAACATCGTGCGCCGCAAGGTCTGTGGCAACGAGATTTTTTCCAAGCGCGTGCGCACCCACGAGGAGATGGAAATTCTGATGGAACGCGGCACGCGCGTCCTCGTCGTCGAACTGCAGGGCAGCATTTTCTTTGGCACCACCAACCAGCTTTATTCTGCGCTGGAGCCCGAACTCAAGACTCGCGACTATGTCATCCTCGACATGCGGCGCGTGCAGACCGTCGATGTCACCGCCGCGCACATGCTCGATCAGGTCAAGGACATGCTCGCCGATCGCCAGGGTTTCCTTATCTTCAGTCAGTTGCCGCAAAGCCTGCCCTCGGGTCGTGACATGGAGCAGTACTTCGACCAGGTTGGCCTGGTACGCAAGGAGAGCCCCGTACGCGTGTTCGCCGAGCTCGACGATGCGCTCGAATGGGTCGAAGATCGCCTGATCGATGAGGCGGCGCTTGCACGCGGCGAGGAAAAGCCGCTGGAACTGCATGAGATCGAACTCTTCAAGGAGCGCAAGACTGAGACACTCGCCGCCTTCGAGCTGCTCGTCGAAAAGCGCTCTTACCGGAGCGGCGAGAAAATTTTCACTCGTGGCGAAAGTGGAGACGAGCTGTTCATCATCCGCAGCGGCTCAGTGCGCATCATGCTGCCGATCTCGGAAAAGCTCAGCCACCATCTCGGCACCTTCGGTCGTGGCGCCTTTTTCGGCGAAATGGCATTTCTCGATGGTGAGGTGCGCTCGGCCGACGCCGTGGTGTTTTCCGATACCGAGCTTTACGTTGTGTCGCGCAAGACCTTCAATCTGCTGGCCGAAAATCACAAGAAGCTCGCCCTGAGCCTCATGGAAGGCGTGGCCAGCGTACTCGCCAGCCGTCTGCGCTATACCAACGCCGAGCTGCGCGTGCTGGAGTCATGATGCACCGGTGGTGCGGCGGAATAGCCTGACCCGGATTTGGTGAAAGAGCTCGCGCCGTACATGCAAGCTAGCGACGGGCCTGAATTGCCAATGAGGACACACCGAGCCGGAGTTGGCACACAGCGCAAGATGATCCAAAGAATCCGAAGGAAGTTGCTGCACCTTGAATTGTTTTCGCTCGGCAATGAGTTTGCTTTAGAGTTCACTTCTGCTTTTATTCATGGAGCAATCTCATTATGCAACTGAAAGACCCCTCGCTGCTGCGCCAGCAGGCCTATCTGAACGGTCAGTGGTGCAATGCGGACAACGGTGAAACCTGTCCCGTCACCAATCCGGCCACCGGTGAAACGATCGGCAGCGTGCCGAACATGGGCGCCGCGGAAACTCGTCGCGCGATCGCCGCAGCCAAAAGTGCATGGCCGGCCTGGCGGGCAAAAACCGGCAAGGAGCGCAGCTCCATCCTGCGCCAATGGAACGATCTGATACTGGCCAATGCCGACGATCTGGCGCTGATCATGACCATCGAACAAGGCAAACCGCTGGCCGAAGCCAGGGGTGAAATTGCCTACGCCGCCTCCTTCATCGAATGGTTTGCCGAAGAGGCCAAGCGCGTCAATGGCGACACCTTGCAGTCGCCGTGGCCGGATCGCCGTATCGTCGTCATCAAGCAGCCGATCGGCGTCTGCGCGGCGATTACACCGTGGAACTTCCCGGCGGCGATGATCACGCGCAAGGTAGGCCCGGCACTGGCGGCGGGTTGTCCGATGGTGTTCAAGCCGGCGCTGGCGACGCCCTACTCCGGGCTGGCGCTGGCGGTTCTCGCCGAGCGCGCCGGCGTGCCGGCAGGCATCTTCAGCGTACTGACCGGATCGTCGAGCGCCATCGGAGGCGAGATGACGGCCAACCCGATCGTGCGCAAGCTCACGTTCACCGGATCGACCGAAGTCGGACGCACGCTGATGCAACAATGCGCGGTGACGATCAAGAAGGTGTCGCTGGAACTGGGCGGCAACGCGCCGTTCATCGTCTTTGACGACGCCGACCTCGACGCGGCGGTCGAGGGGGCGATCATTTCCAAGTACCGCAACGCAGGTCAGACCTGTGTGTGCGCCAACCGCCTCTATGTGCAGGACGGCGTATACGATCTGTTCGCCAGAAAACTGGTCGCCGCCGTTGAAAAACTCAAGGTCGGCAACGGCGTCGAGCCGGGCGTGACGCAAGGTCCGCTGATCGACGCTGCCGCCATCCGGAAAGTGGAAGAGCACGTCGCCGATGCCCTGGGCAAAGGCGGACGCCTGCTGACCGGCGGCAAGCGACATGCGCTCGGTCACAGCTTCTTCGAACCGACGGTGATCGCCGACGCCACCCCGGACATGCGGGTCGCCCGCGAAGAAACCTTTGGCCCCGCTGGGCCTCTGTTCCGCTTCAAGACCGACGCCGAAGTGATCGATTTGGCCAACGACACCGAATTCGGTCTGGCCAGCTATTTTTATTCGCGCGACATCGGCCGCATCTGGCGCGTCGCGGAAGCGCTGGAGAGCGGAATGGTCGGCATCAATACCGGACTGATTTCGAATGAAGTCGC
>JADJNC010000032.1 GCA_016709335.1 Candidatus Propionivibrio dominans | reverse complement strand
GAGGGGAAACCCGCACGTTCCATCCGGCGCTCCGTACGAAAACAAACGGTCGCTGCTGCTTGGAGCCATGAACGTATAACGCCTGAGCTAACGCGCCGAGCGTAGCGAAGGTAGCCGTTGAGCGATGGGTTCGGCGGCACATTACGGAGGAAGAAATGGAAGAGTGGATGAATTGTGAAAGCCGTGGGCCGTGGGTGCGCAACAGCCTGAAGCACCGAGTTGATGAGCTTCGTTCTGCTGCAAACAAAGCGCGCAAAGCATACCGCAAGGATTTTATGGGAAAGCCGTGCGGCTACATCGCAGACGCATACGACGAAGCTGCCGCATTGCTGCAACAACGGCTTGATGCTGTGACGCTGACCGGAGCGGAATACGACGTGCTGACCCAGCGAGCCGATGATTGGTACGCGCTTTACGCAAGGGCAGCGAAAGAACGCGCCGCCGCACTAGAAGACGTGGAGCGGTGGAAGAAGGCGGCGGAATCCAACATTGAGGAGAACGTGGGGTTGCGCCTTGCCGAAGAAGGGGCGAAAGAAGCCTTTGCCCATGTTGTGCAGCAGAAACGCGACTTCGAAGCGGAGTGCAAGCGGCTGCGCGGACTGCTGGACGCTGCGCATGCCGACATTCGGCGCATGAGCCAGACGCATAACGTGGAGTTGAGCGGCCCGACGGCGGCATTATCGCCGGAGGGTCCGGCTCAAACGCAGGGTTCGGCGTCTGATTGATAACGGAGAAAGACATGGTTACCGAAGATAGACTAAAAAAGGATACGAGCGTGTATTTGCTTGCTTCCAGACCCCGGATACGAGGTTGCAAGAGAATTGCTTGAAGAAATTGCCAGACTGCGCGAAGGGTTGCGGCTGATCACCTGTGAATCTGTCAACGCTGAGTACATGGCCCAGAACATCCTTGACGGCCTACCGGCATATCACGACACGATACTTGTGCCGAATGAGACACCGAACGCCAAATAGGCCCCACTTACAGGGTCCACCGAAACTTAAACAAAAGGAAAACATGAGCATGACCGCACACCTGCTTTTTCAGCAGAAAACACAACTTCCATCAGGAAACTCCGAGTCCATCGCATGGGCGGAAAAATGGGTCGACGAGACGGCGAAGGCACCCAGGATGATCGACTAAAAGTATCCGCCGCCGCCATTGAGCGGGTATTCGTCGCCGTGCAGGCTGGCATGCGGACAACCAACGAAATCGGCGACCGGATGCTGATGTCTGTCACTGTCGTGCAGCGGGCGCTGATCGCGCTGGAGGACTGGCCGACAGGACCGCGCGTGCGGAGAATCAAGGCGTTTCCGGCGCATCGGTTTGAGATTATCGAATGACATTCACAATCACATGGATCTGCCGCTTCTGCGGCGTGCAAAGATCGTCAATATCCGGATCGCGGTTTGTGTTGCGACGCGGCATCAAGGTGCGCAAGTGCGTTGAGTGCGTGAAATCGGAAAAGGAGGCAGGGAAATGAACCTTGAAGAACAATACCACGCAGAGGAAATGCTGCGGAAAATCGAAAGAGTAAAGGAAGATGCAGAGGTATCTGGGTTGATGGCTTCCGCCAAAAATCGCCTACATCTTCAGGCTAAGAAAATTGGCGAACTCCACCAGCAACTCGCCGCCGCTCAAGCCGAAGCCCTAGAGCAAGCCCGCATCGTTGGCATGGGGGGCGAACGAGAGCTTGCGCTGCGGCAGCAATTTAAAATAGTGTCGGAACTGCTGCGCGAGGCATCCGGGCGCATGAACTACGGACACTGGTCGAGCGAGTTCCGTGGGCGCGTTGAGAAGTCGCTGAAGTTGAAAGGATATTGAAATGAGCCGGCTTGCAGACGAAGCAATGTATTTTGGTGCCGTGGCCGACGGCGTAGAGAGCCAGTTCGATACCATCCAGATGCTCAAAGAGCAGGTTGCGGAACTGAATCGCCGCCTTGCATTCAACGCCAAGTTGCTAGACGAGAACGACAAACTTCGTGAGCAACTCGCCAACGCTCTCGCAGCCAACGAACACAATCTTAGGGTGTATCACGCTGCGGCTGCCGAACTCCGCCAGCAACTGTCCGAGCGCGATAAGCAGAACTTGGCTCTGAAAGACGCACTTATCAAGTGGAGACAGCAGGCGTTCCCCGGAACGGACCAGCGCCGCGTTATTGAGCGTGACTTTCCAACTGAGCCAAAGCCATGACCGCACTTGAAGAGATAGCTGAACTGCGGAAGCAACTCGCCGCATTTCACTCGGCTGTTGAGCACGTCACAGAGGATGGCTGCCTTCGAAGATCATTTGTCGCAATGCCCGAAGGGTGGGCGATGGTCCACAAAGACAGGCTGCACGATCTGACGGTGGCTGAGGAGCAACTCGCCGCCACCGATGGCTATATCATGTGCGAGAAGGATCCGGTTGCTTGGGAGTATTTCCACAGTAGGGCTGAACCTCCACTTTCTGTAGGCTTTGACGATCCTGACTGCGTCAAGTCGTTCCCGTTAGATATTGTCTGGAAAGTACCACTATACCGTGCGCCATGAAGGTCCGGGTAGCGCGTGAAAAAAATGCTAAAAACTGTTGACATGCTTTGAAAAAAGAATACAATAACTACATCGAAACAAACAACAGAAGGGGAACGAAATGACCAAAACCAATCCGCTCTGACCGCATACAACAACCTCTGACAACGAGGGCGGCGGAAGGCTACAACCCGCATGACAAGTATGCAGAGACCGGAAATGGCGAGCTGCTTTGGAGTAAGCTCGGCAGCAAGGCTGACAAGCTGCAAGACATAGCCAACATGACCAGCGATAGCGATCCGCGCTGGAAAGAAATGATGGACGAAGTTAAAGTACGCGCAGCCGCCAGGATCGCGATGAAAGAAGGAGTCTAAAAATGAGCACCAAGGGCGAAATGACCCGCGAACAAGCGGTGGCGGCAGTCGGCGAAGATGCGGTGAACAATGTGGAGCGCGAAAAACTGCGACTTTACAAACCGCGTGCAGTGCGACGGAGATACGCGAGTCGAGTTTGCGGCCAGCGTGAGCTGCGAAGATGCGGAAGGCAACGACGTAACGCTTATCGCGTACTACTACATAGAGCAGTCGGAGCTTGACGCGAACGAAGACAACAGCCTCGATGTTTTTGACTGGAAAATTGAAGGCTACGACGTAGTTTAATGATCGACACTAAACGAGGCGGCCCAGGTCGCGGCCAGGGGCGCAAGCCCCTCTCTCCAGACCAGCCCACCGTTGTCGTCACCATGCGCATGACTCAAGCGCAGCGCGAACCTTGCGGGCTGCTCGGTGGTGCCGCGTGGGTGCGCCGTCAGCTAGAGCAGGCTGCCGGATAGCGCCACGCAAGCCAGTGTCGACGCCAGTTTTTGCTGGTAGCGATCATGTGCCTAAGCCGCGCTTGTAGATAGCGAGGTCGACTACGTTAGACATCAAGCCCGTCCTCGTTGCGCTGGTTGAAATAGTCGCGGATGTCATCACGTAGTTGCGGCTTGTTGCCTGCGAGTTGCCACAGCCCCTGAGCGTCACGTATCAAGTCTTCGGTCGGGTCGAACTTATTGCGGGTGAGGATTTGCCAGCGGTCGACGTACTTGCGGTCGCGTTTCGCCCCATGCCAGTAATGCAATAACAGGCCGGGCACGTATCCGATATCGAGGCGCACACTCTCTATTGCCCGCTGCTGCCAGCGCTGCCAATACCGGGAATATGGATAAGACATGTCCCCGTGTATTGATTCGCGCACTCGGTCTATGAACGCACAAGCCATGTGATGGTCGCCGCTGCCGAGGATGCCGATATCGCCGAGCAGCCCGACATCACTCAATGCCGAGCGCCGGGCGGCCCAGGCGTAGCCGGGATGCCACTGATGGCCGCCTGCAGTGTATTTCCCGCGAGCGGAATTGACGATGCGCGGAAATGGAAAGCCAGATCTGAATGAGTAACAGAATGACTGGAATTGCTGGATCGGCTCGCCATTCGGCCCCAAGTCTTGCGCGTGCGAGAAAAGCTGCACGACTTTGTAGGATTGCAGTTGGTGCAGCGTTTCGTAGACCCAATCGGGGCGAGAGAATGTCACGTCGGCATCAATCCACGCGACGTATTCCCAATCCGCAGGCAGGGCGCGGATTCCGATATTGATGAGGTTCTCCTTGTGCCACAACTGATCCGGACTGCGGAGCTGAACCGTTCGCGGCCCCCGGTGTCGTTACCTCGAAATGCCTGTCCCGCAGGGCAAGCTCTACAGTTGTCAGGATTGCCCCACTGTCCGTAACGTACTTCTCGAACTGCCGGAATAGCTCGTAGCGCGTCCGAAACCGGCTCGGGTTGCTGATTACGGCAACCACGTGCAGCGGCGCGGATATCGGCTTGACGTGCGTCCGGTGAATCGCCGGGTCGACACAAATCTGCTGACTGGCGTGGTCTTCCGGGGTGATGATTTTCATCTGCGTGCCTTGCCGTGGAAGTAGTGGTCGGCCAATGCTTGCTCTTTCGTCGCCCAGGTGTGCACCGCGATGGCTTCGTAATGCACGACGACGTACCGGCCCGAGAAGATCAGCGCCATGTCGTCAGCGCTCCACAACTTGCTTTTGGGCGGGATGTACTCGATTGAGCGATAACGCCGAAACCCGGTGCGCTCGGCATACCCGAAATGCGGAATCAAGCCCTTGAATGCGTGCGAGCGGCGCACCCCGGCCCACCCATGGCCGCGGAACTGTATCCACAGCCACATGGCCACAAGCCAGCAGTTCAGCATGGCGCGCTTGGCCATTCATTTTCCGATTTCCGGCCATTGCAGGCCGGTGCGCTTACGGGTTCCGACGCGGCGAGAAGTTGCGTAAGTGGCCCAGACATTGAACACAAGCACCACGACAGCGCCTGTCAGCGCTGTGATCTGGCCATCCGCGAATGGCACGTCGACACCGCAGGCGCGGGCGATCTCGGCGGATGCAAGCAACAGCGCAGTGATCGCTGTGACGAGCGCTTGACGGTTTTTCCACGTCGCGGAGTTGGCCAGTTCCTCGCCAGACTTGAGCGCGCGGATGAATGCTGGAACAGGGATCATGTGTTTTTCGCTTTCTTGGCTTTGTCGAGTTGTCCAATTGCAACCAGCAAGATCATTCCCGCCTCGCTGAGCAGGTCAGATGCGTCCTTGCTTCCGTCAATTCCGCTGGCAATCGAGCGGTCTTCATCATCGCGAATCTTGTGTATCTTCTCCCGCAGCTCCGCGAGCGACTCCATCGCACACTTGATGCGCAACCGGCGAAACTCGTTCACTTGGCAACGCTACGCGAATGCAAATGAATATCATGCTGTACACCGCACTTCGTTTCGATAACCGATACGCGCGTGTCGAGCCTGTTGATTCTCGAATGCAGCTCATCAGCAACCTGGTGCAGCATCTCGACAACTGAGTCGAGCTTTTCAATCACCCGCGATCCTATCCAGCCGACGATCGCGGCCAGCACGCCGAACAGCGCGGCCACCAGCATTCCCGCGATGGTTAAAAGTTGCGTTTCTGACACTTGTTATTCCCTTCCCGGCTCTGCGGCCGCGATGCGTTGTTAAACCTAGTTGCCAGCCATGATGATCCAGTTACTGGCGTCGCTCACCAGTTCCGCCCACTTGCCGGCAGTCGCGGCAAGGATCGCCGTGCCCGCCGTGTCGGTGTCCAGAGGCTTGACGTTCGAC
Source organism: Candidatus Propionivibrio dominans (assembly GCA_016709335.1). Classification (GTDB taxonomy): domain Bacteria; phylum Pseudomonadota; class Gammaproteobacteria; order Burkholderiales; family Rhodocyclaceae; genus Propionivibrio; species Propionivibrio dominans. The sequence goes on along the minus strand of JADJNC010000032.1, from coordinate 7,611 downwards.
GACGCGGAGACGACCGTGTATGCCGCGCGCGTCTTGATGCGGATTTTTCTGCCAGGGTATGCAGACGCTGTCGGCAGTGTTGCTGTTACCGATGCCGACCCGTTGACGATGATGTCGTCCTCATGATCCGCAACCGTGAACGCGGTTGTCTTCGTGACCGGCACGCGGAACCGTGTCGTGGCGTCGCCGCCGAGAAAGCGACCGATCTCGCGCGAGTCGGTGTAGCTTGTGACTGTTGCCGTGCCCGTGACGACCGAATACAGCCTCCAGTATTCTGCGAGGTTGTCCCAGTTCGTCGTTGCGGTCGACGTTGATACAGCCCCGTCCGACTTTTTCGAGACGATGTAATTGGTAGTCGACGCCGTCATCGTCGCTGTGGTGTTAGCGATCTGCGACAGCGCACCGCTTGCCAGCACGACATTTCCGCCGTAGATGCCAAATACAAGGCCAGAGCATACAGACTCCCTGCGACCGTATGTGGACGCTTGGCTTAGCGCGTCAAGCATCGCGTTGGCGGTTACTTCTTTGCTGGCCTGCGACTGGATTAGTACATCGAATGTGCGGGTAGAGTTTGACATTGTTCAGTCCGTTCAGAAATTCGGGAATGGGGCAGTTGGCGGGGTGAATGTGCCCGAATACACAGCGACACCTTTTTTAATCCGCACCTCGTCAAGGTATCCATTGAGTCCTTTTGTGCCGTCGTATTCGCCGCCGATATAGACTGGGCTGGCGTTTGTCATCAGTGCGCCAGACAGCCCCACGGTGGCATCCGATACGCCATCCAACCACAAAGTAACTGTCCCGCTCAGACGCGTCAGAGCCACATGCGACCACTGATTTAGCGGCACGGTTGTTGCCCCGGTTAGCGATGCGTCCCAACCGGCCCCGGTCAATGAAAATATCCCGTAAAGATTTCCGGCATTGAGGGCAAAGTAAAACGGGCAAAATGTCGACGCGGACCGCTTTGCCGCGATGACTAGCGTGCCGGTGGAGGTGGTTGGATAAATAAAGCACTCTATGCAGAAATCCGTAGAAAAAGCGAAGTCGCTTGAGTCAGGCATATCCAGGGGCGTACCGGACGCACCGAACAGCGCGGAATATCCGCCAAATTTCGATTGCGCGGACGACCGTGCGGCGCTTCCGACTGTAACAGTTTTGCCAGTAACATCGGTCAGGCCGGTGTCATTCATGTGCAGCAGCGCGACCGTATTCGCCCAGGTCGGGTCGCCCCACGAAAATGCTGACGTGCCTTCGGAATCAAGACTTCGGCCTGTGCCGACGAGATCGGAAACCTGCGAAACGCGGAAATAAATGTCGGAAACGCCCGAACCCCAATCAATTGTCTGTTGCGCCAGGTTATAGGTCGCCGTCTGTGTGCTGGCCGTGATCGTCCTGATTATCGTTGTGTACGCGCTGTCATCGTAGATGTCGATTACGTAACTTTCTGCCGTCTCGCCTAGACTGACGTCGACATAATCCAGCCATTCGCCGTTTATTCGTGTGCGCCTAACCCAGCTTATTGCCCAATCTCCGCTGGCCGCCTGAATAGCAGATACATGCACCGGGGATAGGCATTCCAGATTCTCTCCGGCATATGTGAACGTCTGCTGATTCTGCGAAACGTCAGAATCACCATTGCCCAGCACCGTCCATTCCCTTGCCGCGCCGAGCGTCGCTGTAGGCTGCGCCGTGAATGCCAGCGAACCATCCAGCAAAATCACGTCATCGTAGACAGCGTGCGAAGTCATCGCCCACTCGGTTCCGTAGCGCCCGCGCAGCAGATTGGTCAGGTTGTAGGTGCCGTCGCCCTGCAGCGTGACGGTACGCGCGCCGATGATCTCCCAGCGCCCCGGCTCGCCGTAGGCGAACAGGTTCGCCCCGTTGAACAGCGCCAACTCGGTCACGCTTGAAATGTCGCCGTTCACCATGGATACATTCAGGACGTTTTTTACATCCATGGCGTTCGTAGGTCCTGATCCAATGGTGTTGTTGGCCAGCGCCACCGTTGCGCCGGGAGGCGGAATTCCGACTTGAGACGTCCACGAGACGCCGCCGTCATCTGAGCGCAGCGCCTCTGCACCCCTCCACCCTGAGTAGGCACCACGCGCCGCGATGACGAGGCCTGGAGTATCGTTGCCCGATACAGTCGGGATGTCCATGATAGCCATGATGGACGGCCCGGACAACGAAACAGACGGCCCCTGCACGTTGGGCACACCGCCGACCGCTGTCGGCGAATACAACGCCACAGCAGCAAGCCGCGCGGTCAGCTTGATGACGCGATCGCTCTCGTGCGTCAGGCTTGTGATGCGGCAAAAATAGGTGGCATCCGGTGTAACTACAAAAATAGGATCAGCCGGCTGCAGTTTGTTGTAGGGGTCGCGTGTCGGAATCGACAGCGACAGGTCAAGCCGCTCCAAGTGGTACAGGTACAGCAGCGTGCTGGCCGCTCCTGCCGCTTCGTTCGCCGTCATGACGACAGGCACCTCGACTCGAATCAGCGACGTTCCGGTGCTGTTCAATCTCTCGTCGGCCTGCTCCCCGGTGTCGTATTCCCGGTCCGCATCGAAGTAGCTGATTTCGATTCGGCGCGGCAGTTGCGCGTCCATTTCGCGGACTACGGTCAGGCGCGGCTCATCCGTCTTGTTCCCGGCAGTTGTCCCCATGTCCTCATAGACGATTGTGGCGACACTGCCGCCCCCACGCTTGACAAATTTAATCTTGTAGCCATCCTGTATCACGTCGAACGGGTACGGTGCCTGCAGCGCTTCCAGCGCCGCCCTGACAGCGGCATTGTTGGTTATCCGATAGCCTCGCACGTCATCGGTGATCGTCGTCACGTCGATATCGCCAGCACTCAGGTATCCGGTGGTCAGGCACTCTGCCGAGATGACATCAGCCAGCGGCACCAGCGACGGGGCGCCAGTCGAAGCGCGGGAAAACAAGAAAATGCCGCCGCCGTCATGCGCGCCCCAGAGCATTTGATTTTCTGCGGCGATTGTCATCCGGCTGCCATACGGCCCCATGAATGGATTTGTGAACGAGTGCAGCGTGGACCCAACCACGCCCGCGACGATTGGGTATAGCGTCACATTCACGGCGTAGGAATTTGCCTTCCACAGAAAGTCGCCACCTTCCTCGACCGTGAACACCTCATCATTTCCAGGGATGAGCGGATACGAACCTGCATTTGTCACAAACGGATAAACGCTCTGACTGCCCTGCGTCAGCAGGTTAAGACTGCTGTCATAGGTTTGCAGCCAGTTTGTTGCGTCGCTCTGCCGGTGGGCAAGCACATACAGCCGCGTCCCGGCCTTGTCGACGCATGCTCCCATCATGTGCCACACGCCAGCCGGAAGCGTAGCGCTGGTGGAATAGTGGTGCATGAGCGCCACGCCGCCAACATACAGATCGCCTGTGTAAGTGCCGACATAATCGACGCTTTGGGTGCCAAGCATGCCGACATGCCCGAATGAAGAAAATGTCCCTGCGTTAGAGGCGTTGGTGGAGATCAGCACGCCGTCAGACGTTACCGAATACGTGAGGCCGCTGTGATCGAATTTCATCACGCCAGACTCGACGCGGCCCAGGCACATCAGGTAATCGGAGAACTGCGGGAATACTCCGGTTGGGTAATAACCCTGCTGGCTGTATTGGGAGAAGGTGGCATCCGACATCACCTCGAATTTGAACGGGCAGCCGAGCAGAGAATTGCCGTAATCAGCAAGCTGAAAATCCTCGATCACCGCGTAAGCAATTCCGCGCCACGCCGAGACATTGCCAGCGCCCAGAGTCATCTGCATGCGATCATTCGGCATCTGGGTATCGTCGCCAGTGTAGATCGTGATGCCGGAAATTGCAGCGCTTGAGGCAATCATGCCGGTGGCTGACGAATCGCCCGCGTCATAGATCAATTTCGATCCGGCCCAAATGCGACGGACGCCAGCAATCGGGCCTTGGCACAAGACAATGGCGATCGTGGCTGAATACGAGTAGGTGGTGGTGTTTCCGCCGCCGCCGCCGCCCTTGCCGCCTGATTTGGTTGTGGACTTGGTTTCGCGTAGCTGGTTGTTTTCGATCCATACGACCGTGCCGTAAACCGCGCATGTACCGTAAAGGCGCGGAATCGTCGAGCCATATGAAGCGGTCTGAACGCCCAGATCGGACAGGCGCGGCCCAACGATGTTCGGGCCTTTTGGTGGATCAACCGCCGCTCCAACCGCGCCACCAACAGCAGCGCCGAGCGCGATGTAGCTGGTGCCGCCTGTGTAAAATCCGATGACAGCGCCAACGACTGTGCCAACCCACTGGCCGACTGTCTTAGACATGCGTCACCCCGACGAAGCGATAAATTGCCACCACGCGCGCAGCCCATTTCGGCGTAAAGTCATGCTCGCAAACAGTGGCCGCGACAGCGTAGGCGTGGATCAGTGTCGTCCCGGTGAATATGGCGAGATGCTGCGGCCCAACTGAAAAGCGCATCAGCAGGATATCGCCGGTACGCATGTCGAAAACTCGCTCAAGCCCCGGCTGTTCGTCTAGCGCGGCTTCCAGCAATCCGCCGAACGGTTCGCGCGGATAGCCTTCGTGGTCGATGGTGTCGACGCCGTTTTCCGTAGCGACGTATAGCGCCAGGCCAGCGCAATCAAGAGCCACGCCAGGCGTGCGCCCCTGGTGCTTGAATGGCGTTCCAACGGCGCTACGGGCTGCGGCAATGATGTCGTCAGGCGTCATCGCTTGTTGCCCACCTGGGCATAACTCGACGAGGTAGGCACGTCCGGGAAGCCACCGAAATTCGCAACGTTTGCCCACTTGTCGCGGCAATCTTCCAGCCTCTTGCGGCAGCCGGGTGCCATGCTGTAGGCGTCGCCGATTACTACCGGATAGTAAAAAGGCTCGAATACTGTGATGGTTCCGTCCGCAGCATAGTCCTGAATTTCGCGCGGCTTGATGCCGACATTTGCGCCCGAAGTGAACCAAATTTTACCAAGGCCATACCAGTCAGCAGGCTCGCCACGTGCTGAATCGCGCACGACGAATTGGCTTGTCACGCTTGATATGGTTCCGGTTGCAAGGGAATATGTCTGGCCGCATCCGGCGTATTCAGTTCCGCCGAACGTCTTTGGGCACGTCACAAGGATCGAGCCGCCAGCCGACTGATTGAGCGCGTCTATCAGGCTCATCTCTTCGATGGTGAACCTGTTGTCCTCAAATGTGGTTTTGCCGAGAACAGATGCGGTTATCGGTTCGTAATCCTCGACAGGGGCCAGGAAATTGACGCGGAAAAGGTAGCACTTCGCGCCGTCGAAAATGCCGCTCATGACGGCATCGCGGGTAATTCCGGATGCGTCCATGATGCCTTGCAGGTCGACCGCAGACGGGGAAAAACTCGCCGTTTCCTGCACTCCGGAGAAGTCATAACCGGCGACGGCTTGATAGACTTCGGAATTGCTCATCGTCAGGTCGACCGGGTATTGCGTCAGGCGTACTGTCGTGCCGTTGGTGCACTCAATCCGCAGGCATGCGGTCGACGTTTCCGGGGGGGCAACTACTGACTTCATGGCCGCAGCAGTTCGATAAGGCGGATTCCTTCAGCGGGCCGATATCCTGGGTAATCCTGACCGGCAACGAGTGCGGTGTCGAAGCGTACCGGGTAATCAAACTCGAAACCAGCCGTCACAACTTCCCCGGCATAGGGCTTGGCTTGCGTCGTGCCGCCGCCGGCATAGGCCGAAAATCCGGACGAGTCGATATTGACAACGCAGCCGCCGATGAATGTCGAGACAACAATGGCGCGCAATCCGTTGATCTGGGTCATGCCAGTGACGCCGGAAATGTAGAACGAGTCGCCGATTGCATAAGTCGTGCCGGTGAAACTGATGGACGCCTGCGCCGCGTTGGTGATCGAGGTAATGCTGCCAGTAGTCGCGGAAAACGTAACTACGCCGGTTGTGGTGTCAACGGTCCAAGCGCCGACTTTTTTGGCATCGGCTGCGACGATAACCGTGCCAGAAACAGGCTTGTAAATTGTCCGGTAGGGATAGCCAGAAGCGCCTGCTGATTTGTCGCGACCGTAGTATTTCCGGAGTTGATACGTTAATCCTGATATCAGTGTTAGCGGCTGGTCTACCATGGTCGGGGTCCCCGTTGCGCCATTGCTGGACCACTCGTCATAGCACCTGGCGCGAAATCCTGAATACTTTCCGTGCGCACGGTGATAGATGGCGCACAGCTCGTCATATAGCTTCTGCGTCGTCATCATGTACGACACGTCGAACGTGCGGCGCGGGAATGTGTGGCGCATGAATCTGTCTTCCTGCCCGCTGGAAGTGGTGGTGATGTCGACTTGATAGTCTTCGGCCCATGACGATCCGTAACGAATCAAATCAGAAATGCGCTCCTCCAGAAAATCGGCCATTTATGCGTACCTCCGAGAGCTTGACATCAGGCCCAGAGCGGTGCGCGCGCCGGCTGCAGCGCTGCGGCGAATCTCTGCCGGGTCGCCGGTCTGCGAATTGACGTGCACGGTGATGTTCGGCGAATCGCCGCCGCCCTGCATGTGGACAGGGATACGCTTGCCATCAGGCAGTGGCACATAAGCTTCCGGCGTGCGACCCTCACCGAAGAGGGAGAGTTGAGGCGTGTTGGCAATGCCGCCTCCGGCGTATGATTTCAGCGGCAGCGGGCCAGCGCTGGTCATGATGCCGCCGTTTGCGAACCCAGAAATTAGCTCGTCAAACGCGCCGTAGTCATATGACGAACCGCTTGAGCCAAATGCGCCGAACAGCTTGCCAATCCAGCCGCCCATCTTCCCGCTTTTGTCGAGGTCGCCAAAAAGCAGATTTCCGAGATGCGCCGCTGCGGCCTGGGCAATCATCTTTTGCACTGCCTTGCCGAATCCCTCGGCGATTGATTGCATGCCGTCCGCTGTTGGGTTGATAAAAAAGTCCGCCATGACATCCTGCATATTCTTGGCGGCCTGCTTCATGAACTCGCCCAATTCGTTCGTTTTTTCCTCGATTCCGGCAATCGCTTCGTCATATTGCTTTTGATCTATCTTCCCGCTGGATAGAGCGCGATCAAGAATGGCCACGTCGGCCTTAGCTTTCTTCGCCTTCGCGGTTTCGGTATTGTTCAGAAGGCGGGCAAGCGTGTTCGCTTCGAGTGCGTCGGTCAGCTTGTTGCGCCGATCCAGTTCTTCTTCAAGGAACCGGGTTTGCTCCTCCATTCCCGCGTTCTGGGAGGTGATGGCTATGGCATCTTCAAGCCGTGCAGCAACCTCGCTGCTGATTGCCGACTCGGATAACCCGTATGACTTCGCAGAGGCTTCGAGCGCTGCGGTCTGATCAATCATGAACTGGCGTTGTCGGGCGTTTGTTTGCTCCAATTGCTCGACGCCGCGCAGGTATTCTTCCTGTGCCTTGAGCGTCTTTTCCTGCGTGACCAGCTGACCGAATCCGGCAATGATGGCGGCCTTCTGCGCTGCGCTCGCTTTGAGCGTGCCAAACTCAAGTTGCAGCTTGACCTTTGCCGCTTCCTTTTCGACGGCGGTCATCTTGTCGACGCTCTGCAGATCCAGCTCGTTCAGCGCGATGCGCTCGCGCATCGTGG